>NZ_JBVVNQ010000001.1:0-1078183 GCF_055810675.1 Burkholderia sp. YHN3-13 | reverse complement strand
GGCCGGGGCGATGGCTGACGGCCCCGTTTTCGTGCGAAGATAGCGCCCAATTACGATCCACGACGCCGCGCTGCGCGCGGTCGGCGCCGCCCGCGGGCGGCGAGCCGGCCGCGACGGTTGCCGCGCAAATCTGGACGACTATGGGAAGCTATCTGATACGCGTGGTACTGGCCGACGACCACCCGGCGATGCTGGTCGGCGTCGAGCACGGGCTGTCGTCGGTGCCGACGATCCGGTTGACCGGCAAGGCAGTCAATTCGACCGAGCTGATCCGGCTCGTCGAGGCCGGCGTATGCGACGTCGTGGTGTCCGACTATGCGATGCCGGGCAGCGCGCACGGCGACGGCATCACGCTGTTCTCCTATCTCCAGCGCAATCACCCGGCCGTCAAGCTGGTCGTGCTGACCATGCTCGACAATCCGGCCGTGGTCGGCGCGCTGACGCGGCTCGGCATCGAGTGCATCGTCAGCAAGTCCGACACGATCGATCATCTGATTCCCGCGATTCACGCGGCCGCGACGGGCGGCACCTATTACTCGCCGTCGGTGGAGAAGGTGGTGCGCACGCTCACGTCGCATTCGAGCGCGCGGGCCGCCGACCAGAAGCGCGATCTCAGCGACCGCGAACTCGAAGTGGTGCGGCTCTATGCGTCGGGCCTCACGGTCAACGAAATCGCCGACAAGCTGAGCCGCAGCAAGAAAACCATCAGTACGCAGAAGGCGCGCGCGATGGAAAAGCTCGGGATCGACAAGGACATCGACCTGCTGCGCTACGCGATCGAGCACGGGATCGTCGCCGCGTCGGCCAGCGAAGGGCGCGGCGGCGAAACCAGAGAGGAGGGCGGCGTCGATCCGGCCTGACGGCAGGTGCGACGACACCGGCGGCACGGGAACGTGCCGGCGAAGATCAGCGCGCCGGATCGCACCGACGCGCGAAAGCCCCGGCGGCCGCAAGGCGCCGGGGCTTTTTGTTTCGGTCTTCCGCGGCGGCGTTACCCGTTTGCGCCGTCGCCGCGTGCGGATGTCGAATAACCGTGGTCGGTCACGAGCCCGCACGAAATCGCGTAACGCACCAGGTCGACGTCGCGCTCGATGCCGAGCTTCTGCATGGCCGAACTCTTCTGCGTACTGATGGTTTTCTTGCTGCGGCTCAGCTTGTCGGCGATTTCGTTGACCGACAGCCCCGACGCGAACAGGCGGATGACTTCCACCTCGCGAGCCGACAGTGCCGGCGGCCTGCCGCTGACGCTGCCCGTGTTGCGCATGATCCGGTCCATCGACGGCGACAGGTAGCGGCCGTTCGTATAGGCCGCGTGAATCGCCATCGTCAGATGATTCGGCATGTCCGACTTGCTGACGATGCACGCGATGCCGATGTCGATCAGCGCGCGCAGCGCGACCGCGTTCTCCATCATCGTCATCACGACGATCTTCAGGCCGGGAAAGCGCTTCAGGATGCTCGTGAACATCGTGAGGCCGTCGCCGTGCTCGACGCCCGGCATCGCGTAGTCCGACACGAGTACGTCGCACGGATGCTGCGCGAGCGCGTCCATCAGTTCCGTCGAATTGTGCGCGGTCGCGACGACCGACACCGTATTCGTCGCGGACAATTCGTAGCGCGCGCCGATGACGACCGCCGGATGGTCGTCGGCGATCACGATGCGGATGGGGAAGGTTCTGTTCATGTTGAGATTGCGCGTTGCGCCGCGCCATGCGGCGGGTTGCGGTAGGCGTTGTCGAGGCTGGGTGGAAGTCGGCACACGGGCACGGCCGCCGGCGATACCGCTGGCGGTCGCGATCCCGTCGCACCGACGGCCGGTGGCAACTCGCGGGAATCGCCACTGGCCGTCGGCCGACAAGCGGAAGGGGCGATGCCCTTCCGCGTCGGGTCGGCACTCCGCTTGCGCGGAGCCCTTCGGTCAGAACTCGTAGCCGACTTGCGCACGGACACCCACGTCGCCGACCGACGTGATCGACGTCGCGCCGTTCACGAGCCAGTTGCCGCTGCGCGACCGGTAGGTGGCGCCGGCGGCGATCGCCGAGCCGCTCTTGAAGTTCGCGGCGCCGACCGCGACGACGGTCTTGCCCGGTTGCGACGGCGTCATGTTCGGCATCGCCATCGCGGCCGCGATACCGGCATACGCGTTCTTCGCGACGTCGTTGATCGCGCGGTTCGTGTCGTTGAAGCGCTGGTCGACCGATTCCATCGCGCGGTCGAGCTGGCCCTTCGTGGCCGCATCGCTGGCGTTGATGCCGTCCGCGATGTTGACGAGCCGGCGGTTGCCTTCTTCCGTGCCGTTGCCGAACGAGACGGTGTTGGCTTCCGCCGCCACCGAGCCCTGGCCGATCGCGACCGAGCCGCTGCCGGTGGCCGATGCGCCCTGGCCGAGTGCGGTGCTGTCCTTGCCGGATGCAACCGCGCCCTGGCCGAGCGCCGTGCCGTTTTCGCCCGACGCGACCGAGCCCTGGCCGATGGCCGAACCGTTGTTGCCCGACGCGACCGCGCCCTGACCGACGGCCGAGCTGTTGCTGCCCGATGCCGTCGAACCCTGGCCGATGGCCGAACCGTTGCTGCCCGATGCGACCGCCCCCTGGCCGACAGCCGAGCTGTTCTCGCCGGACGCGAGCGCGCTGTCGCCGATCGCCGAGCTGTTTTCGCCCGTTGCCACCGCGCCTTCGCCGACGACGGTCGAGCCGTCGCCCGTGCCCGGGCCGCCCGTGCCGGGGTTCGTTTCGAGTTCGCCGAGACGGTCCGACAGATCGTCGAAGCGGTTCGACAGGTCGCCGAACTGGCCGCTCAGTTCACCGTACTGCTTGGCGAACTGCTCCTGCAGGTCGAACAACTGGCTGCCGTTGATCGCGTCCATGCTCGTCGCGCTGATTTCGCCTGCGGCGACGCGCTGCAGCTTCGTGCCGAACGTGCCGGCGAACGTCACCGTGTCGAAATTCAGGCCCGAGTCGTACGTGACCGCGCCGACTTCCTTGCCCGTGTAGTCGATCAGGCCGGTTGCACGGAGCTGCGACACCGTCACGACGTCGTCGTCGTCCACGCCGTTCGCGACGCCGGACAGCACGCGCGCGCCGCCGGTGCCCGTGAAGTTCACCACCGAGCCGCCGGTGTTTACGCCGACCGTGATGCCGCCCGTCGTCGGATTCTGCTGGACGAGGCCGAGCGTGCCGCTTTCAAGCTGCTCGGAGAGCTTCTTGAGGCCGCCTTCGTTGGTCGTCATGCGGCCGTCGAGGTTGGTGACGACGTCGCCGACCGAGTTGACGATCTTCGTGCCGCCGCTGCCGTCGCCGACGGTGAAGGACGGTGCGGAGATCGAGCCGTCCGAGTTCACCTTCGAATTGCCGCCGATTGCGGAAGCGACGCTGTCGGACACACCGTGCAGTTGCGAACCGTTGACGGCTTCGGTACTCGTCGCCGACACGTCACCTGCCGCGACGCCTGCGAGCTTGCGGGCGCTGGTCTTGCTGCTGAAGTTCACGGCATTGCCGTCGGTGTTCGCGCCGACGGTGATGTCGTCGCCCGGGTTGGCCTGCCGGACGAGGCCGAGCGTGCCGCTGCCGATGTCGTCAGCGAGCTTCTTGATGGCACCTTCGTTGGTCGTCGTACGGCCGTCGAGATTGGTGACGACATCGCCGACCGAGTTGACGATCTTCGTGCCGCCGCTGCCGTCGCCGACGGTGAAGGACGGTGCGGAGATCGAACCGTCGGAGTTCACCTTCGAGTTGCCGCCGATTGCTGCCGCGACGCTGTCGGACACGCCATGCAGTTGCGAACCGTTGACGGCTTCGGTACTCGTTGCCGACACGTCGCCTGCCGCGACGCCTGCGAGCTTGCGAGCGCCGGTCTTGCTGCTGAAGTTCACGGCATTGCCGTCGGTGTTCGCGCCGACGGTGATGTCGTCACCCGGGTTGGCCTGCTGGACGAGACCGAGCGTGCCGCTGCCGATGTCGTCAGCGAGCTTCTTGATGTCACCTTCGTTGGTCGTCGTACGGCCGTCGAGATTGGTGACGACGTCGCCGACCGAGTTGACGATCTTCGTGCCGCCACTGCCGTCGCCGACGGTGAAGGACGGCGCGGAGATCGAACCGTCGGAGTTCACCTTCGAGTTGCCGCCGATTGCTGCCGCGACGCTGTCGGACACGCCATGCAGCTGCGCGCCGTTGACGGCTTCGGTGCTCGTCGCCGACACGTCGCCTGCCGCGACGCCCTTGAGCGTGCGCGCGCCGGTCTTGCTGCTGAAGTTCACGGCGTTGCCGTCGGTGTTCGCGCCGACGGTGATGTCGTCGCCGGGCTTCGGCTGCTGGACGAGACCGAGCGTGCCGCTGCCAATGTCGTCAGCGAGCTTCTTGATGTCACCTTCGTTGGTTGTCGTACGGCCGTCGAGATTGGTGACGACATCGCCGACCGAGTTGACGATCTTCGTGCCGCCGCTGCCGTCGCCGACGGTGAAGGACGGTGCGGAAATCGAGCCGTCCGGATTCACGACGGACGAGCCGCCGATGGCCTGCGCGACGCTGTCCGACACGCCGTGCAGTTGCGAGCCGTTGACGGCTTCGGTGCTGGCGGCCGACACGTCGCCTGCCGCGACGCCCTTGAGCGTGCGTGCGGTGCCGCCGGTCGCGCTGAAGTCCACGGCGTTGCCGCCGGTGTTCGCGCCGACCGTGATGTCGTCACCCGGATTCGCCTGTTGCACGAGACCGCTGGTCCCGCTCTCGAGCTTGCTCAGCTTGTCGTCGATGTCGCTGATCTGCGACGTATGTCCGGCGACGGTGCTGTTGGTCGACGAGAGCCCGGTGCTCAAACCCGCGACGGCGCTGTTGGTCGACGAGAGCCCGGTGCTCAAGCCCGCGACGGTGCTGTTGGTCGACGAGAGCCCGGTGCTCAGGCCCGCGACGGTGCTGTTGGTCGATGAGAGGCCCGTGCTCAGGCCCGCAACCGTGCTGTTGGTGGCCGAGAGGCCCGTGCTCAAGCCGGCGACCGTGCCGTTGGTCGACGAGAGGCCGGTGCTCAAACCCGCGACGGTGCTGTTGGTGGCCGAGAGCCCGGTGCTCAGGCCGGCAACCGTGTTGCTCGTCGTCGACAAGCCGGTGCTCAGGCTGGAGACCGTGAGGTTGGTCGCGGCGATCGCGTTGTTCGTCTTCGTGAACTCGGCCGTCATCTGGCCGAGGTTTACCGCGTCCGTGTCCTGCGTGCCGGCGGCGACGTTGGTGATCTGCCGACGCAGCGCCGACGAGCCGACCGAAACGCTGTTGTTGCGATCGGTGGCCGCGCCGGCGCCGAGCGCCACCGAGTCGGTATGGGACGCGCTTGCGTTGACGCCCAGTGCAACGCCGTGCGAGCCGCTTGCGTTCGCGCCATTGCCGACCGCGACGGCGGCGCCGCCCGCACTGCTGGCCTGGAAGCCGAGTGCCGTGCTGTTGTTGCCGCTGGCGAGTGCGCTGTTACCGACGGCCGTCGCGTAAGATCCCGAGGCGCTCGTGTTCGTGCCGATCGCAAGCGCGGCCGTACCCGCTTGCGCGGCGACCGTGCTGTTGCTCGTATCGATCTTGACGTACGTATCGTCGACCTTCGTCGACAACTCCGTCTTCATCTGGCCGACGTTCACGGCATCGTTGTCTTCCGTGCCGGCGGCGACGTTGACGATCTGGCGCGTGAACTTGTTCCCGTCGATATTGGGAACACCGGCACCCACGGATACGGTGTTGTCCCGATCCGCAACCGTGCCGAAGCCCAATGCGACGGCGTTGTTGGCGCCGGCGCTGGACGTGGTGCCGATCGCGACCGAGCCGGTTCCTGTCGCCACCGCCGCCCGGCCGGTGCCGATGGCGCTGCCGATGGCAACGCTATAGTTCCCGGTTGCCGTCGAATTGCCGCCGAGTGCCATGCTGGCAGTGCCGGTCGAGGTGGCCGACGTGCCGAACGCAGTCGAATAATTGCTGGAGGCGGACGCATTGGATCCGATGGCGGCCGAGTTCGCATTCGCCACGCGTGCGTTCATCCCGAGCGCGACGGCATTGTTTGCGCCGTTGGCGATGGCTGCTGACTGGCCGATGGCCGTCGAGCCCGTGCCGCCCGACGTTGCAGTGGCGCCGATCGCCACCGCGCCGGTGTTCGTTGCGGAAGAGGCGCGTCCGAATGCCAGAGCGTCTTCGACGGTTGCAGATGCCAGGTAGCCCATCGCGATCGTGTACCTTCCGGTGGTTTGCGCTTGGCTGCCGATTGCGATTTGCCGGTCGCTGGCGTCTGCGTTCTTTGCTCCTGAACCAAGCGCAACCGAGTGCAGGCCGCTGGCCGTCGTGTTGGAGCCGATGGCAACTGAACTCGAACCCGCGGAAGTCACGGTTTGACCGATGGCGACCGCATTGGCGCCGGTTGCACTTGCAGGATTTGCAGTAGCGTTGACCTTTACGAAGGTCGTATCGTCAGTCGCCATCGTGCCGACGGTGCCCATCATGCCGATCGCACCACCGCCTGCCTCCGTGCATACCCCCGCCGCATCGACCGTTCCGCTCGACCCGTCTGCCGTCGTGCACGCTTCCGCCGCGGCCGCGCTGCCGATCGCCGCGCCACCTAGCGCGATCGCGATCACCGCTTGCCGCGCCGCGCGCGCCGATCCCTTCGAATGCGACTTCGCCGTTTCCGCGGCGGCCGTCCATGTGTTGGTCACGGCGTTCCAGACGCTGCGATAAGTCTTGTTCATGCCCCTACTCCTTTCAGTTTGTCAGTTCACAAACCGATGGTAGGGATCGGCCTCGTCCTAATCAGTCGTCCAGGGCTGATTCGAGATAGCGACCGTGTAGGCCCAGTCCTACGCGCGCGCCGACGCGCCGCGGGCATGCGCCGCAGAACGAAAGGCGAGGGATCGGGGAGGCCGGCGCGCGAGGGCCGGCCGTGCGGGAATCAGGCAGTCGGCGCCTGCGTTGCGCGCCGTCGCAGTGCTTCCCGCGCGAGGGCGTCCGCGTCGGCGAGCCGCGCATCGAACGACGTCAGGTCGCCGCCGTGCACGATGGCTTGCAGTTCGCCGATCGCGTCGGCCACGGCATGTTCGTGAATCGTCGCGAACGCGCCGCGCAGCGAGTGCAGTTCGTGACGCAGCGCGGCGATATCGTTGCGTGATGCCGCGTCGTGCATCGCCGCGACCGATTGCGCTCGACTCGTTTCGAGCAACGCGTGCACGTCCGGCGGCAGCGGACCTTGCGCGAGATCGACGAGCGTGCGCGCGGCGGGCGCCTGCGCCGCTGCCGTCTGCGCGTAACGCCGCACGGTGCGATCGATCGTATCGAGCAGCACCGGTTTCACGAGCACGGCGGCGATGCCCGCTTCCGCGCAGCGCGCATGCTCGGCCGCGCTCGCGTGCGCGGTGACGGCGACGACCGGCAGCCCCGGATATTGCGCACGCAGCACGCGCGCGAGCGTATAGCCGTCCATCCCCGGCATGTTGAGGTCGGTCATCACGAGGTCGTGGCGCGTCTCCGCGCAGCGCCGCAACGCCGCTGCGCCATCGTCGGCGGCATCCGCCGCATAGCCGAGCGTGACGAGTTGCCCTTGCAGCAGCGTGCGGTTCACCGGGTGATCGTCGACGACGAGCACGCGCGCGGCGACGGCCGGCAGCGCGGTATCGTCGGCCCGCGCGGCGTCATGTTCGGCAACCTGCGCATCGGTGGCCGCGCGCAGCGGCAGCGTGACGACGAACGTGCTGCCCTTGCCGGGTTCGCTCTTCACGTCGACCGTGCCCTGCATCATCTGCGTGAGCTGCTTCGTCAGCGCGAGGCCGAGCCCGGTGCCGCCGTAGCGGCGCGTGATCGACGTGTCGGCCTGCGTAAACGGGCGGAACAGCGCCGCGCGCTGCGCGTCGGTCATGCCGATGCCCGTGTCGCTCACGCCGATCGCGACGGGCGATTCCGGGTTCGTGTCGTCGCGCAGGTAGACCTCGAGCGTGATTTCCCCGTGGTTCGTGAACTTGATCGCGTTGCCGACGAGGTTCGCGGCGATCTGCCGGATGCGCGTCGGGTCGCCGACGTAGCGCGACGCGAGCGCATCGTCGACGAACACGTCGAACTGCAGCCCCTTCGCGGCCGCGAGCGGCTCGAACATCGCGCCGGTCTGCCGGACCGTCTCCGCGAGATCGAACGGGATCGCCTCGATCGTCATCTGGCCGGCTTCGATCTTCGACAGGTCGAGGATGTCGTTGATCAGGTCGAGCAGCACCGACGACGCGCCCTCGACCGTATGCAGCCGCTCGCGCTGCGAATCGGCGAGCGGCTCGCGGCCGATCAGCTCGAGGTTGCCGAGGATCGCATTGAGCGGCGTGCGGATCTCGTGGCTCATCGTCGCGAGGAACGCCGATTTGGCGTCGTTCGCGGCGTCGGCGGCGCGCGCCGCTTCGTCGAGCCGGCGCTCGATGTTCTTCTGCGACGTGATGTCGGAGAAGTTGCACAGCACGACGTCCATGTCGCGAAAGCGCGTGCGCACCAGATTGACGAGCAGGTCGACGGCCTCGCCGGCGGCGGTGGGCAGCGTCACGTGCAGATCGGGTTGCCACGCGGCGGCGGCGGGCGAGCGGTCGAAGCGTGCGAGCAGCCGCGCCGGCAACGAAGGTTCGCCCGCACGCCGCGCATCGTAGTCGCGCATCGTGTCGTTTTGCAGCAGCACCGCGCCGTCGGCGAGCGACAGCAGCGCGATACCGGACGGCGCTGCCTCGACGATCGTCCGGTTCAGGTTCTCGCTGTCGATCACGCGGCGCGTGCGCGCGTCGTCGGGTTTCAATACGCGGCGGTCGAAGCGCACGAGCAGCCACCAGACTAGCGCGATCACGGCCAGCATGACCGCGACGTACCAGCCCGCGTGCAGCCCGATCGTCGCGAGCAGCGAGCGCAGCGTGAACGCCTGCACGAGCGTCCAGTCGGTTTCGGGAATGGGCTGTCTCAGCGAGAACAGCCCGTCGCCGAACGCGGTGCGCGGCCCGCTGCGATTGGCTGCCTCGTGCGTGGGCGCGCCGAGGCGTTCGAGTGCGACGCGGGTGGCGTCGTCGTCGGCCGCGATGCCCGCGCGCAGCAGCGTGCGGCCGTGCGCGTCGGCGACGATCGCGGCGTCGGTCGTGCCGCCCGTCGACAGACGGGTGCGCAACACGTCGACCGGCAGCGTCGACAGGAAGACGGCGCGGGGCGCACGCGCATCGTAGACGGCACCGGCGATCCGGAACACGTCGCGGCGCTGTACGGGATCGTAGACGGGCGCATACCATTGGTATTGGCCGGGCGGCGGCGTGTCGATGCCGGCGGCGACTTTCGCGACGAGCGTCGCTGCATCGGTGGCGGGCGACGCGGTGAGCGGATCGGGCGGGATCGGTTCGGGGATGACGACGGCAAAGCTGTGGTCGGGGCGATAGGCGTAGCCCGCGATCGCGCGGTCGGCGTCGTGCTTGGCGACGTACGCGCCGACGCGATAGCTCATGTCGCTCGCCATCGCGAGATCCTGCGCGTAGCGCGCGGCCGGTTGCGCGGGCGACAGGTCGGCCAGCACGAGCGTCGGCGGGAAGGCCGGGCTGCCCTGGATCACGAGCCGGCCGCGGCCGGCCTGGAGTGCGGCGACGCGCGCCGGATCGGTCGCGCGCGTGTTCCATACGGCTTCGTCGTGCGTGACGAGCGTGTCCATGCCCGTCGTGCGCATCTTGAATTCGATCTGGACGAGGAACTGGCGTACCGCGAACGTCGTATAGCGCGCCTGGATCGCATCGCGCGCTATCGTATACAGCATCAGGCCGCTGGCGAGCAGGATCGCGACCGTCACGGCCGCGCCGCCGGCATAGAGCAGTGCGCGCTGGCGGCGGCCGATGCGGGTCGGCGCGGCGGACGCGTGTCCGGCGGCGGCGCGGGCGTGATCGGGTGTGGCGCGGTGGTCCATCGGGAGCGGGGCGGTCGGCCTGGGTGCCCCCATGATAATGGAGTCCGATCAGCGCGCAATGGGGCCTGTCAGGGTTGCGGGGTCGCGCGGCGTCATTGCGGCGGCGCGCCATCGGAATCGAGCCCGCCCGGTTCGCACGCGACGAGCCGATACCCGACCCCGTACATCGTCATCATCCGCACGCCGTGCCGCCCGTCGAGTTCGAGCCGGTCGCGCAGATACGCGACGTGCGTGTCGAGCCGCCGGCTGGATGCCGCGACGAGCGAACCCCACACGAGCTGGCTCACGTGCGCGCGGTCGAGCGCGCGGCCCATGTTGAGGAAGAACGCGGTGATGATCTGGAAGTGTTTCTCCGTCAGCACATGCTCGCGGCCAGCGACGATGACGCTGCGCGTGGCCGTGTCGAATTCGAAGCTGCCGATGCGCCAGTGGCGATGATGGATCGCGCGATGATGGGACCAGCGCAGCCACGTTGCCATGCTGGCGACGAGCAGGTCCGGCGGCACGGCGTACGGCAGATGCTCGTTCGCGCCGGCCGTGAAGCAGGCGGATCGCGCGAGTTCCGTGTCGCGCTGACTGATCGACAGGATCGCGACGGTGCCGGCGAAACGCGCGCGCAGCGCACGGATCGCGTCCGTCGTGCGGCGGCAGGCCGTCTCGCATTGCACGATGAACAGATCGAACGCGCGCGTGTTGCAGGCTGCGAGCAGATCGGGCAGATACTCGAAGCGCGACGGCCGGTAGCCGGCGCGGCGCAGGATGTCCTCGATGCGCAGCCGGTCGTAGCCATGTCCGGCGCGGCGCAGGCGATCGTCGAACGAGCCGCGGCTCGGGTGGTCGATCGTCAGGATCGCGATGGCGGTGGAGGAAGCGTCGGTCACGATGTGGACGGCCCAGGCCGGTGTGGCGCGGTGGCGGGATGCATGCGCGATCGGATGAACGGAAGCGGGATCATGGCCGGACGGGTTCCGGGCAGGGTTCGGCGTGACGCCGTCCAAAAAAATTCCCGCCAGGGGAGGCGGGAGAAAGTATCGACTATGGAGCCTGTGCTCCCGGAGGCTCCGGAGGACAGGCAGGCCGATTGTGTTCGGTTCGGAGTGGGAAGAAAATCAGCCTGGTCTGAAATTACGCGGGGTCGGCCGCGATCGTGTTCGCGGTGCGACCCGGTGCGGGCGCCGCCGTGCGAGTGGAGGTGCGAGACGATGTCGTCGACGCGGCACGGCCATTCGCGAATGGTGGCCGGATTTGGGACGGGTCTGACGGCAAACATAACGGCATTCGGACCACGGGAAGTGCCAACTTGCCGACAATGAGCGCAATCGATCCGGCGCGCAGGGACGGCACTTTGTCCCATGCGCGCGCTCGTCGTCACCCTCAACCGCTTCGCTTGCCGCGCGGCGCGACCCGTACCCGTCGCGCATGGCCGCATTACCATCGATCATGAAACCGTCCGTCCGACTCGCCGCCTTGGCTGCGTGGCTCGCGTTGAGCCTCGCCGGCACCGCGTTGGTCGTCTCGCGCGCCGTCTCCGACGCGTACGACCGCTTCTTCCAGGATTCGAGCATCACGATTCGCCTGCTCGCGCAGAAAGCCGCGCAGCACGAGGCGATTCTCGCGACGCTCGGCGCGTCGTCGCTCGCTTCGCCGCCCGCGCATATGCTCGACAACCTGCGCGAACGCATGCCGCAACTCGGCGGGCTCGCGTACTGGCGGCCCGGCGCGGGCTGGCAGACCGATGGCGGGCCGGCGCCCGCCGCGCTGCCGCAGCGGCGGCCCGGCAAGCCGTTCACGCTGGCATTCGACGGCCCCGCTGCGTACTGGCTCGTCGCCGGGACCGGCTGGGCCGTGCGCGTCGATCCGCGCTGGATGCTGCAGCCGGGGGACTGGTCCACGACAATCTCGTCGGCGGCGCTGGAATTGCGCGACCGCCGCATCGACCTGCTGTCGCCCGCGCCCGGCGATGCGCAACCGCTGTGGACGATGCATCTCGAGAAACACCTGCCCGCGCAGCCGCAGGCCTTCGTGCTGCGCACGACGCGCACGCTGACGGCCGCCGACCTGCCGTGGCTGTCGATCGCGCTGTGGAACGCGGTGGCCGCGTTGCTCGCGGCCGGTGCGCTCGGCGCATGGCGGCTGCGCGAGGCACGGCGCCGTGCCGATGCACGTGCGCGCCTCGACCGCTTCGGCCGCCTCGACACCTTCGGCGAAATGGCCGCCGGCCTCGCGCACGAGCTGAACCAGCCGCTGACGGCGATCGTCAGCCACACGCGTGCGGCCGAACGCATGCTCGACCAGCCGGCCGAGCGCGACAGCGTGCGCCGTGCGTTGCAGACGAGCGTCGCGCAGGCGAAGCGCGCGGCGGCGATCCTGGAGCGCATGCGCGACGCGGTGACCACCGCGCACGGCGGCGAGCGCCGCACGCTCGATCCCGACGCGATCGTGAATGCGCTGCTGTTCCTGTACCGCGACGACTGCGCGCGCGAGCACATCGCGCTCGGCTGGCACAACGCGGCGGCGCGCGCGCGGCCGTTCGCCGAGCCGATCGCGGTCGAGCAGATCCTGCACAACCTGATCCAGAACGCGCGCGACGCGCTCGCCGGCGCGCGCGCATCGCGCGGCGAGATTCGCATCAGTGGCGCACGCGTCGGCGGGCATTACCGCTTCAGCGTCGTCGACAACGGCCCCGGCGTGCCGGAAGACGCGCTGCCGCGCCTGTTCGAACCGTTCTTCACGACGCGTGCACGCGGGCTCGGACTCGGGCTGCCGCTGTGCGACACGCTCGCGCAGCGGCAGGGCGGCACGCTGACGCTGCGCAATCGGCCGTCGGGCGGCGTCGAGGCCGCGCTGCTGTTGCCGCTGGCAGGGGAGGCCGCATGAACGATTCGCGGCATTCGACGCAGGACGCATCGGTCGTCGCGATCGTCGACGACGACGAAGCCGTGCGCGACGGGCTCTCGCTGCTGCTGCGCACGGTGGGTGTCGCGACGCGCCGTTATGCGGACGCATCGGCCTTTCTTGCCGATGCGGATGACGTGGCGCTCGGCTGCGTGCTGCTCGACATCCGGATGCCGGGAATGAGCGGCCTCGACGCGCTCGACGCACTGCGTGCGCGGCGCGACCTGCCGGTGATCGTGATGACGGGCCACGGCAACGTCGACGCGTGCCGGCGCGCGTTCAAGCGCGGCGCGCTCGATTTCCTGCGCAAGCCGGCGGACGACGACGAGCTGATCGACGCGGTCCAGCAGGCGCTGCGCCGGCAGGCCGCGCGGCGCGGGCAGGGCGATGCGGACCACGTGCGTGCGGCCCGTGTCGCCACGCTGAGCGCGCGCGAACGCGAGGTGCTGGACGGCATCGTGCGCGGCTGGAGCAACAAGGCGATCGCGCGCGCGCTCGGGCTGTCGCCGCGCACGGTCGAAACCTATCGCGCGAACGTGTTCGACAAGCTGCAGGTCGCGTCGCTGGTCGAGCTGGTGCGCGATTACGCGGCGCTCGCGGGCGGGTCGCCTCCGTAGCGCTACGGAGGCGCGACCCGTACGCGACCGGGTGCAACGATCGTCGCGCGGTTCCTACGATGACGGCTTCTCCGACAAGCCATTCATCGTCAAGGAACCGGATTCATCATGATCAAGCGCTTTGCCCTGCCCTCCACGCTCGCCCTGCTGTTCTCGGGTGCCGCTTTCGCCGACAACGTCGCCGTGCCGGAACCGAAGAAGGCCGCCGACACGAGCGACGCCGGCTACTACGCGACGGGCCGCATCATCGGCGCGTTCGACAACGCGGTGAACATGGAGCTGACGAGCCCGCGCGTCGCGAGCCGCGTCGGCGGCCCGGAGACGGGCTCGAACGTCACCGGCTCGCTCGGCCTCGGCTACCAGTTCGGCAACGGCTGGCGCGCGGAAGGCGAATACGTGTTCAAGCGCAACAACAACTTCGTCAGCTATTGGGCGCCGTTCGATGCGAACGCGAACGAATTCCACGTGTCGGCGCAACGCCTGATGCTGAACGGCTACAAGGATGTCGATCTCGGCCGCGGCTTCTCCGTGTACGGCACGCTCGGCATCGGTGTCGCGATCGTGTCGGCCGACGGCTGGCAGACCAACGACGCGCGCCGCTTCGCATCGAAGACGCAGACCAACCTCGCCTACTCGGCCGGCGCCGGCGTGAGCTATGCGATCAACAAGCGTTTCTCGATCGACCTCGGGTATCGCTATGTCGACATGGGCAACGTCGAGACAGGCTTCAACACGTTCGCGAACCGCATCAACGCGCGCGACGAGCAGCTGAAGGCGAAGCTGTCGTCGAACGAAGTGTTCATCGGCCTGCGCGGCCGGTTCTGACGGCGACGTCGGCGGCGCGGCGACGCATCGTCCGCTCCGGTCCCCGGGGGCGGTAGGACCAGGCTGACTGCCGGATCGGACTGAAGGTGACGCAGTCCGATTTACCGCAACCGGTGCGACGGCGATACTCGGAGCCATTCGTTCAACTACGGGAGCACGGATTGCGGCGGCGGAGGTCGCGCAATGCGTCGTCGACATCATGAGCATGCAGGACATCACCGGGCAATACGCGATTCCGCTCGCACTTCCGTTCTCGGACGTGCCGCCGCCGTACGGCCGGCGACGCCGGCCGTTCGTGGCGAGCCGTCGGCCGACGCCGGTCGTGTTCGATCTGACGCGCGCGCGTCACGCGGCGCCGCCGGCCTCGGCGCAGGCCGCGGTCGCGTCGCGCGCAACGAAGGCGCACAAGGCCGCGAAGGCCGTGCGCGCGGAGGATTTCGGTTCGGATAACCGCGCGTGGGTCAGGCCGCATCCGTTGCGCCGGCGCTGGCGGCTGACGCTGATGGCGTGCGCGCTGTTCGGCGCGGCGTGCATCTTCGCGACGCATTTCGTCGATGAACGTCAGCATGCGGCCGGGCACGGCGCGGTGTACGAGGCGTCGATCTCGGTGGCGCCCACGGCTGCGGTCGCCGCCACGGAGGTTGCGCAGGCGACCGGCCGATCCGCGGAAGTCGCGATCGTATCGGCCGATCGTGCTGCGTCGGCGGGTGAACAGGCGGCCCGTGCGGCGACCGTCGTGGCGAAAACCGTGTCCGCGGAATCGCGTGCGGCGCAGGCGGGCCGCGCGTCGGCGAGCGCGCCGGTTGCCGTTGCGATGGTCATCGCATCGGATGCCGTCGTTGCGGAAGCCGCGGCGCCGGTTGCGGAACGCGCATCGCCGGCAAGCAGGAAGCCGGTCGCGGTCGCGATCGCGGCGCGTGCGGCGGCGAAGCCTGCCGCCACGTTGCGCGGCAAGAAGGCGCGGGACGCGGCGCCGAACGCAGCCACCGCGTCCCGCGAGGCGACGCTGCAGGCGCAGCCGGCCGCACGCGTGGCGGACGCGCCGGCAGTCGCGCCGGTGTCGAGTTCGGCCCAGGCCGTCGGCATGACTGCCGCCGAGTTCACGCAATGGCTCGCGGTGACGCGCGACACGTCACGGCCGGCCGCGGGCGGCGCCGATCTGTCGGTCGATCTGCCGAGCCACACGCGATTGATCGGGCGCTGACCTAGACGCGTGGCGCGCGGGCCCGGCGCATCTCTTCTCGGGGACAGCGCGCTCTCGGGCGACGCGCGCCTCGACGCGACTTCCCTGGTTTCCATATTTCGACTATTATCGAATAATGGAAACGAACCAGACCCTTGCCGCTCTCGCGGCGCTCGCGCACGAGTCGCGCCTCGCGGTGTTTCGCGCGCTGGTGCAGGCCGGGCCGCAAGGCATGCCGGCCGGCCAGATCGCCACGCTGCTCGAGGTCCCGCCGTCGTCGCTGTCCTTCCACTTGAAAGAACTCGCGCATGCGCGGCTCGTGACCAGTCGGCAGGAAGGCCGCTTCGTGTTCTATTGCGCGAACTTCGCGACGATGAACGGCCTGCTGGCCTACCTCACGGAGAACTGCTGCGGCGGCCATCCTTGCTCGCCGGTGCCGGCATGCGCGCCGTCCGGCGCCTGCGAATCCTGAAGCGCGCTCGCGCCCGCCTTTCATGACCACGAACGTCCTGATCCTCTGCACCCACAACTCGGCCCGCAGCGTGCTGGCCGAGGGCATGCTCAACCATTGGGCCGCGAAACTCGGCAAGGACGTGCGGGCCTACAGCGCCGGCAGTGCGCCGAGCGGCCGCCTCAATCCGTTCGCGCTGGCGGCGCTGACGAACGCGGGCGTCGACGTCGACGGCTACCGCAGCAAGAACTGGGATGAATTCGTCGGCGACGGCGCGCCCCGCATGCGCGTCGTCATCACCGTGTGCGACAGCGCGGCGTCGGAGCCGTGCCCGTACTGGCCCGGCAGCCCCGTGAAGATCCATTGGGGCTATGCCGATCCGTCGAACGCGACGGGCGGCGACGAAGGCAAGCGTCTCGCGTTCGAACTGACGCGGCAGGCGATCGGTTACCGGATGCTGCAGTTGCTGGCGCTGCCGCTCGATCGCATCAGCGATGCCGAACTCCAGGCAGCGCTGGTCGAGATCTCGCAAAACTGATCATGCGCCGCGCGGCGTGCGCGACACGCGACCGCCGGCGGCTTCGAAAACGAACCTTGTCAGATGAACACGTCCCCCGTCACGCCGCCCGGAGCGGCCGCCGCGCAACCCGCGATCAGCTTCTTCGAACGCTACCTGACGGTCTGGGTCGCGTCATGCATCGTGGCAGGCATCACGCTTGGCCAGTGGCTGCCCGGCCTGTTCCAGCAGATCGGCCGGATGGCGTACGCACAGGTCAATCTGCCGGTCGGGCTGTTGATCTGGGTGATGGTCATCCCGATGCTCGTCAAGGTCGACTTCGGCGCATTGCGTGACGTGCGCCGGCACGTGAAAGGCATCGGCGTCACGCTCGTCGTGAACTGGCTGGTCAAGCCGTTCTCGATGGCGTTCCTCGGCTGGCTGTTCATCCGCCATCTGTTTGCACCGCTGCTGCCGGCGGAACAACTCGACAGCTACGTCGCCGGGCTGATCCTGCTGGCCGCCGCACCGTGCACGGCGATGGTGTTCGTCTGGAGCCGGCTGACGGGCGGCGATCCGCTGTTCACGTTGTCGCAGGTCGTGCTGAACGACAGCATCATGGTGATCGCGTTCGCGCCGCTGGTCGGGCTGCTGCTCGGCATGTCGGCGATCACGGTGCCGTGGGCGACGCTGTTCACGTCGGTCGTGCTGTACATCGTCATGCCGGTGATCCTCGCGCAGATCCTGCGCAAGCGGCTGCTCGCGCACGGCAACGCGGCGTTCGACGCCGCGATGACCAAGATCGGCCCGTGGTCGATCGCCGCGCTGCTGGCGACGCTCGTGCTGCTGTTCGCGTTCCAGGGCGAAGCGGTCCTGAAGCAGCCGCTGGTGATCGCGCTGCTCGCGGTGCCGATTCTGATCCAGGTGTTTTTCAACTCGGCGCTCGCGTACTGGCTCAATCGTGCGGTCGGCGAGCAACATGACGTCGCATGCCCGTCGGCGCTGATCGGCGCGTCCAACTTCTTCGAACTGGCGGTCGCGGCCGCGATCAGCCTGTTCGGCTTCCATTCCGGCGCGGCACTGGCCACCGTCGTCGGCGTGTTGATCGAGGTGCCGGCGATGCTGCTGGTCGTGCGCATCGTCAACCGGTCGAAGGACTGGTACGCGCGCCGGACCTGAGCACACACCAGGGAATCCAGACATGACCGACCACGTGAACGATCTGCCGCAACTCGATGCCGCGCTGTTTCGCGTGCCGGACGCCGCCCGGCTGCGGCCGGCGTCGCCCTCGACCCATCCGCCGCGACTGCTGCTGCTCTACGGTTCGTTGCGTGAACGTTCGTTCAGCCGCCTGCTGGTCGAGGAAGCCGGGCGCCTGCTGACGGCGATGGGCGCCGAGGTGCGCGTGTTCAATCCGAGCGGCCTGCCGCTGCCCGACGACGCGCCCGAGCATCATCCGAAGGTGGTCGAGCTTCGCGAACTCGTGATGTGGTCGGAAGGGATGGTGTGGTGCTCGCCGGAACGGCACGGCGCGATGACCGGGATCATGAAGTCGCAGATCGACTGGATCCCGCTGTCGGTCGGCGCCGTGCGGCCGACGCAGGGCAAGACGCTCGCGGTCATGCAGGTGAGCGGCGGTTCGCAGTCGTTCAACGCGGTGAACCAGATGCGGGTGCTGGGGCGCTGGATGCGCATGCTGACCATCCCGAACCAGTCGTCGGTGGCGAAGGCGTTCATGGAGTTCGACGAAGCCGGGCGGATGAAGCCGTCGGCGTATTTCGACCGGGTGGTGGACGTGATGGAGGAACTGGTGAAGTTCACGCTGCTGACGCGCGACGTCGGCCCCTATCTGGTCGACCGGTACAGCGAGCGGAAAGAAAGCGCGGAGGCACTGTCGAAACGCGTCAATCAAGCGCGTATTTAGCGTTCGTTGTCGAATCAACGCCGAGACGCTCAGGCACGTTTCGTTGCGCGGCGTTGGATTGGCCGGAGCGTGCTGGATCCAGCGACGTCACTGCAAACCGGGAGTGGAACCATGGTACCTGTTCGTCAAGCGACCGAGTCCGATCTGGCCTCGATCGAAGCACTGCTTCGAGCCAGCGGCTTGCCGACCGAGGGCGTCGCCTTGTCTCTGCCGCATTTCGTTGTGGCCGACGCGGCATCCGGCATCGTGGGGTGTGGCGGAATCGAGTTCCACGGACGCCATGCGCTCGTGCGTTCGATCGCCGTCGTCGAGCACGCGCGTCGCGCCGGCGTCGGGCGGATGCTGGTGGCCCGCCTGCTCGCGGAATGCCGCGCGCGGGCCGTCCGGTCGATCGGGTTGCTGACCACGACGGCGGAAGACTACTTCGCCGGGCAGGGTTTCGTCCGTATTGTCCGCGAGGATGTGCCCGAGCCGTTGTTGGCGTCCAGCCAGTTTCAGGGTGTCTGTCCGGGATCGGCCGTCGCGATGCTGATGGTCTGCGACGACAGAATCGGACTCGGCTGATTCCCTTCCCGGTTCACATTCCCGACAATTCGGTTTCTGCGGCCCGGCATACCCCGTGTGCCGGATCATGGAGATATCTCCTCTTCGCGGCCGGTCTTCTCGACTGGCCGCTTTTTTATTCCCGTTCGTCACCGGAGAGCACGATCGCGATGCAGCTCGACCGCCTGATCCCTGAAATCCTGTTCGGCTTCACGGGCCTGATCGGCATCATCAACCCGTTCGGCATGGCGTTCGTGTTTCTCGAGCGCACGCAATCGCTGACCGAAGCCGAGCGCGCGACGCTGTCGAAGCAGCTCGCGACGAACGTGTTCTTCACGCTGCTCGTGATCTTCTTCGTCGGCGCGCCGGTGCTGAACTTCTTCGGGATTTCGATGGAGGCGCTGCGCATCGGCGGCGGCTTCGCGGTGGCGGTGGCCGGCTGGTCGATGCTGAACGCGCCGGACGTGCCGGCGGGCGGCGACGTTGCCGTGCATGGTGACGACTTGCAGAAGCTGATGACGCGTGCGTTTTTTCCGCTCACGGTGCCGCTGACGATCGGGCCCGGCTCGATCGCGGCCGGTATCGCGCTGCATGCGAACCGCGCGCATACGGCCGCCGACTACCTGTTGTCGGGTGTGGTGTCGGTGGCGGTCGCGGCACTGGTCGCGTTCGCGATCTGGCAGATCTACAGCCGCGCGACGACGCTCGCGCGTTATCTCGGTGGAGAAGGCACGAAGGTCGCGATGCGCGTGTCCGCGTTCCTGTTGCTGTGCGTCGGCGTGCAGATCATGCTGACGGGCCTGTCGGAGTTCGTGAAGACGTTCGGCGGGCAGGGCGGATGACGAAGAAGGGGTTGGCACCCGTGCCGGTGGTCGCGGAGTCGAGCTGAAGCGGCCCGGTCTTATTCCGCCGGTGGCGTGGCCGGGCGTGAATCGTGCGCCGCGGCACCGGCCGCATCGTCCTTCGGCAACACGCTGCCGCAATGCGGACAACAGCCGGCACGTGCATCGCCCGCGCGCTTGCGCTCGAGCGCCGACGCGACGAGTTCCGCGCCCATGATCCCCGTCGGAAACGCGATGATCCCGTAGCCGAGCAGGATCGCGCACGACGTGATCAGCCGGCCGAGCGGCGTGACGGGCGTGAGATCGCCGTAGCCGGTCGTGCTCATCGTCACCGCCGCCCAGTAGACGCCCACCGGAATGCTCGTGATCCCGTGCTCGGGCCCTTCGACGAGAAAGATCACCGTGCCGAGAATCACGACGAGCACGAACATCCCGCCGATGAACACGAAGATCTTGCGACGCGCGCGCGCGAGTGCGCGGATCAGCATCTGCCCTTCCTCGAGATAGATCGACAGCCCGAGAATGCGGAACACGCGCAGCAAGCGCAGCAGCCGCACGTCGATCAGCGCATGCAGGCCGGGGAAGAAGAACGCGAGATAGGTCGGCAGTACCGACACGAGATCGACGATGCCGAAGAAACTGCGCGCATACGCGGCGGGCCGCTTCGCGGTGAACAGACGCAGCAGGTATTCGGCCGAAAACAGCAGCGTGAACGCCCATTCGGCCGCGTAGAGCGTGCGGCCGTATTGCGCGTGCAGTTCCTGCACGCTGTCGGCCATCACGACGAGCACGCTCGCGACGATCAGCGCGAGTACCGCGACGTCGAGCTTGCGGATGAACGACGGACGATGCACGCATTGCCGCACGGCATCGCGTACCGTGTCGAAGGCGGTCGGATTCAGCGAATTCATGCGCCCGAGTGTACGGACGACGCGCCGCAGGGCCTATCGGACGTGTCTGATTCCGGCGCCGCCCAACCGGCCGCTCCGCGGGCGTTACTGCCCGAAGCGTTGCGCGATGGCGTCCTTCAGCCGCGCGGCGGTCAGCTCGCCCATGTGCGACTCGACGAGTTCGCCTCGCGCGTTGAAGAACAAGGTGGTCGGCAGCCCGCGCGAGCCGTACGCATGCATCGCATGCAGCGACGGATCGAGCAGCACGTGATCGAAGCGCAGGCCCTTTTGTTCGAGGAATGCGCGCACGACCTGCGCATTTTCGCCCTGGTTGAGCATCAGCACCGTGATGCCGGGATGGTCGCGCTGCGCCTGTTCGAGAATCGGCATTTCGCGCTGGCACGGCGGGCACCACGTCGCCCACAGGTTCACGACCACCGGCTTGCCGACGAAGCTTGCCGGCAACACGGGCGCGGCATCGAGCGCGCGGAGTTGCAGCGCGGCCAGCGGCGCGGCGCTCTGCTGCAACGTCGCCAGCGTGCCTTGCGCGATCCCCCACGCACCGAGGCCCGCGACGATGCCGGCCAGCACCGGTCGACGCAGCGCGGGCAGGCGGCGCAAGCGCCAGCCCGCGAACACCAGGGCGGTTGCAACACCGATACGCCAGTCGAAACCGCCGTCGCCGAGCGCGACGATCGAGCGCGGCGATGCCGCATAGTCCGGCCACCACTGCGCGACGTAGCCGGCGCGCGCGGCGATCAGCCCGAGCAGCAGCACGTCCAGGATCAGGCTCGAGGCGGTCTTGTGATGTCCGTCAGGCGGGCGCCGCTGGATGAAACGCGCGACGAGCCACGCCAGCAGCGCGGCGACGGCGACCGCGACGACGCGAATCGAGAAGGGACCGATGCTCAGCATGAAAGGGATGAGTGGAGGTGAACGAGCGGGGAAGGAGAAGGGATTGTCCGCCGCGGCGATGAAACCGTCGACGGTCATGCGGCGTTTCGACCGGTTGCCGCGCAACGCGGTTCCCTTCGAGAACGTAACGGCGTGTTGCGGATTCGGTGAACGCGCGTGGAGCAGGACCGTGACCGACATTCGGAAGGGCTGCGAATCAGACTGGTCTGATGGTCAGCGGAATACCGCTCGTCAACAATACGCATACCGGCGAGATGTGGTGTCCTCCGGTATCCCGAACAGGGATCTCTCCTTGACGGCCGCTCCTTTTGCGAGCGGCCGCTTTTTCAGCGCGGTGCATGCGGGCGTGAATGCCTTGTGGCGGTCGGTGGGCGCGGCCGCAATCCGGTTCATATCGGCTGGTTCAACGGAATAGGAACGCTGCCACATGCGAGCACAGGGCATTCACTCGCGCATTGCTTGACGCCCGGCTTGCGCTCGGCGCGGCCGTTCGTCGGCGGCGGCACGGGGATGCCGCGGTGGCTCGACGCGCCGCGCATCCGCGGCCCGTCGAGCGTCGAGTCTTACAGCTTCTTCGAAGCAGCCGGTGCCGCGTCAGCCTGCTGCGCGCCGGCCGCCGGTTCGAGCGTGGTCAGCGTCTTCTCGGTGAACTTCTCGTACAGCCAGTTCATGCGCGTATCGTCCATCCCGCCGGCGATGCCGCCGAGTGCATACGATGCCGACACCTTGAAACGGTCGATCGGGTGGTTGTCGGCGTCGAGCAGCGTCACGGTGCCGTCGACGTGATCGTTGCCGGCCATGAAACCGAACATGACGGCGGAGAAGCTCGAGCGCACGCGAATACTGTTGACTTCGACGTTCAGATGCATGGCATCGGTCGAATCCGCCTTTGCCAGCAGCTTGCGTGCATCCAGCGCGCTTTCGATTTTTTCCTGCAGTTTCTTCGCGTCGAACTTCAGGTTGTCTTTCAACGCTTCCTGCGCGGCATTGTCGAGCGTGACCTTCACGATCACGGGTTTCGTGCCGAATTTCGTCGTCGATGCGGTCACGGCGGCCCCGGCCGGATCGCTGGCGTCGCGTGTCACGCTGCTGGCGCAGCCCGACAGGAAGCCGATCGTCACGAATGCCAGCGCGGCGTGGCGGAAAAGAGATTTCATGATTTGGTCTTTTGATCTGGGTTATTTGAATTGGCTCTGTGGCCGGGCGGGAATTTAACACGGGGCGACCGGATTCAATTCGACGAATAGATCGAAAATCGAATCGGTGTTTATTCGTCGCGGTGTGAGTACGCCAATGAATGGCCGGGACAATGCACGGTGAGTGGTGAACGGCGATGGGGATTCGCCATTGCGTTTGCGAGGTCGTCTATTGACGAGCGATTACTGGCCGTTGCGGGATGCCGATTCGCCTAGCCGATACGCGGTGAAGAACTCGTACCACGGCGACCCTTCCGTAACCGGTACGCCGAGTGCCGACGTCCGCCGTTTCAGCGCGCCGAATACGTCGTTGATGAGTGCGATCCGCGCCGGGTCGCCAAACGGTACCGGTTGCGCCCGCCCCGCGGCGAACGTCCCGTACGCGATTGCCAGCAGGCGTGCCGGGTCATCGGTGCCCGCGATGGCTGCGTCGATCCTTTCGACGAGACGCGGCCGGTCTTCGGCGCGCGACCCGGACAGGCACAGGAACACGAGCGCCGACAGTTCATGCAGGTCCTTGACCTGCAGCAACGCCGGCAGCCGCGCGACGATCCGCTCGACCGGTTCGTCGCGCAGCGCATCGCCGAAGTCGAGCACGGCGGTCATCGGATTGCGGTCGGCATCCAGCCGATCGAGCGCAGGCACGCTGGCGGGCGCGGCTGCCGGTGCAGATCGCAGCGCGTCGGCCACCTGCTGCGTCCATGCCGGAAAGATCATCCTGACGTTGCCGAATTGCTCACCGCCTTCCGCCGCCGGATTCCACCGGTACACGATCGTGCCACCGTGAATGAACGGCGAATACAGGTGCTCGGGCGTTTGCGGCAGCGGCCGCCGGTTGATCGGCAGCCACGCGAGCGTCAGCCAGTCGTAATGGCCCGTCGCCGGCACGGCGGGGCTCGAACTCGCGACGACCTGCCACGTGCCGCGATTCGCGTAGCGGCGGCGCGCGTCGGGCACCGGGACGGTGCGGCCTTTCGCGGTGTCGAAAACCGTCGTGCCGGTGACGTTCTGCCCGCTGTCCTTTGCCGGCGTGATGGTCGAGATGACCCACGACGCGCCGTCCGCCGCACGGTAGTCGGACGGCTTCAGCGTCGCGACGTCGCGCACCATGCGCGTTTCCGCCGCGACGGCGCTCGGCGGGAGATCGGCGGGGGCGGCCAGGATGCTCGGCATGGATTTTCCTCGGAATCGGGTGCGCATCGTCGAACGGGGCGATGCGCGGCGGCACGGGTTGTTTGCCGTAACTGTAGGACGTCGCGGCCGGAAACGGAAACCGGCCGGATGGCCAATCCGCCCGCGCCGTTCGCCGCTTCGGCTTACCATGCGCATCCTGGGCAACGACGAATACCGGGCGGAAGCGGACATGACGAACACGAAAGCCATCACCGAACACTGGACGCAGGTGGCCGACCAATGGATCGGCTGGGCCGGCAAGCCGGGCCACGACGCATTCTGGAAATACCGCGCCGGGCTCGCGGCCTACATCGGCCGCGGCACCGGCACCGCCCTGGAGATCGGCTGCGGCGAGGGCCGCGTGAGCCGCGAGCTGAAGGCGCTCGGCTACGACGTGACCGCGAGCGACGCGGTGCCCGCGATGCTCGACGCCGCGCGTCATGCCGATTCCGCGCATCGCTATCAACTGGCCGACGCGGCGGCGCTGCCGTTCGACGATGCCAGCTTCGATCTCGTGATGGCGTACAACGTGCTGATGGACCTCGACGACATGCAGCGCGCGTTGCACGAGGCGCGCCGCGTGCTGAAGCCGGACGGGCTGCTGTTCATCTCGCTCGTGCATCCGTTTCGCGATCGCGGCGGCTTCGCGGGGCCGCAGCCCGACGCGCCGTTCGTGCTGAAGGGCAGCTATTTCGGGCGCGCGCATTTCGACGGCGTGGAAACGCGCGACGGGCTGTCGATGCACTTCGCGGGCTGGTCGCTGCCGCTGCAGGCGTACATGGAAGCGCTGGAAGCGGCGGGGCTCGCGATCGTGTCGCTACGCGAGCCGCCGCCCGATCACGCCGATACGGATCAACTGAAGCAATGGGCGCGCGTGCCGCTGTTTTTGTGGATCAAGGCGCGGCCGGTGGGGTGAGCGCGGGCGGTCAAGGTCGGGCGACGACGATGGGTTCGCCTGTCCGGATGAGAACATGAATTGACGCGTTGAACGGGTAGCCGTGGGGATGCAGAAACCGATGGAATGACGGATCTCGTATCCCCTGGGCTACTGTGGCTTGTCGACGTGAGACGGCCAGCATTCCGACACCCGTTTTCATCCCTTTCAGCGCGACAACTCCTTCCGGTAGAGCACGGCCCCCGGCTTTTCCGCGACGGTGTCGTACAGCCGCATCGCCGTGTGATTCGTCTCGTGCGTCTGCCAGTACACGCGTTCGGCGCGATGCGCACGCGCGGTGTTGTACACGGCCTCGATCAGCGCGCGGCCGACGCCCTGGCCGCGCTCGCTGTCGAGCGTGAACAGGTCCTGCAGGTAGCAGGTCGGTCCGGCCAGCGTCGTGCTGCGGTGATACAGGAAATGCACGAGCCCGACGAGCCGGCCTGCGCGTTCGGCGACGAGCGCATGCAT
The DNA here is from genome assembly GCF_055810675.1 of Burkholderia sp. YHN3-13. Taxonomy (NCBI): domain Bacteria; kingdom Pseudomonadati; phylum Pseudomonadota; class Betaproteobacteria; order Burkholderiales; family Burkholderiaceae; genus Burkholderia; species Burkholderia sp. YHN3-13. The sequence goes on along the minus strand of NZ_JBVVNQ010000001.1, from coordinate 1,052,916 downwards.
CGGTTCGTAGGCGTCGAAGAAGCGCGACCACGTGAGCTGCGTGATGCGCATCGGCAGGGCCGTGTCGTCGAAACGGCCGTAGAAGCGGTTATAGCCGTCCCACAGCGGCAGCCACTGGTCGTAGTCGTCTTCCGTGACCGCGCGTACGGTCAGTCCGGTGTCGTCGGCATTCATGTTGGCGGGCCTTTCGATGAGAAGGGCGCGCGCGGCCGATCCGGCCGACGCGTCGCAGGTCTCCACGATAGGAAGTTCACGGCACCATGGGTAGGCCCAGGCCGGCGGCATTTCATGGTGCCACGGCCAACCCGCAAGCAGCCGCGCAACAGGATCATGACGACCCGGCAACACGTTCGGGATGCGCGGACGGGTTCGGCGCGGAGGCTTACCCGCGCAGCGGCGGGTTCAACCGCGCGAACGCCGCCTGCCGGCGATACGGGAAGTACGGATAAGGCGCTTCGACCGCACTCGCCGCATCGAGCTTCGCGACCTGCGCATCGGTCAGCGCCCAGCCGACCGCGCCGAGGTTCTGCCGCAACTGTTCCTCGTTGCGCGCGCCGACGATCACCGACGACACGGTCGGCCGCTGCAGCAGCCAGTTCAGCGCGATCTGCGGCACCGTCTTGCCGGTTTCCTCCGCGATCGCGTCGAGTGCATCGACCACGTCGTACAGGCGTGCGTCGTCGACCGGCGGCCCGTAGCTGGCCGTTTCATGCAGGCGGCTGCCTTCGGGCAGGGGCGCGTTGCGGCGGATCCTGCCGGTGAGCCGGCCCCAGCCGAGCGGGCTCCACACGAGTGCGCCGAGGCCCTGGTCGGCGCCGAGCGGCATCAGGTCCCATTCGTAGTCGCGGCCGACGAGCGAGTAGTAGACCTGGTTGGCGACATAGCGCGACCAGCCGTGCCGATCGGCCGCTGCGAGCGATTTCATGATCTGCCAGCCGGCGAAGTTCGAGGCGCCGATGTAGCGCAGCTTGCCCGCGCGCACGAGATCGTCGAGCGTCGACATCACTTCCTCGACCGGCGTGCCCGCATCGAATGCGTGCAGCTGCAGCAGGTCGATGTAGTCGGTGTCGAGGCGGCGCAGTGCGTCGTCGACGGCGCGCACGAGCCGCGCGCGCGACGTGCCTGCATCGTTCGGACCGTCGCCGGTCGGCAAGCCCGTTTTCGTCGAGATCAGCACCTGGTCGCGACGCCCCTTGATCGCCGCGCCGAGCACGCGCTCGGACGCGCCGTCCGAATACACGTCGGCCGTGTCGAACAGGTTGACGCCGGCTTCGAGGCAAATGTCGACGAGGCGGCGCGCTTCATCGACGCCCGTGTTGCCCCATGCGCCGAACAGCGGGCCGGTGCCGCCGAAGGTGCCTGCGCCGAAGCTCAGGACGGGAACCTTGAGGCCGGAACGGCCGAGCGTACGGTATTCCATCTGCGTTTCCTTTGGTCGGGTGAGCGAGCGGGGCCGCATGTCGATCGTCGGCCACTCAATGTATCGTTTGCGACTTTTCCTGATAATCCTGAAGATAGCGAAAATATCCTTCGGAAGAGGCGAACAATGCTGCTCGACAATCTCGCGCTGTTCCTGCGCATCGTGGAGAAGGGCGGGCTGGCCGCGGCGGGTCGCGAGGTCGGCCTGTCGCCGGCCACGGTGTCCGAGCGGCTGACGGCGCTCGAGCGCCACTACGGCGCGGCGTTGCTCACGCGCACGACGCGCGCGATCAGCCTGACCGACGAGGGCCGCACGCTCGTCGACGGCGCGCGGCGCCTGCTGGCCGAGGCCGACGAACTCGAAAGCCGCGTGCGGCTCGGCGTGCAGACATTGTCGGGGCCCGTGCGGCTGAGTGCGCCGGCCGATCTCGGGCGCGAGCGCGTGGTGCCCGTCGTCGATGCGTTTCTGGCCGAGCATCCAGGCGTGACGGTCGACCTGCATCTCGGCGACGGCTACGTCGATCTCGTCGGCCAGGGGCTCGATTTCGCGATCCGCCGCGGCACGCTTGCGGACAGTTCGCTGCGCAGCCGTTTGCTCGGCCGCGCGCGGCGCGTGGTGTGCGCGTCGCCTGCGTATCTCGCCGCGCACGGCACGCCGGTGCATCCGGACGAGCTCGCCGCTCACGACTGCATCGTGATGCGCTTCGGGCCGGACCTGTATGCCGAATGGCCGTTCAGCATCGATGGCGAACCGAAGCGCGTGATGGTGCGTGGCCGCCGCGTGGCCAACGACGGCGCGCTCGTGCGCGCGTGGTGCATCGCGGGGCATGGCGTTGCGCTGAAGTCGCTGGTCGACGTCGAACAGGATCTGGCGTCCGGCGCACTGGTCGAGGTGCTCGGTGCGTTCTCGCCGGGCGACGTCGATCTGCAGATCGTCTATCCGGGCAGCGCCGCGCAGCCGAGGCGCGTGCGTGCGTTGATCGACAGGCTGGCGCAGGCGCTGGCGACGACGTGACACGCGAGCGACGCGGTGCCCGCGATGCTCGACGCCGCGCGTCATGCCGATTCCGCGCATCGCTATCAACTGGCCGACGCGGCGGCGCTGCCGTTCGACGATGCCAGCTTCGATCTCGTGATGGCGTACAACGTGCTGATGGGCCTCGACGACATGCAGCGCGCGTTGCACGAGGCGCGCCGCGTGCTGAAGCCGGACGGGCTGCTGTTCATCTCGCTCGTGCATCCGTTCCGCGATCGCGGCGGCTTCGCGGGGCCGCAGCCCGATCACGCCGATACGGATCAACTGAGGCAATGGGCGCGTATGCCGCTGTTTCGGTGGATCAAGGCGCGGCCGGTCGGGGTGAACGTCCGACGTGGCACACCTGGCGCAACGGCCTTCCCGTCATCCGGCCCGGCTGTTTTCGGGCGGCGGACCGACCGGTCCGCGGATCGGTGGCGTCGTATTCAGCTTCTCCGACAGCATCCGCTCGTACACGCCGAAGTGCAGGTCGACCTCCTTCTGCGTGACGGGGGTGACCGTGATGTTGATCTGCTCGGGCAGCAGGCCCAGCACGACCGCCACCGCCGCTTCAAGTTGCGGTGCACAAACCTGGTCCTCCGCCATCGTCGTGCCGACCAGCACGTCGTAGGTCCGCTCCTGCCGGCAGACGACTTCGACGAGCCGCGCCCGCGCGCTCATGTTGTGGTCGATCGCGAGCCGGACGACCTCGGTCACGGTGCGCATCGTTTCGGTCGGAAAGCCTTTCGTCGAGCGCAGCCGGACGCGATGCCTGCCCAGCGTGAGCCAGTCCGTGTCGAATTCCATGACGTTCTCCGCATGCAGTTCCGGGTCGCTGCGATGATAGGTTCCAGCACCGGAATTTCAAGTGCGAAAATCCGCCGGCCCGGCTTGAAATTTTCCGCGGAGTGCCTATCTTGATTTTCGCTTAGGCAGACGCGCGAGTGACCTCATCCCGCGCGCTGCGTGTTTCGATTTGTTTGCCGGCAGTCCGGCAGGCGAACTGGAGCGCGTAGGCCCGTTCGCCTCCCGGCTGCACTCGAGGAGGATACGATCATGAGCGATCTTTACTTCGGAACCGACTTCTTCGGCGAGTTGGACCGCCTGCAGCAGCAGATGGCGCAACGCTTCGGCGGCTTCCCGTCCAGCATCCGCGCCGGCCGGTCCGGCACGTTTCCGCAGATCAACATCGGCGCGACCGACGAGTCGATCGAGATCGTCGCGTTCGCGCCGGGAATCGATGCCAACGAACTCGATGTGTCGATCGACAAGGGACTGCTGATCATCAGCGGCGAGCGGCGGTCGACCCAACCCGACACGGGAAGCGAGACGCGCACCTATGCGCAGGAGCGCTTTGCCGGCACCTTTCGGCGCGTCATCGAGTTGCCCGACACGGCCGATCCCGACAAGGTCCAGGCGCGCTACGACAACGGCTGCCTGTCGATCAGCGTCGGCAAGCGCGAGTCGTCGAGGCCGCGCGCCATCTCTGTCCAGTAACGCAAGGAGGCGATCATGAACGACACGACCCAACTGGCTGAACGCGACCCGTCCGCCCTCACGCGTCGCGCCACGGAACAGCCCGCGCGCCGGATCACCCTCACGCCGGCCGTCGACATATACGAGGACAGCCAGGGCATCACCCTGTGGGCGGATCTGCCCGGCGTGACGAAGGACAAGCTGGACGTCAAGGTTCACGACGGCAGCCTCTCGATCGAGGCCGAGGCGGCGGTGCCGACGCCCGCCCAACTGCGCCTGCAGCATGCGGAGGTCCGGGAGCCGCACTTCGCCCGGACGTTCACGCTGTCGCCGGACTTCGACACGTCGAAGATCGAGGCGAGCCTCCGGGACGGCGTGTTGAAACTGACCCTCCCACGTCGCGACGAGGCGCGCCCGCGGCGCATCGAAGTCAAGACCGGTTGACCTTCGGCAACGGCAAATCGGGAGCCTGGGCGGCCGCGACCGTGCGGCCGCCCGTCGCGAACCGGACGCAGGGGGCACCGGCGTCCGCTGTCACGCGGCAATCCCGGGAAAGGACATCATCGGAGGACGCCATGAATACCGATCCGAAAAAATGGAACCCGTTCAAGTTCCTGCGCGGCGCGGCCCGCAAGTCCGACGGGGACGGCCCGGAAAACCCGCAAACGAGCGAACCGTGGCAGGCCTCGTGGCCCGACATTCCGCGACTGCTCTCGCGGGAGCCGTGGCGTGTCGTGGAGACGTTCCTTCATGACCCGTTCGCCGGCCGTGGCGCGCTCGAACGATGGTTCGGCGACTTCAGTTCGTCGCGCTTCCAGCCGCGCATCGACGTCGTCGATGAAGGACCGGTGCTTCGCGTGACCGCCGAACTGCCCGGAATGGCGCGCGAGGATCTGAAGGTGAGCGTCGAGGACGGCGCGATCGTGCTGCGCGGAGAGAAAAAGCAGGACGTGCGCAGCGAGGAAAACGGCTGTTACCGGCTGGAGCGTGCCCATGGAAGCTTCGTGCGCACGATCCCGATGCCGGAAAACGCCGACCCCGACCGTACCTTGGCGAAGTTCGACAACGGTGTGCTGACGCTGACCGTGCCGAAATCCGAGCCGGCGCGGACCCTGAGTCGCACGATCGAGATCCACTAGGCCAGACCGGCAACGTGCCGGGGCGGCGGCCGGATACCGGGCGCGCCGGGCGGTTGGCGCAGGCCGCGGCGCGGCCGGTTTTTTGTCCGCCGGTCAGGAGTGACGCACGGGCGTGAAGCCGGCGACGCTCGACGCATGTCTCACGGCATCGTCCTTCGGCCCCGGTGCGATCTCGCACCAGAATTCCTGATGACGGGCACCGAGCCGACGGGCCGCCTCGTAGCGGTGAAAGTGACTGGCGAGCCAGAACCGGCAGCCGTCGAAGAACACTTTCATCGCCGGCCGTGCCGCGCGCATGGCGCCCAGCCGGATCGCGGTTTTCGCTTCTTCCAGCGCTTCGACGTCGCTTGACGCGTTGCCGAGAAGCGCGTCATCGACTGCCAGTTGCAAGAACGTCAGGTAGTCCCGCCCGAGCACGCCGGCAGGCAGCCCCATCGACGAGCGGACGGACGAACGAGGTTCGCTGGGCATGGTGATGTCCGATTCAGCGGGATGGCAGGACGATCGAGGCGCGCGCCTGTGACGCCGCAGCCTCGGCTCCGGCCCGATGGGCCGGTCGAGTTCATTCGCCGGCCATGAGATGCCGGATGACCAGCGCCGGGTCGGCGATATCCAGAATCAGGCGGCGAAGGATGCGCCTGCGCATGTGCTCTTCGTCGAGGCTCCAGGGCTCGCCCTGTTTGCCGAGATAGCGCGCGAGCGCGTCCCGGTTGTCCGTGCCCGCGGGCAGGTTCAGCCGGGCGGCCAGCAGTCCGGCCACGACGTCGTCGAGTTCGATGTCGAGCCGTTTCGAGTCGATGCAGAGTTCGAGTTTCATGTCGGTCGCCGGAAAAAAAGCGGCGCCGCGTGAATGGCAGCGTGCGGCGCCGAACGAATGGCGCCGGCCGCGACTGTTGGCCGGCGCGTGCACGACCCGCTGCCGGGTCAGTACTCGAGTTCCGGTGCGGCGGCTTGCACCGGCTTTTCGTCCTTCGGGGCGTCGGCGACCGTTGCATCCGTCGTCAGGATCAGCCCCGCGATCGACGCGGCGTTCTGCAGCGCCGTACGCGTGACCTTGGTCGGGTCGACCACGCCTGCCTCGACGAGATCGCCGTACTCGCCGGTCGCCGCGTTGTAGCCGAAGTTGCCCTTGCCCTCGAGCACCTTCGCGATCACGACCGACGGTTCGTCGCCCGCGTTCGACACGATCACGCGCAGCGGTGCCTCGAGCGCGCGCAGCACGATCCGGATGCCGGCATCCTGATCGGCGTTCGCGCCCTTGAGGTCCGACAGCGCCGCGCGTGCGCGCAGCAGCGCGACCCCGCCGCCGGGCACGATCCCTTCTTCGACCGCCGCGCGCGTCGCATGCAGCGCATCGTCGACACGGTCCTTCTTTTCCTTCATTTCGACTTCGGTGACCGCGCCGACCTTGATCACGGCGACGCCACCCGCGAGCTTCGCCACGCGCTCCTGCAGCTTCTCGCGATCGTAGTCGCTCGTCGCTTCGTCGATCTGCACGCGGATCGACTTCACGCGCGCATCGATGCGCGCCGCGTCGCCCGCGCCGTCGATGATGATCGTGTCGTCCTTGCGCACCTCGACGCGCTTCGCGCGGCCGAGATCGTCGAGCGTGGCCTTGTCGAGCTGCTTGCCGGTTTCGTCGGAGATGACCGTCGCGCCGGTCAGGATCGCGATGTCCTCGAGCATGGCCTTGCGCCGGTCGCCGAAGCCCGGCGCCTTGACGGCGGCGACCTTCAGGATGCCGCGCATCGCATTCACGACGAGCGTCGCGAGCGCTTCGGCCTCGACATCTTCCGCGACGATCAGCAGCGGCTTGCCGGCCTTCGATGCGGCCTCGAGAATCGGCAGCAGATCGCGAATGCTCGAGATTTTCTTGTCGTGCAGCAGGATCAGCGCGTCGTCGAGATAGGCGGCCTGCTTGTCCGGATCGTTGATGAAGTACGGGCTGACATAGCCGCGATCGAACTGCATGCCTTCGACCACGTCGAGCTCGTTGTCGAGCGACTTGCCGTCCTCGACCGTGATCACGCCTTCCTTGCCGACCTTCTCCATCGCGTCGGCGATGATCTTGCCGATCGCCTCGTCCGCGTTCGCGGAAATGGCGCCGACCTGCGCGATTTCCTTGTGGGTCGAGATCGGCCTCGACAGCGTGCGCAGCTCGTCGAGCACCGCGCCGACGGCCTTGTCGATGCCGCGCTTCAGGTCCATCGGATTCAGGCCGGCCGCGACATGCTTCATGCCTTCCTGCACGATGGCCTGCGCGAGCACGGTGGCGGTCGTCGTGCCGTCGCCGGCCACGTCGGCGGTTTTCGACGCGACCTGCTTGACGATCTGCGCGCCCATGTTCTCGAAGCGCTCCTTCAGCTCGATTTCCTTCGCGACCGACACGCCGTCCTTGGTGATCACGGGCGCGCCGAAGCTGCGCTCGATCACCACGTTGCGGCCCTTCGGACCGAGCGTCACCTTCACCGCATCGGCCAGCACGTTCACGCCCTTGACGATGCGGTTACGCGCGCCGTCGCTGAATTTCACGTCTTTTGCAGCCATTTTGATTGCTCCGGAAAAAGTCGTTGATCGGAATGCCGCGCACACCGGGCCAACACCGGTGCGGCGCGGTCGAAGCGGGTGTCAGGCCGCTTGTCGGGCGGCTTGCGAGCCGGGTTCGAGTACGCCCATGACGTCCTCTTCGCGCATGACCAGCAGTTCCTCGCCGTCCACCTTGACGGTCTGGCCCGCGTATTTGCCGAAGAGCACCTGGTCGCCGACTTTCAACTGGAGCGCGCGCAGCGTGCCGTCCTGCAGCAGCCGGCCGTTGCCGACTGCGACGATTTCGCCTTGTTCCGGTTTTTCCGCCGCCGAATCGGGTATCACGATGCCCGAAGCCGTCGTCCGCTGCGTTTCGATTCGCTTGACGATAACCCGGTCGTAGAGGGGACGAATCTGCATTTCCATCTCCTGAGCGATTAAAGGATCACCAATAAGGGAATCCGGCTGCGGGTAGCGGGGCGCGTGGAACGCCGCCATGCAGCCGAGCCAATGTCTGGCGGATTGCGAAATAGAGGCGCCCGTCGCGCGCTTCAAGAGGGGGTGAAAACGGCTGTTTGTAACAAATTGTTTCGTGGCGATGGCAAGAGGTGAGGGACCGTGCCGAGGGCATATGAGGCGCGATCGCGTCGCATGGCGGTGCCCCTGAACGGCGAACGACATCGCCCGCCGACATCGCCGTTCGCCCCCTTGCCCACGTTTCGTCATTTAGCTAATATTCAAAACGTCAAACGAAACCGCATCTCATGGACGACGTCTCCCGCATCAGCGCCCTGGCCAACGAAAGCCGTCTGGCCGTGCTGCGCTGGCTCAAGCAGCCGCGCGAGCATTTCCCGCCGCAGCCGCACGGCGATATCGACGCGCTCGGCGTGTGCTGCACGTACATCACCGAGAAGCTCGGCATCGCGCCGGCCACGACCACGCGCCACATGCGCATCCTCGCGGATGCCGGGCTCGTGCGGGCCACGCGTGTCGGCAAGTTCACGTACTACAAGCGGATCGACGGCGCGCTCCAGCAGCTCGGCCGCGATCTCTCGCAACTCTGACGCACCGCTGATTCCCACCGAGGCAACCGACATGGACGAACTCGCACTGCTGGCCGACGCCGACCGGCGCGCGCACGCGTATCTGGCTGCAACCGCCGACCGGCGCGCGTTTCCCGACGCGGCCGCGCTGGCCGGCCTCGCCGCTTTCGACGAACCGCTGCCCGATACGGGCCGCCCGGCCGACGACGTGCTGCGCCTGCTCGACGAGCGCGGCACGCCCGCGACGGTCGCATCGAACGGCCCGAACTACTTCGGCTTCGTGATCGGCGCGACGCTGCCGGCTGCCGCCGCGGCCGAACGATTGATGCTTGCGTGGGACCAGTGCGCGTCGTCGTATGCGAATTCGCCGGTGGCCGCGACGCTCGAACGGCAGGCCGCGCGCTGGGTCGTCGACGTGCTCGCGTTGCCCGAAGGCAGCGCGGTCGGCTTCGGCACGAGCGCGACGGCCTGCACGCTCGTCGCGCTGGTGGCCGCGCGGCGCGCATTGCTCGCGCGCAAGGGCTGGGACATCGACGAGGACGGCCTGACCGGCGCGCCGGAAGTGAAGGTCGTGATCTCCGCGCTCGCGCACATCACGGTGAAAAAGGCGCTGCGCGTGCTCGGTTTCGGGATGAAGCGCATCGTCGTCGCGCCGGTCGATGCGCACGGCCGCATCGACCCCGCGCAGTTGCCGCCGCTCGACGACATGACGATCCTCTGCGTGCAGGCCGGCGAAGTGAACACCGGCGAATTCGATCCGTTCGCGGCGCTGATTCCGCCCGCGAAGGCGGCCGGCGCCTGGGTACACGTGGACGGCGCGTTCGGCCTGTGGGCGCGCGCGTCGGCGAAGCGCGCGCTGACCGACGGCATCGACGGCGCGGACAGCTGGACGACCGACGGCCACAAGTGGCTCAACACGCCGTACGACGGCGCGATGGTGATCTGCCGCGACCCGGCCGCGCTTGCCACCGCGATGAACAGCGACGCCGTCTACCTGAGCGGCGCGCACGATGCGCAGAAGAACCTGAACCTCGAATTCTCGCGGCGTGCGCGCGGCATCCCCGTCTGGGCCGCGCTGCGTGCGCTCGGCCGCGCCGGCGTGGCCACGATGGTCGAACGGCATTGCGCGCAGGCGGCGCGGGTCGCGGACGGGCTGCGGGCGGCCGGCTACGACGTGTTGAACCGCGTCGTGCTGAACCAGGTGCTCGTGCGCGCCGGCACCGACGCGGAAACCGCGGCGGTCCTCGACGCCGCGCAGGCCTCGGGCGACGTATGGTTCGGCGCGACCGTGTGGCAGGGGCGGCCGGCGTTCCGGATCAGCGTGTCGTCGTGGCGCACGGAAGATGCGCACATCGACCGGCTCGTCGCATTGCTGACGGAGCTGCGCGGCGTGCACGTGCGCTGAGCGTCACGCGTCGGCCGTGGCCGTGATGGTTGCGGATGCAACTTTCAGGCATTCGATGAGGTGTAGCGCGGCCGGTGTCAGCCATGCATGCCGCCGCATCACGATCGCAACCGTCAACGCGGGCATCGGCTCGGCGAGATCCAGCGTGACGATTCCGCGCGACTTGCGTTCGACGTCCGCGAGCGGCCGCGCGAACACGCCGAGCGCATCCGTCTGCGACACGAGCCCGAGCGTCGCGGCAAACGACGGGCAGTGAACCACCCGCTTCGGCACGTCGAGGCCGAACGGCGTGAAGATCGAGCACACCAGATCGTCCCCGCCTTCGCCGTAGCGCGGCACGCACCAGTGCGCATCGACGAGCTCGCGCAGCGAGCGGGCGCGCGCGAGCCGATGCCGGTTTCTCGCGACGACCGCGAACGCGGTCCGGAACAACGGAATGCTCGCGAACGCGTCGGGGTCCGGCATCGCGTTCGACAATTGATGCGTGACGATGAAATCGAGCGAACCGTCGCGCAGCCGCGCGAGATCCGTCGCGGTGAGCGCGTCGTCGACGTTCAGTGTCGCGTCGGGCAGGTCGCGCGTGAATGCGGCGAACGCGCGCGGCAGGATCGTCAACGCGACGGTCGGACTGACCGCGATCGACACCGAGCCGGTCGTGCCTAGCCGCAACTGCTCGATCTCGTCGCGCGTGCGCTGGATCTCCTCGACGATCAGCCGCGCGCGAATCGCGAACGCGCTGCCGTAGTCGGTCAGTTCGATCCCTTTCACGCTGCGCACGACGAGCGGCACGCCCAACTCCTGTTCGAGCTCGCGCACGATGCTGCTGATGGCCGGTTGCGTGACGCCGAGCGCGCGCGCCGCGCCGCGAATGGTGCGATGCTCGGCGACCGCGAGAAACGCATCGAGTTGCTTGAGCTTCATGACCGATCGATCCGGTTGCGGGGAAGGCGCGGGGTGTCGGGTGGAACCCCGAGTGACAAGGAAAAGTTATCGTCCACAACGAAATCTTGGATTTTTCTTATTGGGTCGAGTGTATATGCTCGGGGCTTTTCAGGAGCGGTCGCGATGATTCTCGTTAACCAGCAACGGCTGTGGGATTCGCTGATGGAGATGGCGACGATCGGCGCGACCGCGCACGGCGGGAGCTGCCGGCTCGCGCTGACCGACGACGACGCGCGGGGCCGGCGCCGCTTCATCGCATGGTGCGAGGCAGCCGGCTGCGAGGTCCGCATCGATCCGATCGGCAACGTGTTCGCGCGCCGGCCCGGCACGCAGCCCGACCTGCCGGCCGTGATGTGCGGCAGCCATCTCGACACGCAGCCGCTCGGCGGACGTTTCGACGGTGTCTACGGCGTGCTGGCGGGCCTCGAAGCGATCCGCACGCTGAACGAGCACGGTATCGAAACGCGGCATCCGATCGACGTCGTCGCGTGGACCAACGAAGAGGGTTCGCGCTTCACGCCGGGCATGATGGGCTCGGCCGTTTATGCCGGCTCGCTGGATCTCGACTACGCGCTGGCCCGCCCGTGCATGCAGACGGGCGTGCTGCTGCGCGACGAACTCGAACGCACCGGCTTCGCCGGCCCCGCGCGCGAGCGGCAGATGCCCAACGCGTATTTCGAAGCGCATATCGAACAAGGGCCGGTGCTGGAGCAGGCCGGCTTGCCGATCGGCGTCGTGATGGGCGTGCAGGGCATCTACGAACTCGACGTCACGGTGAGCGGCTTCGAATCGCATGCAGGCACGACGCCGATGAGCGTGCGCCGCGACGCGATGGGCGCGGCGGCCGCGATGATCGCCGCGATCGTCGAGCACGGCCACGCATTCGACGCCGATGCGCGCGTGACGGTCGGCCATGTCGCGTGCCAGCCGAATTCGCCGAGCACGATACCGGGCAAGGTCCGCTTCAGCGTCGACGTGCGTCACCCGTCGCGGCCGGCGTTGCAGCAGCTCGTCGCCGACATCGAAGCGATCTGCTTGCGGCGCACCGCGCTGCGCGGTACGACGGTGGAAGTGCAGACCATCGCCGAATACGAGCCGGTGGTGTTCGATGCGGAATGCGTCGCACGCGTGCGGCGTGCGGCGGCCGCCGCCGGCTATCCGTACCTGGAGATGTGCAGCGGCGCGGGGCACGACGCGGTGAACCTGTCGTACGTCGCGCCGTCCGCGATGGTGTTCGTGCCGTGCAAGGCCGGCCTGAGCCACAACGAAGCGGAAGACGCCGATCCGGTGCACCTCGCGCAAGGGGCGTCCGTGCTGGCGAACCTGCTGGCCGATTGCGCGCGTTAGCCCGCGTTGGCCGGGTCGCAGGGGCGGCCTGACGCGCCTTGCAAGCGTGAAAATGTCGGACAATGACCGCTGCGCGCGCCGCGCCGGCGCCGCATTCAACTGACGCATTCACGCTTGCGAGATTCCCATGTCGACTCCCTTTCCCCGGGAACTGCTGAAGGCCGCCGATATCGAGAAGATGGAACCGACGCGCGCGGTGCATTCGCTGAATCCCAATGCCGTTCGTCTCAAGCGACAACTCAGCGACCTGACCGGCCTGACGCAATTCGGTGTTCACCTGCTCACGCTGATGCCCGGTCACGAATCGGCCGAATATCACCGCCACCTGTACGAAGAGGAGTTCGTCTACGTGCTGGCCGGCACGGGTTTGGTCACGATCGGCGAACGCGCCAGTGAAATCGGGCCGGGCGATTTCATCGGCTTCCCGCGCGGCGGCGAAGCGCATACGGTGCAGAACACCGGCGATGCGCCGCTGGAACTGCTCGTCGGCGGGCAGCGGCTCGAACACGACGTCTGCGAATACCCGCGAATTGGCAAGCGGCTTTATATCGCCGGGGAACTCGAGGATTACGTCGATCTGCCGAAGCAGTCGTCGTGACTGGTCACGTCATCAATACCGGATCCCGTATAAAAATCGAATCAATTGACTTTTGTTTAGATAAACAAAATAAAAATTCGTAAAAACACGGGGTAGAGAAATCACGTTTATTTGGGCACGCTTGTGCGCGTTGTCCGTTCCCGGGCGCCGGCATGTCGACATGCCGGTGCGTCCTTTTCGGGCACCCAGAATGCGGCAATAAATACATGCGTCCGGCAGTTTCGACCGATTGACCGCGTACGCGACAAGTCACGAAAAGATTCCTGATCTAAAGCTCAGTAGTTCGAACCAGCAGCTTGATTCAAGAACGAAACGGAGACAGGCGATGTCGAGGAACTGGGGGTGGCGAGCGGCGCTGCTGGCGCTGTGCGTTGTGCTGGCTTCGTGCGGCGGCGACGGCGATTCGCCGTCGGTCGCGATGTCGAATCTGTCGGCCGCGGCGCATGGGCAACGCAATGAAAACGATGACAGCACCGGCAACGAAGCATCGAAGAAAAACGCCGACATGCGCGTCGTCCAGTACGTCGATCCGCTGATCGGCACCGACTACGCGACCGATCAGCCGGCCGACCCGGTCGGCTCGGGGCTCGGCGGCGGCACGTTCCCGGGGCCGACGGTCCCGTTCGGGATGATGCAGTGGAGCCCGATGACGCCCACCGCGCAATACGACAGCCGCAAGGGCGACGGCTCCGGCTTCTCCGGCGGCTACTGGTACGGCGACACGTCGATCAACGCATTCAGCATCCTGCACCTGAGCGGCACCGGCTGCTGGGCGAATGGCGGCTACCTGAACGTGATGCCGCAGCTCGCACCGGGCGATGCCGGCACGCCGGCCAGCTTCAGCCACGCGGACGAAACCGCGCAGGCCGGCTACTACGGCGTAACGCTCGGCAACGGCATCAAGGCCGAACTGACGACGACGGTGCGCACCGGCTTCGCGCGCTTCACGTATCCGGTACTCGCGCGGGGCCAGCAGGCGACGATCGCGATCGATCCGACCGTGCTGAACAACCGTGCACAGGGCACGACGCGCGACACGATCCGCCAGGTCGGCGACCGCGCGCTGTCGGGCACGATCGCGGGCGGCGGATTCTGCTGGGCCGGGCATGCGGTGCCCGTCTACTACTACGCGGAGTTCAGCCAGCCGTTCGCGGCGAAGCCCGCGTTGTCGAACGACAGCCCCGTGACGTTGACGTTCCATGTCGACCGCAAGCAACCGGACGTGATGATGAAGCTCGGCATTTCGTTCGTCAGCGAAGCGAACGCGAAGGCGAACCTCGACGCGGAAAACCCCGGCAACGCGATGCACGGCCGGGCAGGCTGGAACTTCGACAAGGTGCGCCGCGCGGCGAGTGCCGCCTGGAACGCCCGCCTGAACGCGATCCAGGTCACCGGCGGCAGCGATGCCGACAAGACCAGGTTCTACACCGCGCTGTATCACGCGTCGCTGCATCCGAATGTATTCAACGACGTGAACGGCCAGTATCCGGACTTCCATGCATCGAACGGCGCGCCTGATGCGCCGACACGTCAGGTCGACCGGGGCCGCACGATGTACGCGAACTTCTCCGGCTGGGATATCGACCGCTCGTTCATCCAGTTGCAGGCGCTGCTCGATCCGGTGCGCACCAGCGACATCGTGCAGTCGCTCGTGCTCGACGCGAAGGCCTGCGGCGCCTTCCCGCGCTGGGCATACTTCAATACGGAAACGGCCGTGATGCCGGGCGACGCGGGATCGATCATCGCGGCGAACGCGTATGCATTCGGCGCGACGAATTTCGATACGCAGGCCGCGCTGTCGATCATGAAGCGCAGCACGGCGCCCGGCGCCGCGTGTGCCGGCACACCCGTGATGGGCAGCCGAGCGGACTACGACCGGCTCGGCTACGTGCCCGCGTCGGGCAGCGGCGACAACCAGACCGCGTCGAACACGCTCGAATACGCCGTGCGCGATTTCGCGGTGTCGCGCTTCGCGACGGCACTCGGCGATACGGCGACGGCCGGCACGCTGCTGAAGTCGAGCGGCAACTGGCGGAACCTGTTCGACAGGACGGCGATCCAGCCGAAGACGTCGGCCGGCGCGTGGGTTACCGACGGCTCCGGCTTCATGGAAGGCAACGCCGAGCAATACACGTGGTACGTGCCGCACGATCTCGCGGGCGTGATCGCGCGGGCGGGCGGCGCCGCACCGGTCGTCGAGCGGCTCGACACGTTCTTCACGCACCTGAACGTCGGCACCGTGCAGCCGTATTTCTACGTCGGCAACGAAGTGACGATGGCCGTGCCGTGGGTCTATGCGTGGGCCGGCGCACCGTCGCATACGCAGCGCGTGCTGCACGCGTCGCTCGCGAACGCGTTCGGCACCGGCGCGGCGGGGTTGCCCGGCAACGACGATCTCGGCGCGCTCTCCGGCTGGTACGTGTGGGCCGCGCTCGGTCTCTATCCGGTCGTGCCTGGCGTGAGCGGCGTCGCGCTGTCGAGCCCGCAGTTCGAGAAGATCACGGTGCGCGTCGGGCAGCAGGACGGCAGCTACCGTCTGCTGCGCATCGCCGCGCCGGGGGCGGGCTCCAGCGACGGCGCGTCGTTCTACGTGAAGTCGCTGAAGCTGAACGGCGCACCTTACCCGACCGCATGGCTGCCGTTCGAACATATCGCGCAGGGCGGGACGCTGTCGTATTCGATGACGGCCGACGCGAACGCCGCGACGTGGGGCACCGATGCGTCCGCGATGCCGTCGTTCCCGCAGGCGGCCGGCGCGCAGTAAGGCTGGACGATCAACGAGCGGTCCTTGCCAACGGGATCGACGCAAAGAGAGAGGGAGGGACGAACGGATGAAGCTACGTCATGTGGTGGGTATCGGGTGCCTTGCCGTGTTGTCGGGGTGCGGGGGCGACCAGGGTTCGACGGATGCGAGCGTGTTGGCGCAGATGTCGAACCCGCAGGGCAACCAGAACGATCGAACCGACCAAGGCGATCAAAACGACCAGGGCGAGAACGGCGGCGCGGGCAAGCGGTCGGTGCTGCGCAGCGTCGATCCGATGATCGGCACCGCGAATCTCGACATCAACGCGGACTGGGCGAGCGGCGTGCGCGGCCACGGCCACGTGTATCCGGGCGCGACCGTGCCGTTCGGGATGGTGCAGCTCGGGCCGGACACGACGGGCGGCGCGCATACGCTGCCGTGGAACTGGGATCGCACGTCGGGCTACCAGTACGACGATCCGTTCGTCACCGGCTTCACGCACACGCACCTGTCGGGCACGGGCATCGGCTCGGGCGGCGAAGTGCGGTTCCTGCCGACGCTCGCGCCGGTCGACAAGGCAACCCTGGCGAAGGTCGCGGCCGATGCGTCGATCACCTACAACGCATCGTTCAGCCACGACGACGAAACCGCGAGCCCCGGCTACTACCGCGTGAAGATGGCGCCGGTCGGCAGCGGTAACACGCCGTGGAACGTGCAGGGCGCGACGATCCTCGCGGAGATGACGGCGACCGCGCATGCGGGTGTGCATCGCTATACGTATTTCCCGGGCGCGGCGACGCAGAAGCGCAGCATGATCGTGAGCATCGACAACCCGATCGGCGGGTCGACCGCGAGCGGCAGGATCCAGATCGTCGACGCGCGGACGATCGCCGGCTGGCAGTTCACGAACAACTGGGCCAACCACAAGCCGACGTATTTCGTCGCGCGCTTCTCGAGGCCGTTCGATACGAAGAACGTCGCGTTCAGCACGGACGGCTTCAAGGCCTACCTGACGTTCGCCGACGGCAGCGACGGCGGCGCGGTCACGGTGAAGGTCGGCATCTCGCCGTCGAGCGTCGCGGATGCGCAGGCCAACCTCGCGGCGGAAGTCGGCGCGCAGTCGTTCGACCAGGTGCGCGGTGCGGCCGAGCGCGCGTGGCACGCCGCGCTCGACCGCATCCGGATCAAGGGCGGCACGGCCGACCAGCGGACGATGTTCTACACGTCGCTGTACCGCACGATGCTCGCACCGACGGTCTACAACAACGCGGACGGCAGCTACGTCGGCATGGATTCGGCCAACGACGGCACGACGTCGCCGCCGACCACGAGCAAGCATGCGAACCCGGGCTTCGACTATTCGTCGACGTTCTCGCTGTGGGATACCTTCCGCGCCGAATCGCCGTTGATGACGCTCGTGCAGCCCGAGCGCGTCGACGGCTGGGTGAAGTCGCTGCTCACGCAGTTCCTGCAGAACGGCAAGGGCGAGCTGCCGGTGTGGCCGCTGGCGCAAACGGAAACCTTCACGATGGCCGGCCACCCGTCGATTCCGATGATCGCGGATGCGTACCTGAAGCACCTGACGAGCGCGGGCATCGACGACATCTGGACCGCGCTGACGACCACGCAGGGCGCGAGCGCGCACGGCTTCGATCAGTATCGTCAAAGCGGCTATGTGTTCGCGGGCGACAACGCGTCGGTGTCGACGACGCAGGACTATGCGTTCGACGACTGGGCGACGGCCGCGGTCGGCAAGGCGGCCGGCAAGCGTGCGGCCGACTACCGGCCGTACCTGCAACGCAGCCGGAACTACCGGAACGTGTTCAACGCGGTGCCGAACAACGGCTGGACGTTCTCGCAGCCGAAGGATGCGCAAGGCAACTGGGTCGCCGGCTTCGATCCGACCGCCGCCGAGAAGACGGACTTCTCCGAATCGAATGCGTGGGTCGATACATGGAACATCTTCCACGACTTCCCCGGCCTCGTCGCGCTGCTCGGCGGCAAGCGCCAGTTCATCGCGCAGCTCGACCGCACGTTCGATCCGGCCAACCCGCTGACCTTCCAGTACAACCAGGGCTTTCCGGACCTGACCGGCCGCAGCGGCCAGTTCTTCGCGGGCAACGAACCGGCGAACCACCTGCCGTACCTGTACGCCGTCGCGGGCATGCCGTCGAAGACCCAGGACCGCGTGCGCACGGTGATGGACGACATGTACTCGCTGACGCTGACGGCCGGCGATCGCGCGTTGCTGAGCGGCGACAGCCTGAAGGCCGCGCTGAGCGATCCGCGGCGCGTGCGCGATGCGGCGATTCCCGGCAACGACGATTGCGGCCAGTTGTCCGCGTGGTACGTGCTGTCCGCGCTCGGCATCTATTCGCTGAATCCGGTCGGCGGCGTGTTCTACTTTGGCACGCCGCTGTTCGAGGAAGCGACGATCGATATCCCGGTCGCGTCGGCAAGCGCGGCGGGCGGGGCGTTGAGGTTCGGTGCGACGCGGCGCTTCAAGGTGACCGCGCATACGGCGAGCGGCGGCGCGCCGTCGTCGGTGAATCGCTACGTGCAGTCGGTCAGCCTGAACGGCACGCCGCTGCACCGGCCGTACATCACCTATGACGAGATGAAGGCCGGCGGCACGCTCGACTTCGTGATGGGCTCGACGCCGAACGATACGTGGGTCGGCCAGTGGAACGGCCAGGACCCGAACAGCGCGCTCGCGCCGTCGCTGGTGGCGGCCGGCCATACGACCGGCGTGCAGTAGCCGCGCGCGGCGGCGCCATGGGGCGCTGCCGGTCGTGCCGCCCGCTCGCCGGCTGGCGCGGCCGGCACGCGCGTGGGGGCGGATCGATTGCGCTTCGATTCTATGCCCCGTCGCGCTTATGATGCGGGAACGCCACTGACAGGGTTCCCCGCCATGGATGCGCCGCTTCCGCCGATGTCTGCCCCGATTGCCGAGACGGCCCCCGAAACCGAAACCGCCGCCGAGCCGCGCGCGTCGCGCCTGCACCGGCCGGTCGCGCTCGTCACCGGCTCGACGTCGGGGATCGGCGCGGCCGTCGCGCGCCGCCTGGCGGCGGACGGCTACGCGGTGATCCTGCATTCGCGCAGTTCGGCCGACACCGGGCGTGCGATGGCGCGCGAACTCGGCGGGGCCTACGTGCAGGCCGATCTCGCGGACGATACCGAGCGCGTGCGATTGATCCGCGACGCGCTGGCCGTGCACGGCCGGCTCGACGTGCTCGTCAACAACGCGGGCGTCAGCCGCGTGATTCCGCATGACGACCTCGCGGCGGCCACGCCTGACGTGTGGCGCGAGATGCATGAGATCAACGTGATCGCGCCGTTCCGGCTCGTCGCCGAAGCGGAGGCCGCGCTGCGCGAAGCGGCGTCGCACGGGCGAGCCGGGTGCGTCGTGAACGTCAGCTCGCATGCGGGCGTGCGGCCGAAGGGCGCGTCGATTCCGTATGCGGCCGCGAAGGCCGCGCTCAATCACACCACACGGCTGCTCGCGCGGACGCTCGCGCCGGCGATCCGCGTCAATGCGGTCGCGCCGGGGCTCGTCGATACGCCGCTGACCGCCGACTGGACGGAAGCGCAGCAGCTGTGGCGCGAGCGCGCGCCGATGCGCCGCGCGGCGGCGCCGGACGACATCGCGCAGACGGTCGCGATGCTCGTCGCGTCCGATTACGTGACGGGCGAGATCGTGATGCTCGACGGCGGGTTGAACCTGACGTGACGCGGTGACGCGGCGATGCGCGCGTGTCGCGCGTGTCGCGCGCGACCGCCGGGGCCTTCGGGAGGCGCGGACGATCAGCCGAGGCTGGACCGCAGTCGCGCGAGCGCCTGATCGTGCGTGCGCTCGAACTTCAGCGGCGTGACGGCGACATACCCTTCGCCGAGCGCGACGGTTTCCGAATCTGCGTCGTCGTCGCGCGGCGCGCGCGCGAGCTTCAGCCAGTGATAGTCGATCTCGCGCGGATCGCGCCCCGACACGATCTCGACACCCTGCAGCGTGCCGGCGCCCTGGTTCGTCACCTTCAGGCCGCGCACGTCGTCGGCCGGCCGCGCCGGGAAATTCACGTTGAGGCACGCATCGCTGTCCCAGCCGGCGGCGACGAGCCGGCGAATGACGTCCGGCGCGTGCGTGAGCGCCGTGTTCCATGGCACCGCGTTGCGATCGACGAAGGCCTGGCTCAGCGCGATGGCCGGCACGCCGACGAGCATGCTCGTCATCGCCGCGCCGACCGTGCCGGAAAACACCGTTTCGGTGCCGAGGTTCGCGCCGCGATTCACGCCGGACAGCACGACGTCGGGCCGCGCATCCTTCATCAGGTGGCTGACCGCGATCGCGACGCAGTCGCCGGGCGTGCCGCGCACCGCGAAGCGGCGCTCGCCCTTGCGATGCACGCGCAGCGGTTCGTGCAGGCTCAGCGAATGCGACGTGCCGCTCTGGTCTTCCGCCGGCGCGACGATCCACACTTCGCGTGCCAGTTGCGTGGCGACCTGTTCGAGTACTGCCAGGCCGGGGGCGTCGAATCCGTCGTCGTTGGTGAGCAGGACACGGTCGAACAGCGGGCGGGCTTCTTGCATCGGGACGATCCTCGCGGAGATGGGCAATGACAGGGGCGTACGGCGCCGCGCCAGCGTGGCGCAAGCCACAAGGCTAGCACTCCGGCGTGAGGAGCGTCGTGTCACGCGCTCGCCGCACGCCGGCGCGGACGTGAAAACGGGCGCATCGCGCGCCCGTTCGTCGTTGGAGGGGGGGCCGGCGCGGCGGCCCGGCACCGTTCAGCCGAGCAGGTGCCGCAGCAGGCCGGCCGACACGACGCCGACGATCACGGTCGGCAGGATCGACAGGCGCGTCGCCGCGGCGAGCGTGATCGCGAGCGCGAGCAGGTCGGCGGGGCGCGTCGACACGAAGGCCGGCGCGATCACCGAGATCAGCACGCAGCCGGGCACGTTCTCCATCACCGACGCCATCCGCGGGCTCAGCGTGCGGTTGCGCAGCAGCACGTAGCCGAGGATGCGCGACAGATAGGTCGTCGACGCCATCAGCACGATCGTCGCGACGGTACTGAAATCCGGCAGCTCAGGCATCGCGCGGCTCCCACAGCAGCGCGGCGATCAGCCCCGCGCATGCCCCTGCCGCGACGTACCAGGCGCCGGGCACGGCGAGGTGCGTGGCCGCCGCGACGACGAGGCTCACGAACCACGGCCGGCTCGCACGCATCCCTTTCCACATGCCGCGCAGCAGCACCAGAAACACGGCGGTGAACGCCATGTCGAAGCCGTACTGCTCGACGTTGCCGATCGTCGGGCCGACGGCCGCGCCGAGCGTCGTCATCGAGATCCACGTCAGGTAGAGCCCCATGCAGATGCCCGCGTAATAGGGCACGCTGATGTGCGTGGCCGAGCGCGCCCTCGCGTCGGCGAGCGACATCGCCCAGCTCTCGTCGCACATGAAGAACAGCGCGACGAACGCACGGCGGCGCGGCAGGCGCCGGATGTACGGCGCGAAGGCGGCGCCCATCAGGATGTGGCGCGAATTCACGAGGAACGACATCGCGACGATCAGCGCGATGTGCGGCGGCGACGTCCACAGATGGATCGCCGCGAATTCGGAGCCGCCGCCGAAATTGAGGCCCGTCATCATCGGCACCTCGAACAGGCTCAGCCCTTTCTGCGCGGCCTGCGCGCCCAGCACGAGCGCGAACGGCACGAAACCCAGCATGACGGGCAGCGCCGCGCGCAATCCGCGGCCCATCTCGGCGACATAGGCGGGCTTGTCGCGAAGCCCGGACGACGTTGAAACGCTACTGCTCATGACTCCTCCTTCGGGGGGGAGGGATTGTCTGCTTTTTTGACTCGAATCGGGTTGCGTTGTGGCCAGATTTTCCTCAGAATTTGGCATTGAACGCGCGATGCGAGAATTTTTTGGAATCGGATGCCAAATGAAACTTGACGCTATCGATCGCCGCATCCTGAGCGCGCTGCAGCGCGACGGCCGCATGCAGAACGTGGAGCTCGCGCACGAGGTCGGGCTGTCGCCGTCGCCGTGCCTGCGGCGCGTGCGGCTTCTCGAGGAAGCCGGTGTGATCGAGAAATACGTGGCCGTGCTGAATCCCGCGAAGGTCGGCAAGGGGCTGACGATCTTCACGCGGGTGTGGCTGAAGGGGCAGGACGCGGAATCGGTGAACCGTTTCTCGGAGGCCGTCCAGCAGATGCCGGAAGTCGTCGAATGCCACCTGATGGCCGGCGATTGCGATTTCCTGCTGCGCGTCGTCGCGGCCGACATCGACGACTACCGGCGCTTCCAGATGGAAACCCTCACGCGCATTCCCGGCGTGCTCAGCGTGAAGACCGACATTCCGATGCAGAAGATCAAGCTCACGTCGGCGCTGCCGACGTAGCGCGACGCGGGCGCACGGTGCCCGTCGACGAATGGTCATTGCGCGGTGACAATCGCCGGATAAACTGGCGACGCAGGCCGCATCGCCCGTCTCGCCGGCGCGGTGATGCGACGTTCGATGTGCAAGCAACTAACGGTCAATGTCGACGCGATCGGGCACGCGGCGCTGCGCGCCGGACATGCGTTGCCGTGAATGCGTTTCTTCTTGTCGGGCCATTCATGCAGCCAATCAACAATCCGTGGAATTCGCTGGAAATCGTCAAGCTCGTGCTCGGCGTGCTGACGCCGTTGTCGGTCGCGTGTCTCGGCTGGCTCGTCGCGCGCCGGCTGAAGCGGCTCGAACTCGTGCAGTGGACCAACCAGCGGCTGATCGAGAAGCGGCTCGCGCTGTACGACGCCGTTGCGCCTCAGCTCAACATGCTGCTGTGCTTCTACACGTGGATCGGCTACTGGAAGGACATCTCGCCGGACGACGTGATCCGTGCGAAGCGCGAGCTCGACCGCACGTTCCACATCTACCGCTACCTGTTCGACGACGACGTGTACGACGCCTATCACACGTACATCCACGCGCTGTTCGACGTGCATACGGGCCCGGGCCGCGACGCGCGGATCCGCTCGCTGATCCAGGCGCCCGACGGCGATCGCAGCGTGCACGGTTCGTACGAGTGGAAGCCCGCGTGGTCCGACCGTTTCGCGACGGCGAATGTCGTGCCGAGGGACGACGTGCTGCGCCACTACACGCAGTTGATGGAGCGGCTGCGCGTGGCGCTGGGCGCGACGCGCTGAAGGCCGCGGCGCCCGCGCGCCGCTTCACGCCGGTATCGGAATCCGCCACCGGGCGGCGCGAATATCCGCCCTCGCACAGGAAGCGGATGCGAAGCCCGGCCGCTGCTGACATGCTCGCGCCATCACCACTCGCGCGAGGTCCGTATGGTCGTCGACACCGGCCGCCAGCCGCTCATGATCCGCTCGCCCGGCGCGGGCCGGCGGCGTCTCTTCTTCGTCGGTTCTCCCGAAACGCGTGATGTGTCGTTGCCGGTCGAACCGGAGATCGGCGACATCGTGTTCATTCGTGTGACCGTGCGGCCGTTCCTCGAGGTAGCGAGCGCCACGCGCTCATGGACGAATCATGTCGGCATCGTGGTCGGCGCGCGCGGCGGTGAAACGCTGATCGCGGAGAGCACGTTCCCGCTGTCGCGCGTCACGACGATGTCGCGGTTTCTCGCGCGTTCCGATCGCGGCGCATGCGTGATCGCGCGGCTCAAGCAGCCGCTCGACGCCGCGCAGCGACGCCGGCTCGTCGACGCGGCGATGCGCCGGATCGGCGTGGTCTACGACACGGGTTTCAATCTCGCGTCGCGCCGGCAGTTCTGCTCGCGGTTCGTGCGCGAAGTCGTGCGCGATGCGACGCGGATCGTGCTCGGCGACGTCGAGACCTTCGACATGCTGCTGCGCCGGAATCCCGATCATCCGCTCGGCTTCTGGAAAATCTGGTATTTCGGGCGAATCCCGTGGCGCCGCCGCACGGTGACGCCGGCGAGCTTGCTCGAGAGCGGCGCGTTGCGGGTGGTGGCGGATACGCGCGGGTGCGGGGCCGATTGACGGGCAAGTGCGATACGGAATCGGCGGCGCGTCCGCTGACGCGATGCAGGGCTTGAAGGAGGGCAGGAGAAATCGATCGTGTCGCGGGCGCGTGACTCAGGCAAACGAGATGACGAGCTGCTTGCCGCAAGCCGCCGCATACTTGCGCAGCGTATCGATGGACGGGGAGTGCCGGCCCGTCGCGAGCGCTCGTTCGAGCCGGGCAATGGCGGGCGCTTTCGTGCCCATCCGTTCCGCCACGTCGGCTTGCGACAAGCCGGCCGCTCGCCGAGCCGCCAGCATCGCGTCGAGCAGCGCGAATTCTTCGCGATTCAGCCGTTCGTATTCGGCGCGCACCTTGGGAGCGGCCAACGCACGCTCGCGCAGTTCCTTATACGTTGCCATCTCGAACCTCCTTCAATCGACGACGGGCGGTTTCCAGTTCCTTCCGCGGCGTTTTGGGCGTCTTCTTCACGAAAGAGGGGAGCATGACGATACGCCGGCCGACAATCGCGCGGTAAAACACCCGGGCGATACCTTCCGCGCGCTTCAATCGCATTTCGTACAGCCCGTTTCCCATCGGTCGGGTGTGGGGCTCGCCCAGATTCGGGCCGTACTGCGCCATGCGGTCGGCGAGTGCAAGGAACCGGGCAAGCAAGGTCGCGGGCAACGACGCTACCCCAACCTCGACACGCTCATTGAAAAAGCGAATCTCACAAGCATGATTCAACACGGTAACAAATATGTTATGTATTCGCGAGAACAGTGACCGACCGCGGATGCGGGTACAGGCGGTTGGTCAGCGGTGAGGGAACGTTCGAGACCTTGTTGCTGCGGTCGGAGATAGCGGAGACGGCGTTCGGACCCGACGGCTGTCAGGAAATTCGGGTCCGGCAAGTAGCGCGATCCGGTGTCAGGGTGGGGCAGGCACCACGGCCGGATGACGGAGTTAGTTTCGCCCTGCCACCGCAAGCCGTGCCGCCAGCCCGACGAACACCGACCCAAGCAGATACTGAGGCAGCTTCGACGGCCGGCGGCGCGCGCCGATCCGCCGGCTCAGCCGGCTCGCGGAGAGAATGACCGCGCCGTTCACGACGAGCCCGATCAGGTTCAATACCGTCGCGAGCACGAGAATCTGCGCGGCGATCGAACCGTGCTCGGGGCGCACGAACTGCGGAAACAGCGCGAGCACGAACAACGCCATCTTCGGATTCAGCAGGTTCGTCGTCAGGCCCTGACGGAAGATCGTCGCGGTCGAGTGGCGGCGTGGCGACGCGACGGGCGACAGCGCGGTCGCATCCGAACGGAAGGTCTTCCACGCGAGATACAGCAGATACGCGGCGCCTGCGAAGCGCACGGCGTCATACGCGAGCGGCACCGCGACAAAGAGCTGCGACAAGCCCAGCGCGGCCGCGAGCGCGTGGCAGTAGGTGCCGGCCTGAATGCCCGCGAGCGTCGCGAAGCCTGCACGCCGGCCCTGGCTCACGCTGCGGGACGCGATCAGCAGCATGTCGGGGCCGGGCGTGGCCGTCAGCGCGAGACATGCGCCGGAGAACAGCGCGAGCGTGGAGAAGTCGATCATGGCAGTCCCTTTTGTCGGTGCGGCGTAAAAGGGAGGTCAGTTTAGGAGGGCACGTGAGCGCGGTCAATCGAGCGAACGGACGATGGCCGGACGGTGTGGATCGCATGACACAGGCATCATGCTCGCGCGATCAGCGCGCCCCCTGCTTGCGACACGCGACCTGGTAGTCGATCACGGTATTCGCCGAAGGCTTGTCCGGCTCGCCGCCGACCGTCGTCACGCCGAGCACGCCGGCCGCATTCCGGTAGCGCAGCGCGCAATACCCCATCCCGGTGCCCGAACACGCTTCGGCTTCGATGATGCCGTGCTTCGCGAGCGTTGCCGCGCCATCCGTGGCTTCCGGCTTCTCGCGCGGGGGCAGCGGTTGCCAGCCATGCGCGATCAGGATCCTGCGTGCCGCGTCGAGCGGCTTGCCGTACACGTTCGGCACGACCGCGCGGCCGCCGCAGTGCGTGCTTTCGGCGGCGACGCCGGTCAAGCGCAGGCCGCCGTTCTCTTCATGCAGCTCGCCGACGGGCGGTGCCGGGCCGTCGCCGCCCCAGATCAGCAGCGCGCCGTTTTCCAGCCGATCGACCGAGCCGAGCTGCCAGCCGGCCTTGCGCGCGGTATAGCCGAGCGCGACGAGCGTCGTGCCGTCGAATACGCCGATGTTGCCGTTGCGCGCGAAGCAGATCGCGCTCGTGCCGGCGCCGAAGCCGCTCGAGAACGTGACGACCGTGTAGCGCCCGAGCGGCGCCTCGGACGTCACGATCCAGTCGCGCTTCGCGACTTCGCGGCCGGCCGCGGTGGTCGCCTTCGCGCGATATCGCGTGCAAAACGGATCGAGCGAACCGTTCTCGGGTGAATGCGGCAGCACGCCGAGCGGCACGAGCGATGCGCCGGCAATATC
Source organism: Burkholderia sp. YHN3-13 (assembly GCF_055810675.1). NCBI lineage: Bacteria > Pseudomonadati > Pseudomonadota > Betaproteobacteria > Burkholderiales > Burkholderiaceae > Burkholderia > Burkholderia sp. YHN3-13. The sequence goes on along the minus strand of NZ_JBVVNQ010000001.1, from coordinate 1,026,802 downwards.
GGACGCCGTCCGCGGCGGGGCGGCCGATGCCGTGCCGCCGAGCGCGGCCCAGGCAACAGTGGCGATCGTGGTTGCCGTCGCGAAACGGCGGCCCGAGGCCAGCGCACCGAAGCGCGACACGCGAGCGGTTTCCGGAGAAGCGGATACGGATGCGACGATTGCGGTGTTCCGCACGCGTGCCGCCAACGACTCAGTCCTTCGCGACGACGTCGATGCGCAGCGCTTCGCCGCCGTCGACGATCGCCAGCAGACGATCGACGTTCGGGTGCGCGCCCGGGCGGTTGCGTGCGTCGGCCGTATGTTCGGCGAACACGGCGAGGCCATGCTCGGCCGCTTTCGCGTCGAGCGTGCCGAATGCCTGCTGCAGATAGTGGTACACCGCGAGCGAGCCCTGCTTGCCCGGCTGGTTCTCGATGGTCGCGACCACGTCGCCGTTCGCGCCGGCGAGATCGATGCGCGCGATACCGTCGATGGCCGGCAGTTGCGCGAGGTTGTCCTTGAATACAGGGGTCGGTTGAATCACTGAAAACGCTCCGTCGGTTTGATCGTGGAAAGGTGGCGGCCCGTATGTTATCTGATTCGCCGGGATGCATTCTTCGACGCAACCGGGCGATTCGCACGGAGTCGGATCATCCGGTCGTAGACGCGCACGGCGGCCGATTGCGGGCACGCGCGAATGCTCCGCGAGACGCAGTCGGCCGGTTTGCGATGCCTGCTTCTCGTGCCGCCGCCACTTCAGCGTGACGGTCGCGATCGCAATCTCAAGACATGCCCGTCGTCAATTGTTGCCATCAAGACAACATGGTGAACGCGTGGGCGACGCTACCGACGTTGGGAATCGAAATCTACAATTTGCGTCAACGCCGGTTGTACAACGCTTGTTTCATGTTTCAACCCGGCGTATCTGCCGCAAGGAAGCCGGCAACCCGCGCGCTTCGTTCGGCTGGATCGTTTGCCTGCCGCGGAAACGCCCTCCTTTTCAACGGAGCACACCATGACATTCAATTTCCTTTCGCGATCGACCCTCTGCTCCGCGATGCTCTTGTCGATCGTGCCGACAATCGCCGTCGCGGGAACGTTCTCCGTCAAAGTCGATGACCTGAACCACGGCCGGTTCGGGAACGAACAGGTCTACGGCGGATTTGGCTGCCATGGCGAAAACGTCTCGCCGCGCATTTCGTGGTCCTATCTTCCTCGCGGAACGAAGAGCATCGTCGTGACCATTCACGACCCCGATGCCCCGACGGGCGGGCTCGGCTGGACGCATTGGGGCGTCGTCAATATTCCGGCGTCGGAAGCGTCGATCGAAAAGGGCGCGTCCGGCAATCCGAAGCGGATGCCTGCAGGCGCCATCGAAACGCTGACCGATTTCGGGACGGCGAACTACGGCGGGCCTTGCCCGCCTCAGGGAGAGTCGCACCGATACGTCGTCACGGCGTCGGCGCTCTCGGTTCCAGGTATCGACGTGAACGCCACGTCGAGCCCGGCTCTCGTTGCATACCAGATGCACGGAAAAGTGATTGCACGGGCTCGCTACGTTGCGATGTATCACCGAGCGGCGGAGTGAGCGTCGTGGCGGGAGGTCATCGCAGCGCATCCCGCCGTCGGCATTCCGGTTCATGCCGTTGACGAAGCGCCCTTCGCTGCTGACGAGAAACAGTGCGGCGCGAGCCAGTGACCTGCGGCCGAATGTCATGACCGGTCAGGCGGGGAGTCGCGCGTCGATCGGATGCGCTTGGGTTTCCTTGTGACTAGCCCGGACCATCGCTGGCGGCAGCGAGAAGCGGCACGACCAGATCGCTGATCGGCGTCGGAATGCCGTGCGTTCGTCCGTATCGCTGCACGACGCCGTTCCGGCAGTCCCATTCGAGCGGATGGTTGCCCTGCCGGTCGGCCAGGATGGACGTACCCAAGTCCGGCGGATAGCCATGCAGTCCATCGACGATTTCCTGCGGCACTTCATCACCCAGCTTCGCACCTTCGGCCCGCGCGACCTCGAGACATTCCCGCAGGTAGGCGAGCGACAGTGCGGTGATGTCGCCGCGCGCGTACATGCCGGCGCGGCGACCGGTCAGCACCATCAGTCCCGCTACTGCGTTCTGCAAAAGCTTGCGCCACGCGAGCGAGATGAAATCCTCCGCGACCTCCGGCGAGCAGCACGTGCCGTGCAACGCGGCGACCACCACGTTGCTCGCCGGCGTATCGGGCAGCGTGAGCCGAGGCTTGCCCCGCAGCAACACCGATGCGCCCGATTCGCGCTGCGCCGGAAACCAGACGACCGACGGCACGACCGTGGCGCCGGCCGCGTACGGCGCGAACGCGGCTTTTTGCTCGACGCCGTTTTGCAGCACGCAGACGACGGTATTCGCATCGCATAGCGCGGAGACCCAGGGTGCCGCGCTCGCTATCTGCGTCGACTTCACCGCAACGAACACGAGATCGAACCGCTCCTTGACCGCGTGCGGATCGGTCAGGACGGGCCCGGGCACGACGATCTCGCCGCCGTCGAAGCGCAGCTTCAGCTGCGCGTGGGCCGAGCGGCCGCAGATCACCGGTGTGCGGCCGGCTTCGTGAAGGGCCGCGGCGACGGTCGTTCCGATTGCGCCCGGACCGACGAGTGCGACGGTCGGGGAGTCAGCGTTCGTCATGGTGTTCATCCTGTTCAGTCATCCGCCAGATGCGGGCGCAGTGCGAGGGCGAGCGGAAAGATCGCGAGGGCGGTCAACGCGGTCGCATACGTGGCGCCATGCACACCGATCCTGTCGCCCAGGAAACCGTAGAGAACGGGCGAGATCGCGCCCGATGCGATCGTCCCCGTGTAGAAAATCGCGAATGCGCGCTCGGTACGCTCGGGTGCGGACATCTCCGGAACGGTTCCGTACAGCACCGACGAAGTGCCGTTGAGCATCATACCCAGAATCGGCAGCAGCACCATGGTAAGTGCCAACGGGAGATACATCACCGCGACGATGCACGCGGCCGTACCGCCCTCCGTGAGCAGCACCGTCCTGACCATGCCCAGGCGCGCGCCCAGCCAGCCGCACATGAATTTGCCGGCCGCACCGCCTATGAAAACGAGTGCAAGCGCCGTTCCCAGCAGTTGCGGCGAGACACCCTTTGCCTTGAGCAGGAAAGGCAGAAAGGTAAGCAGTCCCATGCGTACCGCCGTATCGAGCACGCCGATGGAAAACAGCGTGGTGAATCCGCTTCCGCCGGTGCCGCTGCGTTGAGCGGACGCCTGCCCTTTGGCCGCCGTCTTGCCGGCGCCACGCGGCACGGCGGGAAACCAGAGCGCGATGACGGCGGCCACGACGCAGCCCAATCCGGCGACGATCCATAGCGCGTGACGCCACGGCATCAGGGTCACGAGCAGCGAAATGGCGGCCGGCAGTGCGGATTTCCCCAGATCGCCGGCGAAGTTGTAGATGCTGAGCGGGCCTCTCGCGTCGCGTCCATAGAGGCGGGACACGGCGCCCGATGCGATCGGATGCTGCGTGCTGGATCCGCCGCCCGAAATCGCCAGCGCCACGCCCAGACCGAGCAGGCCGCCCGACAGGCCCGCGAGCGCATAGCCGAGCGCGGCGAGCAGCGTGCCGAATGCGAGGGTCGTGCGGCTGCCCAGGTGTTGCGCGAGGCGCCCCGCCGACAACTGCAGCGTCGCCATCGTGCCGGCATAGACGCCGCGCAGGATCGCCAGGGCCGCAAAGTCGAGCCCGAATTCCGACTGCCACACGGGCAGCAACGCGTAGATCATGTCCGTATAGCCATCGTGCATGGCGTGCGCAAGGCACGACAGCCACAGCACACGCCGTCGGGGTGACGCGGTCTCCCGCATCATGGGCGGGGAAAAATCCGGCAGGCGCATCGTCGTTCGCTCCGTGCGAGCGGTTGGTGGAAGCCGTTCGTGGCTTCGCTTTCGCGCTCGAAGTGTCAATTTTATGGTTGAGGTAGCGGCCATTTCAATTGAACTAAAATTGCGTCAACAGAGAGAAAAAGTCACGTCATGAACGACAACCAGGACACGGCGAAGCACCGGGGCGAGTTGCCCCCGCTCAATGCGCTGCGCGCGTTCGACGCGGTCGCGCGGCACGGCAGCTTCGCGGGGGCGGCGCTGGAGCTGCATGTCACCCACTGGGCCGTAGGCAAGCAGATCAGGCTGCTGGAGGACTGGTTCGGCCTGCCGTTGTTCGACCGTCGTCCGCGCGGTGTCGTGCTGACCGACGAAGGAGCCGCGCTGCTGAATGACGTCAGCCACGTGTTCGAGCGCCTCGGTACCGCGGTGGGGCGGCTGCGCCACGACACGTTCAAGCACCGGATATCGGGCGTCGTGCGGGTGAATGTGCCGATGAGCTTTGCGCTGTGCTGGCTGCTGCCGCGGCTCGCCGATTTCCATTCGCGGTACCCCGACATCGACGTCAGGGTATCGACGACATCGCGCAAGTTGCGCTATGTCGCCGACGCTTTCGATATCGGGGTCCGTTCCGGTCCCGAGCAGGGCGCGGGCGTCGTATCGCGTCCGCTGATGCCCGACCTGCGCGTGCCGGCCTGCAATCCCGCGTTGCTGCGCCGGCATCCGATACAAAGCGTGGCCGACCTGCGCCATCACACCCTGCTGCATTCGGCCACGACGCGCTCCGCCTGGTCGCACTGGTTGCAGGAGGCGGGTGCTTCCGATCTGCGCGCCGCGCGTCATGTCGAATTCGATCATGTGAATCTTCAGCTCGGCGCGGCCGTCGAGGGGCTCGGCGTGGCCCTGGCGTCGTTGCCGCTGATCGGGCGCGACCTCGCCGAGGGGCGCCTCGTGTGTCCGATCGCGTCGCCCGTATGGCGTGCTGACGACTACATGCTGGTGACGAGCGCCGATCGTGCCGACGATGCCGCGGTGTCCGCGTTCGAGCGATGGATGGAAGGCGTGGCGAGCCGAGAGGCGGGATAGGCTCGCGGTGTCGGTCCGCGCGATCGGCACGGCGATGCACAGGGCCGGCGGTGCGGGGGCGGCGCAGCCGAGTCGATACCGCCGGTGGAGGCACGACGAAGCGCCGGCTTCGCTGCCATTGCGCCGGGCGTTTCGTTACCGTCCGGCGCCGGTCAAGATGCCCGCTTCACGCGAACGCTCGATGTCGGGGCTGCGATACGCGCGCTCCGGAATCTCCGCGAGCCGCGACGCATGCACCTGCCGCGGCGCCAGCCCGTAGAACTTCTGGAAGCTCATGATCAGCGGCGACCACTTGTCCGGATCGATGCGGTCCGCATGGCCGTCCATCAGCAGGTCGGGATGCGCGTGCACGCGCTGGATGCGCAACTCGAACACGCGGATATGGCCGCGCAGGTCCGGCGCCTCGTCGCCGATCCCGTGCGCGGCCGCGACGACCGCTTCCATGTGCACCGGGCATTCGAGCGCGCGCGGCGGCGCGACGGTTTGCGACGCGGCTGCGGTGAGCCCGGCCGTGCCGAACTTGTCGGGTTCGAATACGTAGCCTTTCGCGCGCTTGCCGTCGGGCACCGGATACGTGCCCGTCGTGCGCGCGATCCGGTCGACCGCGTCCGCCTGCGCCGACGACGGCAGGTTCAGCACGCATTCGCCGGTGCGCAACAGGTTGCGGGTGGTCTGCGAGCTGGCGGCGATGCCGATCACGCCGCGCCAGCCGAGCCAGAACGCGGACGAGATCGGCGCGAGATTGGGCGTGCCGTTTTCGTTCAGCGTGCTGACCAGCACGACGGGCGTGCCGAAATAGAGGATGTTCGGTTCGGTGACGCAGTGCGGCGCATTCATGGCGGGTGCCCTCGGTGACGGATCAGTCCGCATGCTGATCCGGTTGCGGCGGCGCGGCGCTCCGAATCTTGTCGTGTCATTCCCGAAGGACGCGGGCGCCGCGACCGGCCGGCATCGCGCGCGCTTTTCCGCTAGAGTAGGAAATCGTCGGCCGCGACCGCCGCACCACGCTCGCGGGCGCGGCCCCGTTCCGCCAACGCACACGAGGGCCCGATGGACACCGAACAACGCTACACCGCCAATGCGCCGACGCGCGCGGAAGTCGACGCACTGGGCGGCGCAACCGTCATCGAATTCGGCGCGAACTGGTGCGGGATCTGCGCAGGCGCGCAGCCCGCGATCGCCGCGTCGTTCTCCGCGCATCCTGCGGTGCGGCATCTGAAGATCGAGGATGGCCCGGGCCGCCCGCTCGGCCGCTCGTTCGGCGTGAAGCTGTGGCCGACCCTCGTCTTCCTGCGCGACGGCGTCGAGGTCGCGCGCGTCGTGCGCCCCGCCGACGCGAAACAGATCGAAGCCGACGGCTTCGCCGCGCTGGCCTGAGGTGGCCGAGATGCAACAGGCCCTCACGCACATCGGCGTCGACACGCGCGGCGGCGGCCTCGTCGAATTCACGCCGCAGGTGCGCGCGTTCGTCGACCAGCAGGCGATCCGCACCGGCCTCGTCACCGTGTTCTGCCGCCATACATCGGCGTCGCTGCTGATCCAGGAGAATGCCGATCCGTCGGTGCGGCGCGACATCGAACGCTATTTCGCGACGCTCGCGCCCGAGGACGACACGCGCTACGAGCACGACACCGAAGGCGCGGACGACATGCCCGCGCATCTGCGCACGGCGCTCACGCAGGTGCAGCTGTCGATTCCGGTCGAGCACGGGCGCATGGTGCTCGGCACGTGGCAGGGGATCTACCTGTTCGAGCATCGCCGCGCGGCGCACCGGCGCGACATCGTGCTGCATCTGATCGGCGAGTAGGCGGGAACGGGGAACGGGCGATGCGCCTGCTCAGGCGAGCAGCTTCTCGACGAGCGTGCCGAGCTCGCGCAAATGGACGGGTTTCGGCAGGAATGCATCGAACACCTGCTTGTTCTCGCGCAGCGCGGCCGACTCATATGCGCTGACGCCGAGGATCGCCGGATGGCGGCCGTCGTGGTCGGGTTCCGCCGCCGCGCGAATGCGCCGCGCGACCTCGAAGCCGCTCAGGTCCGGCAGTTCGAGATCGAGCACGACGATGTCGTAGCGGCCCGTGCCAAAGCGCGCGACGCCTTCCTGCCCGGTGCCGCACAGATCGGCCTCGATGCCGAGGGCCGACAGCATCGCGCCAAGCGTTTCGCGCGCGTTGTCGTTGTCGTCGACCACCAGCGCGCGCCGGTCGCGGAGCGCGATCGCGGGCGGCAGTGCGGGCACGTCGCCGGCCGCGTGGCCGGCCGTGTCGATGCCCGGCACTTCGGCCGGCAGCGTCACGACGAACTCGCTGCCTTCGCCGACCACGCTGCGCACGTCCACATGCCCGCGCAGCGTCGTCACGATTTCGCGCACGACCGCGAGCCCCATGCCGATCCCGTCCACATGCAGCCCGACCGCGTCGTTCGCGCGATAGAACGGCTCGAAGATCTTCGACAGGTGTTGCTTCGCGATGCCGGCGCCCGTGTCGTGCACGGCGATCTTCACCTGCTGGCCGGCCGGCGTGTCGGCGAGCGTGATCGACACCTTGATCGATCCGCCGTGCGTGTACTTGACCGAGTTCTCGATCAGGTTCGACAGCACCTGCCGCAGCAGCTTGCGATCGGAGCGGATCGCGAGGCCCGGCGGCTCGATCCGCTGTTCGACCGTGATCCGCTTGGCCAGGATCTTCTCGCGCAACGGTTCGATCGCTTCGGCGAGCAGCGGCGCGATTCCGACGGTATCCAGTTCGGCCAGGCGTTTCGTCGAGCGCAGCTTGATGTAGTCGGTGAGGTCCTTGACGAGTGCTTCGAGCGACAGCGCGGAATTCTGCAGCCGCCGGATCGTCTTCAGGTTCGCGTCGGACTGCGGGCGCGCGAGCAGGATCTCGATCGACCCGCAGATGGCCTGCAGCGGCGTGCGCAGCTCGTGGCTGACCATCCCGAGGAACGCGTTCTTCGCCTCGATCATCTCGAACGCGCGGTCGGAGGCCTTGCGCTCGGCGTCGAGCGCCGCGTTTTGCCGTTCGAGCAGGTCGTCGCGCGTGCGCATCGTGTAGAACAGCAGCAGGAACAGTGCGCACAGGATCACGCCGAGCACGATGCCGAGGATCAGGATCGCACGCTGCTTTTCCTTCAGCTGATGGAAAGTGAAATCGCGTTGCGCCATCTCGATCGCGCGGAAGTAGTTCGCGAGGCCGTTGACCTTCGGCCAGTATGCATTGACTTCGTCGATCACCTGCCGCGCGTTCTTCGGCGTGTCGCGCAGCGGCGGCACTTCCTGCTTCAGGCGCGTCATGAATTCACCGAGCGCGTCGATCTCGTTGCGCGCGCGCGGAATGCGCAGCCAGTATTCGGATACTTCGGACGGCCGCTGCAGGAACCCGAACGACACCGACAGGCTGTCGAGCTGCATCCGCACGTGATCGAAGTCGTCGTCCTCGCGCGTCGCGTAGAGGATCAGTTGCCGGTCGAATCGCGTATAGACGTTGCGGTATTGCGCGGCGGTCCAGAACACGCCTTCGCGCGGCCCTTCGAGCACGCCCTCGTTGACCGAGGTCGCGAGCAGGTCCCACAGCAGGAACGCCCACGCGGCGAACCCCATGATCCACAGCGAGCCGAGGACCAGGATGATCTTTCTGTTTTTCCACCGCCGGCGTTTCATGTCGCGGTCGAACTCACTTCACGGTCAGGCCGATGATCTGCCACGCGAACTTGGCCTCGCCGAGCGGCGTCTTCAGTTCGTCGGGATACTGGTCGCGCGGATACATGATCCACAGCGGGCCGTAGTTGTCGTTGCCGAGCACCTTGCCGTTCATCGTCCGCGCGAGGATCACGCCGTACTTGTCGGCATCCGACACGGGAATCGTGAACGTGTACTCGTCGATGCAGCGGAATTCGATCTGCGTGCCATGCGCGCCGACGGTCTTCAGCACGTCCGACAGGCGCGGGCCGGTGAAGGTCGACTTCGGCGTCCAGCTCGTCGACGTGACGATCGTATGCTGCGGCAGCGCCATCAGCGCCTGCTCGGAAAAGACGTAGGTCATCTTCCCCTGCTGGTTGCTCTTGCTGATCTTGCCGTCGACGGTGAACGTAAACGACGAAGCCGCCCATGCCGAGGCGGCCATGCCGAGCAGGCAGGCCGTCAGCAGGCTCTTGATCCAGATGGTTGAAATGCGCATGTCGTGCCCTCGGTCTCGTGGTTCGTGTCGTGGTTCGTGGTTCGGGACTCAGTTCGCGGCGGCCACGGCCGGCAGCGTGATCTTCAGTTCGCGCGCCACTTCGGCGAACAGGATCGGCAGGCGCACCGGCTTTTCCTCGCAGCGCGCGTTGTAGTGCGACACGATGTGCGCGATTTCGTCCTCGCTGGCTTCGCCGGTCGAGATCTTGCCGGTCAGCAGGAAGATCGGCGCGCCGCTGTTCTCGCTCGAACGGATGCCGCGCACGAGTTCGGCGGCCGTCTGATCGCCGAGCATCCAGTCGAGGATGTAGCCGTCGAAATCCTCGACTTCCAGCGCCTTGCGGAACGTCGCGCCGTCGAAGTACGGAATCGCGTTCACGCCTTTCTCGATGAAATATTCACACACCGTCTCGGCGACATCCTGCGAATCGTCGACCACGGCGATCCGCGCCGCATAGACGTTCGGCTGGGTCGAGCGCAGCTCGATCACGTCGACCGGATAGGTGCGGCCCTCGCGCGCGTGCTGGCGCTCGGTCACGATCCATTCGCCCTGCCACTGCAGCGCGACGAAATCCGTTTCGATCTGGCTGCTGGCCTTCGTCGAGATCGCGGCGCGGCAGCGGAAGCGCCTCGATTCGATCACGAACGTCGCGTCGATCATCTCGGCGGCGGCCGGCTGCGTGCCCTTGTCGTCGAGCAGGATCGCGGGCGGCACGCCGAAGTGCGTCGCGATGTCCTGCAGCTGCGACAGGTTCCACGGGATCAGGCCTTTCATCTTGCGCGTGACGACCGAGAAGCTCAGGCCGAGCACGTTGGCGATCGTCGTGTTGTGGCTACGCGGCGGAATGCCGTTCCGGTTCAGTAGATCGCGCACCTTGTTCGCGGTGATGAGATCGACATTGGCCTGCTCGGTGGTGGACATCTCGATGGGGTCTCGAAGGGTTTTGGGCGAGGGAGAGCATAGCAAAACTGACGTGTCACGCAAACTTTGAAAAAGCGAATGACCTTGACATGCCATTTTTCTCCATTATTATTGCTCACCACGTCACTATTGTTTGCCGCGTCATGTTTGGAGATCGATGCCGGGATAGCCGGTACAGCGAAAAGCGGCAGCCATGAAATGGTGACGGAACAATTCCAAGAGAGAACCTGAGAGAGCCTTGGACTGCGTGTCGGCGTTGGCGGATTGTATCCGTTGCGCCGCACGCAACCAGGTACGAGCTCACGGGGTGGGATGGCTCGAAGAATTGCGGCGCCAATAAAACTGAGGACTGTACCAATGTATCGCCGTTTACTCGCTCCGGGGCTGCTGTTGCTGCTGGCCGCGTGCGCGCAGGACCCGTCCGTCACCGGCAACACGGTACGGATCTGCGACGACACCGGGTGTTCCGATCGCCCGAAAGATCAGGTGTCCTATCAGAAGAAGGACGATGCGGAAGACCGGGAAGATCCGCGTATTGCCGCGCTGAAGCAGACCGCGAAGACCCAGCCGAAGGCTGCCTACGACCTCGGCCTGCGTTATTTCCGCGGTGACGGCGTGCGCCAGGACAGCTATCAGGCGCTCAAGTGGATGCGCGAGGCCGCCGAACGCGGCGACCTGCAGGCGCAGAAGGCGCTCGGCAGTTTCTACCTGTTCGGCCTCGAGGAAATGGGCTCCGACGCGCGTGAAGCGGAGAAGTGGCTGTCGATCGCGGCCGGCCGCGGCGACAAGGAATCGAAAAAGCTGCTCGATCTCGCGCGCAAGGCCAAGAAGGAAGACGAAGAAGACTGGAAATGGCGCACGCAATGGCGTGACGTCTATTACGGCTACTGGTACTCGGGCTATCCGTACTACGGCGTCTGGCAGCAGACGTACTGGTACTACTGACCGCGCATCAGGCAACGGGGGCAGCAGCGGGGGGACCACCATCGCGCGCCACGCCGGGGGGCTTATCGAAGTTCGCACGAACACATAAGCCGATCAACGACTCTAATCGATCGACAACGACATGAAGACCAACCTTTCCCAACGTCTCACTCAAGGTGCGCTGGTTGCAGCGCTTGGCGCGTCCGTCGCGGGTTGCGGCGGCGTGGTGACGCCCGGCGGACAGAACGCCGGCGTGACGGGTGCCGCGGCAGGCGGCGCGAGCGCGGGCGCGGATTCGCAGCTGCAGCGCTGTGCGTCGCCGCTCGGCACGATCGCCGTCGACGACGGCCGCAACGCCGACTGGTGGGGCCCGTTCGGCAGCGCGACCAAGATGACCACGATCGATCCGCTGCTGCGCCTGGCCGTGCAGCAGTCGAACTGCTTCGTGATCACGTCGATCGGCAACCAGAAGAGCGACGCGCGCCTGTCGCGCATCACGCAGCTGCAGCGCAACTCGGGCGAATACCGCGCGGGCTCGAAGCAGCAGAAGGGCCAGCGTGTCGCGGCCGACTACTACATGGAGCCGCAGATCGTGATCAACGATTCGCCGATCGGCGGCATCGGCAGCATGATCGGCGGGCTGATCGGCAACAGCGCGGTGGCGGCGGTGGCCGGCCACCTGCAGACGAAGGCGTCGGTCGTGACGCTGACGCTGTTCGACGTGCGCTCGGCCGTGCAGATCGCGGCGTCGGAAGGCAGCTCGACGGCGACCAACTACGGTGCGGCGCTGGGCGGTTTCGGCGGCGGCGTGGGCGGTGCGCTCGCCGGGTTCTCGTCGACGCCGGAAGGCAAGGCGACGGTCGTCGCGTTCATCGACGCGTACAACAAGATGGTCGTGGCGCTGCGCAGCTACAAGGCGCAGGACGTGAAGGGCGGCCTCGGCCGCGGCGGCCAGCTGCAGGTCAACTGACGTTCCCGGGCCGGTGGTTGGCCGCCGGCCCAATCCCGATGCGGATGGTCCGTGCGCACGGCGTGATCCGTGCGTAACGGCTTCGTTCGTCCTGTTCGTTCAGAAGGTGATTCCGATGAAAACCGTTGCATTGATCGCATTGACTTGCCTGGCGCTGACCGCTTGCGGCGGCGACGACACTTCCGCGCCTGCATCGGCCGGCGGATCGGGCACGAGCAACAACGGCGGCAGCGGTGGCACGGGCACCGGCTCCGGCGGGACGGGCGGCGGCGGGGCGGGAAGCGGTGGTTCGGGCGGCTCCGGCGGCGGTACGCTGACGTGGCGCTACGAGGCACAGCCGGTCGCGGCGGATCGGGCGAGCTTCCTGACGCTGGTCAACAACGAGGGCGCAAAAGGCTATCGATATCTGGGCGACTATTTCTACAATGCGAGCAACGGCGGGTCGCAGTCGATCTTCGTGAACGACGGCACCGCGCAGACCTACACGTACCAGTTGCAGACGGCGCCGGCCGACATGACGTCCTTCGTGAACGCGGCCAACGCGCAAGGGGCGAGCGGCTACCGCTACGAAGGGCCGCTCACGTACGGCGACCTCTATCGCAAGGACGGCGGCTCGTCGGCCACCTACACGTACACGGCGACGGGCCTGCCCGCCGACGCCAACGCATTCCTCGCGCAGGCGAACGGACAGGGCCAGTCGGGCTACTGGTTCCTTGGCCCGATGGCGGTGGGCACCGCGCAGGCGAACGTGTACATGAAGAACAACGCGTCGAACGCGACCTATACGTACGACGCGCTGGCGCCGACGTCGACGGTCGGCGACTTCATCGCACAGGCCAACAGCGAGGGGGCGAAGGGTTATCGCGCGAAGGGCGCGATGGCATTCGGTACGGCGATCTCGTGGGTCTACGTGAAGGACCAGACGCAGTCGCCGACCTTCACGTACCAGTCGGCCGCGATCCAGTCGACCGGCGCCAGCTTCGTTCAGCAGGCGAACACATTCGGCGCGCAGGGCAGCGCGTATCTGAGCGATCTCGCGCTCGGCTCGCCCGCGCCGGTGATGGCGTCGTTCTATTTCACGCCGAAGAACTGCACGGGCTTCCTGTGCACGACGCTGAATCCGCTCACCCAGAACTGAGCGGGCGATCCTGCCGGGAAGTCCCGCGCGGGTCGAATCGGGTGCCTCGGTGCGTCACGAGATTCGTTGACGCATCTTTTGCCGCCGGCTCGCCGGCGGTATTTCATTGTGGACGGACCTGAGGCGATTCGCCGAAGCGACGGGTCCGAACGGCGCGGTGCGCGACACGCGATTCCACCGCCGATTCTCGTTCAAGTTCAAAACAATCATTAAAACAAATAGGACGTGTACTAAAAGGATAATGCACACCTGATTTTCGCGGTGTCGTTAGGCATGATCGGGACCTTACCGTCCCGAATGTTTCCATCGTGACGTCCGGCCGGCCGGGATTTGCCGCAGGTCCGCGTTCCGGGCTCCGTCACATCGAGCCATGCCATACAGCACGCTTCAGTCCATTCGCCGCTACCAGAGCATTTCGATGTTCGGGGGCGGCATCGTCGTCACGATCCTGATCCTGATCGCCTGCGGGCTCGGGATCACGTCGATCGTCTACGGCCATCTGGACGGCGAGCGGCGCAATTTCCTGAACGGTGTCGAGGAAGCCGCGGACGAGGTGCAGGTGGCCGAGACGTCGTTCCGCAACGGCGTCACGAATACGCAACTCATCTGGCGGGAGATCGGCGCGGCGCCGGCCGACGTCGTGAACGCGTTCTTCGCCGACGGCCAGCAGCTGGCGATCAAGCCGTATCCGTCGCTCGTGGTCGGCGTGCCGGGGCAAACCGCGCGGCGCGACGAGGTCGCTCGTTATCTCGCGCTGTCGTTCATGCTGTCGCGCATCTGCGCGGCGAGTTCGCTCAATCGCGGGCGTACGCTCGAGGGGTACCACTACAGTACGCGCACGGGCGTCTTCGGCCTGGTGCCACACCTGGCTCGCGACAATCCGGCACTGGCGTCGGCCGACGCGCGTGCGCAAGTATTCGATGCGCTGCGCATCGATTTCGGCGGCCCGCCGCCGGCGCCGAACGACGGTCGGCCGAACGACGGTCGGCCGAACGTCCGCTGGCTGCCGCCCTACGTCAACCCCGTCACCGGGCAGATGCGCATCCGCGTCGCTGCCGAGGCGCGCGCCGCCGGCCAGCCGTTCGCGGTGCTGGTCACCGAATACGCACCCGACTACCTGCTGTCGTGGCTGCCCGGACGGGGCTTGGCCGGCACGTTCTTCATCACGTCGGCGGACAACCGGCTGATCGCGATCGATCCGGACGTCGCACGCACGAACGCCCTGAGCGAGCGCTTGCTGAGCCTCGATGTCGCGCATCGTGGAAGGGTGTCCGCCGAGCCGCTCTTTCGCGACGGCGCGATCGTGTTCAGCAGCAAGCTCGCGGCAACCGGCTGGACGATCGCCTATGTGCTGTCGTGGGCCGACGTGCTGGCCGGCATCGGCGTGCAGGCCGGCGGGCTCGCGGCGTCGACCCTCGTTGCGATCATCGTGATGTGGCTGCTGCTCGTGCGTTTCCACCGGCGCGTGCTTGTGCCGGTGTATGCACGCTCGGCCCGCGTGTTCGACAGCGAGGCGCTGTGCCGCAGCGTGATCGCGATGGCGCCGGTCGGCATCGGCCTCGTGTCGTTGTCCGACCGGCGCGTGATGCTCGCGAGCGACGCGCTCAAGCAGATGCTGCTGCCGCATGAAGGCGATTACCATGCGCTGTCCGCGCTGGCACTCGAGAAGTACGACGCGTTCGTCGCGAACGGCGGGGCCGGCCGGACGATGACGACCGAGCTCGTGCTCGACGCACGCGGCGATACGCCGCTGCACCTGGAGATCATCGCGCACGGCGCGCGTTATCAAGGCGAGGACGTGCTGATCGCGACGTTCGCCGACATGAGCGCGCAGTGCCGCCTCGTTCATCAGCTCGAGGAAGCGGTGCGCGCGGCCGATTCGGCGAATGCGGCCAAGTCGTCGTTTCTCGCCGCGACGAGTCATGAGATCCGCACGCCGCTGAACGTGATCCTCGGCAACCTCGAGCTGCTCGAGCGCACGGCGCTCGATGCCTCGCAGCAGGGCCGCGTGCGGACGCTGCGCGCGTCGGCCGAAGGGCTGCTCGCGATCGTCAGCGACGTGCTCGATTTCTCGAAGATCGAAGCCGGCGCGATGTCGGTCGAGTCGATCGAGTTCGACGTGATCGCGGTGATCGAGCGCGAGCTCGCGGCATTCGCGTCGGTCGCGAAGGCAAAAGGGTTGCCGCTGTTCGCCGATATCGATGCGAGCGGCGCGCAGCGCATGCGCGGCGATCCGACGCGGCTCGCGCAGGTGGTCGGCAACCTGCTGAGCAACGCGATCAAGTTCACGAGCGCCGGGCGCATCGTCGCGCGCGTGGCGGTCGGGCGAAATGCGCGCGGTGTGCCCGAGATCGCCATCGGCATCGAGGATACCGGCATCGGGATCGACCCTGCGCAGCAGGGCAAGCTGTTCAAGGCGTTCTCGCAGGTCGATGCGTCGATCACGCGGCGCTATGGCGGCACGGGGCTCGGGCTCGCGCTGTGCGACCGGCTGGTCGCGGCGATGGGAGGGACGATTGCGGTCGACAGCGCGCCGGGCGTCGGCAGCCTGTTCACCGTGCGCTTGCCGCTGCACACGGGCATTGCGCCGAAATCCCCGGCCGGCGCGGGTGCCGGCCGGACGCTGATCGTCGTGTCGCCGGAGGACGCGTGGCGTGCGTTTGCCTTTCCGCATCTGCGTGCATGGGGGTTCGACGTCGCGATGCATCCGAGTCCGATCGGGATTGCCGCCGGGTGCCTCGCGCGTGCACACGCGATCGTGCTCTTCGGCGATTCCGACCAATGGCGGCGCGAGGAGCTCGACAGCCTCGGCGGCGGTACGCCGGTCGTGCTGGCGACGCCGGACGGCCCGCTGCAGCCGGACGTCGCGGGCCGCACGATCCGCGTATCGAGTTATTCGCTGAACGGGCTGCGCATGGCGATCGCGCAGGCGCGAGTCGCTACCGCCGAGTCGCCGCGCGGGCCGGGGTGCGCGCCCGATGTCGGGCAGTCGGCGTCGCCGGCTTCCAGTACGCGTGTGCCGCGTGTGCTGGTCGCCGACGATGCGGCGGTCAACGGGTCGATTTTCCGCGAGCAGTTGGATGTGCTCGGTTGCACGGTTCGGTGTGTGTCGTCCGGCGGCGCAGCGCTCGACACGCTCGAGAGCGGCATGTGGGACGTGCTGCTGCTCGGTGCCGACTTACCCGACATGTCGGTCCGGGAACTGGTCGAAGCCGTTCATGCGCGCGCGTTGCCGTGCGACATGATCGTCGTGGCATCGTATCTGGCGCCCGACAATGCCCGGCGCTACGCGGCATCGAACGTCGCGTACGTGTTGACCAAGCCGGTGACGCTGGCCGACCTGCGCCGCGGCCTCGCCCGCGTCGCGCGGCGGCGCGGGATCGCACTCCCCGCGGGCACGGCGGACAAGCGGCCTGCTTCGGGCGTCATGGCTGCTGCGACGATGCACTGGCCCGGACGGTAAAAAAAGAGGCGGCGCGAGGGCGACGCAGATCGCCTGCGTCAGAACAGGGAAGGCAGACACGCCGCATTGCTTCAATGCCGCGTGATTTCGACTGAAGAAGGAAGGGTAAGGCCGTGCGCTATATGGGAAAGGTGTTCGGGCTGCTACTTGGATTCGCGACGTTGCCAGAGAAATCCAGACGGCATTTCCTGATGAAGCTGAACGAATTCATGATGATGTCGCCGTCGCAAAAGCGGCGGGCCGTCACCGAGTGGCAGCACGCCGTGGATGACGAGCCCGGCGAGCCGGACGAAACCGTGGTCAAGCACTAGGGAGCGGTTTCGGCCGCCCGGCGGGACGGGATGGATCGACGGCGTGGGGGCGCCGCCGATCGGACGGGCGTGGGCGGCGGACTGTCGACGGTTCATACCGCAATGTCGTGGTGCGCGCGCCAGCCGGCGAGATGGGCATGTGTGTCGACAGACCGCCACGCTTGATCGTACAGCCGTCTATTATCTTAAAATTGCGCTGCGCACCGCCCGGTTCGCTGGATGCCGCAACGCGATCGTGTTGCGGGATCGATTCGAGCTCCGGCGCGTCGCACAACATCGCACGTCGGGCCGCGTGTATCGGGAGAAAAGTAGAGATGGATGAATTTTTTGTGCGGGTGATGGTGGCGGACGATCATCCTTCGTCCGCGCTCGGGATGTCGCAGGCGCTCGCGGGCAGCAGCACGATCAAGCTGCTCGGCACTGTCTCGAATTCGACCGACCTCGTGGCGATGCTCGACGAGCAGCAGAGCGACGTGCTCGTCGTCGACTATGTGATGCCCGGCGGCAAGTATGGCGACGGTCTGTCATTGCTGTCCTTTCTGCAGCGTCGTTATCCGGCGCTTCGCCTCGTGACGATCACGATGATCGACAACCCGAGCGTGCTGCTCGCGATTCAGAAGCAGGGCGTCGGGTGCATCCTGAGCAAGTCCGATGCGATTTCGCATCTGGTGGGCGCGGTGCACGCGGCCTTCGTCGGGGCCAATTATCTGTCTCCGTTCGTCAAGAGGCTGCTGGAGGACTGCCAGCCGTCGGCGGGTGTCCGCACCTTGACCGCCCGCGAGATCGAAGTCGTGCGGCTTTACGGCGCCGGCCTGACGGTCGGCGAGATCGCCGTCCAGCTTCACCGCAGCAAGCAGACGATCAGTTCGCAGAAATCGAGTGCCATGAAGAAGCTCGGTATCGTTCGCGACGCCGATCTGATTCGCTACGCGAGCGAGGGCCAGCTGCCCGAATTGCCCGAGGCCAGTGCATAGACGGTGTCCGTCGGACACTACCGAGTGACCCGGACGGCGCACGACGCGGTGCCGGCGCCGAGACGACTTCGACGACACTCATGCCAACCAAACTGAAAGCGCTGATCGCGCATGCCGCGGCCGCGGGCCGCAAGCCGTTCGAACCGGGGCGCGTGCGACGGCAGCAGCAATGGCTGCTGTACGGAAGCGGTGTGGCGATCACGGTGTTCGTCCTGGCCTGCGCGGCACTCGTCGTGCGGCTCGATCTGCAGGAATCGGTTGCGCATGAGCGGTCGGAGTTCCTGGTCCGCAAGGCCGACCTGCTGGCGGAGATGGAGGTGGTCAAGGCCCTCCAGAATCGCTACACCGACATCCTCGAGTTGATGGCTCGGCACGGACCGACCACCCCGCCCGATGCACTCGAGCCGTTTGCCGACGGGCGCGGCAGGCTGGCCGTTCTCGGACACGCGGGACGCGTGGCGGTGGCCGCGTTTGCGGCCGATCCGTCGTCTCGGCCAGGGGGCACCTACGCGCCGTTCCTCGCGGCATTTCTCGAGACGGTCGAGAAGACGGGCGTCATGCCGCCGAGGCAGCCCGGCGACCCGGGCATGGGCGGATATCTGATCGATCTGGCGGGCGACTTCGTCATCGTGACCGGGTATCCACTGGTGAAGTCGACGCTCGCGCTGCCGGCCGGTTTCGACGTGAAGGCATTGATCCGGCAGTTGCAGCCGCCGGCCGATTTCGTATCGGCCGCCGCCGCGCCCGGCAATCGGCCGATTTTTCTGGACAGGCGGCAGGATCCGCTGCTCGGGCGGTCCGTGCTGCGGTTCGCGCAGGCGGTACGGGATACGCAGGGCAAGCCGATCGCATGGTTTGTCATCGTCACGCGGCCGGAGATCGACGACATCGTGCGTTCCGCGTCCGCCGGCCAGAACTATGCACTGGTCGATTCGAACGCGAATGTCCTGACCGGCCAGCAGGCTGCGCCCGTGCTGACTGCCCGTGCGCTCGATTACGCGCGCGCGGCCGGAGGTGAACGGGCTGCCGCACACCGTGTCGGCACGAATATCGTCATCGGCGATCGCATGCCGGGATTCGACGAGGTACTCACCGCGACGCATTCGTGGCGCAGTGTGTTCGACGACGTGGCCGTCCGCCTGGGTATCGCAACCGGTCTCGCGTTGCTCGCGATCGGAACGGTGTGGTTCGCGATCGTCATGTTCGACCGGCGCGCGCTGCGCCCGGCCAACCGCCGCGCGATCCGGCTGATCGAAAGCGAGGCGCTCAACCGCACGCTGATTCGCACGGCGCCGGCCGGCATCATGCTGCTGTCGCTGGCCAACGGCGACACGATGGCGCGTAACGAAGCCGCACGGATTTACGGCGACGCCGGCACGGCGCCGTTGCTCGGCAAGCGCATCTGGCACGCATACCGCGACAATATCGCGGGCGGACGAAAGCCGCGCGTCGTCACGCACGAATTGGCGGTCGACCGGGCCGGTGGCGGGGCCGCCTACCTGGCCGCGCACATCGTCCGCACCCGCTATCGCGGCGTCGACGTGCTGCTTTGCACGCTGACCGACATCACCGCGCGCAAACAGGCCGAAGACAAGCTCCATGAAGCGCGCGAAGCCGCGGACGACGCGAACAAGGCGAAGTCGACCTTCCTGGCGACGATGAGTCACGAGATTCGTACGCCGCTGAACGCCATCGTCGGCAATCTCGAATTGATGGCGCGCGCGGCGCTGCCCGCTGCGGAACAGCGCCGACTGCGGACGGTCATGTCATCGTCCGACGCGCTGCTGCGCGTGATCAACGACGTGCTCGACCTGTCGAAGGCCGAGTCCAACCAGATGGTGCTGGAAGCCGTGCCGTT
The DNA here is from genome assembly GCF_055810675.1 of Burkholderia sp. YHN3-13. NCBI lineage: Bacteria > Pseudomonadati > Pseudomonadota > Betaproteobacteria > Burkholderiales > Burkholderiaceae > Burkholderia > Burkholderia sp. YHN3-13. Next base: position 1,007,132 of record NZ_JBVVNQ010000001.1, on the reverse strand, counting down.
CGACCTGCGTGCGGTGCTGCGCGACGTCGCGGCGATCTTTCGGCCGCTCGCCGACGCGAAACGGCTCGTACTCGAATGCCGCGTCGCGCCGGGGTTGGCCGACGGTTACGTCGGCGATCCGACCCGCCTGCGTCAGATCGTGTCGAACCTTGTCAGTAATGCGATCAAATTCACCGAGCACGGCAGCGTGACGATCGACGCGCTGCCGGCTGCCGCTTCCGGCAGGCCGCGCGGCGTCGAAATCGTGGTGCGCGACACGGGCATCGGCATCCCCGCGGAAGCGTTGCCGACGCTGTTCGACGTGTACGTGCAGACCGATCCGTCGATTTACCGGCGCTTCGGCGGCACCGGGCTCGGGCTGCCGCTCTGCGGACGTCTCGCGCGGCTGATGGGCGGCGCGCTGACGGTCGACAGCCGACCGGGTGCGGGGACGCGCTTCACCGCATCGCTGCCGCTGGCGGAGGCGCCGTCCGGATGGCGTGCCGCGTTCGACGACGAGCCCGCGGCGGCGGCGTTGCCGACGCACGCGGACGAAAGCGTGCCGCTGCGCGTGCTCGTCGCGGAAGACCACCCGGCGAGCCGCGTATTGTTGCGGGATCAACTCGATGCGCTGCGCTACGATGCGACGATCGTCACGAACGGCGTCGAGGCAATGCGTGCCTTCTTCGCGCGTTCGTACGACGTGGTACTGACCGATCTCGGCATGCCGGAACTCGACGGCTTTGCGCTGGCGAACTTCCTGCGCGAGCAGGGGGCGACGGTACCCGTGATCGCGATGACCGCGCACGCGACCGAAGAGGATCGCAGGCGGTGCGCGCAGGCCGGCGTCGCGGAAGTCGTGCTCAAGCCGCTGTCGATCGATGCGCTCGGGGCGGTGTTGCAACGCCATGGGGCGCGTGGCGCGACGGCGTTGCCGGCGGTCGATCGCGACGACCGGCAGGCGCCGCCGATGACGGACGCGATTCGTGAACAATTGCGTGCCGCGACACTGCACTCGCTGGCGACGATCGACGCCGCGTTGCCGCGCGGCGACCACGATCGCGTCAAGGGCGAACTGCATTCGATGCGAGGCGGCTTTGCGCTGGCCGGCGACGCAGACGCGAGCGATACGTGCGCGAGAGGCGAGCGCGTGCTGGCCGCGGGCGGTGTCGATGCACTCCGGCCGGAGTGGCCGGAGATGCGCGTGGAGGTGGAGGCTGCGTTGTCGAGATTGTCCGGCGTCTGAACGATGCGACGCCATGCTTGCGGGCGCGATGGCGGGCGATGCCTGCGACGTTGACGGCCGACGACCATGCGCGCGCCGTGCCGCCGCGCGTACTGAATCGTCGAGCGGTACGCGCCGGCCGAGCGTGTTCATGGACGGCGCGCGAAAACGATGAGGGGCGCACGGTCACCGCACGGCATCGCGCGGAACGGTGCAACGCTCGACCACCGGCTATCCGGCATGCCGCCGCCTCGGGCGGATACCGGAGGCGGCAGCTTCATGACGCGGAATTGGCCGTCGTGCGCCGGATCGACTGCGGAAGCCCGTCAGCCGTTGCGGAAGATCTCCGCGTAAGCGCTCAAGGCCGGCACGCCGCCAAGGTGCGCATACAGCACCTTCGACCCCGGCTCGAATTCCCCGCGCCGCACCTTGTCGATCATCCCGTGCATCGATTTCCCTTCATAGACGGGATCGGTCAGCATGCCTTCGAGCCGCGCGCACATCCGGATCGCCTCCAGCGCGCCTTCATTCGGCAGCCCGTATTCGGGGCCGGCAAAACGCGTATCGAGCACGACGTCCCGCTCGTCGATGCGGCGCCCGAGTTCGACGATCTCGGCCGTATGCCGCGCGATGCGCGTGATCTGCGCATGCGTCTTCTCCGGCGTCGCGGACGCATCGATGCCGATCACGCGGTCCGCGCGCCCGTCGGCCGCGAAGCCAACGACCATCCCGGCCTGCGTGCTGCCCGTGACCGAGCAGACCACGATGTAATCGAACTTGAAGCCGAGCTGCGCTTCCTGTTCCCGCACTTCTTCCGCGAAGCCCACGAAACCGAGGCCGCCGAGCGGATGCTCGGAACATCCGGCCGGAATCGGGTATGGCTTGCCGCCCGCCTGCCGCACGCTGTCCATTGCTTTTTCCCAACTGCGGCGAATGCCGATGTCGAAGCCGTCGGCGACGAGCCGTACGTCGGCCCCCATCATCCGCGACAGCTGGATGTTGCCGACGCGGTCGTATACCGGATCGTCGTCGTTGACCCAGTGCTCCTGCACGAGCACGCACTTCATCCCGAGATGCGCGGCGACGGCCGCGACCTGGCGTGTCTGGTTCGATTGCACGCCGCCGATCGACACGAGCGTGTCCGCACCCTGCGCGAGCGCATCGGGAATCAGGTATTCGAGCTTGCGGGTCTTGTTGCCGCCGAACGCAAGGCCGCTGTTGCAGTCCTCACGTTTCGCATGCAGCTCGACCTTGCCGCCGAGATGCGCGCTCAGGCGCTTGAGCGGCTGGATCGGGGTCGGACCGAACGTGAGCGGATAACGGGGGAAACGTTGCAGGTTCGTCGACGCGCTCCGAGGGACGGTGGACAGGAAACCGGATCGGCCGGGTGCGGCTTGCACGCCGTGTCCCGATGGAAAAATGATAGGCAGGATGGTGCGAAATGGGCTTGCGAAATAAATAATGAAAACCTACGTTATCTGTGAGGTCAGGAATGAATGAATAATTTTGATTCGCAAAATTTCGAGGAAACGCAATGAAATTAGATCGCGTCAGTGCATCGCCGGCCGACGCCGCGGCGGCGCTCGACCGCATCGACCGCGCGATCCTGCGGCAGTTGCAGCAGGACGCGTCGATCTCGAACGTGAGCCTCGCGGCGAAGGTGAAGCTGAGCGCGCCGGCGTGCCTGCGGCGCGTCGAGCGGTTGAAGGAGATGGGATTGATTCGCGGCATCGTCGCGCTGCTCGACCCGAAGCCGCTGGGTGCCGGGATGCTGGTCGTGATCGGCTTCGTGCTCGATCGTTCGACGCCGGAAGCATTCGCCGAATTCGAGAAGGCCGCGCAGAAAGTGTCGGGGTGCGTCGAGTGTCACGTGGTGACCGGCGAATTCGACTACTTCATGCTGCTCCGCACGCGCGACAACGAGAGCTTCAACCGTTTGCATGCCGAACAGTTGCTGTACCTGCCCGGTGTGCGACAGGTGCGCTCGTTCATGGTGCTCAAGGAAATTCTGTCGACGCACGCGTTGCCGGTTTAGCGCGGAGCGCCGTCGATTCCCGCCGGTCCGTGTGAGAGCGGCGCATGCGCCGCGGCGTGGCGGGGCCGGGCGAACGCGGCGCTCGGCGGCTTGAAGCCGCTCGACGTGCGCGGTCGCGTTGCCCGATCAGCGCTGCCATGGCGCACCGCCTGGATGCGAGGTCTTGCCGAGACGCTCGCGTGCGTCGCGCACGACGGTCGCATCGAGTGCGCCGTCATCGGCGAGCGCCTTCAGCGCGGCGAGCACGATGCTCGCGCGATCGACCTCGAAGAATGCGCGCAGCGCGTCGCGCGTGTCGCTGCGGCCGAACCCGTCGGTGCCGAGCGTCACGTAGCGGCGCGGCACGTAGGCGCGGATCAGCTCGGGCACCGCGCGCACATAGTCGGTCGCGGCGATCACCGGGCCCTGCGTTCCTTCAAGCATCCGCGTGACATACGACGATGCCGATCCGTCGTCAAGCCGCGACAGCCGTTCGGCTTCCATCCCGTCGCGCTGCAATTCGCTGAAGCTCGTGACGCTCCAGACGGCCGCATCGATCCCCCAGCCGTCCTGCAGCATCCGCTGCGCGGCGAGCACTTCGCCGAGAATCGCGCCGGCGCCGAACAACTGCACGCGCGCGGCCGCGTTCGAGGCGGACGGCAGCCGGTGCATGCCCTTCAGGATGCCTGCGCGACGGGCGGCCGGATCGTCGCCGGGCATCGACGGCTGCGCGTAGTTTTCGTTCATGACGGTCACGTAATAGAACACGTCGCGCTGCTGCTCGACCATCTCGCGCATGCCGGCATCGACGATCGTCGCGACTTCGTACGCGAACGCCGGGTCGTACGCGCGGCAGTTCGGAATCGTCGACGCCGCGAGATGGCTGCTGCCGTCCTGGTGCTGCAGGCCTTCGCCGCCGAGCGTCGTGCGGCCCGCTGTCGCGCCGACGAGGAAGCCGCGCGAGCGCTGGTCGGCGGCGGCCCAGATCAGGTCGCCGATGCGCTGGAAACCGAACATCGAGTAGTAGATGTAGAACGGCAGCATCGGCAGGTCGTGCACGCTGTACGACGTCGCCGCGGCGATCCACGACGACACCGCGCCGGCTTCCGAAATCCCTTCCTCGAGAATCTGCCCGCGCGTGTCCTCGCGGTAGTAGAGCATCGAGCCGAGATCCTCGGGTTCGTAGCGCTGGCCGAGCGGCGAGTAGATGCCGACCTGCCGGAACAGGCTCGCCATGCCGAACGTGCGCGCTTCGTCGGCCACGATCGGCACGACGCGCGGGCCGAGGTCGCGATCCTTCAGCAGCGCTGCCAGCATGCGCACGAGCGCCATCGTCGTCGACATCTCGCGGTTCGCCGCGTCCAGCGCGAACGCACCCCAGGCCGGCATCGGCGGGACGGTCAGTCCTTGCGATGCCGCCATCCGCCTTCTGGGCAGATAGCCGCCCAGGGCAGCCCGGCGGGCATGCAGGTAACGCATCTCCGGGCTGTCTTCCGCTGGCTTGTAAAACTTCAACTGCTCGACGTCGCTGTCCGACAGCGGCAACCGGAAACGGTCGCGGAACGCCTTCAGGTCGTCGACGTCGAGCTTCTTCTGCTGGTGGGTCGTCATCCGCCCCTGGCCGATCGTGCCCATCCCGTAACCCTTCATCGTCTTCGCGAGGATCACCGTCGGCTGGCCGCGATGGGCGAGCGCGCGCGCATACGCGGCGTGCAGCTTGAGCGCGTCGTGGCCGCCGCGGCGCAGGCGGTCGATTTCCGCATCGGTCAATTGCGCGGCGAGCGTGTCGAGCGCCGGGTCGCGGCTGAAGAAGCGTGCACGGTTGTACGCGCCATCGTTCGCGGAGAAGGTCTGGAACTGGCCGTCGACGGTATCGGCGAACGCGCGGGCGAGCGCGCCGGCGTGATCGCGCGCGAACAGCGGATCCCAGTCGGAACCCCACAGCACCTTGATGACGTTCCAGCCGGCGCCGGCGAACAACGCCTCGAGTTCGTCGATCACGCGGCCGTTGCCGCGCACCGGGCCGTCGAGCCGCTGCAGATTGCAATTGATCACGAACACGAGGTTGTCGAGCCCTTCGCGCGCGGCGAGCGACAGCGCGCCGAGCGATTCGGGTTCGTCCATTTCACCGTCGCCGAAGAAGCCCCACACGGTGCGGTTCGCGGTGTCCGCCAGGCCGCGATGCTGCAGGTAGCGCATGAAGCGCGCCTGGTAGATCGCGTTGATCGGGCCGATGCCCATCGAGCCGGTCGGGAACTGCCAGAAGTCGGGCATCAGCCACGGATGCGGATACGAGCACAGGCCGGGCCCGGCGATTTCGCGGCGGTAGTGCTTCAGGTGTGCCTCGTCGAGGAAGCCTTCGAGATACGCGCGTGCATAGACGCCCGGCGACGAATGCGGCTGGAAGTAGACGAGATCGCCGCCGGAACCGCCGTCGTCATGCCCTTCGCCCGTCGCCGCGCGGAAGAAATGGTTGAAGCCGACTTCGAACAGGTCGGACGCCGACGCATAGCTCGCGATGTGTCCGCCGAGCTCGCCGTATGCACGGTTCGCGCGCACGACCATCGCGAGCGCATTCCAGCGCAGCGCGGCCGACAGACGCGCTTCGAGATCGGCATCGCCCGGATACGGCGGTTGTTCGTGCGCGGCGATCGTGTTTACGTACGGCGTGACCGGGCCGCGCGATGCAGCAAGACCGCGCGTGCGCGCGTGCGCGGCCAGGCGATCGAGCAGGAACTGCGCGCGATCCTGGCCGACGTGAGCGACGACCGCGTCGAGCGCCTCCAGCCATTCGGCGGTTTCTTCGGGGTCGGCATCGGCATGCGCGAGGCCCGCGCGCCGCGTGGCGTCAATTCCGTTCGACAGGTCCGTCATCGCAGGTCTCCCGCACGCCGGTTCGGGCGGCGCGCAATCAGTGGCAATCGGTCGAATCATGCTACCCGTCGATCCGCAAAATATGCGTCTGATTTCATTGGAGTTTCACGGTCTGATAGTGTAAATATTCCGGTTATCGCCACTCTTTCGGAATATTTCGATCATGAGCACAAACCCGCGGCGGCTCGACCGCATCGACATCGGCATCCTGAACCAGCTTCAGCAGAACGCGCGGATCACCAACGCGGAACTCGCACGCGCGGTGAACCTGTCGGCCACGCCGTGCTTCAACCGCGTGCGCGCGCTGGAGAAGCTCGGGCTGTTCCGGCAGCAGGTCACGCTGCTCGATCCCGAGCCGCTCGGGCTGCGGATCAACGTGTTCATCCAGGTCAGCCTGGAAAAGCAGGTCGAGGATGCGTTGCAGCGCTTCGAGGAGGCGATCTCGCAGCGGCCCGAGGTGATGGAGTGCTATTTGATGTCGGGCGACGCCGATTACCTGTTGCGCGTCGTGATGCCCGACATGCGCACGCTCGAGCGCTTCATCATCGAGCGGTTGACGACGATCCCCGGCGTGTCGAACATCCGTTCGAGCTTCGCGCTGAAGCAGGTGCGCTACAAGACCGCGCTGCCGCTGCCGGCGGCGGGGCTCACGCTCGTCGATCCGGACGAGGCGGCGTCCGACTGGAGTTGAGCGCGCGCCAGCCGACGAAGCGGCGACGATTGCCTGACATGACCGAAAGGAACGGGCCGGGACGCCTGCGGGCTTCGCGACGCGGTGCGGCACGATCGCGTATGCTCGTTTGGTCGCCGGCGAAGGCAGCCGCCGGAGCCGGTTCATTCGTGTGACGACCGATCAACGAGCGAGGGCATCATGGCAAGACAGACGATGGCGGAATACCTGGCGAAGACGCTGGCGGCAGCGGGCGTCGAGCGCATCTGGGGCGTGACGGGCGACAGCCTGAACGGCCTGTCGTTCAGCCTGAGCCAGATTGGCTCGATCCGCTGGATGCATACGCGGCACGAGGAAAGCGCCGCGTTCGCGGCCGGTGCCGATGCCGCGTCGACCGGCCGGCTCGCGGTGTGCGCCGGCAGCTGCGGCCCCGGCAACCTGCACCTGATCAACGGGCTGTACGACTGCCACCGCAATCACCAGCCGGTGCTCGCGATTGCCGCGCACATTCCGTCGACCGAGATCGGCCTCGGCTACTTCCAGGAAACCCATCCGCAGGAACTGTTCCGCGAGTGCAGCCACTTCGCCGAACTCGTGACGAACGCGTCGCAGTTCCCGCGCGTGCTCGCGCGCGCGATGCGTACCGCGATCGACGAGCGCGGCGTCGCGGTGATCGTGCTGCCGGGCGACATCGCGCTCGGCGACGGCCCGGAAGAGGCGCCGGCATGGAGCGAATCGGCGCCGCCGTCGATCCTGCCGGCCGATGCCGATCTCGACCGGCTCGCGGCCCTGCTCAACGCATCCGACGCGGTCACGCTGCTGTGCGGCAGCGGCACGCAGGGCGCGCACGACGAAGTGGTCGCGCTGGCCGACACGCTCGGCGCGCCGGTCGTGCATGCGCTGCGCGGCAAGCAGTTCGTCGAATGGGACAACCCGTTCGACGTCGGGATGACGGGGCTGATCGGCTTCAGCTCGGGTTATCACGCGATGGAATCGTGCGACACGCTGCTGATGCTCGGCACGGATTTCCCGTACCGGCCGTTCTATCCGGCGAATGCGAAGATCGCGCAGATCGACTGGAAGGGCTCGCAGCTCGGTCACCGCGCGCCGCTCGCGCTCGGCCTCGTCGGCACCGTGAAGGAAACGATCGCGGCACTGCTGCCGCGCCTGACGCGCAAGACGCAGCGGCGTTTCCTCGAGAACGCGCTGAAGCACTACGCGGCCGCGCGCAAGGGGCTCGACGATCTCGCGGTGGCCGAGCCGCCCGGCCGCGCGATCCATCCGCAGTACCTGACGAAGCTCGTCGACGACGTCGCGGCCGACGACGCGATCTTCACGGCCGACGTCGGCACGCCGACGTTGTGGGCCGCGCGCTACCTGACGATGAACGGCAAGCGGCAGCTCCACGGCTCGTTCAACCACGGGTCGATGGCGAACGCGATGCCGCAGGCGCTCGGCGCGCAGGGCGCGCATCCGGGGCGGCAGGTCGTGTCGCTGTCCGGCGACGGCGGGCTGTCGATGCTGCTCGGCGATCTGCTGAGCGCGCGCCAGCTCAACCTGCCGATCAAGATCGTCGTGTACAACAACAGCCTGCTTGGCTTCGTGTCGATGGAGCTGAAGGCGGCCGGTTATCTCGATACGAACGTCGACCTGAGCCCGACGGACTTCGCGGCGATCGCGAAGGGCGCGGGTATCTTCAGCGTGCGGGTCGAGCACTCGGAGAACGTCGAGCACGCGTTGCGCACGGCGTTCGAGCATGACGGACCGGCCGTCGTCGACGTCGTGACGTCGAAGTACGAACTCGCGATGCCGCCGAAGATCGAGCTCGCGCATGCGAAGGGCTTCAGCCTGTTCATGCTGCGCGCGATCCTCAGCGGGCGCGGCGACGAGATCGTCGAGCTCGCGAGAACCAACCTGCGGTGACGGCAGCGCGTGCGCCGCATGGCGGCCGCGTCGGGAACGCCGGCGCGGCCGCTCGCATCGACGGCCGGCGCGCGCGCCGCGATCGCGGCCGCGCGGCAGCCGATCCGGCTCGTCGGCGCACGTGAGCGCGTGCATATGCTGCAGTGCGTCGATCGCCGGTCGGGCACGAATTGATCAGGCAAATCAGGGACAATCTTCACGTCGCCTTAAGTTTGCGTTTCCTAGAATCGATTGATCGCCGCGCGTCCCGCGGCGGACCGATTCGCCCAGGAGGATGCGCATGCCAAAGCACCGTGTCGCCGTAGCCTTGTTCCACGCAGTCATCCGCCTGTCGAGGCCGATGACGCAACCGCTCGAGGGTCGCCGATGATGTGGCCGAACGCATGGCGGGTCTCGGCGCTGTTCGTGCGCGAGTGGGTCGGCCGTCCGGCCGCGGTGGGGGCGTTGTGCCCGAGTTCGCGGCACCTGGCGCGCGAGATGGCCGACGCGGTACCGGCTGGCGACGGGCTGGTCGTCGAGCTCGGCGGCGGCACCGGCGCGATCACCGCGGCGTTGCTCGAGCGCGGCGTCGCGCCGCGGCGCCTCGTCGTGGTCGAACGCTCGCCCGCGTTCGTGCGGCATCTGCGACGGCGCTTTCCCGGCATCACGATCGTGTCGGGCGATGCGCGGCAGCTCGAGCGGCTGCTGCCGCCCGATGCGCGCGTCGATGCGATCGTGTCGTGCCTGCCGCTGCGCACGCTGCCGCGCGAGGACGTGGCGGCGATCGTCGATCAATGTCACCGCGTGCTGTCGGCCGACGGCGTGATGATTCAGTTCACGTACGACCTGCGGCCCCCCCGCCGCCATCCGCTCGGCGATGCGGCGTTTGTCGCCAGCGGCAGCCGGATCGTCTGGGCGAATCTTCCGCCCGCGCGCATCGTGACCGTGCGCTGTGCCGCCGCGGAATACGCGGGCTGACTCGATCGAAACGTCGTAAGCGGACCCTGGCCGTTTTTTCCGTTTTCGCCGCCGCGCGACAGGGATCGCCGCCGCCGCGCTACACGCGTGCGCGGTTCGTCACTTGCACCGCCGGCCGCAACGCGAGCCGCTTGATCAGGCGGTCGAGCGGCGTCGCGTAGCCGCGCGCGATGACGGCACTCAACCCGGCCGACAGCACCAGATACGCGACGAGCAACGCCAGCTTGCCGTCTCCGTGCGTGCCCGACGGCGGCCACACCGTGCGCAACGCGCCGAGCACGATCAGGTGGAACAGATACAACTCGTAGCTGAGCCGGCCGCTCCAGCGCAGCGGCGCGAGCACGCGACCGTGCGCGCGTTCGCGTTCGGCATGCGCGCCGATCAGCAGCACGGCGGTGCCGAGCGCCATCGCGGAGATGCCGGGCACATGGCTTTCGGCAATCGGCCACGCGAGATAGAGCGCCGTCATTCCCGCTGCGACGAGCCATTGCACGGGCGCGGCCGCGAGCACCTGCCAGCGCGCGCGTTCGGCCAGCAGCGCGGTGCAGCAGCCGATCGCGATGCCGTCGAAGCATGCGAAGTACGCATAGAGGAAACCGCCTTCGTCGCCCGGATGCGTGTAGCGATACACGGGGCCGATCGCGGCGATCAGCAGCCAGAACGCGAACAGCCGCCCGTCGCGGCGCAGTGCGATGCACAGCAGCGGAAACGACAGGTAGAACACCTCCTCGACCGACAGCGACCACAGCACGCCGAGCGCGTAATTGACCCAGCCGTATGCGCCGATCAGCACGTTCATCCAGAACGTGAGCGACGCGAGGTTCACGAGCCAGTACGACACGGCGATGCCCTGCGGCGCATGGTTCGTGAAGATCGGCACGCCGGCCGCCGCGAGGCCGTTGACGAGCGCGAGCAGCAGAAGCAGGCAAGGGACGATCCGCGCAATGCGCGACACGTAGAACGCGCGTACGTCGAGCGCGCCGAGGCTGCCCCAGCGGCGGCGCGCATTCGACGTGATCAGGTAGCCCGAGATCGCGAAGAACATCGTCACGCCGTAGTTGCCGTTGCGCACGATCGCGTGGATCGTGTCCCAGCCGAGCACGCGCGCGAGCGCGGTGTCGCGCAGCGGATACGCGATGTTGAAGTGATGCAGCAGCACGAGCAGGATCGACACGCCGCGCAGCAGGTCGATGCGTGCGTTGCGCGGTCCGGTGCTCATGGCGACGCGCCCGCTTCGGCGAGTGCCGGCAGCGCCGCGAGGAACGTGTCGCGCGAGCGCAGGCCGGCATTCGGCGTCTGCCGTGTGTCGTCCTGGATCAGGTTCGCGAACACCAGCGTGCGCGATCCCTTCGTCGCCCAGCCGACGAACCAGCCGTACGCATGCGCGCCGTCGTATTTGAGACCCGGCGAGCCGGTGCCGGTCTTGCCGTGCACGATCCAGCCGCCCGGTTGCGCGTCGATCAGCGTGATGCGCTCGGTCATGTCGTACGCATGCGCGCTGACGGGCAGCGTGCGGCGCACGATCTTGCGCATGAACGCGACCTGTTCGAGCGGCGAGATCCGCAGCGACGAATTGGCCCACGCGCCCATCACGCCGCTCAGTTCACCCTGCTTGCTGGTGACGTCGGCGTTGCCGTAACCGAACGCGCTGGTGTACTGCTGGAAGCGTGCCTGTCCGAGCGCCTGCGCGACCTGCTCCGAATACCAGAAGATCGACAGCTTCATCCAGCGCGCCGGGTCGGTCGGTTCGCGCCACGGCGCGCCGCCCCAGTCGGGATAGCCGGCGTGGAAGTCGAGCGTGGGCGTGTGCTCGTCCTTCAGCACGCCGGCGTCGAAACCCATCAGGCTGATCGCGACCTTGAACGTCGATGCGGACGTGACGCGGGTCGCGCAATCGCCTTGCTGCACGAGCGCCCGGCCGGTGGCGGCGTCGGCGACGACGGTACAGACGGGATGGGCATGGGCGGATGCGGCGGCCAGCAGGCCCGTGGCGAAGGCCAGCAGCGCGGTGCGGCAGTGCTTCAAGTGTTGCTCCCTGGAAAGCGTGCGGAAGGTGCGCGGGGCGGGCGGGGAAGCGGGCGGCCGCGCAATCGGAACGACGGCCTGCTTTGAAGGGGAGGGCGGATCGCGGCCGTCGGGATCACACAGTGTATCGGCTGATCGCGGGCCGTTGACCTGTCATGGTTGACGGGGTGCGTGCGGCTTTCGGCGGATGGGGCTGCCGGCGCCCGTCACGGCACGGCGTGATCCATGAAAAAACCCGCCGGCAGGCTGGCGCTTGCGGGCGGGCGAAGACACCTCGGGCCGACCGGCGCGGGTGTCGCGTGAAGGAGGGAGAACCGGGTTGCGTCAGAACTTGTGGCGCAGCGCGAGGCGCACGGCCACCTGGTTCGACGTCGACGACGGTGCGTCGGTGCCGGGGATGAAAGCGTTGTCGAGGATCGAGTTCGTCTTGTCGCCGGCGATGTGCTGGTACGCGGCCTGCACGTACACGTCGGTGCGCTTCGACAGGTTGTAGTCGGCCATCAGCCCGACCGAGTGGATTTTCGGCTTCGCGTCGCCGGTCGATGCGTCGTACTTCTCGAGCGACAGGACGTACTGCGCGCCGACCATGAATGCCGGCGTGATCTGGTACGAGCCGTTCACCTCGAAGTTCTGGTACTTGATCGCGCTGACCGTCGCCCCCGGCGCGATGATCGCGCCCGGCGTGCCGAGGTAGCCGTTGCCGGTCGGGTTCTTGTAGTTCGAGTTCGTATACGCGAAGCCGACGGTCGCGGGCCCGAACGAGTAGTTGATGCCCGCGCCGAACACGCGCATGCGCTCGGCGATGTAGCTCGCGTCGTTCGCGGTGATCGCACCGGCCGAGCCGTCGCCCGGGCGGTTCGCCTGCAGGTAGGCGGCGCCGATCAGCAGCCCGTTGTTCTGGTACTGCGCGCCGAAGCTGTAGGCGCGGTTGTCCGAGAAGTTCGTGCTGTTGCTGAAGCTGTACGCGCCGCCGAACTGGAAGCCGCCGAAGTTCGGGCTTGCGTACTTGACGGTGTTGTCGAGCCGGAACGAGTTGTCGGTGTTGTCGTTGTCGAACGGATGCGCGAGCAGGTAGCCGCCCCAGTTGCCGTTGGCGGTGGTTGGCGCGAGATAGTCGACGACGGAATCGTACTGGCGGCCGAACGTCAGCGTGCCGTACTGCGTCTGGCTCAGGCCGACGTACGCCTGGCGGCCGAACATGCGGCCGCCCTGGTTGAGGCGGCCGGTGTTCACGTCGAAGCCGTTTTCGAGCTGGAAGATCGCCTTCATGCCGCCGCCGAGATCCTCGGTGCCCTTCAGGCCCCAGCGGCTGCCTTGTGCGTAGCCGCTGGCCATCTCGTAGACGTGGCCGGTGCCGACGTTGTTCGTGTAGTTCAGGCCTTCGTCGATTACGCCGTACAGCGTGACGCTGCTTTGCGCGAACGCGGGCGCTGCGAAGGTTGCCGTCACGGCGAGCGCCGTCAGGGTCTTTTTCATTGAGATCTCCGGGATATCCAGCGTGTATCGGTTGTCGTGAGCGCGTCCGGCGAGGCGCGCCCCCGTCATCCGGGGCGATCCGGCGCCGCGCGCGGCGCCGGCAACGTGCGGCGGCGCGGCAACGGCGGCGTCGGGTCGTGTCTCCTCCGATGACACCGCGCATTCTTCCCAAGCCGATACGGATTCGAAAGCGAGTAATTTCGATGGACGGGATCGGGTTCGCCAATGGGGGCGGCGCAGGCCGTTTCGACAGTCGAAACGGCGGGGACGGCGCGGCCGTTCGACACCGGCCGGGCGGCGTTCGAACAGGCGCACGCGCCGGGCCGTGACCGGCTGCCTGCAATCGCCTGCAAGGCCCGTCCGGCGGGCCTCCTGGGGGCGACGGCGATCGATTGGCGCCGCCGATTGCAATGATCGGAATTACTCGTTTCCCTAAACAAAATGGCCGCTCGAACATGCAGGCTGACCGGACGTGGATGCATTCACGATGCGCCGGTTGCCGCGCATGCCGCGACGCACAAACAACAGATTCGATTTGGAGACGACCCACCATGCAGATTCGACGACTGAAAACGGTCCTTCTCGCCGCCGCGGCGATCCTGTCCGCGCCCGCGGCCCACGCGGCCGGCGGCGCGTGCGCCGACGGCAAGACGGTCCATTTCGCGGGCATCACATGGGAGAGCGGGTCGTTCGCGACCGAGGTGCTGCGGCAGATCATGGAGAAGGGCTACGGCTGCAGGACGGACGTCGTGCCGGGCAGCACGGCCGCCACCGAAACGGCGCTCGCGCGCAACGACCTGCAGATCTGGGCCGAGCAATGGACGGGCCGCAGCGAGATCACCGCGAAGGCCGTCTCGTCGGGCGCCGTGAAGCTGATCGGCGACACGCTGCCCGGCGGTACCACCGAAGGCTGGTTCGTGCCCGACTACGTGGTGAAGGGCGATCCGGCGCGCAACATCAAGCCGGTCGCGCCGGGGCTCGCGTCGGTCGACGATCTGCCGAAGTACAAGCAGGTGTTCGCCGACGAGGAGGAGCCGGACAAGGGCCGCTTCCTGAACTGCCCGACCGGCTGGGACTGCGAGCGCGTGAACACGCGCCTGTTGCGCGTGCTGAAGCTCGACCAGTCGTACACGAACTTCCATCCGGGCACGGGTGCGGCGCTGGATGCGGCGATCGCGTCCGCGTACCAGCGCGGCGCGCCGATCGTGTTCTATTACTGGGGCCCGGCCGCGCTGATGGCGAAATACAAGTTCACGGCGCTGAAGATGCCGGCCTTCAACGAAGCATGCTGGAAGACGCTGCGCGACGAGAGCAGCACGCATCAGTGCGCGTCGTCGTACATGGTGTCGCGGCTGACGGTCGGCGTGTCGAAGCCGTTCGCCGATGCGAACCCCGATCTCGTCGGCGTGTTCGGCAAGGTGCGGTTTCCGATGGACTTCCTGAACCAGACGATCCTCGAGATGACGACGAAGAAGATCGACGGCGCGGCGATGGCCACGCAGTTCCTGAAGACCCGCCCGGACATGTGGAAGCAGTGGGTGCCGGCCGACGTCGCGCAGAAGATCGCCGGCAGCCTGAAGGGCGCGTAACCTGCGCGCGGCGGCGGGCCCGCGCTCGCCGCCGCCGTCACGCGCCTTCGCGGCGCGACGGAGAATCAACATGAACGGCTTCTTCCTGCACCTGTCGATCGCCGACTGGGTCAACCGCGCGCTCGAGACGTTCGTCGCGCAATACGGCGACAGTTTTCATCACTTCAGCACGTTGCTGCTGCGCTACCTGCTCGTGCCGCTCGAAGGCGCGTTGCGCATGGCGCCGCCGTGGCTCGTGCTGCTGGTCGTCGGCGCGATCGCGTGGAATGCGACGCGCCGCATCGGCCTCGGCGCGCTCTTCATGCTGCTGCTCTACGCGATCGGCTGCTTCGGCCTGTGGGACAAGCTGATGCAGACGCTCGCGCTGATGCTCGTCGCGACGATGCTGTCGGTCGCGATCGGCGTGCCGGTCGGCATTCTGGCGTCGCGCAGCGCGTGGTTGCGGCGGATGCTGCTGCCGGTGCTCGACGTGATGCAGACATTGCCGAGCTTCGTCTACCTGATCCCGGTGCTGATGCTGTTCGGCCTCGGCAAGGTACCCGCGATCCTCGCGACGATCATTTACGCGTTGCCGCCGCTGATCCGCCTGACCGATCTCGGCATCCGCCAGGTCGATCCGGACGTGACGGAGGCCGCACGCGCGTTCGGCACCACGCGCTGGCAGCTGCTCGTCAACGTGCAATTGCCGCTCGCGCGGCCGAGCATCATGGCCGGCATCAACCAGACGACGATGATGGCGCTGTCGATGGTCGTGATCGCGTCGATGATCGGCTCGCGCGGGCTCGGCGAGGACGTGCTCGCGGGCATCCAGACGCTCGACGTCGGCAAGGGCACGCAGGCCGGCCTCGCGATCGTGATTCTCGCGATCGTGATCGACCGGATCAGCCAGGGCTTCGGTCAGGAGCGGCGCGCGCGGCGGCGGCTTGCGCAGCAGCGCCGGCAGAAGGGAGCATCGCGCGTGCCGTACCGGCTGCCGCGCAACGCGTCGGCGCCGAGCGTCGATTCGAATCAGGCGACGCAATCGTCGCGCGCATAGGAGCGGAGACAGACATGGCGACCATCGACGTCAAACACGTGTACAAGCTGTTCGGGCCGCAGGCCGTGCATGCGCGCGTGCTCGACCTGCTGCGGGCCGGCAGGCGCAAGGCCGACGTGCTGGCCGAAACCGGCTGCAACGTCGGGCTCAACGACGTGAGCCTCGGCATCGAGTCGGGCGAGATCTTCGTGATCATGGGGCTGTCGGGTTCCGGGAAATCGACGCTCGTGCGGCACTTCAACCGGCTGATCGAGCCGACGGCCGGCGAGATCGTGATCGACGGCAGCGACGTGATCAAGCTCGACGCGCACGGGCTGCGCGAGCTGCGCCGCTACAAGGTCAGCATGGTGTTCCAGAACTTCGGGTTGCTGCCGCACCAGACCGTGCTCGACAACGCCGCGTATGCGCTGCGCACGCGGGGCGGGAAGCGGCACGACGCGGCCGACGCGGCGCGCAACTGGCTGACGAAGGTCGGGCTCGACGGCTACGGCGATCATTACCCGGACGAGCTGTCGGGCGGGATGCGGCAGCGCGTCGGGCTGGCGCGCGCGCTGGCGGCCGACACCGACGTGCTGCTGATGGACGAGGCGTTTTCGGCGCTCGATCCGCTGATCCGCACCGAGATGCAGGATCAGCTGCTCGAGCTGCAGGCGACGCTGTCGAAGACGATCGTGTTCATCACGCATGATCTCGACGAGGCGCTGCGCATCGGCGACCGCATCGCGATCCTGCGCGACGGCACGCTCGTGCAGGTCGGCACGCCCGACGATATCCTGTCGCGGCCGGCCGACGATTACGTGAAGCGGTTCGTCGAGAAGCGCACGAGCGTGAACTGACCTGGCGCGCCGTCTTGCTCAGGCCGCACGGTGCGCGGCCGTCGTCAACACGATCTTGCCGATGTGCACGCCCGAATCGATCAGCGTGTGCGCATCGCGCGCGTCGTCGAGCGAGAAGGACCGAAACACCTGCGGCCTGACCGTGCCGGCCGCCACGTGCGGCCACAGGTGCCGTTCCAGCTCGGCGATGAGCGCGCCTTTCTCCTCGGGCGTGCGCGAGCGCAGCGTCGAGCCGATGTGCGTCAGGCGCTTGGTCATCATCGGCCACACGTCGAGTTCCTTCGCCGGCCCGTTGAGCGCGCTCACCTGCAGGATCCGGCCGTTCATCGCCGCGGCCCGGTAATTGCGCGCGACGTAGTCGCCCGCGATGATGTCGAGGATCACGTCCACGCCGCGGCCGGCGGTGATCCTGTCGACTTCGGCGACGAAATCCTCTTCCCGGTAATGCACCGCGTGATCCGCGCCCAGCCGCAGGCTCGCGGCGCGATGAGCTTCCGAGCCGACCGTCGTGATGACGGTCGATGCACCCATCGCCTTCGCGATCATCGTCGCGGTGGTGCCGATGCCCGACGCGCCGCCGTGGACCAGCACCGATTCGCCGGCCTGCAGCCGTCCGCGCTGGATCAGGTTCAGCCACACCGTCAGGAACGTTTCCGGCATCGCCGCGGCTTCGATCATGTCGAGGCCGGGCGGCAGCTTCATCGTGGTGAGGCGGTGGGCGACCGCGTATTCCGCGTAGCCGCCGCCCGTCACCAGCGCGCTGACCCGATCGCCCGGGACGAATTCGCGCACGGCCTCGCCGGTCGCGACGACTTCGCCCGCGAGCTCGAGGCCCGGGATGTCGGACGCGCCGGGCGGCGGGTGGTAGTGCCCCTTGCGTTGCAGCACGTCCGGGCCGTTCACGCCGGCGGCGTGAACCCGGATCAGCACTTCGTCGGCGTTCGGCCGCGGCACCGGGCGCCGTGTCGTTGCCAGCACCTCGGGGCCGCCGGGGCGGGTGATTTCGACTGCCGCCATGTCGGCGGGAAGGGGCGCGTGCGTACCGGACATGTTTGCCTCGCAACGGGTAGATGAGTGATCGGTGAAAAAAGTATAGGCTTCGGGGTTGATGAATTCGCGCAGCGATTTTCAAGACCACAGATGCAAATTTGCATCACTTCAGGAGAAGGCCTTTGAACTGGGACGACGCGCGGATTTTTCTCGCCATCCACCGGGAACGCAGCCTGCGCGGCGCCGCGCGGGTGGTCGGGCTCGACCAGGCGACGGTCGGCAGGCGGCTCGCGGCACTCGAGCGCGCGCTCGGCGCGACGCTGTTCCTGCGCACGTCGGCCGGTTACGTGCCGACCGCGGTGGGCGAGGTTGCGCTGCGCAACGTGGAGAAGATGGAGCAGTCGGTGATTGACCTGATGCGGCAGACCCAGGGCGTCGACCGGCGCCTTGCGGGTGACGTGCGCGTGACGACGACCGATACGATCGGGCTCGAATTCGTGATGCGCGCGATGCGCAACCTGCACGACGAGCATCCGGACGTGCGTGTGCTGCTCAACACGTCGACGCAGGTGGAGAATCTCGCCAAGCGCGAGGCGGACATCGCCATCCGCACGATCAAGCCCGACAACCCCGATCTGCTCGTGCGCCGGCTTGCTGCGTGGCCGACGGGGTTATACGCGTCGGCGGACTATCTGGACCGGCATGGCGAACCGGTGCCCGGCACCGGCTTCGACGGCCACGATCTCGTGTGCTTCCTGCCGCACCTGAATGCGCGCCGCCCGCTCACGATGGTCGGCGAGCCGGTTCGGGCCGGACGGATCGTGTCGGGGCTGAATTCGAATCTCATGCTGCGCGCGGCGGCGCGTGCCGGGCTCGGGCTCGCCGAACTCCCGGTGCCGATCGCGGAGCGAGACGGGCTGGTGCGCGTGTGGCCGGCGCGTACGTCGGCGCGCCCTTACGAAGTCTGGATGGTGACGCACAAGGATTTGCGGCATACCGCGCGGATGAGCGCGATGATCGATCACATCGTGCGGGTGTTCGACGCCGTGCCGGCATCGGGCGGTGCTTGGGGGGATGCCGGGCACGTGTGACGCGAGCCGGAAGGGCGGCAGGCCGCGACGGGATGCGGGCCGTCCGCGTCGATCGGCGCGGTGCAACGCGCCGCGCCGCGCCGTGCCGTGCCGTGTTTCATTCCGGTTCGCGTATCGCCTGCCGTTACGGTTCGATCGACAGATACCTCGGATAGCGCCCGCTGCCGTAGTTGTCAGGCATCCTGCATTTCTGGTAACACTGCGTCAGCCGGAACGCGGCCTTCTCCCGGTCCGTGTCGTCGCCGTCCTGCAGCCAGATCGCGTGGCTTTTCTCCGCGAGCAGGATCAGCAGGCGCCGTCTGGTGGCTGACAGGGCCGAACGCTCCAGCAGGTCGCAGACGAGATTGGCCGTGACCATGCCGAACAGCCGGCGGTGCTCGCGGCAGTCGCTGGACGCGAGCAAGTGCATCGCTTCGGCGAATGCCGCTTCCGCCTCGGCCGCGGATTGTTGAAGCGTGATCGCGGGGAGCGCGAGTGCCGTGACGTAGAGGCGATCGTCGGCGTCGAACCGGTCGAGCGGCGCATGCAAGTCCCGCGATTTCTCGAGCACCGCATGCTGGCGATCGATCCGCCGGCGCGCATCGGCCGGTGCATCGTCGTGCGCGTCCACGAGTCGTTCGAGCGCGTCCATTCCCGCTTCCCAGTCGCCGAGATGCTCGCCGAATACATGCGTCACGAGCGCCGCCAGCTCGACGAGGTCCTGCGCGCCCATCGGGAGCGCCAGCCGTTCCCGCAGGCGGGTCGCGACCGCTATCGGCTGCTTCGTATGCTCCTGCCAGTCCCGGATCAGCAATTCGCGCAATGGCTCGTCGTGTACCTGCATTGTTTCCATGCATTCCTCCGTTCGGTTGCACGAATGGTAGGAGCGGGGATCGCGTGTGTACAGTGCAGGTTTGTCAGATATATGATGCATTCAACGCAAATCTGCGAGGAGCGCGGCGTTGAACCGGATCGACCTGAACCTGTTGCTGGCGCTGAAGGCGCTGATCGACGAGGAAAGCGTGTCGCGCGCGGCGCGCAGCCTCGATTTGAGTCCGTCCGCGATGAGCCGGACCCTTGCCCGCGTTCAGGACGCGATCGGCGACAAGGTGCTGGTACGCGCGGGCAAGGGCATGGTGGCGACCGAAACGGCGCGCCGGCTGAAGGCGCCGCTCGACCGCATCCTGCAGGATGTGGAACAGCTGCTCGGTGCGCAGCACCGGTCGATCGACGCGCAACGCGTGTTCAACATCAGCGCCAACGACGGATTCATCGATTCGTTTGCGGTGCCCATCATCGAGCAGGCGTACGCGGCATGGTCGCATGCGAAGCTGCGGTTCCTGCCCAAGCACGAGAAGACGGTGGCGCGGCTGCGCAGCGGCGAAGTCGATATCGAAATCGGCGTGATCGGCGAGACGGGGCCGGAAATCATGGTCCGCAAGCTGTTCGACGACCGCATGGTCGGCGTGCTGCGCAAAGGCCATCGGCTGGCGCGGCGCCGGATGACGCTGGACGCGTACCTGTCCGTGCCGCACATCAGCGTGTCGCGCAAAGGGCGGTTTCACGGGCCGATCGACGATGCGCTCGGCGAGCAGGGGCGCGAGCGGAACGTGATCGCGGTGGTGCCGAACTTCAAATCGGGCATCGAGCTGGCCCGGCGTTCGGACTGGATCGTGCAGGTGCCGGAGAAGCACACCGCTCAGGCCCGGCGAGACGTCGTGACGTTCGAGTTGCCGGTCGCGACGCCGGGGCTGGCGATCTCGATCATGTGGCATCCCCGCTTCGACCGGGACACGGTGCATGCCGGGCTGCGGGACCTGATCGTGAAGGTTTGCCGGCAGGTCGTGGACGCGGGGAACGGCTGAGGGCCGGCGGCCGCCGCCGGCCCTGCCGGCGTGGCGTCACTCACTGTGCGACCGTCTCCCGTTGCGTCGACGGCATGCCGGCCCGCTCCGCCAGCGCAGCCTCCGCCAGAATCAGGTCCGCGCCCTTCTCCGCGACCATCATCGTCGGTGCATTGATGTTGCCGGACGTGATGTTCGGGAAGACCGACGCATCGACGATCCGCAGCGCCTGCAGCCCGTGCACGCGCAGCGACGCATCGACGACGGACGTCGTCGCGTCGGGCCCCATCGCGCACGAGCCGCACAGGTGGTAGATCGATCCCGATTGCTCGCGGAAATACTGCAGCATCGCTTCGTCGGTGTCGACCTGCGGCCCCGGCGAGATTTCCTCGACGGTCATCGACTTCAGTGCCGGCGCGCGCATCAGCGCCCGGATCACCTTGCTGCCCTGCACGGCTTCGTCGAGATCCTTCTGCGTGGTCAGCGCGTTGATGTGGATCTTCGCGGCATCTTCCGCGCGGTTCGACGCGATCTCGATCGTACCGCGGCTGGTCGGCCGGCACGGGTTGAACGCGATCAGGAAGCCTGAATACGGCTCGGGCTTGATGCTCGCACGGTCGCTCTTCGGAATCCGGTACGACAGCGGGTTGAAGTACAGCTGCAGGTTCGGCTCCCGCACGTCAGCCGAGCCGCGGAAGAAGCCGCCGGCCTGGTTCACGCTCATCGCGAGCGGGCCGCGCTTCGTCAGCAGGTAGCGCAAGCCGATCTTCATCTTGCCGAGCAGCGTGCCCATCTCGTCGTTCAGCGTCGGCCGGTTCGCCTTGAAGTAGAAGCTCACGCACAGATGGTCCTGCAGGTTGCGGCCGACGGCCGGCAGCGCATGCACGAGCGGCACGCGCCGGCGCGCCAGCAGCGCCGGATCGCCGACGCCCGACAATTGCAGCAGCTTCGGCGTATCGACCGCACCGGCCGCGAGGATCACCTCGCGCGCCGCGACGAGCGTTTCGTCGCCGCCTGCACCGGCCACGACCACGCCGGTCGCGCGCGTGCCGTCGAACGTCACGCGCCGCACCATCACGCCCGAGCGCAGCGTGAGGTTCGCGCGCCCCAGTGCGGGCCGCAGGTACGCGAAGCTGCTCGAACAGCGCTCGCCGTTCTTCGTGTTCAGGTCGTAGATGCCGGCGCCTTCGAACTGCGCGCCGTTGAAATCGTCGGTGCGCGGCAGGTTCAGTTGAGCGCAGCCCTTCAGGAACTCGTGGACGATCGGATGCACGTCGGCCTTCATCGACGTGATGTGGATCGGCCCCGTCGAGCCGTGATGCCGCGGATCGGTGGCGCCGGCCGCGTGGGTTTCGAGCTTGCGGAAGTACGGCAGCACGTCGTCGTACGCCCAGCCGGGATTGCCGGCATTCGCCCAGTCGTCATAGTCGCTGCGTTGGCCGCGCACGTAGACCATCGCATTGATCGACCCCGACCCGCCGACCACCTTGCCGCGCGGGCAGTACAGCTTGCGGTCGGCGAGCTGCGGCTCGGGTTCGCTGTAGTACATCCAGTTGTAGCGGCGGTTGTAGTAAGTCTTCGTGAAGCCGACCGGCACCTTGAACCAGAACGAGGCGTCGCGTTCGCCCGCCTCGAGCAGCAGCACCGAGTGGCGGCCCGATTCGCTGAGGCGGTTCGCCAGGATGCAGCCGGCCGAGCCCGCGCCGACGATGATGTAGTCGTAGCTCATGTCGTGTCCTGTGCGCTCAGCCCTGCGCGGGCGCGAGATCCTTCACGTCGGCGGGTTTTTCGCCCATCTGCAGGTGCAGCCGCTCGCCCGTGTACGGCGCGTGACGGCGCACGACATCCATGTCGAGCTCGATGCCGAGGCCCGGCTCGTTCGACGGGATGATGTAGCCGTCTTCCCAGCGGATCGGCGTCTTCACGACTTCCGAATGGAACCCGCCCCACGTCATGATGCTTTCCTGGATCAGGAAGTTCGGCGTGCAGGTCGCGAGCTGGATGCTCGCGGCGGCCCCCACCGGCCCGTTGTACAGGTGCGGCGCGATCTGGGCGTAGTGCACTTCCGCGAGCGCCGCGATCTTCTTCGCCTCGAGCAGGCCGCCCACGCGCGCGACGTTCGGTTGCAGGATCGATGCGCCGCCGGCCTGCAGCAGCTTGTGGAATTCGTACTTGGTCGTCAGCCGCTCGCCG
This sequence comes from Burkholderia sp. YHN3-13, assembly GCF_055810675.1. Taxonomy (NCBI): domain Bacteria; kingdom Pseudomonadati; phylum Pseudomonadota; class Betaproteobacteria; order Burkholderiales; family Burkholderiaceae; genus Burkholderia; species Burkholderia sp. YHN3-13. The sequence goes on along the minus strand of NZ_JBVVNQ010000001.1, from coordinate 984,431 downwards.
GCCGCGACCGGAATCGACGTATGCCGCGCGACGTCGGCGATCGCTTCTTCCTGCCCCGGCGGCACGGGCTCCTCGAACCACAGCGGGTCGTACTTCTCGAGCCGCTTCGCGAGCCGGATCGCCGACGACGGCACCATCTGCCCGTGCGTGCCGAACAGCAGGTCGGCCTTGCTGCCGACGGCTTCGCGCACGCGCCGGCAGAACAGTTCGCAGCGGTCGAGTACTTCGAGCGACAGCTGGTGACCCGAGTAGGCCGTGTACGGGCCGGCCGGATCGAACTTGACGGCGGTGAAGCCGAGCTTGACGTTCTCGGCCGCGCATTCGGCCGCGAGATCGGGATCGTCGTAGTCGTATTCGCCCTTCGCGTTCTTCGGATACAGGTACGTGTACGAGCGCAGCCGCTCGTGGATCTTCCCGCCGAGCAGTTCGTAGACGGGCTTGCCGGCCGCCTTGCCGACGATGTCCCAGCACGCCATCTCGAGGCCGCTGACGACGCCCATCATCGTCAGGTCGGGGCGTTGCGTGAAGCCGCTCGAATACGTCTGGCGGAACAGCCGCTCGACGTGGTGCGGATCGTGGTTCAGCAGGTAGCGGTCGAACACGTCGTCGATGATCGGGCCCATCGCCTTCGGGTGGAACGTCGCCGAATAGATCTCGCCGACGCCTTCGATGCCGTCGTCGGTCTTCAGCTTCACGAAGATCCAGTACATCCCGCCGACGTGCGGCGGCGGCACGGCGACGATATGGGTGTCGAGCGAAACGATCTTCATGCGGACTCCTGGATGCGGTTGAGGCGGATTTTGAGGAACGCGGCGGCGCCCGCGCCGCAGAGCGCGATTGCCGCGATATAACCGAAATAGAGCTGGTAGCCGTGCGCGCCGGGCCAGGTCTGCGTCACGTAGCCGTTGATCAGCGGCACGAACACGTCGGGCGAGTAGCCGAGCACCGAGATCAGGCCGATCGCCAGGCCCGCGCAATGCGTCGGCACCTTGCAGTCGTCGAGCAGCGACCAGTACAGGCCGCGGATCGCGTAAGTGAGGATGCCGATGAACAGCACGAGCACGACGAGCATCGCCTGCGGGCTGTGCGCGGGCGCGGCGATCAGCCCGACGAGCGACAGCGCGGCCAGCACCAGCGCCCAGAACAGCACGGACACTTTCGACACACGGTCGCCGAGGAAGCCGCCGCCGATGCCGCCGACGGGGCGCATCCACAGCTTGAGCGTCGTGATGAAGCCGGCCGCCGTCGCGCTGAGACCGAAGTTGCCTTCGTGCAGGTATGCCGAGAAGCTGTAGGTTGCCCAGAACACCTGGTAGCCGCAGAACACGATCGCCGCGACGAGCCACAGCTCGGGAATCGCCGCGAGCGTCCCGAGGTCGCTCAGTACGTTTCCCTTCGCGCGTTTCGTGGTCGCCGCAAGGTTGTCCGTGCGTGCCGGATCCTTCACCAGCACAAGCAGGATGCCGAGCGCGATGCAGAAGAACGCGTACAGGTGCACGACGAGCTTGAAGCCGGACGCGTCGGTGCCGCCGCGTGCTTGCGTGACGTACGCGAACAGCGTGATCGCGATCGTCGCGAGCAGTGCCTCGACGAGCCCGCGGCCGCCGTCGAGCAGCCCGAAGAAGCGGCCCTGTTCGTCGGGGCCCGCGATCATGTTCACGCGCTTGATCACGGCCGCCCAGAACGTGAGGCCGGTGGTCAGCCCCCAGCCGCCGAAGATCAGCACGAGCGTGTCGAACGACGGGCCGGTCGCGTAGACGAGCCCGAGCGCGCCCGTCGCGAGCAGCGAGAAGCAGATCAGCCAGCGCGGCGACAGGCGGTCGGCGAGCCAACCGCTCGGCAGGTAGCTGACGAGGAAGATCGTGCCGAGCGACGAGTACAGGTAGCCCAGCTGCACGTCGTCGATCCGGAAGAACTGCAGCATCGTCGGCTGGTACACCTGCCGCAGATACAGCATCGGGTAGATCGCGCCCGCGGCGATCACGAGCAGCAGCAGTTGCAGGTAGCGTTGCGCACGGGCGTGCCGCGGCGCGTGTGCGTCGTCGTGCAACGCGAGCGACGCGGCGGGCGTCGACGGTTGGGTCGGCATGATGTCTTCCTCCATCAGACTTCCTGTTCCAGGCGGTCTGCAGATTGGTCTTGTATTGATTCGGATCGGGGGCGCCGCGCGCCGGAAACGGTGCGACGTCGTCGTCGCGTCAGTACTTCATGACGACGAGGCGCGTCTGCGTGAATTCGAGCATCCCGTGCTTGCCGTCGTCGCCGCCGAGGCCCGAGCGTTTCCAGCCGGCGTGGAAGCCCTGGTACGGATCGGCCGGCGTGCGGTTCACGTACAGCTCGCCCGCCTCGATCGCGTTCGCGACGGTCATCGCGGTGCGGTAGCTCTCGGTGTAGAGCACCGACGACAGCCCGAACTGGTGGTCGTTCGCGAAGCCGATGGCCTCGTCGATCGTCCGGTAGCGCAGCACGGGCATGATCGGGCCGAAGGTTTCCTCCTGCACGATCTCCATGTCCTGCCGGCAGTTCGTCAGCAGCGTCGCCGGGTAGAAGAAGCCGCGGCCTTCGGGGATCGCACCGCCGGTTTCGCGTGTCGCGCCCGCCGCGATCGCGCGTTCGACCATCCCGTGGATGTGCGTGCGCGCCGAGGCGCTGACGAGCGGGCCCATCCGCGTGGCATCTTCCGCGCGGTCGCCGCTGCGTACCGCGCTCATCTTGTCCTTCAGCAGTGCGACGAAGCGGTCATGCACGCTGTCGTGCACATACACGCGCTCGATTGCCGTGCAGAGCTGGCCGCAGTGGGTCGTCTTCGACGCGACGAGCGCGGCGGCCGCGCGTTCGAGGTCGGCGTCGGGCGCGATGATCGCGGGCGTCTTGCCGCCGAGTTCCAGCGACGGCTTCGCGATGTTCGCCTTGCAGTAGTCGAGTACCTTGCGGCCCGCGTTCACGCTGCCGGTCAGCGTGATCATGCCGACCGCCGGGTGCGTGCACAGCGCTTCGGCCGTCGCGTGGTCCATCGTCAGGACGTTGACGACGCCCGGCGGGAAGCCCGCGTCGTCGGCGGCCTTCGCGATCTCGAACGCGGACACCGGCGTGTGGTTGCTCGGTCGCACCACCACGGTGTTGCCGGCGATCAGCGCGGGCGCGACCTTGCGCAGCAGCGTGTAGACCGGATAGTTGAACGGGATCAGGCAGGCGACGACGCCGATCGGCTCGCGCTGCAGGAACAGGTTCTCGTCGGGCGTGTCGCTCGGGATGATCTCGCCTTCGATCCGGCGCGCCCACTCGGCGTGGTAGCGCGTGATCTGGCCCGCGTAGACGGCTTCGTTCGACGCGTCCTCGACGCTCTTGCCGGATTCCTGCGCAAGCGCCGCGCCGATGTCGGGCGCGCGCGCGGTCAGCGCGTCGGCGAAGCGGTGCAGGCAGGCCGCGCGCTCGGTGCTCGGCAGCTTGCGCCACGCCTTCTGCGCGGCGGCCGCGGCATCCACCGCGACGAGCACGTCGGCCGGCGTGGCGGCCGGCACGCGCGCGAACGGCGCCTCGGTGGCGGGATTGTGGACGACGAAAAACGCGTCGCTTTGCGGGGTGACGAAACGGCCGTTCACGTAGTTGCGTTCGGTGCGCATGAAGTGACTCCTCCGATGAATGCAGGCGGGTCGCTTCGGGTGGCGACACGCGCGGCGCGGGATAGAAGCCATTCTGTTCATGCGTTTAGCGCACGACAAACGACTTATTTTCGCGTCGAGCATGAGAAAAACGCACGTTACTCGGTGAATCGACCGGATTCGCCCGTCCGGCAAGGCTGCCGCGGCGGCGGTGGGACGGGCGCGGGAGGCGGCCCTGTTGCATTTTCCGACGGGTCCGAGTGCGGACCCGCGCGGGAGGCGGTATGGTGTCGCCCGCGGCCGACGGCCGACGCTGGCGCGGAGGCGGTGCGCAGGTCAGCCCAGCGGCACCTGCGGCAGCGGCGACGACGGTTCGAGGTGGCGTTTCGCGAGCCAGACTTCCTGCTGGAGCCAGTCGCGGAACTGGACGATGTGGGGGAGGTTCGTCTGCTCGGGCCGCGTGACGAACCAGTACGACTGGTGGCCGTCGACATGCACGTTGAGCACCTGCATCAGTTGCCCGGCGGCGAGCTCGCGCGCGACCATGTGGCGGTCGGCGATCGTGATCCCGAGACCGTCGATCGCCGCGCGGATCGCATGGTCGAGCAGGTCGAATTCGTAGCCGCCGCGCGTGTCGACGTCGGCGATGCCGGCGGCCTTCAGCCAGTGCTGCCACGTCAGGTAGCGCTGGTCGTCGGTCGCGAGCACGTGCAGCAGCGTGAAGCGGTTCAGGTCGATCGGCGCGCCGTCCTGTCGCAGCCGCGCGTACAGCGCGGGCGCGCAGACGGCGATATGCTGCTCCTGCATCAGCAGCGCGTTGTCGAAGCCGTCCCACTCGCCGTCGCCGAACCGGATCGCGCAGTCGAGCACGCGCGATTCGCCGAGGCTGTCGTGGATGCGGGTCGTCAGGCTCAGTTCGAATTCGGGATGCGCGTCGCGAAGCCGGCCGAGGCGCGGCATCAGCCAGCGCGCGGCGAAGGTCGGCGGCACGTTCGCGCGCAGGCGGTTCAGGTGGGTCTTTTCCTGCAGGCTGCGCACGGTGAGCTCGATCTTGTCGAACGATTGCTGCAGCGCGCGCAGCAGTACACGGCCGGCCGCCGTCAGTTCGAGCTGGTGATGGCGGCGCTCGAGCAGCGTTTCGCCGAGCTGGCCTTCGAGCTGGCGGACCTGGCGGCTCACCGCGCTCTGCGTCACGTTGAGCAGTTCGGCCGCACGCGTGAAGCTGCCGGTGCGGCCGGCCATCTCGAAGGCTTTCAGCGCATTCAGCGCCGGCATCTTGCGTCTCACGGGGCGGTGTCGTGTTTGGTGCGGGATGCTTATTGTAGGCGGGAGACCGAGCGCGCGGGGGCGACGACTGAAGCGATGAGGGATGCCGGGCCTCCGGGTTTGCACGGCATGACGGCCGCCGATACGGCGAACGATACAAACGATACAAACGATACGAATGATACGAACGAAGGGGACACACATCATGCGACGCCTGCCATCGTTGATCGCGCTGCGATTTTTCGAGGAGACCGCGCGTCACCTGAGCTTCAATCGCGCGGCGGTTTCGCTGTGCGTGACGCAAGGCGCGGTGAGCCGGCAGATCCGGCTGCTCGAGGAAGCGCTCGGCGCGCGGCTGTTCGAGCGCGATCACAAGGGCGTGCGCCTGACCGACGCGGGCCGGCGGTTGCTGCCGTTCGTCGGGCAGGCGTTCGACACGATCGAGCGGGGCGTCGGCGAAGTCGCCGCCGCGCGGCCGGGCGCGAAGCGGCGCCTGACGGTGTCGCTGCCGCCGACGTTTGCAACGCAGTGGTTTTCGCCGCGCCTCGGCGCGCTCGCGGAAGCATTGCCTGACGTCGAGCTGTCGATCCGCACCGAGTCGGCCGACGATTGCCATTGCCACATCCGCTTCGGGCGCACGGCGCGCGCCGGAATGCAATCCGAACTGCTGATGATGGAGCGGCATGCGCTCGTCGGCGCCCCGCGTTATCGCGGCGACGCGCTCGACGTGCTGCTCGGCCGGCTGCCGTCGCTGCATGTGCTGCACGAGGGCAAGCGTCTCGCGCTATGGGCCGACTGGTGCGAGCAGGCGGGCATGCCGGTCACGCGGATCGGCGACGGTATCGAGTTTTCCACGCTCGAACAGGCGATTCGCGCGGCGCGCAAGGGCGCGGGGCTCGCGGTGGTCGACCTGAACATGATCGAGGAGGAGATCGGCGAGGGCAGCCTCGTTCGGTTGTCGCCGGTGCAACCGATCGGGCCGTTCGGATACTGGCTCGATGTCGAGCCGGAGAGCGTCGCGCTCGAGCATGTGGTTGCGTTTGCCGCGTGGTTGCGACAGCAGGCGGGGAAGCGGGGGTAGGCGTGACGATGTCGGTACCGAGGCGCGGCTGATCCGTTCGTGGAGGCCGGTCGGTTCGGTCCGTCCCCGCCTTGCCGTGCAGGGGTTTCGGTATCTGTGAACGATCGTTACCGGGAACGGGGCGGCGGCGCGATCGTTACCCGTTCGCGCCGCGCGGTTTCGTTTCGTCGCGGCGGTTACGAATCCGGGGGCACCCCGAAGTGCGTCAGCGTTTGTCGGCGCGCCAGGGCTTCTGCCTGGGCATCCGTGAAGATCGGCAACTGGCACTTCGCGGGATCGATGCGCCCCATGTTGAAGACGGCGCGTCGACGCGGGGCGACACGCGATCGTGCGCAGCCCGGCGGACGGACCGTCGGGCCGAGTCGCGGCCGTGCGTTTTCCGCCGTCAGTGCCCCGACGCCTCCTCCAGCGTCAGATGCTTCGTCTCGGGCGCCCAAGCGATCGACACGATCATCCCGACGAGCAGCACGCCCGCCAGCGCGAACATCGTCGCGTGAAACCCGAGCGTCGCGATGCCGACCGGCAGCAGGAACGTGCCGATCGCCGAGCCGAGCCGGCTGCACGCGATCGCGAGGCCGACGCCGCTTGCGCGCACTTCGGTCGGGAAGCACTCGGGCGGGAACACGCCGACGAGGTTGCTGAACGCCGACATCGTCAGCGTGAACACCGCGAACGCGACGATCATCGCCAGCGCCGCCGACGACGGCAGCATCGCGAGCGCGGCGAGCGACGCACACGTCACCGCGAACGAGCCGATCAGGAAGCCGCGCCGCGACAGCCGGATCGTCAGCCAGATGCCGATCAGCGCGCCCAGCACGAGGAAGCCGTTCAGCAGCAGGTCCGCGCCGAAGCCCTCGGCGAGGCCGATCGTCTTCAGGATCGTCGGCAGGAACGTGTAGATCGCGAAGTACGGAATCACGAGGCACACGAAGAACGCGCAGTTGAAGACGGTCCGGCGGATCAGGTCGTGCTGGAACAGTCGCGCAAAACCCGTATTCGCATGCGGTTCGGCCGAGCCGTCGAGCATCACGTGCGGCCCGAAGTGCTTCGCGACGATCGCACGCGCTTCCCGCTCGCGGCCCTTGCCGAGCAGCCAGCGCGGCGATTCGGGTGTGCCGATGCGCAGCACCAGCACGATCAGCGCGGGCAAGGCGGCCGACGCGAGCAGCCAGCGCCATGCGTCCGGCGTGACGTCGCTGTAGGCGAGGCCAAGCACGTTCGCGGCTACATAACCGATCGTCCAGATCACGCTGAACGAACCGAGCAGCGCACCCCGATGCTTGCGCGGCGAGAATTCGGCGAGGATCGCGTGGCCGACCGTGAAGTCGCCGCCCATCCCGAAGCCGATCAGCACGCGCAACACGCACAGTTCGAGCGGCGAGCTGACGAAGCACTGCGCGAACGCGGCCGCCGTGATGATCACGAAGCTCGTCAGGAAGATCTTCTGCCGGCCCATGCGGTCGGACAGCCAGCCGAACACGAGGCTGCCGAAGAAGATGCCGATCAGCGCCGAACAGCCGATCATTCCCATCCAGAACGCGTCGATCGGCATCTGCCTGCCGAGCGCGGCGAGTGCGTAGCCGATCGTGCCGAGCGTGTAGCCCTCGGTAAAATGCGCGCCGAACGTCAGGCCGGCGATCTTCACGTGGAAACGGTTGAGCGGTACGTCGTCGAGCGCGACGGTGCGGCGCGGCGCATCGGCGCCGCGTGACGGCGGCAGCGCGCGTGCGGTGCCGGATTGAACGTGGGCTTGGGTCAAGCTGCCTCCGGAATTGTCATGCGTGAGGCGCGCGGGCGCCGGACGCGCCGCGCGAGTCGTGCGAAACGCCGCGCGGCCGGGCGGCGCGCGGCGCGGATCGACCGCCGGGCGCGGTCAGCGGCCGAGGCCGGCCATCAGCGTGTACTTGAGTTCCACGTATTCGTCGAGGCCGTACTTCGAGCCTTCGCGGCCGAGCCCGGATTGCTTGACGCCGCCGAACGGTGCGACTTCGGTCGAGATGATCCCGTCGTTGACGCCGACCATTCCGCTTTCCAGCGCGCCCGATACACGCCATGCGCGGCCGAGGTCGCGCGTGTAGAAATACGCGGAGAGCCCGAACGGCGTGTCGTTGGCCGCGGCGACGGCTTCGTCCTCGGTCGCGAAGCGGAAGCAGCCCGCGACGGGGCCGAAGGTTTCTTCTTCGGCGATCAGCATGTCCGGCGTCATGCCGGTCAGTACGGTCGGCTCGTAGAACGTGCCGCCGAGCGCGTGACGCTTGCCGCCGGCGAGCACATGCGCGCCTTTCGCGGTCGCATCGGCCACGTGCCGCTCGACCTTGCCGAGCGCCGCTTCGTTGATCAGCGGCCCCTGGTCGACTTCACCGGCGAGCGCATTGCCGACGCGCAGCTTGCGCACGGCGTCCGCCAGCTTGCGCGTGAATGCGTCGTACACGCCGTCCTGCACGAGGAAGCGGTTGACGCATACGCAGGTTTGCCCCGTATTGCGGAACTTCGACGCGATCGCGCCGACGACTGCCGCGTCGAGATCGGCATCGTCGAACACGATGAACGGCGCGTTGCCGCCGAGTTCGAGCGACAGCTTCTTCAGCGTGTCGGCCGACTGCTTCGCGAGCAGCTTGCCGACGCCCGTCGAGCCGGTGAACGACAGCTTGCGCACGACGGACGAACTCGTCAGCGTCTCGCCGATGGCGACCGCATCGCCCGACACGACGTTGAACACGCCGGCCGGCACGCCCGCGCGTTCGGCGAGCACCGCGAGCGCGAACGCGGACAGCGGCGTTTCCTCGGACGGCTTCAGCACCATCGTGCAGCCGGCGGCGAGCGCGGGGCCGGCCTTGCGCGTGATCATCGCGAGCGGGAAATTCCAAGGCGTGATCGCCGCGACGACGCCGACGGGTTCGCGCGTGACGACGATCTGCGAATCCGGCTTCGGGCTCGGGATCACGTCGCCGTACATGCGCTTCGCTTCTTCCGCGAACCATTCGAGAAAGCTCGCCGCATAGGCCACTTCGCCGCGTGCTTCCGCGAGCGGCTTGCCCTGTTCGCGCGTCAGCAATTCGGCGAGCGCGTCGCGGTGTTCGAGCATCAGCTCGCCCCAGCGCTTCACGCGGGCTCCGCGTTCCTTCGCGGTCAGTGCGCGCCACGCGGGAAACGCGTGCGAAGCCGCATCGATCGCGCGCTGCGTGTCGTCGGCGCCGCCTTTCGCGACCTTCGCGATCGTCTCGCCGGTCGCCGGGTTCAGCACCGGATAGGTTGCGTCGCTCGCGCCGTGCGGTTCATGCCATTCGCCGCCGATGTAGTGGCCGGTCCTCAGAAATTCGTTCATCGTGTGTCGTTCCCTCAGTGCTTCAGTCTGCCGCGAAACTGCCCTGCGCCGGGCGCGCTTCGCGCGCAATGCGCTTGCCGGCCGTGTAGTCGTTGATCAAGTCGCACGGCGTGTAGTTGCGCTCCAGTTCGTGCAGCTCGTCTTCGGTGAGCTGCGTTTCGAGCGCGCCGAGTGCCGTGTCGAATTGCGCGACGGAATCCGCACCGACCAGCATGCTCGCGACGCCCGGGCGACTCAGCACCCAGGCCTGCGCGATCTGCGCGGGCGGTACGCCGCGCCGCTTCGCGACCTTCGCGACAGACGCGGCGATCGCGAGCGACGACACATCGCCGTACATCTGCCCGGTGAAGAAGTCGGTCTGGTTGCGCGTCGATTGCGGCTCGCAGGTGAGCAGGCCGCGCGCGAGCGGGCTGAACACCGACACGCCGACGCCCTGGTCGATGCAGTACGGCACCATCTCGCGCTCTTCCTCGCGATACGCGAGGTTGAGCTGCAGCTGCATGTTGATCGGCTTTTCCCAGCCGTTTCGTTCGCATGCCTGCATGATCTTCGCGAACTGCCACGTGTACATCGTCGATACGCCGATGTAGCGCGCCTTGCCCGCGCGCACGATGTCGTGCAGCGTGCTCATCGTTTCCTCGACGGGCGTGTTCACGTCGAAGAAATGCAGCATGAAGATGTCGACGTAATCCATCCCGAGGCGCTTGAGCGAGCCGTCGATGCCGTCGAGCACGTGCTTGCGCGAATGGCCGCCCGCGTTCGGATAGCTGCCCATGTCGTAGCCGACCTTGGTCGTCACGACGAGCTCTTCACGGCGCGCGTTGCGCTTCAGGATGCGGCCGACGACTTCCTCGCCGACCCCCGTCGAGTAAAAGTCCGCGAGATCGACGAAGTTGACGCCGGCGTCGAGCGCGCGGCGCACGATCGGCTCGCTCTGCGCCTCGTCGAAGATCCACGGCTTCCACTCGGGCGTGCCCATGTTCATCGTGCCGAGACACAGGCGGGACACCTTCAGGCCGGACTGGCCGAGGCGGACGTATTCCATGCTTCCTCCTGGAGCGGCCTCGCCGGCCGCATGTTGTCTGGGTCCGTCAGTTCTTTTTCGGCGTGTAGAACGGGTTCGACACGTCGCGCGCGGCGGCGAACACGGCATCGCGATGCGGCAGCCCTTCCATCGCGGCGACGATCGCGTTGCGGCACGCGCGGTAGTTGTTCTCGAACACCGCGTCGAGGTCGTCGGCCCGCGGGTTGACCCAGTTCGCCGACACGACGACCCAGTCGTTCTCCGCTTCCGGCGGCAGCGTGCCGTTCTCGAGCGCTTCGGCGACGGCCTTCGCGATGCCCGCCTGCGACGCGCCCCACGTGGCATTGCCGTGGAAGTCGTTGGCGATCTGCGCCTTGTTCACGTACAGCGTGAGCGGCTTGGTCGGCACGCCCGGCTGAGCGATCACGACGAACGGCGCGTGCCCGGCCGACGGCGTCGCGAGCGCGGTCGCGAACGCCTGCCCGGCCGGGCCGTTGCGCGGGCCGACCAGCACGTTGATGTGCGCGAGGTTGACGCCGGGGCCTTCGAAGCCTTCGCCGATGTAGAGCGGCCTGGATTGGGATGCGGTCATTGCGATGTCTCGTCGATGAAGTTGGTGTGAGGCGATTGTGGTGGGCCGCGACGCGGCCGGTGAATCGATGTTTTCTGATCGAGGTATGAGTTTTCGTCGTCTCCGGGAATGCCCTGGGCCCGGTGCGCAAACGCCCGCCGGGCGGCCCGCGGCCGCCATCGTGACGGCAGGCGCGACGGGGTTGGCGGGTGGGCGTTCGCGTACCGGCTCCGGGTTTGTCATACCCGGGCGGGGGTTGGAGGGCCGGACGCGTCTGGACAACAATCGGCGTACTCCAAGCCCTATCTTTCGTCGTCCCTTCCATTTTCGAAAGCGAGTAATTTCGATGGCTGCCATTCAGAAGCCCGATTGGTCGAAGCTCAGTTCCCTCGATCCGGAGCTGATCCGCGCATTCGTCGCGGTCGTCGAAAGCGGCGGCTTCACCGCGGCGGCGCGGCAACTGCATCGCACGCAGTCGACGATCAGCCTGCGTATCCGCACGCTCGAGGAGCGGCTCGACACGCATCTGTTCATGCGCAACAGCCGGCGGCTCGAACTGTCGCGCGACGGCGAGAACTTCCTGATCCACGCACGGCGGATCATCCAGGTGCAGAACGATGCGATCCTCGCGCTGAAGCAGGCGAGCAGCGACCGAGGCGTCGTGCGCTTCGGACTGCCGGAGGACTACGCGGAGCTGTGGCTGCCCGACCTGCTGAAGTCGTTCTATGCGATGCGGCCGGGGGCGCGTCTGCACGTGCATTGCCGCACGTCGCTCGAGTTGCTCGACCGGCTGCAGGCCGGAGAACTCGACGTCGCGCTCGTCGTGCGGCATGGGCCGAATGCGGGCGGGCGGCTGCTCGGCCGTCACGACGTCGTGTGGGCCGCGCATCGGGACTTTGCACTCGGCCCGCGGGCGTCGGTGCCGCTCGCGCTGTTTCCCGAGACGTGCTGTTACCGGCAGCGCGGGCTGCAGGCGCTGGCGAGCGCCGAGCGGCCGTGTCATGTCGTCTATACGAGCCAGAGCCCGACCGGCATCAAGATCGCGGTGAACCATGGCGCGGCCGTGACGATGATCGATCGCTGCACGCTGCCCGAGAACTGGCGCGTGCTCGGCGAGGCGGACGGATTCCCGCCGCTGCCGGCGGCCGATCTCGAACTGCATCGCTCGCCCGGCATCTGCGATCCGCTGACCGACGATCTCGTGTCGCTGATCGAATCGATGGTCGACGAACGACGGCGCGCGTCGCTCGAGGCGTTTGCATAGCGCAGCGGTCGCGCGGCAGGGGAGGCGTGGGGTCGAATCGGTACGGCGCGCTGCGCTCTGCATGCCGTTTTTTGCGTCGCCGCGGCATTTTTTTGCACGACGTTTATGCCGTCTCTTCTAAGCTGGGGACATGTCGAACAGCCGGGACGGCTCCCGTCCGCTCCATGACCTTCATCCATCCCTTTCCCGCCTTCGATGTCGCCGGCCGCCAAATGCGCGCCGGCACCCGCACCCGCGTCATTCCGTTGCCGCCGCCGCGCCCGCGCCTGCAGTTGCCCGTCACGCTGACAGCCGATTCCGGCGAGCACGCGCGCGAGCGGCTCGCGGCGCTGCTGCATTCGCCGCTCGGCGTGTATGTCGTCCGCGCCCGCGCGGTGCGCGACGTGATCCACGTTCATTTCGAGATCGCGCCGGAAGACCTGGACTTCACGCTGCACATGCTGATCGCGCAGCAGGCCGATGCGGTGATCGGGCCCGTCGCGCGCCGGTTGCATGTCGGGCCGCGGGCCCGGTGACGCGGGGAACGGTTGTTGCTCGTACACAGACGGTTCGTTTGCTCCGCCGCCGGATCGCCGGTCGCCATGGCTGTCCATCGGCCGGCGGCGCCGGAGGTTCGCGCGCCGCGTCGTGCGCGGCGCTACCCCCTGAATACGGAGTGACCATGTACATCCCGGAAGAAGTGCGTGTCGCGCGGCCGGCAAGCCGCCGCGCGCGGACGGCATCGCTGCCGTCAGGGCAGCAACTCGCGCGTCAGCTGCTGACGACGGTACGCGTGGCCGAAGTGCTGCTGCATCAAGCGATCGTCCTACCGCCCCGGCATCAGTGGTCGGTCGACACCGAACGGGTCGACGCGATCGGCGGCCCGCTCGCGGCGTGGGAGACCTGCGTGATCTGGCGGATCGGCAAGGTATTCGGCGCGACGGTCAGCCCGGCCGCGCGCGTCAACGATCCCGCACAGGTGGCGGTCGAGATCCGGCTTTATCTGCCTGAGCAGGCGTATGTGGCCGGGCAGCGCGTGAGCGTCTTCGGGCGTCGTCACGGCCATCGGTTCGGTGCGACGCTGTCGGTCGCATCGGGCGCGCAGTGGGGCGGGCGGCGCTCCGAGCACGTGGCGCCGGAACACCGGTACGTGTGCGGCGACACGCTCGAAGCGCTCGTCGATGCGGTCGCCGCGCATGTCAACGCGGCGCTGGGCGCGGCAGGGTTCGGCGCGACGCGCTGATCACGCGTCGCCGGTCTGCCCGGTCTGGCGCTGCAGGTCTTCCATCAGTTGTTCCGCGAGAAAGTCGCACGGCGGCCGCTTCGATTTCGTGCTGCGCGCGAGGATCAGTTCGAGCGGCGGCAGGTCCGGCAAGCCGTGCGAGCGGCCGAGCATCGACAGTTGCGCGGGAATCGCGCAGCGCGCGAGCGGCGCGACCGCGAGGCCGGCCTCGACCATGCTGAGCAGCCCGAGCAGGCTCGGGCTTTCATACGACGTGCGGTACGGCACCTTCGCGCGTTCGAGGCTGCGGATCGCGTTCTCGCGCGCGACGCTGCCCGGCATGAACACCGCGATCGGCAACGGCCGTTCTTCCCATACGCGCGGCCCGTTCGTCATCGCGGCCCACGCCATCGGCTCGTGGCGGATGAAGTCGCCGGTCAGCCCCTTGATGCGCGTGCCGCACACGAGATCCACGGTGCCTTCCTTGATCAGCGGCGCGAGCGCACTGCTCGGCAGCCCCATCACCTGGATCTCGACCTTCGGGTAGGTCGCCGAAAATTTCTTCAGGACCGACGGCAGCAGCGACGACGCGTAGTCGTCCGGCACGCCGATCACGACCTTGCCGGTCACTTCCGGGCGCACCACGGCCGCCCACGCCTCGTCGCGCAGCGCCAGCATTCGTCTGGCGAATCCCAGCAGCACCTCGCCCTCGCGCGTCAGCACGATGCTGCGCGGCTTGCGCACGAACAGCGGCCGGCCGATCGCGTCCTCCAGGCTCTTGATCTGCATGCTCACGGCAGACTGCGAGCGGTTCACGGCCTCGGCCGCGCGGGTCATGTTGCCGGTCTCCGCGACGGCGACGACGGTGGCCAGCACGTCGTGATCGAGCATCTTCATCGGTATCAGGAAAACTGAACGTAACGATCAACATTATGCGTTTTTATTGTTGATGTGTGTCTGCCATAGTGCGATCACGCTGGCGTCCTGCCCACGGGCGGCGCGGCATTCAGGCCGGTCGACCCGGTGTGCAGCACTGAACGAGGAAGCGTGGTGTATCGATGATCGACCATCCGTTGCGCGCCGCGCTGGCCGCCGAATTGCATGCCAGGCCGTTCCTGCGGCTCGCCGAAGCCGTGTCGCTCACGCACTACGCGATCTACGCGGACGGCCAGCCCGATATCCACGAAACGCTGCTGCACGCGCTGTGCCGCGACACCGGCATTGCCGCGCCGCACGAAGGCGCGACGCACCACGCGGTGCAGTCGCCGTGCGGCTGGCACCTGAAGTGGGAGCGTCACACCGAATTCTCGACTTTCACGTTCGTCGCGCCGCGTCGCGACACCGGCTACTTCGACGATCTCGCGATCGAAGGCATTCCGGCCGCGTGGTTCGCGCGGCTGGCCGGCATCCGTTTCGTCGCGGTGAGGATGGAACTGCTGTCGGGCGACGCCGCGCGCCGCGTGTGCGGCGACCTGCGGCGCTGGATCGACGGGCCCGCGCTCGTCGGCAGCAATGTGCTCGGCGGCGGCAAGGTGTTCTGCGACTGGCACGTGCGCGACGACGGTTTCATGCGTTTTCTCGTCATCGACGAGGATTTCCGCGAGGAGCAGGGCGGCCGCCTGCTGCAGCGCCTGTATGAAATCGAAACGTACCGGATGATGGCCTTGCTCGCGTTGCCTGTCGCGCGCCGGATGAGCCGCGAGCTCGACGAGATCCACGCGGCGCTGCATGCGTTGATGCAGCGGATGGACGCGAGCGGCGCCGACGGCGACGACACGGCGCTGCTCGTCAAGCTCACGCATCTCGCGGTGCGGGTCGAGTCGCTGGCGGGGGCCGGCGCACGCTTCAGTGCGTCGCGCGCGTACGAAAAGCTCGTGCTGGCGCGCATTCAGGAACTGCGCGAAGAGCGGATCGAAGGGATGCCGACGATCGCCGAATTCATGGAGCGGCGCTTCGCGCCGGCGATGGAAACGTGCCGCAGCGTATGGGCGCGCCACGAGCAGATCGCCGCGCGGATCGCCCGCGCGGTCGACCTGCTGCGCACGCGCGTGAACCTCGCGCAGGAAAAGGACGTGACACGCCTGCTGGCCGGGATGGAGCGCACCGCGCGCAACCAGCTTCATCTGCAGCATGCGGTCGAAGGTCTGTCGGTGGCGGCTATTTCGTACTACGTGCTGTCGCTCGCGACGGCGGCGTTCAAGGCGCTGCACGTGATGAACCTGCCGGTCGATCCGGAGCTGGCGGAAGGCCTGCTGATCGCACCGGTCGTGTTCGCGGTGATCCACATCACGCGGCGCACACGCGCGCAGCTTGCACGGTCGGAAGCTGCGCATGACGGTGCGCCCGTGCAGGTGACGGCGTTGAAGCGCGTCGGTTAGCCGATCAAGAACACAATCAAGGAAAGGAGTGGAGATGACTTTTTGGCAGAATCAAGCGGGGTTTTACAGCGGTTTCGATGCAGCGTTCGACGAGCCGGCATCGGACGATGTCGGTGTGCCGGAAGCGGCGCGCGTGACGTCGTATCAGGCCGTGCTGCAGGAACCGATGACGTCGCTCGTCGGGAATACGCTCGATCGGCCGGAGGTCGCGGCGGTGGCGATTCTCGGGTACAACTGACGCGGGGTTGAGCGTATGAGCCCTCCGGCTGCCTATGCGCCGGGGGGATTTGGCGGTTGGTGCGGCCTGAGCCGCTCAGTCGCCGGAGAGATCGCCGATCGAAGCGCCGTGAGGAATCTGGCCGGACGTGACTTGCCGGACGTATTCGTTCTGGGCGTCCTTGATGTTCTTGGAGATGTTGCCGAGGACTTTCTTGATGTAGTCTTTGGCGGCGTCGGTCTGGCGCGCCATCCAGCCCTTCTCTTCGATTTCGCGAAGTTGCATGAATACGCCGTCGCCAAGCGACACGTTGTTGAGCCGCGTAATCGTGTTATGCACGAAGTTGTCGAAGAACGCGATCACTTCCGGCGTCAGCTTTGGCGGATGTACCCATGCGGTGGCCAGTGCGCGCACCATTTTGTCCGAGATGTCGTCGACCGTCCGGCGTTCGCCGAAGGTCGACTGCGGAACCTTGGAATTCGGATCCTGGCCCTTGTAGTACCAGTCCCGACCTTCGTAGTCCGGCAAGCCGCCGCCACTCGTGAAGATAGCGTTGTAGACGTCGGCATCGATGGTGTTGATGAAAAGATTGCTGCCGCTGCTGGAGTGGCCCGTGCGATCGTGAACAGAGCGTGCCCACGACACGAACAGCTTCTGATGTTCGAGGAAGTGTTTCTCGAGCGGACCGTTTGTTTTCGGCAGCATCGCGGTGTACGCACCGAACAGATCGTTGACGTTGAGATCCTTGCCGTTGACATTGACAGTCTTGCGATACTCGAATTCGCGTGCCGCCAATGGGGATATCGTGCGCAGCTTGGCAAGTGGCAGCAGCGGCACACCCGCGGACCATGCACGATCGAGCATGTTTCTTGCGGAGACACGTGCCAGCTCGGAGGATTTTTGATCCTCGCCGTCCAGGAAGCCACCTCCGACGTCCGACTGACTGCCTGGATAGACGATCTCCAGCAGGTTCGCGTGGTCCGGCGATTTTCGCGGTGAATCCAGGTTCTTGTAGAAGCGCAGCTCCGTTGCGGCGACGTGATGGACAATCGATTTGAATTCCTTCTGGATGTCGAATTGCCCGAGCGACTGCTTGGACAGGGCGAGGAAGAAACTCAGCCCCTTGATGCTGATGCTGGCGGCCTTGCCTTCGCCGGGGACGACGCCAAGTACAGGCGCGACGACTTTCGTGAAGATCGAATCCGCATAGGACGTCGATACGCAATCAAACAGCCCCATGAAATCGAACTGGACCTCGATGCCGGCGTAAGTGATCTTGCCGTCCTTTTGCTTGCAGGTCTTTCCAATCAATTCGTTTGCGAATTTCCGGCCGATGACGCCGCCGCGGTCATATCCGAAAATCGCCACACGAATGCGCTTGATTTCGCGCGGATCGGCTGAGGTGGCGTGTGCGACGTTATTCTTGAAATCCGCAATAGCCTTGTTCACCCGTGCATCAAATCCCGTACCCATATAACCTGCAGCGAATTCACTGTCCCGGACAACTGGAATGGAGTCTGCCGCGATGGTCGTGGCGGCGGGTAGCAGGGCACCAGCCACTTTTCCCGGCGTCACTGATTCCTTGATCTGATTTCTCGCGGTCTCTCCCGCATGCTCCAGCCCGTCGAGGACCGACGATGTGCCTCGTGACAACAATCCTTTGTCGGCAGGCGAGTCGCGAAACCGCTGGGCGATGTCGGCGGCGATCTTCTTGCCAGGATCCTTGATCACTTTGGCGTCGGCTTCCTTGAGCAAGGCGGCTTCGGAATCGGTCAGGACTTTCTTGATCGCACCGACCGTTTGCCCCGACAAGTCCCGGCCCATGCCTTCGTAATACATCTTGTAGATGCCGAACTCATCGCTGCTGTCAGCGTGCGCGTTGAAGAGACGCGCGATATTCGACAAACGATCAGTGTCGGCCAGGCTCTGTGCGAAACCGTCGAAGAAGAAGCTCTGATAAATTTCCTGATTGCAACGAAAACACGGGCTGGGCGGCTCGGCCGGAAGTTGCGCGCTGACGCTCGCGGCGCGTGTGGCCCGCGATGCAGCCGATGCCGATTCGGACTGGCTTTTTGAGGCGCCTTGTGCGGCGATGGTTTCGTCCGACATGTTTCCCCCCGCTGGACTAGTTGGTGGCGCGCATGCGCGGCATCGTCGGATATTCGACCCACTGCGCTTCGATCCTGCGCTCAGGCAGGAAATGGAACTCGATATAGCCGTCGCGCTTGTTCGGTAGCTTCGGAACGGCGACATCCGTCTCGTAGATTTCCGGCGACAGGTTCTTGGCGTCCTCCTCCGGGGTCAGGTCGTACGTGATCTTGAGGTGCCAGGTCTTCTTGTTGCGCGGCACCTCCATGCAACAGACGGTGCCGCCGCCCCCGCCGAATTGGCGGGCGTGCACGCTGCCTGCGCCGAAGCCATCCACGACGAAGTTGTAGACACCTCGCTCGGTGTAGTTGAAACCCACGACGCGATAAGGGCCGTAGCTTGTGGTCTGTGCATGCACCCACCATGCGCCGCTCAACAGCAGCGCCGCGATGACGATGGGGTTGCGAATGAGGCGGCGAAGCAAAGTCAGCATGTCGATGTTCCTGTCATTCAGTTCGTCGCGGACGACGCATTGCTCGTTGTATTCGGGTTACGCGGATCGGTTGGAGCTGCCGCCCATCGAGCGTCGATCCTGCGGTGCGCGCGCAGATTGCCCGCCCCAAACCCGTCGATCCTGAAACGATAGATACTCCGATCGGTGAAGTTGTCCCCGATGATGCGATACGGTCCGTCGCTCCCCGCATGTGCCAACGCAGTCCGCAAACCGCCAGCGGCTACCGCGCCCGCTTCGACGGCCCGCCGCATCCTATACGTCAATTCGTGCACCATCCTCATCTCCCGTCGCTCAACCCGCGTCAGGCGACGCATCGGCCGCTGCTGCTTCGGCATCCCGCGACTCGCCGGCATATCCGGCGAGCGGATGCGTATCGAGCAACGCAGCCCAAACGTCCGCATCGACATCCGCGAGCGTTGACGACATTGGCGGAGGCGCTGCTCCGCGCGCGGCGATTTTCTCGGCGATCGCCGGATGCGCATCGAACGCCGGATGCACGTTCATCCCGATCAGCGCGAAATACGCGTGATCGTTCTCATTCACGAGCCCATGCCGGCTCCGCGCTCGCGCGACCAGATCCTTCACGTAGCGAATGCCCCAGCGGTCCGGCACCGCGGACATCGGCGGCAGAAATTCGTCACGCAACCGGAAATACAGCGTCTCCGCAAATCCCTCGTGCGCGAGTGCATCGTACTGCGCCTCCGTGAACACGATTGGCGTCGCGGCGGCGGCGGGTAGCGCCGCCCCGACGCGTCACACGCGATCGGCCCGCCGGCCGCCGGCGACCGCGCGCGGCGGCCATGCTACCGCGTGCGGTTGGTCGGCCCCGCCCCCAGCGCGAGCGCCAGCTCGACGAACGCGCGCGCGGCCGCGCTCCGGTACGCGCCCTTGCGCTGCAGCAGCACGGCCGTGCGCCGCAGGACGGCCGGATCGAGCGCGACGGCGACGAGATCGTCATGCCCCGTCGCGATCGTCGCGGGCAGCAGCGTTGCGAGGTTCGTGCGGCGCACGATCTCGATCACCGCACCCAGCGAATTCGCCTCCATCAGCACGCGCGGCTGCACATCGTGCTCGCGGAAATAGCGGTCGATCTGCACGCGTGTCGCGAACTCCGCGGTGAGCAACACGAGCGACGCGTCGTGCAGCGCGCGCTGGCCGGCCTTGCGTTTTCCCGCGAGTGCATGCCGACGGCTCACGACGAGCGCGAGCGTTTCGACCAGCAGTGCCTCTACTGCGATATCCGCCGACTGCACGTCCTCGAATGCGATGCCGACGTCGAGCTCGTCGTCGACGAGCAGCGTCTCGATACGCTCCTGCGACAGCTCGCGCACCGACAGCGTCACGTCCGGATAGCGGCCGTGGAACGCCTCGACGAGCGGCCCGACGAGATAGCTCGTGAAGGTCGGCGTGACCGCGATCCGCAGCGAACCGCGGCTGAGATCCTGCACGTCGTGAATCGCGCGCCGGCCTTCAGCGAGATCGTGCAGCGCCTGCCGTGCGTAGCGGAAATACACGTCGCCGGCATCGGTCAGCCGCGTGACGCGCCCGGTGCGGTCGAACAGTTGCGCGCCGAGCGTCTCCTCGAGCTGGCGGATCTGCTGCGACAGCGCGGGCTGCGACACGTGCAGCGCGGCGGCCGCGCGCGTGAAGCTGCGGTGCTCGGCGACGGCCAGGAAGTAGTTGATATGGCGCAGCAGCATGGCGATTCCTATAAGGCGTACTTATCCGATTGATCATAAATCAGTCTTTTACGTTATTGGAAGCGCGGCGTAACCTGCCCTTCATCGATTCCACCTGCACCGGAGAACACGCGATGAAGGACATCATCGAAGGCTTCCTGAAGTTCCAGCGCGACGCGTATCCGGAACGCGCCGCGCTGTTCCGCGATCTCGCGCGCAGCCAGCACCCGCGTGCGCTGTTCATCTCGTGCTCGGACAGCCGGCTCGTGCCGGAGCTCGTCACGCAGCGCGAACCGGGCGACCTGTTCGTGATCCGCAACGCCGGCAACATCGTGCCGTCGTACGGCCCCGAGCCGGGCGGCGTGTCGGCGTCGGTCGAATATGCGGTCGCCGCGCTGCGCGTGACCGACGTCGTGATCTGCGGTCATTCGGATTGCGGCGCGATGACCGCGATCGCGACCTGTCAGTGCATGGACCACATGCCGGCCGTCGGCCACTGGCTGCGCTATGCCGATTCTGCGCGCGTCGTGAACGAGGCGCGCCCGCACCGCAGCGAACGCGAGCGGATCGACTCGATGGTGCGCGAGAACGTCGTCGCGCAACTCGCCAACCTGAAGACGCACCCCGCCGTGCGGCTCGCGCTCGAAGAAGGACGTCTCGCGCTGCACGGCTGGGTCTACGACATCGAATCGGGCTGTATCGACGCCTACGACGGCGCGGCCGGCCGGTTCGTGTCCCTCGCGGACCACCCCGGTGTCCGCGCGACTCCCGCGACGCTTGCCGCCGCGGCCTGAATCCGGATTGCTCCCACCCCACCACGAGGAATTGCCATGATCCAGTCCCAACACAGCCAGACTGCCCGCCACGCGCTTGCGGAAACCGTCGTGCTCGCGAAAGCGCGTAAGAACCTGTCGTTCGCCCAGCTCACCGAAGGCACGGGGCTGAGCGAAGCGTTCGTCACCGCCGCGCTGCTCGGCCAGCATGCGCTGCCGGCCGATGCGGCGCGCGTCGTTGCCGACAAGCTCGGCCTCGACGACGATGCGGTACTGCTGCTGCAGACGATCCCGCTGCGCGGCAGCATCGACGATCGCGTGCCGACCGACCCGACGATCTACCGTTTCTACGAAATGTTGCAGGTGTACGGCACGACGCTGAAGGCGCTCGTCCACGAGAAGTTCGGCGACGGCATCATCAGCGCGATCAACTTCCGGCTCGACGTGAAGAAGGTCGACGATCCCGAAGGCGGTTCGCGTGCGGTGATCACGCTCGACGGCAAGTACCTGCCGACCAAGCCGTTCTGACGTTTGCGCGGCGCGGCGGCAGCGGTGCCGCATGCGCCCGACGTGCGCCGGCCGCCGAGGGTGCAGCGGACGCGCGAGCGGCACCGCACGGCCGCCCGAAAGGCGGCGTTCTCGGTGGCGTGAGCGTGTGGCGGCGCGCTATAGTCATGCGACGCCCGCCGCGGGTACTGCGCACCCGGCGGCTTCATTCACGCACGCGTTCGCCCGATGACTACCCCTGCCGACGTCACCCTGCAACTGACCGATACCGAACAACCGGCCGCCCGCCATTTCATCAGCCGCAAGCTCGGCGAATTCAACCATGCGATGACGGGGCGCGCCGACTCGGCCGCGCTCGACGTCTACGTGACCGATCCCGCGACCGGCGAGATATTGGGCGGCCTGACGGGCCGCACGTCGCTCGGCCTCTTTTTCATCGACCTGTTCTACCTGCCCGAATCGCTGCGCGGCGGCGGATTCGGCAGCCGGCTGCTGCGCGAGGCCGAAGCGGAGGCGAAGCGGCGCGGCTGCGCGCGTGCGGTGCTGTACACGATATCGTTCCAGGCACCGGACTTCTACCGGAAGCAGGGCTACGAGACGTTCGGCGAAGTGCCTTGCGAGCCCGAAGGCGCGGCGCGCGTGTTCATGGTCAAGGTGCTTTGAGCGCTGCGTGGCGGTGCGGGCGACTTCCTGACGCCTGCCGACATCGCGGACGACCGGCCGGCACAGGCAACGCCCGCATGGCGCGCGTTACCGCCCCGGCGCGGCCCGCTCGACGATCATGTCGTAGAGCGCACGCGCGGCCGGTGACAGTTGCGCGCTCTTGCGCGTGACGAGCACGAGCGTGCGCGACACCGACGGCTCGACGAGCTCGATCGTGCGGATCATCGGATACGCGTTCTTCTGGATCGCGAGTTTTGGCACGACGGCCGCACCGAGCCCTTCCGCGACGAGCCCAAGCGCAGTCGAACTGCGCTGCACTTCGTAGAACGAATGCAGCGACACGCCGCTCGTCTTCAGCGCGCCTTCGAGCAGCCCGCGATTGCCGCTCACCTCGCCGGCGAAGATCAGCGGATGCGGCTGCAGCGCCGCCCAGCGGATGCGCCGGCGCCTCGCGAGCGGATGATCGTCGCGGCACACGAGCACGTAGGGATCGTGCGTGAGCGGCACGCTGACAAGTTCGGGATGCTGGTCGCCGGCGATGCTGATGCCGAATTCGGCTTCGCGCCGCAGCACGGCCTGCAGCACCGACGCCGACGCATGGTCGAGGATCTTCACGCGATCGTGCGGGCGATGCCCGGAGAACGCGCGCAGGATGCGCGGCAGGTATTGCACGCCGACCGTCGGCACGCACGCGATCGTGACGTCGCCGCGCTGGCTCAGGCCCGTCTCGCGGATTTCGGTCAGCGCGTCGGACAACTCGTTCAGCAGCCGGCGCGCTTGCGGCAGAAAGCGCCGGCCGATCTCGGTCAGCGTGGTGCGGCGCGTCGTGCGCTCGACCAGCGCGACGCCGAGATAGGATTCGAGCTTGCGCAGCCGCTGCGTGATCGCCGTTTGCGTGACGTGCAGCGTGTCGGCCGCCTGCCGGAAGCTGCCGCCGTCGGCGATCGCGACGAAGGCCTGGACACCGAGCGTATCGATCTTCATCAGAATTTTGAATCAATAACGATATTAAATTCATTTTACTGAAGGTCGGATACGGTCGCAGAATGCGCTGGATCGGCGGCTGCCCGGATCCCGGCGCGCATGCCGCCTCCGCCCACAAGGAGAATCATCGTGACGACCCCACTCGATCAATACGCGAACCAGTACGTGCGGTTCGAGGACGAACGCACGCGGCCGGTGCGCGACCTGCTGGCCGCCGTGCCGAAGACGCCGATCCGTACCGCGATCGACATCGGCTGCGGGCCCGGCAATTCGACCGAGGCGCTGATGGCACGCGCGCCGGACGCGACGATCCACGGGATCGACGCATCGGCGGACATGATCGCGGCCGCGCGCAAGCGGCTGCCGGCGTTGCGGTTCGATCTTGCCGATGTCGCCACGTGGGACGATCCGGGCGGCTATGACCTGATCCTGTCGAACGCGGTGCTGCAGTGGGTGCCCGCGCACGACACGCTGTTCCCGATGCTCGTCGGCCGGCTCGCGCCGGGCGGCCATCTCGCAGTGCAGATGCCGGACAACCTCGACGAGCCCGCGCACCGGCTGATGCGCGAGGTCGCCGCGGCCGGGCCGTGGGCCGACAAGCTGAAAGGGGCGGCGCGTACCGAGCGGTTCGATGCGCGCTACTACCATGCGCTGCTGTCGCCGCTGTGTTCGCGCGTGGACGTGTGGCGCACGACCTACTATCACCCGCTGCGCGGCGGTGCGGACGCGGTCGTCGAATGGTTCAAGGGCAGTGCGCTGCGGCCGTTCCTTGCCGCGCTCGACGATGCCGAGCAGCGCGCGTTCCTCGCGCGTTATCGCGACGCGATCGCCGGGCCGGACGGTTATCCGGTACTCGACGACGGCACCGTGCTGCTGCCGTTCCCGCGCCTGTTCATCGTGGCGACTCGGAAGTAACCCGGCCATGATGTGACGGGCGGCGGGGCATCAGCGCACCGGCCGCACCGATGCGGGATCGACCGTGCGGCTCCGTGCGGTCTGCCCGTCGCGCAGGTCCTTGTACCAGAACAGCGCGACTTCCCCGGCGTTCTCGCCGCCTGCATACAGGAAGCGGTCGTGGCCGCCGAGCGTAAAGCCCGCGCGCGCATAAGTGGAGCAGGCCGCGACGTTGTTCGCCTGCGTTTCCAGCCGCATGAAGCCGAACCCGTGATGGCGCGCCCAGGCTTCCGCGGCCGCCAGCAGGAATTGCCCGATACCGAGGCGCCGATGCTCGCGGTCGACGGCCAGTTCGGCGATTTCGGCCATGCCGTTCCAGCGCTCGGCGACCGCGACGAACCCGGCGAACCGCCCGCCGGCGGTCGCGCGAAAGAGCGCTGTCTTGCCCGACGCTTCATCGGCCCAGCCGGCCGGATCGAACCCGTAGTTTTTGCGGCGCGCGGGCAACGCGCGCAGGTCGAGCAAATCCTGATACGGCGCATTCAGCTCCCATGCGATGTCGAACGAGAAGTCGCATTGGTCCAGCTCGTCGGCGGCAAGCGAGATCGCCGGTTCGATGCTGATGTGCTCGGCTCGGTCCATATGTCGGTGTCCTGTCTTCGGCGGAGGGTGTGGTCTCGTTGGTGGCGCGATCGCCGGTGCACCGATGTGCATCGAATCGCGCCCGTTCCCGTTCTTCGTTTTCTGCATCTGCACCATTCGCTGCATGCGAAACCGGTACAGACACGGCTGTGTGCCCGCCTGATTATGCTGGATTTCGGCGTCGTCACGGCGTTGCTGCCGGTGCGATGACGACCGCCGCGCGTCGTGTCTCCCATTCTCGACGGCAGTCGATCGTCGGCGGATGAAAGACGACAGGAAACCGAATGATTGTTTACCGTTTTCGACAACTCAACATTTTCCGTCAAACAGTTTGACGGTCGTGGCGCCGTCAAGCATCGCGTCGTCCACTGCTCCACGAAAGCCGGAAGAGAGGCTGACCTGCATCGCCGGCGCAACGCGGATCGGCCTGCGTCACCCGTTTTTGCCGCGGCGCGCGTCATGCACGCGCGCCGGCCGGAACGTTGAAGCGACGACGAAACGGCCGCGACCTCAGATGCTGATCGCGATGGGGCCTGCCAGCGGCGTATAGCCGTCGTCGAACAGCAGCCACGCATCGTACTGGCCCGATGCAAGCGTGCTGTTCGCGGTCGACGAGAACAGCAGCGAGCCGGTGCTCTTGGGCAGGTACGCCCACGACTTGTAGCCGCCCCGGGTCGGTTGCGCGCCGCGCGGATAGATGCCGACCCAGTTCTTCGGGCTGTGGCGCCACGGCGGCACGACGTAGTCGAACCGCAGCGTGGCGTACGACGACCCCTGCGACGCCAGCGCCGCGACGAATTTCCCGTTCGTATTGCCGATCGCCGAATCCGTCAGCAACGTGCCGGATTGCGTCTGCACGCAGCCGGCGATACGGCGCAGGAAGTTCGGATCGTTCGCGTCGCGGATGCTCGCGTCGTACCAGCCGGCGTCGCCGTACCACGTGACCGCCTGTGTCGCACCGGCCGGTACGCTGACCGACTGCGCGCGGTTCATCCCGTACGCATTGTCGACGAGCTGGAACGTCGTCGTGCTCGAACCGGCCGAATTGTCGAGCGTGATCTGCACGTTGCCGTTCTGTACGTCGTAGCAGAGCGACACTTCGCCGGTCGATCCCGCGTTCCCCGCTGCGCCGATGGTGCCGCGGAACGTCTGCAGGAACCCGTTCGGGCCGTAGATCGAATAGTCGTAGCCGCCCGCCGAATTCAGCGGGAGCGAATCCGTGAGGCACGCGCCGGTGCCGGCGCCGATCGTGTACTGCCGCGGCGTCGTGCTCGTCCCGTCGACCCATGCCTGCAGGTGCACGCCGGCTGCACCCGTGTTGGTCATCGTTAGCGCGAGCGTCTTGCCGGAGCGGTTGACGCGGCCCTGGACGAAGAACTCGTACGGCAGCCGGCACGCGGTGTTGCGGCCGGCCGTTTGCGCCGGAACCGCCGTGGTGGTGGCCGGCGGAATCAGCACCGTCGAGCCGTTCGGGTCCATGTTGCTGGCCGCCGCCGGAATCGCCGGAATCGTCTGGTCGGGATTCGCGAAGTCGAACGCCGACGTGAGATCGCCGCACACCGTGCGGCGCCACGGCGTGATGTTGGTCTCCTGCAGCCCGAAGCGCGCTTCCAGAAAACGGATCACCGACGTGTGATCGAAGACCTGCGAGTTGACCTTGCCGCCTTTCGACCACGGCGAGATCACGAACATCGGCACGCGCGGGCCCAGCCCGATCGGGACATCGCCGCTCGCGGCGCCGTCCGATGCGGCGCCGCTGCCGGCGACGAATTCCGCGGCCGTCGAGACCGTCGACCGGCCGGTGCCGGCGGCGGCGCTCGACGGGACGGCCGGTGGCACGTGGTCGAACAGGCCGTCGTTCTCGTCGTACATCACGAGCAGCACGGTGCTGGCCCACACCGCCGGATTCGACGTCAGCGCGTTGAGCACGTTGCTGACATACCATTCGCCGCCGCTCGCGGCCCACGACGGGTGTTCGCAATACGCATAGGGCGCGGCGATCCACGATACCTGCGGCAGCGTGCCGTTCGCGACGTCGGCCCGCAGTTGACTGAACAGACGGGTGTCGTACTCCGTGCCGCCGCCGGTCGGGTCGATCTGCGTGCCGTCGAGCGCCGGCGCGAGTGGATCATTCGCGCCGAGGTTCTGGTACTGCTTGAAGTTCAGGATGACGTTGTCGCCGTAGTTGCCGTTCCACCAGAGATCCTTGCTCGACCCGTTGTATTCGCCGTAGCCGTGGCCGGCATCGAGGCCGTTGCCCTTGTCCTGGTAGAACTTCCACGTGACGCCGGCCGTGTTCAGGCGTTCCGGCATCGTGGTCCAGCCGGTGCCGGTCATCGTGTTCGTCGTGTACGGCGAATAGCCGGCGACGTTGCCGCAGCAGCCGGTCCACAGATACAGGCGGTTCGGGTCGGTCGGGCCGAGCATCGAGCAGTGGTACGCGTCGCACACGGTGAACGCGCTGGCCAGCGCGTAGTAGAACGGGATGTCGTTCTGCGTGAAGTAGTACATCGTGCCGCTGGTCTTCGCGGCGACCCAGTTGTCGTAGCGGCCGTTGTTCCATGCGCTGTGCGTGCCGCTCCAGCTGTGATCGAGGTCGCCGTAGTACGTGTCGCCGTTCGCGACGCCGGAAACGGGCGGCGACGGGTTGAACGGGAACACGTAGGACAGCGTCGATGGCTGGCGCCAGACCGGGTAGCCGCTGGAGATCACGACCGGCCGCGGATCGCCGAAGCCGCGCGCGCCGCGCAGCGTGCCGAGATAGTGGTCGAACGACCGGTTTTCCTGCATCAGGATGACGACGTGCTTGACGTCCTGGATCGTGCCGGTGACGGTGGCGGCCGGAATCGATTGTGCGCGCAGGATGCTTTCGGGCAGCATGCCCGTCACCGCGGTGGCGCCGGCGAGCTTCAGCGCATCGGCGAGGAACTGACGTCGTGTCGTGGGTTTGTTTTGCATGATCGCTCCTTGTCCTGGATGGCGGATGGGGCCGGGGCCGGTCAATGGCACGCGCTTGCGCAGTGCAGGACCGGCGCGGACGCCGAACCCGGTGCCGACGCGCGCGCGGCGGCGACAGTGCCCGCCGCGCCCGGGTCGCCGTCGCCGCAGGCGGCCAGCGCGCACAGCAGCGCGATCATGAAAACGCCGCGCCAGTGCGGAATACGGCTTTCCGCGGGGCGAGGCGGGACGACTTGATTTCGATCCGATTCGAATCGGATTCCTGATTGATCGGGATGGTTGCTGCGTGCTCCGTATTTCATTTCCCCTCCAGACATGAAAATGGACAGCAGAGAATATCGCCCGAATCAGAACAACTTCATGACAGGCCAGCCGCGTTTGCCGGCGACCTGGGAAAGCTTCGAGTCGGGATTGGTCGCGACCGGATGCGTGACGTAGTCGAGCAGCGGCACGTCGTTGATCGAATCGCTGTAGAAGTAGGTCCGTTCGAAATCGGACGGCAGGTAGCCGAGCGATTTCAGCCATGCCGCCGTGCGCACGATCTTGCCTTCCCGGAAACTCGGCACGCCGATGCTGCGCCCGGTGAACCGCCCGGCCGGCGTGCCGTCGTCGGTATCGAGCTCGATGCCGAGCAGGTGCTCGATCCCGAACTCGGCCGCGATCGGCCGCGTGACGAAGACGTTGGTCGCCGTCACGATGCAGCAGAGATCGCCGTTCTCGCGATGCCGGTCGACCAGCGCGCGTGCCTCCGGTGTAATCGCCGGCCGGATCACCTCGTCCATGAACTGCGCATGCCACCGTTCGAGCTGCGCGCGCGAGTAGCGCGTGAGCGGCGCGAGCGTCACGGCGAGATACGCATCCATGTCGAGCGTGCCGGCCGCATAGTGGCCGTAGTGCTCGTCGATCAGCGCCGTGTGCGCGTCGTCCTCCTGCCAGCCGACCCGCGTGATGAAGCGGCTCCAGGCCTGGTCGCTGTCGAGCGGCAGCAGCGTGTGATCGAGGTCGAACAGCGCGAGATTCTTGTGCATGGGCCTTTCCCTGTATGGCGTATTTACGCGCCGATGAGCTTCTCGATCGCGTCCCTGGCGTTTTTCCCGTCGATGGTCGTGACGCCGTCGAGCCACTTCGACAGCACGCCCGGGTTCTTCTTCGCCCATTCCTTTGCGACCGCGACCGGATCGGCGTGATTCATGATCGGCACCATCAGCTGGTTTTCCTCGTCGGTCGTGAATTTCAGGTTGGTCAGCAGCCGGCCGACGTTCGGGCAGCGTTCGAGATAGCCGGGCGTGACGAGCGTGTAGACCTTCGCCGAGCCGTAGTTCGGACCGAACACGGTGTCGCCGCCGTCGAGATACGCGATCTTGTAGTTGATGTTCATCGGATGCGGCTCCCACGCCAGGAACACGATCATCCGGTGTTCCTGCACCGCGCGCGTGACCTGGACGAGCATCCCGGCCTCGCTCGATTCGACCAGCTTGAAGCCGCCGAGCCCGAATTCGTTCCTGTCGATCATCCGCTGGACCAGTGCATTGCCGTTGTTGCCGGCGCCGATCCCGTAGATCTTGCCGTCGAGCTGGTCGCGGAATCTGGCAATGTCGGCGAAGCTCCTGAGGCCCTTGTCAGACGCATACTGCGGCACGGCCAGCGTGTAGCGCGCGCCGACCAGGTTGGGTTGCGGCAGCAGGTGCACGGCGCCGGCGTCGACGAACGGCTTCACGGTCGGCGTCATGCTCGGATCCCAGTAGCCGAGGAACGCATCGATCTGCGCCTTCTTCACGCCGGCCAGCACGATCGGCGGCGACGCGATCGTCTTGGTTGCCTCGTAGCCGAGCCCGTCCAGGAGCATCATCGCGACGCCGGTGGTGGCCGCGATGTCGCTCCAGCCCACATCGCCGAGCGTCACCTTCCTGCAGGTATCGCCCTCGGACGCATGAGCGGGCGCCGTTAAAAATGCCGCCAGCAGCGTCGCAGCCAGCATCCATGCTTTCTTGATCATGATGGTCTCCTAAGCAAGTGTTTCGGATCGTGTTACCTGATTGGTCTGACGATTGATCGTGTGGATCGGATGAAACAAACGAACCTGGGTCTGGCTTTGTCGTTTTGCGTACCGTATATTAGAACGCACAAAATCGCAAGATTGCACAAAAATACAACCCGGCGAACGCGAAGGCGGCCGGGCGAAGCCGGGGCGAGCCGCGCAGAGGTCCGTGCGGTCCGTGCGTCATCAAGTGAATCCGTCAGGAAGGAGTGTTCGAATGATCAGTCAGCTGGAAATCGTTTCCCGCCTGTTGCTGGCGGCCTTGCTCGGCAGCATCGTCGGCATCGAGCGCGAGCGCCTGTCGTGGGCGGCCGGGTTGCGCACGCACATGCTGGTGGCCGTGGGCGCCGCGCTGGTGATGATCGTGTCGGCGTTCGGCTTCGCGGATATCCAGGAGGCGAAGAACGTGTCGCTCGACCCGTCGCGGGTCGCCGCGCAGGTCGTATCCGGTATCGGTTTTCTCGGCGCAGGGTCGATCATGTTGCGCGGCGAGATCATCCGCGGGCTGACGACCGCGGCGAGCCTGTGGGTCGTCGCGGCGGTCGGACTGGCGGTGGGCGGCGGCATGTACGTGGCCGCGATCGCCGCGACGGCGATCGTGCTGGCGATCCTGGCCGGGCTGAAGCCGATCGAGAAGCGCTTTTTCGCCGCGCGGCAGCGCTGGGGCGTGCGCATCCTCGCGAGCCGAGGCGCCGTGAAACTGACGTCGCTGCAGTCGATGCCCGGCATCGACCAGGCGCGCATCGTCCAGTTCATCATCGAGCAGGACGACGAGACACCCGACGACGACCGCATCCACGTGGTGTTCTCGAAGATGACGAGCCGCGAATTCCAGGTGGTCCGTCAATCGCTGCAGACCCTCGTCGGCGTCAAAAAAATGGAAGAAAGCGCCGGGTAGACGGCCGTTCGAATAAGATTGACAGACTTTTCCGAGGACATTTCATGTGGCAAGAAGAGCGATACCAGAGGATCCGGCTTCTGTTATCGAAGATGCAGCGCGTGTCCACCGACCGAATCATGGCCGACCTGAACGTGTCGCGCGAAACCGTGCGCCGCGATCTCGTCGACCTCGAGGCGCTCGGTGAACTGAAGCGTGTGCACGGCGGCGCGGTGCAGGTCGGCGACGAAGCGCCGATCGCCGAGCGCGCGCAGACGCACGTGAAGGCGAAGCTGGCGATCGCGCGCGCGGCCGCGCGGCTCGTCACGGGCTCGCAGACGCTGTTCATCGACGCCGGCACGACCACCACGCTGCTGGCCGAGGAACTGGCGAAGTTGTCGGGCCTCACGATCGTCACGAACTCGATCGACGTCGCGCTGAAGATGCGCTCGAGCGACCCAGCGCAAGGCAGGAACGAAACGATCCTGCTCGGCGGGATGATCGGCAGCCGCGCGGCCGCGACGGTCGGCGATGGCACGGTCGCCGAGATCTTCCGCTACCGCGCCGATCTCGCGCTGCTGTCGCCGGTGGGCGTCGATGCCGTTCGCGGCGCGACGAACTACGACCGGATGGAAACCGAGGTGGCGCGCGCGATGGTGAGCAACGCGGCGGACGTGGCGATCCTGGCCGATTTCAGCAAGCTCGGCACGAACAGCCGGATCAGCTTCTGCGAGCCCGCCCGGATCGGCACGCTGGTGACCGACCAGAAGGCGGAATCGGTCGACAGCTACAAGCGCATCAGGAAGGCCGTCGGGAACGTCGTGCTGGCATAGTGCCCGCGGGCAGGGGCGATCGGCTGCCGTCTACGGCCCATGTGGCGCGCCGTTTGCACCCGGACCGCTGTCGGCCGACGACGGCGCGCCGTCGCCGTTCCCGGGCGCCGACCGGCTGCCCGCGCCGCGCTGCGTGAAGCGGCTCGCCGGCATCGTCGCGCGCCTGCCGGGGGCCGGGCGCGGCGTTTTCCGTGCAGGCCATCGTGTATGCTTGCCCGCATCGATCACTCGGCGGACAACATGAAGACTTCGGCACACCCCAAGCCTGAGGTGCGGTTCAGGATGCGTATCCAGCAGGCCGACACGATTGCGCTCGGCCCGGGCAAGGTCGCGCTGCTCGAGGCGGTGCGCGAGCACGGTTCGATTTCGGCGGCGGCGCGCAGCCTGAAGATGTCGTACCGGCGCGCGTGGCTGCTGATGGACGAACTGAACCGTTCGCTGAAATCGCCCGCGACGGTGTCCGAGCATGGCGGGCAGAGCGGCGGCGGCAGCGTGCTGACGCCGGTCGGCGAGGAGATCATCCGCCTTTATCGCGGGATCGAGGCGCGCGCTTCCGCGGCGTGCGCGGACGACATCGCCGCGCTCACGAAAATGGTGCGTCGCTGACAGGGGCGTTGTGCCGGCGCTGGCCTACCCGTGCCGCAGGCAGAAGCGTGACGGGTCGCTCGCGGCGCCATCCGGCGCGATGACGTCGCGTGCCCGTGCATCGAGCCGTCCGATCAATTCGACGAAGCTCGCGACGCTGGCGGTCCGCAACGGGTAGTAAGCGATGTGGTGGCGTTCGCAGATACGCTTGAGCAGGTTCATCGAATCGTGATCGATGCAGTCGACCGGGAAGACGACCATCTGCGCGCCCGGCAGCGCGGCGGCCAGCAGGCCCTTGCGATCCTCGACGCCGCCGTCGTGCAGCGTCACTTCGCCGCCCGACGCCTCGACGATCCGCCGGATCGCCCGGTTCGAACCGGGCCGCCCGCCGACGTAGACGACGCGCCTGCCCTGCAGCATCGACAGCGCATTCGTCGCCGGGTCGGCCGGGTCGGCCGCCGACGCCTGCACCGCCTGTTCGATCGCGCTCGCCTCCGCGCGCAGCGTCTTCACCATCGCCGTCAGGTCGTCGAGCCGCGCGCGCATCGCGCGGGCGCTCGCCTGTTCCGCGGCGATCCGCTCCTCGGCGGCCTCGCGGCGGCTCGTGTGCAGCGCAAGCCGTTCGTCGCGCGCGGTCAGCGCCTCGCGCAGTTCGTGCACTTCGTCGCGCAACGCGCTTTCGGCGGCCAGCGGCCGCGCGTGGTGGCGGGCGTGGAGCGCGTCCCGTTCCTGCAGTGCTGCGTCGCGCTGCGTGCTCATCTCGTGCAGGCGTGCCTGCTGCCGTTCGAGCTTCGCATGCAATGCCGCGTTCTCTTCCTCCAGCGCGACCAGCCGCCGGATATCGGCACGATTGGCCGCGCCGACCAGGTGCGACAGCATGTGCAGGTCGCCGAATGCGGCCTGGCGCACGCCCATCGTCGTGCGCGGATGCGTCATCAGTGCCCAGTACGCGGGCGGAATGTCGCCGCGCTTGAGCGCTTCCTTCCAGCGCGTGAGCAGTTCGTCCGCGTCCTTTGCGTTGTCGAACGCGCGTATCGCGCCCGCATGGCGTTCGTCGAGCGCCTTGTGCAACGCCTTGGCGCCGGCCGTGCCGTCGATCGCGAGCGCGACGGCCGCGTGATGGATGTCGAGGTCGGTCGCACGCTGCCGGTCGAGGTCGGTGAACTTCGGCACGAGCTTGCGCAGTTCGTGCGTGGTCAGGCAGGTGCCGATGATCGAGCAGTGCAGGTTCGCATCGAGTTCGGACAGGCGCGCGCGGCGCTTCAACTCGGCCTGTTGCGCGCGGGACGGCGCGCAGCACGCGTCGATCCGCGCGCCGGTGGCCGCGGACGGAAGGCCGCCGGACGACGGGAGATCCGCCGTGCGGGCCAGGCGAAAGGGCGGAGCGTGCATGTTGACCTCTATCCGGCACGATCGGACCGGAGACGGATGCGCGAAAGATTTGCGAAATATACCACGGAATATAACGGGAACAATTCCGGGGAAACCATCGGGCGATGCGGGGGATGGTCAGCAGGACAGCACTGGACGGCAGGGTTGCGGTAGCGCGGCCGGCGCCGCGGGCGAAAGGGGGAGCGATGCCGGCGCGTGGCGCGCCATCACGGATTCGACGCACAGCCCGACGAACAGCACGTCGACGCGCTCGAGCGCGGCAACCGCGTCGCGCATCGCGACCGGGTCGTTGCTGAACGAATCGGAAAACACGTCGTCGCGCGTGCGTTCGAGGCCGCGCGCGTGGCCGATCGCGCGTTCGAGGTCGGGCAGGCGCGTGAAGCGGGCGGCGCGTGCGTCGCGTTCGAGCGTCGCCAGCAGTTCACGAAAGCCCATTGCCGACAACGCTTCGTCCGGCATCGCGCCGGTGTGCGCGGCGGAGAGCATCCGGATGAAACGCACGATGCTGCCGCGCAGGCGCCGGAACGCGTCGACGACATCCGTGACCTGCCGCGCCCGGGTGTCGCTCGACAGCGGCTTGAGTGCGCTGATCTTGCGTGCGAGCGTCTGTTCCCGGGCGGTGCGCGGCGGGGTGCGATCCGTCGACGTGCGGGCCATGCTGCTTCTCCGGGTGGGCAAGGTTTCGATATATTCTACGGAATATATCGAGGACGCAAAAAAAAAGACGACACCGTGCCGCAAGGCAGGGTGTCGTCAACGGCCTGAACGGCCGCGCTCATCGGTTGACCGTCGCCGGCTGCGGCCGCGCGCGCGTCACGGGCGGACGGCAGGCACGATGCCGGGCGTCTCGCCGACGGTCGTGCGGCCACCGTCGCGAAAGAACGCCTGCTCGGCGGCATTGTTCATGACGAGGATGCTGATGCGGCGATTGGTCGGCTCGTCCGACACGTTCCGGTCGAGCGGCAGCACATCCGCGAGCCCGCGCACCTGCAGCAGCTTCGCTTCCCGCAACCCGCCGGCGACCAGCGCGCGCCGCGCGGCGTTCGCGCGATCGCTGGACAACTCCCAGTTCGAATAGCCGGTCGGGCCGCCGGGATAGGGCGTCGAATCGGTATGGCCGGCAATCGACACGCGGTTGTCGACCTCGTCGAGCGCCGCGCCGACTTGCGCGAGGATCGCGGTCGCATAGCTTTCCGGTTGCGAACTGCCCGACGCGAACATCGGCCGCTTGAGCGAATCGACGATCTCGATGCGCAGGCCCTCGTGGGTGATCGCGATCCGGATCTGGTCCTGGTAGGCGCGCAACGACGGACTCCGCGCGATCGCCGCGGTCAGCTTTGCCTTCAGGCGCTCGAGTTTTTGCGTATCGGCGTTGTCGGCGACGGCTGCGGGCGAGCTGGCCGGCACCGGTTGCGCTTTCGTGTCGATGGCCGGCGCGGGGTCCGACAGGTCGCGGCCGCCACCCTGCACGACGCTCGGGCGCGGCGCCTGGGCGTCTTTCCCGCCGGACAGGAGCGTCGACAGCGGCGTATTGAAGTAGTCCTCGATCCCTTGTTTGTCGTACTTCGAGACGGAGCCGAGCAGCCACATCAGCAGGAAGAACGCCATCATCGCCGTGACGAAATCGGCGTACGCGATTTTCCATGCACCGCCGTGGTGGGCGTCATGGTCGCCGCCTTTCTTGCGGCGCACGACGACGCGCGATGCCGAGGCGGGCTGCTTCGACGAACTGGAGCGATGGTCGGCCATGGCGTGTTCCGTTTCCTCGCGTATCCGTTATGCCGCCTTGGGCGACTTGGTCGCGCGGACGGCGTCGTCGAGCTCCTTGAAGCTCGGGCGATCGGCGGTGAACAGCACCTTGCGGCCGAACTCCACCGCAACCGACGGCGCGTAGCCGCTCATCGACGCGAGCAGCACGGCCTTCACGCACTGGAACGGCTTGGCCGCGGCACGGCCTTTCGCGTTGAGCAGATCCGCGAGCGGACCGATGAAGCCATAGGAGAGCAGGATGCCGAGGAAGGTGCCGACGAGCGCGCCGGCGATCATCTTGCCGAGCACGGCGGGCGGCGCGCCGACCGAGCCCATCGTATGCACGACACCCATCACCGCGGCGACGATGCCGAACGCCGGCAGGCCGTCGGCCATCTTCTGGATGGCATTGGCCGCGACCGACGCCTCCGCATGATGCGTATGCAGCTCTTCATCCATCAGGTCCTGCATCTCCAGCACGTTCACGTTGCCGCTCGACATCATCCGCAGGTAATCGACGATGAAGTCGAGCAGGTGATGGTCGGCGAGCACATGCGAATACTTCTGGAACAGCGGGCTTTGTTCGGGCGCATCGACATCGGCCTCGAGCGCCATCATGCCGTCCTTGCGCGCCTTGTGCAGCAGCTCGTACAGCAGCGCGATCAGTTCGACGTACTGCTGTTTCGTATAGCCGCCGCCCTTGAAGCAGGTCGGCAGGGTCTTGATGGTCTTCTTCAGCGTCGTGACGGGATTGCTGACGACGAACGCGCCCAGCGCGGCGCCGAAAATGCACAGCAGCTCGAACGGCTGCAGCAAGGCAGGCAAATGGCCGCCCACGCCGACAAAACTGCCGATCACCGACCCGATCACGACGATCCATCCGATGGCTACAAACATGATTACCTCGTCCGCGACGTGCGCTGCTGGTTCCGTTGTCGATAAGCGGGCGGGACAGCTCGGCTGTCTCGCTCCATGCCCGCGACGCGATGCCGGTCGGCGGGTGTTGATGCAATAACGGCGCGCGTCGCGGCGGCTGAACCCGTGATTCCACGCATCCCGCGCGATTCGTGCCTGGCACACGTTTGCGGGCGCCGAAGCGCGCGATTTTGTTGATCGAGGTCAAAAAGTACGTGGCGATCGCGCGAGTTTCCGAGTGGAGGCGACCCGGAAACGTCGGCAGCCGAACGGCCTGGCCAGCACGCCGGCAGGGTTTTCATCAGGACATCCAACGCGCCGCACGATCCATCATGGAGAAAGCGCTGTCGCAGCCAACCGCAGGAGGGTGCCCCGTGAATTCCGATTCCACGCCTTCGACCGCCTTCGTGTTCGCCGGCGGCGGCAGTCTGGGCGCGATCGAGGTCGGCATGCTCCGTGAGCTGATCGCGAGCGGCGAACGGCCCGATTGCGTCGTCGGCGCGTCGGCGGGCGCGATCAATGCCGCCTATTTCGCGGGCCGGCCGGACAGGGACGGCGTCGCGATGCTCGCCGCGCTGTGGTGCAGCATCCGCCGCCAGGACATCATGCCGTTCTCGATGCGCGGCATCGTCGCGATGCTGCTGCGCAACCGGCCCCATCTGGTCGAGGCCGACGCGCTGCGCCTGCTGCTGGAAAAGAACCTGCCGTACCGGCGGATCGAGCAGGCCGCGCTGCCGCTGCACATCGTCGCGACCGACGTGCTGAGCGGTCGCGAAGTCGTGCTGTCCGCCGGCCCGGTCGTGGATGCCGTGCAGGCCAGCGCGGCGATTCCCGGCGTGTTTCCGTCGGTCCGCATCGGCGGCGTGGAACTGGTCGACGGCGGCGTCGCGAACAATACGCCGATCTCCGTCGCGATCGCGCTCGGCGTCAAGCGGATCGTCGTGCTGCCGGCCGGGTTCGCCTGTGCGTTGCGCGTGCCGCCGCGCAGCGCGATCGCGCATGCGACGCACGCGCTGACGCTCGTGATCGCGCGGCAACTGGTGCGTGATCTGGAGCTGTACGCGGCCCGCGCGCACATCCATGTCGTGCCGCCGCTCTGCCCGCTCGAGGTGTCGTCATACGATTACTCGAAGTGCGCGCAACTGATCGACGCGGCGGCGCAACGCACGCGCCTGTGGATCGATGCCGGCGGGCTCGCGCAATGTGCGATTCCCGACCCGCTGCGCGAGCACGATCACGCCGCGGCGCTGTCGCATTGAGGCGCGCTCGCGCGCCGCTCGAACGCGTGACCGGCGCACGCGGGCCGCCGGTCCTCTGCCCGGAAATCCGACGTGTACCTGAAAAAAGCGGCACCGTGCCATCCGCCACGGTGCCGCCAACGGCCTGAACGGCCGCACGGGTCAGTCGATCGCGCGCATCGCGTGGCGCAGTTCCTGATAGCTGCGCAGCCCGGTGACGCCGAGTTCGCGGCCGATCCCGCTGAGCCCGAAGCCGCCCCAGCACACGTGCGGGTAGATCAGCTGCGGCGCATTGATCCACACGAGCCCCGCCCGCACGCGCTGCTGGAATTGCTTCGCGACGTCGGCATCGCGCGTGACGACGGTCGCGACGAGCCCGTAACGCGTGTCGTTCGCGAGTGCGATCGCTTCGTCGTCGGTGCGGAACGATTTCACGCAGGCGACGGGGCCGAATATTTCGTCGGTCCACAACGGGTTGTCGGCGGCCGGCTCGGCGATCACGACGGGCGCCATGAAAAAGCCTTCGCCGCCGGCCTCCGCGACCCGTCCGCTGAACGCAATGCGTGCGCCCGCGTCGATGCCCTGCTGGAGCATCGCTTCGACGCGCGCACGCTGCGCGGCCGAGATCAGCGGCCCCATCGCGACCTGTTCGTCGGTCGGCGGCGCGACGACGAGTGCGCGCACGGCCGTCTCGAACGCGGTCATGAAGCGGCGGTAGAGGCTGTCGTGCACGAGAATGCGCGCGGTGGCCGAGCACATCTGGCCCGCGTTCGTGAACGCGCCCGCAATCGCGAGCGGTACCGCGACGTCGAGATCCGCATCGTCGCGGACGATCAGCGACGACTTGCCGCCGAGTTCGAGCGTCACGCGCTTCATGTCTTCGGCCGCGGCCCGCATCACCTTGCGGCCGGCCGCCGTGCTGCCGGTAAACGAGATCTTGTCGATCAGCGGATGCGCGGTCAGTGCCGCGCCGACCTCGGCGCCGCCGTTCACGACGTTGACGACGCCGGCCGGCACACCGGCTTCGGCGACGATGTCGAGCAGCGCGTGCTCGGTCGGCGACGTGAGTTCGGACGGCTTCAGCACGACCGCGCAGCCGGCCGCGAGCGCGGGCGCGAGTTTCCACGCGGTCGTGACCATCGGGAAGTTCCACGGCATCACCAGGGCGGCGACGCCGACCGCGTCGTGGAACCGCTCGGCCGTGACGGCGTCGCTCGGCAGTGCGACGGGCTCGGCCGCGAACAGCGCTCGGTCTTCGCACAGCTTCGCGTAGTACGCGAACGTCGCGGCGACGTCGCCGACGTCGGCGTCGGCCTCGAACGGCGGCTTGCCGCTGACCTGCATCTGCAGCGCGGCCAGCCGGTCGCGTGCGGCTTCGACGCGCTCGGCGATCGTCGCGAGCACGCGGCCGCGCGCGGCGGGCGGCGTGTCGCGCCAGCCGGCGAAGGCGTCGCGCGCGGCGCGCACCGCGGCGTCGACGTGCGCGGGCGTCGCGAATTCCTGCCAGCCGATCGCGTCGCCGGTCGATGCGTTGAGGATCGGCGCGCCGGCCGTGTCGGAATGCGTGCGGACCGGCTGGCCGGCGATGCGCGCGGCGGGCAGCACGAACGCGGTTGCGGAACGGGAAAGTTCGGCGATGGACATGGGGGTCATCCTGTCGGTCGGGTTAGCGGTAGGCGACGCCCGGCATCACGCAAAGCATCTCGAACGCGAGGTTCGCGCCCGTGAGCGCGGTGGTGCCGGCCGGATCGTACGGCGGCGACACTTCGACGAGATCCGCGCCGACGATGTTCAGGCCCTTCATCCCGCGGACGATTTCGAGGCCCTGCTGAATGGTGAGGCCGCCGATTTCCGGCGTGCCGGTGCCGGGCGCGAACGACGGGTCGAGCCCGTCGATGTCGAAGCTCAGGTAGACCGGCGTGTCGCCGACGCGTTCGCGCACCTGCGCCATCAGCGGCACGAGCGACTTGTTCCAGCATTCTTCCGCCTGCACGACGGTGAAGCCCTGCTCGCGGCACCAGTCGAAATCGTCCGCGTGGTAGCCGGTGCCGCGCAGGCCGATCTGCGTGACCTTGTCGCATTGCAGCAGTCCGTCTTCCACCGCGCGGCGGAACGGCGTGCCGTGCGCGATCTTCTCGCCGAACATCGTGTCGTTCACGTCCGCATGCGCATCGATATGCACGACGGCAACCTTGCCGTACTTTTTATGCAGCGCGCGCAGGATCGGCCATGCGATCGTGTGGTCGCCGCCGAGCGTGATCGGCCGGCAGCCGTTCGCGACGATCTCGTCGTAGGCCTCCTCGATGCGGCGCACCGAGTCCTTCAGGTCGTACGGGTTGGTCGCGACGTCGCCGAGGTCGGCCACCTGCAGCGAATCGAACGGCGCCGCGCGCGTGGCCATGTTGTACGGGCGCAGCAGCACGGATTCGGTGCGGATCTGGCGCGGGCCGAAGCGCGAGCCCGAGCGGTTCGACGTGCCGAGGTCGAGCGGCACGCCGACGAAGCACACGTCGAGGCCGTCGGTCGTCGCGGCCTGCGGCAGCCGCATCATCGTGGCGATGCCGCCAAAACGCGGCATGTCGTTGCCGCCCATCGGTTGATTGAGTTCGCGGGGCATGGGGGCCGTCTCCTTTTTCCAGGGTAAAGCGATCGGCCGATGGTAGAGGAGAACGCCTGCGCGAAGATTTTGAAGTCGCAACGTTTACATCGACGGGTCTCGATGCGAGTGGCGCCGCCGCATCGACGCCGCGCAACCGAAGGCGGCCGCGCGGCCGGCGCGGGCGGCGGGCGGTCAGCGGGAGAGGACGGGCGGCGTGGCGGCGTCGTGCGATCCGGCGGAAGGGAACGCGGTGGTGGCCGAGCCCCACGCGGCGAGTTCGCGCTTGGTCCGCACGCCGAGCTTCGCGAACGCGCGCTTCACGTACGACTCGGCCGACGCGACGCGCACGCCGAGGATGCCGGCGGTCTCGGGCACGGTCTTGCCGGAGAGCAGGTGCTTGCAGGTTTCGTATTCGCGTTTCGACAGCTTCACGCCGTCGGCGGCGATGCGCGCGTCGAACTGCGCGAGCGGATGGATCTCCGGTGTCGGATGCGCGACGCGCCGCACGGCGGTGGTCGACGCGTGGAGTTCGAGCAGCGGGAACAGCACGTCGCTGATGCCGCGGAAGCGGTTCATCTCGGCGAGCGTGAACGGCGGCCGGTCGCGGCCGCGCTCCAGCGCGATCGAGTGCTGCGAATAGCGCGTGCCGCGCGCGAGCACGCATTCGTGGCCGATCTGCACGTCGTCGAACAGCCGCTGACGGAATTCGCCGGGCGGGATCGCCGCGATGTCGCGCACGACGAGCATCGTGCCCGTCTTGCCGCGCAACCCGGCGAACAGCGGGTCGCTGTCGAGAAAGCGCTCGTAGTAGAGCGTCATCACGTCGGAGATTTCATGAGGGGCGGTGCCGATGCCGCTGCTGCCGATCCATTCGCATCGGTAGCCGGTGGGCATCGTGCCGTCGACGCGCGAGCGTTCGACGTGCGCGACGTCGAGCGGCACGACGTCGTTCAGCAGTTGCGTGAGGCGCGGCACGAAGTGAGGCGTGCCGACCGTCTCGATCAGCTCGCCCAGCGCCTTGAACGACACGTTGAAGCGGTCGTTGTCGCGGTGGAAGGGGTTCACGTTGAGCAGCATGCGGTTCCCCGGTGAAAAGCGGCGCGATTGTAGCGTCGGCAACGGAAAACGTCATTAGGGGGAAACACCGTCGGTTGTCCTGCCGACCTGCCCGCCCCCGCAAAACATCGCTTGTCCCCCCTGAAGGGGGGCATACCGGGGCAGTGTAAATGAGTAACTTTGTCTCTGCTTTTTTCAATCAAGAGACGAAAGATTCCGATGACCAAACTGATCAAGGACATCCTGCCGCTGGGCGCAGGCGTGGGCGAATTCACGAAGCTCGACTTCGGGATGGACGAAAGCGACTGGCGCGCGGCCGAAGGCAAGAGCGGCAACTACATCGTCGGCTGGTGGGAAGGCAAGGCCGGCTCGGTGGAGTTTCCGGAAACCGCGGCCGACGAAGCGGTGTGGCTCGTCGAGGGCCGGATCGCGCTGACCGACGTCGAAGGCAACCGCAAGGAATTCACGCCGGGCCAGGGCTACCTGCTGCCGGCCGGCTTCGCGGGCCGCTGGGAGACGATCGAGGACGCGAAGAAGTTCTACGTGCTGCTCGAACAGTCGTGATGTCCGAAGCCGCCGCCGGGGTGTCGTCGTCCGTGTGACGCGCATCCGGCGGCGGTTTCGTTTTTCGCGTGTGATGGCTGGGATCATGGAAATGGAAGTCAACGAAGCAAAACAGACCGCGCCGGTGCAGGCGCCGCGTGGCACGCCGGTCGCACCGGTCGCGCTGGGCGTCGAGGCGGCGCTCGCGAATACCAGGCTGTTCCCGTACTGGCTCGACAACCCGGCCGCGCCGGCCACCGAGCCGGAACTCGTCGGCGACGTGACGGCCGACCTGCTGATCGTCGGCGGCGGCTTCACGGGGCTGTGGTCGGCCGTGCAGGCAAAGGAACAGATGCCGCACCTGAACGTGGTGCTGATCGAGGCGGGCAAGGTCGCGCACGGCGCATCGGGCCGAGCGGGCGGGATCATCTCGACGTCGGTGATGCACGGGCTGCCGAATGCGGTGCGCGTGTTCCCGAACGACATCGCGGAACTCGAGGCGTTCGGCCATCACAACCTCGATGGCTTCGAGGAAACGCTGAAGCGCTACGACATCGACGCCGACATCGAGTGGAACGGCGAGATGACGGTGGCGGTCGATCCCGAGCACCTCGCGCACCTGAAGGGCGACTACGACCTGCATCGCGAGTACGGCCACGACGTCGTGCTGCTGAACCGCGAGGAAACGCTCGAACAACTGAATTCGCCGCTGTTCGCGGGCGCGCTGTGGTCGCGCAACCGCAGCGGCATCGTGCATCCGGCGAAGCTCGCGTGGGGGCTGAAGCGCGCGGCGCTGTCGCTCGGCGTGAAACTGTACGAGCACACGCCGCTGACGACCGTGACCGACGAAGGCGGCACGGTGTTCGTGACGACGCCGAAGGGCAGCGTGCGCGCGCCGCGTGTCGTGTTCGGCAGCGGCACCGCGAAGGTCGGGATTCCGGACATCAACCGCCGCGTGATGCAGGTGCGCGATCACGTGCTCGCCACCGAGCCGCTGACCGACGAGCAGCTCGCGCGGATCGGCTGGAAGAATCGCCAGGGCGTGTACGACACGCGCACGCAGCTCAACTATTTCCGGCTGACGAAGCACAACAACATCATCTTCGGCGGCCTCGTCAGCTATCACTTCGACGGCGATCCGGAGCCGCACCAGGACGGCCGGCGCGAAACGTACTACCGGCTCGCGGAAGCGTTCTACCGCACGTTCCCGCAACTGAGCGACGTGCGTTTCTCGCACGCATGGGGCGGCCCGATCGATTATTGCTCGCGCGGCTCGGTGTTCGCGAAACGCTATCTCGGCGGCAAGGCCGTGTTCGTCGCCGGCTATACGGGATTCGGCGTCGCGGC
The DNA here is from genome assembly GCF_055810675.1 of Burkholderia sp. YHN3-13. Classification (NCBI taxonomy): domain Bacteria; kingdom Pseudomonadati; phylum Pseudomonadota; class Betaproteobacteria; order Burkholderiales; family Burkholderiaceae; genus Burkholderia; species Burkholderia sp. YHN3-13. Next base: position 941,628 of record NZ_JBVVNQ010000001.1, on the reverse strand, counting down.
GAGCCGGTTCGGCGCGTTCATGGGGCTGAACATCCTGTTCGACCGCGACAGCCCCGAGCGCAAGCTCGACATCGCGAACCAGAGCCCGAGCTACATCCCGCCGGAGCCGATGCGCTGGGTCGCCGCGAAGATCACGTTCCACGCGTTCGACGGCGCGGATGCCGAAGGCGGCTGGAAGCGCGCGTGGATCAGCGGCCTCAAGGCGATGGGCTTCCCGATGTAAGCGACACGGCGGCCCGGCCCGGGCCGCCGCCATATCCAACTCCCCCGAGGAGACGGTCCGCGCCGCGGACACGGAGAGAGACATCGCATGAACGTTGTGAATCTGCAGGATGAAGCGCGGCAGGAAAGCGCGTTGTTCGTCGTCGTGATGCTGCTGCTCGGCATCCTCGGACCGACGGTCTTTCTCGGCCTGCCCGCGATCGTCGGGCAGGTCGAGCGCCATTGGGGCTTCGGCGAAGCGGCGCTCGGGCTGTCGAGCTTCATCGAGGTGCTCGGCGAATCGACGGGCACGCTGCTCGTCGCGTTCGTGCTCGGCCGCCAGCCGGTCCGGCTCGTGCTCGCGGGCGCGGTGACGCTCGCGGCCGGCGCGAACCTCGGCACGCTCGCGACGCACGGGCTCGTCGCCTATTCGACGCTGCAGTTCGTCGCGGGCGTCGGCTCGGGCGGGCTGAACGGGATCGCGCTGCGCTACCTGTCGTATTCGCGCGCGCCGGAACGCAATCTCGGGATCATGCTGATGGGGCAGGTGATGTGGAGCATGGTGCTGCTTGCGTATGTCTTCCCGATGCTGAGCGGCACGTGGGGCGCGCGCGGCGTGTTCGGTTTCGTCGCGTGCGTGCTCGGCATGTTCGTGCTCGCGACGCCGCTGTTCCGCCGCGGCGAGACGATGGCCGCGCCGACGCCGGTCGGGGGGGCCAGCCGCATCGACCGCCAGGGCGCGATGCTCGTGCTGTGCGCGCAGCTCGCGCTGTACGGCGGCGTGGGCGTCGTATGGACCTTCCTCGAGAAGATCGGCACCGATGCGGGCCTGAGCGGCAAGTCGGTGTCGCTCGTGCTCGGCATCGCGAACGTCGCGAGCCTCGTGATCTGCGCGGCGATGCCGAAGCTCGGCGCGGGCGCGGGCCTGCGTCGCTGGACGCTCGTGAACCTCGGCGGCTGCGCGGTCGCGGCCGTGCTGCTCGCGATGCCGGCGTCGGTCGCGACGTTCACGCTCGGCGCGATCGTGTTCATCGGCTGCTGGACCGGCGGCGCGCTGCTGATCTACGCGACGATTCCGCAGTACGACCTGATCGGCCAGTCGGCCGCGCTGTCGCCGGGCTGCGTCGCGCTCGGCTATGGAGTGGGCTCGGTCGCGGGCGGGTCGCTGATCGAGCGCGCGGGCACGCAGTCGGCATTGATCGCGGCGATCGCGCTGTGCGCGGCGGCGTTCCTCTGCTACGGGCGGCTGCGGCCGGCCGTGTTCGGCATCGCGCGCCCGCTCGCGGCGGTATCGGAGTGACAGGGTTGCGACGCGCGCCGCTGCCGATGGCGGCGCGCGTCCCGTTCGGTTCATCGGCGAAGGCGGCGGGCGGGGCGCGCGAGGCGCGCCGTGCCGGCCGGGCAACGCGCGTACGCGCAGCGGCTTGACGCATGTTTTCGAATACCACCGATCTCGATCTCCGGCTCATCCGGGTCTTTCTGGCCGTCGTCGACGCACGCGGCATCACGGCTGCCGAGGCGTCGCTCGGCGTGCGGCAGTCGACCATCAGCACGCAGCTGTCGGCGCTCGAGGCGCGCGTCGGCTTCAAGCTGTGCGATCGCGGGCGCGGCGGCTTTCGGCTGACGTCGAAGGGCGAACGCTTCGCGGCCACGGCGCGTACGCTCGTCGCGGCGACCTCCGAATTCGTCGCGCGCGTGCGCGACATCGACCGCAAGCTGGTCGGCACGCTGTCGATCGGCCTGATCGGCCAGGCGCCGCTCGTCGAGAACGCGCGGGTGGCCGACGCGATCGGCGCGTTCCGCCAGCGCGACCAGGCCGTCACGTTCTCGATGAAGGTCGCCTCGCCGCAGGAGCTCGAGGAAAGCCTCGTCAACAACCAGCTCGATCTCGCGATCGGCTATTTCTGGCATCGCGTGCCGGGCCTGCTCTATACGCCGCTGTTCACCGAGCAGCAGGTGATCTATTGCGGGCGCGGGCATCCGCTGTTCCATGCGTCGCGGCCCGTGACGGCGGACGATCTGCAGCTTCACGACTGGGTGTGGCGTACCTACCCGGTGCCGGAGGAGCAGTATCCGTTGCCGGAGCGCCGCGTGACCGCGAGCGCGGACAGCATCGAGGCCGCGACCATTCTGATCCTGTCGGGCGGCCATCTCGGCTATCTGCCCGCGCACTACGCGGAGCCGTTCGAACAGCGCGGGCTCGTGAAGGCCGTCGGCCGCGCGACGTTCAGCTTCGACGTGCCGCTGCATCTCGCGATGAAGCGCAGCACGAGCGACAAGCCGATCGTCGACGCGTTCTGCGAGGACTTGCTGCGCGCCTTCAACATCAAGGCGGCCGTGCTGGCCGCGTAAATCCGGGCCGCGCGCTCAGCAGTCGACGAGCGTCCAGTCGAACAGCTCGCGGCGCGTGCGCACGCCGAGCTTCGCGAACGCGCGCTTCACGTACGACTCGGCCGTCGACAGCTTCACGTCCAACTGCTGCGCGGCCTCGGGCACCGAGCGCCCGCACAGCATCAGCCGGCAGATCTCGTGCTCGCGGCGCGACAACTGCACGTCCTGGCGTTCGAGGCGCGCGTCGAAGCTCGCCTGCGATCCGACGTTCACCGATACCGTTGCCACGCGCCGCGCCGCGCAGGTACGCGCATGCAGCTCGAACATCGGGAACAGCAGATCGACCATCTGCCGGAAATGGAACAGCTCGTCCGTCGTGAACGCGGCCCGCCCGACGGCGCGCGCGAGCCCGAGCGCGTACTGCAGGTGCGCGGTGCCGTGCACGAGCAGGCATTCCTGCGCGATGCCGGGTTCGTCGAAGATGCGCCGGCGGAACTCGCCCTGCGCGATGCCGTCGACATGGCGCTGCACGAGCAGCGTGCCGGCCTTGCCGCGCAGCGGCGCGACCAGCGGGTCGGTCTGGCAATAGTGCTGGTAGTAAATATCCATCACGCGCAGTGTATCGGCCGCGACACGCAGGCTGCCGCTGCCGAGCCATTCGACGACGAAGCCCGACGTGCTGCCCGCGTCCGCGCGCCAGCGTTCGAGGTGCACGGCGTCGGCGTGGATGCTGTCGTTGACGAACGCGGTGACCGCGCCGACGAAATCCGGCGTGCCGACCGCACGCAGCGTCGCGCCGAGCGTGTCGGGGCGCACGCCGATCAGGTAGTGGCCGCGGGCGGCGGGGTCGGGCTGGAGCAGTCGCATGGTCGGGTGCAGGCGGTCAGGGGACAGCGCGACGTTACGCGAACGCCGCGCGTGCGTCAGCCGGGTATTCACCGGTCAACCCCGCGGATTTCGCGCGTTGTCCCCAAAACGACGACAAGACCGGGTACGCGGCGGCGTGAATTCGCCGAAGCCCCCGCGGCGGGGGGGCATACCGGTGCGAATCGTCTGTCTATAGTGAAAGCACTTCGAAAACCTGATGACCACCGAGGACAGGCAATGCAGATTCAACCGACGCAGGTCGCCGCGACGCCGGCGGATTTCGTTCTGACCAACGCGAAGGTCTACACCGTCGATTCGCACCGGCCGTGGGCGCAGGCCGTTGCCGTGCGCGACGGCCGGATCGTTCACGTCGGCGACGTGGCGGCCGTGCAGGCGTACGTCGGTGCGCGGACGAAGGTCGTCGACGCGGCCGGCCGGCTCGTGCTGCCGGGCTTCGTCGAGTCGCACTGGCACTTCGAGACGACCGCGTTCGCGTTCCAGGCGTTCGTGAATCACGAGGATCCGCAGAAGGTGCTCGGCGCGCTGCGTGCCTACGTCGAATCGCATCCGGACGAGCCGGCGATCACCGGGATGGGCTGGGTGCAGGCGACGATCCCGCCAGCCATGCTGCGCAAGGAGACGCTCGACGCGATCTGCGCGGATCGCCCGGTGTGCCTGCTGTCGACGGATTTCCATTCGATGTGGGTGAACTCGAAGGCGCTGGAGATCGCCGGTATCGACGCGTCGACGCCGCCCGTGCAGGCAGGCGCGAGCTGGTTCGAGAAGGACGCGATGACGGGCGAGCCGACCGGCCTGATCGTCGACGGCGCCGCGTATTCGTTGCTGATGCAGCGGATCAGCGCGGCCGGCCTGCTGCCGACCGGCATCGATCTGTACCTGAAATCGATTCCGCCGTGGCAGAAGAAGCTGTGCGCGGCCGGCGTGACGACCGTGTTCGATGCCGGCTTCTTCGACGCGAGCGGCGACCAGTCGCTGCTGTACGAGACGCTGCAGACGATGGAGCGCGCGGGCGACCTGAAGCTGCGCGTGGTGGGCAGTGTCGCGGTGATCGGCGAGATCGACGATCCGGTCGGCACGCTCGTCCGGTATCGCGAGCAGTACGATTCGCCGCTCGTGAAGGCGCGCGCGCTGAAGCTGTTCCTCGACGGCACCGAGGCGAACCACACCGCCTACCTGCTCGAACCGTACGCGGATCGCCCCGACACCTGCGGCGCGCCGACGATGCCGGCCGACACTTTCAACCGCTATCTGGTCGAAGCCGATCGCGCGAACGCGAACGTGATGGTCCATTGCGTCGGCGACGCGGCGGTGCGAATGGCGCTCGACGGCTTCGACGAGGTCAACCGCGCGAACCCGCCGCGCGACCGCCGCCACGTGATCACGCACGCGTTTCTCACGCATCCGGACGACATCCCGCGCTTTCGCCGCGCGGGCGTGATGGCGAACACGCAGTTGCAGTGGGGCGTGGTCGACGCGTACACCGAGCAGCTGCGCGACCACTACGGCCACGCACGCTGGAGCAACATGTACAAGTTCCGCACGTTCCTCGACGCAGGCGTGACGGTGTCGATCGGCATGGACGGCCTCGCGTGCCAGTGCCGCTGCCAGCACAAGCCGCTCGAGCACATCGAGTCGGGCCACACGCGCCAGCTCGCGGGCGAACCCGACGCGCCGGTGTTTCCGGACATCGCCGAGCGTCTGAGCATTCCGCAACTGATCGCCGCGTACACGATCCACGGCGCGTACCAGCTCGGGATGGAGCACGAGGTCGGCTCGCTGACACCCGGCAAGCGCGCGGATCTCGTCGTGCTCGAGAACGACCTGTTCGAGGTCGGCCAATACGACATCGGCCGCATCGACGTCGGGCTGACGATGATGGGCGGCCGCATCACGCACGTGGGCAACGATTTCGGGGCACGCACGGGTATCCAGGCGTCCTGACCGGGCATCCCGGCTGACGACGCGGTGACGCCGGCTTTCAGGCGGCTTCCGTTTTCGCGGGCCGCCGATCCCGGCCGGAACCGGATGCGCCGATTGTGACGCGTGTCCCCCTATTGGCAGGGCAGACCGGCCAATTTCCTCTGGCTACATTTTCCCGGACCGAAGCAACCACCGCTCGCCGGGAGCGGATCACGATACCGACGGAGGAAAACATGGCAGGGGAGTGGAAACGGCATCTGGGGACGGCATGCGCGGCGCTCGCGCTGGGCGGGTTCGCGTGGGCCGGCACGCCCGTCGCGCACGCGGCGGACGTCGTCAACGTGTACAACTGGGGCAACTCGATCGGCAAGGCGACGATCGCGAACTTCGAGAAGGCGACCGGCATCAAGGTCGTCTACCAGGAGTTCGATTCGAACGAGACGCTGCAGGCGAAGCTGCTGTCGGGCACGTCGGGCTACGACGTCGTCGTGCCGTCCGACATCTTCTGGGCGCGGCAGCTGCAGGCCGGCATCTACCGCAAGATCGACCGGAGCCAGGTGCCGAACTACGGGCTGCTCGATCCGGAAATCATGAAGGTGCTGGCGAAGGACGATCCGGGCAACCAGTTCGGCATTCCGTGGACGTGGGGCACCGACGGGCTCGGGATGAACGTCGAGAAGGTGAAGGCCGCGCTCGGCAACGATGCGCCGCTCGACAGCTGGTCGCTGCTGTTCGATCCGAAGGTCGTGCAGAAGCTGAAGCACTGCGGCGTGTCGGTGCTCGATTCGCCGGTCGATGCGTTCGGGATGGCGTTCGTGTACCTGAAGAAGGATCCGAACACGACGAACCCGGCCGACTACCAGGCCGCCTATGAGCTGCTGAAGACGGTGCGGCCGTACATCACGCAGTTCAACTCGAGCAGCTACATCAACGATCTTGCGGGCGGCGACATCTGCCTCGCGCTCGGCTGGTCGGGCGACGTGAACTCCGCGCGGATCGCGGCCGCTTCCGCGAAGAAGTCGTATCACATCAAGTACGTGATTCCGACCGAAGGCAGCGCGATGTGGTTCGACATGATGGCGATTCCGAAGGATGCGCCGCATCCGGACGCCGCACTGAAGTTCGTGAACTTCGTGCTGTCGGAGCAGGAGAGCGCGAACCTGACCAACGACACGTCGTATCCGTCCGCCGTGCCGTCGTCGAGGCATCTCGTGCGCGCCGAAGTGACGAGCGACCCGGCCGTGTTCCCGCCCGCCGACGTGATCCGCCGGCTGAGCCTCAGCAAGCCGGTTCCGCCCGAGCTGATGCGTCTGCAGAACCGTCTCTGGACAAAGCTGAAGACCGAGTAAGCCGGCCGCCGCTTCCCGCACTCCCGCATACCTTTCGCGCGCCCCGCCGCTGATCGCGGCGGGCGGGGGCGCGCTCGTCCCGACGACCACCCAGAACATGAAGATCAAACACATGACGGCGCTGTGCCTGCTCGCATTCGAAGCGGCTTCGGCGATGGCGCGCACGGCGCCGCAGGCGACCGACGCGAGCAGGATGAAGGCGCTGCAGGCGCAGGTCACCGCGCTGCAGCAGCAGGTGAACGAGCTGCGCGCGAGCATGCTGGCGGCGCAGCCTGCCGGCGCCGCACCAACGGCCCATGCCGCCTCGGGCGGCGTGAAGATCGGTTCGATCAGCACGGCGGCGGCCGCCGCGCCGGCCGCCGATTCCGCGCCTGCCTTCACGAACGACGACCTGCAGCAGATGCGCGAGCAGATCGCGAATGCATCGCTGAAGGTCGACTCGCTGCAGGAAGCCGCGACGACCGGCCCGCTCGCGGGCCTGAGCATCACCGGCTACGTCGATCCCGTGTACCTGTTCAACCGCGCGCAGCGTACGTCGGGCTTCCAGTTCCTGAACCACGACCCGGGCGCGTACGATTACTACAACAGCACGATCGGCGACGTCTATCTTGACATCAAGAAGACCTTCGGCGTCGGCCCGATGGCGCCGTCCGCGGAGATCGTGATCCAGCCGAACCGCGGCTTCGGCAACGTGTTCGGCAATTCGCACGGCGGCGTCGGCAACAACATCGTCACGCAGGCGCAGGTCAACGTGCCGCTCACCACGACGCGCACGTTCGAGATCGGCATGATGCCGAGCCTCGCGGGTTACGAAGTGCAGCCGTCGAACCAGATGCTCACGCTCACGCACGGGCTGCTGTACGACTTCAGCGAGCCGGGCAACCTGATCGGCATCGGGCTGAAGGGGTCCAACGCGGCGATGACGCGCTTCTGGCAGGTCGTGATCGGCAACGAGGTGCTGCGGACGGCCGGTGCGATCGCGAACGCGGCGAACAACACGACCAAGACCAACTGGACGCCGACGATCACCGCGCGCTTCGACAACGCGACGTCGACGGCCTTCGACTTCGGGATCTCCGGGATGCTCGGCCGGCAGTCGCTGTTCTCGCCGTGCGCGGTGGCGGGAGGCTACGGCTACCAGTGCAACGGCGCGTCGCCGACCGGCTTCTACAAGTACGTGGAAGCCGACATGACCTATACGCACGACAAGACGCAGGTCAACGCGCAGGTCGACTACGGCGAGCTGCAGAAGGGCGCGTGGAACGGCGGCACGGCCCGCTGGTACGGGATGTCGCTGCTCGGCCATACGAAGTGGACGACGTCGTGGGTCGGTCGCATGGGCGCGACGCTGCGCTTCGACTACCTGAACAACACGTCGAACGGCGGCGGCGGCACGAACATCCAGTACGGGCTCGCGGGCGGCAACCCGTCGGTGAACGGCACGAGCGGCTTCGGCATCGATCCGGCGTGCTTCCAGGGCTCGGCGACCAACGGCACCGAATGCAAGGGCGCGCGGCGTTATGCGATCACGGCGGACCTGTTGTTCTATCCGACGCAGCAGATCACCGTGAAGGTCGAATACCGCCACGACGCGGCGAACCATCCGGTGTTCCTGAAGAGCAACGGCACGTACGCGCGCAGCAACGACCTCGCCGGGATGCAGTTCATCTACTCGTTCTGACGGCCGGCACGTGCCAATTTGTTCGTATGGCGAAACACTTTACGGGCCGCGCCGGCCCGGGTCTCATTCGACACAGGAGGTTTGATCTTGAAGCTGCACACATTCGCGACCGACATCACCGATCCGCATGAGCGGGGCCGTCTGATCGGCGCGCGCTTCGCGCCCGCGATCCGCGATACGGTTGCGCGCTATCTCGCGTTCTTCCCGAAGCTCGGCGTCGAGCCGCAGCGCGCGCGGGCGATCGGCGAAGCGAGCCTCGCCGCGCTCGACGCATGGTGCCCACGCCTGGCCGCCGAAGTCGAGGCGATCGCCGAGGGCGTCGACCTGCCGCACTGGCAGCTCGCGTGCCTGAACGCGCGCACCGAGATTCTCGCGACCGCGCCCGCGTCGGCCGAAGGCGAATGCTCGACGACCGTCTACGCGCCGGCGGGCCCGCACGCGCCGCGCACGCTGCAGACGTGGGACTGGCACGACAGCCTCGCGCCGCAGGGGCTGCTGATGCTGTTCGCGACGCCGCAGGGCCGCACGGTCAAGCTGTTCGCCGAATTCGGGATGCTCGCGAAGCTCGGCGTGAACAGCGCGGGGCTCGGGCTGCACTTCAACATCCTGCATCACGCGAGCGACGACGGCAGCGCGGGCGTGCCCGTGCATGCGATCGCGCGGCGTCTGCTCGAAGAGGCGACGACGGTGCAGGAGGCGATCGAACTCGCGCGCACCGCGCGCGTGAGCGCATCGACGGTGCTGACCGTGTTCACGCGGCACGACGCGAACCCGCGTGCGGCGAGCATCGAACTGAGCCCGTCGGGTGTCGGTGTGGTCGTGCCGCGCCCGGACGGCTGGCTGCTGCACACGAACCACTTCCTCGATCGCGCGTTGAGCGGCGGCGAGTGCATGCCCGACAGTTCCACCACGCGCGAACGCTTCGCGTACCTGAACGAGGTCGTGACGGGCATGACGGGCGCCGATGTGCGCGAACGCGCGGCGGCGATGTGCGGTGCGGCCGGCGACGCGGCCGTCGTGTGTTTCCACCCGGATCCGTCGATGCCCGACACCGAGCGCTGGGAAACGCTGCTGACCGTCGGCATCGATACCGATGCGTGTGCGCTCGACTATGTGGCCGGCAATCCGCACGATCTCGCGCGCGACGGGTTCATGCGGTTCTGACGCGGCACGCGGACAGCGGCAAGGCCGGGACGGCTCGTATGGGCAGCCCTCGTGACGCTCATGCGTCGATGCGCTCGACCTTGCCGACGAGCAGCCCGTACGACAGGCTGCCGGCGAGCGCCATCGCGGCGATGTAGGTGATCGCACGCGAGAAGTCGGCACCGTCTACCAGCAGTCCGATCACGATCGGCGTCGCGATCGCGGACAGGTTGCCGATCAGGTTGAAGACGCCGCCCGTGAGACCGAGGAGCCGCGCGGGCGCGAGCCCCGATACGAGCGACCACGTGATCGACGCGAAGCCGTTGCCGAAGAACGCGATCGTCATGAACGCGATGACCCAGCCCGTCGACGACACGTAGTTCGCGCCGATGATGCAGGTCGAGACCAGCAGCCCCGAGATGATCGGCAGCTTGCGCGCGAAGCCCTGCGACGCACCGCGGCGCATCAGCCAGTCCGACAGCACGCCCGAGCACAGCACGCCGACGAACGCGGCGAGGAACGGCAGCGATGCGAGGAAGCCCGACTTGATGAAATCCATCCCGCGGTATTTGACGAGGTAGGTCGGGAACCACGTGAGGAAGAACCACAGCGTCGAGTTCAGTGCGAACTGGCCGAGGTAGATGCCCCACAGTTTGCGTCGGCCGAGCACGACGCCGAGGTCGCGCCACGTCGACGGCGCGCGTTCGCTGCGTGCCGCGATGCGGTCCTCCAGATCGACGAGCCCGCCGCCGTCGCGGATCAGCGCGATCTCGGCCGCGTTGACGCCGTGAAACGCGCGCGGTTCGCGATATACCGCATACCAGATCGCGGCCCATGCGATGCCGGCGAGGCCCGTCGCGACGAACACCATGTGCCAGCCGAGGTGCACCTGCAGCCAAGCGAGCACCGGCGTGAGGAACGCGAGGCCGACGAATTGCCCCGACGTGTAGCCGCCGATCGCACTTGCGCGTTCGCGGGTTGGGAACCACGTCGTGACCACACGGTTGTTGATCGGGTAGGCCGGCGCTTCCAGCGCGCCGACCGCGAGACGCAGCACGATCAGCCCGACGAACGAACCCGCGAAGCCGAGCAGCAGCGTCGCGGCCGACCACAGCGCAAGCGCGCCCGCATACAGCACGCGCGGCGACACCTTGTCGACGAGCCAGCCGCCCGGGATCTGCATCAGCGCATAGGTCCAGCCGAATGCGGAGAACACCAGGCCCGCGCGGACCGGATCGATGTTCAGTTCCTTGAACAGCGCGGGTGCGGCGATCGACAGGTTGCTGCGGTCGAGATAGTTGATCACGACCGTGACGAACAGCAGCGCGAGGATCAGCAGGCGCTTGCGGCTCGGCTGGGTGGTTGCGGTTGAGCGGGGCGTGGATTCGGGGGTGGTACCGCCATGCGCGGTCGAGCGCTCAGGCGGGGTTGCATGGGTGCGTGACGCGGATTGGGCCACGGTCGTCTCCTGTGTTCTCTGCCCGGCCGGCGCCCGCGAGCGGGGCGGCCGAATCGGATGGCGTTGGGGCGAACGTTAGAACCGTGGCGCGACGCGCGTCAACATTTGGACAGGTATCCCTATTAATGGGATGTTTGGCGTTCAGTATGTGGGAAAGGGCGGTGCGTGTCGCGTCGTGCGTCAGTCGGCCATCGCTTCCTTCGCCCTGACCCAGCCCTGCACCACACCCGCGTGCGGATTGCGATACCGCACCTTCAGCCACAGAAAATCATCGCTCGCGTCGATCACCTCCACCGTGTCGCCCGCGACGACATAACGGCGCGTGGGCGCATCGATCATTGCGTCGTGCAGCGGCAGGCGCGCCGGATGTACCTTGAACGTCACGTTGCCGCCGCCATACGCCTGCGGTCGGCGCGACACACGCTTGCCGTGCTCGTCGTAGGTCAGCAGCATCGACGCCGGGCCGTTGTCGTCGTCGAGGAGCGTGCGCAGGTCGTCAGGTACCGCTTCGCTGGACTGGTACAGATACATCTTGCCGGCGGTGTCGAAACGGTACGCATCGGTGTACCAGATCGGCCCGCCACGGCACGAACTGTACAGCGTGCGCTCCTTCGGTTTTGCATCGACATTGATCAGGTCGTCGCAACTGCCGTGCGGCAGGTTGCCCGCCGGCATCGAAAGCGGCGCGAACTGCTGGCGCGCGGCATCGTACAGGTAGATGCCGTAGCTTTCGTTGACCATGCCGAGCAGCGCATGCACCGCGAGATCGCGGTGGCCGTCGAAGTTGTAGTCGTCGGTCGCGACGTGATAGTGGCCCTCCTCGTCGGTGGCCGTGACGTCGAGCGTTTGCGTTTTCCCGCTCGGCAGGAAGCGGACCGTGATGTGCGCGCTGTCGGCGCGTTCGACGCGGGCCGTGACGGTGTCGTCGACCTTGAACGTGAGCAGCGGCTTGGCCGCATGCGCGGCGGGGGCGATCGATGCGCACGCGGCGAGCAGCAGCGCGGCGACGCGGGGAAGCGGGCGGAGCCGCGGCGAGTGCGTCACGAGCGGGTGCCGGAGCGAAGCGAAGGGGCGCATGCGGGCAGCCGGTCAGCGTTGCGTGCTGTCGTCGCGATAGCCGCTCTTGCCGACGAAGATCTCCTTCAGCGCGGCGCGCAGCGTGACCGGATCGTACTGGCCGGGCGCGAGATGGATCACGTAGCGCGTGTGGCCGTCGAGCCGCGCGGCGATGCCCGGTTCGATCTCGACGTCGATCGCATCGTCGGTCAGGCGCACCGACAGATCCTTGACGCGCAGGTTGACCTGGTCGCGCACCATCACTTCGATCAGCGCGTCGTCCGGAAAGCGCGACAGCGCGAAGCAGTAGTCCTGCTCCGCATCGTGACAGTAGAGGTTGGCGAAGCTTTCGTCGTCGTCGAGGTCGGACGTCGCCGCGCCGACGGTAGCGTGAAGTTCCATGAACGTCGGTTCCTGCATGAAGATTATCGGGGGGAATGCATGCGTGTTTCGATCGTGGCCGCGGTGTCGGGCGTCGGATCGGCCTGCTCGTCGCGCGCCTTCAGCCACAGCCCGAACTCGCGCATGACTTCGACGACCGGCCGCAGCCGGTCGCCGTCCGCGGTGAGATCGTACTCGACGCGCACCGGCACTTCGGGATAGACGGTCCGCTTCACGAGCCCCGCATCCTCCAGCGCGCGCAGGTCGAGCGTCAGCATGCGCTGCGAGATGCCCGGCATGTCGCGGCGCAGGTCGCTGAAGCGCCGCGGCCCGTCGAGCAGATACGACACCAGCAGCAGCCGCCAGCGGCCGCCGAGCAGGCGCATCGCTTCTTCAACGGAACATCCTGTCGCACTCGTTTTCATCGTGCTGAACCCTGGTCGGTAAATTTTTTGTGACTACGGCACAAACGACTGCCGTCTTCCCAGCCGTGCGCCGATGCGAGATATTAGCGCCCGCGTCGCGGCGAATCGATACCTGGACTACCCACGAAGGATACGCATGAAGCTCTATCACGCTCCCGGCAGCTGTTCGCAGGCGATCTGCATCGTGCTGCGCGAAGGCGGCATCGACGCGGAGATCGTCAGGGTCGACGCGCGCAAGCACGTCGTCGAAGACGGCCGCAACTACTACGACGTGAACGAACTCGGCTACGTGCCGCTGCTCGAACTCGACGACGGCACGATGCTGCGCGAAGGGCCGGTGATCGCGCAGTATCTCGCGGACCAGCGCCCGGAAGCCGCGCTCGCGCCGGCCCGTGGGACGCTCGCGCGTTACCGGCTGATGGAATGGCTCAACTTCCTCGGCACCGAGATCCACAAGGGCTTCATCCCGTTGCTGTATGCGGTGCAGGCGGGGAAGTACGTCGAGCCCGTCCGACAGAAACTCGACGGCCGCTTCGCATGGATCGACCGCCAGCTCGACGGCCGGACGTTCGTGACCGGCGACACGTTCACGGTCGCCGATGCTTACCTGTTCGCGCTGACCGGCTGGGGCAAGGCCGACTGGATGCGCTCGGTGTACAACGCGGATATCGACCTGAGCCGCCATGCGCATCTGCGCGCGTGGTACGAGCGCGTGCGCGCGCGGCCGGCCGTGCAGGCCGCGCTGGCCGCGGACGGCCTGCTGAAGTGAGCTGTGGCGGCGCGTCATTCTGCCGTAGCGACGCGCCGCCACGCAGCGACCGGCCGGGATATAATCGCCGCCATGAAACTGCTTCGGACCTTCATCCTGCTGCTGCTGTGCGCGGTGCTGCCCCTCACTGGGCTGGCAGCCAGCGGCCTGACCGGTGAATGTCCGATGCAGCACACGATGTCGACGGATCCGGATACCGGCATGAACCTGGCGATGTCCGCCGGCATGAGCGGCTGCGATTCGATGCAGCCGTCATCCGCCGATCACGCGAAGGCCAAAGCCAAGGGCGCGGCCTGCAAGGTGACGGCCGAATGCCAGTTCGGCAGCCTCTATCACCCGGTCGCTCGCGTCGACGTCAGCCGTCCCGCCGCATTCGCGAGCACGATCGTCTTCCATTACACGCAGTCCGTCCCGGCCCGCGACCCGAACGGGTTGTGGCGCCCGCCGCGCATCAACTGATCCCGATCTGACCGGTTCACCGCGCACGCGGTGAGGTTCGTCCTGTGCGCAGGACGTGGAATCCTTTTGGGTTCCGACCTGGGGTTACACCATGTCATTCGATTTCAGCACGCCGCGTACGCGGCGTGCGTGTCGGCGCGCGCCCGTACTGTGGGTCGCGCTGCTGGCGGCGGGCGCCGTTCATGCGCAGCAGTCGCCTGTCACGCTCGACGCCGCGCTGCAGTCCGCGACCGATCATTCCGCTTCGATGCAGGCCGCGCAGGCTTCCGTGCTCGCGCGTTCCGAAGTGGCCGTCAAGGCCGACCAGTTGCCCGACCCGATGCTCAAGGCCGGTATCGACAACCTGCCAGTCAATGGTGGTCAGCGCTTCACCGTCGGCCAGGACTTCATGACGATGCGCCGCATCGGCATCGAGCAGGAGTGGGTGTCCGGCGACAAGCGGCGGCTGCGCACGGCACTTGCCAACGAGCAGGTCGGCCGTGAGCGCGCGGGCCATCTCGCGCAGCTCGCCATCGTGCGCCAGCAGACCGCGACGGCTTGGCTCGACGCCGTCTACGCGAAGCAGGCGCTCGCGCTTCAGCAGGCGCTGCTCGGCCACATGAATCACGAACTCGACGCCACGCAGGCGTCGTATCGCGGCGCGAAGGCGGGTGCCGGCGATGTCGTGCAGGCGCGCGCGATGCTCGCGCAAACGCAGGATCAGGTGCTCAAGGCGCAGCAGGCATACCGCACCGCGCTTGTCGTGCTGGCCCGCTGGACGGCCGTTCCGGCGGCCGACGTGACGGGGGCGCCGCCTGCACCGGAATCCTTCGTGTCGTCGCTGCCGCCGGACGAGCTGCGCCTGTCGCAGCCGGCGCTCGTCGCCGCGGCCGACGACATCGCGGTGGCCGAAGCCGACACGGCGGTCGCGAACAGCGAGCGCAGCCCGAACTGGACATGGGAGATCGCGTACCAGCAGCGCGGCGGCGCGTATTCGAACATGGTGTCCGTCGGCGTCTCGATCCCGCTGCCGCTCAATCGCAAGAACCGCCAGAACCGCGACGTCGCCGAGAAGGCCGCCCTCGAGACGAGGGCGCGCCTGATGTACGAGGACACGCTGCGCCAGGTGCAGGCCGATATCCGTACGCAATCCGAGGCGCTGGCGAGCGGCCGCGAACGCATCGCGAACCTGAGCGCCGCGCTGCTGCCCGCCGCCGACCAGCGCGTGCAGCTCGCGATGGCCGCGTACCGGGCCGGCACGGGGTCGCTCGCCGATACGTTCGCCGCGCGGCGGGCGCAACTCGACGCGCAGTTGCAGCTGCTCGATCTCAGGCGCGACGTGTCGCGGACCTGGGCGCAGCTCGAATATCAGGTCGTGCCGTCGGCGCTGGCCGCCGCGCAGTGAAGGAGAACACCATGAACAAGCAAGCACTCGCACGCGCGGTGGTGCTGACGTTCGCCGGCGCGGCGCTCGGCGGCGCCGGCTACTTCGCGGGCGTTCGCCATGCGGCGGGCGGCGCGGCGACGGCCGCCTCATCCGCTGCCGCGCCGTCCGGCACGCAGGATCCGCAAGCGGCACGCAAGGTGCTGTACTGGCACGACCCGATGGTGCCGAACCAGCATTTCGACAAACCGGGCAAATCGCCTTTCATGGACATGCAGTTGCAGCCCGTTTATGCGGACGAAGAGGGCGCCGCACCGGGCATTCGGATCGATCCGGGCCTGCAGCAGAACCTCGGCATCCGGTATGCGACCGTGCGGCGCCAGCAGACGGCCGCCGGCTTCGACGCGGTGGGCACGACGCAGTTCGACGAATCGCGCGCGGACGTCGTGCAGTCGCGCGTCACCGGCTATATCGATCGCCTGTACGCGCGTGCGCCGATGCAGCGCATCGAGCGGGGCGCGCCGGTCGCATCGCTGTTCGTGCCCGACTGGCTCGCGCCGCAGGAGGAATATCTCGCGCTGAAGCGCGGCGGGATGGACGGCAGCCTGCTCGATGCGGCGCGCGCACGCATGCGGGCGCTGTCGATTCCGGACGGGATGGTCGCGGCCCTCGAGCGCACCGGCCGTGCGCAGACGCATGTCGTGCTCACGGCGCCGGAAACGGGTGTCGTGAGCGAGCTGAACGTGCGCGACGGCGCGATGGTGGCACCCGGTCAGACGCTCGCGAAGATCGCGGGGCTGTCGACGCTGTGGCTGATCGTCGAGGTGCCGGAAGCGCTCGCGCTGACCGTGCAGCCGGGGATGTCGGTCGACGCGACGTTCGCGGGCGATGCGGCGCGGCACGTCAGTGGCCGCATCCGCGAAGTGCTGCCCGGCATCGGCACGGGCAGCCGTACGCTGCAGGCGCGCGTGGAGATCGACAACGCGTCGCTGAAGCTCACACCCGGCATGCTGATGCGCGTGCGCGTAGCCGCGAAGGATACGGTGTCGCGCCTGCTCGTGCCGTCCGAGGCCGTGATCGCGACCGGCAAGCGCACGATCGTCATCGTGAAGAACGGCGACGGCCGCCTTCAGCCGGTATCGGTCACGACCGGCAACGACGTCGGCGGCAACACGGAAGTGCTCGACGGGTTGCACGAAGGCGACACGGTCGTCGCGTCGGGCCAGTTCCTGATCGATTCGGAAGCCAGCCTGAAAAGCGTGCTGCCGCGGCTCGAACGCGCGTCGGAGGCAGGTACGGCCGCATCGTCCGCTGCGGCGACCGCGCCGGTCTACGAAACGACCGGCAAGGTCGAGAAGGTGACGGCCGACGACATCACGTTCTCGCATCAACCGGTGCCGGCGCTCGGCTGGGGCGCGATGACGATGGCGTTCGGCAAGCCGTCGGCCCGGGCGTTTCCCGACGTGAAGCCGGGTCAGACCGCGCGGTTCGCGTTCATGCAGACCGACGACGGCTACCGGCTAACGAAGGTCGAGCCGCAGGGAGGCGAACGATGATCGCGCGCGTCATTCTCTGGTCCGTCCGGAATCGCTTCCTGGTGCTGCTGGCCACCGTGCTGATCGCCGCGTGGGGTGTTCATTCGCTGCGGCAGACGCCGCTCGATGCGTTGCCCGACCTGTCGGACACGCAGGTGATCGTGAAGGCGTCGTATCCGGGCAAGGCGCCGCAGGTCGTCGAGGATCAGGTCACCTATCCGCTGACGACGACGCTGCTCGGCGTGCCGGGCGCGACGACCGTGCGCGCGTACTCGTCGTTCGGCGATGCGTTCGTCTACGTGCTGTTCGACGACCGCACCGATCCGTACTGGGCGCGCTCGCGCGTGCTCGAATACCTGAGCCAGGTGCAAAGCCGCCTGCCGGCCGGCGCGACCGTGTCGCTCGGGCCGGATGCGACCGGCGTCGGCTGGGTGTACGAGTACGCGCTCGTCGATCGCACCGGCCGTCACGATCTCGGGCAACTGCGCGCGCTCAACGACTGGTTCCTGAAGTTCGAGCTGAAGGCCGTGCCGGACGTCTCGGAAGTCGCGAGCATCGGCGGCATGGTGCGCCAGTACCAGGTCGTCCTCGATCCCGACAAGTTGCGTGCCTACGGCATCACGCAGGCGGCGGTCGCGGATGCGCTCGGCAAGGCCAACCAGGCATCCGGCGGCTCGGTCGTCGAGCTGGCCGAGTCGGAGTACATGGTGCGTTCGTCCGGCTACCTGCGCACGCTCGACGACTTCCGCCGCGTCGTGCTGCGTACCGACGACGCGGGCACGCCGGTGCTGCTCGGCGACGTCGCGCACATCCAGGTCGGCCCGGCGATGCGGCGCGGGATCGCCGAGTTGAACGGGCAGGGCGAAGTGGCGGGCGGCGTCGTCGTGATGCGCTCGGGCAAGAACGCCCTGACGACGATCGACGCGGTGAAGGCGAAGCTCGGCGGCCTGAAGCGTTCGTTGCCGCCCGGCGTCGACATCGTCACGACCTACGATCGATCGCAACTGATCGAGCGCGCGGTCGGCAACCTGAAGGACAAGCTGATCGAGGAATTCGTCATCGTCGGGATCGTCTGCGCGGTGTTCCTGTTCCATCTGCGCAGCGCGTTCGTCGCGATCCTGTCGCTGCCGCTCGGCGTACTGGCCGCGTTCATCGTGATGCGTTACCAGGGCGTGAATGCGAACCTGATGTCGCTCGGCGGGATCGCGATCGCGATCGGCGCGATGATCGACGCGGCGATCGTGATGATCGAGAACGCGCACAAGCATCTGGAAGCGTACGACCACGCGCATCCGGGCGAGCCGCCGACCGCCGCGCGCCGCTGGGAGCTGGTCGCGGCGTCGGCCGCGGAAGTCGGGCCCGCGCTGTTTTTCTCGCTGCTGATCATCACGCTGTCGTTCGTTCCCGTGTTTTCGCTGGAAGGGCAGGAGGGCAAGCTGTTCGCGCCGCTGGCGTTCACGAAGACCTACACGATCGCCGCAGCCGCCGGATTGTCGGTGACGCTGGTGCCCGTGCTGATGGGCTATCTCGTGCGCGGCCGCATTCCGCACGAGCACGCGAACCCGATCAACCGCGTGCTGATCCGCCTGTACCGGCCGCTGCTCGAGGCGACGCTGCGGCGCCCGTGGTTCGCGATCGGTATCGCGGTTGTCGCGCTCGTGCTGACGGCCGTGCCGTTGTCGCGGCTCGGCGGCGAATTCATGCCGCCGCTCGACGAAGGCGACCTGCTGTACATGCCGACCGCGCTGCCGGGCATCTCGGCCGACAAGGCGGGCGAACTGTTGCAGCAGACCGACCGGCTGATCAAGACCGTGCCCGAGGTCGACACGGTGTTCGGCAAGTCGGGCCGGGCCGATTCGGCCACCGATCCCGCGCCGCTCGAGATGTTCGAGACGACGATCCGCTTCAAGCCGCGCAGCACATGGCGGTCCGGCATGACGCCGGAGAAACTCGTCGACGAACTCGACCGGACGGTGAAGGTGCCGGGCTTGTCGAACGTGTGGGTGCCGCCGATCCGCAACCGGCTCGACATGTTGTCCACCGGGATCAAGACGCCGGTCGGTGTGAAGATT
Organism: Burkholderia sp. YHN3-13; assembly: GCF_055810675.1. Taxonomy (NCBI): domain Bacteria; kingdom Pseudomonadati; phylum Pseudomonadota; class Betaproteobacteria; order Burkholderiales; family Burkholderiaceae; genus Burkholderia; species Burkholderia sp. YHN3-13. The sequence goes on along the minus strand of NZ_JBVVNQ010000001.1, from coordinate 922,596 downwards.
TCCGGGCCGGACCTGGCAGGCATCGACGCGATCGCGACGCAGGTCGAGGCGGCCGTGAAGCGCGTGCCCGGCGTGACGTCCGCGCTCGCGGAACGGCTGAACGGCGGCCGCTACATCGACGTCGATATCGACCGGCTCGCGGCCGCGCGCTACGGATTGTCGGTGGCCGACATCCAGTCGGTCGTGTCGTCGGCGGTCGGCGGCGACGATGTCGGCGAAGTGGTCGCGGGGCGCGAGCGTTTCCCGATCAACCTCCGCTATCCGCGCGAGATCCGCGATTCGCTCGAGAACCTGCGGCAACTGCCGGTCGTCACCGCGCGCGGCGCGCAGATCCGCCTCGGCGATGTCGCGCGCATCGGCATCGCCGACGGGCCGCCGATGATCCGCAGCGAGAACGCGCGGCTGTCCGGCTACGTGTACGTCGATCTGCGCGGCGTCGACCTGAGCACGGCCGTCCGCGCGATGCAGCGGGCCGTCGCGCAACAGGTCGCGTTGCCGCCCGGCTATTCGATCGCGTGGTCGGGCCAGTTCGAGTATCTCGAACGCGCGGCGGCGACGCTGCGTACCGTGGTGCCCGTCACGCTCGTCGTGATCTTCGTGCTGCTGCTCCTCACGTTCGACTCGGTGGCCGATGCGCTGCTGCTGATGTCGACGGTGCCGTTCGCGCTGGTCGGCGGCTTCTGGCTCGTGTGGGCGCTCGGTCATGCGGTGTCGGTCGCGACGTCGGTGGGCTTCATCGCGCTGGCCGGCGTGGCCGCCGAATTCGGCGTCGTGATGCTGCTGTACCTGAAAGGCGCGCTGCAGCGCCGGCTCGACGGCGGCGAACCGCTGACCGATGCGCTGCTGCTCGACGCGATCCGCGAGGGCGCGGTGCTGCGTGTGCGGCCGAAGGCGATGACGGTTGCCGTCGTGCTCGCCGGTCTCGTGCCGATCATGGTCGGCCATGGCGCCGGCTCCGAAGTCATGCAGCGCATCGCCGCGCCGATGGTCGGCGGCATGGTCACGGCGCCGCTGCTGTCGATGTTCGTCATTCCCGCCGCGTGGCTCCTGCTTCAGCGCCGTCGTGCGTACGGCGCGGGCCGGGCGCGGCATTCCGATGCAGTTCCTTCCGGCACGAACGTGCCACCCATCCCAACCGGAGAATCACGATGAAGATGAATCAATTGATCGCCGCCGCAACCGCCGTTGTCGCGCTCGGCGCTGCCGCCGTGCCGGCGTTTGCCGCCGGCGAGATGTCTGGCATGGACATGGCCGGCATGAAGATGGCGCCGGACGGCGCGGCCGATTCGCATGCCGCGCTGACCGACGCCGAGGTGAAGAAGGTCGATGCCGCGAGCGGCAGGATCACGCTAAAGCACGGCGCCCTCGACAACGTCGGGATGCCGGCGATGACGATGGCGTTCAAGGCGAAGGATGCGGCGATGCTCGCGCACGCGCAGGCGGGCGACAAGGTCAAGGTGCGGATCGAGAAGGTCGACGGCACGCTGACGATCGTCAAGCTCGTCAAGGGTTCCTGACCGTCGTCGGCAGGTGCGGCGGTCGCCCGCATCTGCGCAGTGAAGCGCGCCGCGCCGACGTGTCCGTCGGTCGGCGCGCCCGGTCCACGCATCGGCGCATTCAGCGTGTCAGCGTCAGGACCAGATAACCCGCATACCCCGCGCCGTTCGCGAGCAGTGCCCAGATCGCGAGCCCGCGCGTCCGCGCGTTGACGCGCAGCCACGCGGCCGCCGCGAGCGTGATGATCACGCCGGTCAGCACTTCGGGGCGCGGCTCCCACGGCGTCAGCATGATGCCGATCGCCGGCAGCAGCGTGCCCTGGAACACCATCGCGCCGGTAATGTTGCCGAACGCGAGCGTGTCCTTCCTGCGGCGGATCCACAGCACGCTGTTGACCTTCTCCGGCAGCTCCGTCGCGATCGGCACGATGATCAGCGACAGCAGCAGCGCCGAGATGCCGAGCGCATGCGACACGCCTTCCACGCCGTGAATGAAGCCCTTCGCCCCGCCGACCAGCAGCGCGACGCCGATCAGCAGTTGCAGCGCGATCGTCGCGAGGTTGGTCGGCAGGCCCGCGCGCGACAGGAACATCGGATGCGGCGCCTCGGTGCCGTGCCCGGCATCGACGAGCCGGGTCGACGCGCGGAACGTCATCACGACGTACATCACGTAGAGGCCGACGAGCATCGCGGCGAGCAGCGCGCGCACGGCCCAGTTGTGATGCGGGACGAACATCGCGGCGGTCGCCAGCGAAAACGCGGCGAGGAAGTAGTTCATGTCGCGCACGAAGCCCGTGCGTTCCGGCGCGATCGTGCCGCGCAACCCGCGCGAGCGGATCACGGCGAGCGTCATCAGGAACGTGGTGAGCGTCGCGAGCATCAGCGGCGCGCCGAGGATCGCGCCGACGCCGATTTCCTCGTTCACGGCCTGGTTCGCGGTGCCGCCGGCCAGCGCGAGCAGCGGCACCATCGTTTCGGGCAGCGCCGTGCCGACGGCCGCGAACAGCGAACCGGTCACGCCTTCGGAAATCTTCAGGCGTTCGCCGAGATGTTCGAGCGCATTGGTGAAGACTTCGGCCGCGACGAGGATGACGATCAGCATGAACGCCAGTTCGAGGAACATGAACGTCATGCGGCACCTCCGCGGGCAACGGTGGCGTATGGGGAGAGAGCGGGGAGGAACATGGGGACTCCGTGGTCGGACGCTGACGAACCATGGCGCATCCGCCGCCGTCCGACCAGGAACGACGCGACGCGCCCATGGTCTCGCCAAGCCGATCAGGCCGAACGCGCCACGGCCGCAGGCCGAGTGTGTTGACGCGTTCGCTTTCCGGGGACGGAAAGCAGGCTACTCCCCAAAGACGAAGGGCAGTCTAGCCGAGCGGGTTGCTTTCGACAAGCCTTCATCTCGAAAAAAATGTCTCCCTCCACCCTATGGGGAAACCGTCGTGGAGATATACTCCCCTACCCTATACAGGAGCCATCGATGAGTCATACCGTTCGCGACAAACAGAAGCTGCTGAACCGCGTGCGCCGTATCAAGGGTCAGGTCGAGGCGATCGAGCGCGCGCTCGAGGACGAGCGCGGCTGCAACGATGTGCTGCAGCAGATCACGAGCTGCCGCGGCGCGATGAACGGCCTGCTGGCCGTCGTGCTGGAAGACCACATCCGGTCGCATCTCGTCGACGCGGACACGCCGGACGCGCATGAAGGCAGCGCGACCGAGCAGCTCATCGACGTCGTCCACAGTTATTTCAAGTAACCGGATCGGAACATGAGCAAACTCGAGGGGAGTGCCGCCGACGGCTGGCACAGCCATGCGTTTCTCGGCGCCGCGCACGCGCGGAACGAGCGGAAGACCTGGATGGTCATCGGCCTGTGCACGGCGATGATGATCGCCGAAATCGTCGGCGGCACGCTGTTCGGTTCGCTGGCCCTGGTCGCCGACGGGCTGCACATGTCGACGCATGCGGGCGCGATGCTGATCGCGGCGCTGGCCTACACCTACGCACGCAGGCATGCGGACGATCCGCGCTTCGTGTTCGGCACCGGCAAGCTCGGCGATCTGGCCGGGTTCACGAGCGCGATCGTGCTCGCGATGATCGCGCTGCTGATCGGCTACGAGGCGATCGCGCGCCTTCTGTCTCCGGTGCCCATCCATTTCGGCGAAGCGATTCCGATCGCGGTGCTCGGGCTCGCGGTGAATCTCGCCAGCGTGTGGCTGCTGAGCGGCGATCATCATCACGGGCATGGTCATGCGCATGTCCACGATCACGACCATGACGACGCGCATCACGACCACGGCTCGCTCGCGGCGGCGCATCGCGACCACAACATCCGGTCCGCCTACGTTCACGTGATCGCCGACGCGGCCGTGTCGGTGCTGGCCATCGTCGGCCTGCTGCTCGCGCGGGCGTTCGGCTGGGTCTGGATGGATCCGCTCGCGGGGATCGTCGGCGCGCTGGTGATCGCCAACTGGGCCTACGGGCTGATGCGCGACACGGGCGGCATCCTGCTCGACGTCAACGTCGATCGCAAGCTGACGGACAACGTCCGCCGCGCGATCGAGGCGCTTGGCGACAAGGTCAACGATCTCCATGTGTGGCGCGTGGGCCCGGGGCACATGAGCGCGATCGTGTCGGTCGAAACCGGCGATACCGCGCGCGATGCGCGTTTCTACCATGCACTCGTCGCGCGCTTCGACGGCGTGTCCCACGTGACCGTCGAAGTAACGACGCGTGCGAAGGCGGCCTGATCGTGGCCGTGAAATCGCCGTGTATCGACCTGTGCGCGTTCGACGGCCGGACGGGCTTTTGTGCCGGCTGCCTGCGCACGCGCGACGAGGCGCGCGACTGGAAGAAGATGACCGATCACCGCCGGCACCAGATACTGAATGACCGGTCGCGCCGCGAGGCGAAGCTGCGGCGCGGAACGGACGCGTGAGCGGGCGGGCGGATTACTCGTCCGTGCCGCGCGGAAAATAAAGCGCGAACGTTGTGCGCCCGTCGCGGCTCGCGACCTCCACCTTGCCGCGATGCAATTCCATGATCGACTTCACGATCGCGAGCCCGAGCCCCGCGTTGCGCGCCGCGCCGTGCCGCGACGAATCGATGCGGTAGAAGCGCTCGAAGATCCGTTCGACCTGTTCGGGCGGAATCGCGGCGCCGCGATTCGTGACCTCGACGACCGCATCATTCCCTTGCACCGAAACGGCCAGTTCGATCGCCGACGCGACTTGCGCGTGTTCGAGCGCATTCGATGCGAGGTTGCTCACCGCGCGCCGGAACAGCGTCGCGTCCGCGACGACCGGTGCTTCGCCGCGCACGTCGATGCGCACGCCGGCTTCGTCGGCCAGCGCCTGGAAATACGACGCGAGCCGGCGCAACTCGCCGCCGGCGTCCAGCTCGGCGGTTTTCAGGTGCTGACGCGCATTGTCGGTGCGCGCGAGAAACAGCATGTTCTCGATCATCCGCTGCAGCCGCTCGCATTCCTCGATGTTCGAATCGATCAGCGTTTCGTATTCCTCGGTCGTGCGGGCACGCGACAACGTGACCTGCGACGAGCTGATCACGTTCGCGAGCGGCGTGCGCATGTCGTGCGCGAGATCGGACGAGAACTGCGACAGCCGCACGAACGCGCGTTCGAGGCGGTCGAGCATCCGGTTGACCGACGTCGCGAGTTCGCGCAGCTCGACGGGGCCGCCGCGCGCATCGAGGCGCGCGTTCAGGTTGTGCGCCTCGATGCGCGACGTCTGCCGGCCGAGGCTCTCGACCGGGCGCAGGCCGCGCGATGCGACCGCGTAGCCGAGTGCGCCGACCAGCAGCGCGCCGACGGCCGCCGCGAGCCAGATGTCGACGCGATAGCTTTCGAGCAGCGACTGGCGATCGGTCGCCGTGCGTGCGAGCGCGACCCGGATCGCTTCGCCGGACGGCAGCGTTGCACGCGCATACACGCAGCGGGACGTGCCGATGCCCGATGGCGAGCAGGAGAACGGCCCGGCGGCGCCACCGGCTGGATGCGGTGCCGTGATCACCGACGCCAGCGTGTTGCCGGCCGCGTCGGAGTGCTCGACGAGCGGGCGGTCCTGCGCATCGTAGATGCCGAGATAGACCCCCGGGTGCGACAGCAGCACTTCATGGAACACGGCCGGATCGGCGCGCAGCGCGGCTGTCGATCCGCTCGCGTGCGCGAGCTGCAGGAACTGGTTGAGCTTGCCGGAGATCTCGATGTCGTCGCGCCGCGTGAGTTCGGCGGACAGCGAGCGGTACAGGTATGCGCCGGTCAGCGCGAATACGAGCGCGGCGACGACGGCGAACGCGAGCGTCAGGCGCCGCAGCAGCGAATACGAAGCCGGGCTCGCGCTCACGAGCGATCCTCGAGCACGTAACCCATGCCACGGATCGTGTGGATCAGCTTCTTCTCATATGCGTTGTCGATCTTCGCGCGCAGCCGCTTGATTGCCGCGTCGACGACGTTCGTGTCGCTGTCGAAATTCATGTCCCAGATCTGCGACGTGATGAACGTACGGGTCAGCACTTCGCCTTCGCGTTCGGCGAGCAGTTGCAACAGCGCGAATTCCTGCGCGGTCAGGTCGATGCGGGTGTCGGCGCGCCGCACGCGGCGCTTGAGCAGGTCGATCTCGAGATCGGCAACGAGCAGGATGTCGCGCGCGTTGCGCGGCGCGCGGCGCAGCAGCGAGCGGATGCGCGCGAGGAATTCGGCGTACGCGAACGGCTTGAGCAGGTAGTCGTCGGCGCCGAGTTCGAGCCCGGCCACCTTGTCCTCGATCGCGTCGCGGGCCGTGAGCAGCAGCACGGGCGTCTGCTTCTGCGCACGCAGCCGCCTGAGCACCTCGAAGCCGTCCAGCGCCGGCAGCATCACGTCGAGCACGACGAGGTCGAAATCCTCGTGCAGCGCGAGGAACAGCCCGTCCTGGCCGTTTTCCGCGATGTCGACCGTGTAGCTCGCCTCCATCAGCCCCTTGCGGAGGTACGACGCCATCTTGGGTTCGTCTTCGACTATCAGTATCCGCATGGTGGGGCAGGCTGTCCGTATTTCCAGCCGGTCAGTGTAACGCCTGAGCTTAAGGTGCCGCGCGTGCGCGAACGATGACCGCCGGATGACGGGATTGTCATGCATCGCCCAGGCGCCGCGTCACCCGCGTTTCATGAAAATCCGGTCATGTTTCGGCCATGTCGTCGTCACCGCGGCGGCGATAACCTGCAGCCGTCTTGTCCCCGGAGCGCGCCGTCGCGGCGCCGCGCCGGCCCAACCGGTCGTTGCCTGCCCGATTCCGCATCCATGTCGTACTGGCGCAAATTCCTCGTCGTCGTGCTGCTGGCGCTGAGCCTGCCGATCCAGTCGTTCGCGGCTGTGTCGATGCAGTGCGCGGGCGCAGCCGTCATGCCGGCGGAGGCGGCCCCGCACGCGCAGGAGGGCCGTCACGATCATGACGGTCACGCGCGGCATGCGTCGTCGTGTTCCGCGTGCGTGTCGTGCTGCTTCGGCACGGGCATGTCGGGTGCCGGGGCGATGCCCGCCGTCACGAGCGTCGGCGTCGCGATCGCCGCGCCTCCCCCATCGGCCGGCGGCGTGTCGTTCCTGACCGGCGGCATCGACCGGCCGCCTCGCGCGATACCCGTCTAGTCCCCGCCCGTGGCCGACAGGCCGCGACCTGCAATTCACGCTGGCGGCCGCACCCGGTCCGCCGGACGACTCACGACGAGATATTTTCATGCGACTGATCACTGCGGCGCTGTTGAGCGCGGCGGCCTTCATGCCGTCGCTCGCGCCTGCGCAAACCCCGTTGCCCGATCCGGCGGACGCCGCCGCGCCGGTGCCTGACGTCACCGTGACGTCCGCGTTCGACGGCTACCGGCCGTATCGCGACGACGAAGGCCCCGGCTGGAAACAACTGAACCGGAATGTGACGGAGCGGCCCGCGAAGCCCGGCAATGCGGCGCGCAACGGCGGCGCGCATGCGACGCACGGAGGGGCCGCGCGATGACGAACCTGGCGATATCGCCGAGGATCGGTGCGGCCGCGGTCGCGCTGGCGTTCCTTGCGGGCTGTACGACGTTTTCGAAGGACGGCGGTTTCGACGCCGTGTCGTCCGCCGCATCGGAACGCATCGGGAAAGACGCGGTGGTCGTCAGGACCGATGCCGACCGCGAGGCCGTCGACAGGCGGACGCAGGAACTGCTGGCCAGGCCGCTGTCGATGGACGATGCGGTGCAGGTCGCGCTGCTGAACAACCGCGGCCTGCAGGCGTCGTACGCCGAACTCGGACTGTCGGAGGCCGACCTCGTGCAGGCCGGCCGGTTGCCGAACCCGCGCTTCGCATTCAGCCGCACGCGCGCCGGCGACGGCGAACTGACGCTCGGTCGCACGTTGTCGGCGAACGTTTTCGCACTGCTGACGATGCCGCTCGCGACGAACATCGAACGCCGCCGCTTCGAGCAGACCAGGCTCGAAACGGCCGATGCGATGCTGAAGGTGGCGGCCGACGCGCGCCGCGCCTACGTGGAAGCCGTCGCCGCCGGGCAGGCCGCGAACTATGCGCAGCAGGTGCGCGACGCCGCGAGCGCGGCCGCCGAACTGGCGCAACGCATGCGGCAGGCCGGCAACTTCAGCCGCCTCGATTACGCGCGCGAACAGGCGTTCCAGGCGGACGCGGTCGCGCTGCACGCGAAGGCGCGCCAGCAGGCGCTGGCCGCACGCGAGAAGCTCACGCGCGCGATGGGGCTGTGGGGCGAGCGCACGCGGTACGCGCTGCCCGAGCGCTTGCCCGACCTGCCGAAAGCGCGCCCGAACCTGCCCGATCTCGAACGCTTCGCGATGAGCAACCGCTTCGACATCCAGGCCGCGAAGCTGCAGACGCAGGGCGTCGCGTCGTCGCTCGGCCTGAGCAAGGCGACACGCTTCGTCAACGCGGTCGATCTCGGCTACGTGAACAACTACGAAACCGGCAAGGGCCACGAGCACGGCTACGAGATCAGCGTCGAGATTCCGCTGTTCGACTGGGGCGGCGCGAAAGTCGCGCGCGCCGAGGCCCTCTACATGCAGTCGGCGAACCGGCTCGCGAAAACGGCGATCGACGCGCGCTCCGAAGTGCGCGAATCGTACGCGGCGTACGTGACGAGCTACGACGTCGCGACCCACTATCGCGACGAAGTCGTGCCGCTGCGCAAGACGATCTCCGACGAACTGCTGCTGCGCTACAACGGGATGCTCGCGAGCGTGTTCGAGCTGCTGGCCGACGCGCGCGAGCAGGTCGGCGCGGTCAACGGCTACATCGATGCACTGAAGGACTACTGGCTCGCCGAAACCGATCTGCAGATGGCCGTCGGCGGTCGCTTGCCGTCGTCAGGCGCTGCGCCGCGCGCGGCGAATGCCGCCGAACCGGCACCCGAAACCACGCCCAGGGCCGACGCTGCCGCGCAGCCGGTCTCCACTCCCGCGGCGCCACCGGCGCCCGCGACGCAAACGCATCCGGAAGGTCATTGACATGGTGTCCCGTCGACAATTTCTCAGCGGCTCGGGCGCCGCGCTGCTCGGTGCGGCGATGGTCAGCAAGGCCGGCGCCGCGTCGCTGCCCGAAGCGCCCACGATGGCGAAGACCGGCACGCAGCCGCCGCTCGTGCCGCCGAACGGTCGCGCGTACACGCCCGTCGCGACGCTGAACGGCTGGTCGCTGCCGTGGCGGATGAAGAACGGCTGGAAGGAGTTCCACCTGACGGCCGAGCCCGTCGTGCGCGAGATGGCGCCCGGCATGAACGCGAACCTGTGGGGCTACAACGGCCAGTCGCCGGGCCCGACGATCGAGGCCGTCGAAGGCGACAAGGTGCGCATCTTCGTGACCAACCGGCTGCCCGAGCATACGACGATCCACTGGCACGGGCTACGGCTGCCGAACGGGATGGACGGCGTCGGCGGCCTCACGCAGCCGCACATCCCGCCCGGCAAGACCTTCGTCTACGAGTTCCAGCTCGAAGCGCACGGCACCTTCATGTATCACCCGCACGCCGACGAGATGGTGCAGATGGCGATGGGGATGATGGGCATGTTCATCGTGCACCCGAAGGATCGCGGCACGATGCCGGTCGATCGGGATTTCGTGTTCCTGCTCGCCGCGTACGACATCGACCCGGGCAGCTACACGCCGCGCGTGAACGAGATGACCGACTTCAACATGTGGACTTTCAATTCCCGCGTGTTCCCGGGCATCGATCCGTTGCCGGTGCGCGCCGGCGACCGCGTGCGGATTCGTTTCGGCAACCTGACGATGACGAACCATCCGATCCACCTGCACGGTTACAGCTTCGAAGTGACCGGCACCGACGGCGGCTGGATTCCGCCGGCCGCGCGCTGGCCCGAAGTGACGGCCGACGTCGCGGTGGGGCAGATGCGCGCGATCGAGTTCATCGCCGATCGTCCGGGCGACTGGGCGTTCCACTGCCACAAGTCGCACCACACGATGAATGCGATGGGCCACCAGGTGCCGAACCTGATCGGCGTGCCGCAGAAGGATCTCGCGCAGCGTATCGGCAAGCTCGTGCCCGACTACATGGCGATGGGCAGCACGGGCGGCGCGATGGGCGGGATGGAAATGCCGTTGCCCGACAACACGCTGCCGATGATGACGGGCACGGGCCCGTTCGGGCCGCTGGAGATGGGCGGCATGTTCACGGTCTGCAAGGTGCGGCAGGGGCTCGGCCGCACCGACTATCGCGATCCGGGCTGGTTCCGGCATCCGAAGGGCACCGTCGCCTACGCATACACCGGCGAATTGCCGGACGGTTGAGCAGCAGCATGCGGCGGCCGTGCGTATGCGGCCGCCGGTTTCCATTCACTCACACGGGAGCCGACACGATGAAGAAGGGACTGGTTTTGATGGCAACGGGTTGCGCGCTGGCGTTTTCCGTCGCGTCGTACGCGGCCGGCGACATGGCCGGCATGGACATGAGCGGCGGCGCGAAGCAGGGCGCCGACGCGGCGCAGCGCATGTCGCACGGCGAAGTTCGCAAGGTCGATGCGGCCGCGGGCAAGCTGACGATCAAGCACGGCCCGCTCGAGAACCTCGGGATGGAGGCGATGACGATGGTGTTCAAGGTGAAGGACCCGGCGATGCTGTCCCAGGTCAAGGCCGGCGACAAGATCGACTTCGTCGCCGAAGAGGTGGGCGGCGCGCTGACCGTCGTCGAACTGAAGAAGCCGTGACGCGGAGCGCGAACATGACGATCACGATGCTCAAGCGGCTGGCCGGCTTTGCCGCGGCCGGCGCGATCCTCGCGGCCGCGCCTGTCGCGGCCTCGGCGCACGGCAAGCTGGAAAGCGCTGCACCGGCGACGGGCAGCACGGTCGACGTGGCGCCCGACACCGTGCGGCTCGCGTTCAACGAAGACCTCGAACCGGCATTCAGCTCGGTGAAGGTGTCGGACGCGAACGGCAATGCCGTCACGCAGGACAAGGCGAAGGTCGATGCGTCGAACCCGCGCGTGATGACGGTCGCGATGCCGAGGCTCGCGCCCGGCGCATACACGGTGCAATGGGTGGCGATGACCGCCGACGCGCATCGCACGAAGGGCACCTATACGTTCCGGGTGAAAGGATGAACGACGGTATCGTCGGCCTGCTGCGGCTCGTGGCGGTAGCGATCCAGAATGCGGGGTTCGCCGTCGTCGTCGGTGCGCTGCTCGGCGGCCGCTGGCTCGCGCTTGGCGCGTCGGCATGGCAGCACGGGATCGGGCGACGGCTCGTCGCGACGCTGCGGATCGCGTCCGCCGTGTCGCTGCTCGCGAGCGTCACCGCGTTCTGGGCGCACTGCGCGTTGATGAGCGAAGTGCCGTTGTTCGAAGCGGGGCCGGCCGTCCGCGCGATGCTCGCGGGCACGGGCTTCGGTCATGCATGGCTGGCCGGCGCCGTGTTCATGCTCGTCGTCGTGCTGCTGGCGTTCGTCAGGCGCGCGAACGACACGCGTTTTCCGTTCGCGATGTGGGCCGCGCTTGCCTGCGTTGCGCTTGCGCGCAGCAACGGCGGGCATCCGGTGGACGCAGGCCTGTTCAGCGTGCCCGTGTGGATCGACTGGCTGCATCTGCTGGCGATCAGCGCGTGGGTCGGGCTCGTGCTCGTGACGGCATTCGGCGTGATGCCGCGACTCGCCGGCATGCCCGCGAGCGAACGCGCGACGGGCGCATCGTTCGTGCAGTCGCTGTCCGATGCGTCGACGTATGCGCTGGTCGTGCTGTTCGCGACCGGCGCGTACAACGGCTGGCGCGGCGTCGATACGCCGGCCAACCTGCTCGTGTCGACGTACGGGCAGATCCTGCTGCTGAAGCTTTCGCTCGTGTTGATCGCAGCGGCGCTCGGCGGCCATAACCGCTTCTTCGGGATGCCGAAGCTGTTGGCCGCGCTGCGGGACCCGGCTGCCGCGATGCCGGCCGTCTCGTTGAAACGGTTTGGCGCCGTGTTGCGGATCGAAGCGGTCGTGCTCGGCGGCGTGCTGATGGTGGCGGCCGTGCTCGTATCGAGCGCGTTGCCGGGAACGGCCTAGCGCGGCGATGCGGCGGCGACGGCGGGGGGAATCGTCCGGAGCACGGAGGCGTTCCTGCCAGCCGATTGCCCCGCATTTCCGGGCCCGAACATGCGATCGGTGGGGATCGCGGCGGGATGACGGGCATTGCGTCGGCCTGTCTGTTCATTACCAAAAACTGTCATTGAGCGCCGCTAAGCTTTCGCCACCCTCACAACCGGGATTCCCCGTCATGCGCTCGACAATCCGCCTGTTTGCCCCGCTATTGTTGCTTCCGACGCTTGCCGCGCCGGTATTTGCCGCTCCCGTCAGCCCGAACTGCGACGGCAGCACGACGCCGATCGCCGATATCCAGGGGCCGGGCGCACCGTCGCCGCTCGCCGGCCAGAACGTGTCGGTCGAGGCGGTCGTCACCGCCGATTTCGGCGGCACGGACGGCTTCGGCGGCTTCTTCGTCCAGCAGGCCGACGCGCAACGCCGCAACCAGCCGGGCGTGTCCGAAGGCCTGTTCGTCTATGCGCCGAAAGCGCGCGCGAAGGCCGGCGATCTCGTGCACGTGACGGGCAAGGTCGAGGAGAAATACGGCCAGACGCAACTGACGCTGTCGGGGGCGATCGCGGTGTGCGCGAACGGCCAGACGGTCACGCCCGCGACGCTCACGCTGCCGGTCGACAGCCCGAACGCGTTCGCCGCGTACGAAGGGATGCGCGTGCGCCTGCCGCAGACGCTGAACGTGACCGACAACTACGAGCTCGGCCGCTACGGCAGCGTGATGCTCAGCAACGGCCGCTTGCGTACGCCGACGAGCGTCGTGCCGCCCGCGCAGGCGCAGACGCAGATCGATGCGAACGCACGCAACCGCCTGATCCTCGACGACGGCTCGAACAAGCAGAACCCGGCGACCGTGCCGTATCCGGCACCGGGCCTGTCGGCCGCGAACACGCTGCGCGCGGGTTACACCGTGCGCGACGTCGAAGGCGTGCTCGAAGTGCGTTACGGCGCGTGGCGCGTGCAGCCGCTGCCCGGCGCGGCCGTGCCGGCGTTCGACACGCGTCCGAATCCGCGCACCAACGCGCCCGCGCGCGATCCGAAGTCGAACCTGCGCGTCGCGTCGTTCAACGTGCTCAACTATTTCAACGGCAACGGGCTCGGCGGCGGCTTCGACGATCCGAACAACCGCGGCGCGAAGACGTTCCAGGAATTCCAGCGTCAGGAAGCGAAGATCGTCAGCGCGCTGAAGGCGATCGATGCCGACGTGATCGGGCTGATGGAAATCCAGAACAACGGCTACGGCGAACTGAGCGCGGTGCGTCAGCTCGCGGCGAAGCTCGGCAGCCACTGGCGCGTCGTCGATCCCGGCTCGTCGCGCCTCGGCGGCGACGCGATCGCGGTCGCGATGATCTATGACAGCCGCAAGGTCGAACCGGTCGGCCGCGCGGCGACGCTGGCAATCGACGACAAGAACCGCCAGCCGCTCGCGCAGTCGTTCCGCCTGGTCGACGGCAACAAGCAGACGCTGACGGTGGCCGTCAATCACCTGAAGTCGAAGAACTGCCCGGACGCCGCGAACGACGATCTCGACCAGGGCGACGGCCAGGGTTGCTGGAACCCGACGCGCATGCGCGCGGCGACGAAACTGGCCGACTGGCTGGCCGGCAACCCGACGGGCGTCGCGGGCCAGGGCGTGCTGCTGATCGGCGACTTCAACAGCTATACGTACGAGGACCCGATCCGCGCGCTCGAATCGCGCGGCTACCGCAACCTCGTCGCGCGCTGGATTGGCGCGAATGCGTACAGCTACGTGTACGACGGCGAAGCCGGCTATCTCGATCACGCGCTCGCGACGCTGCCGCTCGCCTCGCACGTGAAGGCCGTGCACGAATGGCACATCAACGCGGACGAGCCGCTCGCGCTGCAGTACACGCTCGCGTACAAGTCGGCCGAACAGCAGAAGACGTTCTATGCACCGGACGCCTATCGTTCGTCGGATCACGATCCGGTGCTGATCGATATCGCGCTCCCGGGCGGCAAGAAATAATCGACAATCGACGTGCCGCAACCGACGACGTGCGGCGACGCCGCATGTCGTCATCCGCCCGGAAATGCCGGCCGGATATCGAGTAAATAATGCCGTCAAGCCGGATTGAAATTAATGGAATCGGTATTTTATGGGCGATGCGGCGCGTATCAGCATGGCGATTGAAGAAAGGTTGAAGCGAATCGAATCCTGGCGTGATGGGTGAAGGTTGCCGTGCTGTATTAATCGATCACAGATAATAAAAATGAAAGAAAAATCCTGTCGATCTGAAGGTTTCGTCATCGTCGAGTCAATGCAGGCAGGGCTTCCGGGTTATGCGAGAAAAGTAAAATATTCGGCCCGGTATTACCGATAAAGCGCAGCTTGCACGAATAATTCCGTTTTCTTTCAAATGCCAGACACTGTCCGCCCTTCGCATCATTGCGGGATTTTTAATATCCGAATGATCTTTGACAACGCGGCGCAGCACCGCCTATTTTGTCGATGTCGTAAATTTCGGTAATCAGAATAGAAGTCCAAACTGCAGGGGGCGGTTCAAGCACGATTCTCGCCAGCAGTTTGCTGTGTCTGTATCACGTTCAGTCTCTTGAAGCAGTCCGATCCCAACCGCCTTTTGCGCGAGTGGCGGGTGTTGCTGCGCGTCTCGTCGGCGAAGGCGGCCTTTGTGAAGCGGTATCCGAACCAAAGGACAGAGATGAAACCAGACAGGAGCTGTACCGGCAGCCGCCGTGCTCGTCACGGCCGGATGGCCGGGCTGGGCGTAGTGACCGTCATGACACTGGCGCTCGCGGCCTGCGGCGGCGACGATTCGTCGTCCGTCGGCGCGTCGAGCCTCGCGCAGGCCACGGCCAGCCAGCAGGCCAGCGCGCAAGCGGCCGGCAATCAGGCGCCGGCGGCCAACCAGCCGTACATCGACCCCGTCGCCTACTCGATGAACGCGACCGACGGTCTCGCCGCGGCGCAGGTATCCGAGAAAGCGGCCGTCATGCATTACCAGTGGAAATCCGGCGGCACGACGGTCAACTACACGACGACCACCGGCCACCTGACCGCGCAGGATGCGAACGGCAATGCGGAAGCGTCGATGTCGTACGTCGCGTACACCGCGCCGAGCACCAACGGCAAGCCGCGCCCCGTCACGTTCGTCTATAACGGCGGCCCCGGCTCGTCGTCGATCTGGCTGCGGCTCGGCTCGTTCGCGCCGACACGGGTGGCCACGCCCGATCCCGGGTTCGGCACCACCTGGCCGAACTATCCGCTCGTCGACAATGCCGAGAGCCTGATCGACACCACCGACCTCGTGTTCATCGACCCGCCCGGAACGGGGCTGTCGGAAGCCGTGTTGCCGAACACCAACCAGAAGTACTGGGGTTCCGATGCGGACGTGAACATCATGCGCGATTTCATCCAGCGCTACCTGAACGTCAACAGCCGCGGCACATCGCCGATTTATCTGTACGGCGAATCGTACGGCACGCCGCGTACCGACATGCTGGCGCTCGCGCTCGAATCGGCCGGCGTGCACCTGACGGGCATCGTGCTGCAGTCAGCCATCCTGAACTACTTCGCGGATGCGGTGGAAGCGGTGGCGATCACGCAGTCGACGGAAGGGCTGCTGCTCGAAACCGATACGGTGGCCGGTTACCTGCCGGGCTATGCGGCGGTCGCGGCGTATTTCAACCAGGTCTCGCCGGCGCCGGTGAACCAGGGGTTGTACGCACTGCAGACGGAACTGTTCACGACGCTGATCTACAACCAGCTGCAGAAGTACTCGCAGTCGTGGGTGTTGAGCCAGCTCGGCATTCCGGATGCGCTCGGCACGCCGGTGTTCCCGAGCGATGCGACGCTCAGGCTGTGGTCGATCCCGTCGAGCCTCACGCAACAGGCGCTGCGCGGCTACTTCAACGCGAATCCGTTCGGCACGAGCCTGCTGCCCGGCACGACGATCGGCCGGTACGACGGACGCGTGTCGTTGCCGAATTCCGATCCGCGGCTGCAGAATGATGGCGACCCGTCCGACATCCTGATCTCGCAGCCGTTCACGAACGCGCTCGCGACGCAGATGCCGGATTACCTCGGCTACTCCGCGCCGAACGCGACGTACCTGCCGCTGAACGACAACATCATCGGCGTCTGGGACTTCTCGCACGACGGCCAGCCGATGCCCGACACGATCCCCGATCTGCTCGGTGCGCTGCAGTTGAACCCGAAGCTTCGCGTGCTCGCGGAGAATGGCTATCACGATCTCGCGACACCGTTCTTCAACACCGAGAAGCAACTCGCGCGGTTGCAGACGGTGAAGGGCCTCAATCCGAAGCTGCAGGTGAACTTTTTCCAGGGTGGCCACATGATCTACCTGGACGACGTCGCCCGGCCGGAGATGAAGCGGGACCTGAAGACGTTCTACAAGGGCGCGCGGATTCCGACGGCGCTGACGCTGCACACGCTGCCGCCGCCGTGGCCGGACGAGAATCCGCCGAGCGTGCCGACCGGCAGCGTCCCGGGCGCGACGGCCGGAACGACGCTGGCGGCGGCGCCCTGAGCGACGGACTCCTTGTCAAAGGAACCCTCTATTCATCCATTGAATGCGAGTGATCATGTCCCTAATCAAATTGATGCGGCGTATGTCTCCGTTGATCGTCCTCGGTGCCGTGACGAGCAGTGCCTATGCGTTGCCGCCGCAAGCGGTGGCGCCGGTGAAGCTGCCGCACGGTGGGCGCGGCGTCGACGGCCCGTTCTTTCCCGCCACGCGGGCGGCGCCGGTGTTGCCGTCGACCGGCGCGGCGCTGCAGCAGCAGGCGCAGCAGCGCGTCGACGCAAGGCTTGGCGGCAATACCGTGCTGAGCAACGGCGCGGCCGTGACGAAGGCGCAGGCGCAGAGCAGCGGCCTGGGTTTCGTGTCGAAGCACTTCGACGAGATCGATGCGAAGCACACCGGGCGCGTGACGATGAGCGACGTGCGGCAGTTCATCCAGCAGCGGCAGGTGCAGGCGCAGCAGGAGCAGCAGGACGAGTGACGTAGCAGGCGGCGCGGCGGCCGGTGCGATGGAGAATCGCATCGGCCGCCGAATCTTCGGTAGCGCGCGTGCGGGATCGTCCGGCTTTATCAGATTTCGGCGGCGTAGTGAAAATCCGGAAGCGTGCGCCGGATGCGAGCAGCGTCGCATTCGCGCAAGGGTGGGACGCTCACGACGTGCGCAGCGGCGTGTCCGGCGAGAAGGTGCTCGTGCATGCGCAACGCGGCACGCAGCGCTATGAGTACGCGACGTTTCAGGCGAACGACGATCCCGCGCTGAAACTGGCGATCTACACGCGGATGAATGACGGAGAAGGGGGCTGATGCTGCGTTGGCCGGCATCACCTCGCGGTCATGCAACGCAGCATCGGCTTCGTGCGTGAACGCGGGTGACGCGGTATAGCGGGGACGTGCGCGGGTTCAGGCCGTGCGTCGCGCGGACAGGCGATTCCACAACAGGCCGGAGCGGCTGCCGCTTCGGCAATACGCGAGCACCGGCTTCTGCAGCGTGTCGACCAGTGCGCCGAACGCGTCGATCTCCGCGTCGCCGATCTGGTCGCGCTCGACCGGCAGGTAGCGTGCCTCGAGGCCCAGTTCGCGGGCGGCGGCGGCGATCTCGTCGAACGCCGGCTGATCGTCGCCTTCGCCGTCGGGCCGGTTGCAGATGACCGAGCGGAAGCCGGCATTGCGGATCGCCTTCAGGTCGGCCGGCGTGATCTGGCGCGACGCGGAGAACCCGTTCGCCGCCGTCGCGCGGCACTGCTCGATCGCCTTGCGGAAACACGCGATCGCGAAGTCGACGTCCTGCTCCGTCGTGAAGCGGCCGAAGCTGATGCGCACCGTGCGGCCGGCCGTTTCCGCATCGAGGCCGAGCGCGGTGAGCACGTGCGACGGTGCGCCGCTGGTCGAGTTGCACGCGGAGGTCGACGAGACGGCGAGCGCTTCGCCGAGCATGAACGGGAAGAAGCCCGGTGCGTTCACGGTCAGGCTCAGCGTATGCGGGATGCGGCGCGCGGCGGCTGCATTCTGCGTGACGTCGCCGAGCGCGAGCAGCGCGTCGGTCAGGCGTGCGCCGAGCGCGGCGATCCGTGCGGTTTCGCCGTCGAGCTTGTCGGCGGCGAGTGCGCATGCGACACCCATGCCGACGATCTGATGCGTCGCGAGCGTGCCCGAGCGCAACCCGCGCTCGTGACCGCCGCCGTGAATCTGCGGTGCGATGCGATCGGCGATCTCGCGGCGCACGAACAGCGCGCCGATACCCTTGGGCCCGTAAACCTTGTGCGCCGACATCGACATCATGTCGATGCCGAGCGCGCGCACGTCGATCGGCGTCTTGCCGAGCGCCTGCGCGGCGTCGACGTGGAGCAGCGCGCCCGCGGCGTGCACGAGGCGGGCGATCGCGCCGATGTCGGTCAGCGTGCCGATCTCGTTGTTCACGAGCATCAGCGACACGAGGCCCGTCTCGGGACCGATGGCGGCCGCCACCGCGTCGGCGGTGATCTCGCCGTCGCGCGTGGGCGTCAGGAACGTGACCTGCGAGCCGTGCTTCGCCAGGCTGGCCATCGTGTCGAGGATGGCCTTGTGCTCGATGCGGCTCGTGATCAGGTGGCGCTTGCCGGCCGCGTTTTCCGCATAACCTTTCAGCGCGAGGTTGTTCGATTCGGTGGCACCCGACGTCCAGACGATCTCGTCGGCATCCGCGCCGATCAGTGCGGCGACTTGCGCGCGTGCGTGCTCGACCTTGTCTTTCGCCAGCCGGCCGGCGGCGTGCGAGCTCGACGCGGGGTTGCCGAAGATGCCGTCGAAGCCGAGGCAGGCCGTCATCGCGTCGATCACGCGCGGATCGGCCGGCGTCGTGGCGGCGTAGTCGAGGTAGTGCAGCGGGTGGGTGTCGCTCATTTCCGTCTCTTGCTCATTGCATGGTGACGGAAATGATACGGGGGACAGAAGGGAAAAAGGATCCAAAGTTGGCTGGTAATTCGGCCTGATATGAAATGACGTTTTATTCTGATGCCAAATTGGGGAATTTGGTTCTCATTCGATGCGAGGGCCTTTCTGTCCGGATGAGACGCGCGCCCTCCCGCGTTCCCGGGTGGTGCTGTATCCGGGCGCTTGCAAGTCCATGAGGGATTCCCCGATGCGGCGCGCGTGAGCGCCGCTTCAACACGGCGTCGACGTGCGCGACGCTTCCCTGCCGGTCCTTCCTGCCCGCCGTTCCCGATTATTTGCGTTTCGCGAATGGCGCGTTCGCCGGTTGTTCCATACCCGATTCGCGGCCATACCCCTATCGTGGCGACGTCGGCCGGGCGAATTCGACGCGTCGAATCCGGGCGCCGGCCGGCACTTCATTGCGATTCGCATCGCACACAAAAACCATCGGACCGGACCCACGTGCAGACGCTGCGGCGCGCGCGGGCGAACCGGCGTCCACGGAGACGGACATGAAAGCAAACGAGTGGGATACCGCATACGAGTGGAGGGCAGTCACGCTGCTGGCGCTCGGTTTCGGGCTGGTCGGCCTCGACCGCTGGCTCATCGCGCCGCTGTTTCCTTCGATCATGAAGGACCTGAACCTGACCGCGCAGGACGTCGGCAACTGCATCGGCGTGCTCGGCCTGTCGTGGGGCATCTTCGCGGCGCTGATGGGCGGCATCTCCGACAAGATCGGCCGCAGGAAGGTGCTGATTCCGGCCATCGTCGCGTTCTCGCTGCTGTCGGGGTTCTCGGGGCTCGCGGGCGGGCTGCTCGGCCTGATGGCGATTCGCGGGCTGATGGGCGTCGCGGAAGGCTCGTTCTGCCCGACCAGCTTCGCGGCGACGGCCGATGCGTCGCATCCGCGGCGGCGCGGCCTGAACCTCGGGCTGCAGCAAAGCGGCTTCGCACTGTTCGGTCTCGCGCTGTCGCCGATCATCGCCACGCAGCTGCTCGGCTTCGTGTCGTGGCGCTGGGTCTTTGCGCTGGTGGCCGTGCCCGGCCTGGTGCTCGGCGCGATCATGTTCTTCGTGATTCGCGAGCCGAAGGTGGTAAAGGAAGTCGCCGCGGAACATGCGCCGGCGTCGCTCGGCCATGTACTCAAGAGCCGCAACATCCTCGTCGCGATGGCCGCACTGTGCTGCGCGATGACGGGCGTCTTCGTGCTCGGCGCGCTGCTGCCGCTGTACCTGACCGATTACCTGGCGCTCGGTACGCAGAAGATGGGCCTCGTCGTCTCGGCGATCGGCTTCGGCGGTTTTCTCGGGCAGTTCGGGTTGCCGGGTCTTTCCGATCTGGTCGGCCGCCGCATCGCGAGCATCGTCGGTTTCGCGGGAACGGCCGCGATGCTCTACCTCTTCCGTGGTCTCGGCCCGCAGCCGCTCGCGCTGTTCGGCGTGCTGTTCGTCGCATCGTTCTTCACGCTCGGGCTGGTGTCGCTGCTGTCCGGCCCGGTCGCGACCGAAGCCGCACCGGTCGGCCTCGTGTCGACGTCCATCGGCGTGGTGGTCGGCGTCGGCGAGATCTTCGGCGGCGGCATCGCGCCGGCGCTGGGCGGTTATGTCGCCGCACACTTTGGCATCCAGAACATTCTGTGGTTGCCGATGTGCGCGGTCCTGCTCGGTATCGTGGTCAGTCTGCTGTTGAAGGAAACCGCGCCGGCCGTGTTGCAGCGCCGCGCGGTCGTGCCGCCGGAGCTGGCGGCCGGAGAGCAATCGCGGTAACGCGCGGTGCGCCGCGCAATTGACATCGATTCGGCGACACTGTGACGCTTTTCACATGACACAGCCCGATTCCCGCGCGGGTAGACTGCCGGTTTCGCTGTCGAAAAAGGGCGCGGTATGGACCGGTTCCTGAGCATCGAGGCATTCGTGAGAGTGGCCGAGGCGAGCAGCTTCGCGGAGGCCGCGCGGCAGCTGGGTGTGACGAGTTCGGTCGTGACGAATCGCATCCAGCAGCTCGAGAAGTTCGTCAACGCGCCGTTGTTCCATCGCAGCACGCGCCACGTGCGCCTGTCGGACGTGGGCGAGACGTTCTATCGCGAGTGCGCGGAGGTGGTCGGGCGCGTCAACGAGCTGACGGACCAGATGCGCGAGCTTCGCGCGACGCCGACCGGGCGGCTGCGTATCCAGATGCTGCCCGGCTTCGCGCTCGATCACTTCGGCGCGCCGCTGGCGGCCTTCAATCAGCGCTACCCGGGCATCCAGCTCGACATCATCGTCAACGACCGTGTGGTCGACCCTGTCGAAGAAGGGTTCGACATCGCGTTCCAGATCTTCCCACCGATTTCCGAATCGCTGATCGAGCGACGGCTGTTCACGGTCCGGCGTCTCTTTTGCGCGGCGCCCGCCTACGTCGACGCGCATGGTGCGCCACAACATCCGCGCGAATTGCTGCAGCACACGACGGCGCTGTATTCGGGCTATCCGTCACGTAACCGCTGGACCATGACGCGCGGCGACGAGGTCGTCGAAATGGAGCTGCCGGGCATGATCCGCTCGAACTCCGTCCACCTGCTGCGCGAATACGCACTGACCGGCGGCGGGGTCGTCTGTTTGCCGACGCTCGTGGCGAGCGACGCGCTCGTCGCGGGCCGCCTGGTGCCGATCCTCACCGACTACCAGCTCGCGCCGCTGAGCTTCGCCGCCGTTTATCCCGCAACGCAGCGACAGGCGCTGAAGGTCAAGGCGCTGGTCGAATTCCTCGCCGAATACATCGGCGACGAATCGCCGTGGGATCTCCCGCTGCTGGCGCGCGGCTGGGTGCGTTGAGCCGCGCGGATTATTCGCGAAACGCAAATGCCGTAATCGCCGTCCGTTGCCTTGTTGCTGCCGTGCGTTGCCCCTAGAGTGGAATCCAACAAGCGGTTCAACTCAGGAGGCAGCAATGACCAGCACGGCATTCCACACCGTCTTCGGCTCGCTCGACGGTTACCGGAAGGGCGAGATCGAAATCACCAGCGGCAGCGCGCAGCACTACGCCTTCTCGAACGTCTTCGAGGTGGCATCGAAGTCGGCCCCTTATGAAAAGGTCGTCGCCGGCAAGAATCTCGAATACGTGATCGAAGTGTTGCGGACCGACGGCCAGTCGCCGTGGTTCGCCTGTGCGCACGACGAGTTCACGATCCAGATGGACGGCGAAGTCCGGATCGATTTCATCAAGCTCGACCACCCGCCGAGATCGGGCCGCGGCACCGTGAGCGCCGGCCCGCAGCCGGCCGGCCGGAACATGGGGTACGTCGTGTTGCGCCAGGGCCATCAGGCGCTGCTGCCGGCCGGCTGCGCGTATCGCTTCACCGCGAGCCGGCCGGGCGTCGCGCTCGTGCAGACCGTCCTCGGCGAACTGTCCGTCGAGAAGTGGGCCGAGATCTGCCTGCACTGACCTTCCGACCTCATTCGACTATTCCAGGAGACACGTTATGGCCACCCTCGACACCCTCGATCCGTCCACGGGCTTTGCCGCCGATCTGGTGCGATCGACCGACGCCGATGCCGTGACCGGCTACCGCCGCTTCCAGCTCGGCGAATTCGAATTCCAGCGCGACGAATACTTCGTGAAGATCAGCTGGCCCGCGAAAGGCCAGACGCGCACGCATGCGATGCCGGCGGATGCGTTCCTGCGCGCGATGATGCGTGACGTCGCCTGGGGCTTCTTCTACGGCTGGGTGAACTTCGACCACGTGTTCGGCACGCGCAATCACTACGGCAAGGTCGACATGTATGCGGGCACCTTCAACGGCATCCTGAAGGATGCCGGTGTCGACTACACCGAGACCTTCGACACGCCGACGATCATGGCGACCTTCAAGGCGATGCTGCACGACTGGACGAACGAAGGCTTCGATCCGTTCGCGGCGCCCGAGGAAACGGGGACCGCGTTCGGCCGCAAGCACGGCGACAACGGCTCGGCGATCGAGCGCACGCGTATCGCGACGCGCCGCATGCCGGGCCTCGAAGGCGATTCGCCGCTGCGCGACGCACTGCCGGTCAACCGCGCGTTCCTCGACGTCGCGCAGGACGAGCCGGACGTGCACGTCGAGCCGGGCTTCGAAGGCGAGCTGCATGCGTTCAACCTGTTCAAGTATCTGTCGCGCTCGGACGTGACGTGGAATCCGTCGGTGACGTCGGTGTGCGGGCGCAGCCTGTTCTGCCCGACCACCGAGGAATTCATCCTGCCGGTGTTCCACGGCAACGACCGCGTCGAATGGTTCCTGCAACTGTCCGACGAAATCGTGTGGGACATCGGCGACAAGAATACCGGCGCGCCGCGTGCGCGCATCACGATGCGCGCGGGCGACATCTGCGCGATGCCGGCCGACATCCGCCACCAGGGCTATTCGACGAAGCGGTCGATGCTGCTGGTCTGGGAAAACGCGACGCCGGACCTGCCGCGGCGCTACGAGAGCGGCGAGCTTGCGCCGTACCCGATCGCGTTCTGAGCCGCGCGCCAGCGACGGCTTCCGCTTCAGCCCTACACCGAGGACGATTCATGCAAACCCAACTCTTCATCGACGGGCGTTTCGTCGACGCCGTCGAGCGCGGCACGATCGACGTGCTGAACCCACACGACGGTGCCGTCATCGCGAAGATCGCGGCGGCCACCGCGGCGGACGTCGACCTGGCCGTCGAAGCCGCGACGCGCGCCTTTCCGACATGGTCGGCGATGCCGGCGGCCGAACGCGGCCGTCTGCTGCTGCGCCTGGCCGATGCGATCGAAGCCAACGCGGACGAACTGGCGCGACTCGAATCGCTGGATACCGGTCACCCGATTCGCGATTCGCGTTCGCTCGACGTGCCGCGCACGGCCGCATGCTTTCGTTATTTCGGCGGCATGGCCGACAAGCTGCAAGGCTCGGTGATCCCGGTCGAGACCGGTTTCCTGAACTACGTGCAGCGCGCGCCGATCGGCGTGGTCGGCCAGATCGTGCCGTGGAATTTTCCGCTGATGTTCACGAGCTGGAAGATGGGCCCGGCGCTGGCGGCCGGCAACACGGTGGTGCTCAAGCCGTCGGAAATCACGCCGCTGTCGACGCTGCGCATCGTCGAGCTGATGGCGGAAGTCGGGTTTCCCGCCGGCGTCGTCAATATCGTGCCCGGTTACGGTCATACGGCAGGCCAGCGGCTCGCCGAACATCCGGGCGTCGGCAAGATCGCGTTCACGGGGTCGACCGCGACCGGCCGGCGGATCGTCGAAGCGTCGCAGGGCAACCTGAAGCGCGTGCAGCTGGAGCTGGGCGGCAAGGGCGCCAACATCGTGTTCGACGATGCGAACCTCGATGCGGCGATCAACGGCGCTGCGTGGGCGATCTTTCACAACCAGGGGCAGGCGTGTATCGCGGGCTCGCGTCTCGTGCTGCACGAACGGATCGCGGATGCGTTCCTCGAGCGCTTCGTCGCGCTCGCGTCGTCGATCCGCATCGGCAATCCGCTGGATGCGAATACCGAAATGGGGCCGCTCACGTCGAAGCAGCACCTCGAGCGCGTGCTGTCGTATGTCGACGTCGCGCGCGAGCAGGGCGGCCGCGTGCTCACCGGCGGCAGCGCGCCGCAGGATCCGGCGCTCGCCAACGGCTACTACGTGCGCCCGACGGTCATCGAGGCGAAGCGCGCCAACGATCGCGTCGCGCAGGAGGAAGTGTTCGGCCCGTTCGTCACCGTGTTGCGCTTCGGCAGCGACGAAGAGGCGCTCGCCATTGCCAACGCGACGGAATACGGGCTCGGCAGCGGCCTCTGGACCCAGAATCTGTCGCGTGCCCACAAGATGGCGTCGCGGATCAACGCCGGCATGTGCTGGATCAACTGCTACAAGCGCGTCAATCCGGGCAGCCCGTTCGGTGGCGTCGGCAAGTCGGGCTACGGCCGCGAGATGGGTTTCGAGGCCATGCACGACTACACGGAAGCGCGATCGGTGTGGGTCAACGTCGACGGCAACGTGCCGCCGCACTTCAAGCGCTGAGGTTCGCATGGAGCGCTTCGTCTATCAGGGCACGCCCTCCCGCGTGGTATTCGAATGGGGGGCGCTCGACAGGCTGCCGGACGAGCTGGCGACGCTCGGCGCCCGCCGCGCGCTCATCCTGTCCACACCCGAACAGCGGCCTCTCGCCGACCGGGTGACGGACATACTGGGCGAGCGTGCGGCCGGCGTGTGCGCGCAGGCTGTCATGCACGTGCCGGTCGACGTCGCGCGCGCGGCCCGCGAGATGGCCGCCGAACGGGGCGCGGACTGTTGCATCGCGATTGGCGGCGGGTCGACGATCGGGCTGGGCAAGGCCATCGCGCTCGAATCGCCGCTGCCGATCCTGGCCGTGCCGACGACGTATGCCGGCTCGGAGATGACGCCGATCTACGGGCTCACGGAAGGCCGCTTGAAGCGCACCGGGCGCGATGTGCGCGTGCTGCCGCGTACCGTGCTGTACGACCCGTCGCTGACGGTGTCGCTGCCGCCGGGTATTTCGGCGGCGTCGGGCGTCAATGCGATCGCGCATGCGGTCGAGGCGCTCTATGCGGAAGATGCGAACCCCGTGATCAGCCTGATGGCCGAAGAAGCGATTCGCGCGCTCGGCGAAGCGCTGCCTGGCGTGGTGCGTGATCCGGCGGACCGGCCGATGCGCAGCCGCGCGCTGTATGGCGCGTGGCTCGCCGGGACCTGCCTCGGTGCGGTCGGCATGGCGTTGCACCACAAGCTCTGTCACACCCTCGGCGGCACGTTCAACCTGCCACACGCACAGACACACGCGGCGATGTTGCCGCATACCGCGCATTACAACCACGCGGCGGCGCCGGATGCATTGCGTCGCGTCGCGCGGGCGCTAGGCGGGAACGACGCGGCCGACGCTGGCCCGTTGCTGTTCGGGCTGAACGAGCAGCTCGGCATCGCGCCGGCGCTCGCCGCGATCGGGATGCCGCGTGAAGGGCTCGACGAGGCGGCCGATCTCGCGTGCAAGAACCCGTATGCGAATCCGCGGCCGATCGAGCGCGCGGCGATTCGCGCGCTGCTTCAGGACGCATGGGAAGGCCGTGCGCCGCGTTGAGCGGCGTGATGCGCCAATGGAGAAAGACTGATGAATGACTCCATCGACCGGAGCTGATCGTCATGGCTCGATTTTTCGCGGTATTGGCGACGGACCAGCCCGGCATGCGTGACGTGCGCGACCGTGTGCGGCCGATTCATCGGACCTATCTGCGTGCGGCTGCCGAGCACGGCGTGGTCGTGCGGCTTGGCGGCCCGACGCTCGACCCGCAGGGCGACGCGATGAACGGTACGCTGCTCGTCGTCGAGGCGGACGACATTCATGCGGTGATGCGGTTCGTTGGCAACGACCCGTATGTGAAGGAGGGGTTGTTCTCGCACGTGGAAGTGCGCCCGTGGGACTGGAGCCTCGGCAACCCCGAGCAGCGGGTGTGAGCGATGGAAGCGAGACGACTCTGCCGCGTTTCCGAGGTGCCCGACGGCGGCGCGCGCGTCGTCGACGAAGCGTGCCTCGGGCGTCCCGTCATCGTCGTGCGGCGTGGCGAGCAGGTATGGGCGTACGTGAATCGATGCCCGCACTTTTCCGTCCCGCTCGATTACGTGCCGGGCAATGTCTCCTGCTATCGGTCGCAGGTGCTGATGTGCGCACATCACAGCGCGCTGTTCCGCTTCGACGACGGCGTGTGCATCGACGGGCCGTGCACGGGGGCCGGACTGGAAGCCGTGGCCGTTGACGTGGATTCCTCGGCGTGGGTCATTTCTCGAGAGCCGTGAATCACGGATCCTGATCGGCTAGGGTGCGACACCGGTTCACGTAAAGAATTTCACGATAATCAATCAGTAAAACTAATCATGATTTTGATGGTGATGTAGCAGCCCGAATCAGGGCGATTTTCCACGAGGCAACAAGCGAGCACCCGCCGCCTGGCGCGGTGACGGGCTCGTATTTCCATAAAAAAGACGGAGACAACATGAAACTCAGGTTTGGCGTATTCGCGGTACTTGCCGTCGCGCAGGGCGCATGGGCGCAGAGCAGTGTGACGATGTTCGGTCTGATCGACGCCGGCATCTCGTATGTCAGCAACGAGGGCGGCGGCAAGAACGTCAAGTTCGACGACGGCATCTATGCGCCGAATCTGTTCGGCTTGCGCGGCACCGAAGACCTCGGCGGCGGATATCGCGCCGTGTTCGCGCTCGTGAACCAGTTCTCGATGGCGAACGGCAGCATCGTCGGGACCGGGATCTTCGGGCGCAATGCATACGTCGGCCTCGACAGCGACCGGTTCGGCAGCATCACGCTGGGGAATCAATACGACTTCATGGTCGACGCGCTTTTCAACAAGGGGAATGCGATCGGGCGGGACATCTCGGGGCTGTACGGTTTCAGGAACGGGCCGTTCCAGCGTCTCGCGCTGCCGGGCAATCCGACCGGCGCGTTCGACTGGGACCGCACGGCAGGCAGCAAGCCGATCGCGAATTCGGTCAAGTACACGTCGCCGACGGTCTCGGGCTTTTCCGGCGGCGTGATGTATGCGTTCGGCGGGGTGGCCGGCTCGATCGGCGCGGACAACGCCGTCAGTGCCGGCGTGAACTACGAGATGGGCGCTTTCGGCGTGGGCGCGGCATACACGAACGAGAAATATGGCTCGGCGCCGGGTGTGCTGTCGACCAGCGTGCGCAACTGGGGCGTCGGCATGCACTACGACTTCGGTGTCGTGAAGGCGACTGCACTGGTGACCACCGTGCGGAATGCGTTCAACGATGCCGGTGTGTGGATGGCGGAAGCAGGCGGCCTGTGGCGGATCAGGCCGGACGTCGTCCTGGGCGCGAAGTACATGTACATGAAAGGCAACGAAGCGGTGAACGACAACCACGCGCATCAGGTCAGCGTGGCGCTTCAGTACCTGTTGTCGAAGCGGACCATGGTGTACGTGTCGGCCGATTACCAGCGCGCCAATAGCGGCGCGAATGCGCAGGTGAATGGCGTGCTCGATCCGAACGGTGCGTCGAGTTCGGCAAGTCAGACGGTGGCTCGGCTCGGGTTGCATACGGTGTTTTGAGGGAGCGGAGCCGACGCCGCACGACGGTGCGCGGGTCCGGCTCCGTCGCGTGCGACGGTTCCCGGCGTCAGCCGGCCGATGCGGCGGCCGCCTTCACCTTGTCCTGCTCCGCCGCCAGCGCCGCATCGGCCGCCTGTGCGCGCTGGATGGCGGGGCGTGCGAGCACGCGATCGAGATAGTGGCGCACCGCCGGCGTCTCGGGCATCAGTTTGAACATCGTGATCCAGTTCAGCGCGGACGCCCACAGCACGTCCGCTGCGGTGAAGCGTTCGCCGAGCAGATAAGGCCCGTTGGCCAGTTGCGCGCCGATCGTGTCGACGACGGTATCGAAGTCGCCGTAGGGTGACGTCGAATACGGAGCAGGCGGCCGGTTCATCGATCGATCGACGATGGCCGGCTCGAAGCACGATCCGTAGAACACCATCCAGCGCAGGTACGAGCCGCGCAGCGGATCGCCCGTCGCCGGCGCCAGGCCGGCTTCCGGATACAGTTCCGCCGCATAGAGATAGACGGCGGCCTGCTCGGTGACGACCACGTCGCCGTGGCGCAGGGCGGGTACCTTGCCCAGCGGATTGATCGCCCGATAGGCGGGCTCGCGATGCTGGCCTGCGGACAGATCGAACGCGTGCAGTTCATAGTCGGCGTTCAGTTCCTCGAGCAGCATGCGGGCGCCGGCCGACCGGCTGCGCGGCGAATGGTAAAGGATCAGGTGGCGGTCTGGCGGCATGGCGGACTCCATGGCGTGGTCGGGAAGCGGGCGTCCAATGTAGGCCGGCGCGCGCGGCATCGTCTTGGAAAAATCCGCTGTGGCGGTGCATCATCACGGTATTCCCTCTCGCCGTTCACACCATGTCCGACCTGCGCAACGTGACCGATAGCCCCAAGGGCGTGGTCGGCCCTCGGGCCGCCCTGCAGCGCTTCCGCCTGAATCGCTACTATCCGTGCGCCGCACTGGCCGGCGTGCTCGATCACCACTGGATCGTCGAATGGGATTTGCGCGACCAGCCGCCCCATGTGCAGCGCACGCTGCCGTATCCCTGCGTGAACCTGGTGTTCGACCGGCGGCAGACGGGCATTTTCGGCGTGGTGTCCGGCGCATTCGAGACGACGCTGGCCGACACGGGGCGCGTCATCGGGCTGCGATTCCAGCCCGGCGCGTTTCGGGCGTTTTTCGGCAAGCCCGTGCATCTGATGACCGACAAGGTGCTGCCGGTGTCGACGCTGCTCGACTGCAGCGATGCGCAGGCCGAGGCGGCGGTGCTCGGTGCGCAGGACGATGCGGGCATGGTGTCGGCCGCGGAGTCGTTGCTGTTGCGCGTGCTGCCGCCGCCCGATCCTCAGGTGGAGCGTATCCACGGCTTGCTGCAGATGCTGCAGCAGGACATCGGCATCACGCAGGTGCGCGATCTGGCCGAACGCGCCGGCTTGAGCGAGCGCACGCTGCAGCAGCTCTTTGCCGACTACGTGGGGGTGACGCCGAAGTGGGTGATCTGTCGATATCGCCTGCACGAGGCGGCTGACCGGCTGGCCGGCGGACAGCCGGTCGATCTGGCTGAACTGGCGCAGGCGCTTGGCTATTTCGATCAGGCGCACTTCACGCGCGACTTTCGCAAGCTGGTGGGGAAGGCGCCGGCGGAGTATCGGCGGGAGGACGGGCAGGCATGAGTGTGTGGATGCCCGATGGGCGCCGCTGCGCACATCCCGTTGGTTGTTGTCGGCCGGGCAACACGGTAGTGTGCCCGTGGGCCTGCCGCCGCGCCGACAACGAACCTATGATGGGGCGCGCCGGCCCTCGGTGACGATCAACACCGAGGGGTGCGCTGCCGATCATTCCACCCTATAGTGCTCGTCGTTGATCGATCTGCAAGCCAATCAGGAGTGTGTCGTGTTTCACCGGAAATCCAAATGGGATCGTTCGAACCTGGCGTGCATCGTCGCCCTGTCGACGATGCTGGCGACGGTCGCCGCGCACGCAGAGACGGAGACTGTCGACGGCGCGACGCGCATCGCGTCGGCCGTCAATCGCGACGCGTCACCGGCCCGGCCGATTGTCGGCGACGACCCGGCCGCCATCCGCGATGCGCTGCAGAAGCTGCACGTCGGCACGCGCTCGCCTTCGTTGCGCGACCGGGTTCGCGGCCTGGTTCCCGGTGCGGCCGACCGGCGCGGATCGAATCCCGACCTGGCGGCCGTCGGTCTGGATCGTGACGTGACGTTCGTGGTGCCGGTGCGGTACGGGGTGAGGTACCGGTCGCGGCGGCACCTGTTGACGCTGGATGTCGACCTGTTCGACGCGGAGCGCGGCGACCGGACGGGCATCCTGCTCAGCAAGGTCACGACGGGGCCACGAGGGCGCGGGCTCGTGATTGCGCCCGAAGCGAAGGCAAAGGGATACGTCCAGCACGTCGACGTCATCGAACTCGACGCCGGGGAAGGCAAAAAGACCACCGTTCGTAGCCGCATGCGGCTTTCGCCCGCCGAGTACGCCCGGACGCAGGGCGACTTCGCGCTCGTTTTTTCCGGGCGCCTGGTTCGGCCTTACCTGACCGACCAAACCGAACATGCCGATCCGAGTATCGAGGAGCCGACGGACATCACGACGAGGGTCTCCACGTTGCACGTGGATCTCCACGACATCCGGCTCGTGAGCCCGTCGAGCGGCGTCGTGGTGTCGAAGAAGCTGGCTTTGTCGAAGTAGCGGGTGTCGGCGACGAGGGTATGCCGGCGTGTGGACAGACAAGGGCCGGATCGGTGATGCGGTCCGGCTGAAGCGCCGTTTTCCGGGGCTTCTTGCCCGACGGCAGGTTTTCGGTATAATGAACCCACGTTCGAAATGCCGAACGTGACACATCAAGCATCCAGAGTCGGATTATCCGACGCCAACCTGCCCTCCCGGGCAAGGTGGACGCCTTCGAGGCGATGCGGCCGATTGACGGCAACGAAACGGGAGCAGCATGGCTGGCACCGGTTCGATAACCATTCATCCGGAGCAACCATGAGCCAAGTTTCCTCCGCTTCCCGCCCGACCCTCTGTGAAGACTGGTCGCAGTTCCTTCCCGGTTTCACGTTGACGCATACCGTTCATCTCGTATCGAAACGGAATCCGGGCATCGTCTCGACCGCGGCCGCCGTGCTCGAAGGTGAAACGGCGACGGTCGACCGGTGGGCCATCACCCGCTGTGGCGACGTGCTCGAGCAAAAGATCGTTCTCGGTGAAATGACGGAAGGGCAGGCGGTGCGTCTGCGCGAACGGCTTGCCGCGCTCGATGGTGTATTGCGCACGAGGGTGGAGCATCATTTCGTGCGGGCGGGGTGAGGCGCGTTCGGATGAACCGGACAACGGCCCGTTGGTGCAGGTCATACGGATCGTGTGTCCACCATCAACATCCGAACACGCGCTTTTGCAATCGTGTGAATGACGTATGCCGCCAGTGGAACTGCGCGCGTGACTTCTCCGGACCGCGTCTCCCGTCAGTGCCTTGACGCACGCTTCATCAGCGAATCGTGGCGGGTGGCTCGAATTGCGGCAGGGTTCGGTGCTGCTCAAATTTTGGCGTTACGCAATCTCAGCGCGTTCGAAATGACCGAGGCCGAACTCAGGCTCATCGCCAACGCTGCAATCATCGGCGAGAGTAGCAGCCCCGTGAACGGGTAAAGAACGCCGGCCGCCAACGGAACTCCGAGCGCGTTGTAAACGAACGCGAAGCCAAGATTCTGCTTCATGTTTGCGACGGTTGCCTCGGACAGCTTTCGAGCACGCGCGATACCGCGCAAGTCGCCCTTGACGAGCGTCACCTGAGCGCTGCTCATCGCCACATCCGTGCCTGTTCCCATGGCTACGCCGACATCGGCCTTGGCAAGCGCGGGGGCGTCGTTTATACCGTCGCCAGCCATCGCGACGACATGCCGGGCTTGCTGAAGCCGTGTCACCAGATCGAGCTTGTCGGCAGGTTTCACCTCGCCATGGAATTCGTCGATGGCGAGCTTTTCGGCCACCGCCTGGGCCGTGACCACACCGTCACCGGTCGCCATCACGACTCGAATTCCGTTCGCCCTCAATGTCGAAAGTGCCTCCGGCGTGGTCAGCTTTATCGGATCGGCGACCGCCAGCAGTCCGGCCAAACTGCCGTCGACTGCCAGATACATGACGCTGGCGCCTTGTGCACGCAGGCTGTCCGCCTTGTTGGACAGCGATTCGACGGATACGCCGTCAGTCTGCATCAGCGCGGTGTTGCCGAGTGCAAGTCTCCTGCCCGCGACCATTCCTCTCACGCCGATACCCGTTGCGGATTCAAAATTTTCCGTGCGGTCCAAAGTCAGCTTCTTCTCACGGGCTGCCGCAACGATGGCTGCCGCAAGCGGATGCTCGCTGCCTTGATCGAGACTTGCCGCCAGACGAAGCACTTCGTCGGTCGTGTATCCGTTTGCGCCTACGGCTTGCTCGAACGCGGGACGCCCTTCCGTCAGCGTCCCCGTCTTGTCGACAAGGAGCACGTCGACCTTGCGCAAATTTTCGATCGCAGCCGCATCGCGAAAGAGAATTCCGTTTGTGGCGCCTTTTCCGCTCGCGACCATGATGGACATGGGCGTCGCCAGGCCCAGCGCACACGGACATGCAATGATGAGCACCGCCACCGCATTGATGAGACCGAACACCCAGCTGGGCTCGGGGCCAAGGATGCCCCACACGAAGAACGTCAGAAGCGCAACGCTGACGACCCCGACGACAAATACGCCGGCGACCTTGTCGGCCATACGTTGCATGGGGGCACGGGAGCGCTGCGCCTGCGCGACCATCTGCACGATCTGCGACAGGACGGTCTGGGCGCCGACTTTCTCGGAGCGGATGAGGAGACTGCCCGTCGCGTTCATCGTTGCGCCGATGATGTGGTCGCCAACACGCTTCGTGACGGGAATGGGCTCGCCGGTAATCATGGACTCGTCGACCGAACTCGTGCCGTCCGTCACCACACCGTCGACGGGGACTTTCTCGCCCGGCCGCACACGAAGAATGTCTCCGACATGAACATGGGGCAACGGAATGTCTTCTTCGGAGCCGTCCGGGTTGACGCGCCGCGCAGTCTTGGGCGCGAGCCCGAGGAGTGCCTTGATGGCGGCGGTCGTTTGCGAGCGGGCCTTCAGTTCGAGCAGCTGCCCGAGAAGCGTTAGCGAAATGATGACTGCCGCCGCCTCGAAATATACGCTGACTCGGCCGTGCGCACTGTACGTATCGGGAAACACGCCGGGGAAGAGGGTGGCGATGACGCTGTAGATGTAGGCCGCGCCTGTCCCGAGCCCGATGAGCGTCCACATGTTGGGGCTGCGGTTCATGAATGAGCGCACGCACCGCTCGAAGAACGGCAGTCCTGCCCACAGGACGACCGGTGTGGAGATGACGAACTCGATCCAGCTCCCGGTGCCGACGTCCATCAATCTGAGGCGATGACCGAACATCGCCAGGACGAAGACTGCGACGGTCAGTGGCAACGTCCACCAGAATCGGCGTTGGAAATCGGCCAGCTCCGGATTGTCGTCTTCGTCGTCGCTGGGCAGAATCGGTTCCAGGGTCATGCCGCACTTCGGACATTGCCCGGGATGGTCCTGGCGAATTTCCGGGTGCATCGGACACGTGTAGATGGTGCCCCCGGGCACTCCTTGTGGTTGCTCAATGGTCGAAGGCTCAACGTACCTGGACGGTGCAGCCTCGAATTTCGTCAAGCAGGCCTGGCTGCAGAACGTGTACCACTTGCCATTGTGTTCGCGGCGGAAGCGTGACTCATCGGTCACCGTCATTCCACAGACAGGGTCGCGAAGCGAATCGGTGGAACGAACGCGCTCGTCCTGGCCCTCACGGTGATGAGCATGTGCGTCGTGTTCGTGCCCGGCGGGATGGTCGTGCTTGTCCATCTCGCGAGCGTGATGTTTGCCCGATGACACGTGCTCGGAAATCCGTGGGTGAGGAAGCTTGTCTTCGCCGGGTTGGCCGCTCATTTGACGCTCCTTTGCTCATCCGTTCCGCTTCCAGTGAGGCTGGCCGGTATCTCGGTTGCGTACAGTGAGACTACATTGCCGAATCGTCGGAGGACGCCTGAGCGATAGGGCGGGAGCAACATTCATTCCGGGCGGCAGTGCCAGCTACGGGTGAGCCGGGCGTTTTCCAGACAAGTTCGGCACAAAGCGCGGCGTATGTGCCGCATATTCACGCCACGCAGCGCCGAACTTCGCCTCCGAATCGTGCTCCTCCTGTATCGCGAGTCGAACGTACATGAAGACCAGGATGGGGAACATGGCCAAAGTCACGAGCGTGGGCCATTGGAGCAGGAAGCCCAGCATGATGACGACGAACCCGACGTACTGAGGATGCCGGATTTTCGCGTAGGGGCCGGTGGCGGCCAGCTCTTTGTCGCGTTGCGCTTCATACAGTACGTGCCAGGCTGTGGACAGCAAGTAGAAGCCGCCCAGTATCAGGAAGAAGCTGAGAAGATGCGGCAGTCCGCCATGCGGGTCGCCGTGCCGGCCGGTCAAGGTCCACCAGAGGTGCCCTGCGTCGTGAGACAGCAAATTCGTTTGCGGAAAGCGCGTCTGCAACCAACCCGACAGCAAATAGAGGGTGAGCGGAAATCCGTACATTTCCGCAAATAGCGCGACGATGAAGGCAGAGAACCCGCCGAACGTTCGCCAGTCCCGCTTGGTTGCCGGCTTGAAGAAGCTGAACGCGAAGATGATGAAGACAAGAGAATTGATAACGACGAGGCTCCATAGCCCGTAACCGTCACCGATGCTGGTCATGACCGTCTCCTGAATCAGGACGCCTGTCGGTCGATTTCGTCCCGTGGTGCCCGTGTCCATGGTGCATAAACAGATGCATCTGCGGGCACGAGAGCAACAGCAGATAGGGCAGCGCCCCAAGGAAGTGGGCGCGGTGTTCGGAAAGCAGGAGGACCAGCGCTATTGCGGTGAACGCGATGAGTGCAACGGCTGACCGCGATTTCCAGAACGGCCGGTCGCCATGCGAGTTGTCATCCACGGCAGTCTCCCATTTCGTACCGTCACTTCTCGGCCGGATGCTCCCGAGCAGCCTGACGGTCCATCATTGCCTGCATCATCATTTGCATCATGTCCATGCGCATTTCCATGCTTCCCCGCCGCGACGACATCGGCATGCCGGACGAGGGAGGCCCCATCATTTCCATCATGCTCATGCCGTTTTGCATGACTTTCATCTGTTCGTCCATCAGGGCGGCGCGTTCTTCAGGCGTCTTCGCGTTCATCATCTTTTCGTGCATGACGCGCATGGCCTGCATTTGGTCGTCCGCGTCGCGTTTCGACTTGCTCGGCGCTTTTGCGGTTGCTTTATTCGGATGATGGGCGTCGTGTGCTGCACTGTCGCTGGCTGCCGGCGTACCAGCGATTGCAGCGGCACTGACCATGCCGAGCGTCGCAATTGCAATGGCGAGTTTTTGCGGGATTGCCATCTTGTTCTCCATGAGCGCGGTTCTCGGGAGGCGGTCGAACCCTGAAACCACTCTATGCCGACGCCCCTCCGATGGCTTGACGTGGCTCAACGAATCACGCACCGAATTCTTCATATGTAGCGCGGCCATAACGCGATCCAGAGCGAAGACGAGGGGGTGAAGGCCGGAGCGTTTCGTGGAGGGAGATAAATTCTCCGAAAAACCTAACTGGACGGGGCGCGGAACGCTTTTTTCATCGTGCCGAAATTGCGCAAAAAACAGGCTTCACTCCACCGTCACCGACTTCGCCAGATTCCTCGGTTTATCAATATCCGTCCCCCGCGCCAGCGCCGCGTGATACGCGAGCAGCTGCATCGGCACCGCATGCAGGATCGGCGAAAGCGGCCCGTAGTACTCGTTGAGCCGGATCACCTCGATCCCCTCGCCCGGCACCAGCCCGCAGTCCACATCCGCGAACACGAACAGCCGTCCGTTCCGCGCGCTGACCTCATGCATGTTCGACCGGAGCTTTTCGAGCAGCATGTCGTTCGGCGCGACCGCGATCACGGGCATCTCGTTACTGACGAGCGCGAGCGGCCCGTGCTTCAGCTCGCCGGCCGGATAAGCCTCCGCATGGATATACGAAATCTCCTTCATCTTCAGCGCGCCTTCCAGCGCGATCGGGTAATGCATCCCGCGCCCGAGAAACAGCATGTTGTCGCGTCGTGCGAGCAACTCCGACCACCCCATGATCTGCGGCTCCAGCGCGAGCACTTTCGACATCGCATCGGGCAGGTGCCGCAGCGCGCGCAGATGCGTCTTCTCCTCGTCGTCGCTCAACCGCCCGCGCACCTGCGCCAGCGACAACGTCAACAGGAACAACGCAACGAGCTGCGTCGTGAACGCCTTCGTCGACGCCACGCCGATCTCGATGCCCGCGCGCGTCACGAACTGCAGCGCGCATTCGCGCATCAACGCGCTCGTCGAGACGTTGCAGATCGCGAGCGTATGCATCATCCCGCTCTGCTTCGCGACATGCACCGCGCCGAGCACGTCGGCCGTCTCCCCGCTCTGCGACACCGCGACCACCAGCGTGCGCGGATTCGGCACGCCGTCGCGATAACGAAACTCGCTCGCGATCTCGACGCTCGCCGGCAGCTTGGCGATGCTCTCGATCCAGTACTTCGCGGTCAGCGCCGCGTGATAACTGCCGCCGCACGCGAGCAGCAGCACCGAGTCGACATCGTTGAACACACGCCACGCGCCGTCGCCGAACAGCTCGGGCATGATCGACGACACGTCGAGCAGCGTATCGGCCACGGCCTGCGGCTGCTCGAAGATCTCCTTCTGCATGTAGTAGCGGTACGACCCGAGATCGGCCGCGCCGCTATGCGCGGCGACGCGTTGCACCGCGCGCTCGACGCGCTGGCCGTTCGCGTCGACGATCCAGTAGCGATGCAGCTGAATGTCGGCGACGTCGCCGTTCTCCAGATACGCGATGCGATCGGTGATGCCCGACAGCGCGATCGCATCGGACGCCAGGAAATTCTCGCCTTCGCCGACCCCGACCACGAGCGGCATCCCGTCGCGCGCGCCGACGATCCGGTGCGGCTCGTCGCGGCACATCACCGCGATCGCGTAGCTGCCGCGCAGCCGCGCCACCGCCCGCCGCACCGCATCGAACAGATCGCCGTCGTACAGGTGATCGATCAGGTGCGCGATCGCCTCGCTGTCGGTCTGGCTCGCGAACACATAACCGTGCGCCTGCAACTCCACGCGCAGTTGATCGCAGTTCTCGATGATGCCGTTATGCGACAGCGCGATGCGCGCATTGGCGTCGCTCGGCGAGAAGTGCGGATGCGCGTTGAGCGTGACGGGCGCGCCGTGCGTGGCCCAGCGCGTATGCGCGATGCCCGTGTAACCGGACAGCGCCTGCGCGGCGATGTCGCGCTGCAGGTTGGCCACGCGGTCGACGCTGCGCGCCCGCGCGAGCGCGCGGTCGCGATAGACCACGACGCCGCACGAATCGTAGCCGCGGTATTCGAGCCGCTTCAGGCCGTCGACCAGGTTCGGCAGGATGTCCCGCTGGGCGACCGCCCCGACAATTCCACACATATCGCGCTCCGTAAATGTCCTGTCTGGATCAGTGAGAGCGATGGTAGGGCGGGCTGTATGGAATTAAATTTCAAAAATTAAATGAAAATGAAACGTACCGTAAATCATCTATCATATTGAAATTAAATTTCACTCCCTTGACCGGAAGGAGCCGCCGATGGCCGGTATCACCCTCGACGATCTCGACCTGCGCATCCTCGCGATCCTGCAGGAGGATGCGTCGGTGTCGAACCTGCAACTGGCCGAGCGGGCGCTGTCGTCGCCGCCGACCTGCATGCGCCGCGTACGGCGTCTGACGGAGGCGGGCGTGATCCGCCGGCAGGTCGCGGTGCTCGACCCGGTCGCGATCGGTACGGCCGTCACCGCACTGATCGAGATCAGTCTCGACCGGCAGACAGCCGAGGACTACGACGCGTTCGAAACCTACGTCTGCGCGGAGCCGGCCGTCACGCAGTGCTACCGCGTGTCCCCGGGGCCCGATTTCGTCGTGGTGGCCGATCTGGCCGACGTCGCCGAATACGACGAATTCGCGCGACGGCTGTTCACCGGCGCATCGAACGTCCGCAACGTGCGAACGTTCTTCTCGACGCATCGCGCGAAATTCGAAGCGAACGCACGGGTCGCGCATGCGACGCGCAAACGCGCGTGACCTGACCATACCGTTCGATCCGCATCACGCAACCGTAGCCGCAACCGGAGCCGCCTCCGGCAGTTGCAGCGGCTTGCCGTATCCGAAGCAATGCGCGGGCTCCGGAAACACGCGCTCCCGCACGTCGTGCGCATACTGTCGGATCGCTTCGCGCATCACCGCATTCGCGTCGGCGTAGCGCTTCACGAAGCGCGGTGTGTACGCATCGAACGCGCCGACCATGTCCTCGGTCACGAGCACCTGGCCGTCGCATGCGGGCGACGCGCCGATGCCGATCGTCGGGATCGTCAGCGTGTCGGTCAGGTGGCGCGCGAGCGCTTCGGCGGTGCCTTCGATTACCACGCTGAACGCGCCGGCCCGCTCGGCCGCGCACGCGGCGTCGAA
Source organism: Burkholderia sp. YHN3-13 (assembly GCF_055810675.1). NCBI lineage: Bacteria > Pseudomonadati > Pseudomonadota > Betaproteobacteria > Burkholderiales > Burkholderiaceae > Burkholderia > Burkholderia sp. YHN3-13. Next base: position 883,913 of record NZ_JBVVNQ010000001.1, on the reverse strand, counting down.
CACGTGCGCGGCCGAATGCGGGTCCATCCCCTGCGCGCGGAAGCCGCCCGTCGCGTTGGCCTGCTGCGGCATGAGGCCGACGTGCGCCATCACCGGGATGCCGCGATCGGTCAGGAAGCGGATCGTGTCGGCCATCTCGCAGCCGCCTTCGAGCTTCACGGCCTGCGCACCGGTTTCGGCGAGCAGGCGCGCGGCCGAACGATAGGCCTGGGCGGGCGATTCCTGGAACGTCGAGAACGGCAGGTCGACGACGACGCACGCCTGCGCGGCGCCGCGTACGACGGCCGCGCCGTGTGCAATCATCATGTCGAGCGTGACGCGCAGCGTATCGGGCATTCCGTACAGCACCATGCCGACGGAGTCGCCGACGATGATCACGTCGGCCACGTCGTCGACGAGTTTCGCCATCGGCGCGGAATACGCGGTCAGCGCGACGAGGCTGCCGATGCCCTTGGTCGAACGGATCGCGGTGACGGTCTTGCGGGTGGTGCGGGTGTGAGCGCTCATGAACGGAAGCCGTGTGAATGAAGAGCCGCCACGGTAGCATCGCATGCGTTCGCGCAATGACCTTCGGAGGACGTCTTATGTTGCTGGCGGGACAATCGGCCGACCCTTACGCGGTGCCGCCGATGGCGCGGCTGCCGAGGCCGCTGTACGTGCGCGCGTTCGGCATTCCCGGCAACGTCAGCGTCGACGCGCACAGTCATCCGTGGGCGCAGCTGATGTATGCGACGAGCGGCGTGCTCGAGGTGTCGACGCCGTCGGGCCGGCAGTTGCTGCCGCCGCACTATGCGATGTGGATTCCGCCGCACGTGCCGCATGCGGTATCGACGCGCGATTGCGTCGCGTTCCACAGCCTGTATCTCGATGCAGCGATCGCGCGCGACGACGTGAACGGCGACTGCACGATCCTGTGCATGACGCCGCTGCTACGCGAGCTGGTGATCGCGACGGGCGAGTTGCCGGTGAACTACGACGAGACGGGGCCGGACGGCGCGCTCGTGTGTCTGATCGCCGACCGGATCGCGCGCATGCAGCCGGCGCCGCTGACGGTGCCGCTGCCGCGCGATCCGCGTCTGCTGAAAATCGCGCGTGCGTTGCATGCCGCGCCGGGCGATACGCGCAGTCTCGACGAATGGGGCCATCAGGTCGGCGCGACGCGGCGCACGTTGTCGCGGCTGTTCCGGCAGGACACGGGGTTGTCGTTCACCGAATGGCGGCAGGCCGTGCGGCTGCTCGCGTCATTGCCGCTGCTCGACGTGGGCGAGCCGATCGGCACGGTGGCCGCGCAACTGGGTTACGACTCGACGTCGTCGTTCATCGCGCTGTTCCAGGCGAAGTTCGGCGTGACGCCCGGCGCGTATGCGAAGCGTGAAGCGCGCCGGCCGGCGTTGAGCGCGTGATGCGCAGCGTCGCTCAGAACGCGAGCGCCTGCTGCACTGGATGGGACGCGCCGCGCGAGAACCCGGCGCCTTCGAGCGACAGCAACGCGCGCTTGCGATCGATGCCGCCCGCGTAACCGGTCAGGCTGCCCGACGCGCCGACCACGCGATGGCACGGCACGATGATCGATACCGGATTGCGGCCGACCGCGCCGCCGACGGCGCGCGCGCCGCTCATCGGCAACCCGATGCGCTCGGTGATGTCGCCGTACGACACGAGTTCGCCGAACGGAATCGCGAGCAGTTCCTTCCATACGCGGCGCTGAAACGCGGTGCCGCGCAGGTGGATCGGCACCGAGAACGTGTCGCGCGTGCCGGTGAAATATTCGGCGATTTCTTCCGCGACCTTGCGCGCGATCGGCAACATCGGGTGTGCGTCCGCTTCGGTCACGATCGTCACCGGCGGAAAGTATTTCTGGCCGACGAAGTACAGGCCCGTCAACGCATCGTCCTCGATGCGCACGGCGATGTCGCCCAGCGGGCTCGGAATCAGGTGAGCGGGAGTCATCGCGCTGCATCTCCTTGGAGGCGCCACACATGCAGTGCGGCATACGCGCGCCACGGCGCCCAGCGCGCCGCATGCGGCGCGGATGATGGCAGGGTCGCGCGTTCGTTGCGGGCGGGAAGCCACGTATCGTCCGCGGGGAACGCATTCGGCCAGGCCATCGCACGCATCGCGACGTACTGCACCGCGCGTTCGTCGAAGCCGGGCATCGCGCGCAACGCGGCGAGCGTCGCGTCGAGCGGCGCCATCGGTTCGAGCGCGAGTGTGCCGTCGCCGACCGCGCGCGCGAGCGACACGATGGCGCGCGCCGTCTCGCGCGGGATGCCGATCGTTTCGAGGGCCGCAGGCGGCAGGGCGGCCAGCGTCGCGGCGCACGGCAGCGCATGCGCGAGGCCCGGCGGCGCACCTTCGACCGACGCGCCGAAACGTTCTGCGAGGCGTGCCGGCACGGGCGTACCCGTACACGCATCCGCCGCCGCAAGCTGCTCGCCCGCGATCGCGCGGATCGCGATCTCGAGGCCGTCGAACGCGCCGGGCACGCGCAGGCCCGGCGAGCCGCGCGCGAGCTCGCCGAGATGCGCGTCGATCACGTCGGGCCGGCTGTCGAGATCGAACAGCCGCCGCACGCGCGCGAGCACGGCCGGGACGACCGGCGTCAGCGCGGGCGACACGGTGACGGCCAGCGCGAAGCGCTGCGGCACGTGTGCGACGGACAGCCAGCCCATCACGCGGCCGCCGTCGTTCCGGTTCGGCATGGCGACGGCGCGCGCATAACCCCGTGCATCGATCCGCTCGACGCCGTCGATCTGCCGCTGGGCGAGAAAACGCATCAGCTCGTCCCACGCGAACGGCGGCCGGTACGGCAGCGGGAACGTCATGTCGCCGGCGGCGGCACCGGCGCCCTTGCGCAGCCGCAGCGGGTTGAGGCCATAGCGTTGACGGAACAGGTCGTTGAAGCGTCGCACGCTGCCGAATCCGGCCGTCGACGCGACGACGGCCAGCGGCAGCGCGGTGTCGGTCAGCAGCCGCTTGGCCATCAACAGGCGGTGCGTCTGCGCGAACTCGACCGGCGACACGCCGAACTGCGCGCCGAAGATCCGTCGCAGATGCCGCTCGGTCACGCCGACGCGCTGCGCGAGCGCGTCGACGCCGTGCGCGTTCAGGAAACCGTCCTCGATCAGCGTCGCGGCCGCGTCGGCGAGATTGCCGGACAGGTCGAGCAGCCCGTGGCCGGGCGCGAGCTCGGGGCGGCAGCGCATGCAGGGCCGGAACCCGGCTTTCTCGGCCGCGGCGGCGGTCGGGTAGTAGCTGCAGTTCCGCGCCTTCGGCGGCTTCACCGGGCAGACGGGGCGGCAGTACACCCCGGTCGTCGCCACGCCGACGAAGAACCAGCCGTCGAAGCGGCGGTTCCGCGCAAGCAGGGCGTCGTAGCAGGTGTCGGGATCGAGGCGCATGGGGCGACTGTAACCCATCTCCGTGCCGCACTGGCTGGAATCGGACATGTGTATCGGCGGCCGCCCTTCTGCGCGCGCGTCGGGAAAATCCGGGAAAAACGGTTAATGCCACGCTGCGAAACAGTCGTCTCTTTTGCCGCGATCAATTTGAGATGACTCATCGAAATCCCCGACTGACAGGGCGCCGGCAGACGCCCTATCCTTTGAAAAACGTTTTCCAGACTGATTGGCGAAAGGGCCCGCGCGTCAGCGCGGGCCGTCCGCCCCGGCGCCGGTCGCCGGTCAACGAACCCAGTGCGGCGCGACGGGCGCGGCCGCGATCGGAGACATTCATGCAATCTGCCGTCGTCGGCGCCGTGCGCGCAGCCGCCAGCCGCTACCGCTGGACCGTCTGTGCGCTGCTGTTCTTCGCGACCGTGATCAACTACATGGACCGGCAGATCCTCGGGCTGCTCGCGCCGATGCTCCAGCACGACATCGGCTGGAGCCAGGTGCAGTACGGCCGGATCGTGATGGCGTTTTCCGCGTTCTATGCGCTCGGCCTGCTCGGTTTCGGGCGGATCGTCGACTGGCTCGGCACGCGCGTGTCGTACGCGGTGGCGATGCTGGTGTGGAGCATCGCCGCGATGCTGCACGCGGCGGTCGGCTCGGTGACGGGCTTCGCGTTCGTGCGCGCGCTGCTCGGGATCGGCGAGGGCGGCAATTTCCCGGCCGCGATCAAGACGACGGCCGAATGGTTCCCGCGCCGCGAACGCGCGCTCGCCACCGGCATCTTCAACTCGGGCGCGAACATCGGCGCCGTGTTCGCGCCGGCGATCATCCCCGCGATCGCGGTGGCGTACGGCTGGCGTGCGGCGTTCGTGATCATCGGCGCGATCGGCATCGTGTGGCTCGCGGTGTGGCTCGTGCTCTATCGGCAGGCCGACACGCGCGCACTCGCCGCGGAATACGACGAACCGCGCGACGAAGCCGAGGCGCTCGACGCGGCGAACGCGGATGCCGGCGCGCCGCGCTGGGGCGAACTGATCCGCAAGCGCGAGACGTGGGCGTTCCTGATCGGCAAGTTCCTGACCGATCCGGTGTGGTGGTTCTACCTGTTCTGGCTGCCGAAGTGGCTCAACGAATCGCGCGGGATGGACATGCAGCACATCGGCCTGCCGCTCGTGTGCATCTACGCGCTGACGACGGTCGGCAGCATCGGCGGCGGCTGGCTGTCGTCGATGCTGCTGCGCGCGGGCTGGAGCGTGAACGGCGCGCGCAAGACGGCGATGCTGATCTGCGCATGCTGCGTGCTGCCGATCGCGTTCGTGTCGCAGGTGCAGAGCCTGTGGGTCGCGGTGCTGATCGTCGGCCTCGCCGCCGCCGCTCATCAGGGCTGGTCGGCGAACCTGTTCACGACCGCGTCCGACCTGTTCCCGCGCCGTGCGGTCGCGTCGGTGGTCGGCATCGGCGGGATGGCCGGCTCGATCGGCGGCGTGCTGTTCTCGGAAGTGATCGGCCAGGTGCTGCAGCGCACGGGCCACTACTGGGTGCTGTTCGCGATCGGCGCGTCGGCCTACCTGATCGCGCTGGCCGTGATGCACGTGCTGACGCCGAAGATGAAGCCCGCGAAGCTCGACGCGTGATCGCGTGCCGGCAAACGAACGCGCCGCCCGAGGGCGGCGCGTTTTCGTTCGGCGTGCGGGGCGGGCGCGCGGTCAGCCGGCCGGCGCCGTCGACGCCCGCATGATCAGCCGCGGCTCGAACGTCGAATAGCTCGCGTCGGTGCGCCCCGCGAGCGCGTCGATCAGCTTCTGCATCGCGAGCTCGCCCATGTTCTCGCTCTGGATGTCGACGGTCGTCAGCGCGGGCGCCGCGTATTCGCCGTACGGCACGTTGTCGATGCCGGCGACGGACACGTCCTGCGGCAGCCGGAAGCCGAGCGACGCGGCTTCCTTCATGAAGCCGAGCGCGATCAGGTCGTTGTAGCAGATCACCGCTTGCGGGCGTTGCGGCCCGAGCATCACGCGCGAGCACGCGCGTTCGCCGGCCTCGGCGGTCGGCGCGTGCGCGTCGTGTACGTCGAGCGTGAGCCCCGCTTCGGCGAGGCAATCGCGCGCGCCCTGGATCCGCTCGTCGTTCACGCGCGCGCTGCCGAAGCCGAGATACGCGATGCGCGTGTGACCGAGATTGAGCAGGTGACGCGCGAGCATGTAGGTCGACAGCCGGTTGTCGATGCCGACGCTCGGAATCGGCAGGCCGGGGCTGCGACGCAGCAGCACGAGCGGCTTGTTGAGGTCGAGCATCCAGCCGGCTTCCTCGTCGGGCATTCGCGTGCTGACGATCAGCCCGTCGACGCGCTGCGCGAGCGCTTCGATCAGCGAGCGTTCGCGTGCCTGGTTCTCTTCGGTGTCGACGAGCAGCAGCGTGTAGTCGTGCTGCAGCGCGACGCGGTTCGCGCCTTTCACCACGTTCGTGAAGTGCGGGTTGCTGATGTCGAGGATCACGAGGCCGATCGTGCGGGTGCGGCCGGTGATCATCGAACGCGCGAGCGGGTTCGAACGGTAGCCGAGCCGCTCGATGGCCTCCTTGAGCCGCGCCTCGACGGTCGGCGAGAAGCGCTGCGTGCCGTTCACGTACTTCGATACCGTCGCGACCGACACGCCGGCTTCCGCGGCCACGTCGCGGATCGTCGGGGAAACTTTTTTCATCGGAAGGGTAACGTTTTCGTTCGATAACGCCGGATTGTGGCAGAAAAAGCCGGGCTGCGGCCACCGGCCGATATCGGGAAAGTGCGGATGGCTGCGAACAGGTTCGGCCATTGACGTTCGGCCGCGCCCCCGCGTATAGTTGGAAAACGTTTTCCGATTTTGGTCAGATTGTCAGATTCAAGGAGATTCGATGAACGCCTCATCCACCGCCGCGCGCAAACCGTTCGGGCGCCTGCTGCTGACGGGCGCGGCCGGCAACCTCGGCCGCCAGTTGCGCGGCGCGCTCGCCGACTGGGCCGACGTCGTGCGCGTCAGCGACATCGCGGCGCTGGACGACGCGGCCGCGCATGAAGAAATCCGCGTGGTCGATCTGGCCGACCGTCCGGCCGTGATGCAGCTCGTCGAGGGCGTGGACGCGATCGTCCATCTCGGCGGCATTTCGGTCGATGCGCCGTTCGACGATCTGGTCGACGCGAACATCACCGGCACGTACAACCTGTACGAGGCCGCGCGCAAGCATGGCGTGAAGCGCGTCGTGTTCGCGAGCTCGAACCATGCGATCGGCTTCCACCCGGTCACCGAAGTGCTCGACGCCGATTCGCCGCTGCGCCCCGACAGCCTGTACGGCGTGACGAAGTGCTTCGGCGAATCGCTGTCGCGCTACTACTTCGACCGCTTCGGGATCGAGACGGTGTGCCTGCGGATCGGCTCGTCGTTCGAAGTGCCGAAGAATCCGCGCATGCTCGTCACGTTCCTCAGCTATCGCGACTTCATCGAGCTCGTGCGCTGCTCGCTGCTGACGAACCGCGTCGGGCACGCGATCGTCTACGGCGCGTCGGACAACCCGGTGAAGTGGTGGGACAACACGAAGGCCGGCTTCCTCGGCTTCCGCCCGCGCGACAGCTCCGAGCAGTTCGCGGGCCTGTTCCCGGTGACGGCGCCGAGCGCCGAGTACGACGATCCCGCGCAGCGGTTCCAGGGCGGCGGCTTCGTCGTCGGCGAGCCGATGGAGCGAAAGGCGTCGTAAGCGTTGCCGGCATCGCCGGCGTCCTGATTCAGCGCAGGATGTCGGTCGCCTTGTGCCGCTCGTCGACCCCGTCGATCAGGATCAGCGGGCCGCTCGCGTGTCGTGCGCGCAGCGGCTGGATCCGCCGGTACGCATCCGATTCGTACCACGCGCGCGCCGTGTCGAGATCGGGAAACGCGATCGCGATCAGGTCGCCGCGCCACACGCCTTCGCGCACCTCCGGCCGCGCGCCGTGAATCACGAAATGGCCGTCGTACGGCGCGAGCGTGCCGTCGATGCGTTCGAGGTAGCCGACGATGTCGTCGCACATCTCGACGTCGTGCAGGTGGGCGATGGCGTAGGCGGTCATGGCGGGCTCCCGGTCGTTGCGGTTCGTGAGTCGATGGCGCCATGATCGCGGCGCGGGCGGCGCGCGTCGATTACCTGCGACGTAAGCCAATCCTCACGGCGGCGCCCGTGTCGCCGCCAGCCGACGCCGTCAAGGCTGGCGGCAAGCCGGATCGGTGTCGCGCCGCTCGGCGGAAGCGCACCAGTCGTTCGGCCGCCAGGCTTCGAAGGCGACGGCCTTCGCCGCATTGGCGCGCGTGACACGCACCGGGTCGGCCTTCAGCGCATCGCCGTCGGCGTCCGCGTCGAATCGCCAGTTCCGGAACACTTCGCGATGGAACACCCACGTGCGGTGCGCCGCGTCGTAGCGGAACGTCACGCGGTCGCGCCAGTGGCTATGGCCCGCGAATACGCCTTGTTCGACGGTGAACGTGCGCGGCTCGACCGTGAGCGCATGCTCGGCGACGCCGTCGAGATACGGGTCGCCCATGCCGCCTTCTTCGGCTTTCATGATCACGGTGTCGTTGCGCGCCGCGAGCCGGTATCGTCCGTCGTTGCCCTGCACGAAGATCAGCAGCGGGCGCGGCGACGGCGTATGCGTCGAATCGCCGGGCCGATGCGCGACGACGACGTAACCGCTGCGCGTGTCGTCGGTCAGGGGCCCCGAAGCGGCATCCAGCGCTTCGTAGCCGGCCGGCAGCTGCGCGACGATGTCGGCCGGCAGTGCCGACGTGTCCGGGCAACGGATCGACGCATGCGTGTCGTCGCACGTCGATGCGCGGGCACTGCCGATGCCGAAACTCAGCAGCGCGGCGACAACGAGCCATCCTCTGATACGGGGGAGCGTCATGCGGATAGGGTCATGAGGTTGCGCGGCGCACGGCGACGCGCTTGCGTCGACGCGTCTCGCCACGGTGCGGGTTGATCGAAGGGGGAGGTGGAGTCGGTCATGCCCGCTTGCGCGCCGGCCGTACCACGGGTGCGGGCTCCAGCGGCTGGCTGGCCTGCTCGCAAAGCCGGTCGAGCATTCGTTGCGCGGCGCCCGCGCAATCCTCGCCTGCCGGCTTGTTCTCGATTTCGTCGATCAGCGCTTCCAGCTGCTGCCGGTTCTGCGCGAGCCGCTGTTCGAGCAGCGCGATGTCGTCGACCTTGTGCCGCAGCGCGACCAGCAGCTCGTCGCGCGGCCATGCGCCGAGATCGGGCGGCAGCACCGCGCGGATTTCGTCGAGCGCGAAGCCCGCGCGCTGCGCGCGGTCGATGATCGCGAGCCGCGTCAGCGCTTCCGCCCCGTATTCCCGATAGCCGTTCGCCTGGCGGCGGGCCGGTTCGAGCAGCCCGCTCGCCTCGTAGAAGCGGATGCGCGACGCCGCGAGGCCGCTCGCCTTCGCCAGTTCGCCGATTTTCATGGTGTGCTCCAAAAGGGCTTGACCTTAAAGTTGACTTTAAAGTTATCGTTGGGCATCGTCAATCGAGGATGTCCACCATGAATCTGTTTGCGCCGCTGACACTGCCCAACGGGGCGGTGATTCCGAACCGTCTGGCCAAGGCCGCGATGGAAGAGAACATGGCCGATGCGGACCACGCCCCGTCCGACGCGTTGCTGCGCCTGTACCAGGCGTGGGCCGACGGTCAGGCCGGCCTGATCCTGACCGGCAACGTGATGGTGGACGGCCGTGCGATGACGGGACCGAACGGCGTCGTGCTCGAAAGCGACGCGCATCTCGACCGCTTCCGCCGCTGGGCGCAGATCGCGCGCTCGGGCGGCGCGCACGTGTGGATGCAGATCAATCACCCGGGGCGCCAGATGCAGGCGGCGCTCGGCCAGACGACGCTCGCGCCGTCGGCCGTGCCGCTCGCGCTCGGCGCGCTGTCGAAGCAGTTCCCGGTGCCGAAGGCAATGACGGAAGCCGATATCCGCGACGTGCAGCAGCGCTTCGTGCGCGCCGCGCAGCTCGCGGAGCAAAGCGGCTTCACCGGCGTGCAGGTTCACGCGGCGCACGGTTATCTGCTCAGCCAGTTCCTGTCGCCGCTGACGAACCGCCGGCAGGACCAGTGGGGCGGCAGCATCGAGAATCGCGCGCGCCTGCTGCTCGATATCGTGAAGGCCGTGCGTGCGGCGGTGTCGCCCGCATTCGTCGTCGCGGTGAAGCTGAACTCGGCCGATTTCCAGCGTGGCGGTTTCAGCGCGGACGACGCGAAGCGCGTGGTCGAGCTGCTGAACCCGCTCGACGTCGATCTCGTCGAGTTGTCGGGCGGCAGCTATGAAGTGCCGGCGATGCAGGGCGAGGCACGCGACGGGCGCACGCTGGCGCGCGAAGCGTATTTCCTCGAATTCGCGCGCGACATCGCGGCCGTCGCGCGGATGCCGCTGATGGTCACGGGCGGCATCCGGCGTCGTGCGGTGGCCGAGCAGGTGGTGAACAGCGGCGTCGCGATGGTCGGCATCGCGACCGCGCTGTCGATCGACCCGAACCTGCCGCGCGACTGGCGCGCGGGCAAGGACAGCGCGCCGGCGCTGCAGCCGATCCGCTGGAAGAACAAGGCGCTGGGCGCGCTGGCCAACATGGCCGTCGTCAAGTTCCAGCTCGCGCGGCTCAGCGAAGGCCGCCGCACGCACCCGCAGGTGTCGCCGCTGCGCGCGCTGGTGCGGCAGCAACTGGCCGCGCAGTGCCAGACGCGACGGTACAGGAAGTGGATGGCCGGGCGTGCGGCAGGCACGCGGGCGTGATCGGCGCGCGGGTGCCCGCCGCGGCGCTGCCGGAGACCGACCGGCAGCGCCGTTGCGCATGCCCCGTCAGAACCGGTAGTTCGCCAGCACTTCGAACCGCCGGTCGTTGCCGAGCAGGACCTGCGTCTCGTTGTAGTACGCGGACTGCACGTAGCGCCGGTTGAACACGTTGTACGCGCGCGCGGTGATCGTCGTGTCCTTGCGCGGCTTCCACGCGAGGCCCAGGTCGACGGTCGTGTACGACGGCATCACGAGCTGGTTCGCGGTATCGGCGAAGCGCTTGCCGACGTACTTGACGCCCGCGATACCCGTCCAGTCCGGCGCGAAGCGCCAGCTGACCCACAGGTTCGCGAGCCGCTGCGGCACCGACACCGGCACGTTGCCCGCGCGCGACACCGTCGTGCCGCCGGACGACTGCTGGAAATCGTCGTACTTCGCGCGCAGGATCGACACGTTCGCGTCGACACGCCAGTCCTTCGCGATCTCCGCGCCGACCGTCGCCTCGAGCCCGCGCGACGACTGCTGGCCGACCTGGATCGACTGGTTCGGGTTCACCGGGTCGGCCGTCAGCAGGTTGCGCTTGACGATCCGGTAGGCGGCGAGCGTCCATTCCGCCTTGCCGTCGAGGAACGACTGCTTCACGCCGATCTCGATCTGCCTGCCGGTCGCGAGCGTGAAGCCCGCCTTCGACGCATTCAGCGACAGCAGCGAGCTGACCGGATCGGCCGCGACCGCGTACTGGCCGTACACGGCGAGACCGGGCCGCACGTCGTACACGGTGCCGATGCGCCAGCCGGTGTTCGCGAACACCTTCGTGAAGGCGCCACCGTTCACGAGATCGTCGCGGTTCACGCTCGCGTGATCGTAGCGCAGCCCGCCGATCACCGACCAGCGCGGCGTGATCGCGAGCCGGTTCTCCGCGAACAGCGCGTACTGGTTCGACTGGCTGCGGTACTTCGGATAGGTGCCGGCCGTGTTGATGAAGCTGCCCGGGTCGAAGCCGAACGGATCGACCGTCGAGGTACCCGAATACGGCGAGTTGTTGTCGTGCTGGAACGTCGTGTGGTTGAACTCGACGCCCGCCGAAAACGTGTTGCGCATGCCGAGCAGCGCGCTGCTCACGGTGGCCGTCGTCACGTTGCCGTACTGCTCCTGGTCGTGGAAGATTTCCGTGTAGCTGCTGCGCCGCACCTGCGCGCTCGACGGCAGGTACGTGTAGTACTCGGCGTCCTTCCAGTGACGGTTGCTCTTCATCCGGTACAGCGTGGTCGTCACGTTCAGGCTGTCGCTCGGCTGCCAGTTCGCCGAGACGGTGGCCCAGCTGTCGCGGAATGCGATGTCGCTGTCGCCGACGTTGTAGTTCTTCCTGTCGAGTGCGCGATCGCGCGCGCCGTTCACGAGCGGCGCGCCGAAGTACTGCATCGGATGCAGGAAGCCCTGCGCATACGACGCCGTCACGTACAGGTCGGGCGTCACGTCGTAGCGCAGCGCGCCGGAGACCGACAGGTTGCGCGAATCGCCGCGGTCGACCCAGTTCGACGAGCGGTTGCCGCTGACGTCGAAGCGGTACGACAGCTTGTCGTTGATCGCGCCGCCGCTGCCGAACGCGGCCCGCGCGGTGCCCTCGGTGCCGCCGCCGACCTGCAGTTCGTTGCGGATCGGCGTGCGCGTCGGCTTCTTCGGCACGATGTTGACCACGCCGCCGATCGCGCCTTCGCCGTAGATCACCGAAGCGGGGCCGCGCAGCACGTCGATGTGGTCGACCGACCATGTGTCGAACGGGAACGTGACGCCGATCGCGCCGTACGGGCGCACGCCGTCGTAGAGTTGCGTGACCGACGACGCGCCGACGAAGCCGCGCGCGGCGAGCTCCGAGTTGCCGTTGCCGGGGTGCGGCGACGCGCTGATGCCGGCGGCGCGGCTCACCGCATCGATGATCGAACGGTCGCCGCGCGTGTCGAGCGCCGCGCGGTTGATCTGCTCGACGCTTGCGGGTGTTTCGAGCGACGACAGCCCGAGATGGCTGCCGGTGTCGAGCGGCTGCGTGAGCGCGGGGGCTTTCCGCGCATCGACGCGGATCGGGGCGAGCGTGGCGCCGGTGCGGTCGACGCCGCTTTCCTGTGCCTGCCCGGCGGGAGAGAAGGCCGCGAGAACGGCGGCGGGCAGCATCAATCTGAACTTCATTGTTTCGGTTTCCTTCGAATGGGTGGCCGCGCTTGCGTCGATCACGCCGCGGCGCGCGTCGCGCGGCCGAACAGCAGCCGGTCGACCAGCCAGACGGCGACGATCGTGATGCCCATCAGCGGGAAGACGATGCCGAGCAGCACGAGCCCGGCGATCCAGCCGCGCATCGGCGGCGTGCCGCGTTCGCGCGACGGTGCGCCCAGCTTGCCGGCCGGGCGGCGCTTCCACCACATCACCGTGCCCGTGACGGCCAGCGCGGCCAGCCCGAGCGACAACACCGCGCAAACGATCTGATTCGCGAGCCCGAAGTAGCGGCCCATGTGCAGCGACGTGCCGTACGACACGGCCTGCGAGACCGCGCCGTAGTCGTCGTAGCGGATGTCCTTCAGCACCGCGCCGCTGTACTGGTCGAGATGGATCGTGCGTTCGGCCTTCGGGTCGGCCGGGAAGTACGACGCGGTGAACACGCCGTCCGTGCCGGACGGCAGCGCGAGCGTGTAGCCGCTCGTCACGCCGAGGCCGGCGACGATCGCGATCGCGCGCGTCAGCGGCAGCGGCAGCGGCGCGGGTGTCGGCGCCGACGGCGAATGCGGAACGGGCACGTTGCCGACCGCCCACGGCGTTTGCGGCAACGGCAGGTCGTCCATCACCATTCCCGGCATCGCGTCGCCGGCATCGTGGTGATGCGTCGATGGTGCGGCAGCCTGCGCGTGCGCAGGCTCGGGCGTCGTGGCAGTGCCCGGTCGCGTCGAGCGTACCGATGCGCCGCCCCATGCGCCTTCCGGCGCGCCGAGGTTCACGCTCGTCGCGAGTGCCTTGAAGTTCTTGCCCCATGAGCCGGACCACGGCAGCCCGGTCAGGATGAACGCGACCGTGCCGGCGGCGAGCCAGATGCCGGCCGTCGCGTGGAGGCTTTTCCACAGCGGCCGGCCGCGCAGCGACAGGTCGGGCCGCAGCGCACGCCCGACGCGCGCGGCGCCACGCGGCCACCACAGCGCGATGCCGGTGCCGATCATCACGAAGGTCCAGCACGCGGCGAGCTCCATCAGCAGCTCGCCCGTCTTGCCGAGCAGCAGCTTGCGATGCAGCATCCGGTCGACCTGCATGAAGCGGTTCTCGACGCTCAGCGTGCCGAGCACGCTGCCGTCGTACGGGTTCACGTACACGCTCTCGCGGCTGCCGTCGTGCAGCCGGAACACGTATTCGGCGCTGCGGTCGCGCGCGGCGGAGACCTGCACGGAGACCGGCGTTGCGCCGGCCGGCATCGCGGTGCGGGCGCGTGCGAGCAGCGTATCGGCGTCGAGCCGCGGCGTGGCGCGCGGCTCGACGACCAGCCGGTGCGGATACAGCAGCGGCTCGATTTGCGGCTGGAAACAGTAGAGCGTGCCGGTGATCGCGAGGATCACGAGGAACGGCATCACGAACAGGCCGGCATAGAAGTGCCAGCGCCAGAGCGTCCGGTAACCGGCGCCGGTGGAACGGGTGGGCGAGATGGCCCGATCGACGGTGGTCGACATGGTGTCAGCTCCTCGTGTTCGTCGAGCGGCAAGGCCGGCAACGGCCGGCCGCCGTCAACGCGCGTCGCGTCCGCGTGCGCGCATCGACGCGGCGGGCGGCGCCGCGTGATGCGCAAACGATGCGCAACGCGGCATCGCCCGCGCGACGCGGGCATGCGGATGAACGCTTGAATCAGGTCGGGTGAAACGAACGGCATGAACGCGCATGCACGTCGACGTGCATGCGCCGCAGGGCGGAACGTTCAGCAGAACAGAGGCGGGGCGCGAGAGGGCGGGCGATCGTCGAGGATCGATCGCACGAAGGGAAGACTGTCGACGTGGACGCGGAACCGTCGTGGCGCCGCGGCCGGAAACAGCAGCACCAGCAGCACGAACGACGCGAGCGCGGTGAACAGTGCCGCGCCGAATGCGCACAGGCCGTCGCCGTTGCCGGCGGACGCCGTCTTGTCGGCATGCGCGTCGTGTTTGAGCGCATCGACGAGCGCCCGCGCATCGTTGGCCGGCGTGATCGGCGCGCTCGCATCGAAGCGGGCGGCCAGCGCGGCGCCGGTGACGATCAGCGGGCCGCGGCCCGAGCACAGCACCACCGAGCCCGCATCCGGACCGTCCGGATCGAGCATCACGGCGCCCGACATCAGCGCGCGGGACAGCAGCGTCACGAGGAGGAATCCCCACAGCAGCTGTCGCGCGACGCCGGGCCGAAGCAGGAAGCGGCGAAGTGCGTTCATGGCGCGCGATTGTACATCCGTTTGCGCGGCCGGGCCGGCGCGCGGCTTGCATCAGCGGGATCGGCTGGTGTGCGTCCGGAAGCGGAACGCGGGGGCTATTCCGGAGCGGCTGATCGTGGGTCCGGCGCGACGTTCGCGGGGCCGTACGACCAGGTGCCGTCGGCCAGCGCGGTCAGCACGTTGCCCGTGCGCGCGTCGTACAGATGCCACTGCTCGTCGGTCGGATCGTCGCCGTACGGCCAGGTCGTCAGCTTGCCGCCGAGGTCGAAGTCGAATACCCACGCTCCCGGTTCGGCGCGCGGCGCGATCGATCTCAGGAACTGTCCGTCGAGCTGCCGCGCGGCGGCCGCGATGTCGCCGGCGCGGGATTCGCTATGCGCGAGTTCACGGCCGTCGATCGCGATCGACCAGTGGCAGTAGCAGATCCACAGCTGTCCGTCGCCCGCGACGGTCACGCGCCGCGACGCCTGCCTGTCGCGTGCCGGGGCGGCCTGGCCGGAGGCGCCGCCGCGCGGCTCCCGCACATGCAGCGCGGGCTGGCCGAACTCGAACGTGAGGAAGCTGCCCTGGCCTTTCGTCACGGACCAGGCCGGCGTGTCGCAGATGGCCGGCCAGATCCGGTCGAAGTCGGCCGTGTTCACGAGGAGCATGTCGGTGATCGGAGCCCGGCGGCCGTGCCCGTCGCGATGGCCGTCCGCGGCAGCCGGTGCGGTGGGCCGGTTCAAGCCGGATAGGAGTCGTCCACCTTCAGGTTCGCGAGCCGGAACAGCGTGCGCAGCGTCTGCGGATGAATGTCGCGGTGCGACGCAAGCGACGTCAGCATGAAGTCGAGCACTTTCGCGTAGCGCAGCAGCACGAGGCACCGTGCGAGATCGGGCGTACGACCGCGCATGTCTTCGGCAAGGGTGACCATTTGCGTCGACAGCGTGCGCGCCATCTCGAGTTCCATCTGCTGTTTTTCGGTCCAGTCGGGCAGGGGCTGTTCGAGCACTTTCGCGAGAAAGAGCTGGAACGACGTATCGGACGAGTTGGGCAGCGCATCCATGAAGAGCCTCGTGCGTATGTGGATCGTTCGGGCGCATCCGTGGACGCGCCCGTGGGTGGAGGTGTGTCCGCGTCTTGATCGGCGCGGTGTTCACCCGAACGGAACGCAGGTTCCGTACCAGCGTCGCGAGACGAATGTTGAGTATTGTTGAGGCGTGTCAACGCGACGTCGGCGAGTCCCGCCGGTGCTGGGTCGCGGCGGCGGTCGAGGAAGGCATCCATACGCGCGGCGCGATGTATGCCGCGCACGCAAAACGGCTCGACACGTCGAAATGCTTCAGGGATGTAACGTAACGCCCGCATAAAACCCGTCGCGCGATTCCGTCGACGAACGGCTGGAACGAGGCGTTTCGCGCGTCCCGGCCACGTCCGACGTGCGTTCGCCGGTGCGGCATGCCGGAACGCGGCGCCCGGCGCCGAGCGGCGCAAGCGGGCCGCGCATGCGCCGGGTGTTTCAAAACCGAGACGCTTGCGCGAGCGGCGATCGCTGGCGCGGCTGCCGAACCGGCCCGGCGAATTGGCCCGGCGAACCGGGGAATTGGCCCAGCGAAACGGCGACCAACTGTCCATGGGCAGACGGCGCGCGTTTGCCAACAATCTCCAGATCATCCCTGCGAGGTTCGACATGAGCGTCCACGCCTTCTTCTCGGCCAACCTGCTGCTCGCCTATACGGCTTACTTCATCGGCACGGCCAGCCCGGGGCCGAGCAACCTGGCGATCATGTCGGTGGCCGCGAACCAGGGCCGCAAGGCGGCGCTGGTGTTCGCACTCGGCGTCATGTCAGGGTCGATGTGCTGGGCGACGGTGGCGGCGCTCGGCGTGTCGGCCGCGCTGCTCGCGTGGTCGAAGCTGCTGGTCGCGATCAAGATTTTCGGCGGGCTGTACCTGCTGTGGCTCGCGTTCAAGTCGGGGCGCGCGGCGCTGTCGGGGCCGGCGGCGGCAACGGTGAACGCGGCGCGCGAGCAGCGGCTGTCGCGCTTCTACGTGCGGGGCGCGATGCTGCACCTGACCAATCCGAAGGCGATTCTCGTGTGGGTATCGATCGTCGCGCTGTCGTCGAACGGCGCGGGGGCGTCGCACGGCGCCGTCGTGCCGGGCTGCCTCGTGATCGGCTGCCTGGTGTTCGGCGGTTATGCGCTCGTGTTCTCGATGGACGGCGCGCGCCGGCTGTACGTGCGCGGCCGGCGCGCGATGGACGCGTGTCTGGCCGTCGTGTTCGGCGTGGCGGGGGTTCGGCTGCTGGCGTCGAACGTCTAGCCGCGCGGCAGGGACTGTCATCCTCCGCCGCGCGGGCGCGCGACGGAGGCTCCGACGTCGATCAACCCGGCTTCAGAAAATGAAGCCCGTGTTGATGAACTTCGAGTGGTGATCCGACACGATCGAATCGAGCAGCTGCTTGCTGCTGTCGGTCTGCTTCGCGGCGACCATCGAGCGGATCGAGAACGCGCGCAGCGCGTCGCTCACCGACAGTGTGCCTTCGGCCGAATCCTTGCGGCCGGCGAACGGGAACACGTCGGGCCCGCGCTGGCACTGGCAGTTGATGTTCACGCGGCATACCTGGTTCACGAGCGGATCGACGAGCGCGCCGATCTGCGCCGGATCGGAGCCGAAGATGCTGACCTGCTGGCCGTGATCCGACGTCGTCACGTAGTCGAGCGCGGTGTCGACGTCGTCGAACGGCGCGACCGGAATGATCGGCCCGAACTGCTCCTCGCGGTACAGCTTCATCCCTTCCGACACCGGATACACGACGGCCGGATAGAACAGCGTCTTGCTGAACTCGCCGCCCGAATGGTTGACGACCTGCGCGCCCTTCGCCTTCGCATCGTCGATCGCGTCCGTCATGTAGGCCGTGCGATGCATGCCCGGCAGCGGCGTGATGCTGACGCCTTTCTCCCACGGCATGCCGATCTTCAGTTGTTCGAGCGCCGCGGTGAAGCGCTTCAGGAATTCGTCGACGATCGAGCGATGCACGAGCAGCATCTTCAGCGCGGTGCAGCGCTGGCCGTTGAACGACAGCGCGCCGAGCAGGCACTCCTTCACGGTCAGGTCGAGATCGGCGTCGGGCAGCACGATCGCGGCGTTCTTCGCGTCGAGGCCGAGGATCGCGCGCAGCCGGTGCGACTTCGGGTGCTGCTTCTTCAGGTGATCGGCGACCTTGCTCGACCCGATCAGCGCAAGCACGTTGATCTTGCCCGAAGCGAGCATGTGCGGCACGACCACCGCGCCCGGCGCGTAGATCGTGTTGATCACGCCCTTCGGGAACGCGTCGCGGAACGCCTCGAGCAGCGGTTCGAACAGCAGCGTGCCGTACTGGGGCGGCTTGAACACCACGGTGTTGCCCATCAGCAGCGCGGGGATCAGCGTCGCGAACGTCTCGTTCAGCGGATAGTTGTACGGGCCCATGCACAGCACGACGCCGAGCGGCGTGCGGCGGATCTGGCCGATCGTGCCTTCCGCGATCACGAAGCGCGAGTTCGCGTTGTCGAGTTCCTTCAGCGCATCGATCGTCTGCGTCATGTACGTGACGGTACGGTCGAACTCCTTCTGCGAATCGGCGAGGCTCTTGCCGATCTCCCACATGATCAGGTTCACGACCAGTTCACGCTGCGCGACCATCCGCTTGATGAAGTCCTGCATGCACGCGATGCGCTGCTCGACCTTCATCGTCGGCCACTCGCCGCGGCCGGCATCGTACGCGCGCACCGCGGCGTCGAGCGCCGCGTCGCTTTCCGTTTCGCCCATCACCGGGTAGCTGCCGATCTCGACCTGCTCGACGCTGCCGTCCGCCTGCCGCACGCATACGGGCGACAGCACGGTCTTGGTCGCACCGTCCCACGGTCGCAGTGCGCCGTCGACGAGCGACACGCGCTGGTGGATCGGGGCGGAGAGCCGGAACTCGGCGGGGATGTCCTGATAGGCGGGAAACAGCTGCTGCAGGGAGGCGGAATCGGGCATGACGGTCTCGTTTGACGGGGTGTCCGGGAAGGACGGGTGATGCGAATCCTGAGCTGAATGATCCTCGATCCTGAATCGGCATGATGACGCGCACGCGACGGCGCGTCACGCGGAAACCTGGCCGAATCAATGAATGGAACCAGTTCCATTAAAAAGGAACGCCGTCGTGAATGCAAGAATCGCCGAACGGCATGACGGAGGCTGTAAGTATTTGGAAAGACTGTTGCCGAATGGCCGGTATAACGTGCAGGGTGCATTCGCAAACGTTTCACTTCGACCGAATTGAGCGGATAATGGCGCGGCGCGGCGAAGAAAATAATGAAGTGAGCCTGAGAGCAGACGGAGTGAAGAACGGAAGTAGGTCCGCCGCGTTGCCGATGCGAGGTCGGCTGCCCGGAGCGCCGGGTCGGGGTTGCCCGGTCCGGCGCGCACCGGACTTTTGCATGCGTGCTGCCTGCGTGGCCAGATCCTTCGGAATCCTCCCCAGTCTCTCCGCCGTCGCTTCCCGAATCCCGCCTTCCCCCTGATCGTTTCCGCCTGGCGCGGCCAATCCTGGTCTTTCGTTTTTATTACGAAAAGGCCGGTCAAATCTACAAAAATGAAAGGTATTTGTCGGGAATGCAGAGCGTTAAGCAGGCGCACGTTGTGGGCAGGCGACACGTCGAAAATTAATTAAAAACACGAATCATTCTCGTTTAATATTTCGCTCCGTTACGAGCCATGACATCGCGTCACGGCTCTTTCGTGCCGGTCGTGCCGGCCGGCATCCACCCGCGCCGGCCATTCGCGGCCGGCATGCGCGACGGGGCGATCCTCCGCGCGCCACAGCCTTCTTCACGGAAAAGGGTGTCGTCGGCCGATTCGCCGCGTGACGCGCGCGTTGACCGGACACGTTTCCGTTCGCCGTTTTTCTTCACCACCCCTACGTTCACGATGAAACTCAACAAGAGCGCCTGCCATGCGCTTCTGATCGCCGCGTCGCTGGCCGGCGCCCGCACCGCGTTCGCCCAGGCGAGCGATGCCGCGGCCACCTTGCCCGCGATTTCCGTCAACGCGGCCGCCGAGCATGCGTCGTACGACGGCGGCCACTCGCGCGCGGCGACCAAGACCGACATGTCGCTGATGGACGTGCCGCAGACGGTGAACGTCGTCCCGCACGCGGTGATCGAGGACCAGAACGCGACGTCGCTGCAGGACGCGCTGCGCAACGTGCCGGGCGTCGGCTTCTCGGTCGGCGACGGCCAGCGCGACCAGATCACGATCCGCGGCTTCAACAGCATCACGGACCAGTACGTCGACGGCATTCGCGACGACGCGCTGTACTACCGCGACCTGTCGAACGTCGATCGCGTCGAGGTGCTGAAGGGGCCGGCGGCCGTGCTGTACGGGCGCGGCTCGGCGGGCGGCATCGTGAACCGCGTGCTGAAGCGGCCGCTGGCGAACCCGGTGAACGACGTGGGCGTGACGCTCGGCACGCGCGGCGAGCGGCGCGGCGAATTCGACCTCGGCTGGAACGCGAACGACGCGGCGCGCTTTCGCATCACCGGCGCGGCCGAGAACTCGAACAGCTTTCGCGACCAGTTTCAGCTGAACCGGCAGGCGATCGCGCCGTCCGCGCAATTCAAGCTCGACAGCGACACCGTGCTGAACGTCGAATTCGACTATCTGCACGACCGCCGCACGTCCGACCAGGGCCTGCCCGCGTATCGCGGCCGGCCGGTGGACGTGCCGATCAACACGTACTACGGTTCGGCCGACGCGGCGAACAGCTCGTACAACGACGTCTCCGCGAAGAGCGCGACGGTGTCGCTCGATCACCGTTTCAACGATTCGCTGTCGTTCCACGGCGCGATCCGCGCGTACGACTTCTCGCTCGAGCGCAAGAACTACGTGACGTACGAGCCGATCAAGACGGCCGCGCACCCGGTCGTCACGCTCGACCAGTCGACGCGCCAGCGTACCGATCACGGCATCGACGGCCTGTTCGAACTCACGCAGAAGACGTCGCTGTTCGGCATGCGCCACGAGCTGCTGTACGGGCTCGAACTGTCGCAGCAGCAGAAGTTCGACACGATCTACGGCGTGACGAAGGTCGCGACCTACGATCTCTTCGATCCGCAACAGGTGGTCCTGCCCGGCGTGCCGACCGGCGCGCGGGCGAAGACGAACGCGTCGACCGTCGTCGGGCTCGCGGGCGTCTACGCGCAGGACCTGATCTCGCTGACCGAGCACTGGAAGGTGCTCGCCGGGTTGCGCTTCGACTACCTGAACCAGATCCGCCACGACTATACGTCGTCGAACGTCAATCTCGACCGCACCGATCACGCGTGGAGCCCGCGTGTCGGGCTGATCTACGAGCCGCTCGACTGGCTGACGCTGTACGGATCGTTCAGCCAGTCGTTCTCGCCGCTCGCCGATACGCTGATCAGCTCCGGCGCGTTCGCGAACGGTGCCGCGCTCGCGCCGCAGAAGACCACCGCGTATGAAGTCGGCTCGCGCGTCGATCTCGGCGGCAAGGCGACGGCCAGCGTTGCGCTGTTCGACATGCGCCAGACCAACCAGCAGATCGGCGATCCGGCGAACCCCGGGTATGCGCTGCCGATCGGCACGCAGCACGTGCGCGGGATGGAGCTTGGCCTGACCGGCGAGATCGCGCCGAAGTGGTCGGTGTATGCGGGTTACGCGTACCTGAACGGCACGGTCGACGGTTCCCCGCAATCGACGGCGGCCGGCCTCGCGTTGTCGAGCAACACGCCGGGGCTGATGCCGCGCCACAGCGCGAGCCTGTGGCTGAAGCGCGAGCTGCCGTACGGCTTCTACGCGGCGGCCGGCATGCAGTTCCAGTCGGCACGTTATGCGTCGGCGAGCGATCTCGTCACGCTGCCGTCGTTCACGGTGTTCAACCTGGGCGCCGGGTATCGCAGCAAGAAGGTCGACGTGACGCTCACGCTCGACAACCTGTTCAATCGCCGTTACTTCATCGCCGCGCACGGCAATGCGGACCTGTACAACATGCCCGGCGATCCGCGCACGCTGACCGCCACGGTGAAGTGGCACATGTAACGCGCTTGCGGTGAGCGATGCAGGCCTTCGTCAGGACGGCCTGCATCTCGTTGCCGACGCTCGCGGCGCCGGTTGGCAGGTTGCCGGCGGCGCCGTCATTCGACGTCCTCGTCGTCCTCCGTATCGTCCATCTCCTCCGCGCGCGCCGGCGCCGCATACGCGCTCGCCTGTTCGAGCAGCCAGCCGCGGAACAGCTCCAGCGGCTTGCTGTGGCTGAATTCCGTCGGATACACGAGGTAGTACGCCGAATCGCCGACCGTCGCGGCGTCGCACGGCACGACCAGGCCGAGCTGCTGCAGCTGTTCCTCGACGAAGAACTTCGGCACGAGCGCGATGCCGAGCCCGGCCGCGGCCGCGCTGATCAGCATCGTATGCAGTTCGTAACGCACGCCCTGCATCGTGCGGATGTCCTCGACGCCATGGGTCTCGAACCACTGCGCCCACGCGCCGGGGCGCGTGGTCGAGTGCAGCAGCGGATACGCGAGCAGATCCTCGACACGCTCGACCGGCCCGTCGAGCAGCGCGGGCGAACAGATCGGCACGACCTCCTCGCCGAACAGGTAGTCGGACGAGGTGCCGGGCCAGGTCGGCTTGCCGTAGTGGATCGCGGCCTCGAAGTGCGTGTCCTCGAACGAGAACAGGTCGGTGCGGCTGCCCATGTTCACGCGCACGTCGGGCGTGCGGTCGTAGAAGCTCTTGATGCGCGGGATCAGCCAGTGCGATGCGAAGGTCGGCAGCACCGCGAGCTCCAGGTAGCCGCCGCCGCTGCCGTGCGCGATGATCGACAGCGTGTCGCGGTCGAGCGTTTCCAGCGCGCGCCGCACCTGCGTGCCGTAGAGCTTGCCGGCGCGCGTCAGCACGACGCGCTGCTTCACCCGGGCGAACAGCCGCACGCCGAGGCTGGCCTCGAGCGTCGCGATCTGGCGCGACACCGCGCTTTCGGTCAGGAACAGCTCCTTGGCCGCGTGCGTGAAGCTCTCGTGGCGCGCGGCGGCTTCGAAAGCCACGAGCGCGCCCATGTTGGGAATCTTGAATTTACGCATGATGCTCGTTTCGTCTGACGAACGGGGCCGCGCCGCGCGAGGGCGGAAGGCGGGCGGGGGACAGGTAATAATTCCAAAAACTCATCACGTGTCAATTTAATCTCGCTTTACGCCCGGCTGCAACCCTTTGAATAATGCTCCCCACGCAAGGTCAGGCGCCCGCCGGGCGGCCGGCCGACGAGTTGCCGGCACGTTTGCCGGCGGTCCCCCGAGACGAGAATCCTGATGCGCAATCCGAATATCGAGAGCTTGCTGACGAAGCTGCTGGGACAGGCGAAGACCGACGCCCTGTTCTCGACCCTGAACATGCCGGCCATCCTCGAAGAATGGGAAGACGGCGTCGTAACGCGCGCGGAAATCGCGCAGGCGATGAACATGGCGCTGTTCGAAGGGCTGCTCGAACGTTCGGCTAACGGCCGCGCCTACACGGCCGAAGCGATCGAAAGCGGCGGCTCGGTCTATTTCGACCACGGCGCGCTGCGCACGGTGCGCTGGCCGCACACGGGCGCGCTGCCGCCGGGCGAAGCCGCGTTCACGCGCATCCTGCGTCCGCTCGGGTTCCGCCTGAACGGCCGCTACCCGCTCGACAAGCTCGGCATGACGGGCCGCGCGTACGCGCACGAAGACGCGCCGGACGAAATCGCGCAGTTCTTCGTCAGCGAACTGCATCCGGAACGTTTCTCGAAGGAGTTCCAGCAGGCCGTGACGAACGTCGTCAGCTCGTCGCGCGATCCGCTGTCGCCGGCGGCCGTCGCGCTGCTGTGGGAGGTCGAGCGCGAAGGCTGGCTGCCGCTGGACGCCGCGCAGGCGCTGCTGCCGGAAATCGTCGGCGCGTTCGCGCGCCAGCACGACGTGCCGAACGAACTCGACTATGAAACGCTGCTGATGGAATCGGCGGAAATGGCGTGGATCGCGACCGAAGGCAACGCGTTCAACCACGCGACCGACCGTGTCGCCGACGTGTTCAAGCTGTCCGACGACGAGAAGGCGAAGGGCCGCCCGATGAAGCCGGAAGTCGAGCGTTCGCGCTCGGGCCGCGTGTTCCAGACCGCGTATCGCGCCGACACCGTCGAGCGCGAGTTCCGCACCCGCGACGGCGGCACGGTGAAGCGCAACGTGCCGGGCTCGTTCTACGAGTTCATCACGCGCAAGCGCACGTTCGACCAGGGCGCGCGCCGCTGGGTGACCGACCTGCGTTTCGATGCGGGCAACGCGCAAGGCATCTTCAAGATGACGGCGAACGCGGCGAAGTAACGCGGCACCGCGGCGGAAGCGACGAACCGGTCGGGCAGGACGTGCATGCGTCCTGCCCGATCTGCGTTGGGGGGCTCGCGATGCAGCGTCGGCGCGCGTCGACGGTCGTGCGGCGAAGCGGTCCGTGGCCGTCGGTCGTGTCGTCGAAGGGGAGGGGTGTGCCGCGAAGGCGGCGGGCGCGTGCCGGGCGCCGCGCCGTCAGAAGACGTGCGTGATCAGATAGAACAGCACCAGCAGCCCGAACGGCACGCCGAGCAGCCAGGCGATCAGGTATTTACCCATGTCGTTGTCCTGAATGGCCGCGACGCCATCGGCGCCGCGGCGGGTGAAATTGCCGGATGCGTTACAGCTCGCGATCGAAATCCTTCAACTGCTTTTCGGCTTCATCGCGGGCGATCCCGTAACGTTCCTGGATCTTGCCGGCCAGGTAGTCGCGATTGCCTTCGGCGACCGCGAGATCGTCGTCGGTCAGCTTGCCCCACTTGGCCTTCAGCTTGCCGGTCAGCTGCTTCCACTGGCCCTTGATCTTGTCCTCGTTCATCGTGTGCTCCTTGGTCGTGATGGGAAAACTGCGGGGGAAGCGCGGCAGCCGCCGCGCGGGAGGTCAGGCCTTCGCCTTCAGGCCGGATGCGTCGACGTGCTTCACGCCCTTGATCGCGCGCGTCACGGCGACGGCCTTCTTCACGGCCGTCTTGGTCGGCAGCACGCCCGTGAGCGTGACGACGCCGTCGACCGTCTTCACGCTGATGTCGGTGCTCTTCACGCCGTCGGTGGTCGCGAGTTCACCCTTCACCTTGGTCGTGATCCACGTGTCGGTGACGGGCTGGTTCGATTCGGTCGCCATGCCGCTGTCGGCCGACGAGGCCTGGGCGTGCGCGTTCGTGAGCGGCGCGGCGGACAGCAGGAAGGCCGCGCTGACGGCGAGCAGCGTCGAAAGGTGCGAGGTCTTGTTCATGGATGTTCTCCTTCGATGGGCGTGTTGAATGAATGGATCGACGAGCACGGAGCGTGCCGCGGGTTACCGGGCGATCGGCGTGTCGTAGCCGGGCTCGCGCGGCGGCATGTCCGGGCGCGGCAGGTCCGGCGGCAGCGGCACCGGCGGATCGGTGCCGGGCGGCGGTTCGGGCGGAGCGTCCGGGGCCGGCTCGGGCCGCGTCGGATCGGGTGTCTGATGCAGCTTCATCCGGTTGTCCTCCTCTGCGGTGTGAAAGGGCAGCGCATGAGCGCCGATGCAGTACCAGCGTACCGACGCGAACGCGAGCGGACATCGCGCAAATTCACCGGATCGGCTAGTGCGTTTGCACCGGGAATGGCACGGGCGGGCAGGAACGGGGAATGCATCACGACCCGGGCAACGCGCGGGCACCGGCGCGAGGGCCTTGCCGTGCCGTTGGGCGGGACACCGCACGGTGCCGATGCGGCATGCGAATGTACTATTGGAGGTAGTGCATTCGCGCCTGTCGCGTCCTCGTGCGGTACGCGATCATCACCGCACGCGCCGGCCGGGGCGTGCGGCGTAACGGGGCAATCGGCGGGCGGTCATGTTGACGACAGGGACAACGACTCGATGAACGAACAAGTAGACGAACAGGCGCTCAAGTCGCACACCGACCGGCGCCAGCTGCACCAGATCATCGCGGGGCTCACCGAAGGCGTGATCCTGATCGAGCCCGACCAGCGGATCGTCTGGGCGAACGAGGCCGCGCTCGCGATGCATGGCGTGACCGAACTGGCCGCGCTCGGCGCGGACGTCACCGAATACCGCGAGCGCTTCCGGCTGCGCTACCGGAACAACCATCCGGTGCGCGACGGCCACTATCCGATGGATCGCGTGATCGCCGGCGAGGAGTTCAGCGACGTGACGGTCGAAGTCGAATCGGCCGCCGACGAAACCGTGAGCTGGGTGCACCGCATTCGCAGCCTCGTGCTGACGAACGCGGCCGGCGAACCCGACTGCCTCGCGCTCGTGCTGCACGATGCGACCGAATGGGCGAGCGCCGAGGAGCGCTTCGAGCGCACCTTCAACGCCAACCCGGCGCCGGCCGTGATCTGCCGGCTCGACGACTTGCGCTACGTGAAGGTCAACCAGGGCTTCCTCGACATGACGGGCCACGCGCGCGACGACGTGCTCGGCCGCTCGGTGTACGAGGTCGACGTGCTCGAACAGGCCGAGCGGCGCGAGCTGGCGATCGAACGGCTCGGCGAAGGCGCGACGATCCCGCAGATGGAAGCCGTGCTGAAACTCGCGGACGGCAGCACGAAGGCGGTGGTCGTCGCCGGGCAGCCGATCGACATGAACGGCGAGGCGTGCATGCTGTTCACGTTCATGGATCTCGAGCCGCGCAAGCAGGCCGAGCGCGCGCTGAAGCAGAGCGAGGAGCGTTTCGCGACGGCATTCCGGATGGCGCCGGTCGCGACCGCGATCGTCACGGCCGACCGCTTCGAACTGCTCGACGTGAACGATGCGTTCGCCGCGATGACGGGCCATGCGCAGGACGCGCTGCTCGGCAAATCCGCGGACGAGATCGGGCTGTGGGCCGAGCGCGGCGCATGGCAGCGCATCGAAGGCCGGCTCGCGCGCGACGGCAACGTCCGCAACGCCGACGTGCAGATCCGCACGCGCGACGGTGATGTGCGCGATTGCGTCGTGTCGGCCGATCCGGTCGCGATCCACGGCCGCGACTGCCTGCTCGTCGCGCTGCTCGACATCAGCGATCGCAAGCGTACCGAGATGGAGCTCGTCTATGCGATCGAGACCGCGATGCAGGATGCGTCGTGGTTCAGCCGCACGCTGATCGAGAAGCTCGCGAACGTGCGGCGCGCGAATGCGCCGGACGCGGGCGCGCAGTTGTCGGACCTGACCGCGCGCGAGCGCGATGTATTCGACCTGCTGTGCCACGGCCTTGCCGACAAGGAGATCGCGGGCCGCCTCGGGCTCGCGCCGAACACCGTGCGCAATCACGTCGCGACGATCTACGCGAAGCTCGACGTGCACAGCCGCGGCGAGGCGATCGTGTGGGCGCGCGAGCGCGGGATCGTCGGCGCGGCCGAGGCGAACGGCGCACGCGGCGAGAAGGGCGGAACGAAGGGCAAGGACTGACGCCGACGGTACGAATGCACCACGCACACTGGTGCATCCGCATCTGCCGCCCGCCGCGTTCGCTTGCGATCCTGTCCACTCGGCGGGGCGGCGCGGGCCGCCGCATCGCCGGTTCTCCCTCACCATCGCAGGAGACGACCATGGACAGGAATCGCATCGAAGGCAAGCTCAAACAGGTCAAGGGTTCGGTCAAGGAAGCGCTCGGCAAGGTAACGGGCGACCGCAAGGCGGAAGCCGAAGGGGTTGCCGAACAGCAGGCCGGCAAGATCCAGGAGAAGGCCGGCGAGGCGGCCGACGCGGTGCGCAAGCCGGTGCGTACCGATCGGCGCTGACCGATGACGCGACGCCCGCCGCGGACGTCGCAAAGGCCGGCCGGGCCGTCGTCGCGACGATGATGCGCGATCGGCATGACCACGGCCGGCCTTTGCCCGAGGGTGCCGCCGCCGCGCCCTCTTGCAGCCTTCCACGCTCGACCCCCCGCCGTACTGGCCGCGGGGTCGCCCGCGAACGCGGAACTTGATGAAAAATCCTCACAACATAGTTCCGATATTTCGTTTGCTGCGCGGGTATTGGCTACCCACAATCCCTTCACCTCTTTCGCGATGAAAGGTTCTTCGGAGACGGAATCGCGGTGATCGGCCGGCCGGTTGGCGCATCGAATGACGCCCCGGCAGCGCATGCCATCACCGACGCGCGAGAGGTCGCCGACGCGCGGCCGCCGCGCGTTGCATCCCGACCCACAGAAGAAGGATTGCCATGACGTTCCGCATTCGTTCGCTTTCCGGCGTTGCATTGACCGCTGCGCTCCTCGCGTTCCAGACAGGCGCGGCTCATGCGCAGGAAACCGTCGTGAAGGTCGGCGTGGCCGGCCCGCTGACGGGCGGCGGCGCCGCATACGGCAAGGACATCGAGAACGGCGTGCGCATGGCGGTCGACGAAGCGAATGCCGCGCACACGACGGTCGGCGGCAAGCCGGTGAAGTTCGTGATCGCATCGCAGGACGACCAGAGCGATCCGCGTACCGGCGTGCAGGCGGCGCAGCAGCTCGCCGACGCGCAGGTGGCCGTCGTGATCGGCCACTTCAATTCGGGCACGACGCTGCCCGCGTCGAAGATCTACGCGAAAGCCGGCATTCCGATGATCACACCGTCGGCGACCAATCCCGACATCACGCGCGCCGGGCTCGGCACCGTGTACCGCGTGATCGCGACCGACACGCAGAACGCGGGCAACGCCGGCGCGTACGCCGCGAGCGTGACGAAGGCGAAGCGCATCGCGATCATCGACGACCGCACCGCGTTCGGCCAGGGCGAGGCCGACGAGTTCGAGCGGGCCGTGAAGGCGAACGGCGGCACGATCGTCGCGCGCGAGTTCACGAACGACAAGGCCGTCGACTTCAGCGCGCAGCTCACGAAGATCAAGAGCACCAATGCCGACCTCGTGTTCTTCGGCGGCCTCGATGCGCAGGCCGCGATGCTCGTGAAGCGTATGCGCCAGCTCGGCATCCGCGCGCAATTCCTCGCGGGCGGCGGCGTGATGAACGCGAACTTCATCAAGCTCGCCGGCAATGCGGCCGAGGGCGCGTCGGTGTGGGAATACGGGCAGCCGCTGTCGCGTCTCGCGAAGGGCAAGCAGTTCGAAACGAAATTCAGGCAGAAGTACGGCGTCGACATGCTCGCGTACGCGCCGTTCGCGTACGACGCGACGTGGATCGCGATCAACGCGATGCAGAAGGCGAACTCGACGAAGCCGGCCGATTTCAACGGCGCGCTGAAGGGCACGCGCTACGACGGCATCACGGGCACGATCGCGTTCACGAACACGGGCGACCTGAAGAACCCGAGCTCGACGCTGTATGAGGTGAAGAACGCCGCGTGGCAGCCCGTCACGACTCAATCGTCGGACTGACCGCAATACGCGCGAGCGGGCTTTCGCGGCGATGCCGGACGTGCTGAAATAGCCGAAGCGATCGCCGGGGAGTCCGCCCACGCGAGGCCGCGCGCGACGCGGCACGAACAACCTACGGGCGCGGCCGGCGGGCTGCGCCTTTCACGTGCAACCGGAGTCAGTCGTGAGTTCTCAAGTCGTCATCGTCGGCGGTGGTGTGATCGGCAGCTCGATCGCTTATTTCCTGCGCGCCACCGATCCCACGGTCGCCGTGACCGTCATCGAACGTGACCCCACCTATGCGCGGTCGTCGTCGGCGCTGTCGGCCGCGTCGATTCGCCAGCAGTTCTCGACGCCGCTGTCGATCGAGATGTCGCTGTTCGGCATCGACTTCCTGCGCACGATCGGCGAGCGTCTCGAAGTGGACGGCGACCGGCCGTCGATCGACCTGCACGAAGGCGGCTACCTGTTCCTCGCGACGCCGGCCGGCGACGCGACGCTGCGCGAGAATCATGCGCTGCAGACGCGCCTCGGCGCCGATATCCGCCTGATGGACCGCGACGCGCTGCGCGCGAAGTTTCCGTGGCTGAACGTCGACGATCTCGTGTCGGGCGCGTACGGCGCGAGCGGCGAAGGCTGGTTCGACGGCTACGGGCTCGTGCAGGCGCTGCGCAAGAAGGCGCAGGCGCTTGGTGCGCGCTACGTGCCGGCCGACGTGAAGGACGTGGTGCGCGACGGGCGCAAGATCACGCATGTCGTGACGGGCGACGGCGAGCGCTACGCGTGCGACACGCTCGTCAATGCAGCCGGCGCATGGGCGCGCACGCTGTCGTCGATGATGGGCATCGACATTCCCGTGTATGCGCGGCGCCGCAGCATCTTCAACGTATCGTCGCCGGCGAAGCTCGCCGATTGCCCGCTGCTGATCGACCCGACCGGCGTGTATTTCCGGCCGGAAGGGCGCACGTATATCTGCGGCACGTCGCCGAGCCCGGATCGCGACCCGGACGACCTGCCGCTCGACGAAGTCGATCATGACCTGTTCGACGAGGTGATCTGGCCGACGCTCGCGAATCGCGTGCCGGAATTCGAGGCGCTGCGCGTGGAGAACTGCTGGTCCGGGTACTACGAGTACAACGTGTTCGACCACAACGCGATCATCGGCTATCACCCGGCGCTCGACAACGTCGTGTTCGCGAACGGTTACAGCGGCCACGGATTGCAGCAAGGGCCGGCGACGGGGCGCGGCGTCTGTGAACTCATTCTGGGCGGGCGTTACGACACGCTCGACCTGTCGTCGCTCGGCTGGGCGCGTGTGCTGGAAAACCGGCCGATCGTCGAAAAGAACGTCGTGTAGCGCGGCGTGACCGCCCGGTCGTGTTGTGGGCGGGATTCTCCTTGTGCCTCAAACCCGTTGGCCCGACGCGTGTCGGGCCTTTTTTTCGTGCGGGTCAGCCGGCGCCGTAGACGGCGTCGCGCAGATCCAGCGTGTACTGGCCGTTCATTCCTTCGTAGAGCGTGTTCGACAGCGACACGACGGTCAGCCCGCGTGCGCGATCGACGAACCAGGAATGACCGTAGACGCCACCCCAGCGCCAGGTGCCGACCGATTCGGGCGATGCGGCCGCCTGCGGGTCGCGCAGCACCGAAAACCCGATCCCGAAGCCCGCGCCCGGCAGGTCCGCCAGCTCGAGGTCGCCGGTCTGCACGCGGCCCATTTCGTCGACGAGGTCCGCGGGCAGGATGGCGCCGCCGCCCGCGCGCAGCGTGTCCAGCACCGTCAGCACATCGCCGGCGGTGCCGACCATGCCGGCGCCGCCCGATGCGAAAGCCTGCGCGTCGAGCGCGCGCGACGGCGAGTACGTGACGCCGACGAACCCTGCGTCGATGGGCACCGTCTCGTTCTCGGCGAGCCGGTGCGGCTGCGGCGTGTCGTTGACGTACGGCGTGGCAAGCCGCGCCGGATCGCGCGCGACGAAGGCCGTGTCGCGCGCGCCGAGCGGGCGGAGCACGAGCGCATCGATCGCGTCGGCGAGCGGCACGCCGCAGACGGCCTCGATCAGCGCGCCGACGACGTCGATCGACAGCGAGTAGTTCCAGTCGGTGCCGGGCGCGAACTGCAGCGGCACGCTCGCGATCCGGCGCAGGTTTTCGGCGAGCGTGATCGCCGCGCCGTCCAGCCCGTCGGAGACGCCGGCACGCGCATAGGGGCCGTTCGTGTCGGTCTCGCTGAAGCGATAGCCGAGGCCGGCGGTATGCGCGAGCAACTGTCGCAGCGTGATCGTCGGCACGCGGCCGTCGGGCAGTGCGGGGCGGAACTCGGGCAGCCAGCGCGTCACGTCGTCCTCGAGCGACAGCTTGCGTTGCGCGACGAGCGCCATCGCGGCCGCCGAGACGATCGGCTTCGTCACCGATGCGAGCCGGAACAGCGTGTCCTCGCGCATCGGCGTGCGCGATTCGCGGTCCGCGAACCCGGCCGCGCGGCGGTAGACGAGTTCGCCGTCGCGCGCGACCAGGACCACCGCGCCGACGAGGCGCTGCGTGTCGAGCTGGCGGGACAGGACCGCATCGATGCGCTCGGCGAGCGCCGGATCGATGGACGACTGCCGTGACGAAGCTGAAGAGGAGGTCATCGAGGATTCCTTCGTGAAGGGTCTGGTCGACATGTTATGGGCGGATGGCCGCACGCGTCGTTAACCCTTACACGGAACAGGGCTACGCGCGCGGCACGGGCCGGCGGACAAAATATGCCCCAATCGGCCGGCGGCGTTCGTTAGAATCTGCTTTCGTCGAGGAAATGACGCATCCGCATGGGTGCGGAGCAGTATCGAATCGCAGGCGCCGCGCGCCGCGGTTCCATCGTTCATCTTTCACCGGAGGCGAGCATGCCAGGTTTACTTCCCGATGTTGACCGCGAGGGGCTCCTCGAATATTCGGTGGTGTACACCGATCGCTCGGTCAACCACATGTCGCAGCGCTTTCAGGGCGTCATGCGCGACATTTCCGCCACGCTGAAGAAGGTCTACCACGCGAAGGCGGTCGCGATCGTCCCGGGCAGCGGCACGTTCGGCATGGAAGCCGTGGCGCGGCAGTTCGCGACCAACAGGAAGTGCCTCGTGATCCGCAACGGCTGGTTCAGTTACCGCTGGTCGCAGATCTTCGACATGGGCAGCATTCCGTCCGAAACGACGGTGCTGAAAGCGCGTCCGGTCGAAGCGGGCCGGCAGGCCGCCTATGCGCCGGCGCCGATCGACGAAGTGGTCGCCGCGATCAACGAGCACAGGCCGGATCTGGTGTTTGCGCCGCATGTCGAAACGGCTTCCGGGATGCTGCTGCCCGACGGGTATCTGCGCGCGGTGGCCGATGCCGTGCATGCGGTCGGCGGGATGTTCGTGCTCGATTGCATTGCGTCGGGCACCGTCTGGGTCGACATGCAGGCGAGCGGCGTCGATATCCTGATCAGCGCGCCGCAGAAAGGCTGGAGCGCGTCGCCGTGTTGCGCGATGGTCATGTTCAGCCCGCTTGCGCGCGAACGCATCGATTCGACGACCAGCACCAGCTTCGCGTGCGATCTGCGCAAGTGGCTGCAGATCATGGAGGCGTACGAGGGCGGCGGGTTTGCGTATCACGCGACGATGCCGACCGACAGCCTCACGACGCTGCGCGACGTGATGAAGGAAACCGACGCGTACGGTTTCGACAAGGTGAAGGCCGAGCAGCTCGAACTGGGCGAGCGCATTCGTGCGCTGCTGGCGGAGAAGGGGTTCAGGAGCGTGGCGGCGGCAGGGTTCGAGGCGCCGGGTGTCGTGGTCAGCTACACGGACGACGACGGGATTCGAACCGGGAAGAAGTTCGCGGATGTCGGGTTGCAGATCGCGGCCGGCGTGCCGCTGCAGTGCGACGAGCCGGAGGACTTCAAGACGTTCCGGCTGGGGTTGTTCGGTCTCGACAAGCTGCACGATGTCGATGGCGCGGTCGAGCGGTTCTCGGATGCGTTGAACCGGATTCTTTGACGCGGTTGTTCGGCGCGGGCGCGCACCGGATCGTTGCCGGGACGGTGCGCGGTGGCGTGCGCTGTCCTGGTCTAGCGGTCCCGAATGGGCACGGTGAGTTTCGATGCCGACCCACTCGACCACGTGATCGTTCGAGCGGTTTCCGCCTCCACCGGTGACTACGCCGAGTTCCGCCTGCTTCAACGCGTCGTCCAGCGCCTGATGCCTCCGACAGAGGCATGCCGCGCATGGTCGTCGGTCTTTACCGACCGGGAAAGGAGACCGGATGCACCGCCGATTTGTCATTCGTGCCGGCCGGCCCGCCGATGCAGACGCACTCACGAAACTGGCATTTCTTTCGAAAGCGCACTGGGGCTACCCCGAGGCGTGGCTGGATCTTTGGCGAGCCGATCTCACGGTGACGCCCGAGATGATCGAGAGCTCGATGGCGTACGTGGCCGAAACGGAAGAACGGATCATCGGGTTCTGGGTGAGGGCTGCGACCGATTCCGATGCGCTTACGCGCGGATGGTTGTTCGTTCATCCGGATCATATGGGGCAGGGCGTCGCACGTGCGCTATGGTCCGCGCTCAGGAAGGAAGCCGCCGCGAAGGGAATCGGAAGCTTCGTGATCGAGGCAGATCCCAACGCCGTGCCGTTCTATATGGCGCTCGGCGCGGAGAAGATTGCCGAGAAAGAGTCGACGCTCATTCCGGGCAGATGGGTTCCGATCCTGCGGGTACCCGTGTGATTTGGCGACGTGGTGCAATCATCGGGGCGACCGAACGGAATTCCACGCTGCAGGCGGACCCGTGTCGTTTGTCCGACTCGCGCGACCGCATCACCCGGCCATCCCGCGCAAATGAAAGGACGCGCGATGCAGGGCGAAGGTAAAGCGATCATGCTCGACGCGACGGCCCACCCGAAGCGGACTGGCCGCGCATACGCGCCGAAGAGCACCGACCCGCGCGATTACCAGCACGCACCGGGTATCGCTGCAGTCATGCCGAAAGCATTTCCCGACGGTTTCGTCGTCGCGGAACACCAGCATCCGCGCGCGCAACTCGTCTACACGACGACGGGCATAGCCGAAGTCCGTGCGAGCCAGTCTCTGTGGATGATCCCGCCGCATCGCGCACTCTGGATTCCACCGGACCTTCCGCATGCGATGCGCGCACACGGCCTCCTCGAAATGCGAACGGCGTACGTCGACCCGCGCGCGTACCCGTCGGCTTATCCGAATCAACCGAGACTGGTCGAGGTGTCGCCGCTGCTGCGCGAACTGATCGTGCGCGCGTCGTCCCTGCCGATCGACACGCATCCCGCCGGACGCGACGATCTCGTCATCCAGCTCATGCTCGCTGAAATCGAATGGTCGCCCGAGCAGCCGTTAAGGCTTCCGTCTGGCCGGGACCGGCGGCTTGCACGCGTCTGCGATGCCATCCTGTCGGATCCGGCCGATCAACGAACGCTGACGGAATGGGCCGGTGAAGTCGGTGCGTCGAGCCTAACCTTGGCGCGGTTGTTCCAGGCCGAAACGGGCTTGTCGTTCAGCCAGTGGCGACAACAAGCGCGTATTTCAGCCGCGCGCCCGCTGCTGGCGTCGGGTTGCTCGGTGATCGCCGTCGCGGCCGAACTGGGCTACGAAACGACGAGCGCATTCTCGACCGTGTTTCGCCGGTTCACCGGCATGACGCCGAGCGCTTACGCGAAATTGTCCGATTCGGCGTAGCACACGTCTTACCGGAACACGCGGGACATGGCGTGCGGGCATATCGTGTCGGTCATCGAATCCACCGACCGAATGAGGCCAGCCGACATGACGCGCCACGACATCGAATTCCCGTCCGAATCCGCGACGCTGCGGGGCTGGTTCTACGTGCCGACGCGGCGCGTCGCCGACAGCGAAACGTATCCTGCCATCGTGATGGCGCACGGCTTTTCGGCCGTGAAGGAGCAGTATCTGGACCGCTACGCGGAGGTGTTCGCCGCGAGTGGTTTTGCCGTGCTGCTCTACGACCACAAGAACTTCGGCGCGAGCGACGGGCTGCCCCGTCAGGAAATCGACCCCGTACAACAGAAGCGCGGCTATCGTGATGCGATCAGCTACCTGCTGACGCGTGCCGATGTCGATGGCGAACGCATCGGTATCTGGGGCACCAGCTACAGCGGCGGCCACGTGCTCGAAGTCGCCGCGATCGACCGGCGCGTGAAATGCGTGGTGTCGCAGGTGCCGACGATCAGCGGATACCAGTCGGGCTTGCGCCGCACGCGTTCCGATCTCGTACCGGCAATGCTGGCGCGTTTTGACGAAGACCGCAGGCAGCGCTTCGCGGGCAGCGCGCCGGCCATGTTGCCGGCCGTCAGTGCCGACCCGTCGGCCGCGTGCGCGATGGCCGGCGCGGATGCGTACCGGTTCTTCACCGAATCGGCCGCGCAGTTTGCGCCGAGCTGGCGAAACGAAGTGACGTTACGCAGTGCGGAGATGTCCCGCGAGAACGAACCGGGCCAGTACGCCGATCGCATCTCGCCGACGCCACTGCTGATGATCGTCGCCGATCAGGACGTGTTGACGCCGACCGACCTGTGCCTCAAGGCATGGGCAAACGCACTCGAACCGAAGCG
Source organism: Burkholderia sp. YHN3-13 (assembly GCF_055810675.1). Taxonomy (NCBI): domain Bacteria; kingdom Pseudomonadati; phylum Pseudomonadota; class Betaproteobacteria; order Burkholderiales; family Burkholderiaceae; genus Burkholderia; species Burkholderia sp. YHN3-13. Next base: position 848,344 of record NZ_JBVVNQ010000001.1, on the reverse strand, counting down.
CCTGCTCCAGATCAAGGGCGGGCATTTCACGCCGTATATCGAGCACTTCGACGCAACCAGTCGGGCAGCGGCGGAATGGTTCACGCAGCATCTGGGCGGCGTGCCGACCTGAGCCCGCGCGCGTCCGACCGGCGCCGCCGTTGGCGCTATGCGTGCCGCTTCGGGTTCCACGCCTTGTGGACGAACTCGAGCCGATTGCCGTCGAAGTCGGCGACGTTCGCCGCGTAGTAGCCGCGAGCGAAGTAGGTGCGATCCGCCGGTTTTCCCTCGTCGATGCCGCCTGCCTGGAGCGCGGCTGCGTAAGCGGCGTCGACCCGTTCGTTGGAGTCGCAGACGATCCCGAGATACAGCCCCGTCTCGCCGGGTTTGCGCTGGCGCAGCCAGATACTCGATCCGACCGCGGTGCCCTTGCCGTACACGTCGTCGCCGATGCCGTAGAGATCGGGGACGCCCTCGGGGCCCGACGCGGAGTCGTAGTTGCCGAAGATGCGCCAGCCGAGCGGTTTCAACGCTGCGGCGTAGAAAGCCAGCGACTTGTCGATGTCGGTGACGGAGAGGTAGACGTGGTCGATCATTGGGCCGCCTTTTTCGGTGTGGGTGTGCGGGGTTGGGACATCACGCTATCGGACCATAACAAACCGGCGATGCGCTGCACAGCGCCGACGATGGTCAAGCGCGGTCGCACGGCAATGGGGGCTCACAAATGACGTGCCGCAAACCGGCGCCGACGCCGGCCGTTGCTTCGTCATATGAAGTAATAGCTGTAATCCCGCATGAAATCTTCTTTCCGGTGACTCGGGCTAGACTGGTCGCGCCTTGTCCCCCCCAAGGCGTTTGGTGACTTCCGCTCGGCCCGCGCTTTCCGGCGCGGGCCTATTTTTTCGAGCGGGTGCTGTCGGCGCTCGAATGAGCGCCAACCGGATGCGCATGGGTTTTTCGAATCCTTTCAGGTGAGCAAGGTATCGACATGCGATCGTCAGGTATCCACAGGATCTCGCCAATGTCACGTCGCGTCGCGTGACGGCCCGGTATGGGGTGAGCGGGTGTTCCTTGTATCCCGCTCATTGGCCCGACGTTGTCGGGCCTTTTTTGTTGGTGAGCGAAGAGGTGTACTGCTGCAGGCAGTGTGTGGCACCATCGCGGTGGTCTCGACATCACACCCGGGTGCAGGCCCGCCCATCTATCCGAGGGGATCTCATGTTTGACCACGTCAAATTCGGCGTCAGCGACTTTGCCGCCAGCAAGGCGTTTTTCCTCAAGGCGCTTGCACCGATCGGGGCAGTGACCGTGGGCGAGGGCGAGCCTTCTTACGGTATCGAGATCAGTACGCCCGCCAAGGCCTCGTTGTGTCTGTTCCAGTCGGACGAGAAACCGGCGCATCTCCACATCGCGTTCGTGGCCGACAATCGGCAGCAAGTCGATGCGTTCTATCGCGCGGCGCTGGAGGCGGGCGGGAAGGACAACGGTGCGCCCGGGCTGCGGCCGCATTATCACGCGAACTACTACGCGGCATTCGTCATCGGGCCGGATGGGCACAATATCGAGGTGGTGTGTCATCAGGCGGAGTAATCGTCGGCGGCTGGCCGATGTCGTCGAAACCATGAACTGACGTATGCATCCGGCATGCACGGGAGTCTCGCGGGATGAGTGACATCGCCATCGATATACCTTTTCCGGTCATCGCGATTATCGTCGGCGCCATCTACTGGCCGGCGACGCTTGCTATCGGGGCGGTCGGCCTGTATTTCGGCGTGACGCGTCTGAGTGGAATCGGGCGCGTGGTCTGTGTCGTCGTTGCGCTGGTGTTTATCGTCGATGCCGGCGCGGGGATCTATGAATCGCTCAGGCAGAGTTTGAGTGCTTCAGCCTGATTGGAGCAGTACGATGGCGTATCGATTTCAGGTGGCGTCGAATGTCCTTCGCGACGGGTTGGGTGTTGAGCTAACCGACACGGAGGGAAATGTGCTCGCCGAAGTGTTCAGATGCGACGCCGACCATACCCTGACGGTTTCGTTGTTTTGCGACGCGCTGCCGTTTGCGCAAGTGGAGAAATTGGTTCTATTGGCACGGGACGAACTGGTTGCATTTGAAGATGGAACGCCGCTGCCGATTCGTATGGACCGCCACGACTCGTCACCCGGCTGTCACAACCTGAGAGATGGAAACGGATAACGATCGATAGCGATGTATGCGGCATTGCGAGTGAGCTACACTCGGCCGACAATCTGCACCGACGATTCAAATAATACCGGGGCGGGGGCCATCGGCCTCCCGAAAAGACGATGCCAATCAGCAAGCTGAAGGCCATGCCGGCGTTTCACACGGACGCGCCGCCGCAGATCAGTCATGCCGTCGCGCTCTTCGCGATTGTCTGGCTCATCGAGGTCGGATGTGCTGTCTGGCTTCAGAGGCTGGGTTTCGATCAACTTGGTGAAGTGCCCGCGGAAAAGGCAACGCTGATGCGTAAGGGCATTGCCCTGATCGCCGTGGTCCAGGCATTCTGGCTGCTCTTGAACGCGAGCCTGATCATCGGCCTTTGCCAGCGACAAAAGCTGGCGCGAACGCTGGAACTGATACTCACGATTGTCACGACGCTAGCCTTCATCGTGATGGCGCCCCCGTTCAGGATGACTCTGTTCGAAGTGTCCTTTTTCGCCAATGCGATTGCGACCGTGCTCATTTATTCGGGCCCATGTTCACGCTGGTTCCAGGGTACGACTTCGTAAGGTCGTTACGTTTGTTATTGCGAATGCGGGTCGGCGAGATGAAGGCCGTCGTGCGACGCCGCGAAGATTCAACGGAAAGACGAGCGTGAATTCGAATGACATCCGCCGAGCCACGGCAGACGACGTACCGGCACTTACGCAGATCCGGAACGATGCGCACGCAAAGAAAGTCGCGCATGGCGACTATGTGTGGGGCAAGGAGGGTGACGGCTTCTCCGAGCGGTGGGTACGAAACCATGTCGCCGAGAAATCGGTGTATGTCGTCGAACAGAACGGCACGTTGGTCGGAACGTTCTCGCTGAGCTTCGACGATGATCCGCACTGGGGGCCGCAAGAACCGGTTGCCGGTTACGTGCACGGGCTATGTGTGCGGCAAGGTTTCAACGGGCTCGGGATCGGCGGCGTCATGCTCGATTGGTGCGCCCGCGAGGTGAGCCGCATCGACCGGCGTTTCGTTCGACTCGACTGCGCTGCCGAAAACACCAAGCTCTGCGCTTATTACGAATCGCTCGGCTTCGTCCGCGTGGGAATCAAGTCGGATGGCCGCGACTGGTCGTTGTACGAGAAACCGGTTGCCCCGCACCGACCGGAACGTTGAAGGGCCTCCCTCACGCACTTCGTCGAAGCGAATGAAACCGGCGATGCGCCTTTTTGCCAGAACCGACCAGATCATCGACAATCTGCAGCCGTCAAATAATCAGAAAGAGAGAGGGTGTATGCGCAGGACCGGCAAGATGTTCACGGCAATCTTGAGTCTGGCAGTCGTCGGCATTGCCGGCGTTCGGGCGGCCTCCGCCGGCGAATCCGCATTTCCGCGCTATACGCAGACGGAAGGCCAGCTCGATAGCGACGGGCTCCCGCTTTCCGGCGTGAAGCTCTGCGTGCTTCCCGACCATGCGCCGTGCTTCGAGATGCCGCCGGCGCCGCTTCCCGGTTCGTCCCGGGAGGTGTACCAGTTCGGCCTGAATCCTCGCTCCGAACGGCTGCCGATCGCATCGGGCGGCTCGTGGGTGTTCTTCTCGGGGATGTTCTCGGGCGGCGGCAGCGGGATGCTGGAGCGTGTGGCCGTCCTGCGTGTCGGCCCGAATGGCAAGATCGAGAACCTGATGCCCAAAGTGACCGAAACGGAGATGGCCGACCGCGCGATGTGGAAGCTGCCGGACGTTTCGCCCTACCCGGTGTTTGTCCGCGCGGACTATATCTGGGAGAAGGACGAGGATCATTTCGGCAAGCACTTCTTCGAAGTCGACGCGTGGGTGTTCGATCCCGCCGCCAATCAATATGCGAAGCGTTTTTCCTACCGCACAACCAGTCGCTACGACCGCGGCGAGGGCTCGGACCACGTATTGAGTGCCGAGCGCGCGGAAATCCTGCGCCGCCTCGCCGCGAGTAAATAGCCGCTTATCGCTGCATGTCCCCGTACGTCTCCTTGCATACCCCGCGCAGCGCGTCGACGAGCAGATCGCGCGCGGGCGAGCGCGAATCGGCGGAACGGGTAAACAGCGCGATCGGCGGCAGCGTCCACACGAGCGAGTAAGGCACGATCGCCACGCCGGCAATCCGCACCAGTTCTTCCGCGATATCGGCCGGCACGATCGACACGGCCTCGTCGCTCGACGCGATCATTTCGCCGATCAGCTTCGACGAGTAGCTTTCGACGATCGGCACGGGCGGCGCGATGCCGGCCGACAGGAACAGGTCGGTCACCTGTTCGCGCATCGGCGTATGCGGCGCGCCGAGAATCCAGTCGAGCGCGTGCAGCTTGTGCCAGTCCAGCGGCATGCGCGCGAGCTTGGCCGCCAGCCGCCGGCTCGCGATCACGCGCGGCTGCTGCTGGTACAGCACTTCGAACGAAACCTGCCCCAGATCGATCGCCGACGACGCGCGGCCGATCACGATGTCGACGCCGTGATCCCTGAGTTGCAACAGCAACTGATCGCTGGTGCCTTCGTGAATCGTCACGGTCAGCCGCCGTTCCATCCGTGCCTGCAACCGCTTCAGCGCCGCAGACAGCAGCTGGCCGGAGATGAACGGAATCACGCCGATGTGCAGATGGGCCGCGTGCCCGGCGGCGACGGCCTCCATTTCGCGGGCGAGGTGGTCGAGATCCTTGATCATCGCCTTCGCGCGCTCCAGCACGACCGTGCCGAGCGCGGTGGGCCGCATGCCGCGCGACGAGCGCTCGAACAGCGGCGTGCCGAACATGCTCTCCAGCTCGGACAGCGCGTTCGTCACGGCCGGCTGGCTGCTGGCCATGTGCTCGGCGACGCGCGTCAGCGACCCGTGCTGCTGGATCTGCAGCAACAGCACCAGATGCCGAATCTTCAGACGCGCGCCCAGCCGCCTGACCACGTCGTTTGCGTCAAAATTCATTGACTGGTCATGTATTCATCAGGAAAAAGTGATGAGCCGATATTAAAACAGAATCATTACGTTATGGCAGATCCCTAGAATCACCTCCATGGATCGCGCCGGGACTGGCCTGGCGCCCACGCCGGGACCCAAAACATGAAACAGACAGAGACACAGCAACAGGCCGCGTTCGACTATCACGAGTTTCCGACCCCCGGGAAAATCTCGGTCGTGGCGAGCAAGCCGCTGGTGACCCAGCGCGATCTGGCGCAGGCCTATACGCCCGGCGTGGCGAGCGTGTGCGAGTCGATCGCCGCCGATCCGCTGCAGGCGCACCGCTTCACGAGCCGCGGCAACCTGGTCGGCGTGATCACGAACGGCACCGCGGTGCTCGGCCTCGGCAACATCGGCCCGCTCGCATCGAAGCCGGTGATGGAAGGCAAGGCCGTCCTGTTCAAGAAGTTCGCCGGGATCGACGTGTTCGACATCGAGATCAACGAGACCGATCCGGACAAGCTGGTCGACATCATTGCCGGCCTCGAACCCACGTTCGGCGGCATCAACCTCGAGGACATCAAGGCGCCGGAATGTTTCACGGTCGAGCAGAAGCTGCGCGAACGCATGAAGATTCCCGTCTTCCACGACGATCAGCACGGCACCGCGATTACCGTTTCCGCCGCGTTCATCAACGGGCTGAAGGTCGTCGGCAAGTCGATCAAGGACGTGAAGGTCGTGACGTCGGGCGCCGGAGCAGCCGCGCTGGCGTGCCTGGACCTGCTGGTCGACCTCGGGCTGCCGGTGGAAAACGTCTGGGTGACCGACATCGAGGGCGTCGTCTATCGCGGCCGCACCGTGCTGATGGACCCGGCCAAGTCGCGCTTCGCGCAGGAAACGGATGCGCGCAAGCTGGCCGAAGTGATCGGCGGCGCGGATGTGTTCCTGGGGCTGTCGGTCGGCGGCATTCTCACGGCCGAGATGCTGAAGGCGATGGCGGCGCGTCCGCTGATTCTCGCGCTGGCCAACCCGACGCCGGAAATCTTCCCGGAACTGGCGCACGAGACGCGCGACGACGTCGTCATCGCGACGGGCCGCTCGGACTATCCGAACCAGGTCAACAACGTGCTGTGCTTCCCGTACATTTTCCGCGGCGCGCTGGATGTGGGCGCGACGACGATCACGCGCGAAATGGAAATCGCCGCGGTGCACGCGATCGCGGGGTTGGCGGAGGAAGAGCAGAACGAAGTGGTCGCGGCGGCCTACGGCGCGTACGACGTGTCGTTCGGCGCGCAATACCTGATTCCGAAGCCGTTTGACCCGCGCCTGATCGTGCGAATCGCGCCGGCCGTGGCCAAGGCGGCGATGGAAGGCGGCGTGGCGACGCGCCCGCTCGAGAATCTCGACGCGTATGTCGAGCAGCTGCAGCAGTTCGTCTATCACTCGGGCGCGTTCATGAAGCCGCTGTTCGCGACCGCGCGTCGGCTCGTGCGTGACGGCGGCAAGGCGCGGATCGTGTTCACCGAGGGCGAAGACGAGCGCGTGCTGCGTGCGGTACAGGTGATCGTCGACGAGAAGCTCGCGCGTCCGATCCTGGTCGGGCGTCCGGAGGTGCTGCTGGCGCGCATCGAGCGGTTCGGCCTGCGCCTGCGACTCGGTCAGGATATCGAAGTGACCAATCCGGAGTATGACGAACGCTTCCCGCAGTACTGGACGAAGTATTGGGAACTGCGTTGCCGCGACGGCATTTCGAAGGAAATGGCGCGCGTGGAAATGCGCCGCCGCCTCACGCTGATCGGCGCGATGATGGTGCAGCTCGGCGATGCGGACGGGATGATTTGCGGGACGGTGGGCGAGTATCACAATCACCTGCGGTTCGTGGACGAAGTGATCGGCAAGAAGCCCGGCGCGTCGACCTACGCGGCGATGAACATCCTGCTGCTCGATCAGCGGACGGTCGCGCTGGTGGATACGCACGTCAACGACAACCCCGATGCGGAGCAGATCGCGGAATTCACGATCGCGGCGGCCCGGCAGATGGAATGGCTGAACCTGACGCCGAAGGTCGCGCTGCTGTCGCGGTCGAACTTCGGGTCGGGAAGCGCGGCCTCGGGCGTGAAGATGCGCCGGGCGCTGGAGATCATGCGGGAACAGGCGCCGGATATCGAGGCGGATGGCGAGATGCATGGCGACTGTGCGCTGGATGAAGGGCTGCGCGCGAAGCTGCTGCCGATGTCGCCGTTGAAGGGCGCGGCGAATTTGCTGGTTTGTCCGAATGTCGACGCCGGTAACATCGCGTACAACCTGCTCAAGACCGAGGCGGGGAGCAATGTGGCGGTGGGGCCGTTCCTGCTCGGCGTCAATGCGCCGGTGAACATCCTGACTTCGAGCGCCACCGTGCGGCGGATCGTGAATATGGCCGCGTTGACGGTGATCGAGGCGAATCGGGGTGTGGGTGGTTGATTGAATGGCGGGGGCGGTTACGGCCGCCCCTTGTTCGTGCGCATCTGGCCGTTACGAGCCAGCCGGATTCGCTGCGTCTGCCCGGGGGCGGCCCGTGCGATGATGTGCCATGACCAGCATGAGAAATGGAATGACGACTACATTCGACGAGGCGACCACGGCGGCGATCGCCGCGTTTGCCCAACTGGATCTCCACACGGCCGTGCAAGCGATGCGCGCCGAGGCCGATTACGACTACGAATGCGACCAGTGGATCTCGCGCTATATCGACGAGCACGGCGGCGGCGAGGACGATGCAGCCTACGATGCCTTGCACGCGCAGGCCCAGGCCACCCCGGAATACGCGCAGTTCGTCGATACGGTTCGCCGGGAAATCCTGGCGTACTTCGACGTGACCGACGATCAACTGGACTGGATGATCCTGCTGCGCGATGACGACAGCGATGCGCTTTGGGCGGAGGTCAACCGGCAGCGGAGCGCGTTGGGAACGGGTGAGGTGCGCGGGGATCTCTGATCTTCGTGTTCCATCTGTGCCGGCTTGTCAGAAATTTCAACCATGTCGGCCGAGCGAATCGCATAGGCCGGGCGAGCGTCACGCTCGTTTTTTTTGATGTTCGTCTACCTGTCAACAGCCCGGCCTCGCTCCGTCTAAACCCGCGATTTAATGACCAAACCGCAAGACCTAGTGCATAGATATCGTTTGCCGAGCCCTTAATGACTATCGACAATCGTGGCTCGAATTCACTGCCGCGGCGCCAAAAGCGCCCCGGCGGTTGGCACTCGACGGCTATCCCGGCCGCCCGTGCCCTCCAGCTCACGACGACATGTACGCGTTCACTCCCTCATTCCAGAATCCCGCCGGCTCGCCGATCCGCGAACTGTTCAAGTACCTGTCCGAACCGGGCATGATTTCCTTCGCGGGCGGCTATCCGGCCAGTGACCTGTTCGACGTCGACGGCCTGAACGCGGCCGCCGAGCGCGCATACGCGCAGCCCGTCCGCTGCCTGCAATACGGCCCGACCGACGGCCTCGCCGAACTGAAGCAGCAATTGATCGCGCTGATGGCGCGTCGCGGCGTCGCGTGCACGCCGGCCGAACTGCTCGTCACGACGGGCTCGCAGCAGGGCCTCGACCTGCTGCTGCGCGTGATGGTGTCGCCCGGCGACGTCGTGCTGACCGAACAGCCGGCTTATCCGGCCACGCTGCAGGCGATGCGTCTGCAGCAGGCGCGCATCGTGACGATCCCCGTCGACGGTGAAGGGCTCGACGTCGACCGTCTTGCCGAGCAACTCGCCTCCGGCGCGATCGCGCAACCGAAGCTGCTTTACACCGTTCCGACCTTCGCGAACCCCACCGGCGCGACGCTCACGCGCGAACGCCGGCTGAAGCTGCTGCGTCTCGCGGTGCAATACCGTTTCCTGGTCGTCGAGGACGATCCGTACGGCGACCTGCGTTTCGCGGGCGAAGCCGTGCCGTCGATGCTCGCGCTGGCCGGTGAAGTGGACGGCGCGCGCGACTGGATCGTGCATTTCGCGAGCCTGTCGAAGATCGTCGCGCCGGGGCTGCGCGTGGGCTGGACGATCGCGCCGGCCGAGATCGCGCGGCGCTGCGTGATCGCGAAGCAGACGGTCGACCTGTGCAGCGCGCCGTGGACGCAGGCGACCGCCGCCGAATACCTGGCCGACGGCGCGCTCGAACGCCACTTGCCGCGCATCACGGCCGCGTACCAGCGCAAATGCGACGCGATGTGCGACGCGCTGCGCGACGGGTTCGGCGATGCGATCGAATTCCACCGTCCCGAAGGCGGGATGTTCGTGTGGGCGCGGATCGGCGCGGTGCCGTCGGACGTGCTCCTGCAACAGGCGATCGCCAACAAGATCGTGTTCGTTCCCGGCAAGGCGTTTTTCGCGGACAACGTCGACGCAGCGTCGCTGCGCCTGTCGTTCGCCGCGCCGGACGTCGAAGCGATCCGGGAAGGCGTCGCGCGCCTCGTGCGCGCGTATGGTGCGGCGCTGGCCGTGTGAGGAGACATCAACGTGAATATCACCGTCAACGAAACGGCATCGACGGGCGCGGCGTCAGTCACGGGCGACAAGCGGCCGCCCAGGCATCGCTCGTCGCAGATCAGCGCGGGGCCGCAATACGTGGCCGACGTGCTCGGCCGCTTCGGCGCGGAGCCGGCGTCCGATGCGGGCGATGTCGCCCCGGCCGTGCTCGGCTATAACTGACCGGCACAAGCACGGCGGCCCGCGTCGCAGGCGAGCCGCCGCTGAAACAACCGGTTAAGCTGGCGCGATCGAAACACCGACGATCGCCATCGCCTCATGTCCGACCCGACTTCCGAATCGCTCGCGCAAACCTACGACCGCCTCTGGTCCTGTCTCGAAACCGGCGTCGGCGCGCGGCGCTCGCCGTTCACGATGCTGCAGGCCGCCACGCTCGGCCTCGACGGCACGCCGAAGGTCCGGACGATCGTATTGCGTCAGGTGAGCCGGGCCGATCGCGTGCTGTCGTTTCATACCGATGCGCGCTCGGAGAAAGTCGCGGAGTTGTGCCGCGATCCACGCTTCTCGATCGTTGCGAACGATCTCGACGCGCTCGTGCAGATTCGCGCGCAAGGCATTGCATCGATCTGCGAAGACGAAGCGCAGCGGCGTGCGATCTGGGCGTCGAGCCGTCCGCATACGCTGCTGCTGTATCGCGCGCCGTTGCCGCCCGGCACGCCGATCGCGTCACCGGAACAAGCGCATATCGACGGCACCGCACCATCCGGCGACGGCTACGAAAACTTCTGCCTGATCCACATGACGTTCACGCGCATCGACTGGCTCGAACTCGCGCGAACGGGGCATCGCCGGGCGGTGTTCGATCTGAACGGTGAAAGCGGCTACGAGGCGCGCTGGATCGCTCCCTGACGCTGATGCAGGACGATCAAGGCGCTCCAGGCATTTAAAGCACTCAAGGCCGCCCGTCCGACGCTGCCTGCCCGGTCATCCACTCGCGCATCACCGCGATCGCATCGTCGTCGCGCCGCTCGGCCGGATACACGAGATAGAACCCCATCGACAGCGGAAACGCGAAATCGAACGGCTTGCACAGCCTGCCGGCCGCGATGTCGCGCTCGACGAGCGGCTCGGTCGCGAGCGCGACGCCCTGGCCGGCGACGGCCGCATCGATCGCGAGCGACGTCTGGTTGAAGCGCAGCCCCTTGTGCGGATCGACGTCGACCGGTTCGGGCAGCGCCGCAAGAAACTCGGGCCACAGGTCGTGCGCGTCATGCAGCAGCACCTGGCCGAGGAGCGCACGCGGCGAAGCCGGCGCAGCGAGCAGCGCCGGGCTGCACACGGCGCACACGTCGAGCGGAAACAGCGCATGCGCGACGAGATGCTTGCCGAACGGCGGCTTGCCGTAGCGGATCGCGAGATCGACGCCGTCGTGGCGGAACGTCGCGATCTGCGGGTCGGCGATCACGCGCACGTCGTAGTCGGGATGGGCCTCGGTGAACCGCGCGAGCCGCGGGATCAGCCACTTCGACGCGAACGACGGCGTCGTGCTGATCGTCAGCGCGGCACGCCGCTTCACGAGCTTGTCGGTCGCGTCGGCGATCGCGTGCAGCGCGCGCTGCACGTCGGAGAAATACGCGGCGCCGTCGTGCGTGAGCGCGAGGCCACGCGGCAGGCGCTCGAACAGCTTCAGGCCGAGCACGTCCTCGAGGTGGCGCACCTGCTGCGCGACGGCGCCCTGCGTGACGCCGATCTCGTCGGCCGCGGCGCGGAAATTGAGGTGCCGCGCGGATACCTCGAACGCGCGAAGCGCATTCAGCGGCGGCAGTCGGGAAGGGCGTGGCGGCATCGTCAGGCTGTAGAAAAACTATCGGCTGGCGGCAGAAATACTGGTTCGACAGTCGGATTCGATGCGCCTACATTACCACCATGGCGGGCCGAACGGCGGCTGCGCGGCAACGGAATCGGAACGAGGAGCAAATCGTGACTGTAGAAAAAGTGGCGTTGATCACGGCGGCAGGCAAGGGCATGGGCGCGGCGATCGCGCGCGAACTGGCGGCGACGGGCTATCGCGTCGCGCTGATGTCGCCGTCGGGCAGCGCGGTGGCGCTCGGCGAGGAACTCGGCGGCTTCGGCATCCAGGGCTCGGTGACGGAAGAAGCCGATATCGACAGGCTCGTGCAGGAAACGGTTGCCCGCTACGGCCGGATCGACGCGGTCGTGAACAACACCGGCCATCCGCCGAAAGGCGACCTGCTGGCGATCACCGACGACAACTGGCATGCGGGGCTCGACCTGATCCTGCTGAACGTGGTGCGCGTGATGCGCCGCGTGACGCCGATCTTCCAGAAGCAGGGCGGCGGCGCGGTGGTCAACATCTCGAGCTTCGCGGCGGATGCGCCCGAGCAGCCGATGCCGGTGTCGTCGGCGCTGCGCGCGGCGCTGAGCGCGTGGACGCGGCTGTACGCGGAACGCTATGCGGCCGAGAACATCCGGATGAACGCGGTGCTGCCGGGCTTCATCGACAGCTGGCCGGAAACGCCGGAGATCGTCGCGCGCATTCCGGCCGGCCGCTTCGGCAAGACCGGCGAGATCGCGAAGACGGTCGCGTTCCTGCTGTCGGACGGCGCGGGCTACATCACCGGGCAGAACATTCGCGTCGACGGCGCGATCGTCAAGGCGCTCTGAGCGTTGCACGAAGAGCGGGCGGCGGCGCGGGCCGCTCGCCATGCAGCGACTACAAACGCGTACAAATCAGACAAATCCGGGATACATCAGACCTTTCAAATGGGCGACGCCGTGTGACGAGGGCGCGCCGGATCGAAAGCCTGGGCGCGATCCCGCGCGCGGCATGTTCACTTTCCACTTCACGAAAGGAGATGCCGAACGATGTCTTCCACACCGTTTTCCCCGCTGCGTCGCCACCTGCTGGCCACTTCCGTGGCCGCCGGCGTCTCGGCGATGCTGCCCACCGCGCTGCATGCCGCAACCGGCGCGAGCGGCATACGCCCGTTCACCGCGCACATTCCCGACGAAGCCGTGGCCGACCTGCGCCGCCGCATTGCCGCGACACGCTGGCCGGGCCGCGAGACCGTCGCCGACGAATCGCAGGGCGTGCGGCTCGCGCGCATGCAGGCGCTGTTGCGCTACTGGGGCACCGATTACGACTGGCGCAAGGGCGAGGCGCGCCTGAACGGTTTCCCGATGTTCATCACGGAAATCGACGGGCTCGACATTCATTTCATCCACGTGCGCTCGCGGCACGAGAACGCGATGCCGATGATCATGACGCACGGCTGGCCGGGTTCGATCTTCGAGCTGCTGAAGGCGATCGGCCCGCTGACCGACCCGACCGCGCACGGCGCGAGCGCCGACGATGCGTTCCACGTCGTCGTGCCGTCATTGCCGGGCTTCGGCTTCTCGGGCCGGCCGACGAAAACCGGCTGGGGCTCCGACCACATCGCGCGGGCATGGGGCGAACTGATGGCGCGGCTCGGTTATATGCGCTTCGTGTCGCAGGGCGGCGACTGCGGCTCGGTGATTTCGCACCGGATGGCGATGCAGCGCGTGCAGGGGCTGGCCGGGATTCACGTGAACATGCCGGCGACGGTGCCGCCGGATATCGCGACGCTGCTCGCGACCGATGCGCCCGCGCCGGCTTCGCTGTCGCCGAAGGAGCGGGCCGCGTACGAGCAGCTCGCGACGTTCTATCGCGACAACTGCGGCTACTCGGCGATGATGGTCACGCGTCCGCAGACGGTCGGTTATGCGCTCGCGGATTCGCCGTCCGGGCAGGCTGCGTGGATGTACGACAAAATTTCGCAATGGACATACAGCGGCGGCGTGCCCGAACGCTCGATCCCGCGCGACGAGATTCTCGACGACATTTCGTTGTACTGGCTGACGAACACGGCGACGTCGGCCGCGCAGATCTACTGGGAGGATCACTCGAACAACTTCAACGCGGTGGATATCTCATTGCCGGCGGCAATCACGGTGTTTCCGGGCGAGATCTACCAGGCGCCGCGCAGCTGGGCCGAGCGCAGTTATCACAACCTGATCTACTTCAACGAAGTCGACAAGGGCGGGCACTTCGCGGCATGGGAGGAGCCGGAGTTGTTTGCGCGTGAAGTGCGGGCCGGGTTCCGGCCGTTGCGGCGCGGGTAAGCGGGGTTGCACGACGAATGCGGGCCGGGCGGTGGTGCGGCCCGCATTCGTTTTCAGGCAACCGCCTGCAAGGCCTGCGCAAACCGCTTGTCCGCCAGATACGCAACGTTAAAGCGGCAATACTTCGACGGGCGATCGGCCTGCGGCGAAAACACCGCGCCGGGGGCGAGGATCACGCCGCGCGCCAGCATCGCCTGCGCGAGCTGCATCGAATCGGGCCAGCCGGGCAGCGCGGCCCACAGATACAGGCTCTGGTCGCAGGACCGATAGACCTCCGCGCCAAGACGCCCGAGCGCATCGAGCGCGTTGCCGGTCGCGCGTCGCAGCTTCTCCTGAAGGTGATTCGTATGCCTGAGAAAGTGCCCGTCGCTGACGATCGCGTCGAGCGTGCGTTCGCAGTACTCGGAGCTGCTGACATGCGTCAGCATCTTCACGTCGGCCAGGTCGCTCGCAAGCGCCGCATTGCACGCAAGGAACCCGACACGCAGCGCAGCCGACACCGATTTCGAGAAACTGCCGATATAGATGGTCCGGCGCAGCTGGTCGAGCGTCGCGATGCGCGTGAGCGAGCGCGGCCGCAGGTCGGCGAGCGCGTCGTCCTCGACGATGATCAGGTCGTGCGTATCGGCGAGCTGCAGAATGCGGTGCGCCTTGGCCGCGCTCGTATCGGTCGCGGTCGGGTTGTGGCCGACCGATTGCGTGAAGAACAGCTTCGGCCGGTGCGTCGCGACAAGTTCGGCCAGCTTCGCGACATCGGGGCCGTCGATCTCGCGCGGCACGCCGACGATGTTCGCGCCGCTCAGCTTCAGCTTGCCGAACAGCGGGTAGTAGCCGGGATCGTCGACGAGCACGGTGTCGCCCGGGCGCACGAAGTAGCGCAGCACGAGATCCATCGCCTGGTTCGCGCCGTGCGTGAGCACGATCTGCGCGGGCGGTGCCTCGATTTCGTAGCCGGCGAGCTTCTGCTGCAGCGACTGGCGCAGCGGCAGGTAGCCGAAGCGGCTGCCGTAGCGGAACAGCGACGCGGCGCTCGTGCGCATGATGCGCTGCTGGTACTGGTTCAGCCGTGTTTCCTCGAGCCATTCGATCGGCGGGAAGCCTTCGCCGAGATTGAGCACATCGGGCTTCACGTGCAACTGCTCGCGCATCAGCCACACGATGTCCATCGCGCGGTCGAGCGAGCTCGGTTCGTCGATGTCGGGCGCGGCTGCCGCGCGACGCGTCACGAAGAAGCCCGAGCCGCGGCGCGGCTCGATCAGGCCGTCGGCCGCGAGCATCTCGAATGCACTGATCACCGTGTTCTTCGAGCAGCCGGATGCCTCGGCGTATTCCCTGATGGAGGGCAGTTTCGCGCCGGCCGGCAACACGCCTTCCTCGATCTGTCTGGCGAGATTGTCCGCCATCGTGCCAGACAGGCTGGCTCTTGCACGCTGTTTCATCGGCATGTTCCGTTGGGCCGGCCCACTGTCATGGGTACGGTTGGGTGACTGTCTGCGTCGTCTGTACCTTTTCAAAGGGTACAGCGTGACTATTATTCGGCTATCCGATGCCCGCCGCAAGCACCGACGGGCAATACCGCCACCCCGAGACAACCGACCCGTCATGCCCATCGATTCCGCCTTGCCGAACTTCCGCGCGCTCACGCCCGAGCAACGCCTGTCCCACCTGTCCCGCGCCGTCGGGCTCGACGATGCCGAGCATGCGCTGCTCGCGAAGCCGGGCGCGCTGCCGCTCGAGGTCGCCAACGGGATGATCGAGAACGTGATCGGCACGTTCGAGCTGCCGATGGCCGTGGCCGGCTACTTCCGGATCAACGACCGCGACGTGATCGTGCCGATGGCCGTCGAGGAGCCGTCGATCGTGGCGGCCGCATCGTATATGGCGAAGCTCGCGCGCGCGGCCGGCGGCTTCCGCACGTCGAGCAGCGGCCCGCTGATGCGCGCGCAGGTCCAGGTGATCGGCGTCGACGATCCGTACGGCGCGCGGCTCGCGATCCTGCGGCATGCGGCCGAACTGGTCGCACTCGCGAACAGCCGCGACAAGGTGCTCGTCGGCCTCGGCGGCGGCTGCCGCGACATCGAGGTTCACGTGTTTCCCGACACGCCGCGCGGCGCGATGATCGTCGCGCACCTGATCGTCGACGTGCGCGACGCGATGGGGGCGAACACGGTCAATACGATGGCCGAAACGGTCGCGACGCGCATCGAGGCGATTACCGGGGGCCAGGTACGGTTGCGGATACTGTCCAACCTCGCGGATCTCCGGCTGGCCCGTGCGGAGGTACGGTACGCGGCCGCCACGCTCGCGACCGACGCTTATTCCGGTGAAGACGTCATCGATCGCGTGATCGACGCCTACGTGTTCGCGGCGACCGACCCGTACCGCGCGGCGACACACAACAAGGGCATCATGAACGGCATCGACCCGGTCGTGGTCGCGACCGGCAACGACTGGCGCGCGGTCGAAGCCGGCGCGCATGCGTATGCGAGCCGCAGTGGCCGCTATACGTCGCTGACGACGTGGGAGAAGGCCGCGAACGGCGACCTCGTCGGCACGATCGAGATGCCGATGCCGGTCGGGTTGGTCGGCGGCGCGACGAAGACGCATCCGCTCGCGCGTCTCGCGCTGAAGATCATGAACGTGACTTCCGCGCAGGAACTCGGTGAAATTGCGGTGGCGGTCGGGCTTGCGCAGAATCTCGGCGCGCTGCGCGCGCTCGCGACCGAAGGCATCCAGCGCGGCCACATGGCGCTGCATGCCCGCAACATCGCGGTCGCGGCCGGCGCGACCGGCGCCGACATCGACCGGATCGCGCAGCAGATGGTCGCGGCGAAAGACGTGCGCACCGACTTCGCGGTCGAATTGCTCGCGGGCCGCCGCGGCGGCTGACGCGCGGACTGCACGCCGCGTCACGCACGCGGCGTGCGGCGCGCCACGCCGGCCAGGCCGGCGACATATCAATCCAGGAGGAGACACATGGAACAGACCGGTTCAAGCGCGCTCGCACGCGCGCCGCATCGTGCCGGGCCGTTGGCCGGTGCCGATGCGTCGGCCGCGACGCTCGTCGAGGTATGGGGCGACACGGTGGCGACGAAACATCTCGCGTGGTCGGTGCTGCTCGGCATCGCGATCAGCCTCGGAGCGTTCGAGATCGGCCGCGTCGTGCTCGCGTCGTTCGTCCACGACGTGGCGATCGCGCGTGCTTACGCGATGCTGATCGGCCTCGGCGGCTGCCTGCTGGCCGGCACGATCTGCGCGGTGCTGTTCAAGCCGAAGCGCACGGTGATCGAACATGCGGCCGGCGGCGCCGAGCGTGACGCGGCATTGCGGCAGCTCGCCGAAGCGTCGGGCGGCCTGGGTTCGGCGAGCGACCTGTCGGCCAGCGCGCGTGCCGAGATGGAGGAACTCGGGCTGCTCGACCTGTTCGCCTCCTACGACGCGTCGTCCGGGCGCGCCCGCGCGGGAGGCCGCTGATGGACGCGCTGCTGCATGCATTGCCGGCCGCGTTCGCGATGGGGCTGCTCGGCGCGATCGTGTTCTCCGCCATCGGGCTGATCTCCGGCACCGACGAAACGACGACGATCGCGCCGCTCACGTTGCTCGTCGCACTGCTCGGCGTCCCGCCGGCCGGCGTGTTCACGTTCTTTCTCGCGGGCGCGGTGGCCAAGCACATCACGCATTCGATCCCGACCGCGCTGCTCGGCATTCCCGGCGACACGATGGCCGCGCCGCTGCTGCAGCAGGCGACGCTGTTGCGCGCGCTGGGCGTGCCGCATATCGCGCTGCGCAAGATGATTTCCGGCGCGATCGTCGCCGCGTTCGTCGCGCTGCCGCTCGCGGTGCTGTTCGCGTCGCTGCTCGCGCCGTTCGGCGCGGCGATCGCCAAGGCCGCGCCGTGGGTGTTCCTCGCGGCGGCCATCGGCATCGCGTACTTCTCCGCGGGGCGCTGGGCGTCGGTGCTGCTGCTCGTGCCGTTCGTGATGCTGGTGGTCGGGCTGCAGGCGCTGACCGGTCGCTACGGCGTGAAGCTGAGCGTCAGCTACTTTCTCGGGATCGCGATCGGGCCGCTCGTGGCCGACCTGTTCTCGATCCTGTCGCCGGCCGAGCGGCGGCGCATGCGCCGCGACGGGCCGTCGACGTTCGTGCTCGCGCCCGACGTGAAAAGCTGGCGCGGCTATTTCCCGAATCCGCTGAAGGTGCTCGACCGCGAGCAGGTCGCGTGGACGGTCGGCACGGCCGCGGTATCGAGCGCGACGTTCGTGTTCAGCCCGGTCGCGATGACGGTGCTGATGGGCGAGGTCGTCGGCGCGCGCGTGCGTCATGCGTACCAGCGGCTGACGACGGTGATCGCCGCGCGCAACGGCGTGACGGAGGCGACCTACATTGCCGAGGCGCTGATTCCGCTGATCGCGTTCGGGCTGCCGCTGAGCCCGGTGGCGGCCGGCCCGGCCGCGCCGCTGTTCAATGCGCCGCCGCGCTTCACGGTCGACGCGGCGAGCGGGCAGATCCACAACCTGCATACGTTGATGAGCTGGCCCGAGTTTCTCGGCTACGGGCTGCTGTCGATCCTGCTGGCCGCGCTGATCGCGTATCCGCTCGCGATGCACCACGCGCACCGTGCGGCATCGTTCGTCGCGCGCAAGCTGAGTCACGAAGCGATCATCGCGACCTTCGCGGGGCTGATCGTCGTGATCGGCGTGTGGGAAGGGCAGTTGCTGGGGCTGGCGGTGATCGTGACGATCGGCCTGTTCGGCGGGATGCTGTCGCGCCTGTTCGCGTTCAACACGGGCGTGCAGTTCATGGGCTACTACGTCGCGGTGCTCAGCGTGCCGGCGATCGCCAGGCTGTTCTGACGTACCGCCACACGGTGGCCGCGTGTGCCGCGCGGTCGCCCGAAAGCGTCGTTTCTCGCGCGATTTTTGAATCGCTGTGTGTCGGGTTCGCACGCGGATACGTTGGGATACAAAGCCTCCGGAGGGTTCGGATATAAAACCGGTGAAGCGATTCACACGGCGGCGCGGTGCCATGCGCCGCCGCTGCGAACGGCGACACCTGATTGCCCGCCTGTGCCGCGGGCCTCTTCCTTAGCGATCGACAATGGAGAACGAGTCATGCCCGATACCGTGAACACCCGCCGCCGCCTGATCCTGGGCTCGACGCTGGCGAGCCTGAGCCTGGCCGACCTCGGCTTCAGCGCGCTCGCGCATGCGCAGTCGGCGCCCGATGCATCGGCCGCGAAGCGCCCGGCCGGCAGCGCGTCGCTGGGCACGATCCACCAGATCGACGCGGGCGTGCTCAACGTCGGATATGCGGACCTCGGACCGAGGAACGGCCCCGTCGTGTTCCTGCTGCATGGCTGGCCGTACGACATCTACAGCTATGCGGACGTCGCGCCGCTGCTCGTCAAGGCCGGCTATCGCGTGATCGTGCCGTACCTGCGCGGCTACGGCTCGACGACGTTCCGCTCGGCCGACACGGTGCGCAACGGCCAGCAGGCCGTGACGGCCGTCGACATCGTCGCGCTGATGGATGCGTTGAAGATCGACAGCGCGGTATTCGGCGGCTACGACTGGGGCGCGCGCACGGCCGACATCATCGCGGCGCTGTGGCCGCAGCGCGTGAAGGCGCTCGTGTCGGTGAGCGGCTACCTGATCGGCAGCCAGGAGGCGAACCGCAAGCCGCTGCCGCCGCAGGCCGAATTCCAGTGGTGGTATCAGTTCTATTTCACGACCGAGCGCGGCGAGCTCGGTTATGCGGCGAATCGCGACGCGTTCAACAAGCTGATCTGGCAACTCGCGTCGCCGAAGTGGAAGTTTTCCGACGAGACGTATGCACGCACGGCCGCGTCGTTCCAGAACCCCGATCACGTGGCCGTCGTGATCCACAACTATCGCTGGCGCCTCGGGCTGGCGAAGGGCGAGGCGCAGTACGACGACATCGAGCGGCGCCTGGCGGCCGGGCCGGCGATCACGGTGCCGACGATCACGATGGAAGGCGACGCGAACGGCGCGCCGCATCCGGAGCCGGCCGCCTACGCGAAGAAGTTCACCGGCAAGTACCAGCACCGGACGATCTCCGGCGGCATCGGCCACAACCTGCCGCAGGAAGCGCCGCAGGCGTTCGCCGATGCGATCCTGCAAGTGGAGCATCTGTGATGCGGGCACGCGTGCGGGTATGGCGGCGCGGCGCGCGCCGTGCGCTCGTCGCCGGCGTGCTGCTGGGCGGCGCGCTGTCGGCCGGTGGGCCGGCCGCGTTCGCGGAGCAGCCGAAGCCGGCGGCGGCGGCCTCGCCGATCTACGGTGTGACGATCCCGCCCGGCTACCGGAAGTGGGAAATGGTCGCGCCGGCCGAAGAGGCCGCGCCGCTCGACGAGTTGCGCGTGGTGCTCGGCAACCCGGTCGCGATCCGCGCGCTCGAACAGGCGACGCTGCCGTTTCCCGACGGCACGATCCTCGTGAAGCTCGCGTACAAGCGCAGGCAGTCCGACGAGTTCGCGCCGGCGACGGTACCCGGCCAGGCGACGACCGTGCAGGTGATGGTGAAGGACGCGCGTCGTTATGCGTCGACGGGCGGCTGGGGCTTCGGGCGCTTCGTCAACGGCGTGCCGGCCGATATCGGCCAGCATCAGACGTGCTTTGCGTGTCACCAGGCGCGGGTGAAGAACCACGACTATGTGTTCACGCGACTCACGCCCTGACGCGACGCGGCGGTGTGCGTTCGATGGAAAGGCGTGCCTTGCGAGGCACGCCTTTTTTCATGATGCGTGGCGAGCGTGGCGTGGCGGCATGCATCGGCGAGCGGGTTTGTATCGCACTGTATCTGCGGCCATTCCGGAAAAACTGGCATGCAGAAAGCACCGGTTCCGGAAACATTCGGGATACGTGGGCGGGTTCTACTGTCGACATGCAGCAAACGTTCGGTGCCAGACGTTCGCACCGGGCGCCCAGTGATCGACACCTCAACTTCCGTCAAGGAGAATCCTCATGAAAGCCGCTCGAATCCTCGCTGTCGCCGTCCTCGCCGTTGCTCCCGCATTGTCGTTCGCCGATACCGGCCACGGCCTCACGCGTGCCGACGTGCGCGCCGACCTGGTCCGCCTCGAACAGGCCGGCTACAACCCGGCGCGCAGCGAGCCGCACTACCCGGAAGACGTCATCGTCGCGCTGCAGGTCGCGCGTTCCGACCAGAACGGCCCGTCGAAGTCGCAAGGCGACAACGTGGCCGATGCATCGACGTCTGCCGGCCATCGCGACGCGGCGCAAGCGCGTGCCGCGCGAGACGCGGCCGACGACCTGTACGCGCATTCGTGACCCGCTGCCGCGCCTGTCGCAAGCAGGCGCGGCCTTCGTTGCAGCACTTCATTTGAACGACACGACAGAGAAAGGAGCATGACGATGGCCGGTTTGATGAAACGCGTTCTGGTGTCCGCCGCGGTGATCGGCGGACTGTCCGGTGCGGTCGCGGCGCAGGCCGCGCCGAAGGAAGACCTGAAGGGCACGAACGTCGTGCTCGTGCACGGCGCGTTCGCCGACGGGTCGAGCTGGAACCGCGTGATTCCGCTGCTCGAGGCGCGCGGTCTGCACGTGGTGTCGGTGCAGAATCCGCTGAGTTCGCTTGCCGACGATGCGGCCGCGACGAAGCGTACGATCGACGAGCAGAAGGGACCGGTCGTGCTGGTCGGCCATTCGTGGGCCGGCGTCGTGATCAGCGAGGCGGGCAACGACGACAAGGTGAAGTCGCTCGTGTACGTCGCGGCGTTCGCGCCCGACAACGGCCAGTCGATCGCCGACGTCACGCAGGGGCTGCCGGCCCCGTCGTGGGCCGGCGAACTGCGCCAGGACGCGGGCGGTTTCGCGCGGCTGTCGGACAAGGCGATCGCGCAGGATTTCGCGCCGGACCTGCCGCCCGCGCAGCAGCGCCTCGTCGCGGCGACGCAGGGGCCCTGGTACGGCGGGTGCATCTCGGAGAAGGTCACGCAGGCCGCGTGGCATGCGAAGCCGTCGACGTTCGTCGTCGCGACGCAGGACAGGATGATCGATCCGGCACTGCAGGAAACGATGGCGAAGCGGATCGGCGCGACGCTCACGCGCGTGAACGGCAGCCACGTCGCGATGCTGAGCCAGCCGAAGGCCGTGGCCGACGCGATCATTGCGGCGGCCGAACGCGCGAAGCAGGCGGCGCAGTGAGTGAACACGGTGCCGCGCTTTCGCGAGGAAGCGCGGCGCCGCGCGCGCGTGTGATGTCTTTCCACCAGGAGAAGTCATGACCGAACTCTGGCAACTGCCGGCAAGCGAACTCGCGAAGCGCGTGCGGCATCGCGACGTGTCCGCGCGTGAAGTGGCCGACGCCGTGCTCGATCGTCTCGATGCGGTGAATCCGGCGATCAACGCCGTGGTCGAACACCGCCCCGACGACGTGCGGCGGCAGGCGGATGACGTCGACCGCGCGATCGCGCGCGGCGACGATCCGGGCCCGCTCGCGGGCGTACCCGTCACCGTGAAGATCAACATCGACCAGGCCGATTTCGCGACGACCAACGGGACGCGCCTGCAGGAACACCTGATCGCGCACGCCGACAGCCCGGTGGTCGCCAACATCCGGAAGGCCGGCGGGGTTCTGCTGGGCCGCACCAATTCACCGACGTTCGCGCTGCGCTGGTTCACGTCGAATCTCGTGCATGGCCGCACGCGCAATCCGCGCAATCCGTCGTTGACGCCGGGCGGATCGAGCGGCGGCGCGGCGGCTGCGGTGGCCGCCGGGATCGGCCCGCTTGCCCTCGGCACCGACATCGGCGGCTCGGTGCGTTACCCGGCCTATGCGTGCGGCGTCCATGGAATCCGGCCGTCGCTTGGCCGCGTGCCGGCGTTCAATGCGTCGTCGCCGGAGCGTGCGATCGGCGCGCAACTGATGTCGGCGGCGGGGCCGATCGCGCGCACGATCGACGACCTGTCGCTCGCGCTGCGCGCGTTCTCCGCACCCGATCCGCGCGATCCGTGGAGCGTGGCGGCGCCGTTCGACGGGCGCGAGGTGCCGAAGCGTGCGGCGCTGTGCGTGCGGCCGCGCGGCCTGGCGGTCGTGCCGGAAGTGGAGGCCGCGTTGCGCGATGCCGCGCGCCGGCTGGTCGACGCGGGCTGGAGCGTCGACGAGATCGACGAGACCCCGCCGCTGCGCGAGGCCGCGCTGCTGCAGGAACAGCTTTGGCTGGGCGACGGCTTCGATGCGCTGGCGAACGCGGTCGGGCAGGACGGCGATCCGGGCGCGGCCGCGGTGATCGAGGCCGTGCGCGGCAAGGTGCGCGATTTGCCCGCCGACGTGATCGGCCGCGCGCTGGTTCGCCGCACGACGCTGGCGCGGCAATGGCGGCTGTTTCTGGACGCGTACCCGGTGTTGCTGCTGCCGGTGTCGTCGGAACTACCGTTCCCGGACGATCTCGACAGGCAGGGGCCGGACGGCTTCGACCGCGTGTGGGAGGCGCAGCTCACGTTGCGCGCGCTGCCCGCGATGGGGCTGCCGGGGCTGGCCGTCACGACGTCGGTCGTGAACGGCGTGCCGGTGGGCGTGCAGGTGGTGGCCGCGCATCATCGCGAGGATCTGTGCCTGCTCGCGGGGCGCGATATCGAAGCGCGCGGTGCGCCGATTGTGCCGGTCGATCCGGTGGCCTGATTGACTTCACTGACGGGCGGATGCGTCGGCGAGGTGCGCTGGCCTCGTCGATGCATGGCGCCTCCCATGCCATTCTGGAATCCATGACAGCGCGCCGCATGCCGCGCTGATCGCCTCCCGCCTCCTTTCAATTTCCTTCGATGGCTGACATCGAACGGTCGTCGTCCTGCCTTTCCTGCCCGCCAGCGACCGCGCATGCATAGCGCGCGTCTGCTATTGCATTCCCCGCGGCGCTGATTAGGAAATGAATTTTTATTGGTTCTGCTTCCCCGGCGGCCCTCGCATAGTGGTGCTGACGGCTATAGACAGCACGCAAGCTGCGACGGCCGAATTCCCGGTGTTTTTGTTCATACGAATCAGCGAAAACAAGGAAGTGTCATGACGGTTGAACTGGAAGAACGAACCGCTGCGCAACAGGCGCTCGAAGACGCGCGCACGGCGGCCGCGGCGGCTGGCAAGTCCTATGCGGGCGGCGTGTCGCCGCAAACCGCGTGGGCGCTGTTCTCGGCAGGCGACGCATTGCTGGTGGACGTGCGCACGGCGGAAGAACGGAAATTCGTCGGTCACGTGCCGGAATCGCTGCACGTGCCGTGGGCGACCGGCACGAGCCTGACGCGCAACCCGCGCTTCGTGCGCGAACTGGAAGCGAAGACCGGCAAGGACGCCGTCGTGCTGTTGTTGTGCCGCAGCGGCAACCGCTCGGCCCAGGCGGCCGAGGCCGCGGCGAAGGGCGGTTTCACACAGGTGTTCAATGTGCTCGAAGGGTTCGAGGGCGACCTCGACGAGCGGCAGCAGCGCGGTAGCCAGAACGGTTGGCGCTTCCGCGGCCTGCCGTGGGCGCAGGACTGATTCACGGCCGTTACGGGGAGAAGGCAGCATGGCCGCATTCGACATCGACGACATCGTTCAATCGCTGCAGACGGTGCGCCGCGCATGGCGCGAGAAGCAGCGGCGCTCGCTCGAACCCGGCGGGCGCGACCTGCCGGCGCGCGAGGCGCTCGCGCAGATCATCGGCGCGCTGAAGGGCGTGCTGTTCCCGATGCGGCTCGGGCCACCCGACCTGCGGCAGGAGAGCGAGAACTTCCACGTGGCCCATGCGCTCGACGCGGCGCTCAATGCGCTGCTCGCGCAAGTGACGCTCGAGTTGCGCTACGCGGCGCGTCACCGCCATACCGACGGGGCGCCGCCCGACAACATCGACGCAGTCGCGTCCCAAGCCGTGCAGGCCTTTGCCGCGCGATTGCCCGAGATCCGCCGGCTGCTCGACAGCGACGTGCTGGCGGCCTTTCACGGCGATCCGGCGGCCGGCAGCGTCGACGAGGTGCTGCTGTGCTATCCGGGCATCCTCGCGATGATCCACCACCGGCTCGCGCACGAGCTGTACGGGCTCGGCCTGCCGCTGCTCGCGCGGATCATCGCCGAGCAGGCGCATGCGGAAACGGGCATCGACATTCATCCGGGCGCGCGCATCGGCGCGGGCTTCTTCATCGACCACGGCACGGGCGTCGTGATCGGCGAGACGGCGATCATCGGCGAGCGCGTGCGCGTGTACCAGGCCGTCACGCTCGGCGCGAAGCGCTTCCCGCGCGATGCGGACGGCCATCTGGAGAAAGGGCTCGCGCGCCATCCGATCGTCGAGGACGACGTCGTGATCTATGCCGGTGCGACGATCCTCGGCCGCGTGACGATCGGACGCGGCGCGGTGATCGGCGGCAACGTGTGGCTCACGCAGGACGTGCCGCCCGGCGAAAACGTCACGCAGGCCGTGCTGCGCAGCGAAGCGAACGCCGCGCCGCGCGCGGCGGCGCGCGTCGCCTAGGAGGCGCGATGAGCGACCTCATCCATCACTTCGGCGCCAACGTGCGCAAGCTGCGCGAGGCGCGCACGTGGTCGCAGGAGCAACTGGCCGAGCATGCGGGGCTGAACCGCTCGTACGTCGGCGAGATCGAGCGCGGCGAGGCGATCGCGTCGATCGTCACCGCCGACAAGATCGCGCGCGCATTCGACGTGTCGATCTCCGCGCTGCTGCCGGGCGCGTACGTCACCTGAGGCTGCCTTATTTCGTTTCCCTTTTGGTTGTACGGGACCTGACGGCTATAGCATGTTGAGCCGGCAGGGGCGTGCTTCCGATAATCACCCAGCGTCATAAGCAATCCCGTTTTTCATCTTAAGAACCCGGAGCCACACATGTCGACCGTTGCAAGCGGCGCGGCTGCGCTGAGCGATCACGCCGCCCGCCAACTAGCGAACGCTACCAAGACCGTCCCCCAGCTTTCCACGATCACGCCGCGCTGGCTGACCCATCTGCTGCAATGGGTGCCGGTCGAGGCCGGCATCTACCGGCTGAACCAGGTGAAGAACCCGGAAGCCGTGCGCGCCGCGTGCACGCAGCTCGAGGACGAAAGCGTGCTGCCGCAGACCTTCGTGCCGTACGAGGAACAGCCGCGCGAATACTTCCTGAACGCGGTCAGCACGGTGCTCGACGTGCATACGCGGATCTCGGATCTCTACAGCAGTCCTCACGATCAGATCAAGGAACAGCTGCGCCTGACGATCGAGACGATCAAGGAACTGCAGGAAAGCCAGCTGATCAACAACCCGGACTACGGGCTGCTCGCGAACGTGACCGACGAACAGCGGATTTTCCCGCTGACGGGCGCGCCGACGCCGGACGATCTCGACGAACTGCTGACGAAGGTGTGGAAGGAGCCGGCCTTCTTCCTCACGCACCCGCTCGCGATCGCCGCGTTCGGCCGCGAATGCACGCGGCGCGGCGTGCCGCCGCCGACGGTCAGCCTGTTCGGCTCGCAGTTCCTCACGTGGCGCGGCATTCCGCTGATTCCGTCGGACAAGGTGCCGGTCGCGGACGGCAAGACCAAGATCCTGCTGCTGCGCGTCGGCGACAAGCGCCAGGGCGTCGTCGGCCTGTATCAGCCGGGTGTCGCGGGCGAGCAGGGGCCGGGCCTGTCGGTGCGCTTCATGGGGATCAACAACCAGGCGATCGCGTCGTACCTGATCTCGCTGTATTGCTCGCTCGCGGTCCATTCGCCGGATGCGCTGGCTGTCCTCGATGACGTCGAAATCGGCAAGTTCCATGACTATCCCGACACCTACCGTTAATCCCGGCCTGGCCGGCGGCGACGCGCACGCGCTGCCGCACGCGCCGCTGCCGGCGGGGTTGCCCGACCCGGCGACGCTCGCGCGGCTCGCGTCCGAGTTCTTCGCGACGCCGCCCGGGCAGGCCACCGCGCCGGGGCTGTCGGCCGGCAGCGGCGCGGTCGGCGGCGTTCCGTCGGCGTTGCCGGCGGCCGCGCCGATCCTCGCGTCGGTCAGCAATCCGGTGCCCGGCGGCTCGCCGCTCGCGGGCCCGGGCGGGGCCGGCACCGGCGTGCCGGGGCTCGCGCTGCCGCAGGGCAAGGTGCCCGGCGCGAACCTCGCGCCGTCCGCGCCGACCCACGTGCTGTCGCTCGGCAACCGCGTGCCGGCGCTCGCGCCGCATGCGGCCGCGCAGAACGGGCTGCCCGACAACGCCGTGTCGATCGCGCCCGCGCTCGAACCGCGCGTCGGCGGCGCGGCGCTCGGCGTGCCGCAGGTGAATGCGCCGGCACCGGAAGGCGCGGCGAAGGCGTCGCCGTACTACTTCACCGACGGCTCGCTGCAGGGCTGGCAGCGGACGCCGCAGGACATCGTCGTGCCGTCGAACGGCCTCGCGTCGCCGGAAGCGTTCGGGCTGCCGGGCGACGACGCGTTGCGCGAACTGCTCGCCGTGCATCGCGACGTGCCGGTGTCGCGTGCATCGGGCGCCGACGTGCCGCGCTACTTCGTCGACGATACACATGCCGCCGAGCCGCAAGGTCAGTTGTACCGCGGCGCGCACCCGCCGTTCGACGTGAACGCGATCCGCCGCGATTTCCCGATCCTGCAGGAGCGCGTGAACGGCAAGCAGCTCGTCTGGTTCGACAACGCGGCGACGACGCACAAGCCGCAGGCCGTGATCGACCGGCTCGCGTATTTCTACGCACACGAGAACTCGAACATTCACCGCGCGGCGCATGCCCTGGCGGGCCGCGCGACGGATGCGTACGAGCATGCGCGGGAAACGGTGCAGCGCTTCATCGGCGCGTCGTCGCCGGACGAGATCGTGTTCGTGCGCGGCACGACCGAGGCGATCAACCTGATCGCGAAGTCGTGGGGCGTGCAGAACGTCGGCGAGGGCGACGAGATCATCGTGTCGAATCTCGAGCATCACGCGAACATCGTGCCGTGGCAGCAGCTTGCCGCGCTCAAGGGTGCGAAGCTGCGCGTGATTCCGGTCGACGATTCGGGGCAGGTGCTGCTCGACGAATACCGGAAGCTGCTCAACGACCGCACGAAGATCGTGTCGGTCACGCAGGTGTCGAATGCGCTCGGCACGGTCGTGCCGGTGAAGGAGATCGTCGAGCTTGCGCATCGCGCGGGTGCGAAGGCGCTCGTCGACGGCGCGCAGTCGATCTCGCACATGCGCGTCGACGTGCAGGCGCTCGATGCGGATTTCTTTGTGTTCTCCGGGCACAAGATCTACGGGCCGACCGGGATCGGCGTCGTGTACGGCAAGCGCGCGATCCTCGACGACATGCCGCCCTGGCAGGGCGGCGGCAACATGATCGCGGACGTGACGTTCGAGCGCACGGTGTTCCAGCCGCCGCCGAACCGGTTCGAAGCCGGCACCGGCAACATCGCGGATGCGGTGGGGCTCGGCGCCGCGCTCGATTACGTGAACCGCATCGGTATCGAGAACATCGCGCGCTACGAGCACGACCTGCTGGCGTATGCGACGAGCGTGCTCGCGCCGGTACCGGGCGTGCGGCTCGTCGGCACCGCGCGCGACAAGGCGAGCGTGCTGTCGTTCGTGCTGAAGGGCTATGAAACCGAGGAAGTCGGGCAGGCGCTGAACGAAGAGGGCATCGCGGTGCGCTCCGGGCATCACTGCGCGCAGCCGATCCTGCGGCGCTTCGGGCTCGAGGCCACGGTGCGGCCGTCGCTCGCGTTCTACAACACGTGCGACGAGGTCGATGCGCTGGTGCGTGTCGTGAAGCGGCTGGCGACGCGCCGTTGACGGTGATGTCGTTGTTGCCCGCCTGCGGCGGCCCTTGCGGGTCGCCGCAGGCGTTTTCCCGTTACGCGGTCAGAATCGTACGACCGGCTTCTTCTCCACGCTGAACCCGTCACGCAGCACGCACGCCGAATCGGCGAAGTATCGGCGGGTTTCCGACAGCAGGTCGGTGTTGCCGCGCCGACAGAACACCACACCCGATCCTTCCTCCGTCAGCAGTTCGTCGATCAGCGATTCGGGTTGCCCGATATCGGCGAGGTGGACGTTCTGCACGCCGTGCGCGAGCGCATCGAGCGCGTCCCGCACGCAGGGCGCCGCATCGGCGGCCGGATGCTCGGCAAGCCATTGTTCGAGTTCCGTGATGCCGTACAGCCCGGCGAGCTCGCCGAGTTCGCGCAGCCATGCCCCGTCGACCATCATCACCAGCGTGACGGCACCGGTGCATTGCGCGAACAGGCTGCCGAGCCGTTCCGGGCGCAGCATGTGCGCGTGGCCCGCGTCGTCCGGTGCGACCGGCATCACGACGGGCACGAGTCCGTTTTCCAGGAAGGCGTTCAACGCGGCGCCGTCGAACCGTGCGACCGCGCTTGCCTGCGTGCGGTCGGGTGCCGCGCGGGCGACCAGCAGGCCGCCGTCGTGACCGTCGATGCCGATCGCCCTAGCACCGTGACCGCCGATCAGGCGCACCAGTTCGTGATTGACGCCGGCCATCGCGGCATGCGCGGCCTCGACCGATTGCGTATCGGCCGCGGCCGGCCCGCCCTGGACGACGACCGGACGAACGCCGGTGAGCGCAAGCAGCGCGACATCCTGTGCGAAGGCCGCACGGGTGCGTGCATCGCTCGCGGCGCCGCCATCGACGATGACGACGGTCCGCCCGTGCAGCGCCTGCATGAACGGCAGCGAGCGAGCCAGGCCGGCTGCGCGTCGCGACATGAGCGTGGGACTTTCAGGGTCTGGGAACATGGGAGTCCGAATGAATGGAGGGAGGTGCCTGTCGCCGTTCGACGCGGCGTCAGTGTGTGCGTTGCATCAGCAGGTGAAGCTCGCCGGGCGTTCGCGCATCGCGCGACGCGTGCCGGAACGCGCGCTCGCTGAAACACCGTGCCGCGTCGGCGAGCAGTTCGAGGTGCGTGCGGTCGTCCGCCCGCGGCAGGACCAGCACGATGAATTCGCGCACGGGCTTGCGGTCCGGCGCGTTGAACGCGAACGGATAGAGCGCGCGGACGAACAGCGCGACCGCCGAGTCGAGCCCGTCGACCCGCGCGTGCGGAATCGCGACGCCCTGGCCGAGACCGGTCGAGCCGAGCTGCTCGCGCCTGGCGAGTTCGGTCCGGATCCGTTCGGCGGATACGCCGCCGCTGCGCGCGATATGGCGCGCGACGAGGTCGAACAACTGGGTCGCGCTTTCGGCCGGGACGTCGAGCAGGATGTTGTCCACCGGGCAGGCGTCGGCGAGCCGAGCTGCGGACGGCGTGCCGCCGCGCGGGCGGGGAAGGTCGGGTTGGCCGCCCACGGCGGCCTGCTGCGTTTGCATGCGGATTGCTCCGTGTCGGGATGACAGGGAAATCCTAGACAAAGCCGCATAAAGACAGTGTCAGAGACAGGGGGGCCGGTATTAAAATTTCATATCGACCGACGATGGAACCGGGCCCGCTACGGACTGGCTCACGTACCCGACAAAACGAACGGCAGCGTGGTCAGCAGGAAGACCGAAATGCCGACGACCGGCGCGCCGAACGCGATCGCCGCGAACGCCACGGCGGCGCTGGTCAGCACGAGCGTTCTCGATACCCGGCGATGCCGGTCGTGCGCCGTTGTCCTGCTGTCGCGGATTGCATCGGTCCGCGCGCCGATCACGTGTTTCCAGAACGTCAGGCCCAGCATGATTGCTCCTGTATGAAAGACGAGCGGGACGCGGCGCGTGATGCGCCGCGCAAGCGTGTCAGCTGCGCTCGAGCTTGAGCACGCGCGAGATCTGCGCGGCGGTGAAGCCGCTGTTGCGCACGTAAGGCGCGCAGTCGAGCGGCGCCGTGAGCGATTCGCTGACGACGTACCGGCCGACGAAGCGGTAGGCATCGGTTGCCGTCTTGATGAACACCGGAATCGCATCGCGTTGCGCGGCGAGCGTCCTGCCGGCCGAGCGCGCGGACGCGCTGCCGTCGCAAAGGATCACGTCGGGCGCGTGCGGATTGAGGTCCGCGCGAAGGCAGGCGGCCACGACCTTGCCGTTCTTCGTCGGCAGGAAACCCTGCTTGCTGCCGCCGCAGGCGGTGTGGATGAATTCGCGTGTGTACTGCTTGTCAATCTCGAACATGACCGGGCTCCGGTAACGGAAATTTCTCTGAATAAAATTCAGGTATGCGTAGTAAATGAGTTGGACCGGCGGATCGATGACGCTTCGTTGCACAGGATGTGCCGCGCACACGCTCGAGCGCATGCATTCCCGATGCGCGGTGATCGCATCGACGTCGTGTTCAGGCGTGCACGGAGAGGACTACGGCGCGCACCGTCCGCCAGGCGGCAGGACGATGGCTCGGGAGGGAGGCACAGGCGTCCTGCCTGTCAGGCAGAAAAGCAACTCGGAGGACGAGGACTTCGGAGGCGCATGTCGCGTGCTCGGTGGTGGATGGCGAACCCATTCTAGTGAACGTATTCGCCGGCGCAAGTAAAAAGGTCGTAAAGGCGTGAGAGCGGTGTGTCGGTGCCCGGTTCGACCTGCCGGCCACCGCATTTCGCCGCTTCCATGCAACAACGCGTGACGACTTGCGTCGCCACGCGTTACGCGTCCTGCCCGGCTGCGCGCGCCGGTGAACCGGCGCGCACGGCCCGTCGTCAGAAATCGAAGCCCGGCCCGCCCGCACCCGGGCCGCCCGGTGCGGCAGCCGGCGCCGCATCCTTCGGCGCTTCGAACACGGTCGCATCGGTCGTCAGCAGCAGCCCGGCCACCGACGCCGCGTTTTGCAGCGCCGTGCGCGTGACCTTGGTCGGATCGAGCACGCCCGATTCGACGAGATCGCCGTACTCGCCCGTCTGCGCGTTGTACCCGAAGTTGCCCGTGCCTTCCGCGACCTTCGCGACGACGACGCTCGCTTCCTCGCCCGCGTTCGTGACGATCTGGCGCAGCGGTTCCTCGAGCGCGCGCAGCACGATCTTGATGCCCGCATCCTGGTCGGCGTTCACGCCTTTCAGTTCGCGGATCGCCTGCCGCACGCGGATCAGCGCGACGCCGCCGCCCGGCACGATGCCTTCCTCGACGGCCGCGCGCGTCGCGTGCAGCGCGTCGTCGACGCGGTCCTTCTTCTCCTTCACCTCGATTTCGGTCGCACCGCCGACCTTGATCACGGCAACACCGCCGGCCAGCTTGGCCACGCGCTCCTGCAGTTTTTCACGGTCGTAATCGGACGTCGCCTCGTCGATCTGCACGCGGATCTGCTTCACGCGCGCCTCGATGTTCTTCGCATCGCCCGCGCCGTCGATCACGGTCGTGTTTTCCTTGCCGACCTCGATGCGCTTCGCCTGGCCGAGCTCGGCGAGCGTCGCCTTCTCGAGCGTCAGGCCCGTTTCCTCCGCGATCACCTGCCCGCCGGTGAGGATCGCGATGTCCTCGAGCAGCGCCTTGCGGCGATCGCCGAAGCCCGGCGCCTTGACCGCGACCGTCTTCAGGATCCCGCGGATGTTGTTGACGACGAGCGTCGCGAGCGCTTCGCCTTCGACGTCTTCCGCGATGATCAGCAGCGGCCGGCCCGACTTCGCGACCTGTTCGAGCACCGGCAGCAGGTCGCGGATGTTCGAGATCTTCTTGTCGTGCAGCAGGATGTACGGGCTTTCGATCTCGGCGATCTGCTTGTCGGGATTGTTGATGAAATACGGCGACAAGTAGCCGCGGTCGAACTGCAGCCCTTCGACGACGTCGAGCTCGTCGGCGAGCGACTTGCCGTCCTCGACGGTGATCACGCCTTCCTTGCCGACGCGGTCGATCGCCTCGGCGATGCGCTGGCCGATCGATTCCTCGCCGTTCGCGGAGATCGTCGCGACCTGCGCGATTTCCTTGCTCGTGGTGGTCGGCTTGCTGATCTTCTTCAGCTCGTCGACGGCCGCCGCGACGGCCTTGTCGATGCCGCGCTTCAGGTCGAGCGGGTTGAGCCCGGCCGCCACGTATTTCTGGCCTTCACGGACGATCGCCTGCGCGAGCACCGTGGCCGTCGTCGTGCCGTCGCCGGCTGCATCGCTGGTGCGCGACGCGACTTCCTTCACGAGCTGCGCGCCGATGTTCTGCAGCTTGTCCGCGAGTTCGATTTCCTTCGCGACCGACACGCCGTCCTTCGTGACGACGGGCGCGCCGAAGCTGCGTTCGAGCACGACGTTGCGGCCCTTCGGCCCGAGCGTCACCTTCACCGCGTTCGCGAGGATGTTCACGCCTTCGGTCAGTCTTGCCCGTGCGACGTCGCTGAAAATGATTTCCTTGGCTGCCATGATTGCGCTCCGTTATTGATTGACGACCGCGACGATGTCTTCCTCGCGCAGCACGAGAAACTCGTTGCCGTCCACTTTGACGGCCTGGCCCGCGTACTTGCCGAACAGCACGCGCTCGCCGATCTGCAGGTCGGGCACGATGCGCTGGCCGTCGGCATCCTTCCGGCCGGGGCCAACGGCGATCACTTCGCCCTGGTCGGGTTTTTCGGCGGCGCTGTCGGGGATCACGATGCCCGACGCGGTGGTGGTTTCCTGGTCGAGTCGCTTCACGATCACGCGGTCGTGCAAGGGGCGTAGGCTCATTTTTTCGTCCTGTGCTGATCTGTCGGATTGGGCTGGCACTCTTCAACAGAGAGTGCTGACGAGTATAAAAACGGGCAGCGGCGCGATCCAATAACGGATTTGCACAAGCATTCGCGTCGTCGTGCAAAGCGCAGGGACCCGGCTATTGCGACGCGGACTGCTGGGCGACCGGCGAGCAAATCGGGTGGATCGTCTCGCCGGCGAGCACGCGCTTCACGAACGGAATCGAATCGGCGAGCGACGCGTTCACGGTGCCGTTGTGTTCGCGGCCCGCGTACAGGTGTGCCTCGACCGTCGTGCCCGCCGCGCACGCGTCCTTCGCCAGCGCGAGTTCGAGCGGCGCCAGCCCGTCGTCCGCGCCCGCGCCGATGAAGACGGGGGTGGCGAGCTTCAGTGTCGGATATTTCAGGTAGTCGTCCCACCATGCTTTCAGCCGCGCATCGCCGCCCGGCTTGACCGTATTCGCGTGCGTGAGGTGCGCGAGCGCCGCGTCGTCCTCGAGCGACGCGAGGCAGCCGATGCGCGATTGCTCGAGAATCGGCAGCGCGCGGTCGGTCAACACTTCGTCGGCGCGCAGTGACGGGTCGATCTGCTGCGCCGACAGCACCGAGTAGAACTGGTACGCAAGCGTCGGGTCGACGCGGTCGGGATCGCGCCGGTAGGCCGTCTCGAACGGCGGCAACGACGCGAGCGTGGCACGCGACGCGTTGTAGATCGTCCCGGTCGCGACGGTCGCGCGGATCGCCAGTTCCGGCGCGTAGACGGGTGCGTAGCCGGCCGCCGCGATGACGGCCGAGCCGCCTTGCGACTGGCCGACGAGCACGACTTCGTTCGCGAGGCCCGGCACGCCGCCGAGCACCGCACGCACGCTGTCGAGCAGCGTGTAGCTGTTCGAGCGGTTGTTGAGCTGCGGATTCGGGCCGGGCGTGCCGAGGCCCTGGTAGTCGGTCGCGACCACCGCGAACCCTTGCTGAAGCCATGCGTTCAGGTAGCGCACGTCGCGATACGAGCGGCCGAACCACGACGGCGCGCAGATATCGGCCATCCCGAACGTGCCGTGCGCCCATGCGACGATCGGCCAGCCGCCGGCCGGCGGTGTGCCGCGCGGCACGAACAGCGCGCCCGACACCGCGATCGGCGTCCGGCCGCCGACGCCGTCGGTCGATGCATACAAGATGCGCAACTGCCGCGCGGCGCCCGCGAGCCCGAGCGTGGCCGGCAGTGGTTCGGAGCGCAGCAGCGCGCCGGGAGTGGCCGGGATGTCGCGGTCCCACGTGTAGAACGCGGACACGCGGCCGTCGCCCTGCAGCGGATCGGGCACGGGAACATGGCCGGGCGAGGCCGCGAGCGAAACGACGGAAGGCACGGCGAGTGCCGAGATGAGCAGCGCGCGCGCGGCAACACCGCGCAGGGGAAGGAGCGTCATGGTCGGATGAAGGTGGATGAGATCGGATGCACCGTGCAAGGCCGGTGCGGGCCGACCACGACGCAAGTTTCGAACCAGCACGTTCGTTGCGCACGCCACGCGCGGTGCGGCGGGCAACCGGTCGGCACCACGCGGATGGTGCACGTGCACGCGCTGCGCGTCGCGCAGCAATCGCGGCCGGTACAGTGTTGCTCCCGCAACAGGCGCACGCTCGCGGATAGCATCGCGCGGGTCGGGCATCGCGCGAGCGCCACGCCGGCCGGCCCGCGCAGCGCGCACGCCGGGTTGGCACGATTGCTGCTGATCCGGTGGCCGTGCGTCGCGGTGTCGCGACGCGAGTCCCTCCGTCCATCCGATCAAGGAAACCGTTCTCATGTCCGTCACCCAAGCCATCGACAGCGGCGAACTCGTGGCATTCGTCGAGCGCGCCACGCGCGAGTTCACGCAGGCCGCGCGCGTGCTGAAGGAAACGCGCACGTTGTCCGCGACCAACACGTTCCAGGCGTTCCAGCGCGTGCCGGGCACGGAGCTCGTCGTCGCGCTGTCTGCGCCGAGCCCGTGGGCCGCGTCACAGGACATTCAACCCGTCGTCGTGACGCTCGACGGCGACGTGCTGCACGGCGACGCGCGCGCGGGCGGCAACGGCCCGCGTTACGCGGGCGTGTTCCGCGAGGCGCCTGAAGTGGACGTCGTGATACACGTGCATGGCCCGTATCTCGGTGCGTGGGCGAGCGCGCATCGCCCGCTGCCGATCCGTTATGCGCCGGCCGCGCGCTACACGCGGGCTCGCGAGATTCCGGTCTACGTCGATCGTCGCCCGGGCGAGCCGCGCTTCATCGTCGATACGATCCGGCGCGATCCCGACGTGCCGGCAATCATCGAGGCAAACGGCGGCGCGACGTTCTGGGGCAAGTCGATCCTCGACGTATCGAAGTACATCCTGATCCTCGAGGAAGCCGCGTATTTCCAGGCGCTCGCGGAACCGCTCGGCGGCTCGCTCGACTTCGGGCCGGGCGCGCTCGAACAGCAGTGGAAGATGACCGGTCTTGCCTGACGCCGCACGGCGGCCGACGCAATCCGGCCGCCGTCATACCGATAGCTCGATGAATTGGTTCGTGGCCGGCGTGCGCCTTGCTATCGTCGAACCTTCCCCGTTCAACACGCCGGTCGTGCCATGGCCATCTTCAGCTTGCCGGACCCGACTTCGCACGCGATCACGATCCGCGCGAAGGCACTGACGTTCGACGATCCCAAATCGCGGGTGCTGCTCGAACGCATCCAGCTCGTCGCACCGAGCGATGCGACGGTGCTCGTCACCGGCGAGAGCGGCACCGGCAAGGAGCTGATCGCGCGCCTCGTGCATTCGCTGAGCGAGCGCCATGACGGCCCGTTCGTCGCGGTCAACTGCGGCGCATTTTCCGAGACGCTGATCGAAAGCGAGCTGTTCGGCCACGAGCGCGGCGCGTTCACCGGCGCAATCAATGCCCAGCCCGGCTGGTTCGAATCCGCGAATCGCGGCACGCTCTTTCTCGACGAGGTGGGCGACCTGCCGCTGTCCGCGCAGGTCAAGCTGCTGCGCGTGCTGCAGGAGCGCGAGGTGACGCCGGTCGGCTCGCGCAAGACCGTGAAGATCGACGTGCGGCTGGTCGCGGCGACCAACGTGAATCTCGAGGCGGCGGTGCGCGCGGGCAATTTCCGCGAGGACCTGTACTACCGGCTCAACGTCGTGAAGCTGAGCCTGCTGCCGCTGCGCGAGCGGCCCGGCGACATCGCGCCGCTGATCGAGCATTTCATCGACACCTATGCGAAGCGGCTGCGCGTGGCCGCGCCGACGCTGACCGACGCCGCACGCGCCCGACTGCATGCGCATGCGTGGCCCGGCAACATCCGCGAGCTGGAGAACGTGATCCACCACGCGGTGCTGATCTGCGCGGGCGGGGCGATCGACGTCGGCGACCTGCAGTTCTCGGCGCTGTCGCTCGCGCCCGACACGGCCGGCGCGCCGGGTGCGGCCGCCGCACCGCCGCGCCGCGCACGCGACGTCGCCGAAGCGACCGAGGCGCTGCGTCATGCGGTGATCGAATTGCTGGATCTGGGAACGCCGGCGCTTTGGCAGCACATCGAGGACACCGTCTACCGCAGCGTGTTCGACTACAGCGATCACAACCAGCTGCGCATGTCGCGCCTGCTCGACCAGTCGCGCAACATCGTGCGAGCGCGGCTCGCGCAGCTCGGTATCCTGAAGCCGCGCGACACGGGCGACGCCGACGCGCGGCTGCGCCGTCAGGCGTGATCCCGCCAGCGCAGCGCGCGCCGCGCGATCCGCTCGCATAGCGCGCTCATCCCGACGGCCAGCGCCGTCACGCCCAATACGCACACGAGCAGCACGTCGGCGCGGGCGCCTGCCTGGGCATTCTGCATCAGGCTGCCGATACCGGCCCCCGTGTTGAACAGCAACTCGCTGCTGGTCGCGGTGATCCACGCGAACGGCACGGCCTGCAGCACGCCCGCGAACAGGTCGGGCAATGCGCCCGGTATCAGCACGTCGCGCCACAGGCCGACGCGCGTCAGCCGATACGACTGCGCGAGTTCGACATAACGTGGATCGACGCGGCGCAGCCCGTCGAAGCTGGCGGTGGTCATCGGGTAGAACGCGGCGAGCGCGATGATGAACACCTTGGCGAATTCGCCGGTGCCGGCCCACAGGCTCAGCAGCGGAATCAGCCCGAGCAGCGGCACGTAGCGCAACGCCTGGAACGCCGGTTCGGCGAGCTTGCGCGCGAGCGGCGAACGCGCCAGTACCGCGCCGAACCCGAGCCCAGCCGCGACGCCGAACCCGAGCCCGAGCGTCGTGCGGCGCAGGCTCGCGCCGAGATCGGTTGCGAGTTCGCCGCTGCGGGCGAGTTCGACGAGCGCCGCGCCGACCTGCTGCAGCGGCACGAATGCGTATTGGTGGGCCGCGTCGCCGGACGAGGCAGCTTGCCACGCGGCGATCAGCAGGGCCGGCACGACGAGGCCGCGCGCGCGGCGGCGCAGCGGGGCGAACGAGAAAGCGCGGGTGGCGAAGGTCATGCCGAAGCGTATCCAGTCAAAGTCAGCGCGCGGGCGTCTGCCAGCGCAATGCGTAGCGCTGCACGAGCGCGATCGAGCGGTCGAGCGCGAAACCGATCAGCCCGATCACGGCGACGTCGACGAGCACCACGTCGAGCCGCAGCATCTGCCGCGCGAGTTCCATCATCTGGCCGATCCCGCTGTCGGCGCTGAGCAGCTCGACCGCGACGAGGGCGAGCCACGCGCGCGCGAGTGCGATCCGCACGCCCGTCAGCAGCGGCGGCAGCGCGGCCGGCAGCAGCACGTCGCGCAGTAGCGCGAAGCGGCCGAGCCCGTAGTGGCGCGCCATTTCGACGAGATCGCGCGGCGCATCGTGCACGCCCGTGTACGCGGCCAGCGCGACCGGGAAGAACACGGCCTTGCCGACGACGGCGAGCTTCAACGGCTCGTCGACGCCGATCAGCAGGATCAGCAGCGGAATCAGCGTGAGCGTCGGCACTTGCCGCAGCAGGTCGAAGGTCGGCCGCAGGTAGTCGGCGAACAGCCGGCTGCGTGCGAGCAGGATGCCGAACGCGGCGCCGCCGGTTGCGCCGAGCGCGAAGCCGAGCGCGAGGCGATGCAGCGTGATCAGCAGGTTGTCGCGCAGTTCGCCGGTGTCGAGCAGCGTGCGCAGCGTCGCGGCGAGGCGTTCGGGCGGCACGACGAGCTGCGGCGGAAACCAGCGCTGCGCGCTCGCGAGCCACCACAGCGCGGCGAACGTAAAGGGCGTGATCCACCACAGCGCATGTTCGCCGAGCCGCGCGAGGCCGGGCAGGCGGATCGCGCGCCAGCCGTTCGGCGCGAGGGCGCGCATCGCCATCAGCGGCTCGCGACGCGCGCGGCATCGGCGCGCCAGTAGCCGTCGAGACCAAGCTGCTTGAGCGCGGTCGCCACGAAGGTCGGCGCGAGCAGCGCGTTCACGTCGACCGGCACCGACGTCAGGCCGGCCTGGCGGCTGTACGCGACGACATCGCGGTAGTGGCCGGTAAGCGCCGGCGTGAAGAGCGGCGTCCATTGCTCTTTCCACGGCGTCGATTCGTCCGCGTATTCGCGGCGCACGACGCTTTCGGGCTGGCCCGACGCGCTCAGGATCTTCACGTACGCATCGCGGTTCTGCGGCTGCGAGATCCAGTGCGCGGCCCGCACGTAGGCCGTCGCGACGAGCTGCGTGACGTCGGGGTAGCGCCGCACGAAATCGTCGGATGCCCACAGTTCGGCGCGCATCTTCCAGTCGTCGGGCGCGGTCTTGGTCGACCAGATGATCTTGCCGACGTTCTTGTCGACGAGCGAATACGCGTCGGACAGCGTAAAGAAGCCGTCGACGCGGCCGGCCGCGACGGCTGCCGCGCCGGCCTGCGGATCGAGGTTGTAGATCTTGAAGTCGGACAGCTTCAGCCCGTTTTCGGCGAGCAGCTTGCCGAACGTGACTTCCCACGGCCGGCCGCGATTGAGCGCGATGCGCTTGCCTTTCAGATCGACGATCGACTTCGCGGTCGAGCCGGCCGGCACGACCAGATACGTGTTGCTGCCGGCGCCGCCCGGCACGATCAGGCGCGTGTGCGTGCCCGACGCGTTGACGACGACCGACGGCAGGTCGCCGTAGCCCGCGAAATCGATGCTGCCGTTCGTGAACGCCTCGTTGACGAGCGTGCCGACCGCCGCGGTCGACACCGGCACCCATTGCAGCTTCACGTGCCGGGCGGCCAGCGCCTTCTCGAGCGACTTGTCGGCGTCGATCAGCGCGGATGCGCCGGCATATTGCGTCTTGCCGCCGCTCGAGTACGCGACGACGGCAATGCGCACGACCTTGGGCGCGTCTTGCGCATGCGCGGCCGGTGCCGCGAGCGACGCGGCCGCCAGCGGTAGCACGGCGAGCAGCGCGCGCAGCAGGCGGCGCAGTGACGCGAGGGAGAGGGAGTATTTCATGATGGTCCCGAACAGTGAACGAAAAAGGGGCTCACGCGCGTTTCTGCCACGACGGCCGCAGCACGTCGGCGAGCGGGCGCGGGTCGATCCAGTCGGCGACGTCGAAGTCGGTTTCCAGAAAGCCGTGCTCGCGCAGGAACGTCTTGAACTCGTCGAGCGCGGCGACCGATTCGTCGTCGAGATTGACGCCGAGATGGCGGTGCAGCTGGTTGCCGTACGCGGCTCGCACCCAGTCGATCGACGATGCGGTTTCGCCCGCCACGTAGTGCGCGGTTTCGTCGGGATGCGTGCTCGCCCATTCGCCGGCGGCGACCACGAGCTTCAGGAAGCCGGCGACGATGTCCGGATGGTTCGCGAGCACGTCCGCGTTGACGGTCAGCGGGCGCGGCGTGCCGTTGTTGTTGCGGATCGAGCGCTCCGGATGAAAGCCGATGTCGATCACGACGTGTGCGCCGATCAGTTGCGCGATCTCGAGACCCGTCGAGCCTTTCACGTAGATCGCGTCGACTTCGCCGCGCAGCAGCGCGCCGGCTTCGGCCGCATACAGCGCGCGGCTCGAAAAGCCGTGCGGCGACGCGAACAGGTTCGCCGCACGCGCGGGCCCGACGGCCTGCAGCGTGCGTGCGCGCACGTCGACGAGCTCGACGTCGCGCGTGGTCAGTCCGTCGAGGCTCAGTGCATTGACGAAGCCGCGCAGCGCGGACGCGCGAAAGATGTCGATGCGGTCGTCGGGGCGGCTCGGAATCGCGATCCGGCGGCCGCGCAACGCCTTCACCGAGCGGATGCCCGACTCGGGCCGCGCGAGGATCAGTTGCGATTCGTCGACCCACGACAGCCCGATCACGCGCGTGTTGGCGTCGTTCGAGCGCGCCCACATCGCGGGGATGCTGCCGCCCTGGCGGAACGACTGCGCGAGCGTGTGATCGCTGATCGATGACACGTCGTGCCGCGTGGCGCCGCGCGGCGAGCGGATCGCGACGCCGTCGGCCGACGTCTCGCCGTTGAGCCAGCCGAGATGCACGGCGATGCCGAGCGGCGTCGGCACGGGCGATCGGGCGTACCAGAACGTCTGCTGCTTGTCCGATGACGAATCGGGCCTGTCTGTCATGTGTGAGATTCCCCTGTCTGGGTAAGCGTGGTCGATGCGCGGTGTCGCACGCGCGGCCGTTCCACGTTGCAAGTTCCGGGCCAATGAGCGGAAACGGCCGGGCGGCACGCGGCGCGGGCATCCCGGGCGCCACGCGGCGCGACGGCCGGCGCAACGCCTGTTGCGTGAGCAACAGTCGCGTCGGGTGCTGTTGCGCGTGCAACACCGGTGTGTCGTGCGCAACAGCACGGCACGGATTCGCTTTCGGGATGCCGGCACCGCGCGGCGCGTGTTCGTCGATGGCCGTCGACGCCCGGCCGGCAAGGCATCGCGCGTGCTCGGCGGCCGCGCCGCACGTCAGCAGGCGTGCGCGTTGGCACACCGCGTGCTTTACAGCGCTGCATACGCGCGGCACGCCGGTGCCGCACGCAATCCGAACGGGCCGACAAGGAGAATCCCGATGGCTGTTGAATTTCTGTGGCGCCTGCCGATGCACGGCGATGGCCGGCGCGCACACGACCTGCATACGCGCGGCGAATGGAATCGCCAGCGCGCGTCGCGCGTCGCGCCGAAAGTCGACGACGACGATTTCGGCTACATCGACTATCTGTCGCAGGTGGCGCGCGCGGCCGACATCGCCGGTTTTCACGGCGCGCTGATTCCGATCTTCCGCTTCACCGAGGAACCGTGGGTCGTCGCGGCGGCGCTGGCGCGCGAGACGCGCCGGCTGCGGCTGCTGATCGCGCTGCAGCCGCATTTCGTGCATCCGGTCTATGCGGCGCAAATGGC
Source organism: Burkholderia sp. YHN3-13 (assembly GCF_055810675.1). NCBI lineage: Bacteria > Pseudomonadati > Pseudomonadota > Betaproteobacteria > Burkholderiales > Burkholderiaceae > Burkholderia > Burkholderia sp. YHN3-13. The sequence continues at coordinate 806,787 of NZ_JBVVNQ010000001.1, read as the reverse complement.
CGCGAGCCTGCAGCGGATCAGCCGCGGCCGCGTCGAGTGGAACGTCGTCACGGGCGGCGGCGGTCCCGACCAGCGCGCGTACGGCGACTTCATCGATCACGACAGCCGCTATGCGCGCACCGACGAATTCCTCGACGTCGTGAAGGGCGTCGCGGCCGGCGCGCCGTTCTCGTTCGACGGCCGCTTCTACCGCGTCGAAGCCGGCGGGCTGCTGCCGCCGCTGAGCGGCCAGAAGCCGCCGCGGATTTATCTGGCCGGCGCGAGCGACGCTGCGCTCGCGGTCGCGGCGAAACACGGCGACGTGCACCTGAGCTGGGGCGAGCCGCTCGCGAAGCAGAAGGAAGTGATCGACGCGGCGCGCCGCGCGCTCGACCGGGAGAACGCCGAGCGCGACCTGCGCTTCGGCATGCGCATCGACATCCTCGCGCGCGAAACCGAGGAACAGGCGTGGGCCGAGCTGCGGCAGATGTTCGCCACGGTGGGCGACGCGACGCGTGCCGGTTTCGGCGGGCGCGGCGAATCGTCGGAATCGGTCGGCGCGAAGCGCCAGTTCGCATTGCACCAGGGCAACACGCAGCACTTTGACGACCTGATCGTCGGCCCGAACCTGTGGGCCGGAATGTCGCAGATCCGTGGCGGCCCCGGCTGCGTGATCGTCGGTAGCCACGAGCAGGTGGCCGAGCGGCTCGCGGAATACGTCGACATCGGCGTATCGACGTTCATCCTCGCGAGCAACCCGCATCTCGAAGAGGCGTACCGCGTGGGCGAGGAAGTGCTGCCGCTCGTCGACGGCGCGCTGAACGCGGGCGGCACGCAGGCAGCGCTGCGCGTGGCCGGCGCCTGAGCGCGGCGGCGTGCCGCCGCGCATCAACGACAACGACAAGGATACTCACCATGACGACACTCGCTGCGCAGGCCACGGCTTGCGACGCACTCTGGTACACGCGCTGCCCGGTGCCGACCGCGCTCGGCATCGCCGTGCATCGCGGCTGGTTCGACGAAGAGTTCGGGCCGGACGGCATCGTGCTGAATTCGCTGCAGGAGACGGCCGATGCCGACAAGCGCGAATCGCACTTCGATCACAGCCTGCCGCACTCGTTCCGGCAGGGCGGCAACATTCCCGCGCTGTGGGCGCGGGCACGCGGCGCCGATACGCGCGTGATCGGCCTGTCGTGGACCAACGAATTCCAGGCGATCGTCACGCTGCCCGAGCGCGGCATTCGCACGACGCGCGATCTGCGCGGCCGGCGGCTCGGATTGCCGCGCCATCCGATCAGCATCGACTTCTGGCGTGCGGCCGCCCTGAAGGGCTTCCTGAGCGCGCTCGAACTGGAAGGGCTCGGCCACGGCGACGCCGAATGGATCGACCTGCCCGACACGCGCGAGCGCCGCACCGGGCCAGCCTCGTTCACGCGCGGCCCGCACGAGTACGGACTCGAGATCGCGGCGCTCGTGCGCGGCGACGTCGACGCGGTGTTCGTGAAGGGCGTCGCCGGGCTGGAGACCGTGCACCTGATCGACGCGCAGGTCGTCATCGATCTTGGCGCGCATCCCGATCCGCTGGTGCGGATCGGCAACGGCACGCCGCGCACGCTGACCGTCGATCGCGCGCTGATCGATATGCGCCCCGATCTCGTGAGCCGGTTCCTGTCGGTCGTGGTCGGCGCGGGCGACTGGGCCGCGCGCCATCCGGCCGAGACGGTCGCCTATATCGGCCGCGAAACGCATGCCTCCGACGAGTGGGTGCGCTATGCATACGGCGGGGACGTGCACCGCCATCTGGAGACCGGGCTCGCGCCGACGTCGATCGACGGTCTGGTCGCGTTCAAGGATTTTCTCGTCGAATGGGGCTTTCTCGAACGCGATTTCGACGCGCGCGCGTGGATCGACCCGGCGCCGTTCACGCAGATCGACCGGCATCGCCATGCGTGGGTCGCGTAGCGCGCCGCGGCGCGTCATTGCAAGGAGTCGAACATGACAGGGCTGACGATCGAATACGGCGTGCCGCCGGCGCGCCGGCACGTGGCGCGCGCCGCGCCGCGCGCGGCGGTAGTCGCGCGACCTTCGCCGGTGGCGCCGTCCGCGCATGCGGACAAGCGGCCGGCGCCGGCGAGCGGTTGGCGCGGCGCGGGCGCGATTGCACTGGCCGTCGCGGCGCTGCATGCGGGCGTCGTGCTGCTGGCCGCGCGTCCGGCGGCCGCACCGCCGGTGCAACCGCCGCGGCCGTTGCCGATGACGGTGGAACTGACGCGGCCGCCCGAACCGCTGCCGCAGGCCGCGCATCCGCCGCCGATCGTGCCGCCGAAACCGCTGAAGCAGGCGCCGACGCCGCCGAAGCCGCAGATACCCCGCGCGGCCGTTCCGCATCCGGCAGCGGCACCGTCCACCGTGCCGCAGGCGGCGCGCGAAGCTGCACCTGTGCCCGCGCCAACGGCACTGGCCGTCGCAACCCCGGCGCCGGCACCCGCACCCGCCGCACCCGTGCGTGAAACCGCGCCGATCGGCGACGCGGCGTACCTGCGCAATCCGGCGCCCGACTATCCGGCGTTCGCGCAGGACCAGGGCTGGGAAGGGCGCGTCGTGCTGCGCGTGCACGTGCTCGCGAGCGGCACGCCCGATTCCGTCGAGGTCCGCACGAGCAGCGGCCGCCGCGTGCTCGACAACGCGGCGGTGGCCGCCGTGAAGCGCTGGACGTTCGTGCCCGCGAAGCGCGGCGACGAAGCGGTCGACGGCTGGGTCAACGTGCCGATCGATTTCAAGCTGGGCTGACCCGACGGGCGGCTCGCCATATTTTTCAAGGAACTCACATCATGAACGGTATCCCGACCACCTTCATCGTCCAGGGCGCGCTCTGGCTGCTCGTCGTCTTCTCCGTCGTCACGTGGACGTTGATCGTCGTGAAGGCGATCCAGAGCCTGCGGTCGAGCGCGCGCAACCGGCGTTATGTCAGCGCATTCTGGGCCGCGAACAGCTTTCACGACGCGGCCGCGCTCGACAGCGCGAACAGCCCGGTCGGCGAACTCGCCGCGACGGGCTTCGACGCGCTGCGGCGTGCCGACGAGAGCAGCGCACACGATCTGGAACACAGCTGGAGCCGCCACGACCTGCTCGAACGCCATCTGCGGCAGCAGATCCACAATGCGCGCCGGCGCGAGGAAGCAGGGCTCGCGGTACTCGCGTCGATCGGCAGCACCGCGCCGTTCGTCGGCCTGTTCGGCACCGTGTTCGGCATCATCCACGCGCTGACCGCGATCACGCACAGCGCATCGGCGAGCATCGACGTGGTCGCCGGGCCGATCGGCGAGGCGCTCGTCGCGACCGGGATCGGCATCGCGGTCGCGGTGCCCGCCGTGCTCGCCTACAACTTCTTCGTGCGCCGCGTGAAGGCCGCATCGGCCGACCTCGATGCGTTCGCAACCGACTTCGTGACGCTCGCGCAGAAGGCCGGCTTCCGCGTACCGGCGACGGTACCCGCGGCCGCGCCGGCGCGCCGTGCCGGCGATACCCGTCAGGAGGCGTTCGCATAATGGCCTTCTCGTCCTCCACCGACAACGACGACGTGCTCAGCGAAATCAACATCACGCCGCTCGTCGACGTGATGCTCGTGCTACTCGTCGCCTTCATCGTCACCGCGCCGCTGCTCAACAACGCGGTGCACGTGACTCTCCCGAACACAGTCGCGACCGCGCCGGCCGACCGCAAGCCGAACGTCACCGTGAGCGTCGACGCCAAGGGCGTCGTGTATCTCGACAAGCGTGCGGTCGCGCTCGCCGCGGTACCGGCCGAGCTGGCCGCGCTGAAGGCGGGCCGGCCCGACGTCGCGCTCGACCTGCAGGCGGACGAGCACGTGCCGTACGGCACCGTCGCGAAGCTGATGGCCGCGATCGAGCACGCGGGCATCACGCGGCTGTCGGTGCTGACCGCGCCGCGCGGCTGACGCGCCCTTCACGACTTCCTTTGCGAATGCATCCATGAGCACCACGGCTTCACACAACGTTCAATCGATCTGGTACACGCGCTGTCCGGTGCCGACGCCGCTCGGCATCGCCGCGCATCTCGGCTGGCTCGACAGCGAATTCGCCGGCGACGGCATCACCGTGCGCGCGCTGCAGGAAAGCCAGCACGCGGCGCTGCATCACGCGCACGTCGATCATTCGCTCGACAACGCGTTCCGGCAGGGCGGCAGCATTCCCGCGCTGTGGGCACGCGCGGCCGGCGCCGATACGCGCGTGGTCGCGCTGACCTGGGTCGACGAGGCGCAGGCGATCGTCGCGTTGCCGGAAGCCGGCCTCACGCGACCGAAGGACCTGCGCGGGCGCCGCATCGGCTTGCCGCGTCGCGACGGCGAGCGCATCGACATCTTTCGCGCGGCGGCGCTGCGCGGCTTCGTCAGCGCGCTGTCGCTCGACGGGCTCGGCCCCGGCGACGTCGAATGGGTCGACGTGCCGGCGTCGAACCTGCGCGCGCCCGTGTCGACGCCCGCGACCCGCGACGCGGCATTCAGCCACCCCGCGAGCCTGTCGAGCCGGCGGCTCTATGCGGCCGAAGCGGCCGCGCTCGTGCGCGGCGATGTCGATGCGATCTACGTGAAGGGCTCGCTCGGGCTGGAGACCGCGCACCTGATCGGCGCGCGGACGGTCGTCGACATCGGCTTTCATCCCGATCCGCAGATCCGCATCAACAACGGCTCGCCGCGTCCGCTGACCGTCAATGCGGCGACGCTCGAGCGCCATCCCGGCATCGTCAGCCGCTTCCTCGCGCGCGTGACCGATGTCGAAGGCTGGGCGCGCGAGCACGAACACGAAGTGCTCGGCTATCTCGGCCGTGAGACGGGCTCGGGCCATGACTGGCTGCGGCTGGCGTACGGCGCCGACGTGCACCGGCGGTTGCGCACCGATCTCGACGAAGCGTCGATCGCCGCGCTGGACGATTTCAAGCGCTTCCTGGTGGCGTGGCGGTTCCTGCCCGCCGACTTCGACGTGCGCGCGTGGATCGACCGGCGTGCGCTCGACGGCATCGCGACTTTGTCGCGGTGAGCGCGACGGCACGCGTCGCCGACGCATGGCGGCGCGAGCGCTTCACCGGCGGCTTCATGCTGCTGGCGCTCGCGAGCGGCACGACGATCAGCATGGCGCAGCTCGCGACGACGCTGTATGCGCTCGCGCTCGGCGTCGACAGCGCGCGGCTCGGCATCATCGCCGCGATGGAACCGCTCGGCATCGCGCTGATGACGCTGCCGGCCGGGCTGCTGGTCGCGCGCTACGGCGCGCGGCGCGTGTACTTCGCCGCGAGCATGGGGCCGATGCTGCTCAATCTCGTCGTGCCGTTTACCGGCGCGTGGCCGCTGATCGCGCTCACGCAGGCGCTGATCGGACTGTGCATCCCGTTCCGGATCGTGTCGATCAACGGCGTGTTTCTCGCGCGTCTCGCGCGGATCGGCCTCGCCCGCGCGGGCTGGTATCGCGCGGCCATGACGGTCGGAACGGGCATGGCGGGGCCCTGGCTCGCCAGCTGGCTGATCGGGGCGCATGGCGCGGTCGCGACCTTCTGCGCGGCGTCGGCGAGCTTCGCGGGCATGGCCTGGTTCAGCCGCCTGCTGCTCGGCGACGCGGAGCCGCCGCCGCGCGGTGCGCAACCCGACGCCGGTGGCCTGCGTGCGTTGCTCGCGCTTGCGTGGAGCCGCGACGTGCGCGAGCAACTTGCGCTGGAAGCGGTGAACAGCGCGACGCGCTCGCTCGTCGGCACCTATACGGTCGTGCTCGCCATCCAGTATCTGAAGTTGCCGCAGTCGGGCGCCGTCGCGCTGCTGACCCTGCAGGGCGTCGTCGCGGTGATCGCGCTGTTCGGGCTGGGGCATGTCGCGCAGCGGATGACGGAGCGCCGCTGCCATGCCCTTGGCCTCGCAGGCGGCGTGGCCGGGCTGCTCGCGTTCGGCCTCGCGCACGACGCGTGGATCGTCGGCGCGGGGCTCGCCGCGTTGTGCGCCGGGTCGTCGCTGGTGCATCTCGTCAACATGCAGCATCTCGGCCGCCACCCGGCCGACAAGAGCCGGGTGTCGAGCCTCTACAACCTCGCGTCGATGACGGGGGCGTTCTGCGGCCCGTTGGCCTGCAGTGCGCTCGTGCCGGTCGTCGGGTTGCGGGCCGTGTTTCTGTGCTGTCTGCCCGTCGTCGTGCTGGTTGCGTTCGCGTTGCGCTTTGCCGATGGGCGGCGCGACGCGATGCGGCCGCTGCCTGAAAAGTTGTCCTGAAGATCGTCGTCGCCGGTGTTGCGTGACAAGCAGTTTGCTTCCCTCCACAGATGCGCATGCAGCAACACCGGCACCATGCGCGCGCCGGAAGCCCCGTGCGACGGGCCTGTCGATGCTGGCATCCGAATTGCATTAGAGAACCTGTGCGTAGCGCGCACATGCGTTCAACCGATCAAACAGGATGACTCATCGATGTTCAGGAAAAAACTAATCGTCACCGCGCTGGGGGGACTGCTGACGGGCGGCGCCGTATCGTTGCCGGCGTGGGCAGAAGATGGCGCGGCGGCGGGGACGCCGGACGCGCAGCCGGCGCAACAGGCACCGGACGACGCGACCGCGCCGAAGCCGGCGCGTGCGAGCCGCGGCACGGCCGCACGAGAAACGAACCTCGGCACGGTGACCGTGACGGCGCGCCGGCGCAAGGAAAGCATCCAGGACGTGCCGGTCGCGGTGAGTGCGCTGAGCGGCGATGCGATCAAGAACAACGAACTGCGCGTGATCAACGACGTGACGAAGTACGTGCCGAACTTCACCGGGCAATCGACCGAGGGCCGCGAGCGGCCGCGCTGGTTCCTGCGCGGGGTCGGCAGCAACGATCCGTCGGACCTGTCGTTGAGCCCGATCGGCGTGTACTTCGACGACGTGTACATCAACAGCGTGTTCGGGCAGGGTTTTCCGCTGTTCGACCTCGATCGCATCGAGGTGCTGCGCGGGCCGCAGGGCACGCTGTGGGGCAAGAACACCGTGGGCGGTGCGCTCAGCATCACGTCGCAGAAACCGACCTTCGATGTGAGCGGCTATGGCAAGCTCGGGATCGGTCAGTACAACAGCCGGCTCGCGGAGGCCGCGATCGGCGGGCCGATCGGCAAGAACGACGTGCTGGCCGCGCGCGTGTCGGTGTATCACGAGAATGCCGACAGCTTCTACACGAACACCGTTCAGCAGGGGCGCTTCGGCGGCTTCCACGACAATGCGGTGCGCTTCCAGGTGCTGGCCGTGCCGACGTCGGACACTGACTTCCTGTTCAACATCCACGGCCGAAACTATACGGGCGGGGGCAATGCGTGGCACGCGGAAGGCGCGGGGCCGCGCGGCACGAACCAGTTCGGCTTCGTCGGCTCCACCGATCCGTACACGGTGTCGCTCAACGCGCCGTCGAGCGATCATATCTCGACCTGGGGCACGTCGCTCACCGCGCACTGGCGCATCAACCCGGCCGTGACGCTGACGTCGATCACCGCGTTCGAGGGGCTGCACCGCTGGTACCAGGACGACGAGGATTATTCGGCGTTCGACGCGGCGCGCTCGCACGACCGCCTGTCGAGCCGCCAGTTCTCGCAGGAATTCCGGCTCGAATCGCCGCAGGGCGACCGGCTGAGCTGGCTGGTCGGCACGCACCTGTTCACCGAGCAGCTCGCCGAGCAAGGCGCGGGCGGCAGCCCGAGCAGTTCGCCGTCGCCGGCGTACTATCACCTGACCGATCTCTCGCAGCACACGCAGAGCGCGGCGATCTTCGGCAGCGTCAAGTACCGCTTCACCGACCGCTTCAACGTGACGGGCGGGCTGCGCTACACGGTCGAGCGCAAGACCATCAACCTGACGGGGCTGCAGGGTACCGGTAACGTGACGTTCAGCGATCCGAAAAGCTGGTGGTCGCCGTCGTCGGTGTCGTCGCCGCTCGGGGTCAGCGCGCAGCAGAACCAGACCAACACGTGGCGCGCGCCGACCTGGGACCTGACGCCCGAATATGCGCTCAGCAACAACGTGCGCGCGTATTTCCGCTACGCACGCGGCTTCCGTTCGGGCGGCTACAACGGCAACGCCTATACGCAGAGCACCGTGTCGACCGTATCGCCCGAGTACCTGACCGATTACGAGATCGGCATCAAGAGCGAATGGTTCGACAAGCGGCTGATCGTCAACGCGAGCGTGTTTCATTACGACTATCGCGACATCCAGGTGTTCGCGCTCGCGCCGAACCCGTTCGGCGGGCCGCCGGTGTCGACGCTGTCGAACGCGGGGCAGGGACGCGCGGACGGCTTCGAGCTGGAGCTGAAGGCGCAGCCGGTCAACAGCCTGTACCTGTTCGCGAACCTCGGGATGCTGAACACGCGCTACACGGAATTCCGCTACGTGCCGACGGCCGTCGGCAATTCGTTCGCGCGTTCACCGCATACGACGCTGAACGCGGGCTTCGACTATCGCGTGCCGGTGCCGTTCGGCACGCTGACGGCGGGCGGCGACGTGAACTACCGCAGCCGCGAGTATTTCAGCGCGACGCGGCAGACGATGCCGCAACTGTGGCAGGGCGGTTACACGGTGCTGAACGCGCACGTGTCGTACACGACGCCGAACCAGAAGTACATCGTGACGGGCTACGTGACGAACCTGACGAACAAGGTCTACAAGAAGCTCGAGCTGTTGCCGTCATATGGTGCCTATCCGGTGTTGTACGGCGATCCGCGCACGGTCGGAATCACGCTGACCGCGAAGATCTGACGGGTGGCGCATGCCGCGGTGCTGGCGCGTGGCGCGCCGGGCCGCGGCAGGTCGCGGGGTCTGCCGCGACGGCGCACGCCGTCAGATCAGCAGCGATACCGTCCTGAACAGCGCGAGATCCTCCTTGCGCGCCGAGCGCGCGTGCCGGCGGATCACGTACAGCAGGCATTCGATGAAGCAGCGTGCGGCATCGCTCAGCGTGCTGCTGCGGCGCGTGACGATCCCGAGGTCGCGCGGCTCGAACGTCTCCGTCAGCGTCAACGGCCGCATCCGTCCGCCGAACGGCGGTACCGCCGCGAGGATCGTCGGGCACCACGTGCACATGTCGGCCTGTTCGAGCATCGTCTGCAGCATCGCGACCGACTGCGCGCGCACGATGCGCCGCTCGTCGATCCGCGCGCCGTGGCGCGTGAACAGGTAGTCGACGAGCGCGGCCTGCCCGTCGGCCGCGAAATTCAGCACCCAGTCGTGGTCGAGCAGATCGTGGATCGACCGTGCGCGTTCGCGCGGATGGCCGGCGCGCACCATGACCGCCGTGTCGTAGCGCAACATCGGCTCGAACGCGAATTCCTGCGTGCCGCCCGGCTGCACGTGTCCGAGCGCGAAGTCCATGCTGCCGTCGCGCAACAGCGGCTGCGCAACGGCCATCAGCGCTTCGTAGAGTTCGAGTCGCACGTCGGGCATCCGCTCGCGAAAACGCAGTACCGTTTCCGCGAGGAAGGTCACCGTGAGCCACGGTGTGACGCCGACGCTCAGCCGGCCCTCGACGCGGCCGCGCATGCGCTCGAGATCGCTCCGCGCATGCTCGAGCTGCTTCAGCACGAGCTTCGCATGCGTGAGCAGCGTTTTCCCGTAGTCGGTGAAGCCGATGCCTTCCGGCGCACGCACGAGCAGCGGCAGGCGCTCGCTCGCTTCCAGCTCGCGCAGCGCACGCGTGACGGCCGCTTGCGATAGCCCGAGCGCGCGTGCCGCACCACGGATGCTGCCGGCCTCCGCGCTCGCGACGAGTGCCTGCAACTGATGCAGCTTGATGGTGCTCATGACGCGATACCCGACAACGGAAGGTTGTCATCATAACGAAACCGCGGCTGTTCGCCTGGATTTTCGCTGCATACGATCCGGTCACGATCGATCATTCGGGCGATCGGCAACCGGAACGTGTCAGGGGGAATCGGGGTTGGAACGGAACCATATCCATCCGGAAATATCGGCGATCGAGGCGGAGATGATCGCGCTGCGGCGCAGGCTGCATGCGCATCCTGAGCTCGGCTTCGACGAGCATGCGACGAGCGCCATCGTCGCCGATTGCCTGACAACATGGGGTTATCAGGTCACGCGCGGACTTGGCGGCACCGGCGTGGTCGGCACGCTGACGCGCGGCCCCGGGAAACGGCTCGGGTTGCGCGCGGACATGGATGCGCTGCCGATCCGCGAAACGACCGGGCTGCCGCATGCGAGCCGGCATGACGGCGTGATGCACGCGTGCGGCCACGACGGCCATACGGCGATGCTGCTCGCGGCGGCCCGCTGTCTTGCCGGGCGGGCGCGCTTCGCCGGCACGCTGAACCTGATTTTCCAGCCGGCCGAGGAAGGGCTCGGCGGCGCGAAGCGGATGATCGACGACGGACTGTTCGTACGATTTCCGTGCGACGCCGTGTTCGCGATGCACAACGTGCCGGGCTTGCCGGCCGGTGTGCTCGGTTTCTGCGACGGCCCGGCGATGGCGTCGGCCGACGAGGTGCGCGTGCGCGTGATCGGGCGCGGCGGGCACGGCGCCGCGCCGCATACGACGATCGACCCGGTGGTCGTGTGCGCGTCGATCGTGATGGCGTTGCAGACGGTCGTGTCGCGCAACGTGAATCCGCAGGAGCTGGCGATCGTTTCGGCCGGCTCGATCCACGCGGGAACCGCATCGAACGTGATTCCGTCCCACGCGGACCTGACGCTCAGCGTGCGTGCGTTGTCGCCGGACGTACGTGCGCTGCTGGAGCGGCGCATCCGCGAGATCGTGCACGGACAGGCCGCGAGCTATGGCGCGACGGCCGAGATCGACTACCGGCACGATTATCCGGTGCTCGTCAATCACGCGGTGCAGACGGCCTTCGCGCGCGAGGTGGCGCGCGAATGGGGCGGCGATGCGGCGCTGATTCCGCATCTGCGGCCGATCGCGGCGAGCGAGGATTTCGCATTCATGCTGGAGGAATGCGCCGGCAGCTACCTGTCGATCGGCAATGGCGACGGGGCGTCCGGATGCGGGCTGCATCACCCGGGCTACGACTTCAACGATGCCTGCCTCGCGACGGGCGCGAGCTACTGGATCGCACTCGCCGAGCGATATCTCGGATGACGCGGCCGCACGATTTCGATTCACGATTCACACAAGGAGACAGGCAATGAAACAGTGGATGGCGGTACTCACGGTCGCGCTGGCGGCAGGCGCGGCGCATGCCGGCGACTGGACGGGCAGGGAGATTCGGCTCGCGGTCGATCCGACCTACCCGCCGCTCGAATACAAGCTGCCGGACGGCACGCTGACCGGCTTCGGGATCGACATCACGAACGCGTTGTGCGCGGAACTGCATGCGCGCTGCGTGTGGGTCGAGTCGAGCTTCGACGGGATGATTCCGGGGCTGCTCGCGCGCAAGTTCGACGTGATCGCGTCGTCGATGACGATCACGCCGAAGCGGATGCAGCAGATCGCGTTCACGAACCGCATCTCGAACGCGCCGGCGCGGCTGATCGCGCGCAAGGGCTCGCCGCTGCTGCCGACGGCCGAATCGCTGAAGGGCAAGCGCGTCGGCGTCGAGCAGGGTTCCGCGCAGGCCGACTATGCGGTCGCGAACTGGCAGCCCGCGGGCGTGCAGGTCGTGTCGTACCCGAACCAGGACCAGGTGTATGCCGACCTGGTAACCGGGCGGCTCGACGCGGCGTTCCAGGCGTCGATCGCGGCCAGCGACGGGTTTCTGAAAAAGCCGCAGGGCAAGGATTTCATGTTCGCCGGCGCGCCGATTGACGACGTGAAGTACTTCGGGCAGGGCGACGGCCTTGGCTTGCGCAAGCAGGACAACGACCTGCGCGACGCGTTCAATCGCGCACTCGCGACGATTCTCGCGAACGGCACGTACGGGAAGATCAACCGGAAGTATTTCGACTTCGACATCTACGGCGCGAAGTAAGCAGCGGCGTACCGAAAGGACGCATTCTAAAAATATCAATAAGGATGGCGAATGAACTGGAGATCGATTGTTGTCGCGCTGCCGGCGCTGTGCGCGGCGCCCGCATTTGCGCAAGGCAGCGTGACGCTGTATGGCCTCGTCGATGCAGGCATCGACTATACGAACAACGTCGGCGGCCATGGCGCGTGGCAGATGGCGAGCGGCTTCGCGCAGGGCAGCCGCTGGGGGATGAAGGGGACGGAGGATCTGGGCGGCGGCTACAGCGCGCTGTTCGAGATCGAGAACAGCTTCAACGTGAACAGCGGCACGCTGGCGCAGGGCGGCCGCCTGTTAGGGCGCCAGGCCTACGTCGGGCTCGGCAGCACGCGTTTCGGCACGCTGACGCTCGGCCGGCAGTACGACTCGGTCGTCGACTATCTCGCGCCGACGACCGCGAACGGCAGTTGGGGCGTTTATCCGTTCTCGCATCCGCTCGACAACGACAACACCGGCAACACGTTCCGCACGAACAACACCGTGAAGTATGCGAGCCCGGACTTCTCCGGCTTCTCGTTCGGCGGCACGTACAGCTTCAGCAACGACCCGGGCTTCGCGAACAACAGGCAGTGGAGCGTCGGCGCGCAGTACGAGCAGGGCGGGTTGCTCGTCGGCGCGGCCTTCCTGAACGCGGACAACCCGGGCGCGACGTCGGGTGGCGCGATCGCGGGCTCCGGGGCGGTCGGCGCGGATGCGAACTTCGTGTCGGAGCGGCTGCGGATCTTCGGCGCGGGCGTCAACTACACGGCAGGGCCCGCGACGATCGGATTCGCATACACGAACAGCAACGTCACTCGACCGACCGCGAACGTCGGCTACCTGTTCGGCGACGAGACGATCGAGCCGTCGACCGGGCCGCTCGCGGGCGGCATGGTGACGTCGATCAAGTATCAGAACTTCGAGATCAACGGCAAGTACCAGTTCACGCCGGCGTTGTTCGTCGGCGCGCAATACGTGTACACGACGGTCCGCTACGACGCGACCACCGGCACCGCGAGACCGAAAATCCATTCGTTCGGGCTGATGGCCGACTACAGCCTGTCGAAACGCACGGACGTGTACCTGACGGGCGCGTACCAGCGGGTTGCCGGCGATGCGACCGGTTCGTCGCTGGATCATGCGTATATCCCCGGCGCGGCCGATCTGTCGTCGAACGGAAAACAGTTGATGGTGCATGCGGGGATCCGCCACAAGTTCTGACGGAACGGGCGGGAACGCAGGCGGCCGCCCGCCGCCTGCGTTGCTTACGACGCGACGCGGATCACGACTTTCCCGAAATGCTGCCCCGACTGCAGGTACGCATACGCCTGCGGCGCTTCGTCGAAGCCGAACACGCGATCGACCACCGGCTTGATGCGCTTCGCATCGACGAGCCGCACGACGTCGTCGAGCATCGCGCGGCTGCCGACCATGAACCCGTGCAGTCGCCGGACGCCGCCGATCAGCGACAGCAGCCCGAGTTCGGGCCCGCCGAAGCTGCTGAGGCCGCCGATCACCGACACGATGCCGCCCATCTTCGCCGCCGCCACCGAGCGCGGCAGCGTATCGCGGCCGCCGACTTCGACGACCAGATCCGCGCCCGCGCCGTCGGTGAGCCGCAGCACCTCGTGTTGCCACTCGGGCGTGGCGCGATAGTTGATCGTTGCGTCCGCACCGAGTGCGCGGGCGCGTTCGAGTTTCGCGTCGCTCGACGAGGTCACGATCGTGCGCAGCCCGGCCGCATGCGCGAGCTGCAGCGCGATGATCGACACGCCGCCCGTGCCGAGCAGCGCGACGGTCGCGCCCGGCGCCAGTCCGCCGTCGACGAACAAGGCGTTCCACGCGGTGATGCCCGCGCACGACAGCGTCGCGGCTTCGTCGTAGTCGAGATGAGGCGGGATGGCGACCAGCGCGGCTTCGTCGGACACGAAGCGTTCGGCGAGCACGCCGTCGAAATGGGAACCGGCCGATCCGGAGACTTTCTGCGGCGTGACCGGCCCGTCGATCCAGCGCGGGAAATACGTGTTGATCACGCGATCGCCCGGCTTGAACCGCGTGACGTCGCGGCCGATTTCGACGACTTCGCCGGCGCCGTCCGCGACCGGGATCAGTGCTTCCGTGCCGATGCCGAGATAGTCGCCGCGCGCGAACATCAGGTCGCGATAGTTCAGCGAGGCCGAGTGGATCTTCACGACGACGTCGGTCGGCCCGACCGGGTGCTGCGTCGCGTCGATGCGCCGGAGTCCGGCAATGCCGTCGCCCGGTTTGATTTGCCATGCATGCATGTTCGCTCCTGTTCAGAGATAGTCCGGACTATCATAGTGTTGCGCTGGGGGACGCATTGGTGAGAATTTTTCCAATGATTGTCGCCAGTGCGGACACAAATCAGCCATTCCACCGGAGCGGACTTGCATGGATGAGCGGTTGAGGGGCGTTGCCGAATTCGTCGACGTCGTGGAGTCGGGCAGCTTCGCGGCGGCGGCGCTGCGCCTGGGCATGACGCGCTCGGCCGTCGCGAAGATCGTCGCGCGGCTCGAACAGCGTCTCGGCGCGCGGCTCCTGCAGCGCACGACCCGCCAGATCGGGTTGACCGACGAAGGGCTCGTCTATTACGAGCAGTGCCGGCGGCTGCTGGCCGAACTCGGCGAGACGGAAGCCGCGCTCGACGCGGGCCGCCGCGAGCCGGCCGGGCGCGTGCGGATCAGCGTGCCCGTGCTGTTCGGCCGGCAATGCGTGGCGCCCGTCGTGCGGCGCCTCGTCGAGCGTCATGCGCGGCTCGAAATCGACATGTCGTTCAGCGATCGCGTGGCCGACCTCGTGAACGACGGTTTCGACATCGCGGTGCGCATCGGCGCGCTGGCCGACACGAGCGCGCTCGTCGGCCGGAAGCTGGGCGTGCAGCGCATGGGCATTTGCGCATCGCCCGCGTATCTCGGCCGGCACGGGCGGCCGTCGGGGCTCGACGAACTGGCGTCGCACGTCGGCATCGCGTATTCGCGCGGCGGGCAGCCGACGCCGTGGCGGGTCATCGGCGCGGACGGCGCCGTGCACGATCATTGTCCGGCCGGCCGCCTGAGGTTGGACGACCTGCTGGCGATCGCCGATGCCGCCGCCGCCGGGGCGGGCCTCGCGTGGTTGCCGTGCTGGCTGATGGCGCCGTATGTCCGTGACGGCCGTCTCGCGCTCGTGATGGACAGCGACAGCGTGTCGGGTGCCGAGGTGTACGCGGTGCGGCCGGCATCGCGCCACGTGCCGTCGAAGGTGCGGGTGGTCGTCGACGCGCTGATGGACGAGATTCCGGGCATGCTGGCGTCCGATGATGCCGATGGCGAGCGCGTGCCGCAGCGCGGCGCTCATGCTTCGTAGCGGCACGGTACGTTCGGTTGACGCGGCGAGTGATCAGCGCCTACGACCTGTCGCACTGCGTCGCGCTACGGCGCGCGTTCGGCGACGGCAACGTATGGGCGCGGGGTACGATCGGCCGCACGCTGTTCCTGCCGCTGCTCGTGAAGCGTGCGTCCGGACAGTCGGGCTTCGCGGTCGGTTTCAACTGGGCCGTGACGACCGAATACGCGTCGGGCCTCGCGGCCGCCGCATCGATCGCGCTGATCAATGCGGTCGCGAAACTCGCGGGGCTCGCGCTGCCGCCAGTGATGGGGCGGATCAAGGACGTCACGCATTCGTACGATTTCGCGCTGCTGCTCGTCGCGGTCGCGTTGCCGGCGGGCGGCGTGCTTGCACGGCGGATCACGTCGCGGCGTGCGCTGCCCCGCAGCGGCGGGGCGGGCGGGTTGAGCGACGCGCGGGTGCGTGGCGTCGACGAGTAGCGGGTGACGACCGTACGCGTTTCTCTTCGCTGCGGCACAATCGGGCCGAGCACGCGCGCGCCTCGTGACGACGGGCGCGTCGCGCCGTTTCCCCACTCCTCGTCAAAGGCTCGCCCATGTCCTCCCGCACTTTCCTCGTCACTGGCGCATCGCGCGGCATCGGTCTCGCGATCAGCGCCACGCTCGCTCGACGCGGGCATCGCGTCATCGGCCTTGCGCGACATGCGCAGGGCATCGACTTCCCCGGCGAACTGCTGGCGTGCGATCTGGCCGACATCGAGCAGACGGCCGTGACGCTCGCGCGGATCGGCGAGCGTCACGACGTCGACGGCATCGTCAACAACGCGGGCATCGTATTGCCGCAACCGCTCGGCCAGATCGACTTCCAGTCGCTGCAGACCGTGTTCGATCTCAACGTCCGGGCGGCGATCCAGGTCACGCAGCACTTTGCCGACGCGATGAAGGCGCGCGGCTACGGGCGCATCGTCAACATCTGCAGCCGCGCGATTTTCGGCAGCCTCGATCGCACCGCGTATTCCGCTGCGAAGAATGCGCTGGTCGGCTGCACGCGCACCTGGGCGCTGGAACTGGCCGAGCATGGCGTGACCGTCAACGCCGTGGCGCCGGGCCCGATCGAGACCGAACTGTTCCGCCAGACGCGGCCGGTCGGCAGCGAAGGCGAGCGCAAGGTGCTCGCGACGATTCCCGCGCGCCGGCTCGGCACGGCCGACGACGTCGCGGCGGCGGTCGCATTCTTCCTGTCCGACGAAGCCGGCTTCGTCACGGGGCAGGTGCTGTCGGTGGACGGCGGCGGCAGCCTCGGCGGGCGCAGCTGAAGCAGGGCGGCGCGATACGTGCCGGGCGGCGCGCATCGCATATTCCTGCATCCCGTTAGCATGTGACGAATCCGACTTTGGCCGCCGCGCGCGCGCGGCTAAGATCGCCGATCCCGTAGATCGAGCGTCAACAATAATGAAAAAGTCCGCGTCGCCGTTGCATGCTTTCCGTTTCCGTGTCGTCTGTGCCGCGATTGCCGGCGCGGTGTCGCTCGCCTCGTGCGGCGGCGTCGACAGCAATTCGCCGCCGCCGCAGGCCAACACGACGCCGCCGCAGGCCGCGAAACGCCCGAACATCCTGTACATCATGGCCGACGACCTCGGCTATTCCGACATCCATGCATTCGGCGGCGAGATCAACACGCCGAACCTCGACGCGCTCGTCGCATCGGGCCGCATCCTGTCGAATCACCACACGGGCACCGTCTGCGCGATCACGCGCGCGATGCTGGTGTCCGGCACCGATCACCATCTCGTCGGCGAAGGCACGATGGGTGTGCCGACCGACGAGCGGCGCGGCTTGCCCGGCTACGAGGGCTACCTGAACGACCGCGCGCTGTCGTTCGCGCAACTGCTGAAGGACGCCGGCTATCACACGTATATCGCGGGCAAGTGGCACATCGGCTCGGGGATCGTCGGCAGCGCGACGGGCAGCGGGCAGACGCCTGACCAGTGGGGCTTCGAGCGCAGCTACGTGCTGCTCGGCGGCGCGGCGACGAACCACTTCGCGCACGAGCCGGCCGGCTCGTCGAACTACACGGAAGACGGCCGTTACGTGCAGCCGGGCCAGCCCGGGCAGCCGGGCGGTACGGGCGGCAGCCCGGCCGTGTTCTATTCGACCGACTTCTATACGCAGAAGCTGATCTCGTACATCGATTCGAACCAGCGTGACGGCAAGCCGTTCTTCGCGTATGCGGCCTACACCTCGCCGCACTGGCCGCTGCAGGTGCCCGAACCGTGGCTGCACAAGTATGCGGGCGTGTACGACGCCGGCTACGACGCGATCCGCAACGCGCGGATCGCGCGGCAGAAGGCGCTCGGCCTGATTCCCGCCGACTTCAAGCCGTTCGACGGCCTGCCCGAAACGACGGCCGCGTCGCCCGCGACCGCGAACAACGGCACCGCGAACGCGAAGTACATCAGTGCCGTGCATTCCGCCGCGGACGGCTACAGCGATTACGGCCCCGGCAAGGTCGACAAGCTGTGGTCGAGCCTGTCGCCGGCCGAGCGCAAGGCGCAGGCGCGCTACATGGAGATCTACGCGGGGATGGTCGAGAACCTCGACTACAACATCGGCCTGCTGATCCAGCACCTGAAGGACATCGGCGAATACGACAACACGTTCATCATGTTCCAGTCGGACAACGGCGCGGAAGGCTGGCCGATCGACAGCGGCGCGGACCCGACGGCGACCGACACCGCGAACGCGCAGGAGCCGGTCTATTCGGCGCTCGGCACCGACAACGGCAAGCAGAACGCACAGCGCCTGCAGTACGGGCTGCGCTGGGCCGAAGTGAGCGCGGCGCCGTACCGGCTCACGAAGGGCTATTCGGCCGAAGGCGGCGTGTCGACGCCGACGATCGTGCGCCTGCCGGGCCAGTCGCAGCAACTGCCGACGCTGCGCGCGTTCACGCACGTGACCGACAACACGGCGACGTTCCTCGCGATCGCGGGCGTCACGCCGCCGTCGCAGCCGGCGCCGCCGCTCGTCAACACGCTGACGGGCGTCGACCAGAACAAGGGCAAGGTGATCTACAACAACCGCTACGTGTACCCGGTCACGGGCCAGTCGCTGCTGCCGGTGCTCACGGGCTCGGCGACGGGCGAGGTGCACACCGCGCCGTTCGGCGACGAAGCATACGGCCGCGCGTACCTGCGCAGCGCCGACGGCCGCTGGAAGGCGCTGTGGACCGAGCCGCCGCTCGGGCCGCTCGACGGTCACTGGCAGCTGTACGACCTCGCGTCGGATCGCGGCGAGACGACCGACGTGTCCGCGCAGAACCCGTCGGTGATCAGCACGCTCGTCGACCAGTGGAAGACCTACATGAGCAACGTCGGCGGCGTCGAGCCGCTGCGTCCGCGCGGCTACTACTGATCGCGGGGACGACACGATGCGGTTCCGCTTCTGGACGACCGGCGCGGCGCTTGCCGCCACGCTGTTCGCCGCCGCGTTCGCGGTGGGCTATGCGAATTCGGCGGCGCCGGCAGGCGGCGCGTTCGACGACCTGAATCGCGGCCGCGTGCTTGCGCCGCTCGGTTCGGAACACCAGTGCGAACGCTATTCGGGGCTGCCGGCGAAGTGGCGCGACGATCCGCAGGCCGGGATGGTGCACCTGCGCGGCGGCGCGTTCGTGTTCGGCAGCACGCGCGGCTATGCGGACGAGCGTCCGGTCGGCGACGGCCGCACGCGCGTCGGCGGCTTCTGGATCGACCAGACCGACGTGACGATCGCGCAGTTCGCCGCGTTCGTGCAGGCGACCGGTTACGTGACCGAAGCCGAGCAGCAGGGCGGCGCGGCGGTGTTTCATGTGCCGACGCGCGACGAGATGAATGCGCGCGACCTTGCGTGGTGGTCGTGGGTGAAGGGCGCGTCGTGGCGCCATCCGCGCGGGCCCGGCAGCGACGTGGACGGGCGCGGCAACCTGCCCGTCACGCTCGTCACGCAGCGCGACGCGCTCGCGTATGCGCGCTGGCTCGGCCGCGACTTGCCGACCGAAGCGGAATGGGAATACGCGGGCAAGGCCGGCCGCGACGACGCATCGCTCGATGCGGCGCCGCGCGACGCGCGGGGCAAGCCGGCCGCGAATTACTGGCAGGGCGCGTTTCCGGTGCTCGACACGGCCGAGGACGGGCATGCGGGGCTCGCGCCCGTCGGCTGCTACGCGGCGAACGGGTTCCGGCTCTACGACATGATCGGCAACGCATGGGAATGGACGAAGGACGCGTACACGGGCCCGCACCAGTCGCATACGAACGGCGACACGGCGGCCGTCGCCCCGCCGACGCGCCGGCACGATACGCCGATGGTCATCAAGGGCGGCTCGTTCCTGTGCTCGCGCGATTACTGCGTGCGTTATCGCGCGTCGTCGCGCGAACAGCAGGAAGCCGATCTCGGGGCGTCGCATATCGGCTTTCGCACGATCCTGAGGGACGCGTCATGACGAAGGGTTTCGTGCGCTGCGTGGCCGTATGGCTGCTGGCCGCGTGGGGTGTCGCGCATCAGGGATCGGCAGTGGCGGCCGACACCGCTGCGTCGGAGGTACGCGTCGGCGTCACGCGCGGCGTGCATGCGCAGATCCTGGACGAAGTGAAGCGGGTTGCCGCCGCGCGCGGGCTGGGTGTCGACGTCGTCGAATTCGACGATGCGTCGCGCATCGACGCGGCGCTTGCCGACGGCCGGATCGACGCGGCCAGCTTCGAGGATGCGCAGCAGCTCGCGGCGACGCGTGCGCGCAAGCGCTACGCGCTGACCGAAGTCGCGCCGACCGTCACGCTGCCGATGGCGTTCTATTCGCGCAAGCTGAAAAGCCTGAACGAACTGCGACCGGGTGCGACGGTCGCGCTGCCCGCCGATCGGCGCGGGATGGCACGCGCGCTCGTGCTGCTGCAGAACGACACGCTGGTGACGTTGCGCGAACAGGCCGGCCTGCACGCGACGCTGCGCGACGTGACCGGCAACCGGCTCGGGCTGAAACTCGTCGCGCTGCGCCGCGACCGTCTGTATGCGGCGCTCGATACGGCCGCGTTCGTCGCGATCGACAGCGAGGACGCCGCCCGCGCCGGGCTGCAACCCGCGCGCGACAGCATCAGCCTCGAGGACGCCCGCTCGCCGTATGCGAACGTGTTGACGGTGCGCGACGCCGATCGCGCGAAACCGTGGGTCGCGCAGCTCGTCGCCGCGTATCACTCGGACGACGTCGCGCGCTTCATCCTCACGCGCTACCAGGATTCGGTGCGGCGGCCGTGGTAGAGACCTATTCGCTTGCCTGCCACGCATGCGGACGCTGCTGCAACAGCGCGCCGGCGCTGTCGTTGCGCGAACTGCTCCGGCATCGTCATCGCTTCGTCGGCGCGCTGACGATCCGTCGCGTGCCGAAGCGGCGGATCGGCGAGCGCTGGCGTGCGGGCGGGCGCGAGCACGTGCTCGATGCGGATGATGTCGCGGCGTCCGATGCGCTGGCCGACCGGCTGTTCCATCGCATCGGCGGCGTGAACGGCGAATGGATCGCGGTCACGCTGCAGGGCTACGACTATCCGTCGCTCGGCCGTTGCGCGGCGCTGGCCGACGACGGCCGTTGCAGCGTGCAGGCGAGCAAGCCGTCGATCTGCAGCGCGGTGCCGCTCGATCCGATGCTGCCGGACCGGTTGCAGTCGCGCGTGCTCGCCGCGCGGCGGGACGACGCGGCATGGCTGGGCGCGAACTGCATCGTCGAGGCGGGCGCCGCGCAGGCATCCGTCGACGCTGCATTCCCGATTCCGCTGGTGACGGCCGGGCAGGTCGCGGATCGCGCGGCGCTCGACGCACATCGCGATGCGCTCGCGTTCGAGCGCGCGGTGTGGCGCGACGCCGTGTTCGCCGCGTTGAGCGATGGCGGGCAGGACGTGCGTCATGCGCTGTCGCGGCTCGCGCCGGGCGGCTACCTGACCGTGTCGATCGTGCCCGTGCTGCTGGCCGTCGCAGCGGTTTCCGCGCATTGCCGCGCGCTGTGCACCGACTTCATCGACGCGCAGCTTGCATTGATCGGTGCCAACATCGAGGCGGCGCTCGTCCGCCGGCGTGCCGACGACCGGCCCGCGACGCAAGAGTTGCGCGGTTTCGCGCAGGCGCTTGAACGCGCACGACACGCGCTGGCCGCGATGCCTTCGCCTGCTGCCGGAACGCGTGACGACGCGCCGCGCATCGATGCATGGCTCGACGACCGGCTCACCGCCGGCCCGCTCGCCGCGTAAGCGCCGCATGACGATCGCGGCACGCCGTGCGTGCCGTACACTTGGCGCTCTTTCAACCGTTCTCGATGGAGCGTGCATGTACGCGTCGACCTTCATTTTCCGTGCCGGGCGATACGACGACGAATTCCACCGGCTCGACCGGCAGATCGCCGACATGGCGCGCGCGACGCCCGGCTATGTCGGCGAGGAAACGTGGGAGAACGCCGAAGCGGGGTTGATCCAGAACGTCTACTACTGGGAATCGGAGGCGGCGCTGCAGCAGTTGATGCAGCATCCCGCGCACCTCGAAGCCAAAGCGAAGCAGGCTCGCTGGCTCGACGGCTATCGCGTCGTGATTTCGAAGGTGCTCCGCGAGTACGGTGACGGCAAGCTGACGCAGCCGCACGCGGGGCAACCGGCGTAAGCGTCGCCGCTCAGGCGGTCGCTCCGGTTTCACCCGGCGTGGCCGGGTCGCCCGCCGTGCGTTCCCAGATCGGGAACGTCGCGTTCTGGATTGACGTCTGCGCGTCGACGACCTTGCGGTGATCGATGCCGGGCAGGTCGAGCAGCCGGTCGACCGCCGCCTTCGCGCCTTCGGCATCCTGCGGAAATCCGCACGCGAACTGCTTGCGCGTATCGAACAGGAGCCACCAGACGTCCGACACGAACGGGCCCTGGTCGTTGGTTTCGATCACGACCGCACCGAGGTCGGACAGCGCGATCCCGCGCGTTGCACCGGTCTGGTCGGTCGCTTCGATGCGCGTGCCGGCCGCCGTGACGGTCCAGCCCGTTTTCCGGCCGGGCGGGCCGGCCGGTGACGGCGCGGCGGCGACCGCCGCCATGGCCGCCGCGCCGTCCTTCCGCTGGCGCCCGTCGATCCACGGCAGCGCGGCGCCGCCCGCCATCGCCACGATCCACAGGTAGTACCCGGCACCGAACGTGGTGATCTTTTCGTAGTTCGCGTCGGTCGGGATCGTGTGCCACCCGATCGCAAATACCACGACCACGGCGAGCAGCGCGGACACGGTGCGGTTCGGCCTGATCAGCGCGGCGATCAGCAGCGGATTGCCGAGCCACGCGAACTGCAGGTCGAGGATCGCGAGCCCGCCGAGCGCGAGCACCGTGTACCCGTGCCACCAGCTCACCGCGCCCGCGGCATTCGGCGGTTCGGCCGCGACGGGCAGCAGCAGCGACGCGACGTACAGCGCGACGATCACGGCGCGCGCGAGATTCAGGCGGGTGGAGGCGGAGCGGATCGGCATGTTGCCCTCTGGTCGTGCAGGAGCATGCGAAGCGATGAATGCCGGCCGGCCGTGCCGTCATTCTCGATGGAGGGCGCGATGGTGCGGACGCGCCGAAGGCGATTGTGGGCGATTCCCGCGGCGATGTCGAACGCGCGTCATCGGCCGCTGCAACGTCACAGCGCTTCGACCAGCAACCGCTTGCTCTTCTCGCAGTACTCGTGACACGCGGCCCGCGCGGCGATCGACGCGCCGTGCACGAATCGCGGTGCGTCCGCGCGTCGCGACATCGACACGACGATCGACGGCGGCGACGGCTGCAGCGGCAGCTCGACCACTTCGCCGCTCTCGATCAGCGCGTCGACGAACAGCACCGGAATCGCGGCGACGCCGAAACCGTCGCGCACCAGCTGCACGATCACCGAGATCGACGGCGAGCCGGTGATGCGCGTGTCCGACAGCGGCACGCCGTGCGCATGCGCGAGCGTGCGCACGATGTCCTCCAGCGCGCGATGGGGCGCGGTGCCGCGCCCGTACGTGAGGATCGGCTGGCGCAGCACCTGCCGCGCGAGGCCCGTGCGCGTGTTCGGCAGCAGCCCCGCGCGGGCGATCCAGCGCACCGGGTAGTTCGCGAGCGCGTCGCACACGACCGACGCCTCGTCGCTGCCCTCCACGCGGATGATCAGGTCGAGCTCGCCGGCCATCAGCCGGCGCTGCAGCACGACGCTCACGTCGACGGTCAGGTCGATCTCCAGCTGCGGGTAGTCGGCCGCGAG
Source organism: Burkholderia sp. YHN3-13 (assembly GCF_055810675.1). Lineage (NCBI taxonomy): Bacteria > Pseudomonadati > Pseudomonadota > Betaproteobacteria > Burkholderiales > Burkholderiaceae > Burkholderia > Burkholderia sp. YHN3-13. The sequence goes on along the minus strand of NZ_JBVVNQ010000001.1, from coordinate 783,238 downwards.
CCGCCGCATGTAGTGCGGCAGCCAGCTGTGCACGACGGTCTCGATCACGCCGAGCCGCAGCTTGCCGCGCAGCGCGCTCTCGCCCGAGGCGGCCGCCTGCAGTTCCTGCGTGGCCTCGACCACGGCCTTCGCATAGCCGAGCAGGTACTCGCCGTTCGGCGTGAGCCGGAATTCGCGACTGTCGCGATCGACGAGTACCGTCTGCAGTTCGTCCTCGAGCGCCTTCAGGCGCTGCGAGATCGCGGCCGGCGTCGCATGCAGCGCGGCCGCCGTCGTGCGGAAGTTGCGCAGCTTCGCGAGCGTGACGAAGGTTTCGAGAAAACGCGTGTTCATGGCGGATCGGGCGAAGGGGCGATGCGCAGCTTGCCGCTGAGGAAAAGTGAACGGGACCGGGGGGAAACCCGAGGGTGCGTTAAGAAATTCTATACAAGAAGTGCAAAAAAACTCGTTGGCGGTCAATTTTTTTCCTTTCTATTCTTCGCCGTAACCGATGACACATCACCGTCATCCCGACGACAACCCGATTCGCGACAGAACCTCATGACGCCTTCCGAATTCCGCCAGTCCGTGCGCAGCGGCGCATTCCGCGGCCCGACCGCCGGCCATTGCGGCCCGTTCGCGCAAGCGAACCTCGCGATCCTGCCCGACGCGTACGCGCACGATTTCCTGCGCTTTTGTCAGGCGAATCCGAAAGCCTGCCCGCTGCTCGGCGTCGGCGAACCGGGCGCGTTCCGGTTCGACGCGCTCGGCGAGGATCTCGACATCCGCACCGACGTGCCGAGCTACAACGTCTACCGCGACGGCCGCCTGACCGAGCGCGTCGAGTCGCTGGAAGCGCTGTGGCGCGACGATTTCGTCGTGTTCGCGATCGGCTGCTCGTTCTCGTTCGAGGACATGCTCGCCCGCGAGGGCATCGGCCTGCGTCACGTCGAGGAGGGGCGCAACGTGCCGATGTACCGCACGTCGATCGCGAACCGCCGCGCGGGCATCTTCGGTGGCCAGCTGGTCGTGTCGATGCGGCCGATGCGCGGCGCCGACGCGATCCGCGCGGTGCAGATCACGAGCCGGTTCCCGGGCGTGCACGGCGCGCCGATCCATATCGGCCACCCGCGTGCGCTCGGCATCGCCGATCTGGACGCCCCCGAATTCGGCGACGCGGTGACGATCCGCGACGACGAACTGCCGGTGTTCTGGGCATGCGGCGTGACGCCGCAAACCGCGCTGATGGACGCGAAGCTGCCGATCGCGATCGCGCATACGCCCGGCCACATGCTGATGACCGACATCACGAACGCATCGCTGGCCGTTTTCTGAATTCAGGGGCCGATGGACGGCCCAAGCCCGATACCCCGCACGCCCAATCGCCATTCGAACGCGCATAACGACAGGAGCACCACCATGGAAAGCAAGACCCTCGCGGCACCCGCCGCGGAGCCCGCGAGCCGAGCGCGCAGCGGCCTGTTCTCGTGGTACGCGGACGCACAGTCGCGCGAGCGCCGCGCATTCTGGAGCTGCAAGGTCGGCTACATGCTCGACGGGATGGATACGCAGATGCTGTCGTTCGTGATTCCGACGCTCGTCGCGACGTGGGGCATCTCGCTCGCGGACGCCGGCTTCATCGGCACGGTCACGCTGCTCGCGTCGGCGGCGGGCGGCTGGATCGCCGGCATCCTGTCCGACCGGATCGGACGCGTGCGCACGCTGCAGCTCACGGTGCTGTGGTTCGCGGTGTTCACCGCGCTGTGCGGGCTCGCGCAGAACTACCACCAGCTGCTCGCGGCGCGTGCGCTGATGGGCTTCGGCTTCGGCGGCGAATGGACGGCCGGCGCGGTGCTGATCGGCGAAGTGATCCGCGCGCGCGACCGCGGCAAGGCCGTCGGGCTCGTGCAGTCGGGCTGGGCGATCGGCTGGGGGCTGTGCGCGCTGCTGTATGCGCTGCTGTTCTCGGTGCTGCCGGCCGAGCAGGCGTGGCGCGCGCTGTTCCTCGTCGGGCTCGCGCCCGCGCTGCTGGTCGTCGCGATCCGCCGCTACGTGAAGGAGCCGGACGTCTACGAGAAGGAGAAGGCCGCGCAGGCACAGGTGGCCGACGCGCCGCGCCTGACCGAGATCTTCGCGCCGAAGCTGATCACGACGACGCTGCGCGCGGCGCTGCTGACGACCGGCGCGCAGGGCGGCTACTACGCGATCACGACGTGGCTGCCGACCTTCCTGAAGACCGAGCGTCACCTCACGGTGATGGGCACCGGCGGCTATCTCGCGATGATCATCTTCGGTTCGTGGGTCGGCTACCTGACGAGCGCGTACCTGACCGACCGCCTCGGCCGCAAGCCGAACTTCATCCTGTTCGCGGTCGGCTCGATGGTGATCGCATTCGCGTACACGTCGCTGAACCTGACCAACGCGTCGATGCTGTGGCTCGGCTTCCCGCTCGGCTTCTTCGCATCGGGCATCTTCTCGGGGATGGGCGCGTTCCTCACCGAGCTGTTCCCGACCCGCGTGCGCGGTTCCGGCCAGGGCTTCTGCTACAACGTGGGCCGCGCGATCGGTGCGCTGTTCCCGTTCCTGATCGGTGCGCTGTCGAAGCAGTACGGGCTCGGCACGAGCATCGGCATCTTCGCGGTCGCCGCGTACGGCGTGGTGATCGTCGCCGCGCTGACGCTGCCCGAGACCCGCGGCCGCGAACTCGACGCCGCGTAAGCGGCCGGCGGCCCGCCCTTCGTCCTGCTTCCCCTTTCATCGAGACCGTGACACGGCGTGCGACGCGCGCCGTGCGGCGGCGCTCGTCCCTCGATTCAACGACGCCTCGACCCGACATCATGACTGACCGACACCTTTCCTCCGTTCCCTCCGACGCCGCGCGCTGGCAATTCTGGATCGACCGCGGCGGCACCTTCACCGACATCGTCGCGCGCCGGCCCGACGGCACGCTCGTCACGCACAAGCTGCTGTCGGAGAACCCCGAGCAGTACCGCGACGCGGCCGTGGCCGGCATCCGCCACCTGCTCGGCCTCGCGGCCGGCGAGCCGATCACGCCCGCGCGCGTCGACATGGTGAAGATGGGCACGACGGTCGCGACCAACGCGCTGCTCGAACGCAAGGGCGAACGTACCGCGCTCGCGACGACGCAGGGCTTTCGCGACGTGCTGCGCATTGCCTATCAGAACCGGCCGCGCCTGTTCGATCTCGACATCGTGCTGCCGGACGCGCTGTACGAGACCGTCGTCGAGATCGACGAGCGCGTCGGCGCGCGTGGCGACGTCGTCGTGCCGCTCGACGTTCAGGGTGCCGAAGCGTCGCTGCGCCGCGTGTTCGACAGCGGCGTGCGGGCGCTCGCGATCGTGCTGATCCACGGCTACCGCTACACCGCGCACGAGCGCGCGCTGGCCGAGCTGGCGCGCCGCATCGGCTTCACGCAGGTGTCGGTGTCGCACGAGGTGTCGCCGCTGATGAAGATGGTGTCGCGCGGCGACACGACCGTCGTCGACGCGTACCTGTCGCCGATCCTGCGCCGCTACGTCGAGCAGGTCGCGCACGAGATGCCGGGCGTGAACCTGCAGTTCATGCAGAGCAGCGGCGGCCTGACGCGCGCCGACGCGTTCCAGGGCAAGGACGCGATCCTGTCGGGGCCGGCCGGCGGCATCGTCGGGATGGTGCGCGCGGCGCGCGCGGCCGGCTTCGGCCAGGTGATCGGCTTCGACATGGGCGGCACGTCGACCGACGTGTCGCACTACAACGGCGAGTTCGAGCGCGAGTTCGAGACGCAGGTGGCCGGCGTGCGGATGCGCGCGCCGATGATGAGCATCCATACGGTCGCGGCCGGCGGCGGGTCGGTGCTCGGCTTCGACGGCGCGCGGCTGCGCGTCGGGCCCGAATCGGCAGGCGCGAACCCGGGGCCGGCCGCGTACCGGCGCGGCGGCCCGCTGACGGTCACCGACTGCAACGTGATGCTCGGCAAGATCCAGCCCGATTACTTCCCGCGCGTGTTCGGCCCGCACGCGGACGAACCGCTCGACCGCGACGGCGTGGTCGCGAAATTCGCGGCGCTCGCCGACGAGATCCATGCGGCGACGGGGCGGCGCGAGACGCCCGAGGCGCTGGCCGAAGGCTTCCTGGAGATCGCGATCGGCAGCATGGCGAACGCGATCAAGAAGATCTCGGTGCAGCGCGGCCACGACGTGTCGCGCTACGTGCTGACGACGTTCGGCGGCGCGGGCGGCCAGCACGCGTGCGGCGTGGCCGACGCGCTCGGGATGACGCAGGTGTTCGCGCATCCGCTCGCGGGCGTGCTGTCCGCGTACGGGATGGGCCTGGCCGACCAGACCGCGATGCGCGAGCGCGCGGTCGAGGCCGTGCTGTCCGACGCATCGCTGCCCGCGTTGAACGCGGCGCTCGACCGGCTGGCCGACGAGGCCGTCGGCGCGCTGCTCGAACAGGGCGTCGCGCCGGAGCGGATCGCGACCGAGCGGCGCGTGCACCTGCGCTACCAGGGCACCGATTCGGCGCTCGACGTGCCGGCCGGCAGCGTCGACGCGATGCAGCAGGCGTTCGAGGCCGCGTACCGGCAGCGCTACGCGTTCCTGATGCCCGGCACGCCGCTCGTCGCCGAACTGGCGTCGGTCGAGGCGATCGGCCGCTCGGACGCGCCGGTCGACATCGCGCCGCTCGCGCCGCGCGGGGCGGGCGACGGCACCGCGCCGCGGGCCGATTCCGCGGTGCGCTTCCATTCCGGCGGCCAGTGGCACGACGCGGCGCTCTACGTGCGCGACACGCTGCTGGCCGGCGACGCGATCGACGGCCCGGCGATCGTCGCGGAGCAGAACGGCACGACCGTCGTCGAACCCGGCTGGCGCGCCGAGATGACCACGCAGGGCAACCTCGTGTTGACGCGCACGACGCCGCTGCCGACGCGCCGCTCGCTCGGCACCGACGCCGATCCGGTGCGGCTCGAGATCTTCAACAACCTGTTCATGTCGATCGCCGAGCAGATGGGGCTGCGGCTGCAGAACACCGCGTACTCGGTCAACATCAAGGAGCGGCTCGACTTCTCGTGCGCGATCTTCGACGGCGACGGCAACCTGATCGCGAACGCGCCGCACATGCCCGTGCACCTCGGCTCGATGGGCGAGAGCATCCGCACGGTGATCGAGCGCAACCGCGGCCGGATGCGCGACGGCGACGTCTACATGCTGAACGACCCGTATCACGGCGGCACGCACCTGCCGGACGTGACGGTCATCACGCCGGTATTCGCCGACGGCTCGGACGCGCCGCTGTTCTACGTCGGCTCGCGCGGCCACCACGCGGACATCGGCGGCACGACGCCCGGCTCGATGCCGCCCGATTCGACGCACATCGACGAGGAGGGCGTGCTGATCGACAACTGGCAGCTCGTGTCGGCCGGCGTGCTGCGCGATGCGGACACGCGCGCGCTGCTCGCATCGGGCCGGTACCCGGCGCGCAACGTCGAGCAGAACATGGCCGACCTGCGTGCGCAGATCGCCGCGAACCAGAAGGGCGTCGACGAATTGCGCCGGATGGTCGCGCAGTTCGGCCGCGACGTCGTGCTCGCGTTCATGGGGCACGTGCAGGACAACGCGGAAGAAGCGGTGCGGCGCGTGATCGGCGCGTTGCAGGACGGCGCGTACCGCTATCCGCTCGACAACGGCGCGGAGATTCGCGTCGCGATCCGCGTCGACCGCGCGGCGCGGCGCGCCGAGATCGATTTCACCGGCACGTCCGCGCAGCTCGACAACAATTTCAACGCGCCGAAGGCCGTCTGCATGGCCGCCGTGCTGTACGTGTTCCGCACGCTGGTCGGCGACGACATCCCGTTGAACGCCGGCTGCCTGAAGCCGCTGACGGTGATCGTGCCGGCCCGCTCGATGCTGAACCCCGAGTATCCGGCGGCTGTCGTGTCGGGCAACGTCGAGACGTCGTCGGCGATCACCAACGCGCTGTACGGCGCACTCGGCTGCGTCGCGTCGAGCCAGGGAACGATGAATAACTTCACATTCGGCAACGATCGCTACCAGTACTACGAGACGATCGCGGGCGGCAGCGGTGCAGGCAACGGTTTCGCGGGCGTCGGCGCGGTGCAGACGCACATGACGAACTCGCGGCTGACCGATCCGGAGGTGCTCGAATGGCGCTACCCGGTGCGGCTCGACTCGCACCGGATCCGCGCCGGGTCGGGCGGCGGCGGCCGCTGGCGCGGCGGCGACGGCGCGGTGCGGCGGATCCGCTTCCTCGAGCCGATGACCGCGTCGATCCTGTCGAACAACCGGATCCACGCGCCGTTCGGTGCGGCGGGCGGCGAAGCCGGCGCGCTCGGCCGCAATACGATCGAGCGGGCGGACGGCACGGTCGAGGCGCTCGACCATATCGGCCGCGCGCAGATGGCGCCGGGCGACGTATTCGTGGTCGAAACGCCGGGCGGCGGCGGGTACGGCGCGGCGGGCTGATTCGTGCGACCCGGCGCGGGCGGCCGCGCCGGGCTGAAATCATTGCAACGGACTGTGGAATAAAACAACGAATTCACGCACAAACGGAATCAAAAATGGCCGAAATCCGGTGCGCCGGCATGCGATCCGACCCTGTCTGAGCGGTGCCGCCTGTGCGATGCCGCGATCGCTCCGCGTCGACCGCAAACCCATGACCAGCAAGGCATTCAGCCGATTCCGCCACGCCGTTTCGCCGTGCCGCACCGGGTCTTTCGCCGGCCGCAAATCATGAAAAATCCGGCTTGCCAATCGAGTCCCGATTCCTTGACACTCTGCTCTAAATGTGAGTCCCAATCCTCATCGTCATTTGATAAGATGGCTCTCATCATTCGTTTGGCAAAACCTGCGCGCGTCACGCGCGAACGCCGGTCGCAGTAGCTGGAAACAAGTACGGGACGAGGCCCGCTGTCACGGCAATCACGGCTGACCTGCCGGAACGCGCTCGGCGCGGCCCGGGCAGGGCGGTCGGCCCGCTCGCCTCCGTCTACACTGTGCGTTTTTTTCTGGATCGGGGCGTGTCCATGGATGACGAAAACGATAGCGCGGTGCTCGAGGCGCATGTCGGTACGCGCAGCCCCTGCTGGCGTCTCGGCAGCGACAGCAACGCGCTCGAGCTGGCCGCCGTGCGCGGCCTGACCAACGTGGCGGTTGCGCTGACGGTCGAGCAGGCCGCGCGCGTGCGCGCGCTGACCGGCGTCACGTCGCATCTCGTGCTCGACATCGCGCTGTTCGGCAATCCGGTCAGCCTCCATCTGGTCGGCAGGAAGGTCAACACGACCGACTGGGCCGGCACGGCGTCCGCCTATTCCGATACCGCATCCGTCGCCGACGATCTGTCGCACGGGCTCGCCTTCGCCGAGCAGGTCGTGTCCGAAGTCAATTCGCTCGTCGTGATCCTCGATCGCAACGGGATGGTGCAGCGCTTCAACCGGCTGTGCGAGGAAGTGACGGGCAAGCGCGAGGTCGACGTGATCGGCCGCAGCGCGTTCGAGCTGTTCATGAGCCCCGAGCAGGGCGCGCAGTCGCGCACCAACATCACCGGCTTTTTCGCGAGCAACCAGTCGTACGCGGTCGAGCGCTACATCAACACGGTCAACGGGCCGCGCCTGTTCCAGTTCCGCAACAAGTTCGTGCAGAGCGGCAGCGGCATCGACGAGCAGTTCCTGATCTGCTCGGGCATCGACATCACCGAGGAGCGCAACGCGCAGCAGCGGCTCACCGAGCTGGCGAACACCGATGTGCTCACCGGGCTGCCGAACCGCCATGCGATCAGCGAGCGGATCCGTGCGGCGATCGACGCGGAGAGCCCCGACACGCGCGGCCAGGTCGGGATCCTGTTCCTCGACCTCGACAACTTCAAGCGCGTCAACGATCACTACGGTCACATCACCGGCGACCGCCTGCTGCAGGACGTGTCGTCGATCATCAGCGGCTGCCTGCCGTCCGGCGCGACGCTCGCCCGGCTCGGCGGCGACGAGTTCCTCGTGCTGTTCGAGCACGGCACGCGGCCGCTGCTCGAGGCGACCGCGCAGATCATCCTCGAACGGCTGCGCACGCCGATCCACCTCGGGCTGATGGAGGTCTACACGAGCTGCTCGATCGGCATCGCGATGCATCCGCAGCATGGCGATTCGCTCGAGACGCTGATCCGCAGCGCCGACACCGCGATGTACGTCGCGAAGGAGGAAGGCAAGCACACGTACCGCGTGTTCTCGCTGGAGATGAACCAGAAGGTCGCGAAGTACATGTGGCTCGACACGAACCTGCGCAAGGCGCTCGAGGAAGAGCAGTTCGTGCTGCATTACCAGCCGGTCGTCGATATCGCGACGGGCGACGTGCACGGCGTCGAGGCGCTGATCCGCTGGCAGTCGCCCGATCGCGGGCTCGTCGCGCCGATCGAGTTCATTCGTTTCGCGGAGGAGTCGGGGCTGATCGCGCCGCTCGGGCGCTGGGTGATGCGCACCGCGGCCGCACAGGCCGCCGCATGGAAGGCGAAGGGGCTCGGCATCCGGATCGCGGTGAACGTGTCCGCGCGGCAGTTGCAGGACATGAACATCGTGCACCAGTTCGCGTCGATTCTCGACGGCGCGGGGCTGAAGCCCGGCCTGCTCGACATCGAGCTGACCGAAAGCTGCTTCATCGAGGACGAGGATTCCGCGATCGGGCTGATGCGGCAGTTCCGCCAGCTCGGCGCGGAGATCCATCTCGACGATTTCGGCACCGGCTATTCGTCGCTGTCGCAGCTGTCGCGCCTGCCGCTCGATGCGATCAAGCTTGATCGCACCTTCATCACGGGCATCGACCGCAACCCGCGCTCGCAGGCACTGGTGCGCTCGGTCGTGTCGCTCGCGAAGGCGCTGAATTTCGCGGTGATCGCCGAAGGCGTCGAAACGCATGCGGAAGCCGATTTCCTCAAGCAGCTCGACGTCGATCACGCGCAGGGCTACTACTACGCGCGGCCGATGCCGGCGCAGGCGTTCGAGGCGTGGCTCGCGGAGACGCGGAAGCTCAGGCTGATCGCCTGAGCCTCGTGCCCGCCCAGGCGCCGCCGCGTACCGGCGGCGCCGGTTCCATTACACCGTGCGCAGCTTCGACACGCGGCGGTTCTGCAGCATCACCAGGCGTTCCATGTACGCGAGGTCCTTCGGCTCGATCGTGAACGCCGCATGCACCCACGCTTCCGTGATGTCCATCAGCTCCGAGCGCGACAGCTGGAACACGCGCTCGCGGGCGCGCAGCATCGCGCGCACGCCGTTCAGCTTCGGTTTCGTCACGTCGATGAAGGTGCGCGTCGCGAGATACGCGTCGCCGGCGTCGAACGTCTGGTCGATCAGCCCGCGATCCTCGTACCACTCGGCCGCATGCGCCTCGCCGGTCGCGATCAGCGATTCCGCGAGGCCGCGGTTCGCCTTGCGCGCGACGAGCGAATAGCCGCCCATGCCCGGGAACAGGTTGAACGCGATCTCGGGAAACCCGAGCTTCACACCCTTCTGCGCGAGCACGTAGTGGTGCGCGAGCGCGGCCTCGAAGCCGCCGCCGAGCGCGCTGCCCTCGACCATCGCGATCGAGATCGCGCCGGTGCCGAAGCCCGTGTAGATCTCGTACACGCCGTCGATGCACGAGCGCGCGTAGGCCATCAGCTGGTCACGCCGGCCGCTGCGGATCGCGTCGACGAAGAAGCTCAGGTCGCCGCCGACGTTGAACAGCTCGGGGACGAGCGAGCCCGTCACCCAGAAGTCGAACGTGAGGCCCGAGTCGCGTGCGACGCGCGCGAGATGGATGATGTCGGTAACGAGTTGTTGGTTGAAGCACGGCCGCGGCTCCGATCGCAGCATCATCCACATGACGTTACGGCCTTCTTCGTAGAAGGCGGTCAGTTGCGACAGTTCGCCGGCTTCGTAAAACGGGCGGCACGCCGGATGGGATTGGAGTTGCATGGTATGTCCTCGTGAGATGTGGTTCTTGAAGACCATCGCGCCCGGCGCCACGCGGGGAATCGGGTTGCCCGCCGGGCGCCGGGCGCGAGGCATCGCCATTGTTGCGCGCGCACAAAAGACGAACTGCGGGGAACAACGCACGACCGGGACGCGGGCATCGATGGCGTTCGGACGGATAGGGCGGGCGAACGGATCGGGATCGGGAGGCGACGGCCGGCGTGCCGGACGGCGCCGATACGCGCGGAAAGTCGGGAGACGGCGATGGGCCGCACGGCTTGACGCTCGCCGGCACGTCACCCACACTGGATCGCACGACGGCCATCGGGCGGGTGGTCCGTCATGCGCGTGTCATGCGGGTACGACCTGTCGCGTGGGCGCGCAGTCCTGACGCCCGGTAACGAACGCGCGGAGAGTCGCGACGTGGCACGTTTTGCTTCCCGATGGGCCGGCTGTCTGTTCGCCTGCGCCGTTGCGCTCGGCGCGGGAATCGCCGCGGCCGGCACGCACGACTCGCGCGAGTCGTCCGGCGCGGAAGACGAAGCCCCCGTCACGCTCGTCAGCGACGTCCACGAATTCGTGATCCAGCACGACGGCTCGCTCGACGAGCACGACGATTCGATACTGCGCGCGAACAATGCGAACGGCATCGACGCGGTCGCGCAGCGCTACGTGTGGTTCGACAAGCATCTCGAGCAGGTCGATCTGCTCGCGGCCGAGACGATCGATCGCGACGGCGTCGCGCATCCGGTCGGCGCGGACGGCATCCGCGACGTGCAGGAGCCGCGCTCGGCCGGCGCGCCGACGTTCCAGGACGGGTTGTTGCGCACCGTCGTGTTCCCCGGCGTCGAAGCCGGATCGAGCACGCGCGTGGCGTTCCGCAAGACGCGCACGAAACCGGTCAATCCCGGCTACTTCGGCTATTACGTCGAGCCGTCGCGCGAGCCCGTCGACAGCCAGCGGCTGATCTTCGACGTGCCGGCCGACATGCCGCTGCATGCGGACGCGCGCGGCTACGTCGCGCTGCCGCCGGTCACGGCGAACGGCCGCACGCGTTATGAATTCGATTACCGGCACGGCCCGTACGACCGCATCGAGAGCGGCGCGGTCGGCTACCCGACCTACGGCGACCGGCTCGTCGTGTCGACGCTGCCCGACTACGCGGCCTTCGCCGCCCGCTACCGCAACGCGGCCGTCGACCCGAGCGCGGGCGATCCGGCCGTTGTGCAACTGGCGCGCGCGCTCACCGCGGAGGCCGCCGATCCGCGCGACAAGGCGCGCATCCTGTACGACTGGGTGCAGGCGAACGTGCGCTACGTCGGGCTGTTTCTCGGCGAAACGGCCGCCGCGCCGCATCGCGTGACGGACATCCTGCGCAACCGCTACGGCGACTGCAAGGATCATGTCGCGCTGTTCGGCGCGCTGCTCGCGGCGGTCGGCATTCGCAGCGAGCCGGTGCTGATCAATCTCGGCGCCGTCTACACGCTGCCGTCGGTACCCGGTTACGGCGGCGGCGCGATCAATCATGCGATCACGTGGCTGCCCGACCTCGCGCTCTATGCGGACACGACGACGGCCGGCATCGCGTTCGGCTACCTGCCGCCGATCGTGATGGATCGTCCCGCGCTGCTCGTCGACACCGGTGTGCTGTCGCGCACGCCGGCCACGCAGCCGCGCGGCCGCATCGCGCGGGTCGGGATCGACGCCGCGCAACCGGGCGCCGCGCGTTTCAATGCATACGTCGAGGACAGCGGCTGGACGGCCGAACTCGAGCGGAACCTGTTTCGCCGGGCGCCGCACGATCGCATCGACGCGCTGGCGACCGAGCGTCTGAGGCAAAGCGGCCTGCGCGGCCGCGCGCAACTGTCGACCGGCGACCGGCGCGTGACCGAGGGGCCGTTCGACGTGACGGTCACCGGCACGCTCGATCATTTCGTGTGGCCCGACGGCACGACCGCGTTGCCCGCGCTGTCGAGCCTCACGGGCGGCATCGCGACGCAGGTCGAGAACTGGCTGGCCGAACCCGTGCGTACGCAGCCGTGGGGCTGCGTCGGCGGCACGTTCGACGAGACCGGGCAGATTGCACTGCCGGCGGATGTCGTCGTCACCGACCTGCCGACGGATGCGGACGTGCACGACCGCTTCGTCGCGTTCACGTCGCATTACGTGTTCGATGCGGCCGCGCGCATCGTCCAGGTCACGCGGCGGATGAAGGCGGATTTCGGTCGTCAGGTGTGCACGCCGGACGAATTCGCGGCGCTGCGTGGGTCGCTCGAACGCATCGAACGCGACACGCAGGCGCAGATCGTCGTGCGGGCGAAGCCGCGTTGAGCGGCGCGGGCACGACGTTCGCTACGCACGGGCGAATGGCCGCAACCGGCCAGCGTGCGGGAGGACATCATGACGGAACGGGATCACGAGATCGCCGAGCTCTCGAAGGACTTGCTGGGGCGGATCGTGCAGGGCACGATCGCGACCGGTGCAACGGTGAATGCGCAGCAGTGCGCGGCGCTTGCCGTGCAATGCGCGACGGCGCTGGTCGACAGGCTCGACGCGCGCAGCGGCGGCTGAACGCCGAAGTGACGCCAACGTGACGCCAGGCGCCAATGCATGGCGCCGCGCGTCAGGCGTTACGCTTCGACACCGAGATCGCCCTCCGCGCGCACCGCGCCCGGCGGCTTGCCCACCACGCGCTTGAACGCGCGGCTGAACGCGGCCAGCGAACCGTAGCCGAGCCGGTACGCGACGGCTTCGATCGTCTCGCGGTCGCGCGCGATCCACTGCGCGGCGAGCCGCATCCGCAACTCGGTCAGGTAGCGCACGGGCGTCATCCCGGTCGCCGCGAGAAACCGCTCGGCGAACACCGAGCGCGACACGCCCGCTTCGGTCGCGAGTTCCGCGACGCTCCAGTTGCGGCCCGGCTCGCGATGCAGCGCGACGATCGCGCGACCGAGCTTCGGCTCGCGCAGCGCCTGCACCCAGCCCGTTGCGTCGCCGCAGCCGCACTCGACCCAGCCGCGCACGATGAACGCCGCGACCACATCCGCGAGCCGCGCGAGGATGCCCGCGAAGCCCGCGCGCGCCGTGCATGCTTCGCGCTCCATCGCATCGAGCATCGGGCGGATTTCCGGGTAGCGCGCGAGCAGCGTGCCGACGTGCATGAACTCGGGCATCGTGCCGACCAGCGGCTGCATGCCGCCGAGATCGAGCTCCATGCACGCGCTGAAGATCAGCGCATCGCCGGCGCCCGGTTCCGTCGTCGCGCAGGTCGCGGGCGACACGCCGGCCGACGCCACCGACGCCACCGTATCGCAGAGCGTCGCGACCTCGAAGCCGTTGATCTCGCGGCACGGCACATCGGGATCGGATACCAGCGCGTGCATGCCGCCATGCGGCAGCAGGATCGCGTCGCCGCCCTCGAGCCGCATCGTGGCGCCCGACGCGTCGCGCAGCAGCACGGGCCCGCGCACGACGAAATGGAACTGCGCGCGGCCCGGCGCATGGCCGAAGTTCAGCCCGAACGGCCGCGCGACCTGGATGCGGCGGTACTGCACGCCGCTCAGGCGCATCCCCAGCAGCAGCTCGCTGACGAGGTCGTGCGTGTCGGGAATCGGGGGCAGAAGGGGCTCGGACATAGCGAGATTCGGACGTTCGATCAATAAGCACGGATTGTATGTCATAGACCGTCCTGACGTGGTTCCTTACGATACGCCCTCATCAGTACTTTCCCTAACCGACACGGAACCACGCATGAATCCCGGAATCTCCTCGGCCGCCTCGACGGCGGCCCCCCGCGAACCGGCCTGGGGCGCGGTATTCGCGATGGCGCTCGGCGTGTTCGGGCTCGTCACGGCCGAATTCCTGCCCGCGAGCCTGCTGACGCCGATGGCCGACAGCCTCGGCGTGACCGAAGGCGTGGCCGGGCAGGCCGTCACGGCCACCGCGACGGTCGCGCTCGTCACGAGCCTGCTGATCTCGGCACTGACGCGCACGATCGACCGGCGGCGCGTGCTGCTCGTGTTCTCGGTATTGCTCGTCGCGTCGAACCTGGCGGTCGCGTTCGCGCCCAACCTGACGATGCTGCTGATCGGCCGCGTCGTGCTCGGCATCGCGCTCGGCGGTTTCTGGACGATGGCGACGGCCACCGCGATGCGGCTCGTGCCGACGTCGATGGTGCCGCGCGCGCTGTCGATCATCTTCAGCGGCGTGGCGGTCGCGACGATCGCGTCCGCGCCGATGGGCAGCTACTTCGGCCACCTGATCGGCTGGCGCAACGTGTTCCTGATCGCGGCCGTGCTCGGCGGCGTCGCGTTCGTGTCGCAGCTCCTCACGCTGCCGTCGATGCCGCCGAGCGGCACGACGCGGCTGCGCACGCTGATCGACGTGCTGCGCCGGCCGACCGTCGGCCTCGGGATGTTCGCGACGATCCTCGTGTTCACCGGGCATTTCGCGTTCTTCACGTACCTGCGGCCGTTCCTCGAGCAGGTGGCCGGTGTCGGCGTGAACGGGCTGTCGGCGATCCTGCTCGGCTACGGCATCGCGAACTTCGTCGGCACGTCGCTGGCCGGCCGCGTGCTCGAACACCGGCTGCGGCCGATGCTGATCGGCATGCCCGCGTTGATGGTCGTGCTGGGCATCGCGCTCGTCGTGCTCGGCCGCGCGCCGGTGATCGACGCGGTGCTCGTCGCGTTGTGGGGGATGGCGTTCGGCGGCGTGCCGGTCGCGTGGTCGACGTGGGTCACGCGCACCGTGCCCGATGAAGCGGAGAGCGCGGGCGGGCTGATCGTCGCGGCGATCCAGCTGGCGATCGCGACGGGCGCGGCGGTCGGCGGCGTCGTGTTCGATGCGAACGGCGCGGCCGGCGTGTTCGTCGGCGCGGCCGTCGTGCTGGCGGTCGCGGTCGCGACGATCGTGACCGGCGTGCCGAAGCGCGTCGGCGTGGTCGCGTCCTGAGCGGCCGGGCGGCGCGCGCGGCACGGGCCGCCCGGCGATCGTCCACGCGTCAGGCGGCGCCGGCACCCGCGATGCGGTCGAGCGCCGCGAGCGCGTCCGCCGGCAGATCGAGGTCGGCTGCCGCGAGGTTCTCGCGCAGATGCGCGACCGACGACGTGCCGGGAATCAGCAGGAGATTCGGCGCGCGGCGCAGCAGCCACGCCAGCGCGACCTGCATCGGCGTCGCGCCGGTACGGGCCGCCACGCCGGACAGCGTCGACGACTGCAGCGGCGAGAAGCCGCCGAGCGGAAAGTACGGCACGTACGCGATGCCGTCGCGGGCAAGCGAGTCGATCAGCGCATCGTCGCCGCGATGCGCGATGTTGTAGTGGTTCTGCACGCAGACGATGTCGCAGAGGCGCCGGCCCTGTGCGACCTGCGCGGGCGTGACGTTGCTCAGGCCGATGTGCCGCACGAGCCCGCGCCGCTGCAGTTCGGCGAGCGTGGCGAGCGGCGCTTCGATCGATCCCTCGGCCGGCCCGTGCGGGTCGAACATGATGCGCAGGTTGACGACGTCGAGCACGTCGAGTCCCAGGTTGCGCAGGTTGTCGTGCACGGCCCGTTCCAGTTCGTCGGGTGCGAACGCGGGCAGCCACGACGCGTCGTCGCCGCGTCGCGCGCCGATCTTGGTGACGATCACGAGATCGTCGCGATACGGATGCAGTGCTTCGCGGATCAACTGGTTGGTCACGTGCGGGCCGTAGAAATCGCTGGTGTCGAGATGATCGACGCCGGATTCGACGGCTTCGCGCAAGACCTTCAATGCCGCGTCGCGATCCTTCGGCGGGCCGAATACCCCGGGCCCCGCGAGCTGCATCGCGCCGTAGCCGATGCGTTTGACGTGGCGATCGCCGAGCCTGAAGGTGGCGGTGGGGTGAATGTCGGGCATGACCGTACTCCTGTCGATGAGATGAATGCGCCCAGCATAGGGACGAGCCGTCTGCGCGATAAGCCGTCATAATCCGTACGGGCTGTACGAAAAGGCGAACAATGCAAACCGATCTGGGCGATCTGAACGCGTTCATGGCCGTGGCACGCGCCGGCGGATTCCGCGACGCCGCACGCATGACGGGCCTCAGCGCATCGGGGCTGAGCGAGGCCGTGCGCCGGCTGGAAGCGCGGCTCGGCGTGCGGCTGCTGCATCGCACGACGCGCAGCGTCGTGCCCACCGAAGCCGGCGAGCGCCTGCTCGCGCGCCTCGGGCCCGCGCTGACCGAAGTGGCGGCGGCGCTGGACGATATCGACGCATTCCGCGACCGACCGGCCGGCACGCTGAAGCTCAACGTGCCGGTCAGCGCATCGCGGCTCGTGTTGCCCGCGATCGTGCCGCGCTTTCTCGACGCGTACCCGGATATCCGGCTGGAAGTGATCGCCGACGAGAGTTTCGTCGACGTGCTGGCGGCCGGCTGCGACGCGGGCATCCGCTACGACGAACGGCTCGAGCAGGACATGATCGCGGTGCCGATCGGGCCGCGCATCCAGCGGTTCGCGACCGCGGCGGCGCCCGGTTATCTCGACCGGCACGGCCGGCCGCGGCATCCGCGCGACCTGCTCGACCACAAGTGCCTGCGCGGGCGCTTCGCGAGCGGCGCGATGCTGCCGTGGGAGTTCGAGCGCGACGGCGAAGTCGTGCGGGTCGAGCCGGCCGCCGGGCCGCTGCTGGTCCAGATCGGCGGCGCGTCGGAGCTGCTGGTCGATGCGGCGCTCGCCGGTACGGGCATCCTGCATCTGTTCGAAGAGTGGGTGCGCCCGCATTTCGACAGCGGCGCGCTCGAACGGGTGCTCGAACCGTGGTGGCGGCCGTTCCCGGGGCCCTTCCTGTACTACCCGGGGCGGCGGCTCGTGCCGCCGGCACTGCGCGCGTTCATCGATTTCATCAAGGCATCCTGAGCATTGCCCGGCGCATCCGCGCGTGCGTCGAGCAACTGCCTGGCTGCGTCGTCGATCGCGCGGCCGACCGATTCACGATGCAAGCGCCGCAGCAGGCTGCGCGACACGACGCCCCGGTCGGCGCGAACGGCTGCATGCTGAGCCGAGCGAACCTCGGATGCGGCAGGTTGCGTGGCCCTTCGCGCGGAGCCATGTCGATGCCACAGCCGAAACAGCCCGGTGCCGCATCGTTGGTCATCGGCACGTCCCAGTGGCGTCCCATCACGATCGCCCGAATGGCTGCGCGGTACCACCCGCAGCGTAGGCGGTGCGCACGCCGTGCGCGACCGTGCCGCGCATCCGCTAGCGGCTTTCCTTGATCATCGACGCGAGCGTCTTCATGGCCTGCAGGTACGGATACGGCCCGTGGCTGATGCGCGCCACGCCGTAGTCGGCGAGTTCCGCGAGCGTCGGCGCTTCCGACACGCGCATCACGTTCACGGGCAGCGGCGATGCGGCCGTCAGCGCGCGGATGAGCGCCGGCGAGCGAAGACCCGGCACGAACAGGCCGTCGGCACCGGCCGCCGCGTAGGCACGAGCGCGCGCCAGCGTTGCGTCGAGCAGGCGTTCGTCGTGCGCCTCGGCCGCGGCCGTGAAGAACACGTCGGTGCGCGCGTTGATGAAGTAATCCGCGCTCGCGCGATCGGCCGCCTGCCGTGCCGCCGCGAGACGGGCTGCCGCTTCGTCGACGTCGCGCAGTGCGCCCGTCGCGGGAATACTGTCTTCGAGATTGCAGCCGATCGCGCCGGCCTGGATGCTCAGCGTGATCGTGTCGCCGACATCCTCCGGCCGCTCGCCGTATCCGCTTTCGAGATCGACGGTGACGGGCAGGCTCGTCGCGCGCGTGATCCGTTCGAGCACCTCCATCATCAGCGCGCGCGGCATCTGCTCGCCGTCGGTGAAGCCGTTCGCCGCCGCGACCGACCAGCTGCCGGTCGCCAGCGCGACGGCGCCCGCGTCGGCCGCCGTGCGCGCGCTGCCGGCATCCCACACGTTGAACAGCGCCAGCGGCTGGCCCGCGCGGTGTAGCGACCGGAACGTCGCGCCTTTCTCATTGCTGCCCATGCTTGCTCCTCCTGGTGAAAACCGGATCGGTCGTCGTGCCGAACGATACTGCCACGGTATCGAGCGCCGCGAGGAAATCGCGCGCGTCGAACAGTTCGCCGAGGCTGCGCACGCCGCCTGACACCCGCGTCTTGCCGGTGACCAGGCGCACGGCCGCCTCGACGATGATCGGCGCGCTGACCGCGTAGATGTCGCGGCCCGACGCGATCGCGCGATGCGTCGTGCCGCCCTGCGCGACGATCGCGTCCATCGCGAATTGCTGGGCCGAGCGGCCCAGTGCGTCGGCCGGCGCGGGCGGCGGCGTGGCGGCATCGCGCACGTCGCGCAGCGCACGCGTCGCAAGCCAGGAATCGATCGTATCGATACGCAGATGACGCGCCAGTGTCATGACTTCCGAAAACGGCAGCAGCGTCACGTCGACAGTACCGATCGGCGGCGGAAACGGCCACACGCGCTCGCGTGCGGCCGACGGCACCGGCGTCGGCTTTCCGCCTTGCTGCACGAGCCTCACCGCGCGATTGCGTTCGCCCGTCACGCGCGTGCCGCGCGTCGGGTGCCAGCGGTCGAGCCCGGTCGCGATGTCGACGCGGTCGATCGGCCGATCGCGGTCGGCGACCGCCGTGACGAGCAGGTCGGCCAGGCCGCCGTAGAACGCGGCGGCCGGCACGACGGTCAGGTTCGCGGCCCGCGCGCGGGCGTCGACGTGTTCGGTCAGCGCCAGCACCGACGGCTGTTCGGCCGTCAGGTCGAGATAGGGAATGCCGGCGCGCAGCGCCGCATCGGCCAGCGGCAGCGCGGTATCGAGGTAGGGGCCCGCGCAGTTGATCAGGGCATCCGCGCCGCGCAACGCGGCGTCGAGCGCGGCCGCATCGTCGATCGCGGCGACGCGCGCCGGCGCCGCATCGCCGCCGTCTTCGGCAAGCCGCGCGGCGTCGCGGCCGAGGCGAAGCGCGCGAAGGCCGCGCCGGGCCAACTCGGCCACCACGAACCGCCCGGTGTGACCGGCGGCGCCATAGACTGCAACCGTCATTCGATCGTCCATGACCCACTCAGATACAGAACGGTCTGTTTTATAGTACAGACCTGTAGCGTCGTCAAGATCACGGTGCTATGATCGGAGCCCCTGTTGCGGTAACGGCGGCCAGGACGGCCGGGCTTCGATGAAAAAGGACATGGATGCACACGGGAGCATGCCCGATACGCGCGAACGCATTCTGCAGACGGCCAGCGCGCTGTTCTACCGGGAAGGCACGCGCGCGGTCGGCGTGGACCTGATCGTCGCGCAGGCGGGCGTCGCGAAGACGAGCCTGTATCGTCATTTCGCGACGAAGGACGACCTGATCGAGGCGTTCCTGTTGCGCGAGGACGCCGATTTCTGGGCGCATTGGGATGCGGTGGCGCAGCGCTACAAGCGCACGCCGCGCGAAGAGCTGGACGCGCAGCTTCAATGGCTGGGCGAGCGCATCGAGCGGCCCGGCTATCGCGGCTGTCCGCAGATCAACATCGCCGCGGAATACGCGGACGACAGTCATCCGGCCCGCAAGGTCGCGGTCGCGCACAAGCAGGAACTGCGGCGCCGGTTGACGGAGCTGGCGGGCGCGCTGCGGGTCGACGACCCGGAAACCTTCGCGCTGCGGCTCGCGACGGTCATCGACGGCGCGCTGAGCAGCGGGCGGGCGCTGCACGCGTACGGGGCCGCGCGGTTCCTGCAGGAATTCGCGCAACTGCTGTTGCCGAAGAAGGGCAGGAAGTAAGCGCGCCCGCCACCGGGTTCGCGCGCCGGTTCAGCCGGGTGTCGACGGATCGACCGACAGCATGCGCAACTGGCCGCGCAACCGATCGACGTCGCCCGGTGCGAAAGGCTGCTCGATCTCGGCATGCGTTTGCTGCCACAACGGGAACGCTTCGGCCAGCAGGTCGCGGCCGGCCGGCGTCAGTTCGAGCAGGCGGCTGCGGCGGTCGTCCGGATCCTGCGCGATCGTGACGAGGCCGCGCCGCTCGAGCGGCTTGAGCGCGGCCGTGAGCGTGGTGCGGTCCATCGCGAGCAGCGACGCGACCGATTTCATCGGGGCCGGTTGCGGCCGGTTCAGCGACATCAGCAGCGAAAACTGGCCGTTGGTGAGATCGAGCGGGCGCAGCACATCGTCGAAGATGCGCGCGAGATTGCGCGCCGCGCGCTGCATGTGCAGGCACAGGCAGCAATCGCGCACCATCAGCGTCGTTTCGAAAGGAAGCGTTTCTTTTCGTGCCATGTTGCAATTATGTTGATATCAACCTATTGTGTCAAGGTCAAGGGGCGGCAGCCCGCCGCGTCCGTCATCGGAGGAGCAGGCATGAGTGCGCAACAGCAGTTGTATCTCGCCGTATTTCTCGGAACGAAGGATAGCCCGGCCATGAAGGCGTGGGTGGCGCTGTCGGAGGCGGAGCGGCGCACGCGCGAGCGGGACGGCATTGCCGCATGGCATGCGTGGGTCGACCGGCATCGCGATGCGATCGTCGAGATGGGCGGGCCGCTCGGCAAGACCAAGACCATCGACGCGACCGGCATCAAGGACGCCGCCAACGCGCTGAGCGGGTTTACCGTCGTGCGCGCGGCGTCGCACGACGCGGCGGCCGCGATGTTCGAGGGCCATCCGCATTTCACGCTGTTCCCGGGCGTGTCGGTCGACGTGATGCCCGTGCTGGCGATTCCCGGTGCGTGAGCGACCCGTCCTGCCGGGTGCCGCGCGTCGCGTCGATGCGCGCTGGCCGCCCTGCGGACTGATTCCCGACATTCTGGATGGAGACTGGCGATGAAGCTTTACGGATTTGCCGGCACGCGCTCGCAGCGTGCGTTATGGGGGCTGAAGGAACTCGATGCGGATTTCGAATTCGTGTCGGTCAATCTGCTCCAGGGCGAGCACAAGCGGCCCGACTTCCTGCGCCTCAACCCGGCCGGCAAGGTGCCCGTGCTGGTGGACGGCGACCTCGTGATTCCCGAGTCGGCCGCGATCGTGCTGTATCTCGCGGACAAGTATCCGGAAAAAGGGCTGCTGCCGGCCGATCCGGCGCTGCGCGCGGAGGCCTACCGGTGGGTCATGTTCGCGGTGACGGAGCTCGAGCAGCCGCTGTGGCGGATCACGCGGCATTCGTTCCTCTATCCGCCGGAGAAGCGCTCACCGGCCGATATCGCGCTGGCACGCGAGGATTTCACGACGATGGCCGCGCTCCTCGACAAGCATCTCGAGGGGCGCGAATTCATCGTCGGCGATGCGCTGACGGTGGCCGATTGCGTGACGGTCTACCTGATCGACTGGGCGAGCGAATGCCGACTGATCGAACCGTTCCCGCAGTTGCGCGCGTATCTCGACCGGCTGTACGCACGGCCGAAGGCGCCGCAGCGGATCGCGGACGCACGCAAGGCCGCATGACGCCGCGAGGCGGGCATGCGCCGCGCCCGGTGGCGGTCACGACCCGTCGTCGGGGCCGCCGAGCGCGCGGCACAGCATCGACAGGTCGCGCAGCGTGAGGTGCGGCGTCGCGGCCTGCCGCGGCGTGTGGCCTCCTTCCGGACGAGGATCGCGCACGACCCAGGCGGCCTGAAGCCCCGCGTTCAGTGCGCCGACGACGTCGAGATGGAAATCGTCGCCGACATGCAGCAGTTCGGCCGGACGCACGTCGAGTGCGTCCGCCGCCGCGTGGAAGATCTCGGGTTCCGGCTTCGCGAAGCCGAATGCCCGCGCGCTGAGCGTCGTGCGGAAGAATTCGCCGCCGCCGGTCAGCCGGAGATCCGCGTTGCCGTTGGTCACGGCAATCAACGGAAAGCGCGCGCTCAGCCACGTCAGCGCGGGCCACGCGTCGTCGTAGAATTCGACGCGGTTCCGGGCGGCATAGAACACGTCGTACGCGGCGTCGGTCAGCGCGACGTCTTCGTTCGCGCGCGCCAGCGCCAGCCGGATCGAGCCGATTCGCATCGCGCGAAAGTCGCCGGCGAGGTCCGGGCGCAGCCGTTCGTATTCCTCACGGAGTCCGCTCAATGCCTGTTGCGTGGGCAGCACGCTCGCCGTATTGGGCGCGTGTTCGATCAGCCACGCGCGCAGCATCGCCTCGGCTCGGACGACCGACGGCCCGAACGGCCACAGGGTGTCGTCGAGATCGAACGAGAGGGCGGACACTTTGGCGAGACGCATGGCGGTCGAGCGATGAGGGTGGCTTACCACGGCCACGGAACGGAGGTTCCGGCGCCGTTGTCGATGGCGTGCCGATACAGGAAGCGCGCGACGGTCAGATCCTGAAGCGCGAGCCCCGTCATGTCGAACACGGTGATGTCGTGCGCGGCACGGTCGACCGACGCCGCACCGGCGAGGATGTCACCGATTTCGGTGCGCGGCAAATCGGGCGCCCACTGGCACTCGCCGATGCCGCGCGCCTGATCGTGATCGTCGACGAAAATGCGCGCGCGTTCCAGCACGCCGGCCGGGAGTTCGCGCTTGCCCGCGGTATCGGTGCCCACGCAGGTCAGATGGGTGCCCGGTTGCACCGCATCCGCGTCGAACAATGCGCCGCCGCCGGGCGTGGCCGTGATCACCACGTCGCTGTCGGCTACCGCGTCGTTCCGCTCGCGCGCGACGCCGATCGTGCAGCGCGTCAGGAAGGCCGATTCGAACGCCGGGTCCGGCTCGCCGCCGACGTTCACGTACCGCACCGTGCACCGTTGCGGCAGCAGCCTGAGTGCATAGTCGAGCTGCACGCGCGCCTGCACGCCCGTGCCGAACACGCAGATCCGCGTGCTGTCGCGGCGGGCCAGCTGTTGCAGCCCGAGGCCGCCGGCGGCGCCGGTTCGCGCGGTGGTGATCGCGTTGCCGTCCAGGATGCACAGCGGGCGGCCCGTGGCCGGATCGAACAGCGCGACGGTGGCCTGATGCGGCTCGCCGCCGGCGCGCCGGTTGCCGGGCCAGAACCCGGCCGCCTTGAAACCGAGCAGGTCCTGGCCCGCGACGTCGCCCGACTTGATGCCGAACACGCCGCCGGTATGCAGCTTCTCGCGCACCACCGGAAACACGCGCCCGGCCCGCTGGCTGTGCAGCACGAAGGCTTCGCGGACCGCCGCCATCACCTGCTCGGCCCGAAGGGCGGGTTCGACGGCGTCGCGGTCGAGAAGAAGGAGTCGGGCGTCTGTCGGCATGTCGGGTACGCCTTTGCGGCGTAGCGTGAGGCGGAAAGTTTTAAAGTTTGTCCAGATTTGGATAAATAGTCAATGCGTGTGCCAAGCGGCGCGGATGACGGGGCTCGCCTACCACCCGTAGAAGCGCGGCCAGGTCTGCGCGAGGCCGTCGGCGTCGACGGCCTGGTATTCCGGGTGTTGCGCGCCGGTGGCGCACGCGTGATTCGGCAGGATGCGCAGGCGCGTGCCGATCGGAAACCGCTGCGCGATGCCCGTGTCCGGCGCACCCGTGCACGACACGATCCCGTGCTCCTGGTTGGCCGCGCTCATCACGTAGTCGCCGAGCACGTCGCCGCCTTCGGTGCAGACCAGCCCGTAGCCGAAGTCGCGCGCCTGGCGCTGCGTGCCGCGGTCGCGGCTCATCGCCATCCAGCCCGCATCGACGATCGCCCAGCCTTTCTCTTCCTGATGGCCGATCACGGTGGTCAGCACCGACAGCGCGATGTCCGACAGGTCGCACACGCCGATGTTGTGCATCACGAGATCGAACATCGCGTACACGCCCGCGCGCACCTCGGTCACGCCGTCGAGGCGTTGCGCGGACAGCGCGGTGGGCGTCGAGCCGATGCTCACGACCGGGCAGGGCAGCCCGGCCGCTGTCAGGCGTTCCGCGGCCCGCACGGTGCGGCTGCGCTCCTGTTCGGCGATCGCGACCAGCGCGTCGTGCGTGTCGCATTCGTAGCTGGAGCCCGCATGGGCCAGCACGCCGCCGAGCAGCGTGCCGCCGTCGACCAGCGCGCGGCCGACGTCGATCAGCAGGTCGGCGTCGGGCAGGATGCCCGAGCGGTGGCCGTCGACGTCGACCTCGATCCATACCTCGAAGCGCTCGTCGTGTGCGCGCCCGAATTCGGCGATGGCGAGGGCCGCCGGCAGGCTGTCGGCGACGATCTTCAGGTCGCAGCCTTGCCGGCGCAGCGCAAGCGCGTGGCCGAGCTTGGCGGGCACCATGCCGACCGCGTAGACGATGTCGCGGATGCCGCCCGCGAAGAACTGTTCGGCTTCCTTGAGCGTCGACACCGTGATGCCCTGCGCGCCGGCCGCGATCTGCGCGTCGACGACGGGCCGGCACTTGGTGGTCTTGACGTGCGGCCGGAACGTGACGCCGAGTGCGTCCAGATGCGCCTGCATGCGCGCGATGTTGCGATGCATGCGGCCGACATCGATCAATGCGGCCGGGGTGTTGAGGGTGTGAAGGTCCACGAGGCGTTCGATGGCGAGGTTGTCGACGCGGACACAGTAGGGCAGTTGGCGCGCATCGTGTTTAACGCCGCGCTAATTCGCCATTAAGCGCGATTTAATCTGTCGAATCGCTCAGGCCTTGCCACGCCACGGCGGCGGATCGAGAAACCGCCGCGCGGCTTCGAGAAAGACCCGTTGTCGCGCGGAGCGGCCGGTACGGGACGGCAGCAGTGCCGTTACCGGCGCGGGCGGCAGGCGCCAGTCCGGCAACAACCGGACGAGCTTGCCGCTCGCCAGCAACGGCGCGACATCCCACTCGGAGCGTTCGACGATGCCGAGCCCGGCCAATGCCCATTCGGTGATGACGGTGCCGTCGTTCGACGACAGCGCGCCGGTCACGCGAATGACGACAGACCGCCGCGACTCGCCGTTGACGTCGCCGCCGGGCGAGAAGCGCCAGCGCGGGATGTCCTCGTCGTTCTCGCGCAGACACAGGCAGTCGTGGCGCGCGAGGTCGGACGGATGATTCAGGTCCTTGATGCGGCGTGCGTAGCCCGGGCTCGCGCACAGGAAGCGCTCGTTGGGCGCGAGCGGATAACCGACCCACGAAGAAGACTTGAGGCTGCCGACGTGGACGACCACGTCCGCCCCGGATGCGCTGGTCAACGGGCTGTCCGACAGGTGCAGCGAGATTTCGAGCTTCGGATGCGCACGCTGCACGTCGCGCACGATCCGCGCGACGTACTTGCGCCCGAAGCCGAGCGGGGCGACGACGCGCAGCGTGCCCTGCACGTCGCCGTGATCGCCCGCGATGCTGGCCGGCAACGCCTCCATGCGTTCGAGTATGCCGACGGCTTCCTGATACAGCCGCTGCCCTTCGTCGGTCAGCGCGATCCCTTTCGGCTGCCGCACGGCGAGCCGCGCGTTCAGGCGCGCTTCCATCCGCTGCAGGCGAATCGTCACGGCGGGCGGCGTGAGATCGAGCAGGCGCGCGGCGGCGGCCAATGAACGCGACGCGCCGATCGCGCGGACGAGTCGCAGGTCGTCGAGGTCGAGCATTTATTTCATGGCTCTCGATGCGGTAAGTGCCGGACATTAAACCGCACATCGTGCGACGAAGCCATCGGTGGCGATGCGACCTGCCGCGCGAGGTTCCGTCACGCGCCGAGCCCGAAGATCAGCGACCGGTGTACGCCCACGCCGGCCGCCACGCCCGATGCCGATGCGAACGTCGCGTTGGTGATCAGGCTCGATGCGTCGCCGGCCGCATACACGCCGGCGACGCTCGTCCGCTTCCACGCGTCGACGCGAATCGCGTGGCCCCGCGGCCCTTCGTCGAACGCGCAGCCGAGCTGCTGCGCAAGGTCGCTCGCCATCCCGGTGCGCGCGCCGGCGAACAGCGCGTCGATCGGCACGACCGTCGCGCGGCCGGCTTGCCGCCGCTGTTTTCCGACCGGGTACCCGAGGACGCGCCCGAATGCCCGGGTCGAGCAGGCCGTCGACGCGCGTCTGGCGGCCGCGCTGAAGGACACCGAAGCATCGCTGCCGGCGCGCTTCGGCGAGGTCACGCTCGGCATGCTGTCGCGCGATTTCGATGCGAAGGCGGCCCGGCTGCGCCAGCCGCGCTGACGCGCCGCAGCATCGCAATCGCTCGCGCGTGGCGGGCGATCGAGCGCGATTCCACGCGGCCGAAACCGCCGTGCCGCGATGTTCTGTCCCCCAACTTCTGCCCGGTTCGCCCGCCACAGGGCAAAATACGGGTTTTCCGCACCCGCGAGGGCGCGACCGAATCACGCGCCGGGCGGCGGCAGTGCGTCATCCGCACGCCGTCGCCGGGCGCCCAGGCAAGATCGCTCGCCATGGCGCGAGCCCACAGGAGTCCAGACCCCATGCCCGAATCCAACCTGTCCTTCTTCGGCCGGCTGTCGCTGGCCGTCGGCACGTTCTTCTCCGTGCTCGGCAACCGCGAGTTCGCCGCCGGCGTGCTGCGCGTGCGCGATGGCGCCCCGGCACCGGTCGCCCCGGCCCCGGCTGCCGCGCCCGTTGCACCTGCGCCCGCACCCGTGAAGGCGCCGGCGCCCGAGCTGCGCGAAGCGAGCCCGCAGGCCGCGCTGCAACTGCTCGGCCTGCTGCAGCGCGATGCACGCTTCATCGACTTCGTCGAGGAAGACATCGCCGGCTACGCGGACGCCGACATCGGCGCGGCCGCGCGCCTCGTGCACGACGGCTGCCGCGCCGCGCTGCGCGAACACTTCACGATCGTGCCGGTGCGCGACGAAGCCGAAGGCAGCCGCGTGACGCTGCCGGCCGGCTTCGACGCGACGGCCGTGCGCGTGACGGGCAACGTGGTCGGCGCCGCGCCGTTCACGGGCACCGTCAGCCATCGCGGCTGGCGGGTGGCCGACGTGCGCCTGCCGAAGCTGACGGGCAGCCACGACGCCTCGGTGGTCGCACCGGCGGAGGTGGAACTGTGAGCGATCCGCGCTATTCGATCGGTATCGACCTCGGGACGACCCACTGCGCGCTGTCGTATGTCGACAGCAGCGCCAGCGACGGCGAAAACATCACGCAGCAGGTGCTGCCGATCGCGCAGCTGACCGCGCCCGGCGCGCTGGAATCGCGCGACCTGCTGCCGTCGTTCCTCTACCTGCCGCATGAAAGCGAACTGACGCAGGGCGACCTGACGCTGCCGTGGACGGCCTCGCGCGGCTTCGCGGTCGGCGAGATGGCGCGCACGCGCGGCGCCGGCACGCCGATCCGCCTCGTGTCGAGCGCGAAGAGCTGGCTGTGCCATCCGGGCGTCGACCGCCGCGCGGCGATCCTGCCGAGCGATGCGCCGCCGGAAGTGGCGCGCGTGTCGCCGCTGGAAAGCTCGATCCGCTACCTGACGCACCTGCGCGAGGCGTGGGACCACGCGCATCCCGACGCGCCGTTCGCCGACCAGGACGTGACGGTCACGATTCCCGCGTCGTTCGACCCGGCCGCGCGCGAACTGACGGCCGAGGCCGCCCGTGCCGCCGGCTATTCGCGGATGACGCTGCTCGAGGAGCCGCAGGCCGCGCTGTACAGCTGGATCCAGAAGAGCCAGGGCGGCTGGCGCAAGCAGGTGCAGGTCGGCGACCTGATCCTGTGCGTCGACGTCGGCGGCGGCACGACCGACCTGTCGCTGATCGCGGTGGTCGAGCGCGACGGCAATCTCGAACTGCACCGCGTGGCGGTCGGCGAGCACATCCTGCTCGGCGGCGACAACATGGACCTCGCGCTCGCGCACGTGGTCGCGCGCAAGCTCGCGCAGCAGGGCACGCAGGCCGATCCGTGGCAACTGCGCGCGCTGACGTACGCGTGCCGTTCGGCGAAGGAAACGCTGCTGTCCGACCCGACGACCGACGCGGTGCCGCTCGTCGTGCCGAGCCGCGGCTCGAAGCTGATCGGCGGTTCGATCCGCACCGAGCTCACGCGCGCCGAACTGACGCAGACGATCCTCGACGGTTTCTTCCCGCAGGTCGATGCGGGCGCGCGCCCGGTGAGCCGCGCGCGGGTCGGCCTGACGCAGCTCGGCCTGCCGTATGCGCAGGACGCAGGCATCACGCGTCATCTCGCGGCGTTCCTCGGCCGCCAGGTCGCGGCGCTCGATTCGCTCGAAGGCGTGCGGCGCACGCTGCCGCAAGGCGCGACGTTCCTGCATCCGACCGCCGTGCTGTTCAACGGCGGCGTGTTCAAGTCGACGCTGCTCACGCAGCGCGTGCTCGATACGCTCAATAGCTGGCTCGCGGCCGAAGGCGCGCCGCCCGCCCGCCTGCTCGAAGGCGCGGATCTCGATCTCGCGGTCGCGCGCGGCGCGGCGTACTACGGCTACGTGAAGCGCGGCCGCGGCGTGCGCATTCGCGGCGGTACGGCGCGCGCGTACTACGTCGCGATCGAATCGGCGATGCCTGCCGTGCCGGGGCTCGAACCGCCGGTACAGGCGCTGTGCGTCGCGCCGTTCGGGATGGAAGAGGGCTCGGACGCGGCGCTGCCGCCGCAGGAGTTCGGCCTCGTCGTCGGCGAACCGGTGCAGTTCCGTTTCTTCGGTTCGTCGGTGCGCCGCCAGGACCAGGTCGGCACGCTGCTCGACTACTGGTCGCCGGAGGAGCTGCAGGAGCTGGAGGAAATCCAGGCGACGCTGCCCGCCGAAGGCCGCACGGTCGGCGAAGTCGTGCCGGTGAAGCTGCACGCGCGCGTGACCGAGGCCGGCACGCTCGAACTCGAGGCGATCCCGAGCGGCACGAACGAGCGCTGGAAGGTCGAGTTCGACGTGCGCGGCGCCGCCTGAGCGCGATGAAGCGTTATACGGTCGGCATCGACCTCGGCACGAGCAATACGGTCGTCGCGTACGTCGAGGCCGGTTCCGACGCGATCCGCGTGTTCGACGTCGAGCAACTGGTCGGCCCCGGCGCGGTGGCCGCGCAGCCGCTGTTGCCGTCGGTGCGTTATCACCCGGCCGCGGGCGAGCTGCCGCCGGATGCGCTGCGGCTGCCGTGGGCGGCCGATGCGCAAGCGAACGCCGCCGGTGCGCCGCCGGCCGTGATCGGCCGCTACGCGCGCACGCTTGGCGCGCAGGTGCCGGGCCGGCTCGTGTCGAGCGCGAAGAGCTGGCTGTCGCATGCGGCGGTCGACCGGCTCGCGCCGATCCTGCCGTGGGGCGCGGCCGACGGCGTCGACAAGGTGTCGCCGGTCGACGCGAGCGCGAGCTACCTCGCGCACGTGCGCGACGCATGGGACACGCGTTTTCCCGATGCGCCGCTCGCGAAGCAGGACGTGATCCTGACGGTGCCCGCGTCGTTCGACGACGGCGCGCGCGCATTGACGGTCGAGGCCGCGCGGCGCGCGAAGCTGCCCGCGCTGCGGCTGCTGGAAGAGCCGCAAGCCGCGTTCTACGACTGGCTGTACGGCCAGCGCGACACGTTGCGCGATACGTTCGCCGCGGCGCGGCGCGTGCTGATCTGCGACGTCGGCGGCGGCACGACCGATCTCACGCTCGTCGATGTCGCGCCGGGCGGCGACGGCGAGCCGGCCTTCACGCGCGTCGGCGTCGGCAATCACCTGATGCTCGGCGGCGACAACATGGACCTCGCGCTCGCGCGCCTGGTCGAGACGCGGCTGACCGAGCCCGGCACGCGGCTGTCGGCCGCGAGCCTGTCGCAGCTCGTCGAGCGCTGCCGCGCGGCGAAGGAGCGGCTGCTCGGCGACGACGCGCCGGCGTCCGTCACCGTCACGCTGCTCGGCGCGGGTAGCCGGCTCGTCGGCGGCGCGCGCTCGGCCGAGCTGACGCGCGACGAAGTCGAACGGATCGTCGTCGACGGGTTCTTTCCGCAGGTCGAAGCGGGCGAGCTGCCCCGCCGGGCACGCGCCGCGATCGTCGAATTCGGCCTGCCCTATGCGAGCGACGCGGCCGTCACGCGCCACGTCGCGGCGTTCCTGACGCGTCATGCGGAAGGCCCGCTGCCCGACACGCTGCTCCTCAACGGCGGCGTGTTCCGCGCGGGCGCACTCGCCGACCGTCTCGCGCGGACGCTCGGCGCTTGGCGCGGCGCGCCGCTCGACGTGCTGCACAACGCGCATCCGGACGTGGCCGTCGCCCGCGGCGCGGTCGCGTACGGGCTCGCCCGCGCCGGACAGGCGCCGCGCATCGGCGGCGGGTCCGCGCGCAGCTATTTCCTCGTGCTCGACGACGGCGCGGCCGATGCCGCCGCGCGCGGCGTCTGCCTGCTGCCGCGCGGCACGGAAGAGGGCCGCGAGATCCGGCTCGACGAGCGCACGTTCGCGCTGCAGCTCGGGCAACCGGTGCGTTTCCACCTCGTGTCGACGGTGGCCGAAACCCGGTACCAGCCCGGCGATCTCGTCGATCTCGACGGCGGCGATTTCGTGCGGCTGCCGCCGATCGCGACGGTCGTCGATGCGAAGGCGGGCAGCGACGCCCGCGAAACGCCGGTGAAGCTCACGGCGTCGCTGACCGAGGTCGGCACGCTCGAAATGCATTGCATCGCGACCGACGACGCAACACGCCGCTGGAAGCTCGAATTCCAGCTGCGCGGCGATGCGCCGGTGCATGGCGACGATGCGGGGCCCGCGCGGCATCCGCGTGCCGACCAGGCGATCGAGCTGATCGAGCGCTCGTTCGGCAGCAAGGCCGCCGGCGTTGCGCCGAAGGACACGCGCCGGTTGCGCGCACAACTCGAACAGGTGCTCGGCGCGCGCGAGGCGTGGGACGTGGCGCTCGCGCGCGAGCTGTTCGACGCGTTGCTCGCGCGCGCCCGCCGCCGCCGCCGCTCGGCCGATCACGAGCGCGCGTGGCTGAACCTGGCCGGTTACTGCCTGCGCCCGGGCTTCGGGCATCCGCTCGATGCGTGGCGCATCGAGCAGCTGTGGCCGCTGTTCGACGACGGGATTCAGTACGTGACCGACGCTCAGGTGTGGTCCGAGTGGTGGACGCTTTGGCGGCGCGTGGCCGGCGGCCTCGACGACGATGCGCAGACGCAGGTGCGCGACGCGATCGCGTTCCTCGAACCGTCCGACGACAAGCGCCGCAAGCTGCCGTTCGATCCGGCCAAGGTCGGCCCGGCCGACATGACGCGACTGTCCGCCTCGCTCGAACGGCTGCCCGTCGAGCGCAAGGTCGAGCTGGCCGAACGCCTGATCGCGCAGTTGCAGAAGCCGGCCGAGCGCGCGTTATGCGCGTGGGCGCTCGGGCGTATCGGCGCGCGTCGGCCGTTCTATGGCAGCGCGCACGGTGTCGTGCCGGCGGAAGTGGCCACGGGCTGGCTCGATGCGCTGTTCGCGCTCGACTGGAAACAGGTCGAGCCGGCCGCGTTCGCGGCGGCGCAGATTGCGCGGATGACGGCCGATCGTTCGCGCGATTTGCCGGACGAGACGCGCGAGGCCGTCATCAAGCGCCTGTCGGCCGCGAACGCGTCGGCGGCCTGGATCGACATGGTGCGCGAAGCGATCGCGTTCGACGAAGCCGACACGGTGCGGGTGTTCGGCGAGACGCTGCCGGCCGGGTTGAAGCTGCTGGCGGGGTGAGCGGCGCGGTGAGGTGACGGTATCGTCTGGATACCTGAGCATGCCGTCGATGCTCACGGATTCGACGACCTTGAAAAAACGGCTGCCGATGCATAGGCAGCCGTTTTCGTTTGTACGAATCGTGCGGCGGTCAGACCTGCGCCATCGCTTCACGCAACGATGCGGCCGACTCCACCGCGATCGCGTTCGGCGCAACGGCCCGCCGCGCGAGATGAATCCCCGCGAGCATGCAGCGCACCGACCCGCCGGCCAGTTCGATCGTCGGCACGTCGAGCGGCAGCAGCCGCGCGGAGCGTTCGATGACCGTGCGCTGCGCGTGCGTGAGGCAATCGAACGCGCGCCGCGACAGCGCGAGCACGCGTCCCGCCTTTCCTGACAACTCCAGCGTATTGCCCGCGAAATTCGCGATCTGCGACGGATCGAGCGCGATCACCGCGCGCCCCGTTTCGGTCAGGCGCTGCGCGATTTCGCCGCGGCGCCGGCTGTCGGCGATCAGGTCGAGGCCGACCATCGCGAACTCGGTCGCGACGCTCATCATCACGTTCGTGTGATAGATCGGCCGCCCGTCGGCGTCGGCCGTATCGAAGCAGATCGGCTCGAAATTGAAGTGCGTGCAGAAGCGTTCGAGCGCGACCGGATCGGCGCGGCGCGAGCGCGCGGTGTAGGCGATCCGCGCGACGTGGTCGAGCACCATCGCGCCGGTGCCTTCGAGGAACACGTCGTCGTATTCGAGGCCCGAGTAGTCGATCACGTCCTGCACGCGATACTCGGCCTTCAGCATCTCGATCACGTCCGCACGCCGCTCGCGGCGGCGGTTCGCGCTATACATCGGATACAGCGCGACATGGCCGCCGGGATGCGTCGAGAACCAGTTGTTCGGGAATACGGAGTCGGGCGTGTCGTGCTCGCCATGGTCGTCGAACACGTGCACGCGCACGCCCGCATCGGCGAGCGCCTGCGCGGCGGCCGTGACTTCGTCGCGCGCGGCGGCGGATACCGACGCCGTGTCGCGCGCGCCGGTGCCGGCCGTGCGCTGGAACGCGTTGTCGGCCGCGGTCTGCGGGTTCGGCAGGAAACGGTGCGGCCGGATCATCACGACGGCGGCCGGCGCCTGGATCGATACAAGATTCATGGGCGGGGACGGTGCGAAAGGCAGGAGACCGGGCGGCGCACGGGCCGCCCGCAAACGACAATCAGCGCGCGAACGCGGCGACGGCTTCGGTCGCGAACGCCGCGTGACCCTGCGCGATCGCGGCCGGATCGTCGATCAGCGCGAACAGGTTCTTCGGGTCGACGGCCGGCGGAATCAGCGCGATCTCGACGCCCGCGTTGTGCTGCCGCGCGAGCGCGTACAGGTAGCGCAGCGCCGAATAATCCTCGAGCGCGAAGCCGACCGAGTCGAACACCGTGACTTCGTCCGCGCGTTCGCGGCCGGTCGTCTCGCGCTGCAGCACGCGCCACAGCTCGGTGACGGGGAAGTCGGCCGGCATCTGCTGGATCTCGCCCTCGATGCGCGACTGCGGCTCGAACTCGACGAAGACGCGGCCGGCGTGCAGTACGCCCGCGTCGAGTTCGGTCTTGCCGGGGCAATCGCCGCCCACGGCGTTCAGGTGCATGCCGGGCTCGATCATGTCGGCCGTGACGATCGTCGCATACGCCTTGTCGGCGGTGACGGTCGTCACGATGTCGGCGCCGCGCACGGCGTCGGCGGTCGACGCGGCGCGCACGACGCGCAGATCCGGATACGCGGCGAGGTTCCGCACGAGCTTGTCGGTCGCGCGCGGATCGACGTCGAACACGCGGATCTCGTCGATGCCGAGCAGCGTGTGGAACGCGATTGCCTGGAACTCGCTCTGCGCGCCGTTGCCGATCAACGCCATCGTGCGCGCATCGGGCCGCGCGAGCACTTGCGCGGCGAGCACCGACGTGGCGGCCGTGCGCAGCGCGGTGGTGAGCGTGAGTTCGGCCAGCAGCAGCGGGTAACCGGTATCGACTTCGGCGAGCGCGCCGAACGCCATCACGGTGTGCATGCCGCGCGCCGCGTTGACGGGGTGGCCGTTCACGTATTTGAACGCGAACAGCGACGCGTTCGCGACGGGCATCAGCTCGATCACGCCGTCGCGCGAATGGCAGGCGACACGCGGCGACTTGTCGAAATCGGCCCAGTGCAGGTAGTCGGCGCGCAGCGTGTCGACGAGTTCGCGCAGGAACGTCGTCACGCCGGTCGTGGCGATCAGGCGGGCAGTGGCGGGAACGTCGAGGAAGCGGGTCATCGGTCTGTCTCCAAATTCAGTGCCGGTACGGATGTCCTGGCGTTCTGGTCGACCGGGCGCGGCCTCGGCGGGCCTCGTGCTGCCTGAAAAGCGGCGGCGCGGCGGGGGCGTGCCGGTCGATGGAGTCATTATTTCCGCGAGTCGAGCCAACAAAAAGACGGCAAAAGTGGCAGATTTCTCGATAGACTTGGCAAATTGCCAGCCCGTTCCGGCAGTTTGTCCAGTTTGCATGGGCCGGAATGCGCGGCCCCGACACGCTGGCGGCTGTCTCACATGCCCAACAGGAAGCCCCGTTCATGATCACGCTCGACGACGTCGACCGGCAGCTCATCGCATTGCTGCGCGACAACGCGCGATTGCCGGTCGTCGCGCTCGCGAGGGAACTGCGAGTCGCGCGCGCGACCGTGCAGAACCGGCTGACGCGGCTGGAGAAAAACGGCGTGATCGTCGGCTATACGGTGCGGCTCAAGCCGGCGGCGGAGCGCCACCGGATTCGCGCGCTGATGTCGATCGCGGTGCAGGGCAACCGCGGCGCGGAGGTGGTGAAGGTGCTGCGCGGGCATCCGAACGTCGCGTCGATCCACAGCACGAACGGGCGCTGGGATCTCGTCGCCGAACTGCATGCCGATTCGCTCGAGCACTTCGATCGCGTGCTCGGCGCGATCCGGCTGATCGACGGGATCGCGAATACCGAGACGAGCATCCTGCTGTCGACGCACAAGGCGTGACGCGGGCGGGGCCTGCGTCACGTCCTTCCATGCAGTCAGGCGCCGGCCGCCGGTTCCGGAAACACCGGCTCGCCCAGCGTCAGCATCAACCGGTTCGCCCACGCGAAGATCGCGACGGCGTGCGACAGGTCGAGAATTTCCTCATGCGTCAGCCCTTCGGCTTCGAGCGCGGCGACGGCGCTTTCGTCGATCGCGTCGGGCCGTTCGGTCAACGCGATCGCGTAGCGAATGATCGCGCGTTCGCGCGCCGTCGTGCCGGCCGTCGCCGGATCGTCGAAGACCTGCTCGATCGCATCGGTGCGTTTCGCGAGCTGCGCGAAGCGCTGCGCATGCACCGACGCGCAATAGACGCAGCCGTTCACGCGCGACACGGCCGTGCTGGTCAGCTCGCGCTCGGCGCGCGACAGCCCGCCGGGGCCGTACATGATCGCGTTGAACACGCCCGAGCGTTGCCGCAGGATCTCGGGCAGATGCACGAGCAGCAGGTAATAGTCGGACGTCTTCGCCTGCGGGTGGCTCGCTTCGAGCACCGCAAGCTGATCGGGCGTTGCGGCATCGAGCGATACCGTGTCGAGCCATGCGCGCCAGCCGAGCGTGTCGGACGTGAAGCCGTGGGGCGTCGTCATGCCGCCTCCCTGGTCGTACGTGCCTGAATGGCCTGCGCGGCAACGGCGACGCGCAGCTGATACGCGACGAACGCGACAAGTTGCGACAGCGCGACGATCGCGGGTGTCGTGAGGCCAGCCGACTTCAGCGCGTCGAGATCGGCGGCGCGTGCGTCGACGGGGGCGAGCGTCACGCGCTTCGCATGCGCGAGGATCGCGCCGAGGCGTCGAGGCAGCGCGTCGAACGCGTCGGCATCCGCGTGTTCGATCTCACCGGCCGCGCCGCCTGCGTCGAGCAGCCGCGCGCGATAGGTGTCGGCCAGCGCGTGTGCGTTCGACTGGCGCGCGACATACCGTGCGGCATGCAGCCGCTCGACCAGCGAGAGATCGGGCAGCGCGGGATCGAACAGCGCGGCTTCGCTCCGCTGCGTGTGCAGCAGCACCTTGTCGCGTGCGCGGCGCAGCGCGGCGACGGCATCGCCGTCGCGCAGGCCGGCCACCGCGTCGATCGTATCCGGCACGGCGGCCGGCGTGATGGAATCAGTCATCGTTTCGGTTTTCCCTTG
The DNA here is from genome assembly GCF_055810675.1 of Burkholderia sp. YHN3-13. Lineage (NCBI taxonomy): Bacteria > Pseudomonadati > Pseudomonadota > Betaproteobacteria > Burkholderiales > Burkholderiaceae > Burkholderia > Burkholderia sp. YHN3-13. The sequence continues at coordinate 747,702 of NZ_JBVVNQ010000001.1, read as the reverse complement.
TTCGTCGGTGTGATCGATCGCGCGCGGTCACGCATCGGCGTCGCGCCATTCGTCGCCTAGCAGTTCGGCATTCGCATACGCGACGAGCGCGTCGTAGTGGCGGTCGCGATCGGCGTCGAACAACCGGCTCGCGATCCCGCGCGCCAGCCGCTTCGCGCCCGCGCTGATGGCCGGAATGTCGCCGGACAGCTTGCCGTGGCTCAGGCTCGCCGCGTGGTTGAAGCAATGAATCCGCGTGATGGCCGGGCACGCCCCGCGCTCGCGCTCCTGAAACGCGAACGCGGGGCCGAGATCGGGCGACTCGGCAAGCTCGTCGAGCCACAGATCCGGTTCCGGTCGATAACGATCCTTCCAGCGGCGCACGTGCGCGCCGAACGACGCGAATTCGTCGCGCGTCGTCCAGTCCGAATGAAAGCCCGTCGCGAAGATCAGGAAGTCGACCGGGTAGCGCCCGCGCGGCGTCGTGACGTCGAGGCCGTCCGGGCGGTCGGCCAGTGTCTCGATCGGGCTGCCCGCATGGAAATGCGCGCGTGCGTGGCGCGAGACGCGCAGCACGCTGTCGCGCGGCGGCGGCGTCTGCGACGTCAGCGCGTAGTGCATGAAGCGCCACTTCGTCGCGTCGTCGAGATCGGCGTAGCCGTGCACGAGCCCCGGGCTGCCGATGCCGGTCAGCTTGTTGATGCGCGGGATGTCCGCGCGGCGGAAGAACAGGTCGACGCGTGCGGCGCCGGCTTCGAGCGCGGTGCCCGCGTTGTCGAACGCGGACGCGCCCGCGCCGACCACGCCGACACGCTTGCCCGCGAGCGCGGCGAAGTCGATCGGTTCGGACGAGTGAGCCCAGCGCGAGCGCGGTGCGCGTTGCGCGACCGGCGGCACGTACGGACCGCCGAGCCCGTCACGGCCGGTGGCGAGCACGACGTGCCGTGCGAGCAGCGTCCGCGCTTCGCCGTTGCCGCGCACGTCGAGCGCGAGCAGCCCGTCGTCGCGCGGGCGCAGTGCGACGAGCGTCGTGTCGTTGCGCACCTGCAGGTCGAGCACGCGCCGGTACCAGCGCAGGTAGTCCATCCATTGCGTGCGCGGAATCTTGTAGAGCGCGTCCCATGCGTCGCGGCCGTGCTGCGCTTCGAACCAGGCGCGGAACGTCAGCGCGGGCAGGCCGAGCGCGGGGCCCGCGAGCTGCTTCGGCGAGCGCAGCGTCTCCATCCGCGCGAACGTGATCCACGGCCCTTCGTAGCCGGCCGGCGCGCGGTCGATCACGCGCTGGTTGTCGATGCCGAGCAGGCGCAGTTCGGCGGATGCCGCGAGCCCCGCCATGCCGCCGCCGACGATCGCGACGTCGAGCACGCGCGCGCCGTCGGCTTCTTGTGGCGGCACCCACGACGGCGCGGGCAGGTCGAGCCAGCGCAGGTCCTGCGCGAGCCGGGCCTCGAGGGCGTCGAGCGGGGACGTCATGCGGCCTCCGGGCGCGTGCGGCGCGCACGTGCGGTGCGGGGCGCACGCGATGCCCGCTCGCTGCGCAGCCGGTCGCCGCGCAGCAGCGCGTCATGCGCGGTGGCGTCGTGAAAGATCACGTCGCCGAGCAGCGTGCGCGTCGTGCGGTGCAGCGCGTCGAGCAGTGCATCGACGGCTGCCGTGCGCGGCTTGCCGGCCGGCGTCGCGACGCCGAAGGCGAACGGAATGTCGACGTCGAGCGGACGCGCGACGACGCCGTCCACCGGCAGCGCGACACCGGTGGCCGGATCGACGATGCCGATTCCGATGCCCGCGCGCGCGGCCATCACCGCATTCAGCGACGCATTGGTTTCGACGAACACACGCGCGTCGACGCGTGCGGCGGCGAATGCCGCGTCGATTCGCTGGCGCAGCCGATGCCGGTTCGCGACCGTCACGATGCGGCGGCGCGCGAGGTCGCGCAGCGCGATGCGTGGCTTCGCCGCGAGCGGATCGCCGGCGGGCAGCACGGCGACGCAAGGCGTCTGCGCGATCCAGTGCACGTCGAGCCCGGCATGCGCCATCGGCAGCGTGACGACGCCGACGTCGGCCGTGCCGGCCAGCACTTCGTGCACGACATGCTCGGCTGACTCGCTGCGCAACTGGTAATGCGGCGCATGCACGTCGTCGGGCAGCGCGGCCAGCGCGGCCGGCACGAGCGTGGCCGCGAGCGACGGCGTCGCCGCGATGCGTACCGGTTCGGCCGTTGCGTCGCCGAGCGCGCGAGCACGCGCCTCGATCGCGCGCAGGCCGACCAGCGAGCGCTCGACTTCCTCGTACAGCAGGAAGGCGCGCCGCGTCGGCGTGACGCGCGGGCCGTGCCGGTCGAACAGCGCGTAGCCGAGATCGGCTTCGAGCTCCTGGATCTGCCGCGTGACGGCCGGCTGCGAGCGGCCGAGCAGTTCGCCCGCGCCGGTCACGCTGCCGGCCGACATGACCGCGGAAAAGGCTTCGAGTTGATGCAACTCCATGACGCGTTCCGATAATGCGATTTGCGCATTGTAGGAGTGCGAGCATGCGTGATTCATATAATGATTTTTGCTATCGACAGCGCGAAAACTGCGAAGCGTGCGATCGTGTCGACGGCGGGGGGCGCACGCAAACACCTCGATTGCGATCGTCGCCATGAAGAAAACGCCCATCGAATCAACGCGATGCGGTGCGTGCCGATGCATCGTGCGAAGCGGGGCGAACGGACGACCGCTCGCGAGCGTGATCCGCTTCGCGCCGCGCGCGATATCGATATGCGCAAAACTTCGTTGGATCGTCCCGACCCGGATGGTTACATGCCCTCACTCTTTTCGACTGACTGAAGCTGGGGGACGCATGAAGGTTTCGGGGAACGACGCACGCGGCGCATGGCGGCGCGTGCTGGGCACGGTGGCGGCGCTCGCTGCCGCATGGGGCTTGTCGACGGGCGGTGCGCTCGCGGCCGGCGTGTCGGGCGAGCCGGTGGTGATCGGCGTGAGCGGGCCGCTCACGGGCCAGGACGCGCAATACGGCGAACAGTGGAAGCGCGGCTTCGATCTCGCGCTCGACGAGATCAACGGCAGCGGCGGCATTCACGGCCGGCCGCTCGCGATCGACTTCCAGGACAGCCGCAGCGATCCGCGCCAGGCCGTCGCGATCGCGCAGAAGTTCGTCGCCGATCCGCGCATCGCGATCGAGCTGGGCGACTTCTCGAGCGCGACGTCGATGGCCGCTTCGCCGATCTATCAGCGCGGGCAACTGGTGCAGTTCGGCTTTACGAACTCGCATCCGGATTTCACGAAGGGCGGCGACTACCTGTGGAGCACCGCGCTGAGCCAGGCCGAGGAGCAGCCGCTGCTCGCGCGTTATGCGGTGAAGGAACTCGGCTTCAAGCGGATCGCGGTGCTGTACCTGAACACCGACTGGGGCCGCACCAGCAAGGACATCTTCGCGAAGGCGGTCGCCGGGCTCGGCGCGCAGGTCGTCGCGGCCGAAGGCTACCAGCCGGCGGAAAAGGACTTCCGCTCGACGCTCGTGCGGATCGGCGCGTCGAACCCCGATTCGATCGTGCTGATTTCCTACTACGCGGACGGCGCGCAGATCGTGCGGCAGGCGCGCACGTCGGGCGTCGCGCTGCCGATCGCGGCGGTCGGCTCCGTGTATTCGCCGAAGTTCCTCGAACTGGGCGGCACGGCCGTCGAAGGCGTCTATACGGAATCGAACTTCTTCCCGGCCGAGCCGCGCCCCGAGGTGCAGGCGTTCGTACAGCGCTATCGCGCCAAATTCCACGCCGATCCCGATTCGTTCGTCGCGCGTGCCTACGACGCGTTGATCTTGTCGGCCGAGGTGCTGCGCCGCTACGGCACGACGCGCCAGGCCGCGCACGACGGCTTCGCGAAGGTCAGCGACGTGCCGAGCGTGATCTTCGGCAAGGTGCGCTTCGATCCGCAGACGCGCCGCGTGGCCGGCGCGCGCACCGTGTACCTGGTCGTGAAGCAGGGGCAGTGGGCGCTGTGGGACGGCGCGAAACCGCAGCTCGCCGCGCGCTGATTCCGCATGAACCGCATGCAAGTGACGGACGCATCGTGATGGCTTCCTGGCTCGACTACACGCTCAACGGCCTCATCGTCGGCAACATCTACGCGCTGCTCGCGGTCGGGCTCGCGCTGATCTTCGGCGTGTCGCACCTGATCAACTTCGCGCACGGCTCGGTCTACATGGTCGGCGCGTTCATCGGCTGGCTGTGCCTGACGCGCTTCGGCCTGCCGCTGCCGGTCGCGCTGGCGGCGGTCGTCGTCGGCTGCGGCGCGCTCGGTATCGCGATCGAGCGGATCGGGTTGCGGCCGCTGCGCCACGCGGCGCGCATCGCGCCGCTGCTCGCGACGATCGGCATCAGCTTCATCCTCGATCAGCTCGCGCAGCTTGCGTTCGGCGCGGATCCGCGTGCGGTGCCGACGCCGCTGCCCGACTGGCATGTGCGGATCGCCGGCGCGACGCTCGGCTCGCTCGACCTGCTGATCGCGGGTATCGGCATCGCGGCGGCCGCGCTGCTGTACGGCTTCCTGCGTTTCACGCGGCTCGGCTGGGCCGTGCGCGCGACCGCGCAGGACCGCGACGCGGCGCTGCAGATGGGCGTCGACGTCGACCGCGTGAACCAGACCGTGTTCGCGATCGCGTGCGCGCTCGGCGGCGTGAGCGGGCTCCTGGTCGGCATGTACTACAACAGCATCGATCCGGCGATGGGCTTCCAGGCGACGCTGAAGGGTGTCGTCGCGCTGCTGATCGGCGGGCTCGGCAACGTGCCGGGCGCGATTGCCGGCAGCCTGCTGCTCGGTCTCGTCGAAAGCTACGGCGTCGCGCTGTTCGGCACGAGCTATCGCGACCTGTTCGCGTTCGGGCTGCTGATCGTGTTCCTCGTGTGGCGGCCGAACGGCCTGTTCAGCGCCAACCGCGCGCTGCCGCCCGAGCCGATGACGGGCACCTTCCTCGCGGCCGCGAAGGCCGTGCGCGTGCCGCGCCCGGTGCTCGTCGCGCTGATCGTGCTGGCGGCCGTGCTGCCGTGGCTCGGCGCGTCGCCGTACGTGCTGCAGACGCTGACCAATGCATGGCTGTACGGATTGCTCGCGCTGAGCCTCACGCTCGTCGCGGGCACGGTCGGGCAGATCTCGCTCGGCCACGCGGCGCTGCTCGTGATCGGCGCGTATGCGTCGGCGTTGTTGTCGTCGGATCTCGGCTGGTCGCCGGCCGTGACGATTCCGTGCGCGGGCGTCATCACGGCCGTGCTCGGCACGCTGCTCGTCTATCCGGCATTCCGGCTGCGCGGGCACTACGTGTCGATCGCGACGCTCGGCATCGGCGAAGTGGTGAGCCTCGTGATCCTGAACTGGGACGGCCTGACGCGCGGCCCGCTCGGCATCACCGGCATCGCGCCGCTGCCGTGGGCGAGCACCGCGCGCGCCGCGTACTGGTTCACGTTCGCGGTGCTCGTCGCGTTCGCGCTCGTGCAGGTGCGGCTGCTGCGCTCGCATCTGGGCCGCACGCTGCGCGCGGTGCGCGAGGACGACGTCGCCGCGCGCGCGCACGGCATCGCGCCGAACCGCTACAAGGCGATCGCGTTCGCGGTCGGCGGCGTCGCGGCCGGCGTGAGCGGCGGCATTGCCGCGCACCTGTACAGCTACATCAATCACCAGACCTTCGATTCGCAGGTGTCGATCCTCGCGCTGACGATGGTGATCCTCGGCGGGCTCGGCAACGTGCTCGGCGGCATCGCGGGCGCGATCGCGCTGATCGGGCTGCCCGAGCTGTTCCGCTGGGCGGCCGACTACCGGATGCTGATCTACGGCCTCGTGCTGCTGCTGCTCGTCCGGTTCCGGCCGCAGGGCCTGCTCGGTACGGTGTGAGGAGAGGAATGCGATGACGACCACTCGACCCTTGCTCGACGTGCAGGGATTGACGCGCCGCTTCGACGGCGTGACCGCGCTCGACGGCGCGAGCCTGACGCTGGCCGACGGCGAACTGCTGAGCGTGATCGGGCCGAACGGCGCGGGCAAGTCGACGCTGTTCAACCTGATCGCGGGGGCCGACCGGCCCGACGCGGGCCGCGTGACGTTCGACGGCCGCGACATCACGGGCACGGCGCCCGAACGGCTCGCGGCGCTTGGCATCGCGCGCACGTTCCAGCACGGCCGCGTGTTCGGCAACCTGAGCGTGCTCGACAACGTGCTGATCGGCGCGCACGCGCGGCTGCGCGCGGCCCGGCCGGGCTGGCCCGCGCTCGGTGCGGCCGCCGAGGTGCTGCGCGCGCTCGTGCGGCCGGCGTCGGTGCGGCGCGAGGAAGCCGCGCTGCGCGACGAGGCGCGCGCGATCGTCGCCGGGTTCGGCGAACGGCTCACGCCGCGCATCGATCATCCGGCGCACAGCCTGTCGTACGCGAACCGGCGGCGCGTCGAGATCGGCCGCGCGCTCGCGCTGCATCCGCGCCTGCTGCTGCTCGACGAACCGACGGCCGGCATGAACGAGACGGAGACGGCCGAGATGCTGCAGCTGATCCAGTCGCTGAAGGCGCGTGGGCTGACGATCCTGCTGATCGAGCACAAGCTCGAACTCGTGATGCGCGTGTCCGACCGCGTGATGGTGCTCGACAACGGCGTGAAGATCGCCGAGGGCGCGCCGCGCGACGTGCGGCACGATCCGCGCGTGATCGAAGCCTATCTCGGCCGCCGCCATGCGGGCGGCGCACCGGCCGATCGCACCGCCCGGGCGGCCGCATGATCCTGCCTTCTTCCGGACCCGATACGACGATGACCGACGCGCTGCTGAAACTCGAACACCTCGACACGTTCTACGGGCCGGTGCAGGTGCATTTCGACGTGAACTTCGAAGTCGGCCGCGGGCAGATCGTCAGCCTGCTCGGCGGCAACGCGAGCGGCAAGTCGACGACGATGAAACTGATCCTCGGTCTGATGCGGCCGCGGCGCGGCGTCGTGCGTTTCGACGGCGGCGACGTGACGGCGCTCGCGACGCCGCAGCGCGTGCGGCGCGGGATCGCGGCCGTGCCCGAGGCACGGCGGCTGTTCGGCGACATGAGCGTGCGCGAGAACCTGCTGATGGGCGCGTACACACGCGGCGATCGCGCGGCCGTGGCCGACGACTACGAACGCGTGCTCGACCTGTTTCCGCGCGTGCGCGAACGCTTGACGCAGCGCGCCGGCACGCTGTCGGGCGGCGAGCAGCAGATGCTCGCGATGGCGCGTGCGCTGATGGCGCGGCCGAAGCTGATCTGCATGGACGAGCCGACGATGGGGCTGTCGCCGCTCTACGTCGACAAGGTGCTCGAACTGATCGACGCGATCAACCGGCAGGGCGTGACGGTGTTCATGGTCGAGCAGAACGCGAGCCTCGCGCTGGAGATCGCGCATTACGGGTACGTGCTGCAGACGGGGCGCGTCGTGCTCGAAGGGCCGGCGAAAGCGTTGCTCGACGACGAGCGCGTGCGCGATGCGTATCTGGGCGGCGACGCGGTGGCGGCGTAGCGGGCCTGGCGTCAGCCTATCGCACTGCGGGTGCCGGATTCGCCGCTTCGGTTTTTCCCTGAAGCCTGCGCGCGGGTTCCGTCCGGTGCAGGTGAACGGCGTAGGTGTCCCACGGCAGTTCGATGGCTCGCCCCAGCGTGCCGCCGCCTGGCTCATCAGGCGTCCGGCTTCGCCGCGATGATAGCCGCCGTGCGTGACGACATGGGTCAGCATCTCTTCGCGAGTCATGTATCCGCTGTTGCCGTCGGTGAACGTGAACGGAATCGATTCGGACAGCATTCCGGGCGTGGCGGCGTCGGCATAGTCGAGATACCAGCGATCGAGCGACGCGAAGGCCGCACGCAGTGCGTCGGGCTCCGGCGTGTCGGGTGTGTTGTCGGACACGAAGCCATGGCGCTCGCCGGCCAGATGCGCGGCGAAGATCCGGTTGACGACGAGGCAATGGTTCATCAGCCGCAGCGCGAGATGGCGCGCTTCGGCGTGTTGCACCGCATCGAGCCCGGCGATGGCCGCCAGCATGTCGTCATTCGCCCATGCCTGGTAGCGCAGCATGCGGGACAGGAGTGCGTTCGCGCTCATGGTCGTTTCCTCGGGGGTTTCACCTAATATGTGAGCTTCGGCACCATTATTTTCGGTCGGAGTCCGCATGTCCACTCGCGTTTCCAATACCGCCGCCGCGATGCGGAAAGCCCCGCGCCAGGCGCGTTCGCGTGCGACCGTGGACGTGATCGTCACGGCCGGGGCTCGCGTTCTCGATACGCACGGGTGGGCCGGATTCACGACCAACGAAGTCGCGGAGGTTGCCGGCGTCAGTATCGGTTCCGTGTACCAGTACTTCCCGAACAAGCTCGCCTTGGTCGATGCGATTCGGCGCCGGCATTTCGACGACGTGCTGGCCGTGCTGCAACGCGCGCATGACCGTCGGGCAAGCGCCGGGCGTCTCGTCGAAGGCTTGATCGGCGACCTGATCGCCGTGCACCGCGATCACCCGTCGCTGCACCGGGCGCTGCTCGATCTGCCCGATCCGGGGGGCGCGAAGGACGCGTACGAGGCGTTCCAGACGGCGTACTTGCGCCGCTATGCGCTGATCGTTGCCGCCTGTCGCGGGCGTGCGCCCGTCAAGGCCGATGCCATGACGGCGCAGGTGCTGTCTTCCGCGCTCGAAGGCATCGTGCACAATGCGGCCCGGCGCGGGCTGCTGGACGATCCGAAACTGAAGCGCGAACTCGTCAGGCTGGCGCGCGGCTACCTGGAGGATCCGCGCGATCGCGCGGCTAAGGCGCATACGTGAGCCGCGGCGAAAATCATGACGGACACCGAAACTCAGGTAGATTGATGCTTTCCTGATCTCGAACGCCACGGGGGCTACCGCGCCATGTTGACTTATTCGATTCAGAAGGTCGGCTACGATTACAAGCAACTGGATCCGCAGGGCGCGACGGATTACGCGTCGTTCACGCATGCCTTCGACGCGTTCCCGTGGGCGGCGCAGCATGCCGAGTGGGACGAGACGCAGGAAGGCCCGTTGCCGGCGCTCGTGCTGCAGCATGCCGGCGATCAGAGGGCGTTGTGGGTGACCGCGTTGAGCGACGCGCGTTCAGGCGGCTTCCAGCTGAATGTCGTCTCCATGCGGATGAAGAAAGGGCTCTTCGGGATCGGGAAGGGGACGCTGGAGCAGCATGTCGATACGATCGACGTCGATACGCGTGCGGATGTCGATACGCTGTGCCGGTTGTTCTGCGATCGCCAGTACGACGAGCTGGATCGACGGGTAGCGCGGCATGCGGGGCGCAACCGGTTCGACGACGATAACGACAACGACGATTGAGCGTGCGCCGCGCGCCCGGCACTGCACTGCACTGATTCGACTGTTCATGCGTGTTCCGCGCCGGTTCCTGCCGAGCGCGGAAACGTCAGCACCACCGCGAACCCGCCCGCATCGGGAAACGCGAACCCCACGCGCCCGCCGTGCGCCTTCATCACTTCCTGCACGATCGCGAGCCCGAGCCCTGACCCCGTGCGCCGCTCGCTGCCGTCCGGCGCGATCCGCACGAACGGTTGCAGCGCCGCGTCCCAGTGCTCGCGCGGTATCCCGCGGCCGTTGTCGGTCACGGTCAGCGTGACCGCGCCGTCAACGTTGCCCATCGTCGCGACCGATACGACGATGTCGTCCGCGTGACCGTGCAGCAGCGCATTGTGCAGCACGTTCGACAGCGCTTCCTGCAGGCTGATGGCGTCGCCGTCGATCCGCGCCAGCGGCGCGTCGCTCGCGAACGCAACGGCGACATCGCGTTCGCCCGCGAGCGGAATCGTGCGGCCGAGCACTTCCTTCGCGAGCGCGACGAGGTCGACGGGCTGCAGCGGCACGGCTTCGGTGCGATGAATCACCATCGCATGATTGAGCAACTGGCCGGTGAGCCGGCCGACGTCCGAGGAGGTCGCGCGCAGCGCATCGAGCCGCGCCGCGCGGCGCGCGGGATCGGATTCGCCGTCGAGCAGCTCGATCTGCGCGTCGAGCCGCGCCAGCGGCGTGCGCATTTGATGCGCGGCGTCGGCGATGAAGCGCTGCATCGCGTTGATCCGTTCGGCGAGACGGTGCATCAACCCGTTGATCGAGCCGATGATCGCGTCGATCTCGCTCGGCGTGTCGACGGCCACCGGCCGCAGGTCGGCCGGGTCGCGCGCGGCGATGATCGTGCCGATCTGCGCGAGCGGGCGCAGGCCGCGCCGGATCGCGAGGCCGCTCGCGCCGATCGCGAGCACGCTCATCAGCAGGATCAGCGTCCATACCTTGATGCTCATGTCGTTCGTCAGCTGCTGGCGCGCGTTGGTTGTCTGCGCAACGGTCACGAGCGCCCAGCCCGGCGTGTTTTCCTCGGGCATGTAGCGCGCGATCGTCGCGGTGCGGATGCGGTGCCCCTGGTAGACGGCATTCGCGAACGCGGGGCCCTGTTTCGCGGCCGCGAGCGTCGCGGGGCTCGCGAGATCGTTATAGCCGGCCACGACGACGCCGCGCGAATCGACGACCTTGTAGTAGACGAGGTCGTAGCGCGACAGCGTCGACAGCGCGCCCACCGGCGGATTCAGCGCGAGCACGCCGCCCTGCACGTAGAGGTTTTCCGCGACCTGGATCGATGCGCCCGCCAGCAACTGGTCGTATGCCCGCTCGGCCGCGACGCCCGCGTAATAGCGCGCGATCGCCGCGAGCGCGAGCGCGCCGGTCGCGACGACGAGCGCGATGAACAGCAGCGTGCGCCCGAACAGCGTCTTCGGGAACCAGTCAGTGCGCCGCAATCTGATACCCCATCCCGCGCGCGGTGCGGATCTCGACCGAGCTGCCCTGCAGCTTCTTGCGCACACGCGTCACGTACTGCTCGACCGCGTTCGTGGTCGGCTCGTTGCCGAAGCTGAACAGCTGGTTCAGCAGTTCGTCCTTCGAGAAGATACGCTGCGGGCGGCTCGCGAGGATTTCGAGCAGCGCGAACTCCTGCCGCGACAGCGACAGCGGCTGGCCGTCGAGTTCGGCGAGGCGGCTGCTGCGGTCGATCACGAGGCCGCCGAGCGTCAGCACGTCGTTCGCGTGGCCGCTGTTGCGGCGCAGGAGCGCCTGCACGCGTGCGTCGAGCTCGCGGTAGTCGAACGGCTTCACGAGGTAGTCGTCGGCGCCGAGGCCGAGGCCGCTCACGCGGTCGTCGATCGCCGAGCGCGCGGTGACGAGCAGCACGGGCGTCGTGCTGCCCGACGCGCGCAGGTGGCGCAATACCGTGAAGCCGTCCATGCCGGGCAGGTTCGCGTCGAGCACGACGAGGTCGAAACGCTCGACGCGCAACAGCCCGTGCGCGGTCGCGCCGTCGGTTTCGAGATCGACCGCGTGGCCGAGCCGCGCCAGGCGGTTGCGGATCGCCGCGCCGATTTCGGCATCGTCCTCCACGACGAGAATGCGCATGGTGCCGTTTTGCAGGTAAGTGGATAGGGTTTTCCCGGGGCCGGGATGTCAGCATTTTCTCAGACTCGGTCGATAACCTGTGTCGAGCCGGAAGCAGCAGGCAAGGACGGCATTAATACCAGAAATATTCAAGGAGACGGCAACATGCAGCATGTCACGGGCGCGACGAACGCGCGACGCGGCGCGACGGCGGCCTTCGCGCGGCCGTGTGCCGCCCGTCGCGGGGCGGCGTGCGCATGACGATGTCGCCACGCCGCCGCGCATTGATCGCCGCCGGGCTCGGCGTGCTCGCCGCACCGTCGCTCGTGCGGGCGAAACCGCGCACGGTGCGGATCTCCAAGGGCTATGGCGTGCTGTACCTGCCGCTGCTCGTGATGGAGAAGCAGCGGCTGTTCGAGCGGCACGCGGCACGCCACGGCGTGCGCGACGTCGCGGTCGACTGGGTGCTGCTCGACGGCGGCAATTCCGTCAACGACGCGATGATGGCCGGCACGCTCGATTTCGCGGGCGCCGGCGCGCCGGGTTTCATCGAACTGTGGGCGCGGGCGCGCGGCATTCCGAACGTCGAGGTGATCGGCATCAGCGGGCTGTCGACCACGTCGCTGTCGCTGAACGCGAACCGCCCGGGCCTGGCGTCGCTGCGCGACTTCACGCCGTCCGACCGGATCGCGGTGCCGGGCATTCGCACGTCGCTGTCGGCCGTCGTGCTGCAGATGGTCGCGAGCCGGCAACTCGGCCCGCGGCATTTCGCGCAGCTCGATTCGATCACCGTGAACCTGCCGCATCCGCAGGCGATGCAGGCGCTGATCCGCCGCGAGAACGGCGTCACCGCGCACTTCACGTCGCCGCCATTCTCGACGCTCGAGTTGCGGCAGCCGGGTATTCATCGCGTCGTGAGTTCGGTCGACGTGCTCGGCCCGCTGACGCTCGACGTCGTGTTCGCGCCGAAGCGGCTCGTCGATGCGGAACCCGCGCTCGCCGTCGCGTTTCTCGGCGCGCTCGACGAAGCGAACCGCCTGATCGCGCAGGACCCACGCGCGGCGGCCGCGCTGTATGCGGCGTCGTCGGGTGTCGGCGTGTCGCACGACGACGTGATGCGCATGCTGGCCGCGCCCGACACGCGCTTCTCGGTGCTGCCGAACCAGCTGATGGACTACGTCGAATTCCTGTACCTGGCCGGCACGATCAAGGCGAAGCCGCGCGCGTGGCACGAGATGTTCGCGCCGATGCTCGACGATTACCGGTCGGGCTGATCGCCCCCCGTTCAACGAGACATCCGATGCCCGCGCGACGGCTGCGCGCGGGCATCGGTTCAACCGATACGCAACCGATTCACGCAAGGAGCATGAAGTGACCGCTACCGACACCCTGGACCCCGCGTCCGCCGAAGAACAGCGCATCATGTCGAAGGTGGCGCGGCGCCTGCTGCCCATCCTCGTCGTGATGTTCCTGATCGCGTTCATCGACCGGCAGAACGTCGGATTCGCGAAACTGCAGATGGTGCACAGCCTCGGGATGACGGAGGCCGCGTTCGGGCTCGCGTCGTCGCTGTTCTTCATCGGCTACCTGCTGTTCGAGGTGCCGAGCACGCTCGCGCTGCATCGCTACGGCGCGCGCGTGTGGCTCGCGCGGATCATGCTGACGTGGGGCCTCATCACGGTGCTGATGGGCTTCACGACGTCGATGCCCGCGTTCTGCTCGCTGCGCTTCCTGCTCGGCATCGCCGAGGCCGGCTTCTACCCGGGCGTGATCTATTACCTGACGCTGTGGTTCCCGCAGAGCTACCGCGCGAAGGTGCTCGGCATCTTCACGCTCGGCAGCGCGCTCGCGAACATGCTCGGCTCGCTGGTCGGCGGCGTGCTGCTGAGCCTGAACGGCGTGTGGGGCCTCGCGGGCTGGCAATGGGTGTTCGTGGCGACGGGCATTCCGGCCGTGGTCGTCGCGATCGTCGTGTTCCGCGTGCTGCCGGCGTCGTTCCGCGAAGCGCCGTTCCTCGACGAGCGCGAGAAGCAGATCGTCGCGGCCGCGCTGGAGCGCGAGAAGCCGGCGCAGGCCGAGCACGGCCAGCCGTGGAAGGCGCTGCTCGATCCGCGCGTGATGCTGTTCGCGGCGACTTACATGCTGATGTCGACGTCGCTGTACGGCGTCACGTACTGGCTGCCGACGCTCGTGAAATCGTTCGGCGTGTCGAGCAGCACGAACGGCTTCCTGAGCATGCTGCCGTGGGCGCTCGCGGTGCTGCTGCTGCTGTGGCTGCCGGCGAAGCTGCGTCGCGCGAAGAGCATCCTGCGCACGATCGCGATCGTCGCGGCGCTCGGCGCGCTCGGCTTCCTGCTGAGCCTCGTGCTGCCGTCGACGCCGCTGCGCTTCGTGGCGCTCGTGCTGGGCGGCGCGTGCATCCCGCTGCTGTATCCGTGCTTCTGGTCGATGCCGCCGCGTTATTTCACCGGCGCGCGGGCGGCGGCGAGCGTCGCGGCGATCAACTCGATCGGCAACCTCGGCGGTTTCTTCAGCCAGAACCTGATGCCGTTCGCGGGCAAGGTGACGGGCACCGCGTTCGGGCCGATGATCGTGCCGATCGTGTGCCTCGCGCTGCTCGGCATCGGCGCGCTGGTCGCATGGACGCGATCGGAGCGGGGGATGGTGGCGGCGCGGGTGTGACCGACGGGCGGATTGCGGCTCCAGATACGTTTCGAACCCTGCTCGAACGTGATGTGGATGCGGCGGCGCGCGCCGCGGACGCGATCGGGCAAGGTGTTGCCGTGCTGCGCCTGTTTCCGTTCACATGCCGCAAGATCGAGAATGGAAATCCGTTTTTGCGCGAGCTGATCGTGTCCTTCGGCGCGTCGGGTTTTGTCCTGCTGTTCGAGATTGAAGCGGCAGAACAAGTTACGATTCTCGCGGTGCGACATCAACGGGAAGAGGATCACCACTGACGCGTGATCGATGCGGCGGCCGGCATCGCCGCCTCGGTCAGCGATCGGGCCGAGAACCCCCATGCCCGCCATGCGCGACCGCGACGGGCGCGTGCGTCAGCGGAATCTCGACGTCGACCGTCGTGCCTTCGCCGAGCGTCGTCGCGATCCGCAGCGTGCCGCCGACCAGATACGCGCGCTCGCGCAATCCCACCAGCCCGAACGAACCCGACTTGCGCGGCACGCCGGGATCGAATCCCGCGCCGTCGTCGCGAATCGTCAGCGCGAGCGCATCGCCGCCGTGCGCGAGTTCGACGTCCGCATGCGACGCGGCCGCATGCCGCGCGACGTTCGCGAGCGCTTCCTGCGCGATGCGGAACACGGCCGTCGCGTACGGCTCGTCGAGTTGCAGCTCGGGCGGCTCGACGCGCAGCGAGCACGCAATCCCGTGACGGTGCCGGAAATCTTCCACGAGCCATTGCATCGCCGCGGCGAAACCGAGGTCATCCAGCATCAGCGGGCGCAGGTCCGACGCGATGCGCCGCGTCGCGGCCACCGCGCCGCGCGCGAGCGCATGCATCGCCGCGATCTTGCGCGCGAGCAACGCGTCGTCCTGCGGCACGCGGTCGATCAGCCATTCGAGATCGTTCTTCAGCGTCGCGAGCGTCTGCGCGAGTTCGTCGTGCAGCTCGCGTGCGATGCGGCGCTGCTCGGCTTCGCGTGCGCTGGCGCTGATCGCGGCGATCTCGCGCAGTTCCTCGCGTGACGTCTGCAGCGCCCGCTCCGCGCGCACGCGCTCCTCGACTTCGCGCCGCAGGTCGCGGTTCGACGCGCTCAGTTGCGCGGTGCGCGCGGCGACGCGCTGTTCGAGCCGTTCGTTCGCGTCGTTCAACTGCGCGCTCTTCTGCACGACGAGCAGATGCTGGTAGCGCGCGCCGGCCAGCGCGCGCACGGTCTGCGCATGCAGCCGGCCGTTCTCGAACAGCATCGCGAACAGCACGACGCCGGACGCGACGAGGCCGTACGCGCGCCCCGCGTAGAAGCCGAGATCGTAGCGCCCGTGATTGAGCATCGACGACAGCGCGATATCGAACAGCCACGCGACGAGTACCGTCATCACCCACAGGTCGAGCACGGAGTGGCGGCGCCGCTGCCGCCACATCAGCATCAGCGCGACCAGGTTCAGCCCCCAGACGATCGTGATCGCGTTCGTCATCGTCGCGGCCATCCGGTTGCCGTTCATGATGCGCGGCAGCAGGTCGTGGCCGGCGGTCGCGAGCAGCGCGAGCGCGACCGTCGCGGCGGCCGCCGACGCGAGGCAGAACCCCACCGGAATCGCCGCCCGGCGCTGCGGGCTCGCGATCGGGCGGGCGCGCGGCGTCGCGCGCAGCAGCGCATACGCGGAAACGGCCAGCGGAAACCCGCCGTGCCAGAACAGGTACAGCCACGCGGTGGTCTGGTCGCCGCCGCCGAGCAGGCCGTGCGGTGCGAACAGCCCGGGGAAGCTCAGCATGTGCGTGCCGGCCATGAAGCCCGTGAACAGGTAGCCGCCCGCGAGCACGAGCAGCGGTTTCTGGCGCAGGATCGCGTACTGGCCGAGCAGCAGGCCGGCCGTCACCATGTCGTTGACGACGATCGCCGACTGGTACACGGGAATGAACGCCGAGCCCGGCGCGAGCGGCATGCCCGCGAACGGCGCGAGCGCGGCGAAGATCACGGCCGACACGAGCACGGTCGCGAGCGCGAAGCGCCGTTCGCGCCGGCCCGGCGGCAGCGACGACATGAACAGGCGCGACGTGTCCGGATCGTCGTCTTCCGGCGGCGCGGGCGGGAGCCGGGACGCGGCCGTCATGCGTCGTCGGCGCCGGCGCCAGGATCGAGATCGTGGCGTACCGCGTAGCGGACCAGCGCCGCGTCGTGCGGCAACTCCATTTTCTCGAGGATCCGCGTCTTGTACGTGCTGACCGTCTTCGTGCTCAGCCCGAGTTCGGACGCGATCTGCGTGACGGTCTGGCCGGCGACGATGCGGCGCATCACGTCGATCTCGCGGGCGGACAGCCGCTCGTGCGGCAACGTCCGGGCCGGCGCGCGCAGCGTGCGCGCGAGGCTTTCGGCCGCGGACGGGCTCACGTAGACGCCGCCGGCCGCGACCTTGCCGACGGCCTCGACGAGTTCGGCGGTTGCGCTGTCCTTCGTCAGGTAGCCGGTGGCGCCGGCCTTGAACGCGCGCGCGGCGTACTGCGCCTCGGCATGCATCGTCAGCACGAGCGTGCGCAGCGACGGCGCGTGGCTCTTGACCATCCGGATCAGCTCGATGCCGGTCGGCGCGGGCATCGACAGGTCGAGCAGCAGCACGTCGGCGGCCGCGTGTTCGGCCAGCGCGAGCGTGGCCGAGCCGTCGCTTGCCTCGCCGACGATCTCGAAACCGCCGGCCATTTCCAGGATGTAACGCAGTCCGTCCCGCATGACTGCGTGATCGTCAGCCAGAATTACCCTGATCATCTAGCGGCCCTCTTCGGGATGACGCCGCGAACTGCATGTCTGGTTATCGACGCGGCCGTTCTTCTGACCAATATATTCCGCCGAATTCGAAAACGGTACTCATTCGGGAAATTTTCGAGATGGCTGATCGACGAATGTGTACTGAAGCGAAATAATCGACCGGAAAGGGCACGACGTGTCGTGCGCGGCGGTCAGGGTATTCCCGGGTGACTGCCGTACCCGGGCCGGACCGGCGACGCGCTGCCCGGACCGCGCGTCGAGCCGCCGCGATTCGGGACTAAACTGGTGCCCGATGCCAATCCACCTACAGGGGAGCCCCGCGATGATCGATCTTGCCGATATCCTGCCGTCCGCATTGCCCGCCGCGGTCGCATGGGCCGAAGCGGAAGCGGCGCGCGGGATCGCGCAGGGGGCGCCGCTGACGCCGGCGCAGGCGGACGACGCACGCGCGGTGGGCGTTGCCCGGCCGGAACGGATCCGCGTGGTGACCGTCGATCGCATGCCGTTCCCCGAGACGCCGTCGCTGGCCGCGATCGCCCGCGACACGGGGCTGCTGTCGCCGGGGACGATCGGCCTGACGCTCGGCCATGCGGTGTACGTGCTGCGCGGGCAGGACACGCGCCGCCTGCTGACCCACGAATTCCGTCACGTGCATCAGTACGAGGCCGCCGGTTCGATCGGCGCATTTCTTGCGCGCTATCTGCAGGAAATCGCGACGGTCGGCTATCACGACGCGCCGCTCGAGGTCGATGCGCGGCAGCACGAGTTCGATTGACCGTTCACGCCGGCGCGAGTGCGCGCACCTCGCCATGACCGTTCACCCTGCCATCGCCGATCCGGTGTTCGACCGCCGGGCCGTTTCGCCGCGGGGCGTGCGATGAGCGACACGATCCACGCGTGGCTCGGCGCGATCGGCGCGCATCCGCTGCTCGTGCTGGCAATCGTGTTCGTGGCGGCGTGCGCCGAGGCGATCGCGCTGATCGGCACGATCGTGCCGGCCGGCGCCGTGATGTTCGCGGCCGGTGCGCTGATCGGCGCGGGCGCGCTCGACGGCTGGACGACGATCGGCATCGCGGCCGCCGGCGCGGTGGTCGGCGACGGGATCAGCTACGAGCTCGGGCGGCACTACCGCGGGATGATCCGCAACGTGTGGGCGCGCCTCGGCTACGCGAACGCCTATGCGCGCGGCGAGGAGTTCGTCCTGCGTCACGGGATGAAGAGCATCGTGCTCGCGCGCTTCCTCGCGCCGGTGCGTGCGGTCGTGCCGGTCGTCGTCGGCTGCGCGACGCTGCCGCGGCGGTCGTTTTATCCGGTCAACGTCGTCTCGGCGCTCGTGTGGGCGCCCGTACACGTCGCGCCGGGCATCGTGTTCGGCGCGTCGGCCGCGCTGGCCGCGGCGATCAGCGTGCGGGTCGCCGCGATCCTGCTGGTCGTCGCCGCGCTGGTCGTGCTCGTCTGGGTCGGCGTGCGCGTCGCGCTGCGGCGCGGCTGGCCGTTGCTGCACCGCGCGCTCGTCGCAGCCGTGCACGCTTGCGCGCGCCGCTGGCCGCGGGTGGGCGCGCGGCTGCACGACGCGATCGCGGACGTGCGCGGCCTGCCGGGCGCGGTGCCCGTGCTCGCGCTGCTGTTCGCCGGCTGCGTGTGGCTGTTCGCGGGGATGGTGCGGGATGTCGTCGCGAACGATCCGCTGATGCACGCGGACATCGCGCTGTATGCGTTCCTGCAGAACCTGCGCACGCCGCCCGTCGACGCCGCGATGAGTGCGCTTGCCGTGCTGCACGGGCACGACACGGGGCTGATCGTCGCGGCCGCGTTCCTCGTCTGGCTGATGATCCATCGCTGCTGGCTGACGTCCGCGTGGTGGCTCGCGACGGTCGGTGTCGCGGTCGTGCTCGTGCCGGCGTTCGGCGCGGGCGTGCCGGGCGCGACGCCCGCGAGCCTGCCGCCCGGCGCGCTGCACCTGCCGCTGCCCGATGCCGACGCCGCGTTCGCGATCCTCGCGAGCAGCGGCCTCGGCTGGGTGCTCACGCGCGACCGGCCCGCGCGATGGCGCATTCCGGTCGTGACGGCGGTCGTGCTGTGGATCGTGCTCGGCGGTTTCGCGCGGCTCTACGTTGGCGACACCTGGCTGTCGGGCCTGCTCGGCGGCTGGAGTCTCGGGCTGGCCTGGTTCGCGCTGCTCGCCGGCGCCTATGCATACTGGCGCGTGCGCGAGCAGGTGCAGCCGCGCGGCGCGCTGGTCGCGGTGGTCGTGGTGCTCGCGACGGCCGGCGTATGGACGGTTCCCGCGCAATGGCAGCTCGAGCGCGCGGCGCGTCCGCATGTCGGCGACGTGGTGGCGATGACGGTCGATCAGTGGCTGCACGGCGGGTGGCAGCGCGTGCCGATGCGGCGCACCGAGATCGGCGGCGATCGCGAGGAATATCTGCCGTTGCAATGGAGCGCGGCATCGGACACGCTCGACCGGCATCTCGCGCAGGCCGGCTGGCAGCGCGCGACGCCGTGGTCGCCGGCCACCGCGTTGCGCTGGCTGTTGCCGCAGGCGCCGGCCGACGCGCTGCCCGTGCTGCCGCGCTATACGCATGGCGAAAGCACGCGCCGCGTGTTCGTCCGCGTCGATCCGGCCCATCCGGACAGCCGCCTCGTGCTGCGGCTGTGGCGCTATCCGTACGTGCTGGAGGACGCGCTCGGCATGCGGCCGCTGTGGTACGGCGCGCTGTATCGCGAGGCGCTGCACCGGCCGGCGCGGCTGATGACGATCGTGCGCACGACGCCGATCGACGATGCGGCGGCGATCGCGCAGGCGCTGGCGGTCGAGCCGACGATCGAGCGTCCGCCGGCGGGGATGACGGCCGCGCCGGCCGGGATGCTGCTCGTGTGGATGGTCAGGCCGTGAGCGGGCGCGCGCCGCTCATGCGTGCTCCGGCCGGGCTGGGACGACGGACAGGCGCAGGCCGACGGTTTTGAGCACCGCGAGCAGGGTTTTCCGCGTCGGATTGCCGTTCGGGGACAGCGTGCGATACAGCGATTCGCGGCTGATGCCGGCTTCGGCCGTGACCGCGCCGAGCCCGCCATAGGCTTCCGCGACCGTGCGCAGCGCGAGCAGGCCGGCCGCGCGATTGTCGGGATCGTCGAGCGATTCCATCGCGACGCGCAGATAGGCGACCGCGCACGCGCCGCTCGCCGCGCATTGCCGCCCGATCGTCACGCGCTCGCGGCCACCCGTGCCGACGCAAATCCCGCCAGCGTGCGCAGCGCATCGCGCGCCGAGCGCAGGTAGAACGCCTGCAGATGAAACACGTGCCAGCGCGCCGCGTGAATCTCCAGCCGGCACGGCACGCCGCACGCGCGTGCGTGATCCGCCAGCCGTTGCGCATCCGACAGCAGCACCTCCTGGTCGCCGGCCTGAATCAGCATCGGCGGCAGACCGCGCAGGTCGGTGTCGAGCGGGCCGCGCGCGGCGGTCGAGCCGGCGCCGTGATACCAGCGCAGCCCCTGTTCGAGCCAGCCGCGCCGGATCATCGGATCGTCGCGGCGGCGCGAGGCCAGCGTCGGACCGCCGAGCGCCGGGTCGGTCACGGGCGAGATCAGCAGCAGCGCGGCGGCGGCCGGATCGCCGCGCTCGCGCAGCGCAATGGCGAGTGAGAGGGCCAGCGCACCGCCGGCCGAGTCGCCGGCGATCACGATCCGGTGCGGCGCATGACCCTGCGCGCGCATCGCGTCGTACACGGCGAGCGCATCGTCGAGCGCGGCCGGGCTCGGATGCTCGGGCGCAAGGCGGTAATCGGGCACCCACACCGGCAGGCCGGCATCGTTCGCGAGCCGCGTCGTCACGCCGCGATGCGTATGCGGGCCGCCGAGGCAGAATGCTCCGCCGTGGAGATACAGGATCGCGCCACCCGTGTCGCCGCGTTTCGGCGCGACGACTTCGACCGGCACGTGGTGCGCGGACGTGCGATAGCGCAGCGTGCCGCCGGCACCGGGCATCAGCGGCGACAGCAGCGCGACGACGCGGCGCTGCGTGCGTGCACCGAACGGCGGCCCGATCAGCGGCCGGAACGCAACGCGCAGGAAGCCGCGCAGCGAAGCGGCGGCGAGCGCCTCCAGCCGACCGGCCGGCGGCGCGATCACCGTGCCGTGCGCTGCCGCGGCCGACTCGGGCAACGGGCGCGTGAAGCGGTATGCGGACATGCCGCCGACACGCGTGATCCACCGGTAGGTCAGCGTGAAACCCGGCCAGTTCGTGCTGTTGTGCCCCGCTGCATCGACGTACCAGCTCTTGCAGCCGCTCCAGACCGAACCGGCGAGCCGCTGCTGCACGTGCGCGTTGAAGCGCCGGTAGCGGCGCGTATCGACGTCGATCTCGCGCGCGCCGTCGCGCCGCATCGCCCGCACGCAGCGCATCACGTGCGCGATCTGGCTTTCGAGCATGTAGACGATCGAGTTGTGCCCGAGGTTGGTGTTCGGGCCGTACAGCATGAAGAAGTTCGGGAAGCCGGGCACGGTGAGCCCGAGATACGCCTGCGCGCCGCGTCGCCACGCGTCGTTCAGGTCGAGCCCGTCGCGGCCCGTGATGCGCATCGGCGACAGGAATTCGGTTGCCGCGAACCCCGTGCCGTAGACGATCGCGTCGACCGGATGCTGGACGCCGTCGACGGTTTCGATGCCGTCCTCGGTCACGCGCCGGATGCGTTGCGTGACGAGCGCGACGTTGTCGCGGCTCATCGTCGCGAGGTATTCGCTCGACAGCAGGAGGCGCTTGCAGCCGATCGGGTAGTCGGGCGTGAGCCGGGCGCGCAACGCGGGGTCCGGCACGTCGCGCGCGAGCAGCTTGCGGAACGGCCGGCCGACCGCCACCTTCATCAGCCCGTGCAGGCGCGTGAACGCGATCGCACGCGATTCGTAGCGGGTGTAGATCCATGCGCGATGCAGCTTCATCGCCCACGGCATCCGGCGAAACATCGCCTTTCCCCACGGGCGATACGCGCGGTCGGGACGCGGTATCACGTAGGCCGGCGAACGCTGGAACACGGTCAGGTGCCGCACGCTGCCGGCGATCGCCGGGACGAACTGGATCGCCGACGCGCCGGTGCCGACCACGGCCACGCGCTTGCCGGCGAGCGAATAGTCGTGATCCCAGTGCGCGGAGTGGAACGCGCGGCCGCGGAACGTGTCGATGCCGGGCAGGTGGGGCATCGCCGGGCGGCTCAACTGGCCGGTGCCGCTGACGAGCAGGGCGGCGCTGAGCGTCGTGCCGTCGACGAGCGTGACGTGCCACAGCGCACCGGTTTCGTCGTAGCGCGCGTGCCCGACTTCGGCGCCGAAGCGCAGGTGGCGTGCGAGCCCGTACTTGCGTGCGCAATGCTGCAGGTATGCGTGAATTTCCGGCTGCGGCGCGAACACGCGGGACCAGGCCGGATTCGGTTCGAACGAAAACGAATACAGGTGCGAGGGCACGTCGCACGCGGCGCCCGGGTAGCTGTTGTCGCGCCATACGCCGCCGACGTCGTGCGAGCGTTCGACGATCACGAAATCGTGGATGCCGGCGCGTTGCAGCGCGACGGCCATGCCGATGCCGGCGAAGCCGGCGCCGATGATGATCGCGGCAAGCGGTGCGGCGGAGCCGGCGCAACGGGAAGGATCAGGCGACAGCATGGCGGGTTTCCTCGGGCTGGATGACGTCGTGTGCCGCGCGCGCGGCACGGGCGGAATCGCAATCCGTCGCTGTCCTGACGGTCTCGCCGGCATGCGGCCGGTCCGGCACGCGGCACACGCCGCGCATCAGGTCGACGGCCTTCTCGGCGATCATGATCGTCGGCGCGTTGGTGTTGCCGCCGATCAGCGTCGGCATCACCGACGCATCGACGATGCGCAGCCCCTGCAGGCCGCGCACGCGCAGTTGCGGATCGACGACGGCGAGTGCGTCGTGCCCCATCCGGCAGGTGCCGACCGGGTGATACACGGTGTCGGTGCGCCGCCTCAGCACGTCGCGGATCTCGTCGTCGGTCGTCACGTTCGCGGTGAACAGGTCGCGCGTGATCCAGCTCGCGAGCGCCGGTGCTTCCATCAGCCGGCGCGTGATGCGGAAGCCCGCGACCATGTCGTCGACGTCGCGCGGATCGTCGAAGAACGCGGGGTCGATGCGCGGCGCCGCGAGCGGATCGGCGCTGTTCAGCGTGACCGAGCCGCGGCTGCGCGGCCGCAGCAGGCACACGTGGCACGACAGCCCGTGGCCGGCATGCAGCTTGCGCGCATGGTCGTCGACGAGCGCGACGACGAAATGCAGCTGGATGTCCGGCGCGGCGAGATCGGCGCGCGTTTTCAGGAACCCGCCGCCTTCCGCGAAATTCGACGTCAGCATCCCGCGCCGTTCGCGGCGAAAGCGCGCGAACTCGCGCAGCATCCGCAGGCCGCCGCGTGCGGACACGCCCATCGTGTCGACGCTGCGCGTGCGATAGCCGAAGATGAAATCCGGATGATCCTGCAGGTTGCGCCCGACGCCGGGCAGGTCCGCCTGCACCGCGATGCCGAACTGCTGGAGTGCGCGGCCCGGGCCGACGCCCGACAGCATCAGCAACTGCGGCGTCTGCAGCGCGCCGGCCGCGAGCACGACTTCGCGCCGCGCGCGCAGCGTGCGGACCTCGCCGTGCTGGCGGACCTCGACGCCGATCGCGCGCGAGCCGTCGAACAGGATGCGCAGCACCTGCGCGTGCGTCTCGACCGTCAGGTTGTCGCGGCGGCCGAGATGCGGAAGCAGGTACGCGCGCGCCGCGCTCCAGCGTTCGCCGTGCTTCTGCGTGACCTGGTAGATCCCGATGCCCTCCTGCCGCGCACCGTTGAAATCGTCGGTGAGCGGCAGGCCGGCCTGTCGCGCGGCTTCCAGGTAGCGTGCATGGAACGGGTTGCCGGTGCGCAGGTCGCTGACCCACAGCGGGCCGTCGCGGCCGTGCCATGCATCGTCGAAGCGCTCGTTGTGCTCGCTCAGGCGGAAGTACGGCAGCACGTCGTCGTACCCCCAGCCTTCGTTGCCGAGCGCGGCCCAGCCGTCGTAGTCGACACGATGGCCGCGGATGTAGACCATCGCGTTGATCGCCGACGATCCGCCGAGCGCCCTGCCGCGCGGCTGGTAGCCGATGCGCCCGCCGAGCCCGGGCTGCGGCACCGTGTCGAACGCCCAGTTGTTCAGGCGCGTGGACATCATCGCGACCGCGCCGGTCGGCACGTTGACGAGCGCGCCGTCGCCGCGGCCGCCGGCCTCCAGCACGCATACGGTCACGGCCGGGTCCTCGGTCAGGCGCCCAGCGACGACGCAGCCGCCCGATCCGCCGCCGACGACGATGTAGTCGAACGTCTTGCTCATGGAATCGTCTCCTTTGTTCGGTAGTCGATGGATCAGCCGACGGGCGCCGGCACGGGGGCGCAGGCGGCGGGATCGGTCGGGCGGCTCGGTCGCATGGTGTCTCCTCCTGGGGCGATGGCGTCGTTCGGGTGACGACTGGATGACGCCGATGGTGCGGGCCGCACGGGGAAACACCAATGCTGCTTGGGGACAATTGTTTTAGTATTTGGGCCAAATCGGCGCTTCGAGGGTTTCTCCGCATGAGCTTCTGGGATTTCACCCGGAGTCCGGCCAGCGCCCGGCTGCTGGTCGATTTCGGCGACGAACGCGGCGTGCCGCACGCGACGCTGCTGGCCGGTACCGGCCTGGCGGATGCGCAGCTCGACGATCCGAAGGTCGAGGTGACGGCCGCACAGGAGTTGCGGCTGACCGGCAACCTGCTGCGCGCGCTCGGCCGCGCGCAGGGCCTCGGCTTCGAGGTCGGCCTGCGCTATCACTTCTCCGCGTACGGCGTGTGGGGCTACGGGCTGATCGCGAGCGCGACCGGGCGCGACGCGCTCGCGCTGGCGATGCGCTTCCTGCCGCTCACGTATGCATACACCGTCATCACGTACCGCGAGGCGCCCGATACGGGCGTGCTCAACTTCGGCGCGCCGGAACTCGACGGCGACCTGAGCCGGTTCCTCGTCGAGCGCGACATGACGGCTGCTGCCGTGCTGCTGCAGGAAATCGCCAGCGGCGATTTCGCGTTGTCGCGCTTCACGCTGCAGGCCGCGCGTTCACCGTCGCTCGTCGCGCCGCGCATCGCCGGCATCGAGCCGGCCTTCTCGGCGCGCGTGAACAGCCTCGCGTTCGACCGCGCGTTTCTCGACCGGCCGCTGCCGCATGCGAATCCGCTGACGGTGTCGATGTGCGAGCAGATGTGCGGGCAACTCGTCGAAGCGCGGCGCGCGCGCGTGGGCACGTCGGAGATGGTGCGCCAGTACCTGGGCTCGACGGCCGGCGGTGCGCCGTTCTCGCTCGAGGACATGGCGCGGCTGATGAACACGAGCCCGCGCACGCTCAAGCGCCGGCTGCAGGAGGAGGGCACGACGTTTCGCACGCTGCTCGCGCAGGCGCGCGGCGCGATGGCCGAGACATTGCTCGGCGATGCGCGGCTGTCGCTCGCGGAGGTGGCCGAGCGGCTCGGCTTCAGCGACCTGTCGAGTTTTTCGCAGGCGTTCAAGCGCTGGTACGGCGTGCCGCCGGGCGCGTATCGCAGTGCGGCGCGGCGGGCCGGCGACCGCCGATGAATCGCGGTACGATCGATCGCTTGCCTGCCGACATCCCCCTCACGAGAGAACCCGCATGATCACGATTCGCCCGATGACCGACGACGATTTCCCGCGCTTCTGGCCGACCTATCGCGCCATCGTCGCCGCTCAGGAAACCTATGCATTCGATCCCGCGCCGACACGGGAAGCGGCGCGCGTGCTGTGGCTCGACGCGCCGCTTTGCACGTGGATCGCCGAGGAGGACGGCGTGGTGCTCGGCTCGTACTACCTGAAGGCGAACGCGGCCGGCCCCGGCAAGCACGTGAGCAACTGCGGCTACATGGTGAGCGAGGCCGCGCGCGGCCGCGGCGTCGCGCGCCTGATGTGCGAACACTCGCAGCAGGTCGCGCGCGAGCGCGGTTTCCTCGCGATGCAGTTCAACTCGGTGGTCGCGACGAACGAGGTCGCGGTCGCGCTGTGGCGGAAGCTGGGATTCGAGATCGTCGGCCGCCTGCCGCGCGTGTACCGCCACGCGCGGCTCGGCTTCGTCGATTGCCTCGTGATGTTCAAGTGGCTCGGCGACACGCCCGCCGCCGAAGCCTGAGCCCGCAAGCCGCCCCGTCGTCAGACGGCGAACGCGCCGTCGAACACGATCCGTTCGTCGAGCGCGAGCGTGCCGCGCGCGAAGATCAGGTCGAGGTGATGGCTGCCGTTTTCGCCGCCGCCGAGCCCGAGATGCAGGCCCGGATGGCGTTCCTCGAACCCGGCGTTGCGGCCGTACAGCCCGCGGATGCCGAGGTTCGTGCCGATGCCGAATTCCTCGATGCGCCGGTGGTTCGCGTGCCGGTCGAGATAGGTCGTGAAATCGCGTCGAAAGCCCGCATCGTCGGTGTCGAAATCGACGATCGTGCTGTTCTCGACCCGCAGCGTCGCGAGCCGCTCGGCTACCTTGTACTTGATCGCGAACGGCACGGTGCCGAGAAACGTGCCGCTGAACACGACCGAGCCGTTCAGGTCGGTCACGTGCGTCGCGATCTCGCCGGGCACGACGTCGAGGTTGCCCATGCCGTCGACGCTCGTCCATTTCTGGTCCGGTGCGAGCGAGCCCGTCAGCGTGTTGCCGGCTTCGTCGATGAAGCGGATCCGTGACGCGCGTGCGGCCGCGTCGATCAACCGGCCGTTGCGTGCGGCGATGTCGTCGAGCGATTCGGCGAAGGCTTCGTCGAGGTGCGGGCCGTAATCCTTGAACAAGACCGACTTGCTCCAGTGCTCGACGATCGCGGGGCGGATCGCGGCGAGGAACGGCGGCCCGCTCGGCGAGGGTGTCGGCAGGCACGACGAGTCGTACAGCAGCACGAACAGGTCGGCGTCATTGAGCGCGGCGGCGATGTCGGCGGGCGGGGTGCTTTCGAGGCAGAGGGTCGTGGCGTCGAGCGAATCGGGCAGGGCGGAAAACGCGCGCAACGCGATGTCGCGGTTGCGGGTGTCATGGCCGACCAGCAGTTTTCCCGACTCGCCGCGCGCCAGCTTGTCGCGCAGCGCGGGGTGAAACCCGAGCGCGCGGTGCAGGTTCAGCATGCGTATCTCCGGAAGCGGCGGAAGGGCCGAGGCCCTTCCGCGAGAACGGGTGGCCCGCTCAGACCGGCCAGAGCGCGGTGCCGAACGGCACCACGGCGTCCTCAACCATCATGTCGACGGCCTCGGGGTGCGTGTCTTCCTGCATCCAGTCAAGCAATTCGATCTGCTGGGTGTCCTGCATGTCAATTCTCCTGTGGTGAACATGAGTGATTCAACATGAAAGTGCGGTAGAAAATCTTGCCGCTCCTTGTTCGGTATTTCGTGAATGCCGGACAAGTGGCGTCGATATTAGTCTGACGATTTTGTTAATGCAATGCATTGCGACGTTTTTAGCCAAAGCGTGCTAAACACCGGCATTTTCTCGAGGTCGACGGGCAAAGGAGGCCGATAAATCGAATAACGGGACCGACCTGATTTTCCAATTATCGGGATTCCGTTCGATTAATGCATTCGGCCGTTTTTTTATAATTCGACGTGCAATGGCGTCGATTATTTCGCATTGCGTGATTCATGAAAGAAGATCGCGCACGCGTATCACGCGCATATTGCGCGCGGGCCCGCGTGCGGCGACGCCTCCGGTTTTCTGGCACCATCTGACGATCTTGCGCGACGGCCGCGGCCGCGTGCGCCGTCGTCAGGACGGCATCACAACGATGGAGACGACCCGATGCGTGCAGCGCCGCAACCGGAGCGCGCCGGCCCGACGCAGCCGACCGCCGGCACCACCGATCCCGACCGCATGGCCGCGTGGCGGCTCGCGATCGGCCTGTCGCTCGGCAGCGCGATCGCGCTCGGCCTCGCACGCTTTTCGTATGCGCTGCTGCTGCCGCCGATGAAGGCCGATCTCGGCTGGACCTTCGCGCAGGCCGGCGCGCTGAATACCGCGAACGCGGCCGGCTACCTGGTCGGCGCGCTGGCGTTTCCGCTGCTGTCGCGGCGCTGGCGCGCGGGCACGCTGCTGGCGGCCGGCTGCGCGTTGACCGTGGTGCTGATGGCGACCTGCGGGCTCACGTCCGGCATGCACGCGCTGCTCGTGCAGCGGCTCGCAACGGGTATCGGCAGCGCGCTGATCTTCATCAGCGGCGGCGTGCTGGCCGCGCGGCTCGCGTCGGCGTCGCCGCGCGATGCGGGGCTGCTGCTCGGCCTCTATTACGGCGGTACGGGGTGGGGCATCGTCGCGTCGTCGCTGCTCGTGCCGGCCACGCTCACGCATGGCGTGCACGGCTGGCAGGCCGCGTGGTTCGCGCTCGCGCTCGCCTGCGCGCTGTTCTCGGCGGTGGCCATCGCGGCCGCGCATCGCATCGAGCGCGCACACGCGGCACCGGCGAGGCCGCGCGACGGCACGGCACCGGCGGCAACCGCGCGCGCGGCCCGTTTCGGACTCGCGCTGGCCGGCTACGGCCTGTTCGGCGTCGGCTACATCGGCTACATGACGTTCATCGTCGCGCTGCTGCGCGGCGCGGGCATGAGCGGCACGGTGGTCGCCGCGTTCTACGTGATGCTCGGCGTCGCGACCGTCGTGTCGGCGCGGCTGTGGTCGGGGCTGCTCGACCGGATGCGCGGCGGGCAGGCGCTCGCGGTGCTCAACGCGCTGCTCGGCATCGCGACGCTGATGCCCGCGATGTTCGTGCATCCGGCCGCCGCGTTCGCGTCGGGCGTGCTGTTCGGCGCGACGTTCCTGTCGGCCGTCGCGTCGACGACGGCGTTCGTGCGGCACAACCTGCCGCCCGACGGCTGGGCGAAGGGGATCAGCGCGTTCACGACGGTCTTCGCATTCGGCCAGATCGCGGGGCCGGTCGCGATCGGCTGGGTGTCGGACAGCGCGGGGCTCGCGCGCGGGCTCGTGTATTCGGCGCTGACGCTGTTCGCGGGCGCGGCGCTTGCGGCCGCCCAGCGCGCGTTGCGGACGCCCGCGTAGTCACGCGAGCGTCACCGCACGTACGCGGTGCGCGAGACGCGATGAAACGCGCGGCTGAAGTAGATGAGGCTGTCGCCGTCGTCGCGCACGCGGATCGACGTCGCCTCGATGAACATCACCGAATGCGAGCCGACTTCCTTCATGTCGGCGATCGTGCCCTGCAGGCTGGCGAGCGCGTCGCGCAGCACGGGCACGTCCTGCTCGCCCCGATCCCACACGGGCAGTTCGAAACGTTGCGCCATCGGCAGGTCGGTGAGTCCCGCGAAATGCCGCGCGAGCAGCTCGTGCTCGGCCGGCAGCACGTTGATGCAGACGTGGCGGTTGCGCTCGAAGGTCGCGTGCATCGCGCTCGACCGGTTCAGGCACACGAGCAGCGTCGGCGGCGTATCGGTGACGGAGCACACGGCGCTCGCGGTGATCCCGCAGCGGCCGTGCGGCCCGGCGGTGGTGATGACGTTGACGGCCGCGCCGAGGTGGGCCATCGCCTGGCGGAAGGCCTTCTGCGTGTCGGTCGGTTCGACGCGTGCCGGTCGCGGGATATCGGTCGTGGAAGACATGGGTGCTCCTGTTGGACGAAGGCGGCGATCGCGTCACGCTGTCGAGGCAGCGCCGGATCGCCGACGATGATCCAAGCGTACGTCGCGAAAATGCGGGCGACCATTCGCACGATTGACGATGGACATGGCGTTCCCGCCAACGCATCTAAAGGTTCTACCTAGATGCGCGCCGCGCCGCGCGAAAAAAGCGCGATTGGGCGGACCTGCGGCACGCAAAAGGGTATTCAGCGGGTTTTCGGCTCGTTATGATGTGCCGCACACCCCCAGCGAACGACGCGCGCGACCCGCCGGCCACCGGCCTGTCGCGCGGCGCGTGCGACACCCATACCGATATTCAGCGAGACACCCGCGATGACGACGTCACCCGCACCGATCGTATACATCGTCGACGACGACGGCGGCATGCGGACGTCGCTTGCGTGGTTGCTCGAATCGGTCGGCATTGCGTCCGAAGGGTTCGCGAACGCGGGCGAGTTTCTCGCGCGCTTCGACGCGAACCTGCCCGCGTGCCTGGTGCTCGACGTGCGGATGCCCGAGAAAAGCGGCTTCGACGTGCAGGCCGAACTGAATGCGCGCGGCGCGACGTTGCCGGTGATCTTCGTCAGCGGGCACGGCGACATTCCGATGTCGGTGCGCGCGCTGCAGAACGGCGCGATCGACTTCGTCGAGAAGCCGTACAACTCGCAGCAGATGCTCGAACGCGTGCAGCGCGCGCTGCGGCTCGCGCAGCAGCGGCACGCGGTGAGCCAGCGCCACCGCGAACTGCGCCAGCGGCTGGATGCGCTGACCGCGCGGGAGAAGGAAGTGCTGCGCGGCGTCGTGGACGGCAAGGGCAGCAAGCAGATCGCGTCGGACCTGTCGATCAGCGTGAAGACCGTCGACGTGCATCGCGCGAGCATCAAGGAGAAGCTCGGCGCGACGTCGATCGCCGCGCTCGTGCGCGACGTGATGGTCGTGTGGGGCGACGGCGGGGAGTCGTCGCGATAAGGCCTGCCTGCCGCGCTCAGCGCATGTACAACCCGCCGTTGATGTCCCAGCACGCCCCGTTGGCGAAGTGCGCGTCGCCCGACGCGAGCAGCACGGCGGCATCCGCCACGAAACCGGCCGACCCGAGCTTGCCGCCCGGCAGGCTCGCGAGCACCTGGCGCAGCTTCTCCGGCGCGACGCTCTCGTACACGATCGGCAGGTCGAGCGGGCCCGGCGAGATCGCGTTGACGGTCACGCCCTGCGCGGCGAGGTCGCGCGCGAACACCTTGGTCAGCGTCAGCGTGCCGCCTTTCGCGGCCGCATAGTGCGCGCCCGTCGCCGAGCCGCCGTTCTGTCCGGCGAGCGACGCGATGTTGACGATGCGGCCCGCGCCGCGCGCCGCGAAGTACTGGCCGAACACCTGGCAGCCGAACAGCACGCTGCGCAGGTTCACGTCGATCACCTGGTCGAACTGCTCGGCCGTGATCTCCATGGCCGGCACGACCTTCGAGGCGCCCGCATTGTTGACGAGCACGTCGATCGCGCCCCAGCGTGCGACGAGCGCATCGCGCGCGGCTTCGAAATCGCGTTTCGACGTGACGTCGAGCGGCAGCGCGATCGCGCGGGCGCCGCTCGGGTCGAGGTCGCGAGCATGCGCGCGAACGGCGTCGGCGGCGATATCGGCCAGTGCGACGCGGTAGCCGGCTGCATGGAAGCGCTCGGCGATGACGGCGCCGAGCCCGCGCGCGGCGCCGGTGACGAGGACGACTCGATCTGACATGGTGCGTGGTTCCCTGGTTCGCGGGCGCACGCCGGTGGAAGCGGCGCCCGTATCGTGGTTCATGCGGCGAGGGCCGCTTCGAAGTGCGCCGCGATCGCGCAGACCTGTTCGTCCGCGCCCTTGCGCCCGACGATCTGCAGGCCGGCCTTCAGCGGCGAACCGGCGAGCGGCAGCGGCAGGCTGAGCGCCGGATGGCCGCTCAGGTTGAACGGCCGGATCAGCGACGACATCGCGATGACCGACACGCCGTCGCGTGCCTGCTGCAGCGTGATCGGCAGCGCGGGCAGCGTCGGCAGCACCAGCACGTCGGCGTACTCGAGCGCGGCATCGACCTGCGCGGTGAAGCGTGCGCGGACGGTTTCGGCTTCGGCGAGCGCGGCCGGTGTCGTCGTCGCGGCCGTGCGCAGGCGCGTATCGAGATCGGCGCCGAGCCGGCCCGTCGCGACCAGATGGCCGAACGCGCGCGACGTTTCCGCGTTGATGACGGTGAGCCCCGCCGCGAACGCGGCCGGCATGTCGTCGAGCACGACGGCGTGCGCGTGCAGGCCCGCGGCGCGAACGGCCGCATCGAGCGCGGCCGCGATGGCCGGATCGGCTTCGACCGTGACGTGCGCGACGGTAAAGCCTGCCGCGGATGCCGCGGCCTGCGCACGATCGAAGCCCGGTGCGATCGCGGCCATCACCGCGGCCAGCGTGCGGATATCGCGCGCAAACGGCCCGACGCAATCGAGCGTCGTGTCGGCGGGCGCGACGCCGCGGCGCGATACGCGGCCGAACGTCGGCTTCAGGCCGGCCACGCCGCAGCACGCGGCCGGCCCCCGGATCGAGCCGCCGGTGTCGGTGCCGAGCGCCGCGTCGACGGCGCCGAGCCCGACGAGCGACGCGGACCCGCTCGACGAGCCGCCGGGAATGCGCGTCGCATCTTGCGGATTGACGGGCGTGCCCGTGTAGTCGTTGATGCCGGTCATGCCGAACGCGAGCTCGTGCATGTTCGCCTTGCCGGCAATCCGCCAGCCGGCGTCGAGCAGCAGGCGGACCACGTCCGCGTGATGTGCGGCCGGCGGCGCGTCGGCGAGCGCGCGGCTGGCCGCGCGGGTCGGATGGCCCGCGATGTCGATCGTGTCCTTGATCGCGATCGTGGGGCCGGGGCCGCCCAGCGTGAAGGTGTCGATGAAGCCTGTCATGGTCGGTATCGCGCGAACGCGGTGGAATGGATCAGGACCGTGGCGCGGCGGCGAGCGGCCACGGGCCGTCGAGTACGCGTTCGGTGCGGAAATGACGGATCAGCCACGCGGAGCCGCTGGCCGCCGGCGCGAAATCGACGGTCAGCCGCGCGGCGATCAGCTCGGCCGAACCGCCCGCATAACGCGACGCCTGCAGCATGATCCAGCGGCCGCGCGCGCGCGTGTTGCCGGCGCCGATCTCGATCGACTCCGACGTCAGGAAGTGCAGGTTCGCCGCGAAATGCGGGTCGGGCGGCAGGTAGCGGCCCAGCATCGCGACGATCGCGGCGGTGCCTTCGAGGCGGCCGAACTTGCGCGCGTAGTGCGGGCCGATGCCTTCCCACACGGCGTCGGCGGTGAACAGTTCGGCGAGCGACGGGCCGTCGCCGGCATCCTCGGGCACGTCGCACAGCGCCATGTAGCGCGTGAGCGTCGCGCGCACCGCGCGCTCGGCGTCGAGCGCGGCCAGGCGCTGCACGAGCGCATCGATCGGGTCCGGCGACAGGTCGCTCATCGCGCGCCTCACGCCGCGGGCTTCGCGGCCGGCGGCACGGTCAGCGCGCGGCCGACGCGCGCCTCGATCTTGCCGTAGCGCCACAGGTTGTATTCGCCGACGGGCGTCGTGCGATACAGGTTGCATACGGCGACCGTCGTGTCGAAATCGGCGACGTCGGCCATGATGTAGAACGTCCACGGCGCGCCGTCGGCCTGGCCGACCACGAGGCGGTCGTCGTCCATCACGCCGAGCACGCGCACGCCGGGCATCGCTTCGACGGCCGCGAGCATCGCACCGTACGCCTGCCACACTTCGCCGATCTTCTCGCGCGGCAGGTCGAAGAAGTTCTGCGACACGCCGCAGCAGAACAGGACGCGCAGCGGCAGCGGATTCGGGTCGGACATATCGGGCTCTCCAGAGGAATCGATGGGGCGCATGAATCGGCCGGCGATCATGCGTGTTCAGGAACGGCTTCGGTCGACACGGGTCACAGATAGCCGGGAAACGGCGTCACGCCGGTGAACACCGCACCCGCGCCGTCGAAGTTGCCTTCGCCGAGAAACGCGTGCTGCGTGACGACCATCGCGTCGCGCAGCAGCCGCTGCAGCGGATGCGTGCGATAGATCGCCGCCGTGCCGCCGAGGCGGTACGCGCGTTCGACGACGCTCGCGCCTTCGCGTGCGATCTGCGTGGCCGCGAGCCGCAGCAGGCTGACCTGCTCGGGCGTCACCGGATTGCCGGCGAGGATCGATCGCCACACGGTGTCGGTCGCGTCGTAGAAGAACGCGCGCGCCGAGCGCAGTTGCGCCTCGGCCTTCGCGAGCTCGATGCGGTAGTACGCGCGATCGGCGAGACGCGGTGCGCCGGTCGTCGTTTGCCGGCCGCCCGACATCCGGTTCACGACGTCGAGCGCCGCGCGCGCGAGGCCGAGGTTGACGACGGCCAGCACCTGCGCCGCGTACGCGACGGTCGGGTAGCGGTACAGCGGCTCGTCGACGGTCGGTTCGCCGCCGCGTACGAAGGTCCACGCTTCCGGCACGAAGCGGTCGTCGATGCGCAGGTCGTGGCTGCCGGTGCCCTGCATGCCGACCACGTTCCAGTTCTCGACGATCTCGACGTCGGCCGCGCGGAACACGGCCGTGCGCGGCTTGTTCGGTGCGGCGTCCTGTGCGCCCGGCACGGCGATGCCGACACCGAGCCAGTCGGCGCCCTTGCAGCCGCTCGCGAATTTCCACGTGCCGTTCACGCGCCAGCCGCCCGGCGCGGCCTGCGCCGGCTGCACCGGGAACAGGCCGCCCGCGAACACCTGGTCGGGACCGCTCGCGTACAGCTCGGCCTGCGTCTCGAGCGGCAGCGCCGCGAGATAGACGTTCGCGGAGCCGAAGCTCGCGACCCACGCGGCCGACCCGTCGGCCGTCGCGATGCGCTCGATCATGTCGAGGAACGCGGTCGGCGCGAGCGCGTCGCCGCCGAAGCGACGCGGCGTGCCCGCGCGATAGATGCCGGCCTGCTTGAACAGCGCGATCACGTCGCGCGGCACGTGCGACAGACGGTCGAATTCTTCACGGCGCGCGGCGACGGTCTCGATCGCCGCGTCGAGCGGCGACAACGGCGCGGCCACGGAACCTGCCACGGACGGCGAGGACGACGCGGGTTCGATGGCGAGGGCGGCTTGCGGCATGGTTGTCTCCTGGGCGGACAAGGGTTCGGATGCGGATGGCATGCGTGCCGTGCGAGGCTGGACCTGCGGCACGACGATGCAGCCAGTCTAGAAACGCCGAAAACACGCAGCAATTGGTGCGTTGGGCCGTGCGACTGGTGACGTTCCGGGCCGGCCTAAAGAAATCTTCAGGTGCGATCGGCGCGCGCCGGTGCTATGTTGGATTTCCGGCCGCGCGATGCCGCGCGCCTTCATCCGGATCCGATCATGAGTTTCCCCGACGACGACGATTTCCACCGGCTGCTCGACGCGCTGACGACCTGCGTGCTGCTGCACGACGCGCGGACGAAGGCGATCGTGTGGGCGAATCGCGCCGCGTGCATCGCGCTCGGTTTCTCCGTCGAGGAGTTGCTGCCGCTGAAGGCGCCGGACATGACGCGGCCCGAGCCGAAATACCAGCGCGAGATCGCGGTGAGTGCCTGGGATCGTGCGCTCGTCGACGGGCCGCAGGTGTACGAGTGGTGCTATCGCTCGCGTACGGGCGTCGACATGCTGTCCGAGGCCACCGCCACCTACGTGCCGCTGCGCGGGCGCGACGTCGTGATGGTGCAGTTCCGCGACATCAGCGCGGAAGAGGCGGTTCGCCGGCAGTTGCGCCGCTACGAGGCGCGGCTGCGCGAGTTCATGCAGGATCTCGACGAAGGCATCGCGGTCGTGACGCCGCACGGCGGCGTGCAGTTCATCAGCGAATCGGGCCGCCGCGTGCTCGGGCTCGCGCCCGACGAACCGCTCGGCGCGGTGCTCGACTACTGTTCCGCGGCCGATCGCGACCGGCTCGTCGCACAACTGCGCGATGCGCCGTCGGCGTACCCGTCCGCGCCGCAGCGCTACCGGATCGTGCGGCGCGACGGCTCGCCGTGCTGGCTGCGCATCCTGTGCCGGCAGGTCGAGATCGAAGGCGATCTCGACGGGCTGCTCGTGCAGTTCCGCGACGTGAGCGACGAAGTCGCGATCGAGGACGCGCGGCGTGCGGAGGCGCGGATGCTCGAATACGCGGGCCGCTACAACGCGATGGGCGAGATGGCGAGCGTGATCGCGCACGAGCTGAGCCAGCCGCTCGCGGCCGTGCGCAACTTCATCGAGGGCGCGGTGCGGCGGCTGAATGGCAACGGCGCCGTCGAGGACGCGATCTGGGGGCTGCGCAGCGCGGACCGGCAAGCCGAGCACGCGGCGCTGATCATCAAGAGCGTGCGCGAATTCATCGTGAAGCGCGAGCCGGTCGTCGCGGTCGCCGACCTGCGCGACATCCTTGCCGATGTCGCTTACTTCATCGAGCTGCGCGCGAAGGAAGCCGGCGTGACGGTCGCGCTCGTGCAGGCCGACGTGCCGCTGCCGATCCGCTGCGAGCGCGTGCTGATCGGGCAGGTGATCCTGAATCTCGCGTTCAACGCGATCGAGGCGTTCGCCGGCTGCGAGCGCCTGCCGCGTACGCTGACGCTCGCGACGGCAAACCTCGCCGGGCATGCGGAGCTGCGCGCGATCGACAACGGTCCCGGCATCGCGGAAGGTGCGCACGACCGGTTGTTCGACGGCTTCTCGTCGTCGAAAGCCGGCGGCAACGGCATCGGGTTGTCGCTGTGCAAGAGTATCGTCACGCGTCACGGCGGGCGGATCGCCGCGAGCCCGGCCGGCGGCGGCGGGCTCGACTGCCGCGTGACGTTGCCGCTCGCCGGCGCACCCGCGTAGCCGCCGCGTCGCGTCGCGGCCGGGCAGCGACCCGCGGCGCGCGCTCATCGTCCCAGCGCCCGCGCGGTCTGGCCGCCGATGCCGAAGTCGGTGGCCGGAATGTCCTTGATGATCACGCGCGTGGCTTGAAGCGGCGCGTCGAGCACGCTCGCGCCCGCGTCGGACAGCGCGGCGATCAGCGCGCGTTTCCGTGCGTCGGTGCGGCCGGCGATCAGGATCGCGACGATCACCGGCAACGACGGCGGCGCGCCGTCCGCGGCACTGCGGCCGCCGAGGCCGACATGCGTCGCGGGCAGCTCGGTGAGCAGCACGCGCACGGATTCGGCCGGTGCGCCGATCGCGTCGACGGTCGCACCGGTCAGCCGCGCGATCAGCTCGGCCTTGCGTGCGTCGTCATGGCCGGCCGGCAGGAAAACTTCGAGTGTGGGCATGGTGGTCCGGAAAGGTGAAGGTTGCCGGCTCACCTTTGCACTTGCAGCGGTGAACCGGCCGCGGCTTACAGCAGGAAGCCGATCGCGCTGAGTGCTTCGGTCGAGTCGATCAGGCGCACGACCTTCTCCGCGATCCGCATCTCGCCTTCGGCATCGACGTGCAGCGTGTGCGTGACGTCGGCCGCGAACAGCGTCGCGGCGCCGCGCTTGTACGCGACGACGACCTGCGCCGATTTCAGCGCGACGGTGTCGGCGCCGCCGCTTTCCAGCGTGAAGCGCGACACGGTGCGCACCGTGCGCGCCGCGTCGGTCGCCGAGGCCGAATAGCCGGACACCATCCGCTGCACGCGCTTCTCGCGCATGTCGTGGTCGTCGAACACGTAGTTCAGCGTCGCCGCGAAATCGGTCGCATCGGGGTCGATCGGCACCACGTAGTGGCCGGCGGGCTCCCACAGGTCGAGCCAGGCGCGGTAGTCGCGGCGGTCGAGCATCTCGGCTTCGCGCCACACGAATTCGACCGCGCGGGCGAAGGTCTGCTCGGAAAAGAGGGCGTTGCGGTCGTCCATCATCGTTGCTCCATCATCTTGCGCCATTGCTGGTAGGCCTCGCGCATGCCGGTCTCGTCGGTCGCATGGGCGGTCTTTTCGCCGTTCGCGGCGGTCGTTTCGCGGTTCAGCCCGCGGTTCACGAGGATCGGCACGTCGGGGCCCGCATGCGCGCCGCGCTGCACGCGCTCCCACGCTTCCGCGTCGTCGGGGCTGCCGAACCCGAACGGGCCCTGGAAGTGCTCGTGAATCCGCAACCGCTCGCGGTTCGCTTCGTCGGGGCCGCCGTCCATCGCGAGCGCGACGTGGCGAATCTCGGTTTCGTTCGCGGAGATCGGCCGCAGCACGCGGAAGAACGCCATCGACAGCGCGAGGTTCGGGAACAGGTTCAGGTTGAAGCCGACGCCCATCAGCGAGCGCACGATCCGGCGCACCTCGTCCGGCGCGTGACGTTCGGCGAGCGTGGCCGCGAGCGGCGCGAAGCGCTCGGGCAGCGGCGCGCCGTCGTCTTCGTCGAGATCGATCAGCTCGGGCATCAGCACCGCGAGGCTGTGGCCGTTGCCGAGCCCGCGGCAGAACGCGTCCTCGCTCGTCATGAAGCTCGTGATCGCGGCGGCCGTCTCGTCGTCGATCGACTTCATCCACGACTTGTGCACGACCGGAAAGTGGTAGAGATCGGTGGTGTTCTCGAGCTGGATCTTCCAGTTGCCCTTGAACTTGAACTTGTGCTCGCCGTTCGCCTTGATCGGGTAACCGGCGCCCTGTTTCATGAACAGGTCGATCCACGGTTTCGCGCCGCCGAGGAAATCCTCGAGCGGTTCGACGGCGTCGTTGAAGCTCGCGAAGATCAGCCCCTGGTACACGCCGACGCGCAGCTTCACGAGCGGCAGGTCGCCCTTCTCGCACACGCCTTCGTAGCCGTCGCCGTACGGCAGCGCGCGCAGCGTGCCGTCGAGTGCGTACGACCAGCTGTGATACGGGCACGTGAAGCCTTTCGCGTTGCCCTTGTGCGCTTCGCACACGGTCGCGCCGCGATGGCGGCAGCGGTTCTGCAGCACGTTGATTTCGCCCGTCCTGTCGCGCACGACGATTACCGGCTGGCGGCCGATCGTCGTCGTGATGAAGTCGCCGGGGTTCGGCAGCTCGCTCTCGTGCGCGACCCAGATCCAGGTGCGGTAGAAGATGCGGTCGAGCTCGGCTTCGAACAGCGCGGGGTCGTGATACATCGCGGGCGCGATGCGGTCGGGTTGCACGAGACCGTGCAGCGCACGGGTGTCGATCGTCTGGTAGGCAATGTCGCTCATCGTCGTCGTGGGGAAAGAGCTGCGAAATCGGGCCGCGTCGCGCGCGGCATCGAGTACCCAGTCTCGTCTTCCGCTACATATCCGTCAAATTGATCTAAAATTGGCCGTTCAATAAATGCGGCAAATGATGGAGGCTACAATGACGTCGGTCGATCATCTCGATCTGAACCTGTTGCGCGTATTCCAGGCGATCGTCGAGGAGCGCAGCCTGACGAAGGCCGGCGAGCGGCTTGCGCTGTCGCAGCCGGCCGTCAGCTATTCGCTCGGCCGGCTGCGCACGCTGTTCGACGATCCGCTGTTCGTGCGCACGCGCTCGGGCATGCAGCCGACGCCGGTCGCGCTGGAGCTGGCCGGCATCGTCGGCAAGGCGCTCGACATGGTGCGCGTGGCGCTGCGCTACGCGGAACGTTTCGATCCGGCCACCAGCACGCGCACGTTCCGGCTGTCGCTGTCGGATGCGGGCGAGATGGCGTACCTGCCGGCGATCTGCCGGGCGCTGCGCGAGCGCGCGCCGCGCGTGACGCTGAGCGTGCAGCCGCTGCCGGTGGAGGAGATCGAGGAAGCGTTGCGGGCGAGCCGGCTGGATTTCGCGATCGGCAACCTGCCGGAGCTGATGCCGCGCACGCGTCACCAGGTGCTGTTCGAGGAAACCTACGTGTGCATGACGGGCCGCCGGCGCGGGTTGCCGGCCGGCGCCGCGCTGGGTCTCGAGCCATTCGTGCGCGCCGCGCACGTCAACGTGAAGTCGGTCGAGCACAGTCATCACGCGCTCGACGACGCATTGCGCGCGCAGGGCGTGGGCCGCAACATCGCGCTGGAAGTCCCGCACTTCGTCGCGCTGCCGAGCGTGCTGTCGGTCACCGATCTCTATGCGACGCTGC
Organism: Burkholderia sp. YHN3-13; assembly: GCF_055810675.1. NCBI lineage: Bacteria > Pseudomonadati > Pseudomonadota > Betaproteobacteria > Burkholderiales > Burkholderiaceae > Burkholderia > Burkholderia sp. YHN3-13. The sequence continues at coordinate 708,168 of NZ_JBVVNQ010000001.1, read as the reverse complement.
CGAGGCGGCTCGCGCAGATCCTGAACCGCGACAACGCGTTCCGCCTCTATGACCTGCCCGTCATGCTGCCGCCCGCACCGGTGACGATGCACTGGCACGAGCATTTCCACGAGGACGAGGGCAACGCATGGATGCGTGCGCTGCTCGCCGAGATCGTCGAGCGTTTCGACGACGCATGACGGCCGCGACGCGCGCGTCGAATCTCAGAGATCGAGCACCAGCACCGCCGAGCGCGCGCGCGACACGCAGCAGCAGATCACCGTGTTGCTCGCGCGTTCGGCCTTGCTGAGGCAGTGGTCGCGATGATCGGGCTCGCCGTCGAGGACGGGCACCATGCAGGTGCCGCACACGCCTTCGCCGCATGACGTATCGACTTCGATGCCGATGCGCGCGAGCGCGTCGACGATCGACGTGTCGGGCGTCACGCGCACCGATTGTCCGCTGCGTTGCAGCCGTACCTCGAAGCCGTCGACCGGACCGGGATCGGCGCCGGTCTTGCCCGCCTCGGCGGCGACGGGTTCCGCCGCGAAACGTTCGAGATGGATCGAATCGTCGGGCACGCGCGTCGCGGCCGCCGCGACGACCGCGTCCATGAACGGCCCCGGGCCGCACGTGTAGACATGCGCACGAGCATCGATCGGCGCGACGCAGCGGCCGAGTTCGGCCGCGAGCGTATCGGGCTCGACACCGTAGTGGAACGTCACGTGCGGCGCGAACGGCTCGGCCGACAGCGCGTCGACAAAGGCCGCGTGCTCGCGGCTGCGTGCGAAGTAATGCAACTGGTAGTGCGCGCCGCGCTTGTGCAGCGCGTACGCCATCGACAGCAGCGGCGTGATGCCGATGCCGGCCGCGATCAGCACGTGCTCGCTCGCGTCGTCCGTCAGGCGAAACAGGTTGCGCGGCGCGCCGATCGACAGCTCGGCGCCGACGGCCACGTCGTCGTGCAGCGAACGCGAGCCGCCGCGCGACCGCGCTTCCTTCTTCACCGCGAACAGGTAGCTGCCGCGCTCGTCGGGGTCGCCGCACAGCGAGTATTGCCGCGTGATGCCGGACGGCGCGGTGACGTCGATATGGGCGCCCGGTTCGTACGCGTCGAACGGCTGGCCGTCGACGCGCGAAACCCGGAAACAGCGGATGTCCTGCGCCGCGTCGATCAGCGCGTCGATCCGGACCTGGTGGCGGTTCGCTTGCATGGAAAATTCCGTGGGGTGGGAGGAGCGCGGCGCGGCAGGCACCGCGCCGTCATGCGATCGAGAATAGGGACGGGCGTCGCATAAATCAAATCGATTAAAAAGCAATGTCCTAATCAGTGGGGCGGATAATGGTCGGTTGGCGCGATGGCGCTCACCGCACGGCGATCGCGTCGCCCGCATCGGCTGCCGGCAGCGGCGCCGCCGCTGCCTGGCCGCGTTCGCGATCGAGGCTGCGGCGATAGTGCCGGCAGCCGGCGGCGAGCAGCAACGCCGCGAGCGTGGCCGCCGCGACGTTGACGATCGACATCGAATGGCCGACCGCGGCCGGCGCGCCGAACACCCGATCGGTGAACAGCGCGACGACGGTCGTGCCGATCCCGAGCGCGATCAGGTTCGACACGAGCAGGAACAGCGCGGAGATCTGCGCGCGCATCTGGTTCGGCGCGAGCGTCTGCATCGCGGCGGTCGACGTCGGCATCGGGAACGACGCGAAGAACATCGCGACGACGAGCATGGCCAGCGACGCCGGCAGGCTGTCGAGCTGCGTGAACAGCGTGGCGGGAATCACCATGCAGGCGGCGCCGAGCGCGCCCGCGCGCATCGGCGCATCGGCACGGCCGCGCCGCAGCAGCCAGTCGTTGAGCCAGCCGCCGCAGAACACGCCGGCCGTGTTCGCGACCAGCAGCACGATGCCGAGCGTGTAGCCGGCCTCGACGGCCGTCATCCCGAAGCGGCGGATATAGAACGCGGGCGTCCAGCTCAGCAGGCAGTACAGCGTCATCGCATAGAACGAGAAACCGAGGTAGTGGCACGAGAAGGTCGCCCGATGCGTGCCGACGAAGCGCAGCGAGTCGCGCATCGACACGCGCCGCACGGCGCCCGAGCGATCGTGCGCGAGCCCCTTGCGCTGCGGGTCGCGCACGGTCGCGGCGAACAGCAGCGCGACGAGGATCCCCGGCAGCCCGACGATCAGGAACGTGACCTGCCATGCATGCACCTGCCCGACGACGGGCAGCGTGAACGCGCTCGCATGCTTGAGCAGCGCGATCACGTAGCCGCCGATCAGGAACGCGACGCCGCCGCCGATGAACGAGCCGAGCGAATACACGGCGATCGCGCGCCCGAGCTTCTCCTTCGGGAAGTAGTCGGCGAGCATCGAATACGCGCCGGGCGACAGCGCGGCCTCGCCGACGCCCACGCCCATCCGCGCGACGAACATCTGCACGAACTGCTGGCTGAGCCCGCATGCGGCCGTCGCGACGCTCCACAGCGCGATGCCGAGCGAGATGATGCGCGGGCGCGCATAACGATCGGCGAGATACGCGACGGGCAGCCCCATCACCGCGTAGAACAGCGAGAACGCGAAGCCGTTGAGCAGGCTGAACTGCGTGTCGGACAGGTGCAGGTCGCGCTTGATCGGCTCGATCATCAGCACGAGGACCTGGCGGTCGACGAACGAAAAGACGTACGCGAGCATGCAGATGACGACGACATACCATTCGTACGTATAGCGCTTGCCGTCGGCAGCGCGGGCCGGGGATGCGGACATGCGGATTCTCCAGGAGCGGGCGGTGGAAAAGCGCGGCAGCGGCCTTGCGGGCCGGGCGCCGTCGCGGCGCGAAAGCGTGCGGGTGACACGATCGGAGACGCAGCGTAGTCGGCCAAATTCGGCTGCCATAGGCGGAGTGACAGCGGCGCCACACGGACATTTACCGACCCGGATAAAGAAAACACCGAGGCCGTGCTCACGGGCCGCCGCGCGGCACGCGTGCGGCGGGGCGCGCGCGCATCATGCGGCGCATCTATAAGCGTTATGGCGCGCATTGCGTCGACATCCGAAATTGTCGTTTCTAGACTCGGCCCGTTTTTGATCGGCAGCGTTGGCCGTTGGCGGCGAACGCGCATCACACCACGCGGCGCGGCGCCGACCGCCGCCGGCACTTCTACGGGACGACGAAGATGAACCAACCGAACGGGCGGGCCGACCGGCTTGCCGTACCGCTTGCCGCGCTGCTCGCCTGCGCCGCGCTGCCGGCCGCCGCGCAATCGAGCGTGACGCTCTACGGCCGCATCGATACCGCGGTCGAATACGCGAATGCCGGGCCGAACCATGTGGCGCGCATGGGCAGCGGCAACTTGTGGGCGTCGCAGTGGGGGCTGAAGGGCGTCGAGGATCTCGGCGGCGGCTACGCGACGATCTTCAAGCTCGAGGACGGTTTCAACGCGGGCAGCGGCGCGCTGTCGAACGGCAGCGCGCTGTTCGGCCGCGAAGCGTGGGTCGGCATCACGGGGCCGTTCGGCGGCGTGCAGTTCGGCGAGCTTTACACGATCCTGCATACGACGCTCGTCACGTACAGCCTGCCGGGCCTCGGCGCGGGGCTCGCGTGGGGCAACGCGACCAACAATTTCGTCGGCCCCGCGTTCCTGCGCGTGCGCAACGCGATGCGCTACACATCGCCGCGCTACGCGGGCTTCATGCTGCGCGCGATGGCCGCGCGCGGCACCAACGGCGCGGCCGGGCAGCCGGCGACGCTCGGCGACACGTATGGCGCGGGCATCAACTACGTGCGCGGCGGCCTGTCGGTCGACGTCGACTACATGCAGCAGAAGTTCAGCCCCGTGGCGGCCTCCGCGCTCGGCGACACCAGCCCGGCCGCGAACGGCAACTACACGCTCGGCGCGATTTCGTACGACTTCAATGTCGTGAAGGTCGCCGCGCTGTACCTGCGCCATCGCGGCGGCCCCGACGTCGCGGTCGCGATCGACAGCCAGAGCGCGTATCCGCACAGCGACATCATGGAGCTGAGCGCGACGGTGCCGATCGGGCGCGCGTCGCTGCTGTTGAGCGTCGGCCATTACCGGAAGGTCGCGGACAGCGACGGCAATGCCGATTCGTACGGCATCCGGTTCGACTATCCGCTGTCGAAGCGCACGGTGCTGTACACGGGCGCCGCGATGGTGCGCAACGGCGCGCATGCGCGCTTCGTCGTCAACGGCGCGGCGGGCGGCGGCGTCGCGGTCGCCAGGCCGGGCGCCACCGCCAGCTCGATCGTCGCGGGCATCCTTACGGCGTTCTGAGCGTCTCGCCCGCGCCGCGCCCGCTACGCGCAGGCGGGCGGCTGCGGCGCGAGCCATGCGTCGAACGGCGCCTGCTCGCCGATGTTGAACAGCTCGAGCAGCAGCGCGCGCAGCCAGCGATGGCCGGGGTCCGCGTCGAAGCGCCGGTGCCAGTACGCGTTGACGGCCCATTCGCCGGCACCCGCGATCTCGTACAGCGCGCACGGCTGCCGCGCGGCGAACGTGATCGCGATCGTCTCCGGCAGGATCAGCGCGTAATCGCCGTGCTGCAGCAGCGCGGGCACCACCATGAAATCGGGCAACGCGGCGCGCACGCGCGGCATCAGCGCGTGCCGTTCGAGCAGTTGCATCGACTGCGGATGCGACGTGACCGCGACGAAGCGCAGCGCGTCGGGCGCGGCGCCGTCGAGCACGAAATCGTCGGGCAGCCCGGCGCGCCGCGCGGTGCGGCGCGGCATCAGCAGCACGCAGCGCTCGTGCAGCAGCGCGGTGCGCTGGAAGTGGCTCGAGGCGTCGGCGAAATGCCCGAGTGCGAAGTCGATGCGCCCCGATTCGAGCGCGACGTTGAGCTGGCATTCGTCGACGTGCAGCGTCTCGATCACCGCGCCCGGCGCGCGGCGGTCGAACGCGGCGAGCAGCGTCGGCAGGAACGCGCTCGCCGCGAAATCGCTCATATGCAGGCGGAACACGCGCTGCGTGCTGTCGGGCGTGAAACGCGACCCTTCGTCGAGCACGTCCTGCAGGATCGCGAGCGCCTTGTCGACCGAGATCGCGAGCCGCTGCGCGCGCGGCGTCGGTTCGACGCCGGTGCCGGTGCGCACGAACAGCGCGTCGCGGAACATCAACCGCAGCCGGCCGAGCGCATGGCTGACCGACGGCTGCGTGACGCCGAGCCGTAGCGCCGCGCGGCCCACGTGCCGCTCCTCGTAGACCGCGCGAAACGTCTTCAACAGGTTGAGATCGAGATCCTGCACGCGCAAGCCGTCGGGCGAGTCGGCGTCGTGCGATGAAGGTTCGGGGCGGGCCGGCGTCAGCGGGCGGCCGGTTGCGGCGTGCATCATCGTGTCTGCCTCGCGGTAACGGAAGGCGCATGGCCGTAACGCCGCGCATAGGCCTTCGCGAAATGGCCGAAACCGTGGACGCCGTGCGCGATCAGCACGTCGGTCACGCTGCGCGCGTCGCCGCGTTGCAGCGCCGCGTGTACGGCCGTGAGCCGGCGTTCGCGCACGTACGCGGCGGGGGTGGTGTCCAGGAACGCGCGGAACGCGTGCTGCAGCGTGCGCGGGGCGACGCCCGCGACGGCCGCCAGCGCGGCGAGCGCGAGCGGCTCGCCGAGATGCGCATCGACGTGGTCGCACGCGCGGCGCACGTATGCCGGCAGCGGCGGTGTACGGTGCGCGAGCGCGTCGCTGTACGCATGCGGCAGGTGCGTGAGCAGCAGCGACATCAGCCACGCGGTGAGGTCCGCGCCGAATACGGGCGACGCGGTGCCGATGCCCGGCCGGGCGCCCAGCCGGCACAGGTATTCGAAGGTGGGCAAGACGAGCGCGGCGCCCGTGTCGCCGCTCGCGAGCGCGAACTGCAGCGGCCGCGTGAGTGACGTCTGCAACATGTCCTGCAGCTTGCGTTCGAGCGCGCCGCGCTCGAGGCGCAGCACGAGATTGCGGCAATCGGGGCTCGTGCGCAGGCGGCTCGCGCGCGCGGGCGACGACACCGTCAGCTCGCCGGGGCCCGCGCGCGCAACGACATTGCCGGCCCGCAGCTCGCACGCGCCGGCGAGCGTCAGCCTGAACAGGAAATGATCGGCGTCGTCGCCGAACTCGATGTGCGTTTCGCGGCCGTAGCAGAGTTCAAGCAGCGCGCCGTGGTGCAGCGGCACTTCGTACAGCTCCGCATGAAACGGATCGCGGCCGCACGCGGCCATCCGGTGCGGCCCGAGCCGGTGCGCGACCGCGCGTTCGACGTCGTCGGGCGCCTGCAGCGTGCCCAGCCGGTTCGGCGCATGGCGGGAAAGGGCGATGTCCATTCGTAGACCTCGTGGCGGATGCCGGGGCGCGGCGGGATGCGCGGCGCCGCGATTGCGTTGCGCGAACGGGCGTGTCGTTGCGCGTTTTGAAGCGACGCGGCGCGGGCCGCCGCGTAGTCTCGGAAACACTCAATCACCGGGAGACGGCAATGAAGGTATGTGTTCTGGGCGGCGGCCACGGCTGCCATGCGGCGGCCATCGACCTGCTCGAGAAGGGCCACGACGTGACGTGGTGGCGGCGCGACCGGGAGCCGCACGCGCGGCTGCGCGAGCTTGGCGTGCTGAACGTGACCGACTATCGCGGCAAGCGCGCGGTGACGCTCGGCGATGCGCCCGGCGCGATCCGCCTGACCGACGATCTCGCGGCCGCACTGCGCGGCGCGCGGCTCGTCGTGGTGCCGCTGCCGTCCACGTCGCACGATGCACTCGCCGCGCAGGTCGCGCCGCTGCTGGCGGACGGCCAGGTCGTGTTCCTGCCGCCGGGCACGTTCGGCAGCTTCGTGTTCGCGCGCGCGGCGGCCGATGCCGGCAACCGTTCGCGCGTCGCGTTCGCCGAAACGGGCACGCTGCCGTATCTCGTGCGCAAGCATGGCGACAACGAGGTGGTGATCAGCGCCTATGCGACGCGCCTGCCGACCGGCGTGTTGCCGGCGAGCGCGGCCGGCTGGGCGTTCGACGTGCTGCGCGCGGGCTATCCGTCGGTCGAGCCGGTCGAGGATGCGTTGTCCGGCGCGCTGATGAACGCAGGCCCGGTGATCCATCCGCCGTTGATCCTGATGAACGCCGGGCCGCTCGAGCACTTCGACGCGTGGGACATCCACAACGAGGGCACGCAGCCGTCGATCCGCCGCGTGACGAACGCGCTCGACGCCGAGCGCATCGCGGTGCGCGAAGCGCTCGGTTACCGCGCGCCGCATTTCCCGCTCGCGGATCACTACGCGGCCGAAGGGGACGAGTGGATGTACGGGCGCGGCGCGCACGGCAAGCTGACCGAGAGCGGCGACTGGCGCGAGAAGATCGATCTGCGCACGCATCGCTACATGCTCGAGGACATCCGGCTCGGGCTGTCGTTCGTCGTGTCGTGCGGGCGCCGGGCCGGCGTGCCGACGCCGGTCGCGCAGGGGCTGCTGAGCATCGCGAGCGCGGTCGCGGAGCGCGACCTGTATGCGGAAGGCCGCACGCTGGAGCGGCTCGGGCTGGCCGCGCTGTCGAACGACGCGCTGCGCGCGCTGCTCGGCAACGGATACGCGGCATGAAGGCGGCCGCCGATGTGACGCGCATCCACGTGCTCGGCGCGGGGCGCATGGGGCAGGGGATCGCGCTCGTGTTCGCATACACGGGCCTCGACGTGACGCTGATCGACTTCAAGCGACGCGATGCGGCCGGCTGGCGCGCGTTCGGCGAGCGCACGCGCGACGGGATCGCCGGGCCGCTGCACGCGCAGGTCGCGCTCGGCGGCATCGATGCCGCGCAGGCCGAAGCGGTCGTCGCGCGCATCGCGCTCGTCTCGCGCGACGGCGCGGCGGACGCGGTGCGTGACGCCGATGTCGTGTTCGAGGCGCTGCCCGAGGTGCTGGACGCGAAAGCCGACGCGCTGCGCTGGCTCGGCGAGCACGTCGATGCGCGGGCAACGATCGCGTCGACCACATCGACGTTCGTCGTCACGGAACTGCAACGCCATGTCACGCATCCCGCGCGGATGCTGAACGCGCACTGGCTCAATCCCGCGCTGCTGATGCCGCTCGTCGAGATCAGCCGCAGCGATGTGACGGACCCGTCCGTCGTCGACATGCTTGCCGCGCTGCTCGGACGCGTCGGCAAGAAGCCGGTGATCTGCGGGCCGGCGCCCGGCTATATCGTGCCGCGCATCCAGGCACTCGCGATGAACGAGGCCGCGCGGATGGTCGAGGAGGGCGTCGCCAGCGCCGAGGATATCGACACGGCGATCCGCACCGGCTTCGGGCCACGCTTCGCGGTGCTCGGGCTGCTCGAATTCATCGACTGGGGCGGCTGCGACATCCTGTACTACGCGTCGCGGTATCTGGCCGGAGAGATCGGCCCGCGCTTCGCCCCGGCCGCGAGCGTCGTGCGCAACATGGAAGCCGGGCGCGACGGCGTGCGTACCGGCGCGGGTTTCCACGATTATGCGGACGTCGACGTCCCCGCGTACATGCGGCAGCGGCTCGGCGAATTCGCGCGGCTGCTCGAGCACCTGGGGCTCGCGCCGGCGTTCGACGGCGCGCGGCGCGACGTCGGGCGCTGACCGTCGCGCGATCATGCGGCGTCGCCGCGTGAGCCGTCGGCGTGCGGGGTGCGCGTCTCGCGCATCACGCACAGGGTCGCGACGGTCACGAGGCCGAGCGCGACGAGGAACAGCGACACGGGCCACGACGCGTGATAGCGCGCGAGCAGCGCGGTGGCGATCAGCGGCGACATCCCGCCCGCGAAGATCGACGCGACCTCATGCCCGAGCGCGACGCCCGAGTAGCGTACCTCGGTGCTGAACAGCTCGCCGACGAGCGCGGGCAGCGTACCGATCATCGCGCCGTGGCTCACGGCCGTGCCGACCGTCAGCGCGAGCCAGACGAGCGGCGTCGCGCGCGTATCGAGCAGCCAGAAGAACGGAAACGCGCATGCGACGAGGCTCAGCGCGCCGATCAGGTACACGGGCTTGCGGCCGATCCGGTCGGACAGCCGGCCCCACGCGAGCATCGCGCCCATCTCGACGATCATCGCGATCATCACGCCGGTCAGCATCACGCCGTTCGGGATGCCGAGGTACTTGCCGTAGACGAGCGAGAACGCGAGAAAGATGTACGCACCGCCGTTCTCGGCCACGCGCAGCCCCATCGCGAGCAGGATTTCCTTCGGATGGCGGCGGATGCACTCGACGATCGGCAGGTGCGTGCGCGCGCCGCGCTGGCCGGCCTGCTCGAAGTCGCGGCTTTCCGGCAGGTGGCGGCGGATATAGATGCCGATCGCGAAGATGACGATGCTCGCGAGGAACGGCAGCCGCCAGCCCCAGGTGCGGAACAGGTCGTCCGGCAGCGTCTGCGCGGCCAGGAACGCGGCCGACGACAGGACGAAGCCGCCGCCCACGCCGAGCTGGCTCCACGCCGCGTAGTAGCCGCGCTGCTCCGGCGGCGCATTCTCGCTGATCATCAGTACACCGCCGCCCCATTCGCCGCCGGACGCGATGCCCTGCAGCAGGCGCAGCACGACGAGCGCGGCCGGCGCCCACAACCCGATCTGCGCATAGGTCGGCAGCAGGCCGATCGCGAAGGTCGACGCGCCCATGATCAGCAGCGTCCACACGAGCGACGCCTTGCGCCCGTAACGATCGCCGACGTGGCCGAACACGATCCCGCCGAGCGGGCGCGCGACGAAGCCGAGCGCGAACGCCGCGAACGCGGCGAGGCTGCCCGCGAGCGGCGATGCGCCGGGCGGAAAGAACACATGGCCGAACACGAGCGCGGCGGCCGTGCCGTACACGAAGAAGTCGTACCACTCCATCGCGTTGCCGGCGACGGAGGCGATGACGATCCGGCGCAGCTGCCGGTCGGCGAGCGGCCGGGCGGCGCTCGGGGATTGCACGGTGTCGGTCGGGTACATGGCGGACTCTGAAGGGGGCGGGCGCGTGCCGTCTCGTGCAGCACTGCGGGCTAGTGTTGTCGGCCCGCCGCGTCCCGGTCAAATCCGCAGAAAAAGGGGAGTGTCATCACTCCCGCAAATGATGGTCGCGGCGCGCGGTCCCGTGCCGCCGCGCGCCGGGGCCGGTTACCGCTCGATCTGCCGGTTCCAGCGCGTATCCCACTGCGCGCGGCGCGCGTTGATCGCGGCCCAGTCGACCACCGTCACCTTGCGCACGAGATCGTCGACGTTGCCGAGGCTCTGCTGCATCGCGGCAGGCATCTTCGCGAGGCGGTTGGTCGGGATCTGTTTGCCGGCCTCGGACGCCTTCGTCTGCGCGGGCGCGGACAGCAGGAACTGCGCGAGCTTCTGCGCGAGCTGCGGATCGGGGTTGTTCGCGACCACGCACAGGTCGACGAGCAGCAGCACGGGGCCTTCCTTCGGGTTCGCGTACGCGACGGGAATGCCCTTGTCCTGCAGGTCGCCGACGCCGGTCGGCGTGAGCGGGAACAAGCCGGCTTCGCCGGTCTGCACCATCTCGGAGATCTTCGCCGAGTTCGGGATGTACTCGACGACGTTCGGCCCGACCGTGCTCGCCCACTTGCTGAAGCCGGGCTCGACGTTCTGCTCGTTGCCGCCCAGCAGCCGGTTGATCGCGAGGAAGCCGTGCAGCCCGAACGTGCTGCTCGACGCCGACTGGAACACGACCTTGCCCTTGTATTTCGGGTCGGCGAAGTCCATCCACGACGTCGGCGGCGCCCAGCCTTTCTCCGTGAACAGTTTCCGGTTGTACGCGATGCCGGTCATCCCGAGCTGCACGCCCGCGCCGACGTCGTCCTTCATCCGCGCGAACGGATACAGCTCCTTCAGCACCGGCGAATCGTCGAGCTTCTGGCACACGCCGAGGCTGACCGCGCGCGCCATCACGCCGTCGTCGAGGAACGCGACGTGGATCTGCGGCTTGTTGCGGTTCGCGAGCAACTTCGCGAGCACGTCCGACGACGTGCCGGGCACGACGACCACCTTCACGTTGTTCGCTTTCTCGAAGTCGGGCAGCACCTGGCTCGTATAGGCCTTCTCCATCGGCCCGCCGTTCATGCCGACGTAGATCGTCTTCGTTTGCGCGAACGCGGGCGCGCCTGCGCCCGCGAGGCAGAGGGCGGCGGCCGCCGCGATCGTTCCGAGCAGTTTCATTTGTGGGTCTCCTCTTGACGGAAAGGGGCGGTCGGCGCGGTTTGCGGTGCGAATCGGCCGATCGAGAATGCATCGAGTGGCGTGGCGGTTTCGCCGGTCGTGACGAGGTCGGCGAGCACGTCGCCGACGCCCGGCGCGAGCAGGAAGCCGCCGCCGGAAAAGCCGAACGCATGCAGCAGGCGCGGGGTCGTGCGGCTCGCGCCGATGATCGGGTTGTGGTCGGGCGTGCAGCCTTCGACGCCGCTCCAGGTGCGGATCAGCAGCGCATCGCGCAGCGCGGGCAGCAGCGCGCATGCGTCGCGCATCACGGCGCGCGTCGTATCGACCGACGGCTGGCCGAATTCGCCGTCGCCGCGGCCGCGCCCGCCGCCGATCACGCAGTTGCCGCGCGCGACCTGCCGCGCGTACACGCCGCCGCCGTATACGCCGAGGTTGTGCGTGATGAACGGCGGCAGCGGTTCGGTCACCCACATGTTCGGGTAGATCGGCTCCATCGGCACGGCTTCGCCGAAGCGTTCGGCGATCGTGTTCGCCCACGCGCCGGCCGAGTTGATCAGCCACGTCGCGGTACATGCGCGGCCGCCGACCTGAAAGTGAAAGCGCGTGCCGTCGTGGTGCACGTCGTCGACGGGCGTGTGCTCGAACACGTCCGCGCCCGCCGCGCGGGCCGCGCGCGCGAACGCGGGCGACACGAGGCGCGGGTTCGCATGGCCGTCGGTTTCGCATAGCGAGCCGCCGAGCGCCGCGCGGCCGAGCCACGGGTAGCGGCGGCGGAATGCGTCGCCGCGCATCACCTGCAGCGGCAAGCCGTGTTCGCCGGCGAGCGCGGCGTACGCGTCGAGCGCGTCGAGATCGGCGTCGCTGCGCGCGAGCCGCAGATGGCCCGACACGACGAATTCGCCGTCGATGCCGATCAGTTCGGGCAGGCGGTCCCAGATGCGCCGCGCACGCAGCGCGAGCGGCAGTTGCTCGGCCGGCCGGCCCTGGCAGCGCACGCCGCCGTAGTTCACGCCGCTCGCCTGCGCGCCGCAATCGCGCCGTTCGAACAGCCCGGTGCGCAAGCCGCGGCGCGTCAGCGCGAGGGCGGCCGACGCGCCGACGAGGCCGCCGCCGACGATCGCGACGTCGTAATGCGGGCGCTCACTCATCGCGCGCCTCGTCGGGAATCGCCGCGACATCGTCGCCCGTGAGCGCGGCCGAGATCGGGAACGGCTTCACGGGCGGTTGCGCACGCAACCGGCCGACGTCGGCGAGCGGGCGCGCGGTTGCGGCGGCCAGCACGAGCGCGGCGGCGTCGCCGCACATGCGGCCCTGGCAGCGGCCCATGCCGACGCGCGTCAGCGCCTTCAGCCGGTTCAGTTCGGTCGCCGCGCCGTCGCGGACGCAGCGCCGCAGCGTGCCGGCGTCGATCTCCTCGCAGCGGCACACGATCGTGTCGTCGGGGCAGTGCGCGGCCAGCTCGACCGGCGGCGCGAACGCCGTTTCGAGGCCCGCGCGGAATGCGCCGATGCGTGCGAGCGTGCGTTCGAGCGTTGCCGCGTCGGGTTTGCCGGATAACGACGGCGACGCGATGCCGGCGTCGTCGAGCAATGCGAGCGCCGCCCGCCGGCCCGATGCTTCGGCCGCGTCGGCACCCGCGATGCCCGCGCCGTCGCCGGCGACGTACAGGTCGCGCACCGACGTGCGGCCGGCCGCGTCGCGCTCGGGCAGCCACGCACGATTGAGCGGGTCGAACCCGAACCGGCAGCCGGCGAGATCGGCGAGCTGCGTTTCGGACCGCAGGCCGAAGCCGAGGCCGAGCGCGTCGCAGTCGAGCCGGCGCGGCGGGACGCCGTCGCCGTCACCGGCGGCGCGCCACGCCAGTCCCGTCACATGCCGGTCGCCGAGCACGCGCTCGAGCGTGACGCCCGTTTCGATCGCGACGCCCCGCGCGCGCAGCCAGCCGATGTAATAGAGCCCCTTCGCGAAGGTCCACGGCACGCGCAGCAGCGCGGGCGCGGCGGCGGCCTGGCGGCGCCGCGGGCTCGTGTCGAGTACGGCCGCGACCTGCGCGCCGGCCTTCGCATACTGGTAGGCGACGAGGTAAAGTAGCGGGCCCGTGCCCGCGAACACGATGCGCCGGCCGATCGCGCAGCCCTGCGCCTTCAGCGCCACCTGTGCGCCGCCGAGCGTATACACGCCCGCGAGCGTCCAGCCCGGCACGGGCAGCAGGCGGTCGGTCGCGCCGCTCGCGACGATCAGGTGCGAGTACGGCACCGTCACTTCGTGGCCGTCCTGCAGCGTGTCGACGCGGCCCGCGCCGCACGACCACGCGAGCGTATTCGGCCGGTAGTCGACCTGCGGCAGCAGCGCGGCCATCGTCCGGTGCACGGCGTCGGCCTTGGCCGCCTCGAAACCGTACAGCGCGCGCTTGCCGCGCGTGAATGCGCCGCCGGCCGGCGGTTGCCGGTAGATCTGCCCGCCCCAGCGCGCGTTTTCGTCGATCACGACGGGGCGCAGCCCCGCGTCGACCAGCGCTTCGGCCGCGCGCACGCCGGCCGGCCCGGCGCCGACGATCACCGGTTGCAGCCCGGCGCTCACGATGCGTCTCCGCTCGCGGGCCCGGCGGCCGTGACAATCCGCATGCCGTCGGCGATCGGCGTCGAGCATGCGCGCACGCGCGCGCCGGCTTCGGTGCGCACCCAGCAGTCCTGGCACGCGCCGATCAGGCAGAAGCCCGCGCGCGGCTGGCCGCTGAATTCGCTCACGCGCACGCGGCGCTGCGCGACGAGGATCGCGGTGAGCACGGTATCGCCGGCGAGCGCCTGCGCGGGGCGGCCGTCGAGCGTGAACGCGACGGTGGCGCGCTCGCGTTCGGCGAGGCGCACGAACTGTGCGCCGTCGGTGGAACGGGAAACGGAAGTCGTCATCAGTGTTGGCCGATCAGGATGCGGTTCAGGCCGTACACGCGATCGAGCAGCAGCATCGCGCCGGCGGTGATGAAGATGACGAGCGCCGACACCGACGCCATCATCGGGTCGATCGATTCGGTCGCGTACATGTACATGCGCACGGGCAGCGTGACCGTCTGCGGCGACGTGACGAAGATCGACATCGTCAGTTCGTCGAAGCTGTTGATGAATGCGAGCAGCCAGCCGCCCGTGATGCCGGGCACGATCATCGGCAGCGTGATGCGCCGGAAGGTCGTCCACGGGTCCGCGCCGAGCGAGCACGCGGCCTGCTCGATGCTGCGGTCGAGGCCCGCGACGGACGCGAGCACGAGCCGCATCACGAACGGCGTGATGACGATCATGTGCGCGAGCACGAGCCAGGCGAACGAGCCGGTCGCGCCGATCAACGCGAAGAAACGCAGCAGCGCGATGCCGAGCACGAGACCGGGAATCACGAGCGGCGACAGCAGCAGCCCGTTCAGGAACGCGCGGCCGGGAAACGCCGCGCGGCCGATGGCGAGGCCCGCCGGCAGCGCGATCGCGAGCGACAGCGTGGCCGACGCGAACGCGAGCTTCACGCTGTTGAGGAACGCGGTGACGAAGTCGGGATAGTCGAGGATCGCGCGGAACCAGCGCAGCGACAGCCCGCGGGTCGGCAGCGTCAGCGTTTCGTCTGGCGTGAACGCGACGAGCACGACGATCACGAGCGGCGCGAGCACGAACAGGATCACGAGCGTGTGGAAGGCGAGGGCAACGGGGCCGTTCTTTCTCATCGCGATGCGCCTCCGAGGCTGCGCGCGTAGCGGCGTTCGAGCACGCGGTAGTAAGTGAGCATCACGACGAGGTTCGCGACCAGCAGCAGCACCGCGATCGTCGCGCCGAGCGGCCAGTTCAGCGAGCCGAGGAATTCGTCGTAGACGGCCGTGGCCGCGACCTTCAGCCGGCGTCCGCCGAGCAGGCCGGGGATCGCGAACGCGCTCGCCGACAGCCCGAACACCATCAGGCTGCCCGACAGCACGCCCGGCATCAGTTGCGGCAGCACGATGCGGCGCAGCGTCGTGAACGGCGATGCGCCGAGCGACAGCGCCGCGTGCTCGGTCTGCGGATCGAGCCGCTGCAGCGCGGTCCACACGGGAATCACCATGAACGGCAGCATCACGTGCACCAGCGCGATCACGATCGCGAAGGTCGTGTATTCGAGCTTGTACGGCCCGAGGCCGGCGAGCCCGAGCGCCTGGTTCACGAGCCCGCTCGTGTTCAGCAGCATGCTCCAGCCGAACGCGCGCACGACCACCGACACCAGCAGCGGCGCGAGGATCGCGAGCAGGAACAGCGAGCGCCACGGGTCGCGCATTTTCGACAGCACGTATGCTTCCGGCGTGCCGATCGCGACGCAGATCGCGGTCGTCAGCGCGGCGATGCCGAACGTGCGCGCGAAGATCGTGTGGAAGTACGACGAGCCGAGCACGTCCGCGTAGTTGCCGAACTGGAACGCGGCGATCGGGCCGGTGGCCGGGTCGAAGCGGTAGAAGGTCAGTACGAACGTCATCGCGAGCGGCACGAGCACGAGCGCGGCGAACAGCACGAACGCGGGCGCGCACATCAGCCACAGCGGCGCATGTGCGCGCCAGGTCGCGCGCATCGCGTGCGCGGCGGCGGCGCGTGCCGGTACGGCGTCGGCGGAAACCGCGGCCGCGAGCGCGGCCGGTGCGCCGTCGGTCGGGAGCGGGCGGACAGGCTGTCCCATTCAGGCCTCCCGGCGCATCACGCGCACCGCGTCGCTGTGCCAGTCGATCCCGACCGGCGCGCCTTCCGAAAGCGGCTCCGCGCCTTCGTTCTTGCAGCACACGAGCACTTCGCCGAGCGCGCTGTCGACGCGGTACAGCCACTGGCTGCCGAGGAAGAAGCGGCTCGTGACGGTCGCGGCGAAGCGGCCCGCATCGGGCGCGCACAGCCGCAGCTTCTCGGGACGGATGCAGACCGACACCGCATCGCCGACGCGCATGTCGCGCTCGCGCGGCGGCAGGTGCGCGGTGCGGCCCGTCTCGGCGAGGTCGTGCCCGAGGTCGATGCGCATGGCGTCGCCGTCGTGCGCGACGATCGTGCCGGGCAGCAGGTTCGCCTTGCCGATGAACTGCGACACGAAGCGGTTTTCCGGGCGCTCGTACGCGCGGTACGGCGTATCGGTCTGCGTGATGCGGCCGGCTTCCATCACGACCACGCGATCGCTGATCGACAGCGCTTCCGACTGATCGTGCGTGACCATGATCGTCGTCGTGCCGATCTTGCGCTGGATCGCGCGCAGCTCGAACTGCATGTCCTCGCGCAGCTTCGCGTCGAGGTTCGACATCGGTTCGTCGAGCAGCAGCACCGGCGGCTCGATCACGACCGCGCGCGCGATCGCGACGCGTTGCCGCTGGCCGCCCGACAGCTCGCGCGGGAAGCGGTGCGCGAGCGTGTCGAGACGCACGAGCGCGAGCGCCGCACGGATGCGTTCGGCGCGCTCGGCCTTGTCGACGCCGCGCATGTCGAGGCCGAAGCCGACGTTCTCCGCGACGCTCATGTGCGGAAACAGCGCATAACTCTGGAACACGATGCCGAGCCCGCGCCGGTTCGGCTTCAGGTGCGTGATGTCCTGCCCGTCGAGCGCGATGCGGCCGCGCGTGACGTCGACGAAGCCCGCGATCATCTGCAGCGTGGTGGTCTTGCCGCAGCCGGACGGGCCGAGCAGCGACACGAACTCGCCTTGTTCGACCGACAGGTTGACGTCGGCGACGGCGGTGAGTTCGCCAAAGGTTTTCGTCAGGTCCGTAAGCGTGAGAAACGACATGGGAAGCTCCGGGTTCGCACACCGCGTGGCCGGTGTACCGATGTCGCGGACTCTAGCCAGCCATATTTCGGCGCGTCAATTTCGAATTCTGCTGAACGGGAGGAATTTCGGAAAAATTCCGATGAGTGGAACGGATGGCGAAATCG
Organism: Burkholderia sp. YHN3-13; assembly: GCF_055810675.1. Classification (NCBI taxonomy): domain Bacteria; kingdom Pseudomonadati; phylum Pseudomonadota; class Betaproteobacteria; order Burkholderiales; family Burkholderiaceae; genus Burkholderia; species Burkholderia sp. YHN3-13. Next base: position 691,141 of record NZ_JBVVNQ010000001.1, on the reverse strand, counting down.
CGTGCGAATCGTTCCGTTGGGTGACGTGTGGCCGAGCCGCGAAACGCGCGCGTCAATCCCGTGCACACCCGGATGCCCGTGGAATTTCGGCGGGACGACAATGACGGCTACCGTATTCCGTTCAGTGAAATCATCGAGGAGAGCCGGCATGCAGGAACCCCATTCGACCGGAACGTCGCCGGCCGCACGCGCGCCGCGCCCGGACGTGGACACCGCCGATGCGGCCGGCGCGCCGGGCACCGGCATGCTGCAGCGCGCGTTCGCGATCCTGCGCGCGCTGGCCGGCATGCAGCAGGATGGCGTGCGCGTCACGCATCTGGCGAAGGCCGTCGGGCTCACGCAGGGCACCGCGCACCGGATCCTGCAATCGCTGATCGCCGAAGGGATGGTCGAACAGGACGAGCAGTCGAAGCTGTACCGGCTGAGCGTCGACTTCTTCGCGCTCGCCGCGCAGGCCGGCAACCCGAGCAGCATGCGCACGCTGTGCCGTCCCGCGCTGCTGAGGCTGTGCGCGAGCCTCGGCGAGACCATCTTCCTGCTCGTGAAGAGCGGCTTCGACGCCGTGTGTCTCGACCTGTGCGAAGGGCCGTTTCCGATCCGCTCGTTTACCGGCGACATCGGCGGACGCATCGCGCTCGGCGTCGGGCAGGGCAGCCTCGCGATCCTCGCGTTCCTGCCCGAAGCCGAACGCGAGGAAGTGATCCGCTTCAACGTGCCGCGCATTCGCGGCTACGGCGTGCTCGACGAGGTGTACCTGCGCACCGAGATCGAACGCGTGCGGCAACTCGGCTACGCGGGCCGCAACAGCGGCGTGCTCGACGGGATGGCTGGCGTCGCGGTGCCGATCCTCGATCGCACCGGTTATCCGGTCGGCGCGTTGAGCGTCGGCACGCTCGCGTCGCGCCTCGGCGACGACCGCATGCCGATGGTCGTCGAACTGCTGCGGCGCCAGGCCGACGCGATCGGCCCGCGTACCAATCCGTTCGACGCCGCGTTGCGGCGGCCGATGCACGGGCTGTCGGGGAAAACCGTCTAACGCACGTCGCGCGTCGCCGTTTCGTCGGCTTGCCGACGCGCGCCATTCACGTCCGATCAAAGCGTGCGTTACCCAGCGGGCCGGTGCCGCGCACGCGCAGTCGACGGTGACGCTGTGCGGGTTCGTCGACGATTGTCCTCGTCGACCTGTTCCGGCCGCGCATGATGCCGATGAACATGCCTGTCTATCGCGTGACGTGTTCCGCGAACGCGGCCGACGTATGCACGACGATGGTCGGCGGCCGCGCGTCGTCGCGGGCGAGCGTGGCGTTACTGCCTTCGCGACCGATAGAGCGTGGGCCAGTCGCCGGGCGCGACACCGCCGCACGTCTCCTGCCGGGCCGCGGACGACATGCGAAAGGCCTGGCCATCCCAGATCCATTCGGCCCGAAACCCGCAATCGGTCAGCCCGCGTCCTTTGCCGAAAGTCGACAGGGTGCCGGTAGCGGGATCGAAGTTCGGTTCGAACAGCAAGGCGTCCGACGCGCCGCCCTCGGCATCGCTCAGCTTGACGGGCTCCGGCGCTCCGCCACCCGTGCGCGGGGCGATGAACACGTCCGACGATCCCTGGTACGCGCCTTGAATGCAGGGAAGAAAAACCAGCGCCGTTCTGGCGTCGAGCGCATACGCCGCCTCTTCGAGATACTTCGACGCATTCTCTTCGCACGTGCTGGCATCCCGGACACGTTTCGTGCGCGCGATCAAGCTCTTTTCCTCCTGCGCGGACAGCTGCGCGGCGATCTTCCGCGCCGGCACGACCGGCAGCGGCGGCGCGGGCGGGACCTGCGACGCGGGGGCCGCGCCTTTGCGGATCAATGCGGTCACGCTGCCGGCGCGCCCCTGCCGCTCGTCGATGCGCAAGAGGGCGGCGACCATGCCGTCGAGCGGAATGTAGGTGCTTGCATCCGATCCGAGCGCGAGCTTCGCGCCGTTGCGAAGCCGGGAGACGAATGCGGCGACGGCGGCCGGCCGCGTGGTCGACAAGGTTGCGATGTTGTTGGTGTGGTCGACCTTGATGTGCCAGGCCGACTCGTCCAGTTGCAGCGGCGCGCCGTCAATCCGCAGATCGCCGAGATCGTCACGGGTGTCGGTGGCCACGCTCACCCGCGCTTCGAGCGCGCCGTTCGGTCCGGCCGCGCGAATGAAGCGCAAGTCCGCACCGGTTTCGCCGCCGCTCGCGAAACCCTTCGCCTCGCAGGTCAGGCCGTTGTCGCAGGCGACCAACCACGACTTGTAGGTGTCGTAGCTCGGCGCGCCGACTTCCCGGGGCGGCGTTGCGCCGGCGGCGAGCGGGGCGCCGGCGATCGTGAAAAGGGCAATGACCACGGCGCGTGCGTTGAGGGATCGAGTGCTCATGTCTTTCCGCTGAGTCGAGGATGAAGCGCATCGTAGCGCAACCGAGGCGCCGGAAATGAAAAATCCCGATCCGTCGCCCGTTCCGATCGAGTGGCGTTTTTCGAGGGTTATACGACCTTTGCGCCATGGGCGTCGCGTTCCATACTGCAGTGGAAGGTCAAGCCGGGAACCGCGCACGAACGCGATGGCGTTTCGCGCTTTCGGCCCGATCAATCACGACATGAAAAGGAACGGAAGATGAGGCTCAAGAACAAGACGGCGTTGATCACGGGCGGAACCAGCGGCATCGGTCTCGCCACCGCGAAGCTGTTCGTTGCGCAAGGCGCCCGCGTGGCGGTGACCGGCCGCGACGATAGCGTGTTTGAACGCGTGAAGACCGAGCTCGGCGAGCAGGCGATCGTCCTCAAGGGCGACGTCCGTTCGCTCGACGACATGCGGGCGATCGCTGCCGACGTCAAGGAAAGGTTCGACGGCCTGGATATCGTGTTCGCCAATGCCGGCTGGGCGTTTCCGTCCGCGGTCAACGACATCGACGACACGCTCTACGACCAGATCATGGACATCAACGTCAAGGGCGTGGTGTTCACGCTTCAGGCGGTGCTGCCGCACTTGCGGGAAGGATCGTCCGTCATCCTCAATACTTCGTTCGTCGCGCAGACCGGCAAGCATGGCATCTCGTTGACCGCGGCCGCGAAGGCCGCCGTGCGCTCGCTTGCCCGCAGCTGGTCCTACGAGTTTCTCGACCGGAAGATCCGCTTCAACGCGATCGCGCCCGGTGCGATCGACACGCCGCTGCTCTCCAAATGGGGCATGCCCGACGAATGGGTGCGCGACCGCAAGGCCGAGTTCGCCGAAGCGATTCCGGTCGGCCGCATGGGCAAGGCCGAGGACATCGCTTACGCGGCGCTCTATCTGGCCAGCGACGAATCGTCCTACGTCGTTGGCACCGAACTGGTCGTCGATGGCGGTGCGTCGCAGCTTTAAGGCCGCGGCGCGCGATGCCGGAGCCCGACACGTCATCGCGGCGCATTCACCATCCGATCTCACGCCCGCCACGTCTTGCGTCGTGGCGGTTGTTCAATCCGGCCCGTCCTGGGTGCGCTCGCAGGGGGCCGTAGTGCAAGGAGAAATCATCTTGACCGACAGTAGCGATAACGAGGCGTCCGTCAATCAACTCACGCGTGCCGGCCGTTCGCGCCGCGATGCGCTCAGGCTGGGTGGCGCCGCCGCGCTCGGCGCCGCGCTGGGCGGCGGGGCGTTGTTCGGACACGCCACGCCCGCGCTCGCGCAGGCCGGCGGCGACGGCGTACTCGCGCCGAACGAGCCGCTCAATATCCTGATCGTCAATTACGACGGAGGGACGCTTCTCGATTTCGCGGGCCCGAGCGAGATTTTCCACCGGCTGCCGAATACGAACGTGCGCTACGCGAGCCTCGACGGCGGCAACGTGACGCTCGAATTCGGCGTCGTGTACGGCAATACCGAGCGGCTGGCCGATATCGAGAAGACCGACGTGATTCTGGTTCCCGGCGGGTCCGATTTGAGCGCGCCGATGCGCCCGGCGTACCAGGCGCAGATCCGGCGTCTGGCGCAAGGCGCGAAACACGTGACGTCGGTCTGCAACGGATCGCTCGTGCTTGCCGCGACGGGCGTGCTCAACGGCAAGCGCAGCGCGTGTCATTGGGCGTTCGTCAACAAGCTGGCCGAGTACGGCGCCATTCCCGTTCCCGAGCGCTTCGTCGAAGACGACGACGGCCGCTTCATGAGCGGCGGCGGCGTGACGGCGGGCATCGACTTCGCGCTGCGCGTGGCCGCGAAGCTGCGCGGCCAACGGGCCGCCGAATTCACGCAGCTCGTGATCGAATACGATCCCGCTCCGCCGTTCCACTCCGGTCATCCGAGGGACGCGCGACCGGAAGTGATCGCGATGGTCGACAAGGAACTGCCCGGCGCATCCAGGGGGCTCGCACGCATCCCCGGCGTTCGTTGAACGCCTCGGCCCATGTTTGCGATGCCATTCGCCGGCGTCAATGAAGGCGCAGGCGACGCTGCCTGCGCCACCGCCCAATCGGGCAACCGCTTCAATTCAAGCCCAAACCGGAAATCACTCGATGCAACGAATTCGTTTTTGTACAGCCGCGCTTGCAGCGTGCGTATCCCTTTTCGCATTCACGGCGCCGGCTGTTGCCGGCGGTTCGCAACGTCTGCCCGAAGCGGCCATCAAGGCCGAAAACGCGCGCTGGGCCGACGCCTTCGCGCGAGGGGACTATGAAGCGATCGGCCGCCTCTATACCGACGACGGCGCGCTCCTGCCGCCCGGCGGCGACAAGGTCACGGGGCGCCGCGCGATCGTCGAATATTTCTTGAACGGGTATGCCGGATCGAAACCCGGCACCGTCTCGTTCAGCAACTACGAGTTTTACGGTAGCGATCGGGCCGTGACGGAAGTGTCGGATGCGGAGGTGCGCGACCACGACGGCAAGCTCAAGATTCGCGCGAAGCAGACGCTCGTCTTTCTGAAGCAGGGCGGCGCGTGGAAGCTGCATCGCGACATGTGGAGCGATTACGCGCCCGTCAAGACCGACGGCCATTGAAGGTCCGGCGACAGGGCGCGTCGCGTACCGATGCGCCACCAGCCGGTTGAAGTGACGTCGAACCCGTAGCGCGCTGAGCGGCCAGGCGGTCGATCAGCGTGCTGCGTTCGACCGGCTCTCGCGTCGAATCGCTTGCGGCGGGTGCCCATGCAGTTTGATGAAGGCCCGCCGCATCCGTTCGGGATCGGTGAATCCCACCGCCAGCGCAATCTGTTCGATCGGTTCGCTGCCTCCCTGGAGGCGCAGCCGCGCGGCTTCGACGCGCAAGCGCTCGACCGCCTTCGCGGGCGTTTCGCCGGTTTCCCGGCGAAAGGCGCGGCCGAACTGCCGCAAGCTCAATCGCGCGGCCTCGGCCAGCCGTTCGACAGGCAATGCTTCCGCCAGATGTTCCCGCGCGAAATTCAGCGCGATGCGGATGCGATCCGATTCCGGTTCCATCTGCGACATCGCGGAGAACTGGGATTGCCCGCCGGGTCGTCGATACGGAACGACCAGCAGCCTGGAGACCGCGCGTGCAATCTCCGCACCCATGTCCTTTTCAATGATGCCGAGCGCCAGGTCGATGCCGGAGGCGATGCCCGCCGACGTCCAGACGCGGCCGTCCACGACATAGATGCTGTCGCCGTCGACCTTGATGCGAGGGAAGCGCGACTGCATCAGCGCGGCGTATCGCCAGTGCGTCGCGGCCCTCAAGCCGTCCAGCGAGCCGGTTTCCGCGAGCAGAAACGCGCCCGTGCACACGCTGGCGACCCGCGGTGTCCTGGCGGCCAGTTTTCTGGCGGCGGCGATATTGTCCGATGTCTGCATCGGCGCGATGTCGCCGCCCACGAACACGACGGTGTCGAACGTGCGCCTGCCGATCGGTTTCGTGTCGATCGCAAGGCCCGTATTGCCGGGAATCGGGCCGCCCGATGGCGAGATCACATGAAGGTCGTACGGCGTATGGCCGGCCGCCGTGGCCACCTGATTGAAGGCCGACAACGGGCCGCCAAGGTCGAGTGCATCGTAGCCATGGCAAATGAAGAATCCAATTCGATGCATGACAGCGCGGAAACTCGGAAACGCGGAGAGGCGTATTTTACCGAGAACCCTCAAATCGTGCCGTTCGGCCCGAAACGAGGGAAATACGTCGTTGACAGCGCCATCGATGGCCGCGCAGCCGGCAAGGTGCGACGAAACGTTTACGCGAAACGCGAAGCGCCCCGCCGTTTGCGGGCGGGGCGCGGTTGTCATGCGAGGGCGCTGGTCAGCGGCGGTAGATGTATTCGAGGTCGGTCGATTCACCGACCTGGAAATGGTACGTGCCGACCTGCCGGAAACCCGCCTTCTCGTAGAACGCGATGGCCTTCGCGTTGCCGGACCACACGCCCAGCCATACCGGGCCGGGCCGCGTCTCGGCGAGATAGTGCAGCGCGGCGTCGAACAGCGCGCGTCCGGCGCCGGTGCCCTGGATACCGCGGCGAAGGTAGATTTGATGTATCTCGCCCGAACCGTCCGCGACTTCCGGATGCGGGAGTTTGCACGGCCCCGCATGTGCGTAGCCGACCAGCGTGCCGTCGTCGTTTTCGGCCACCCACGTGCGGCATTGCGGGTCGACGAGTTGCGCGCTGATCGTTTCGATCGAGTAGCTGCGCGCCTCGTACGCGGCAAGGTCGTCCGGCGGATAGTCGATGCCGAAACCGTCCTGCAGAAAGGTTTCGCGAAACGTCTCGCGCTTCAGGTCGGCAAGCGCGGCTGCATCGGCCAGTGTCGCAACGCGGATCAACATCGGAAGTTTCTCGCTTCGGTGGTCGGGCGGACAGTGTATCGCGAGCGGCATCGGGCCCGCGTTGTTGACGACGACGTCGATGCGGCCGTGCTCGGCGAGCGATTCTCCGACGATGCGGCGGCGGGATTCGGTGTCGGGTACGAAAACCGTCCCGGTCCAGGCGCAAGTACGCGCGCCGCTTCAACACGCCGCCGACGCGCGGCGCGGCAACGCGAAAGACGCTGGCGCGTGCCCGAGCGGCGCGGCAAACATGCCGATGGTTGACCGCCGACGGACATGCTAGGATTTCCGTCAAACAACTTCGGAGACGCTGCGATGCCGTTCATCTGCGAAAACGTTGAATGTCGTGCCGTGCTGGCGCGCGGGCAGGTCAAGGCCCGTCAGGAGGACGCGGGGTGGTGTTTCTACTGCCCGGACTGCAAGGCCAGGAACGAGTTGATGGATATCGGCACGGTGGTGGGCCACGCCGAGCTGGTTCAGCCTGAGCGGGCGAGCCCGCCGCACAAGGTCGTCGCGACGGCCCGGCCGCTGGACGACGGCACGTATGCGGCGCAATTGAGCGTCCAGCGCGCGCTCGCGGTGAAGGGCACATTCGCGGCCGAAGAGCACTGGGATCAGCTCGGCGTGTTCGGCGACCCGCAGGAAGCCGTCGCGCATGCGCAGTCGTTCGCGGCGGATCTGTTGCAACGCGCGGCCTAGTGTCCGGCCGCGCGCCGAATGGCGCGGCACCGCGCCACGCGCGGATCGCGGCGGGCGTCATGACCGCGGATCCGCGCGCCGGATGTGACCGTCTCCGTTCGCGATCTCACGCATCGGTCTCGTCAAGCAGGCCGTATCCCCCTTTCGTTCGCGTGACGCGTGCGAACCCCGCTTCTCCCAAATGCATGCCGGCGATCAGCAACCCCTCCGCGCTGACCCGGTCCAGCAGCCGCGATCGTGTGGTGGCGGCCTCGGTCGCGTCCTGATCGAAGGCGATCGACACGTCGGGCCGCCTGATCTGGATGTGCGGGAAATGCACGATATCCCCCCACACGAGCAGGCCCCGATCGCCGGATTCGACGACGTATCCCGTGTGCCCGTCCGTATGCCCCGGTAGCGGCATCGCGCGGATGCCGGGCAGCACTTCGCCTTCATCGAACATACGCAGCCTGTCGCGATAGCCGTCGAATACCTGACGCGCGATCAGGAAGTTGCCGCGGGCCCGCTCGCTGGCACGGCTCAGATTGGCGTCGTCCTGCCAGAAGCCGACTTCGCGCCGATGTACAACCAGCTCCGCCTGCGGGAAGGTCACGTGGCCGGCGGCATTCATCAGTCCGCCGACATGGTCGGGATGCGCGTGCGTGAGCAGGATCGTGTCGATCGCGGCCGGGTCGATGCCGGCCAGCAACAGGTTGGGAATCAGGCGACCGCCCCATTGCCGGATGCCGCCGGCCCCGGCGTCGACGAGGATCGTGCGGCCCGCGCCGCGTATCACGTAGCAGTTGATGTGAATGGCCGACGGTTCCTGCTGCCCGGCGTCGCGCTGCATCCGGGACGCCTCGGCCGTGTCGATATTCGACAGGAAATCGAGGCTGGCGGTCAGGTAGCCGTCGCTGATCGCCGTGACCGCGAAGTCGCCGACTTGCTGAAAGGGAAAGGTAACGGTGGACACAAGGCTGCTCCAGGCAAGCTAGTTTCGTGCATGAATATTCGGTGCGGCATGGCCGAAACAGCGGATGCGCGCCGACAGGCCGGTACGGCGAACGATCGCGTGATCGAGCGCTTCCATGAACCGGTTCATGATCGCGGGTTGGCGAAACGCGTCGACGCGATACTGGATTTCCGCGTATGCGGGATGCCCGTATCCGTGCCGAACCGCGATGAAGATCACGTGAACGTTTTCGAGTTTCGCGTGGAGAACATCCGTGCAAAGCGCGACGCAGTCGCCGGACAGCGCGGCGAGGTCATCGTCGGACGGCAGGCGTTCCGCCTGAATATGGAGCGTCACGTTCGGCATGGTTCGCCTGCGTGGGTCAGCTGCGCGGTGATCGGTGCGTAAAGATGAAGGCCGGCCGCGGCGTACCCGGCCGGCGCGGCGTCGCGCCGCGGCACGACGGCGAGCCAGCGGCGCGCCGGACACTGCTCCAGCGCGACGGCCTGCATGGCCAGCGGCGCCAGTCCCATGCGGATCAGCGGCTCGGGGCCGCGCTCGCCCAGCACGAGCAGCTCGTCGGCGGCGACGGCGGGTGCGACACCGATATCGCTGTACAGATTGCGGTGCCAGTCGGTGATGTGCTGCTGCCATCGCGCGAAATTGCCGCCGCCTTTCCGGCGATATTCGTCCCCGGTCAGCACGTCGAGACCGTCGATCGTGTGGACGGCCAGGTAGACGGGGCAACCGTCGCCGATCGCCTTGAAGCGCTGCGACGAGTGAAACCCCGTTACCGAGATGAGGGCCGGCAGCTTTTCGAGGCTGTAAAAGTCGTTCCATTCGGCTTCGCTGTCGCGGTCGGCGAAGCTGCATTCCACGGTGTAGATCATCGGATCGTCCTTCGTCACGGAGGGGGTATCGTGCGGTGAACACGCGGTGTTCAGTGCGGTGACGTAATGCTAAGCTGATGTTTGCGCGGTAAATAACGACAAAAAATCAGCCTTCAGTGATGTTTGCTCAAGCTGGCATCGAATCCCTCCCATCGGCGAGATCCCCATGCGACGCAAGATTCCCAGCAATTCCGCGCTCCTGGCTTTCGAGGCGGCGGCCCGGCACGGGAGCTTCGCCCGCGCGGCCGACGAACTGGCCCGCACCGAAGGCGCGATCAGCCGCCAGATCGGCCGGCTGGAGGCGTTTCTGGGCGTGACGTTGTTCGAGCGCGTGGGAAACCGGGTGAAGCTGGCGCCGAACGGCACGCGATACGCGGCGCAGGTGCGCGAGATCCTGGACCGGCTGGAACGGGACAGCCTGTATCTGATGGGGCAGCCCGTCGAGGGTGCGAGTATCGATGTCGCCGCGATCCCGACCTTCGCCACGCGCTGGCTGATTCCCCGGCTGAAGCGGTTTCAGGAGCGGCACCCGAACATCACCGTGCATATCGCCGAGCGGATGGACCCGTTCCTGCTCGCGGGCAGCGGTTTCGACGCCGCCATTCATTTCGCGCATCCGGCATGGGCCGGCATGCATCTGCATCCTCTGCTGGAGGAAGTGCTGGTGCCGGTCTGCAGCCCGGCGCTCCTGAAGGGCGCGGGAAAGCGCGCGTCGCTGGATGCGCTGCCGCGCCTTCACCGGCGGCAGAATCCCGATGCGTGGCAGACATATGCGGAAGCGTCAGGCATCGCGCTGAGCAATTCGGCGATCGGCCCGCGGTACGATCTCCATTCGATGCTGATCGAGGCGGCGCTGGCCGGCCTGGGGGTGGCCTTGGTGCCGCGCCTTTACATCGCGGCGGAGCTCGAGCAGGGCCGCCTGGTCGCGCCCTGGCCGGACGGGAAGGCGGTGACCAAGACCTTCTGCCTCGTGCTGCCGGAGCCGCTCGAATTGAGCGAAGGGCCGGTACGGGCGTTCGCGGCATGGATGCTGGAGGAGGCCGGCGGCGCGCGTTGAAGCCGCGCGTCGCGCGTGCGCTCGGGCATGTCGCGCCGTTTCCGTGATCGAACGTCGAGCGGTATCCGGTGCGATCCGCGGGAGGAGAAAATCAAATATTCGTCCGGGAATCAGTGCGGATCGCGGTGATTCGACGCGGACTGAAGAGGAGGCGGCTGCTTGCCGCTTGCCGTCATGCCGCGGACACCGGCAGCGCACGCGCCCGTTCGCGGGCGGCGACGAGTTCCCGGATGCGCGCGCGGTCGGCCGGCGTCACGGGCGTGAAGATCACGAGACTCAGGTCGGGGCGGCCGGTCACCGAGAACGCCGAATATTCGAGCGCGATCCGGCCGGCCTGCGGGTGGCGGATCTCCTTCGTGCTTTCGTCGTGCGTATGGATATCGTGGTCGCGCCACATCGCGTCGAATTCGGCGCTCGTCGCGCGCATCTCGTCGACGAACGCCTGCACGGCCTGCGTCGCACCGCTGCGCGCGACGTCCGCGCGAAACGCGCCGACCGCGAACCGCGCGACGCGCTCCCAGTTCGGCTGGGCGTGGCGTACGCCCGCGTCGACGAAGATCAGCCGCAGGATGTTGCGCGCGGCGGACGGCAGCGTCGCGTAGTCGGTCAGCGTCGCGGCCGCCGCGTCGTTCCACGCGACGACGTCCCACGTCGCCGAGCGCACGATCGCGGGGCTCGCGTCGAGCGAATCGAGCACGTGCTGCAGGCGCGGCGTCATGCTGGCCGGCGCGTGATAACGCACTTCGGGCGGATGGCCGACGCCGATCAGGAACAGGTGCTCGCGTTCGGCTTCGTTCAGCATCAGCGCGCGGGCGAGCCGGTCGAGCACGTCGGCCGACGGCGCGCCGCCGCGCCCCTGTTCGAGCCACGTGTACCACGCGGCGCTCACGTGCGCGCGCTGCGCGACCTCCTCGCGCCGCAGGCCCGGCGTGCGGCGGCGCGTGGCCGGCAGCCCGAGCGCGGCCGGGTCGAGTTTCTCGCGGCGGTCCCGCAGGTACGCGCCGAGCAGGTTGTCGGGGGCGTCAGCCATATCCTGTTAGTTCGTTTACCGGTAAACCGTCACGACTTCACCGTGTGCGGCGTTCGACAGATAGTAAGCCTCCATTCCATCCGGAGGTGCTGAACATGCGTGTCTTTGTTACTGGAGCGTCGGGGTTCGTCGGCTCGGCCGTCGTCGCCGAACTGGTTGCCGCCGGGCATTCGGTGCTCGGCCTCGCGCGGTCCGATGCGGCGGCCGCGGCGGTGGCGGCCGCGGGCGCCGACGTGCATCGCGGATCGCTCGAGGATCTCGACAGCCTGACGCGCGGCGCCGAACGCGCCGACGCGGTGATCCACACGGGATTCAATCACGACTTCTCGCGCTTCGCACAGAACTGCGAACTCGACCGCCGCGCGATCGAGACGATTGGCGCGGTGCTCGCGGGCTCGGCGCGGCCGCTGGTCGTCACGTCGGGGCTCGCGCTCGTCGCGCCCGGCCGCGCGGCGACCGAGGACGATCCGCCCGTGCCGGTGTCGGCGACCTATCCGCGTGCGTCCGAAGCGACCGCGGTCGCGCTGGAGGTGCGCGGCGTGCATGCGTCGGTCGTGCGCCTGCCGCCGTCCGTGCACGGCGACGGCGATCACGCGTTCGTGCCGCGCCTGATCGCGTTTGCGCGGGAGAAGGGCGAGTCGGCGTTCATCGGCGACGGCGCGAACCGCTGGCCGGCCGTGCACCGGCTCGACGCGGCGCGCGTGTACCGGCTCGCGGTCGAACGCGGCGCGGCCGGCGCGCGTTATCACGCGGTCGACGATACGGGCGTGCCGTTCCGGGCAATCGCCGAGGTAATCGGCCGCCGGCTGAACGTGCCGGTCGTCGCGAAGTCGCCGGCCGAGGCCGCCGAGCACTTCGGCTGGTTCGCGATGTTTGCCGGAATGGATGCGCCGGCAACCAGCGAGCGCACGCGCGCATCGCTCGACTGGGTACCCGCGCAGCCGGGGCTGCTGGCCGATATCGACCGGCCGCGGTATTTCGAAAGCTGATAAGCCCCGCGCGCCGCGTGTCATTCGACCGGATGCAGGTCCTGCAGCAGCGTCGGCACGAGTTCCGACACGGTCGGATGGATATGCATCGCGCGGCTGATCGTCGTGTACGGCGCGCCGGCGGCCATCACGTCGAGCATGCCGTGCACGACTTCGTCGCCGGTCACGCCGAGGATCGAGGCGCCGAGGATCGCATGGCTGTCCGCGTCGACGATCACCTTCATGAAGCCCTGGCTTTCGCCTTTCTCGACTGCACGGCCGACGCGCGTCATCGGGCGCGTGCCGACCAGCAGCCGGCGGCCCGTCTGTTTCGCTTCCGCGAGCGTCATGCCGACGCGGCCGAGCGGCGGGTCGATGTACATCGCGTAGGCCGTGATGCGGTCGGACACCTTGCGCGGATCGTCGTCGAGCAGGTTCGCCGCGACGATCTCGTAGTCGTTGTACGCGGTGTGCGTGAACGCGCCGCGACCGTTGCAGTCGCCGAGCGCCCAGATGCCCGGCACGTTCGTGCGCAGTTGCTCGTCGACGGCGATGTAGCCGCGCGCATCGGTGCCGACGCCCGCGCGGTCGAGCCCGAGATCGTCGGTGTTCGGCACGCGCCCGACCGCGAGCAGCAGGTGCGAGCCCGCGACTTCGCGGCCGCCGCCCGAACAATCGAGGCCGACCACGATGCCTTCGCCATCGCGTCGCGCGCTCAGGCAGTTCGCGTCGAGCTGCACGTCGATCCCTTCGTTCTCGAGAATCTCGCGCACGGCCTGCGACACGTCTTCGTCCTCGCGGCGAATCAGCCGCGGTCCTTTCTCGATGATCGTGACCTGCGATCCGAAGCGGCGATACATCTGGCCGAATTCGAGCCCGACGTAGCTGCCGCCGACGATCACCAGATGCTCGGGCAGGAAGTCGACATCCATCATCGTCGAATTGGTCAGGTACGGCACCGAGTCGAGGCCCGGCATCGCGGGCACCTGCGCGCGGCCGCCGACGTTGATGAAGATGCGCCCGGCCTCGAGCAGTTCGTCGCCCACGCGCACGGCGTCGGCGCGCTCGAAGCGGGCGTGACCCTGAAACACCGTGGTGTTCTCGAGACCGCGCACCCATTGCTCGACGCCGTGGTTCGAGCGGCCGGAGATCTGGTCCTTGCGCGCCTTCACGGCTTTCATGTCGACGGTGACGGGGCCGCCCACCGACACGCCGTATTCGCCGGCGCGCCGTGCGAGCTGCGCGGCGTACGCGCTCGCGATCAGCGTCTTGGTCGGGATGCAGCCGGTGTTCACGCAGGTGCCGCCGAAGCGGCCGCGCTCGATGATCGCGACCTTCATGCCGGCGGCCGACAGCCGCGCGGCGAGCGGCGGGCCGGCCTGGCCGGTGCCGATGACGATCGCGTCGAAGTGTTGCGTCATGACGTCCTCCTGTGCGGGTGCGACGAGGTAACGCGTGCGGGCGAGCCGCGTGCGATGCCGGCGCACGGTCGCGCGACGGCGAGCGCCTATGGTAGTCCTGTTGGCGTGCGCCCGCGTCAGTCCTTGCGCTTCCACTGGCCGAACGACACCGGCCGGTGCGTGTCGGCGCGCGTGACGGTGACGCGGTCGGGCTGGTCGTCGAGCGGGAACGATTCGGTGACGATCTGGTTCGAGAACAGCCAGCCGCGCGTACGGGGGTCGTAGCGGAACGTGATGTAGTCGGTCCAGTGCTGCCCGCACGCGACGAAGTTCTGCACGGTGAAATAGCGGCCCTTCACCGACAAGCCGTTGTCGGCGGCGTCTTCGGGATCGAACGGGTCGCACTGGCCGCCGTCGTTCGCGCGCAGCACGACCACGTCGTTGCGCGCGGCGAGCCGGTAGGTGTGGTCGGCCTGCTCCTCGTAGATCAGCAGCGGGCGCGGCGACGGCTGTTCGCGCGTATCGACCGCGCGATGCACGACGACGAGCACGCTGTGCCGCCCGTGGTCGAGATCCGGCCCGGCTTGCGCGAGCAGCGGCTGGTAGCCGGGCGGCAGTTGCGCGGCGATCGACTTCGGCACATCGGCGGCGCGGGCGGCGGCCGGCAGGCCCGCGAGCAGCGGGAGCATCAGGGTAGCGAGGCGGAGAGCACGCATGGCGGGAGGTCGGATCAAAAGGCGGAAAGGGTTACCGGTCGCGCGGTTGCTGCGCGCGCTAGGGAAATTCGGTGCCCGGCATCGAATTGAACGCAACGGGGAGCGCGGATCTCGATCATGGCGGCGGGGCGGGATGACGGTAAAGAGGGCCAGCATAGCAGCGTGCAGCCGCTTTCGATCATGCGCGAAGCGTGCCAGAATCGGCGGCTCGACCGTCGGAAACGACACGCCGGCGCCGGCGAAACGGCGTCGTTGAACAAGGAGACTTCGATGACTGCATCGGCGGCCGTACTCGCCATCCTGGCCGCGTTGTTTCTCGGTGCGATGATTCCGGGCCCGAGTTTCGTGCTGGTGGCCCGCAATTCGATCGGGCTGTCGCGTCGCGACGGGCTGGCCACCGCGCTCGGCATGGGTATCGGCGGCATCGTGTTCGGCGGCGTCGCGCTGGCCGGGCTCTACACGCTGCTGCAGGCCGTCGAATGGCTGTACGTGGGCCTCAAGGTCGCGGGCGGCGCGTACCTGATTTACATGGCGTCGAAGATCTGGCGCGGCGCCGACCGGCCGATCGCGATGGACGATCCGCAGGCGCTGGCCGGCGGCAGCGCGCGCAAGTCGTTCCTGACGGGCCTGACGACCCAGCTCAGCAACCCGAAGACGGCAATCTGGTACGGCAGCATCTTCGCGGCGCTGCTCCCGCAGCATCCGCCGCTGTGGTGCTATCTCGCGCTGCCGCCGCTCGTGTTCGCCGTCGAATTCGGCTGGTACACGCTCGTCGCGCTGTGCTTCTCGACGCGCCGGCCGCGCGAGCTCTACCTGCGCGCGAAGAAGTGGATCGACCGCATCGCGGCCGGCGCGATCGCGCTGCTCGGGCTGCGGCTGATCCTGAACGCGCCGAAAGCAGGGATCTGACCTTTCATTCGCGATCCGCATCGCACGGCGGCCGGCCATGCGTCGGCCGGGCCGCCGGAGCGAACCGCCGGGGCCGGCGCGCGCATGCGCATCGGGTCGCCGGAAACGCCTGCCTTTTCTCGTGACGCGGCCGCGCGCCGGGCCGCCGCCGACTTGCCTCCCGGAGCCCTCCGCCGCCCGCCGAGCCTTGCGTGGCGGGCGTTCGCGCGTGCCGCGCGGCGCGCCGACGGGCGCCGCCTCCCCGATTCTGACGGTCGACCTCCCGGCGGCGTGTAAACTGCTGCCTTTTTTGACGGTTTGCAGCATGGTGCAAGCACCTCCGCGCCCGGCGCTGAGCGGTCCGACGCTCGTCCGGCTGCTCGCGCGCCTGGCCGATGCCGACGTCGCGGAATCCCGGCAGACGTTGTCCGACCGGCTGAGCCAATGGCTCGGCTGGACCGACGCGATCACGCTGTCGTCCGCGCTGAACGCGAGCCCGCCGGGCGTCGCGGCCGGCGTGCGCGGCTACGATGCGGAACGCGACTGCGCGCGCGTGCGCCACGACCTCGCGCAGGCGATCACGGCCACCCACCGGCCGCGTGCGCGGCGCCGGCCCGGCGACCTGCCGCCGCCGGCCGCCGATACGGCCGATTTCGCGGACTTCCGCCAGCGTTACCTGACGCTGCAACAGGATATGGAGACCGCGATCGGCCAGTTGCGCGGCCGCCTGCGGGTCGCGCTCGCCGCGCGCTCGTCCGGGATGGCGCGGCTCGCGACGCTCGACACGATCATGGAGCGCGTGCTCGGCGCGCGCGAGCGCAGCCTGCTGTCGGCTGTGCCCGCGCTGCTCGGCACGCGTTTCGCGCGGTTGCGCGACGCGGAACGGCAGGCGCTGGCCGACGCCGAATCCGCTGCTGCTGCTGCTGCTGCTGCTGCTGCTGCCGCCGACCCGGCCGGATCGGCCGATGACGGCGCGGCGGCCGGCACCACGGCCGTCGCGGCGATCGTGCCCGGCACATGGCTCGATACGTTTCGCGACGAGATGCAAAGCATCCTGCTCGCCGAACTCGAAGTCCGGTTTCAAACGGTAGACGGGCTGCTCGCGGCCCTTCGCACCTGCTAATCAACACGCTATGTCCAGAATTCGCCTTGATCTCGTTGTCTTCGTCGCCGGTCTGCTCGCTGTGGGCTGGATCGGTGCCGGCTATGTCGCGTCGAACCCGCTGGCGTCGGCCGTCACGCTGCTGATCGGCGCGTGCTACGTCGCCGGCGCCTGGGAACTGCTGCGCTACCGCCAGGCGACCGCCACGCTGTCGCGCGCGGTGGCCGGCCTGGCCGAGCCGCCCGCGAAGCTCGACACGTGGCTCGACACGCTGCACCCGGGACTGCGCGGCGCGGTGCGTGCGCGTGTCGAAGGCGCGCGCGTCGCGCTGCCGGGCCCGGCGCTCACGCCGTACCTCGTCGGCCTGCTCGTGCTGCTCGGCATGCTCGGCACGTTGCTCGGCATGGTCGTCACGCTGAAGGGCACGGGCGCCGCGCTCGAAAGCGCGACCGATCTCGACGCGATCCGCGCATCGCTGATCGCGCCGGTGAAGGGCCTCGGGTTCGCATTCGGCACGTCGATCGCCGGCGTCGCGACCTCGGCGATGCTCGGCTTGCTGTCCGCGCTCGTGCGCCGTGAGCGGATCGACGCGGCCCAGCAGCTCGACGCGAAGATCGCGACGACGCTGCGCGTGCATTCGTCCGCGCATCAGCGCGACGAATCGTTCCGGCTGCTGCAGCGCCAGGCCGACGTGATGCCGGCGCTGGTCGACCGGCTGCAAACGATGATGACGACGCTCGAAGCGCGCAGCGTCGCGCTGCACGATCGCCAGCTCGAAAGCCAGCAGGCATTTTTCGACCGGACCGAGCGCGCGTATGCGGGCCTTGCATCGAACGTCGGCGACGCGCTGAAGGAAAGCGCCGCCGAAAGCGCACGCGTGGCCGGCGCCGCGTTGCAGCCGGTCGTCGCCGCGACGATGACGGGGCTCGCGCAGGAGATGGCCGCGTTGCGCGACACCGTGACGGGCGCCGTGCAGCGTCAGCTTGACGGATTGACGGACGGCTTCGAGAAGACCACCGGCAACGTGACGGCCGTCTGGAACCGCGCGATCGACGAACAACGTCAGGCGGGCGACGCCGTCGCGCGTCAGTTGCAGACGACGCTCGGCCAGTTCACCGATACCTTCGCGCAGCGCTCGTCGGACCTGCTCGACAGCGTCGCGACGCGCCTCGAATCGACCGAAAGCCGTCTGTCGGATGCGTGGCGCGATGCGCTGGCGCGCCAGGAGCAGGTCGGCGAGACGCTGGCCGGCCAGCATGCGCGTGCGCTGGGCGAAGCCGCCGCGACGTTCGAGCGCCATTCGGGCGCGGCGCTCGCCGCGATGCGCGAGTCGCACGCCGGGCTGCAATCGCAACTGGCCGCACGCGACGAAGAACGTCTGTCGGCGTGGAACGATTCGCTGGCCGCGATGGCCGCGAAGCTCGGCGACGAATGGCAACGTGCGAGCGTGCACAGCGCCGGCCGCCAGCAGGAAATCTGCGACGCGCTCGCACAAACGACGCGTGAGCTCGCCACGCAGGCGTCGACGTTCGAACAACGCTCGAACGACTTGCTGACGACGATCCGCGAGTCGCACACGGGCCTTCAATCGCAACTGGCTGCGCGCGACGAAGAGCGTCTGTCGGCGTGGAACGACTCGCTGGTCGCGATGGCCGCGAAGCTTGGCGACGAATGGCAGCGTGCGGGTGTGCACAGCGCCGGCCGCCAGCAGGAAATCTGCGATGCACTCGCGCAAACGACGCGTGACCTCACCGCACAGGCGTCGACGTTCGAACAACGCTCGAACGATTTGCTGACGACGATCCGCGAGTCGCACACGGGCCTTCAATCGCAACTGTCCGCACGCGACGAAGAGCGTCTGTCGACCTGGAACGACTCGCTGGCCGCGATGGCCGCAAAGCTCGGCGACGATTGGCAGCGTGCGGGCGTGCACAGCGCCGGCCGCCAGCAGGAAATCTGCGACGCGCTCGCGCAAACGACGCGTGAGCTCGCCACGCAGGCGTCGACGTTCGAACAGCGTTCGAACGACTTGCTGACGACGATCCGTGAGTCGCACGCCGGTCTGCAATCGCAGCTCGCCGCACGCGACGAAGCCCGCCTGTCCGCCTGGAACGATTCGCTCGCCGCGATGGCGGCGGCACTGCGCGACGAATGGGCGCAGACGAGCGCGCAAGCCGCGACGCGCCAGCAGGACATCTGCGACACGCTGGCCCGCACCGCGAACGACATCACCGCGCAGGCACAGGTGCACGCGAGCGACACGATCAACGAGATCGCGCGCCTCGTGCAGGCCGCGTCGGAGGCGCCGAAGGCCGCGGCCGACGTCGTCGCCGAGCTGCGCCAGCGCCTGTCCGACAGCATGGTGCGCGATACCGCGACGCTCGAGGAGCGCAGCCGCCTGCTCGCGACGCTCGAAACGCTGCTCGGCGCGGTCAACCACGCATCGACCGAACAGCGCGCCGCGATCGACGCGCTCGTCAGCACGTCGGCCGACCTGCTCGATCGCGTCGGCGCACGCTTCAACGATACCGTCGATGCCGAAACGCGCAAGCTCGACTCGGTGGCCGCGCAGGTCACGGCCGGCGCCGTCGAGGTGGCGAGCCTCGGCGATGCGTTCGGGATGGCCGTGCAGGTGTTCGGCGAATCGAACGACAAGCTGCTGACCCACCTGCAGCGCATCGAGGCCGCGCTCGAGAAGTCGCTCGCGCGTAGCGACGAGCAGCTCGAGTACTACGTCGCGCAGGCGCGTGAGGTGATCGACCTGAGCATGATGTCGCAGAAGCAGATCGTCGAAGACCTGCAGCAGCTCGCCGGCCGGCGCGCGCCCGTCGGAGCGTAACGCATGCACGACGAAATCGACGGCGGCGCGCAATCGGCGCCGGTTTGGCCCGCGTTCGCCGACCTGATGTCGGTGCTGCTCGGCGCGTTCGTGCTGATCCTCGTCGGCGTGATCGGCATGCAGCTTCAGTTGACGTCGAAGCTCGAGGAAGCCGTGCGGGCGCGCCAGCTCGAGGCGCAGCAGCGCAAGTCGCTCGAACAGGCGCTCGCCGGGCCGCTCGCGGCCGGCCGCGTGACGCTCGTGAACGGGCGCATCGGCATCAGCGGCAGCGTGCTGTTCGCGCTGAATTCCGACCAGTTGCAGCCGGCGGGCCGCGACCTGCTGAAGTCGCTGGCCGCACCGCTGGCCGCGTACCTGAAGACGCGCGACGAGATCCTGATGATCAGCGGCTTCGCGGACGATCAGCAGGTGCACGCCGGCAACCGCCTGTTCGCGGACAACTGGGAACTGTCGGCCAAGCGCGCGTTGACGGTCACGCGTGCGCTGATCGACGCCGGCGTGCCGGCATCGTCGGTGTTTGCCGCCGCATTCGGCTCGGAGCAGCCGGTCAGCTCGAATGCGGACGATGAAGGCCGCGCGAAGAACCGCCGCGTGGAGATCGCGCCGGTGCCGCGCAAATCGGCATCGAACGGAGGGAAGGCGAAGTGACAGACGACGCGACGCACGTCCGCGCGACGCTCGACGCATGGCGCGAGCAGGGCGCCGACCGGCTCGATCCCGTCCGCTTCCACCGGATCGACGCGCTCGAACGGCGTGCGGCCGCGCTCGGCGGAAACGCGCGTGCATTGCTCGACGCGCGGCTGGCGGCGTTGATCGAAGGCTATGCGGCAGTCGTCGCGCGGGCGGAGGAAACGCGCGCCACGGATGACGCGGCACGGGTTGCGCCCCGGCGTGGCGCGCTCGCGGCGCTCGTCGACCGGTTCGCGCGCGATGCGCAGGCCGACCGGCGCGGGCTCGATCCCGAACTGGTCGACTACTTCCGCACGATGTGGTCGAAAGTCCGCACGGAGCAGCAATACCGCCAGTCGCTCGACCAGGTGCCGCGCAACGCGGGGCCGCTCAATTCGAACAGTCTCGTGCACCGGTCGCTGGCAACGATGCGCGAATTGTCGCCGGAATACCTGCAGCAGTTCCTGTCGTACGTCGATGCGCTCGCGTGGCTCGAGGATCTCGCCGGCGGCGGCGCGCAACCCGAGAAGGAAGCGCCGCGCGCGAAGGCGGTGAAGAAGGCCACGCGGAGCAAGAGCCGCTAGCGCACTGGCGCGCACCGCCGCGGCGGGGGGCGGTTACATCGACAGCCGGCCCGAGGCCGTCGCGTGTTGATACCGCGCTGCGCTGATGAATTTCGAAAAGCGTTCGCACCAGATCACGACGGACGTGTATTGCGCCGGATTCACGTCGTCGGGCAGCGGCACGACGAAATTGCCGAATGTCCTCAGGTCGCCCACGCGCGCGGCACGCGCCTTGATCGCGAGGAACGATGCCTTGGTATCGACGAATTCCGGCACGAGATAGATCTTATAGTCGGGCCCCGGTGCGATGTCGCCTTCGAACGCGATCGACGTATCGGTGACCGTTAGCTTGCCGTCCGCCCAGTGCAGCGCATCGCTGCCCGGCAGGCCGCGTTCGAAGCGGCCGGTATGGCGTGCGTTTTCCGCGGCCACTTGCAGTTCGACGGCGCTCGCGCCTTCCGATGCCGTCAGGATCGGCAGCACGTAGATGCCCGCGGCGAATGCCACGAGGCCCGTCGCGAGATGCGACGCGATCAGTATTCCGATTCCGGTTTTCATATCGGACCCTTTGAGCGTGAACAGAGGGTGGCGCACGGCCACGTCCCTGTAGTCGCGCGAGCCGGTGAAATCTGACAGCGGGCCGGTTTTCCGTTGAACACGCCGATTCGGTCGGGCAAGCCGCGTGACGGCCGTGTCGCGACACGGCGAACCATTTTTTCCGTCGGCGTGTGTCATCTTTGCCCGCGTGGAGCGACTCACTCTCCGTCGACAACATCGTCGATGCCAAGGAGAGTTCAAATGAACAAGCTTGCTCTGTATGTTCTTGCGACGGTTGCCGCAGCCGCTTCCGTTTCCGCATGGGCCGCGCCGGAATCCACCGTGACGCGTGCCGGGGTTACCGCCGAACTGGCCGCACTGCACGCGGCCGGATACCGCCAGACCGGCGAAGATCCGCATTACCCGGCACGGCTGGCTGAAGCGTTGACGAAGATCGGCTCGACCGGTGCGTCGACGGCCGATACCAGCGGATACGGGATGGCGGAAACGGCAACGAGTGAATCGGGCTCGATCACCGCCGACCGGCCGATCTATCGGGGACGATGATCCGGGCCGGACGTTGCGTCCGTCGACGGGCGCAACGTCCAATTGTTTCGGACTACGGTGAATTTCACCGAATGCGCGGTGTCAGTGCGTTGACTCGCCTTCCGAAATCGCGGTGCCGAGTGCGTGCAGCGCTTCGGCCAGTGCCGCCGCGAACGGTGGATGCGCGGCGATGCCCGCCGCATCGAGCTGGCCGCCGAGGATCGGCAGCGCGATCGACGCGCGCTCGACGATGCGTGCGGACATCACCGACAGCGTTTCGCGCAGCGCCGCGTCCGCATGCGTCGCGCGCGGCGACGCATTCAACACCGCGACCGGTTTGTACACGACCGCCTCGCATCCCACGATCCAGTCCAGCGCGTTCTTCATGACGCCGGTGATGCCGTGCGCGTATTCCGGGCTTGCGATCAGCACGCCGTCGGCCGCGTTCAGGCGATCGATCAGGTCGCGCACGGCGGCGGGCGACGGAGATTCGGCATCGGGATTGAACAACGGGAATTCGCCGAGCCGATCGAAGCGCGCGATACGCATGCCGCGCGGCGCGACGAGTGCGGCCGCATCGAGCAGCGCGGCGTTGTACGACTGCGCGCGGAGGCTGCCGCACAGCGCAACGATGTCGATGGGACGGTCGGTGTCGGTTCGGGGATCGGTGGTCATCGAGGGGCGTGTCGGTTGGCGCGCGGTGTGCGGCCGCGTTGAGCGGGCCGGACCGATTATCGCATCGGCGTGCGGGTGGCGTGGCATGCGTTGCCGACGCGCGCAGCCCGCGGCGCGGCGTTGAAATTCGCCGCGGGATCATGCCGATCCGGTTCCGCGTCGCTCATCCCGGCCGCCCGGGCGAATTCCGTCATCGTCCATCCGTTGCCGAGCAGCAGCCGGCGTGTATGCAGTGCGCCGTGCACCTCGTCGGCGACGGCTTCGCCGAGATAGCGCAGCGCGCGGCCCTCGACATCGACGAAGCCGTGACGGTAATCCTGCGCGAGCGCCGTCCACAGCCGCGCGGCGCCGACCGACTGGCGCGCGCCGCTGATCAGGCACAGGCCCGCGTCGAGCCCCCAGCGGTACAGCGTCGTCGCGAGGCCGTTGCGTTGCGCCGAGCCGCGCAGCCGTGTGTGCGGCGCGCGCAGGTAGCGATCGGCGCGGCGGGGGATTTCCGGAAGACGGTTGAATACCGTGTAGCCGGCGAGCTGGCGCGCGGCCGGATCCTCGACATACAGGAAGTATTCGCCGTCCGCTTCGCGGTGGCGGACGATCAGGCCCGAGCGGCCGAGCGCAACGGCCGGCAGGCCGTGCAGGCGATGGCCCGGCTGGTGGAGGCGCTCATGGAGTGTGTCGAGTTCGTCGTCGATGTCGTGCTGGGAATGCTGTACGTCGATACGCATGGCAAAGGTCGCCCGTCCCGGGCGGTTCGAGAAAGGGGTTCATCGCAAAAGGGAACAGGAGCGGGTGCGGCCCCCGGGCTCGGCGGAGCGAGCCGGGGCCGCGAATCAGCTGGGGATGTGCTGGAAACCGGCGGCGATCGCGGCGAGGCCCGCGATGCAGAGTGCGAACAGGATCAGGACTTTGTGGATCACGCCTCTTTCCTCATGAATGCGCGGCGCCGGCGGGCGGCATCGCGGAGACGGTGAGCGGCGGGCACGGCCCGCACGGCCGTCGTGCGGGACGACGGTCGGGTGTCCGGGCGACGGATCGTGCGCGGACGGCCAGCACCATACGCGAGGTGCCGGAGGCGGGCAATCGGACGGGCGGAAAAAGGCGAGGAAAAGCGGAGAAAGACGTTGTTTCGCGACAATGGGCCGCAGGCTGCCGGGCGTCGCCGCCCGGTAGCCGATCGATGCATCACGCCACCTGCCGCCCCCCGAACGCCTGCCGTACCCGCGCGAACAACCCATGCTGCGCGATCCATTCGGCATACGCGCGATAGTCGGGGTCGCGCATCAGGTGGCGCTCTTCCGTCTTCGCGCGCGTGTAGTAGATCAGGTTGACCGCGACGAGCCCGGCGCAGTGCATGAGCCCGACCTGCCAGCCGAGCGGTTCGACGAACGGCACCGACACCATCCAGTACGACAGGTTCTTCGTGATGTACGCCGGATGCTTGGTGAAGCGGTACGGGCCCGACGTGATGATCCCGCGGTTGGTGAGATTCGAGAAACGCAGCCCGAACGAAATCGTGCACAGCGCGTAGGTCAGCAGCAGCAGGATGATCACCGTGCCCCAGATCACGCGCAGCGTCGGCGCCGACAGCAGCCAGTTGTCCCAGAACACCGAGCCTTCGTAGCGGATGTAGTTGTTCGAGATCAGCGACCAGAACGGCTGGTAGCAGATCAGCGCGGCCACCCAGCCGAGCGTCGTCGGCTCGACGGTGCGCACGTGGCTGTCGAGGATGCGGAACGTGCACAGGTAGCCGACCGTGCCGAACATCAGGTCCATCGTGAACGACAGGTCGTACATGAACACGAAGGTCGCGATCGTCATCGGCGCGTGCATCGCGTTCGCGAGCGACGCGCTCAGGTGATCGGCGTCCTTCGACAGGTAGACGGTCATCAGCGGCAGGAAGAATGCCTTCACGCCCCAGCCGGCGAGCATCTCGCGCACCGGCTTCCAGCTCGCGGGCTGCTCGCGGCGGAACAGGAAGCGGCCCCACAGCAGGTACGCGTCGTCGGTCTCGCGCTGGTGACGGTCCATCCACGCGAAGTAGAACGGTGCGGCGACGATCACGTACGGCGCGAGCGAGCGCAGCAGCGACCAGAACGGCAGGTAGAACGCGCCATGGTATTCGGGCAGCAGCCAGTAGATCACGCCGATGCCCGCGTAGATCGACGTCAGTGCGCCGAGCCGCGTCGCGACGCGCGCGATGCTCAGGGGCCGCACGGCCTGCCGCGACAGCCCCGCGCTCGGGCGCAGGTAGACGCGCGAGATGAAGAGTTCGTGCAGCGCGATCGTGCCGATGATCGCGAGGCTGGCGATGACCCCGCGCGTGGCCGCGTCGAGCGTCGGATGGTCGCGCGTGATCCACAGCGCGAAGAGTCCCGCCGTGATGCCGAGCAGGCCGGCGCGGAAGGGCGTGGCGGAGCGCGGTGGGCGGTCTTGGGCGGCGACGATGCCGTCGAGCGTGGAATTCATGATCGGATCCTCGTGGGGATGAGGGCCGGCGCCCCCGCTTGGCGGGTGACGCCGGCCGTCGGCCGGGCTTGGTATCGATGCGCGCCCGGCCATTGGCCTGTGGTTCTGATGGGTGAAACGTCGACGCTTGCTTCTTACTTCTTGGTGCCGCCGCCCAGCAGACCGCCGAGCAGGTTGGTCACCGGCGACAGCAGGTTGCCGGCACCGCCCGCGGCACCCCCGTTCGAGCTGCCGGTCAGGCCGCCGACCACGGAGCCGCTGCCGGCCGGCGTCGTCACCGTGCCGGCCGCGCCGCCGGGGCTGACCGTGCCGGTGGCGCCTGCCGAACCGGCCGGCGTCGTCAGCGCACCCGTCAGCGTGCCGACCGGGCCGCTCGACAGCAGGCCGCCGAGGGTGCCCGTCACGTTGCCGCCCGGCGTCGTGACCGTGCCCGTGAGGCTCGCGCCGAGCGGGGTCAGCGAATTGACGAGGTTCGTGACCGGCGCCAGCAGGCCGCCGAGGCCCGCGCCACCGGTGCCGCTGGTGCCGCCGGTCCCGCTCGTGCCGCCCGTGCCGCTCGAACCGATCCCGCCGAGGGCGCCGGTCAGCGAGCCGAGCAGGCCGGTGACGGGGCCGAGCGGGCCGCCGCTGCTCGTGCCGCTGGTGCCGCCCGAACCGCTCGAGCTGCCGCCGCCGAGCCCGCCCGTCAACGTGCCGAGCAGGCCCGTGATCGGGGCGAGCGGGTTGCTGCCGCCCGAGCCGCTGCTGGAGCTGCCCGCGTTGTTGTCGTGGACGAGGCCGCCGGTCGACGTCACCGTGTTGCCGAGCTGCGTGACGACGCCGCCGAGTGCCGCGCCGACCGGGTTGTCGGTCGCGCCGCCGACCTTCGAGCCCGCGAGCGCGAGGCCGTTGCCGAGCGTGCTCAGCAGGCCGTTGAGCGGCGTGCCGAGCAGCGTCACGCCGCCGAGCGTCTGCGTGGCGCCCGGCGTCGTGACGCCGCCGGTCAGCGTGTTCGTGATCGGGTTGATCACCTTGCCGAGCTGGGTCTCGAGCTGCTGGACCGGCGAGCTGTTCAGCGCCGTGTTGAGGCCCGATGCGGTCGAGTTGACGGCACCGCCGACGGTGTTGACGAGATCGCCGACGAGCGTCGTCACGGGCGACAGCGGCGACAGCGGGCCCGAGCCGAGGCTCTTCACCGCGTTGCCGAGGTTGTTGACCGCGCCGCCGGCGCCGGTCAGCAGGCCGGTGGTCGACGTCAGCGTCGGCCCGAGCGGATTCGCCGACACGCCGATCGAGCCGAGGCCGGCCGCGACGCCGTTGCCGAGTGCCTGCACGCCGTTGCCGAGGCTCGTGACCGCGTTGCCGACACTGGTGGCCGTCGTCGGGTTCGTGCCGGGGATCTGCACGCCGCCGATCTGACTGCCGCCGGTCGCGACCGTCGTGCCGAGCGCCGTCACGAGGTTGCCGGATTTCTGGAGGACATTGCCCAGCGGGGTGACGCCGGAGCCGGAGGTGCCGGAAGTACCTGACGTGCCGGAAGTACCCGACGTGCCGGAAGTACCCGACGTGCCCGAGGTGCCGGAGGTGCCGGAGGTGCCCGAGGTGCCCGAGGTGCCCGAGGTGCCGGAGGTGCCCGAGGTGCCCGAGGTGCCCGAGGTGCCCGAGGTGCCGGAAGTACCCGACGTGCCGGAGGTGCCCGAGGTGCCGGAAGTACCCGACGTGCCGGAAGTACCCGAGGTGCCGGAAGTACCCGAGGTGCCGGAAGTACCCGAGGTGCCGGAAGTACCCGACGTGCCGGAAGTGCCCGAGGTGCCCGAGGTGCCCGAGGTGCCCGAAGTGCCCGAAGTGCCCGAAGTGCCCGAAGTGCCCGAAGTGCCCGAAGTGCCCGAAGTGCCCGAAGTGCCCGAGGTGCCCGAGGTGCCCGAAGTGCCCGAGGTGCCCGAGGTGCCCGAAGTGCCCGAAGTGCCCGAGGTGCCAGAGGTACCGGAAGTACCCGACGTGCCGGAGGTGCCCGAGGTGCCAGAAGTGCCCGACGTACCGGAGGTGCCCGACGTACCGGAAGTACCCGAGGTACCGGAGGTGCCCGAGGTACCGGAAGTACCCGAGGTACCGGAAGTACCCGAGGTGCCGGAAGTGCCCGACGTACCGGAGGTGCCCGACGTGCCGGAAGTACCCGAGGTACCGGAAGTGCCCGAGGTACCGGAAGTGCCCGAGGTGCCGGAGGTGCCCGAGGTACCCGAAGTCCCCGACGACGTCCCGGAAGTCCCCGAGCTACCCGACGTGCCGGAACTACCGGAAGTCCCGGAACTACCGCCGCCCGACGTCCCCGACGTCCCCGAACTGCCGCTCGTCCCCGACGTGCTGGGCTTGATCGTCGGCGGGGTCGTCGGTCCGTCGACCGAACCGCAGCCGTACAGCGCGAGCAGCGAGGAGACGGCCATCGTTACCGTCGTCTTCTTGAAGAGTGTGTGCATGTTGGCCTCGACATTGGAAGTGTGTCCAAGCCTCCTCTGCAAATTCCGAGCCACGACAGCTTTCGCGAAACGGTGCCGCGCTTTGTTGCAGGAATCGGGAATATCTGCGCGATTTAAACGGAGTAACGGCGTTTTCGCGCATCGGCCACGCAAGGGGGGCCGCCGTGTCCGTCGTGATGTTCCCGTAAGCAGACGTAACGCGCGGCGGGATGTTACGTAGCGTTCGGCACCGCGTCACGCGGGCGGCGCCCGACCGAGGGCCCTGTCTTTGACGAAACGCGTCCGGCCCCCGAACATGACACGACACCCCGCGGCCGCCGGCGACGCCGAAGCGGCCGCGACTCCAACCAGGACACCGACATGAGCGAACAGGACAGGGAAGACGGCAAGGCGCGGCGGATCGACGTGATGGGCGAGGCGTTCGTCGAGCGCGCGATGCGCGATCTCGACGGGTTTTCGCGCCCGTTGCAGAACTGGCTGAACGAGCACGCGTGGGGCAGCACGTGGCAACGGGGCGGGATCGACCTGAAGACGCGCAGCTTGTGCACGTGCGCGATGCTGGCGGCGCTCGGCCGCAGCACGGAACTGAAGGGGCATATTCGCGGCGCGCTCAACAACGGCGCGAGCCTCGTCGAAATCCGCGAGGTGTTGCTGCACAGCGCGCTGTACGCGGGCGCACCGGCCGCGGTCGAGGCGTTCCGGACCGCGCGCGAGGTGATATCGGATCTCGGGTTGCCGATCCCCGACGACGAGGCCTGATTCCGCGGCAGCGTCCGCCGCGCGGCACGGCATCAGGCCGGGCTTCGTCGTTACGCGATGCGCCGTGCCGCTTGCGCCGGCACCTCGGCCGGCACCTCGGCGGGCGCGGCGGCCACGTCGAGCAGCCAGTCGGCCGTTGCATCGGGAATCGTGACCGGCAGCATGTGTCCGCCGTCGACGACCGTCAGCCGGACGCGCGCCGATTTCTTCGCGAGCGCTTCGCCGTGCTCGCGCCAGTTCAGGATCGGATCGGCGCGGCCGTACAGCACGTCGACCGGCAGCGCGAGATCCGCGTAGCGTCGCTCCATCGCGGGCAGGTCGACCGGCGCCGACAGCAGGTCCGTCGCCGTCGCGTAGAACACGTGCGGGCGCATCCCGAGCAGGCCGCCGCCCTTGACCGGAAAGTCGCGCGGCACCGCTTCCGGCGCAAACACCTGGCGCACGGCCTTGCGGCCGGTCAGGATCGTCAGCGGGATCGCGAAAGTCCACGACACGAAGCGGCGCACGAGCGGCGACGGCAGCATCAGCGGCTTGAACGGCCCCGGCGGCTCGGTTTGCTCGTGCGACAGCGGCGCGATCAGCGCGAGCCGGCTCACGCGGTCCGCGTGGTTGAGGCCGACCGCGAGCGCGATCGCGCCGCCGAGCGAATGGCCGACCAGCACGGGCTTGTCGAGCCGCAGCGCGTCGATGAACGCGGCGACCGTGCGGGCCTGTGCGAACACGTTCGCCTGCGAGCCCGCGCCGCGCAGCGAGCGGCCGGCGCCCGGCCGGTCGAGGAGGATCACGCGATGCCGCTGCGCGAGCCGCGCAAGCGGCAGGTACGCGAAGTTGCGCAACTGCCCCGCGAGCCCGTGGACGAACACGATCGGCGGCCCGTTGCCGTATTCGACGTAATGGATGCGGTCGCCGCCGATGTCGACGAAGCGGCCTTCGGGCGGAAACGCGCGCGTCACGCGGCGGGCCACGTAAGCGGTGAACAGCGCGAGCGCGGCGAGTACCGCGACGACGCCGAGCAGCACGTTCTGGATCAGATGGAGCACAGGGGTCATGTCGGCCTCAACGGGGTTCGAGTGCGGGTTCGGCAACCGGCGCCGTGGCAGCCGTGCCGGCTTTCGCGCGGCGTTCGAAATGCATCGCCGAATCGGCGAGCGCGCTGAACTTCAGCGATGCGAGATCGCGCACGTAGTTCTGGTGGAATTTCCACGGCTTGTGATGGCCCTGCTTTGGCAGGATGCCGGCCGCGCGCTGGATGTAGCCCGAGCTCAGGTTGACGGCCGGCACGTCGCCGAGTTCGCCGGCGCCGAGCCGCGGCACGCACGTGTCGTAGCCGTTCGCGCGCATGTGGTTGAGCAGCCGGCACACGTAGCGCGCGATCAGTTCGGCCTTCAGCGTCCACGACGCGTTCGTGTAGCCGAACGACGACGCGAGGTTCGGCACGTCGCTGTACATCATCCCCTTGTACGACACGGTTTCCGGCAGGTCGACCGCGCGGCCGTCGACCGTGACGCGCGCGCCGCCGAGCATCTTCACCTTCAGCCCGGTGGCCGTGACGATCACGTCCGCGTCGAGCTGCTGGCCGCTCTTGAGCTCGAGGCCGGTCGGCGTGAAGCGCTCGATCTCGTCGGTGACGATCGACGCGCGGCCCGCGCGGATCGCCTTGAACAGGTCGCCGTTCGGCACGAGGCACACGCGCTGGTCCCACGGCATGTAGCGCGGCGTCAAGTGCTTCGCGACGTCGAAGTCGGGGCCGAGCTGCTTGCCGGCCGCGCGGATGATGAACTTCTTCGTCTGCTCGGGCTTGCGGCGCGATACGTTGTACAGGTAAATCGTCAGCAGCACGTTCTTCACGCGCACGAGCCGGTGGGCGAGCCGCGACGGCAGCACGCGGCGCAGTGCGTTCGCGATCTTGTCGCGGGCGGGCAGCGACACGATGTAGGTCGGCGAGCGCTGCAGCATCGTCACGTGCTGCGCATCGGCCGCCATCGACGGCACGAGCGTGACGGCCGTCGCGCCGCTGCCGATCACGACCACGCGCCGGTTCGCGTACGACAGGTCCTTCGGCCAGTGCTGCGGATGCACGAGCTCGCCCTCGAACGTGTCCATGCCGGCCCAGTCGGGCAGGTAGCCGGCGTCGTAGTCGTAGTAGCCGCTGCACATGAACAGGAAGCGGCAGGTATACACGAGCGTGTCGGTCGCGCCGTCCTGCGTGCGCTCGATGCGTACCGTCCAGCGCGCGCGGTTCGAATCCCAGTCGGCCGCGACGACCTTCTGGCCGTAGCGGATCGTCTTGTCGATGCCGTGGGCCCGCGCGGTGTCGCGGATGTAGTCGAGGATCGTCTGGCCGTCCGAGATCGCCTTGTCGCTGTGCCACGGGCGGAAGCTGTAGCCGAGCGTGAACATGTCGGAATCCGAACGGACGCCCGGATAGCGGAACAGGTCCCAGGTGCCGCCGATCGCGTCGCGCGCTTCGACGATGGCCACGCTCGCGTACGGGCAGCGCTGCTTCAGGTGATACGCGGCGCCGATGCCGGACAGGCCGGCGCCGACGATCAGCACGTCGAGGTCGTTGCCGTCGCGGCGGGCGCCGGAGGCGGACGGCGCGTCGCGCCGGTCGGTCGTCGTCGAGGTCATGCGGGGTCCTTGGTCGGCGTGGTCGGGAGCGCGGCCGGAGCGTGGGCGCGTTCGAGGTTGCGTGCGCGGGCGCGGCGCACATGGCGCAGCATCAGCCACTGGTAACCGGCACCGAGCAGGCGCGCGATCCGGTCGAGCCGGCGCGCGTCGGCGCCGACGAGCACGCGGCGCGCATTGCGTTCGACGCCCGCGAGGATCTGCCGCGCGGCATCATCGGCCGTCGTTGCGTTGATCAGCCGGTTCGCCTGGCGGCGATGGGTTGCTTCGTCCTGGCCCGTCAGTGCGTGGATGCTGGTATCGACGCGGCCCGCGTCGACGATGCCGGTCGCGACGCCGCCCGGATGCACGCAGGTCGCGCTCACCGGCGCGCCGTCGAGTTCGAGTTCCATCCGCAGCGCCTCGGTGAAGCCGCGCACCGCGAACTTGGTGGCGTTGTACGCGCTTTGCGTCGGCATCGCGACGAGCCCGAACAGGCTCGACGTGTTGACGACGTGCCCGTCGCCCGACGCGCGCAGGTGCGGCAGGAACGCCTGCGTGCCGTGCACGACGCCCCAGAAGTTGATGCCGACGATCCATTCGAGATCGGCGAGTCGCGCGGTCTCGGCGCTGGCGGCCAGCGATACGCCCGCGTTGTTGAAGACCAGGTTGACCTTGCCGTGCTCGGCGCGCACGCAATCGGCCCATGCGAACACCGCGTCGCGGTCGGCGACGTCGAGCCGCCGCGTGCTCACGCGCACGCCGTGCCGCGCGCAGGCGGCCGCCGTGCCGGCAAGCCCGGTTTCGTTGACGTCGGCGAGCGCGACCTCGCAGCCGCGCCGCGCGAGCTCGACCGCGAGGCTGCGGCCCATGCCCGAACCGGCGCCCGTGATCGCGGCAACCTTCCCGGAAAACCCCTTCATCCGTCGTTCCTCCCGTTCCGCTTGCGCTGCGTCGGCGGCGCGTCTATTGTGGTGTTGGTCGTCACCACTTTAGTTTTCGGGTGTCCTGATGTCAAATAGCGGAATGGAGAAAGCACTCGAAACGGAAAAACGGGGCCGGTCGTATGGCGGCGTGGCGCCCGAGGTACGGGCCGCCGAGCGGCGCGGCGCGTTGATCGGCGCGGCGACGCGCGTGTTCGGCACGGTCGGGTTCCGCAAGGCGACCGTGCGGTCGATCTGCCAGGAAGCGAAGCTGAACGACCGCTATTTCTACGCGGCGTTCGACAGTACCGAGGATCTGCTGCGCTGCACCTACCTGCACCACGCGCAGCAACTGCACGATGCGGTCGCGCAGGCGGTGGCCGCGCGCGGCGGCGAGCTGCGCGAGCGTGTCGACGCGGGGCTCGCCGCGTTCTTCGCGTTCCTGCGCGATCCGTGCGCGGCGCGCGTGCTGCTGCTCGAGGTGATGGGCGTGAGCGCGGATACCGACATGACCTACCAGCGCATGCTGATCGACTTCGGCAAGCTGATCATGGCGATCGGCGCGCCGGGCGAGGCCGGGACGCCCGCGGAGCGCACCGAGCAGCGGCTGATCGGGCTCGCGCTGGTGGGGGCGATGACGAACGTGGGCGCGGCGTGGCTGCTCACCGGGTATCGCGATCCGGAGGCGCAGATGATCTCGAGCTGCCGCAAGGTGCTGCTGGGGACGTTGCGGGAGATCGGCTGACCGGATGGCGTCGCGCCGGCCGTGTTCGGTCCTCGCCAATGGCAGGCTGAACATGAAAACAAGGTGGTAACCGCACGGCACGCGGAGTGAAGTGTCGTCTGTTTGCGTGATTGGGCCGTCTTTTCAATAAATGAACATTGGCCGTGCGGACACGAATCGACGGCGTGGTTCCCCATGAAATCGCGGCGCGCGCAGGCCTGCGCGCGGCCGGCCGGCTCACGCCGGCTGGTTGAATGCCGAGGTCTGGCGCTCGCGTTCGCCCGCGATCCAGTCGCCGAACAGCTGGATCTTGTACTGCTGTTCGGCCCCGCCCGGATACACGAAGTAGTAGCCCATCCCGGTCGGCAGCGACACGTCGAACGGAGTCACGAGCCGGTGCGCCGCGACGCTTTCGTCGACGAGCGTCCGGTCGCCCATCGCGACGCCGTAACCGTCGAGCGCCGCATGTGTCGCGAGGTCGAGCGTCTCGAAGCTCAGTCCGCGCGTCGAGTCGACGTGCGGTGCGCCCGCATGGTCGAGCCAGTGTTTCCAGTCCCGGTGATCGCGCGTCGGATGCAGCAGCGTATGGTGGGTCAGGTCGTCGACGCTCGCGAGCGGTTGCCGCTCCAGCAGGTCCGGCGCGCATACGGGCGTGAGCCGCTCTTCGAACAGCGGAATCGCATGCATGTCGGGGCCGGCGCCGGGAGCGTAGATCACCGCGGCATCGAACGGTTCCATGCGGAAATCGACGTGATGACCCCAGGTCGTCGTGATCTGCACCTGGAGCTCGGGGTGCTCGGACTGAAATCGCATGATCCGCGGCAGCATCCACTGCATCACGCAGGTCGGCACCTTCAGCGCGAGCTCGGTGCGTCGGCGCGACAGGCGCATCGACACCTCTTCGATGCGCGCAAAGCTTTCACGCACCGTCGGCAACAGCAATTCGCCTTCCGCCGTCAGCGTCAGGCCCTTCGGCGTGCGCTTGAACAGCGGGAACTGGTAGAACGCCTCCAGCGCGAGGATTTGCCGGCTCACCGCCCCCTGCGTCAGGCACAGCTGCTCGGCGGCGCGCGTGAAGCTGCCGTGTCGGGCGACGATGTCGAATATCTGCAGCGCGTTGAAGGAGGGAAGTCGTCTCATCGGAAAGGCGGATGTGGAGCGGGCGACCGGAAGGGCAGGGGGGCGGCGCGTCGTCCGGCACGACGCACCGCGGCATCGTTCAGTGCAGGATCTTCGCGAGGAAGTCCTTCGCGCGTTCCGATTTCGGATTCGAGAAGAAGTCGTCCTTGCGGTCGTCCTCGACGATCGCGCCCTTGTCCATGAAGATCACGCGATGCGCGACCTTCTTCGCGAAGCCCATCTCGTGCGTGACGACCATCATCGTCATCCCTTCCTGCGCGAGTTCGACCATCACGTCGAGCACTTCGTTGATCATCTCGGGATCGAGCGCGGACGTCGGTTCGTCGAACAGCATCGCGATCGGGTCCATCGACAGCGCGCGCGCGATCGCGACACGCTGCTGCTGGCCGCCCGACAGCTGCCCCGGGAACTTGTGCGCATGCGCCTTCAGGCCGACGCGCTCGAGCAGCTTCACGCCCTTCGCGGTCGCCTCGTCCTTGCCGCGGCCGAGCACCTTGACCTGCGCGAGCGTCAGGTTCTCGGTGATCGACAG
This sequence comes from Burkholderia sp. YHN3-13, assembly GCF_055810675.1. Taxonomy (NCBI): domain Bacteria; kingdom Pseudomonadati; phylum Pseudomonadota; class Betaproteobacteria; order Burkholderiales; family Burkholderiaceae; genus Burkholderia; species Burkholderia sp. YHN3-13. The sequence continues at coordinate 657,274 of NZ_JBVVNQ010000001.1, read as the reverse complement.
ATGCGGGAACAGCTCGAAATGCTGGAACACCATCCCGACCTTCGAGCGCAGCTTCGACAGGTTCGTCTTTTTGTCGCCGACCGACTGGCCGTTCACGAGGATCTCGCCCTGCTGAAACGGCTCGAGGCCGTTGACGGTCTTGATCAGCGTCGACTTGCCCGAACCCGACGGGCCGCACACGACGACCACTTCGCCTTTCTTGACCTCGGTCGTGCAGTCGGTGAGGACCTGAAACTGGCCGTACCACTTCGAAACGTTGCTGATGGAAATCATGGGGAATACCTGCATCGTAATCAGGCGCGAGCGGCGCCGGTTCAGCGTACCTTCGCGGCGCGGTAGCCGCGCTCGAGCGCGCGGGCGTACCACGTGAGCGGGAAGCACATCGCGAAGTAGAGCAGCGCGACCATCGCGTAGATCGGGAACGGCTTGAACACCGCGTTGGTGATGATGTTGCCGGTTTTCGTGAGTTCGGTCAGCCCGATGATCGACGTCAGCGCGGTGCTCTTCACCGCCTGCACGAGAAAACCGACGGTCGGCGGCAGGGCGATTTTCCATGCCTGCGGCCACACCGCGTAACGCAGTTGTTGCGTCCACGTCATGCCGAGGCTGGCCGCCGCATTCCACTGACCGCGCGGCACGGCGTCCACGCAGCCGCGCCAGATGTCGGCCAGACAGGCGCTCGCGTTCAACGTCAGTACGACCGACGCGGCGACCCATGGTGTCACGTCGATGCCGACCAGCGGCAGTCCGAAGAAACCGAGGAACAGCTGCATCAGCAATGGCGTGCCCTGAAACAGCGCGATGTACAGGATCACGAAGCGGCGCAGCGCCGGCACGGGCGAGATGCGCATCGCGAGCAGCACGAACCCGGCGACGCTGCCGCCGACGAACGTGATCAGCGACAGCAGCACGGTCCAACGTGCGGCAAGCAGCAGGTTCCACGCAATATCCTGGAAGGTGAATTCGATCATCGTGCCCGCTCGGTCGGGAGGCCGGTTTCAGGGGAGCGCAGGCGCCACCTGAAGCGGGCGCCGCACGATCGGCGCGGTGCGGCGGCCGCACCGTGCGATGCACGGCCCGCAAACAGCCGGCGGGCGACGCGATTGAGCAGCATGCGCAGCGCGATCGACAGCAGCAGATAGATCGCGGTCACGACGATGTAGATCTCGAACGCACGGAAATTGCGCGACTGGATGAAGTTCGCCGCGTAGGTCAGGTCAGGCACGGAGATCTGCGACACGACGGCCGAGCCGAGCATCACGATCAGCACTTGCCCAAGCAGCGCGGGGTACACGTTCGCGAGTGCCTGAGGCAATACGATCTGGCCGAACACCTGCCGGCCATGCAGCCCGAGCGCGCGTGCCGCTTGCGTCTGCCCGTGCGGCACCGATTCGATGCCGGCGCGCAGGATCTCGACCGCATACGCGCCCAGGTTGACCGTCATCGCCAGCACGGCCGCCTGCGCTTCGTCGATGTGCACGCCGATCCCGGGCAGCCCGAAGAAGATGAAGAACAGCTGGACCAGGAACGGCGTATTGCGGATCAGTTCGACGTAGGCCGCGACGAGCGCCCGCGCCCAGCGCGGGCCGGCGAGCGCGGCCCACGCGCCGGCGGTGCCGATCAGGCCGCCGAGCACGGTGGAGGCCGCGGTGAGGCCGAGCGTCACGCCGATCCCGCGCGCGAGCATCCCGGCGTAGAGGTCGAAATCGCTGAAGTCGAACACGTAGGTCATCACGATACCTTTCGTCGCGCATGCGGGGCGGGCGCGGCGCGCATCACAGGTCGGCCGGCAGTGCCGCGTGCAGCCACTTCTGCGACAGCGTGTTCAGCGTCCCGTTCTTCTTCGCGCCGGCGATCGCGTCATTGACCTTCTGCATCAGACGCGGCTCGTTCTTGTTCAGGCCGACGTGATCGGGCGAGCTGAACAGCGAGAACTTCTGCTCCGGATCGATCGACGGGTGGCGCGCGATGATCGTCGCGCCGACGTCGTTGCCGACCACGAGCAGCTGCGCCTGTCCCGACAGGAACGCCGCGATCGCGCCGTTCGGATCGTCGAAGCGCTTGATCGTCGCGTTCGGCGGGGCGACCTTGCTCACGCTCAGGTCCTCGAGCGTGCCGCGCGCGACCGCGACGGACTTGCCGGCGAGATCCGCGGTGCCCTTCACCGCGAGCGATTTCGGGCCGAATACCGCGAGATAGTACGGGGCATACGCATTCGAGAAATCGATCACCTTCGCGCGCTCCGGCGTCTGGCCGACCGACAGCAGCATGTCGGTCTTGCGGTCGGCGAGGTACGCCATCCGGTTGTCGCCGGTGACCTGCACGAGCTCGACTTTCGCATTGAGCGCCTTGCCGATCAGCGTCGCCATGTCGATGTCGTAACCCTGCGGCTTCATGTCGGGGCCGATCGAACCGAACGGCGGGTAATCCTCGAACACGCCGATGCGCACGACGCCCGATTTCGCGATCGTGTCGAGCGCGTCGGCATGAGCGAGCGGCGCGATGGCCGCGAGACCCGCCGTGCAGGCGCAGAAGAGGGCGGTGCGGGCGAACAGGCGTCGCACGAGACGGTGGGCTTGGGTCGATGCGTTCATGGTGAAGTCCTTGTTGCTGCGCTGGAGGGAGGGAAAGGGCATCAGGCGCCGCGTGCGGCGATCAGTTTGCAGGCATGCGCGGGCAGTTCGGCGGCGACCGGCATGCCGACGTGCAGGTCGGGCGTCTCGCGTGGCGTCGTCGCGGCCGTCAGCGTGAAGCCGCGGCAATCGATCGTCGCCTCGATCGATGCACCGACGTCGCGCACGAACGTGACCGTGCCGGCGAGCGTGTTCGGTGCGGACGGCGATACCGCGATCGGGCGCACGCACACGTCCTCGGGGCGAATCAGCAGGCGCACGGCGTCGTCCGCGCGCGGCGTGTCGGGCGCGCGCCGGATCGCGAGCCGCTGCCCGCCGGGCAGCACGATCGCGTCGTCGCCATCGCACGCGACCGGCAGGATGTTGCCGAGGCCGATGAAATCCGCGACGAATTCGTTGACCGGATCGCGATAGATGTCGAGCGGCCGGCCGACCTGCTGGATGCGGCCTTTCTCCATCACGACGATCTCGTCGGCCATCGTCATCGCTTCGCGCTGGTCGTGCGTGACCATGATCGTCGTGATGCCGAGCCGTTGCTGGAGCAGCCGGATCTCGACCTGCATCGCCTCGCGCAGCTTTGCGTCGAGTGCCGACAACGGCTCGTCGAGCAGCAGCAGGCGCGGCGAAGAGGCAATCGCGCGCGCGATCGCGACCCGCTGGCGCTGCCCGCCCGACAGTTGCGTGACGAGCCGGTCGGCCAGGTGCGGAAGCTGGATCAGCTCCAGCAGCTCCGCGACGCGCCGCGCCTGCGCGGCCTTGGCGGTCTTGCGCAGCCGCAGCGGATACGCGATGTTCTGCGCGACCGTCATGTGCGGGAACAGCGCGAGCGACTGGAACACCATGCCGAAATCGCGCCGGTTGGCGCTCACGTGCGTGAGGTCGCGGCCGGCGAACGTGATCGTGCCCGACGTCGGTGTCTCGAGGCCGGCGATGATCCGCATCAGCGTGGTCTTGCCGCAGCCCGACGGGCCGAGAAAGCAGACGAGCTTGCCGTCCGGCACGGACAGATCGACGTGATCGACGGCATACGCGTGATGGAAGCGCTTCGTCACGTTCTGGAGGGTGAGCTGGGTCATGGGGATTCCTTGGATGGGCGAAGGCGGAGCCGTACGCGCGTCAGAGCGCGACGCCCTTGTCGCCGACGAGTTTTTCGAGCATCCAGATCAGCGCGAAATCGATCGCGACGGTGAACACCGCGAAACAGAACACGGTCGGGTCGAGCGACGACACGGTGCGGCTGTAGAGCCAGACCGGCAGCGTCATCGTGTCGACGCTGTACAGGAAGAACGTCACGGTGAATTCGTTGAACGACACGATGAACGCGAACAGCATGCCGGCGAGGACGCCCGGGCGCATCAGCGGCAGCACGACATCGACGAACGCGCGGCGCGGGCTCGCGCCCATCAGGCACGCGGCTTCCTCGAATTCCGAGCCGATCGACGCGACCGACGCGACGCAGTTCTTCACTGTGAAAGGCAGTGTCAGGATCACGTGCGCGACGACGAGCCGCACGAACCCGAGCTCGACCGGCAGCGCGTTGAACACGAGCAGCAGCGCGAGGCCGAGCATGACGAGCGGATAGACGACCGGAAGTGCGACGAGCTGTTCGACCAGCGTCTTGCCGCGGAAGCGGTAGCGCGACAGCGCATAGGCGGCCGGCACCGACACCGCGGTCGCGACCAGCATCGTCGCGATCGCGACGACGAGGCTCGTCGTCAGCGCGGCGCCCATCGATTGGGCGCTACCCGCGTCGCCGGTCACGAAGGTCTGCCAGGCGGCGCGGTACCAGTGCAGGCTGAAATCGCGCGGCGGGAATTCGAGCGTGCCGGACGAGCCGAACGACATCGTGATCATCGTCAGGATCGGCATCGCGGCGGCGAACAGCACGAGCGTCGCGAGCGCGCCGGTCGAGCGGCTCAGGCGGCCGGGCAGCGGCGCGCGCGGCGAAAGGGCATTCATCGGGTCACCTCGTCATGTTGCACGGCGCGCACGAGGCGCTGGGACACGGCCATCACGACCAGCGTCGCACCCATCAGCACGACACCCGACGCCGAAGCGGCCGGCCAGTTCAGCAGCGGCGCGACCTGGTCGTGCACGAGCACCGCGAGCATCGGCACGCGCCGGCCGCCGAGCAGGAGCGGCACCGCGAATGCACTCGCGTTGTACGCGAACACGAGCAGCGCCCCCGACACGAGCCCCGGCATCGCGAGCGGCAACGTCACGTGCCGCAGCGTTTGCCAGCGCGTCGCACCGAGCGTCGCGGCCGCTTCGTCGTACGAGCGGGACACGGCGCGCAGCGCGCTCGACAGCGGCAGCACGGCGAGCGGGAATGCCGTCTGGATCAGCCCGAGCAGCACGCCGTGTTCGCGGTACAGGAGCTGCAGCGGCCGTTCGACGATGCCGGCCGCCAGCAGCGAGCGGTTGAGCAAGCCTGCCGGGCCGAGCATCACGAGCCAGCCGTAGCCCTGCAGCAGCAGGTTGACGAGCAGCGGCAGCAGTACGCCGGCGAGCATGAGTCGCCGCGCGAGCCGCGATTCGGCGCGCGCCATCGCCAGCGCGACGGGGATCGCGAGCAGCATCGCGCACACCATGCTCTCGAACGCGAGGCGCAGCGTGAGCCACAGCGAATGCATGAAGTACGGATCGGCGAGATCGGCGTAGTTCTGCAGCGTGAATGTGCGCCATTCGTCGCCCGGCGTACCGACGCTCATCCGCAGCACGGTGAGCGTCGCGGCCGCGAGCACCGCGAGGAACGCGAGGACCGGCGCGAGCAGCAGCCACGGCGGCACGCCGGGCCGCGCGGCGGCGGCCTGAGCGCCGCCGGCCTGGCCGGCGGCGACCGGCTCCGCGTGACGGGAGGAGGGCAGCGAGGCCATGTCGTCAGGCCGCGAAGAGGCTGGTATAGCGTTTGATCCACGCCGGCTGGACGGCCGCGAGGGCCTTGTCGTCGTGCAGGATGGCCTTCTCCGCGATCTGCTGCGGCGACGGCACGAACGGGCGGCTTTCCGCCGGGATCACGGCCTTCGCGTTCACCGGCCCGTTCAGCACGTCCGCCGCCATCCGGCCCTGCACGCCCGCGTCGAGCGTGTGGTTGATGAACGCATGGATCAGATCGAGGTCGCCGGGGTGCGCTTTCGGAATCACCGTGAACATCAGTTGCGTCGCGAAGCCCTCCTTCATCCCGTACGTCACGCCCATCTTGTAGTCGGGTTTGCGGATCTGGTCGGGGAAGAACGCGGGCGAATAGATGCCGCCGATGTCGAGCGAGCCGGTGCGGAACAGGTCGGCGATCTGGTTCGGGTTCTCGCCGAGCGTCATCACGCGATCCTTGAGCGCCGCGAGCTTGCGGAAGCCGGGCTCGATGTTCTGCTGCGAACCGCCGGCCAGCTTCGCGGCGACGATCGCGAGATCGACCGCCTCGGCCCATTCCGGCGGCGGCAGGAACAGGCGGCCCGCATATTTCGGATCCCACAGCGCTTCGTAGCTCGCGGGTGCGGTCTTGATGGTCGACGTGTTGTAGATCAGTCCGTCCGACCACAGCAGGTAGCCGATGCCGAACCCGTTCGCGCCCGTGCGGTACTGCGGCGCGACGTCCTTCAGGTTGGGCAGCCGGTTCAGGTCCGGCTTCGCGAGCAGGCCCGCGTCGGCGAGGCCCGCCGCGCCCACGCCGGCCAGCGTGATCACGTCGTAGGTCGGCCGCTCGCCGGCGGCCTTGACCTTGGCGACCATGCCCGACGTGCCGTCCGCACGGTCGGCGATCACGCGTGCGCCGGTCTGCTTGCTGAAGGTTTCCGCGATGTTGCGCAGCGCGGCCGCGCCGGTATCGTCAGACCACGTGAGCAGCCGAAGTGTCTTTCCCGCGAAACTGCTCGACTGTGCTTTCGCAGTACTGATGAATGGCATCGGAAGGGCGGATGCGGCGAGTGCCGTGCCGAGGGTTTTGATCACCTGCCTTCTGCCCGCCTTGAAGTGTTGCATGGCCGTCTCCTGATGAACGATGCCGGGTGGTTCGATGCCGGTCGCCGAACGGCGGCGCGGGGTGTGGATGAACTGTAGGGAGGTCAAATTTCCGCAACAAACGAAATATCCGCATGCGCGGCATGAGATAAACGCATGAGCCGGGCGGCCTCAGCGGGCCGGCATCATGACCTGCTTGATCTCCTGGAACGCAGCCAGCCCGAACGGACCGAGCTCGCGCCCGACGCTGCTGCGCTTGTAGCCGCCCCATGAGGTTTGCGGATAGATCAGCTGCGGTGTGTTGATCCACACGACGCCTGCCTCGAGTGCGTCGGCGACCCGCTTGCCGCGTGCCGTGTCGCGCGTGACGATGGTCGCGACGAGCCCGTATTCGGTATCGTTGGCGGCCGCGATCGCGTCGTCCTCGGTATCGAATGTGCGGACGCACAGCACCGGCCCGAAGATTTCGTCGCGCCACAGCGCGCTGTCGGTCGGCACGTCGGCGAACAGCGCGGGCCGGACGAAGTAACCGGGGCCGGCGGGCACGTCGCCGCCCGCCACCAGCCGCGCGCCGTCGGCGCGGCCTTGCGCGAGGTAGTGCTTCACGCGTTCGTATTGCGCACGGTTCGTCAGCGGGCCCATCTGCACGCCCTCGGCGAACGGCGGGCCGACGACGGTCGCGTCGATCCGCCGCGCGAGACGCGCGATCAGGTCTTCGGCGAGCGGCGCGGCGACGAGCACGCGCGAGGTCGCCGAACACATCTGCCCGGCGTTGAACAGGCCGCCGCCGGCGATCAGCTCGACCGCCTGGTCGGGATCGGCGTCGTCGAACACGACGATCGACGACTTGCCGCCCAGTTCGAGGCCGATGCCCTTGATCGTGTCCGCGGCGGCTTTCATGACCTGCGCACCGACCCCCGTGCTGCCGGTAAACGACACCTTCGCGACGAGCGGATGCGCGCACAGCGGGGCGCCGACGTCGTGACCGGTGCCCGTCACGACGTTCAGCACGCCGGGCGGCAGGCCCGCAGCGGCGGCGATCGCGGCGAGTTCGAGTTCGGGCAGCGGCGTGATCTCGGACGGCTTCAGCACGACGGTGCAGCCGGCTGCGAGCGCGGGCGCGAGCTTCCACGCCGTCGTCACCATCGGGAAATTCCACGGCACGATCAGCGCGGCGACGCCGGCCGGTTCGCGCCGGATCCACGCGCGGTGGTGATCGTCGGGTAGCGCGACCTCGGTTTCGCCGTCCATGTCGAGCCGTTCGGCGAGGCCGGCGTAGTAGTCGAACGTGGCGATCACGTCGGCGACGTCGATCTCCGCTTCCGCGAACGGCTTGCCGTTGTTGAGCGACTGCAGTGTCGCGAGCCGCGCGCGGTGCGCGTCGACGCCGCGTGCGATCGCGCGGAGCAGGGCCGCGCGCGCGGTGCCCGTCGTGCGTTTCCAGCGGGGAAACGCGCGGGCCGCGGCCCGGACGGCGCGCTCGACGTCCGCGCCGTCGCCGGCATCGACTCGCGCGAGGACCGCTTCGGTCGACGGATCGACGACGGGCAGCGTGGCGCCGCCGACGCCGGGTCCCCACACGCCATCGATGAGGAGCCCGGTATGCAGCGGCGGATCGAAACGAAACGCGGCGGCCGGACTCATGGCTGCACCTGACCGAACCACGCCGCTTCGTCGATCTCGATCACAGTCGGAATCGCGCGCGCGGCGGCGTCGCGCAACGCGGCGGCCAGTGCGGCGGGCGTCGCGGCCGCGTGCGCCGCGCAGCCGAAGGCGCGCGCGAGCGCCACGAAATCGGGCGCGTACGGATCGACGCCGACCGGCGTGATGTCGCGCGCGATCATGTATTTGCGGATCTCGCCGTAACCGCGGTTGTTCCAGACGATCACGATCACCGGCAGGCGGGCTTCGACCGCGCTCGCGAGCTCCGGCAAAGTGAACTGCAGGCCGCCATCGCCGATCAGGCAGACGACCGGGCGCGCCGGCGCGGCGAGCTTCGCGCCGATCGCGGCGGGCAGCCCGTAGCCGAGCGTGCCGTAGCCGGTCGACGAGTTGAACCAGCTGCGCGGCGCGGGCGCGTCGTGGGTGAAATTGCCGACGTAGACGGGGCTCGTCGAATCGCCGGCGACGATCACGCCCGGCAGCGTCGTGACGATCGTGTCGATCAGTCGCGCCTGCGCGCGCACGTGGCCGTCGTGACCGGACGCGATCTCGGCGCGCACGGCCGCCACGCGTGAGGCACCCCAGCCGGCTTCCGGTGTCGGCGCGGGTTTTTCGTGCAGACGGGTCGACAGCGTGCCGAGCGCGAGCCGCGCATCGCCGGCGATGGCGATCTCCGCGCGGGCATTGCGCATCAGCTGCTGCGCATCGATGTCGATGCGAATCAGCCGTCCGTCGATCGCGAAGCGACCGTCGAACGTGACGTCGTAATCCGTTTCGCCGAGCTCGGTGCCGACGGCGAGCACCACGTCGGCATCGCGGATCGCCGCGCGGGTGGCCGGCAGCGACTGGGTGGAGCCGATCAGCAGCGGATGGCCGGGCGGCAGCAGGCCCTTCGCGTTGATCGTCAGCGCGACGGGCGCGTGCAGGCGTTCGGCGAGTTCGCGCAATTCGGCTGCCGCCTGCACGGCACCGCCGCCCGCCAGGATCAGCGGCCGGCGTGCGTGGGCGAGCAGGTCCGCGGCCGCCGCGAGCGCACCGGCATCAGGCGCGGGGCGCGCGGGCAGCGCGGGCGGGGTGGCGGGCAGCGCGGGCGCCGGCATCACGATCACGTCGAGCGGAATCTCGATATGCACGGGCCGTGGCCGCGCGCTTTCGAAGACGGCGAATGCGCGCGCGAGGACCTGCGGCAGGTCGGCCGCGTCCAGCAGCGTGTGCGAGAACGCGGTGAGCCCCGCGAAGACGTTGCGCTGCGACGGCAGCTCGTGCAGACGGCCGTCGCCGCTGCCGAGCTCGCGCCGCGCGTTGACGCTCGAGATCACCAGCATCGGGATCGAATCCGCGTAGGCCTGTGCCATCGCGGTCGCGATATTGGTCATGCCGGGCCCGGTGATGATGAAGCAGACGCCCGGCCGGCCGGTGACGCGTGCATAACCGTCGGCCATGAAACCGGCGCCCTGTTCGTGGCGCGGCGTCACATGGCGGATCGACGACTCGGCGAGCCCGCGATAGAGCTCGACGGTATGCACGCCGGGAATGCCGAACACGCATTCGACGTCGTAACGTTCGAGCAGGCCGACGAGTGCTTCGCCGCAAGTGCAGGGGCGGGCAAGGGACGGTGCCGGCGGGGCCGTGCGGGCCGCGGCGATGCAAGGAAGAGGGACTGGGCGGTTCATGGATCGTGACGTGCCGATTGGGAGGGTGAATGGCCCGTACCGCAAACGAGGGGGCATGAAGCGGATTGTCGGCGTCGATCCGGGGCGCCAACAATCGATTAGTTTTCATGCCGCGCATGAGCGCCGTGCATGGCGGCGCCTGATCGCGGGGACGTCGTGATTCGTCGGATGAATGGCGTGCGCGGGCACGCAACCGGCGCGCGCTAGCGTTCGCGTTTCGTCTTGCGTGCCGGCCGTGTGTCGCCAATCCTCTCCTTCATCGCATCGATGAACGCCCGCACCTTCGGCGTGGGCAGCCGCGTCGACGGATACACCGCATGAATTCCGGCCGGTGCCGAGCGCCACGCGGGCAGCAGCCGCACGAGCCGGCCGGCCGCGACGTCGTCCGCGGTCGAGAAATCCGTCAGCAACCCGAAGCCGCCGCCCGCGAGCACGATCGCGCGGCATGCGGTCGCGGTGTTCGATACGACCGGTGCGGCACAGCGGACGGCCGCGCTGCCGCCGTTCGCGTTGTCGAGTTCGAGCGTGTGCGGGCGCGGCAGCGTCGACAGCATCACGAACGGCAGCGCGGCGAGCGCATCCGGATCGCGCGGCAGCCCGTGCCGGGCGACGAACGCCGGGCTCGCCACCAGCCATTTCTCGTACGTGCCGAGCTGCACCGCGCGATAGTTCGAATCGGCGAGGCGGCCGATGCGGATCGCGACGTCGAGATTGTCCGCGACGAGATCGACGACGCGGTCGTTCGCCACCAGTTCGACGTCGAGCCCCGGATGCCGGTCGCGCAACGCGACGACGGCCGGAGCGACGACCAAAGCGCCGTAGTCGATCGGCACGCTCACGCGCAGCGTGCCGCGCAGCGGCCCGGCGTCGGACGATACCGCGTCGAGCGCGGTTTCGGTCGCGCGCACGATGTCGCGGCACGCGTCGTAGAACACGCGCCCCGCATCCGTCACGCTCAGCCGCCGCGTCGTGCGCACCAGCAGGTTCGTGCCGACCTCGGATTCGAGGCGCTGCATGTGCGTGCTGACGACCGTCTTCGCGAGGCCGAGCCGCTCGGCCGCGGCCGTCAGCGAGCCGGCCTCGACCACCGCGACGAAGATCGCCAGCCGGTTCAGGTTCACGTCGCGCAGATCGGCCATCGTCGATTGTCCTATGAAAGAGGATAATGTTTCCGCGATTATCCGTCTTCTGGCGACGAACGGCGAGCGCTACGCTGGAGCCGTTCGTCGCCGATTCCCGGCGGCGCGAGAATCCGGAGTGTTTCCATGTCTGCCGCCCGCAAGCCTGCCTCGCCGATCCGCGTCTATTCGTTCCTGTTGTCCGGCCACGCGCACCGTGTCCGGTTGTTCCTGTCGCTGCTCGGGTTGCCGTCCAAAACCATCGACATCGATCTCGCGGTCGGCGCGCAGCGCGAACCGGCTTTTCTCGCGTTGAATCCGCTCGGGCAGGTACCGGTGATCGACGACGGCGGCACCGTGATCGCCGATTCGAACGCGATCCTCGTCTACCTCGCGAAGCGCTACGGCGACGCCCACTGGCTGCCCGACGATCCGGTCGGCGCGGCCGTCGTGCAGCGCTGGCTGTCGTATGCGGCCGGCCCGATCGCGTCGGGCCCGGCTGCCGCGCGGCTCGTGACCGTGTTCGGCGCGCAGCTCGATCCGGAGGCCGCCAAGCGTACGGCCGCGAAGGTGCTCGACGTGATCGATCGCGAGCTGGCCGTCAAGCCGTTCGCGGCCGGCGCGCAGCCGACGATCGCGGACATCGCCGCTTATACGTACATCGCGCACGCACCGGAAGGCGGCGTGTCGCTCGAACCGTATCCGCACGTGCGCGCATGGCTGGCGCGTATCGAGGCGCTGCCGGGCTTCGTCGCGATGCCGACGACGCGCGCGGGCCTGCTCGCCGCGTAACCTCCCCTTCAACCAGGCCTCGTCAGGAGCATGCGATGAACGCGCCGACCGCCGTCGTACCGGGTTGGGAACTCGACACCGCGCCGTTTCACGCGGGCGAGCTTGCCGTGCAGCAGCGCGCAGGCGTGACGGACGCGGCGGGTGCGGCCGGCCGGCGCGGCATCCGGCGCTTCATGCCGGACCAGCACCGCGCGTTCTTCGCGCAACTGCCGTTCTTCGTGCTCGGCGGCGTCGATGCGCACGGCCAGCCGTGGGCGACGCTGCGCGCCGGTGCGCCGGGTTTCGTCACGTCGCCGGACCCGCGCACGCTGCGCATCGCGGCGCGCGCGCTGCCGGGCGATCCGCTCGCCGGTACCTGGCAACCGGGCGCGGCGCTCGGCGGGCTCGGGATCGAATTCGATACGCGGCGGCGCAATCGCGTGAACGGCGTCGTGCGCGCGGTCGACGGCGATGCGCTGACGATCGCCGTCGAGCAGAGCTTCGGCAACTGCGCGAAGTACATCCAGGGCCGCAAGCCCACTTTCATCGCACGCGAAGCCGATGCGGCCGTCGCGCCCGACGTGTCGGACGCATTGAGCGACGCCGACCGCGCGCTGCTCGCGCAGGCCGATACGTTCTTCGTCGCGAGCGCGAACACGTCGGCGGAGGCGGGCGCCGCGCGCGGCGCGGACGTGTCGCATCGCGGCGGGATGCCGGGCTTCGTGCGCGTCGACGATGCGAACACGCTGACGACGCCCGATTTCAGCGGCAACCGCTTCTTCAACACGCTCGGCAACCTGCAGCACGATCCGCGCGCGGGGCTGCTGTTCATCGATTTCGACAGCGGCGACGTGCTGGTTGTCGCCGCGCGCGCGGAGATCGTGTGGGACGGGCCGCTCGTCGCGTCGTTCGACGGCGCGCAGCGTGTCGTGCGGTTCCATGTGCGGGAAGTGCGGCGCCTGCGTGCGGTGCTGCCGTTCCGGTGGTCGGCGGTCGAGCGCGCGCCGCAGTTCGCGGCGACGGCGGCGGCTTCGGCGGGCGCCGCGCAGGCGGTCCCGGTGCCGTCCGCCGTGCCTGCATCGGCACCCGCATGGCGGCCGTTGCGCATCGCGAAGATCGTCGACGAAGCGCGCGCGATCCGGTCGTTTCATTTCGAACCGGCGGATGGCGGCGTGCTGCCGGCCTACGAAGCCGGGCAGCACCTGACGCTGCGCGTCGCGCTGCCGGGCGGCGATGCGCCGGCGATTCGCAGCTACACGCTGTCGGATGCGCCGGGCGGCGCGCATTACCGGATCACCGTGAAGCGCGAAGGGCGCGTATCGGCGTGGCTGCACGATCATGCGCTGGCCGGCATGACGTTCGACGCGCAGATGCCGCGCGGCCGCTTCACGTTCGATCTCGCGAGCCCGCGCCCGGCCGTGCTCGTGTCGGCCGGCATCGGCATCACGCCGATGGTCGCGATGCTGCGCCGCGCACTGGCCGACGACACGCCGTCGCGCCGCGTGGTGTTCGTGCATGGCGCACGCGATGCGGCCGACCGGCCGTTCGCGGCGCAACTCGCGGCCATCGCGGCCGCCGACGCGCGCCTGTCGCTGCACTGGTTCGACAGTCATCCTGATGAACGCTCGGCCGCGCGGGCCGGCCGCATCGACGTCGCGCAGCTGAAGCGGATCCTGTCGTTCGACGACTACGACTTTTACCTGTGCGGGCCCGCGGCGTTCATGCGCGACCTGTACGACGGGCTGCGCGCACTGAACGTGCCGGACGAACGCATCCGCTTCGAGGCGTTCGGGCCGTCGAGCGTCTCGCGTCGTGTGGCGCGCGAGACGCTCGCGCGAGCGGTGCCGGGCGTGCCGGGCGTGCCGGTCGTGTTCCGGCGCACGGCGCGCGAAACCGCGTGGACACCTGCCGACGGCACGCTGCTCGAATTCGCCGAGGGGCAGGGCGTGGCCGTGCCGTCCGAATGCCGTTCCGGCGCGTGCGGCACCTGCGCGACGCGCGTGCTGTCCGGCGCGGTCGACTACGCGCAAGCGCCCGACGCGCCGGTCGAACCGGGCTGCGCGCTGCTGTGCGTCGCGCGGCCCGCGCCAGGCGCCGCGGAGCCGCTCGTGCTCGACCGCTGACGCACCCTGCGACACGCCGCCGCAGAGGGCCTGCTGCGCGAAAAGCGCGCGCAACTGCTTCTTTTTTCGGATGCCGGTCGGATCGACGATAGCGTCAACCGATTCGATGAAAGGAGCCCATCATGAAACTGCTCGGCATGGTCCGCCTGGTCCTGTGGAGTTTCTTCGGCGTGCGCAACAGCAAGTCGCACGCGACCGATCTCGCGAACGCCAACTTCACGTTGCTGCCGTTCGTGGCGATCCTGCTTGCGCTGCTGGTCGGCGCGGTGATCTACGGCGTCGTGCATCTCGTCGTCGATCCGACCGTGACGATGCAGGGGTTCTGAGCGGTGTCGAACCGGTAGCGGGCCGTGATTCCCGCGCCGGTTTTCGTCCGTTCGACCGGCGCATGACCGCACCGGTCGTCGAGGTCGCCGCGCACGATGCGCGGCGCGATCGCGCCGCCGCCGCCGGCGCGCCCTCCGCAGCCTATTTCCCCCATCCCGCCGTTCCCGCCTCCCGTTCCGCCCGATTCCACGGCCATCGGTCCCGCCCGGGGTAAAATGCGCGCCACGCCGCGATGTCGCGCGCGACGGGCAGGCCGCCGTTCCGACGAACGGCCGGCGCAAGCGCCCGCCGCCCGCACCGGGGCGTTCGAAGCGTCCCCCGCATGACACGACCGCGCGATGCCGCCGGCCGCCCGCCCGCTCCCGACGAATCCGTCGGCGGCTGCGTCGGTGCCCGGCGCGTCACCTGAATCCGATGTCCCATCCCGCGTCTTCCTGGCTGACCGGCATGCGTGCGTGCCATATCGTCCGGTTCGTCTGATGAATGGCGTGTCGCCGCACGCGGCCGGTGACGGTGCGGATTGCGTCCGCGGGGGCATGCTTCGCAGCTTCGTAACGGGTTTCGACAGGGTCGAGTGGCGAGTTTTCCATCCAGAACAATGACGGTGAATCGAACAACAGCGGCGTCCGCACGGCGGCGGCGCACCAAGGTCGGGCTCGGAGTCGGCCTCGGCATCACGCTTTTCGCGGCGCAGGCCGCCGCGGCACCGGGTGACGCGCCCGCACCGGACGCCGACGCGGCCGGCACCGCGACGCTGCCCGCGATCACGGTGAGCGGCGAGCGCGGCGGCACGCTGCGCGCGCGGAATGCGTCGGTGGCCGGGCTCGACGACGCGCCGCTGCGCGACACGCCCGCGTCGGTGAACGTCGTCACGCGCGCGCTGATCGACGACCAGCAGGCGAAACGGCTGAGCGACGTCGTGCGCAACGACGCATCGGTCGTCAACGACTACGCGCCGGTCGGCTATTTCGAAGGCTTCGCGATCCGCGGTTTTCCGGTCGATCTCGCGAGCGCGATCCGGATCGACGGGCTGACGGTGTCGGGCGAGCAGAACGTGCCGCTCGAGAACAAGGAGCGCGTCGAGATCCTGAAGGGGCTGGCCGGCATCGACAGCGGCGTCGTCGCGCCGGGCGGCGTGATCAACTTCGTGACCAAGCGCTCCGCGAACGTCGCGAGCGTGACGGGCGGCGTCGACAGCCGCGGCTCGACGTCGGCGGCCGTCGATCTCGGCCGCCGCTTCGGCCCCGACCATCAGTTCGGCTTCCGGATCAACGCCGCGAAGGAGAACATGCACGCCTACATCGACGGCACGAACGGACGGCGCACGTTCGGCTCGATCGCCGCCGACTGGGACATCAGCCCGCGCGCGAGCCTGCAGCTCAACGCCGAATTCCAGCAGTGGATCCAGCGCTCGGCGCCCGGCTACCAGTTGCTCGGCGGCACCGTCGTGCCGTCGGTCAAGACGACGTCGAAGGCGCTCGGCACGCAGCCGTGGGCGAAACCGGTGACGACCGATGCGCTGAACCTGAACGCCCGCTTCGACTACCAGTTCAACGACGACTGGAAGGCGTACGTCGCCGCGGGCCGCAGCCGCACGATGATCGACGACAACAGCGCGTTCGCGTACGGTTGCTATTACGCGGCAAGCTGCACGGCCGGCGCGACGTCGCCGTTTTTCTTCGGCGCGAACGGCGACTACGACGTGTACGACTTCCGCAGCCCCGGCGAATACCGGCGCAACGACGACCTGCGCGCCGTCACGACCGGCAAGTTCGCGACGGGACCGCTGCGGCACGAACTGACGCTCGGCGTAAGCGTGCAGCGTCGCGTCGTGCACATGGCGACCGCCGTGTACGACTATGTCGGCAGCGAGAACATCGACGGACCCGACGTCACGTTTGCACCGTCGCCGAATACGCCCGGGCCGTCGTATCCGCAGCTCGATTCGTGGCAGTACGGCGTGTTCGGGCTCGACCGCATCAGCATCGGCGAACACTGGCAGGTGCTCGCGGGCGGCAAGGAAGTGCTGCTGCGCCAGCGCAGCTGGAGCAGTCCCGACGGCGACACGACGCACACCGACCGCTCGGTGTTCCTGCCGCAGGTCGCGCTCGTCTACAAGCCGGTCAACGTGCTGTCGCTGTATGCGTCGTACAGCAAGGCGCTGTCGCTCGGCGACCAGGCGCCGGTGCGCGCGACCAATGCGTATGCGTTCCTGCCGCAGGTCGAATCGCACCAGATCGAGGTCGGCGCGAAATACGACTGGCTCGACCGGCTGAGCCTCACGGCCGCCGTGTTCTCGATCAGCAAGCCGTTCCAGTTCGCCGACCCGGATGCGTCGGGCACCGCCTACACGTTCGTGCAGCGCGGCACGCAGCGGCACCAGGGGATCGAGCTCGGCGCGGCCGGGCGCGTGACCGAGCGGCTGGGGCTGACGGCCAGCGTCGCGGCGATCCGCGCCCGCGCGTACGATTCGGGGTCGCCGGCCTACGAAGGGCACCAGATCATCAACGTGCCCGCGCTGCGCGCGTCGCTGTATGCGGATTACGCGGTGCCGGGCGTGGCAGGGCTGAACGTGCTCGGCGGTGTCGAGTACAGCGCGGCGCGCAACGCGAACGAGGAAGGCACCGCGCGCGTGCCGTCATGGTTCGTGTTCAATCTCGGCGCGCGCTATACGACGAAGATCGGCGGCCATCGCACGGTACTGCGCGTGTCGGTCGACAACCTGTTCAACAAGTTCTACTGGCGCGACGCGGGCGAGCAGCAGGGCGATGCGTACCTGTTCCCGGGGGCGCCGCGCACCGCGCGCGTGTCGTTGACCTATGATTTCTGATGACCGGGAACCGGCTGCGTGACGCGCGGCCCCGGCAGCCAACCAGGAGAGCACAGACGATGTCCCCACTCGAAATCGCCGGCGTGATCGTCAGCGCGCTCGCGATCTGGCTGACCGCGAAGCGCCGCATGCTGTGCTGGCCGGTCGGGCTCGCGTCGGTTGCGCTGTACGGCTGGATCTTCTTCGATGCGAAGCTGTATTCGGACATGCTGCTGCAGGGCGCGTTCGCGGTGCTGCAGGTGTACGGCTGGCAGCGCTGGCTCGCGCAGCGCGCGAGCGAAGCCGGCGGCGGCGGCGCGGCGCCGGCCGGCGACGTCGCGCCCGTCACCGGCGTGCGGCCGCGCCAGATGCTGCCCGACCTGGTCGCGGCCGTCATCGGCAGCGCGCTGCTCGGCGGCATGATGGCACGCTGGACCGACGCGGCGCTGCCGTTCGTCGACGCGTCGCTGACCGCGTTCAGCCTCGTCGCGCAATACTGGACCGCGCGGCGCTATATCGCGTCGTGGGGACTGTGGATCGTCGTGAACGTCGTCTACGTCGGGATGTTCGTGTTCAAGGAACTGTATCTGACGGCCGGACTCTATGCGCTGTTCATCGGGCTGGCCGTCGTCGGCTGGCGCGACTGGAGCCGGACCGCCGCCGCGTTGCGCGCGGCGGCCGGCGGCGCGCTGGCGCCGGGCGGCGGCGCGCGCTGATTCGCGCACGGATTCAACCACGGAGCAACGTCGTTCATGTCATTCCCCCTCGAGCCGGACGGCCCCCTGTCGCGTGACGTCGCACCGCCGCAATTCGGCGTCGACGGCGAGCAGGCCGAACGCGACTGGCCGCTGATGACGCACGGCGAGGTGGCGGCCATACTCGCGCGGATCGATGGCGCGGGCGAGCCGGCGCGGCTGACGTGGCACAGCCCGCGGCAGTTCGCGGCGGCGGTGCTCGTGCGGATGGCGGACGGGCGCGGGTTGTTCGTCAAGCGTCATCATGCGAGCCTGCGCGATGTCGCGGGCCTCGAGGAAGAGCATCGCTTCATCGCGCATCTGCGCGAACGCGGCATCCCCGTGGTGGACGTGCTGGCCGGTCGCGACGGCGCGACCGCGTTTGCGTCCGGCGAGTGGACGTACGAGGTGCACGTGCTCGCGCCCGGCGTCGATCCGTATCGCGGCGTGATGTCGTGGCAACCGTTCACGCATCCTTCGCACGCCTACGCGGCCGGCCGCGCGCTGGCCGAGCTGCATCGCGCGTCGGCCGGTTACGCTGCGCCGGCGCGCCCCGTACGGACGCTGCTGTCGAGTTTTCGCGTGCTGTCGTCCGCCGATCTGGCCGGCGCGCTCGAACGCTGGGTCGAGGCGCAGCCGCTGCTCGTGCGTGCACTCGGTTCGCGCGACTGGCGCGGCGACGTGGCCGACGCGATCGGCCCGTATCACGCGCGCCTCGTGCCGCTGCTGCCCGCGTTGCCGCCGTTGTGGACGCACGGCGACTGGCATGCGTCGAACCTGCTGTGGACCGGGGCGGGCCCCGGCGCACAGGTGCGGACCGTGCTCGATTTCGGCCTGTCGGATCGTACGTGCGCGGTGATGGACCTCGCGCTCGCGATCGAGCGCAATACGATCGACTGGATGGCGCCGGCCGATGCGCGGCGCGTCGAATACGACCAGATCGACGCGCTGCTCGACGGTTACGAAGCGCTCGAACCGCTGAACGACGACGCGTATGCCGCGCTGGTCGCGCTGCTGCCGATCGTGCATACGGAGTTCGCGCTGTCGGAAGTCGCGTATTTCGGCTGCATCATCGATGCGCCGGCGATCGTCGACATCGCGTACGACGGCTACCTGATCGGGCACGCGCGCTGGTTCGGCGAGCGCGACGGGCGGCAACTGCTCGACTGGCTCGTGCAACGCCGGCGCGCGAAACAACCCGTCACCTGATTCGCGTGCGGGGCGGCGGCCCGCGCGTGCCGAAGTCCCAAGCCTCCGCAGTCTTTCGCGCGGCCGTCGCGCCGCGCGCTCACCGAACTTTCCCGATCGTCAAAACGGGGCACCGTCCCCGCGGGGCGCCGCGCGTCTGCGTGCGGCTGCGTCCAACATGACGGAAATATCATCTTCGCCTCATGTTCGCACTGCGGCCCGACCGTAGCATCGGTCGCAACCGTTACCGCAGAACCGAACATGCTCAAGCTCCCTCTCTCCGCGGCCGTCGCCTTCGCGATGGCCGCGACGGCGTATGCGCAGCCGTCGCTGCCGCCGCCGGCGACAGCTGCCGCCGGCAGCGCCGCACCGATCGGCGCACCGCCGTCCGACGCACGTCCCGCCCCGTCGTTGACGCTTTCCGATGCACTCGCCGTCGCGGCCCGGAACAATCCGGCGCTGCGCGGCGCGCGCGCGGACGTCGATGCGTCGGCCGGCGCGCTGCTGCAGGCCGGCGCGCGCCCCAATCCCGAAGTGTCGTTCCTGCAGGAGAGCTTCCGCAGCAACGAACGTACGTCGACCGCGCTGATCAACCAGACCATCGAACTGGGCGGCAAGCGCCGCGCGCGGCTCGACGTCGCGTCGTACGGCCGCGAGTCGGCCGGCGCGTCGCTCGACGAGCAGGGTGCGGTCGTGCGCGCCGACGTGATCGCCGCGTTCTACGGGCTGCTCGCCGCGCAGCGGCAGCTCCAGGTCACCGAGGAATCGGCCGCGATCGCCGCGCGCTCCGCGGATCTCGCGGGGCGCCGCGCGCAGGCCGGCAAGGTGTCGCCGGTCGAGGCGACGAAGGCGCAGGTGGCGGCGGCCGGCGTGCAGATCGAAGTCGTGACGGCGCGCGGCAAGGTGGACGTCGCGCGCGAGAAGCTGAACGCGGTGATGGGCGAAGCGCGCGGCGACCGGCTCGCCGTGCTCGGCGACCTCGAAACCGTGCCGCCGGTCGAGCCGCTGCCCGCGCTGACCGCGCAGCTCGACGATGCGCCGCTCGCGCGGATCGCGCGCGCCGAGATGCTGCGCTCGAACGCGGCCGTGTCGCTCGAACGCGCGAGGCGCATTCCGGACGTGACGGTCAGCGCGGGCGTGAAGCGCGTGACGACGGGCGGGGTGCCCGACAACCAGGCCGTGGTCGGCGTATCGATCCCGATTCCGCTGTTCAACACGAACAAGGGCGCGCTGCTCGAGGCGACGCACAAGGCCGAGCGCGCGAATGCCGATCTCGATCGCGAACGCATGCGCCTGCGGCTGGCGCTCACGCAAGCCTACGCGAATTTCGAGGCCGCCGAGCAGGAAGCGCAGCGGCTGAAGTCCGACATCCTGCCGGCCGCGCGCGTCGCGCTCGACGCGATGTCGCGCGGCTACGAACTCGGGAAGTTCAGCTTCCTCGACGTGCTCGATGCACAGCGCACGCTGTTCCAGGGGCAGTCGCAATACGTGCGCGCGCTCGCCGACGCCCATTCGGCCCGCGCCGATATCGGCCGCCTCGTCGGCACGCCGCTCGCGGCCGTCGCGCAATAAGCGGCACTCTTACCGGAAGGATCATCATGTCACGCAGCAGAATCTTCGTTATCGCGGCGGCCGTGCTCGGCGGCGCAGGGATCGTGATCGGCGCGCTCGCCGTTACACGCGGCGGGAGCAACCCTTCGGCGCCCGCGGGCGCCGAAGCCGCGCAGCCGGCCGATGGCGCCGGCGCGCACGGCGGTGTCGTGCTGAAGCGCGGCAAGCTGTCCGTCGAGATCGTGATGACGGAAAAGCCCGGCGACGCGCGGCTCGTCGTCTATCCGTTCGTCGATGGCAAACCGGCCGACCAGGGCGTCACCGTGTCCGGCACGCTGGTGCGGTACGACCGCACGCGCGAGCCGTTGCGTTTCGACGCGTCGGGCCCGAAGTTCGTGTCCGCCCAGTCGATCGCGAAGCCGCACGTGTTCGACGCGACGATCGACGTGAAGGCCGGCAGCGACGCCGCATCGTTCCCGTTCGCGCGCGCCGACGGCGCGATCGCGCTGACCGACGCGCAACTGACGGCGTCGAGGATCGCACTCGCGAAGGCCGGCCCCGCGCAGATCGCGACGCCATTCCAGCTGCCGGGCGAGATCAAGTTCAACGAGGACCGCACCGCCCACGTCGTGCCGCGCGTGGCCGGCATCGTCGAGCAGGTGTCGGTATCGCTCGGGCAGAACATCGCGAAGGGGCAGGTGCTCGCGGTGATCGCCAGCACCGACCTGGCCGACCGCCGCAGCGAACTGCTGACGGCCGAGCGCCGGCTGTCGGGCGCGCGTGCGACCTACGCGCGCGAACGGACGCTGTGGCAGGAGCGCATCTCGGCCGAGCAGGACTACCAGCAGGCGCAGGTGCAGTTGCGCGAGGCCGAGATCGCCGTGCAGAACGCGCGGCAGAAGCTCGCCGCGCTGAATGCGCCGGCCGGCGCGGGGGCATTGAACCGCTACGAACTGCGTGCGCCGTTCGCGGGCACGATCGTCGAGAAACACGCGACGCCCGGCGAGGCGATCGCCGCCGATGCGAGCCTGTTCGTGATTTCCGACCTGTCGACCGTCTGGGCCGAGATGGCCGTGCCGGCGCAGCGGCTGAACGACGTGCGCGTCGGCCGCGACGCGACCGTCAGCGCGACCGCGTTCGAATCGCGTTCGAGCGGCCCGATCGCATACGTCGGCTCGCTGCTCGGCGAACAGACGCGTACCGCGCCCGCGCGTGTCGTGCTGCCGAACCCGGACGGCGTGTGGCGCCCGGGGATGTTCGTGAACGTGTCGGTCGACGCGGGCAAGCAGGGCGTACCGCTCGCGGTCGCGAGCGAGGCGCTGCAGGATGTCGACGGCGCGCCGTCGGTGTTCGTGCGCTCGCCGAAGGGGTTCGTCGCGCAGGCCGTCGAGACGGGGCGGCGCGACGAGCGCGCGACCGAGGTGCTGAAGGGGTTGAAGCCGGGCCAGGAATACGCGGCGTCGAACAGCTTCGTGCTGAAGGCCGAACTCGGCAAGGGGAGCGCCGAACATGAATGAGCGATATGTGTGCGCCATTGCGCGGATGGCGGCCCGACTGGCGGCCCGCTTTCCGGCGCGCCGCGTGACCGGCCGGGCGGCTCGTCCGGTGCGGGCGACCGTTCCCCGTTTCAAGGAATTCCGACATGTTTGAGCGCCTGATCCGCTTTGCGATTGCGCACCGCTGGCTCGTGATGCTGGCGATCGCGGCCGTGGCCGCACTGGGCGTGTTCAGCTACCAGAAGCTGCCGATCGACGCGGTGCCCGACATCACGAACGTGCAGGTCCAGATCAACACGTCCGCGCCCGGCTATTCGCCGCTCGAGGCCGAGCAGCGCATCACCTATCCGGTCGAGACCGTGATGGCCGGGCTGCCGGGCCTCGAGCAGACGCGCTCGATCTCGCGCTACGGGCTGTCGCAGGTCACCGTGATCTTCAAGGACGGCACCGACATCTACTTTGCGCGGCAGCTCGTCAACGAGCGCATCCAGGAGGCGAAGGACAAGCTGCCGGCCGGCATCGCGCCCGCGATGGGGCCGACGTCGACGGGCCTCGGCGAGATCTACCTGTGGACCGTCGAGGCCGACGCCGGCGCGCGCAAACCCGACGGCACGCGTTATACGGCGGCCGACCTGCGCGAATTGCAGGACTGGGTGGTCCGGCCGCAGCTGCGCAACGTGCGCGGCGTGACCGAGGTCAACTCGATCGGCGGCTACGTGAAGGAGTACCGCGTCGCGCCGAACCCGGCGAAGCTGATGTCGTACGGGCTGACGCTCGCCGACGTCGTGCGCGCGCTGGAACGCAACAACGACAACGTCGGCGCCGGCTACATCGAAAAACGCGGCGAGCAGTACCTGGTGCGCGTGCCGGGCCAGGCGCGCACCATCGACGACATCGCGAACATCGTGCTGACCAATGTCGGCGGCGTGCCGGTGCGGATGAAGGACGTCGGCGCGGTCGACATCGGCCGCGAGCTGCGTACCGGCGCCGCGACGTCGAACGGCGAGGAGGTCGTGCTCGGCACGGTCTTCATGCTGATGGGCGAGAACAGCCGGACGGTGTCGAAGGCCGTCGCCGCGAAGATGGCGGACGTGAACCGCACGCTGCCGGCCGGCGTGAAGGCGATTCCCGTGTACGACCGCACCGTGCTCGTCGAGAAGGCCGTCGCGACGGTGAAGAAGAACCTGCTCGAAGGCGCGATCCTCGTGATCGCCGTGCTGTTCCTGTTCCTCGGCAATATCCGCGCGGCGCTGATCACCGCGCTCGTGATTCCGCTGTCGATGCTGATGACCTTCACCGGCATGGTCAACGCGAAGGTGAGCGCGAACCTGATGAGCCTGGGCGCACTCGACTTCGGGATCATCGTCGACGGCGCGGTCGTGATCGTCGAGAACTGCGTGCGGCGGCTCGCGCATGCGCAGGCGGCGGCCGGGCGGCCGCTCACGCGCGAGGAGCGGTTCGCCGAGGTGTTCGGTGCATCGCAGGAAGCGCGCCGCGCGCTGATCTTCGGGCAACTGATCATCATGGTCGTGTACCTGCCGATCTTTGCGCTGACCGGCGTCGAAGGCAAGATGTTTCACCCGATGGCGATCACCGTCGTGATGGCGCTCGCCGCCGCGATGGTGCTCACCGTCACGTTCATCCCGGCGGCCGTCGCGCTGTTCATCGGCGAGCGGGTCGAGGAGAAGGAGAACCGGCTGATGGGCTGGGCGCGGCGCGCGTACGAACCGGTGCTTGCCGCGTTCATGATGCGCCCGGCGCGCGTGATGATCGGCGCCGGCGCGATCGTGCTGGTCACGCTCGGGCTGGCCACGCGGCTCGGCAGCGAGTTCATCCCGAGCCTCAACGAAGGCGACCTGGCCGTCTCCGCGCTGCGGATTCCCGGCACGAGCCTGTCGCAGTCGGTGGAGATGCAGAAATCGATCGAGAAGACGCTGAAGGCGCGCTTCCCCGAGATCGAGCGCGTGTTCGCGCGCACCGGCACGGCCGAGATCGCGGCCGACCCGATGCCGCCGAACCTGTCGGACGGCTACATCATGCTGAAGCCGGCCGACCGGTGGCCCGACCCGAAGAAGCCGCGCGACCAACTGGTGCGCGAGATCGAGGCCGCGCTCGCCGCGCTGCCGGGCAATGCGTACGAGTTCTCGCAGCCGATCCAGCTGCGCTTCAACGAACTGATCTCGGGCGTGCGCAGCGACGTCGCGGTGAAGATCTTCGGCGACGACATGGCCGTGCTGAACCAGACCGGCGAGCAGATCGCGGCCGCGCTGCGGAAGGTGCCGGGCGCGTCGGAGGTGAAGGTCGAGCAGACGACCGGGCTGCCGGTGCTGACCGTCAACCTCGACCGCGACAAGCTCGCGCGCTACGGCGTGAGCGTCGCCGACCTGCAGGACTCGGTGGCCGCGGCCGTCGGCGGGCAGAAGGCCGGCACGCTGTTCCAGGGCGACCGCCGCTTCGACATCGTCGTGCGGCTGCCCGACGAGCTGCGTTCCGACATCGAGGCGATCAAGCGGCTGCCGATCGCGCTGCCCGCGCCGGCGGCGGGCGCCAGCGGGCCGATTGCGGCGGCGCCGTACGTGCCGCTCGCGGAGCTCGCGACGATCGACGTCGCGCCGGGCCCGAACCAGATCAGCCGCGAGGACGGCAAGCGGCGCGTCGTCGTCAGCGCGAACGTACGCGGCCGCGACGTCGGCTCGTTCGTCGCCGATGCGCGCGAGCAGCTGCAGCAGGACGTGCGCGTGCCGGCCGGTTACTGGGTGTCGTGGGGCGGCCAGTTCGAGCAGCTGCAGAGCGCGAGCGAGCGCCTGAAGCTCGTCGTGCCGCTCGCGCTGTTCATGGTGTTCGTGCTGCTGTTCGTGATGTTCAACAACGTGAAGGACGGGCTGCTCGTGTTCACCGGCATTCCGTTCGCGCTGAGCGGCGGCGTGGTGTCGCTGTGGCTGCGCGGGATTCCGCTGTCGATCACGGCGGCGGTCGGCTTCATCGCGCTGTCGGGCGTCGCCGTGCTCAACGGTCTCGTGATGATCTCGTTCATCCGCAACCTGCGCGACGAGGGGATGCCGCTCGACGCCGCGGTGCGCGACGGCGCGCTGACGCGGCTGCGGCCGGTGCTGATGACCGCGCTCGTCGCATCGCTCGGCTTCCTGCCGATGGCGTTCGCGACCGGCACCGGCGCCGAGGTGCAGCGGCCGCTCGCGACGGTCGTGATCGGCGGTATCCTGTCGTCCACGGCGCTGACGCTGCTGGTGCTGCCCGTGCTGTACCGCGTCAGCCATGCGGTGTCGTGGCGCGCCGCGTTTCGCGGCGGCCTCGGTGCGGGCGTGCTGCGCCGGCTGGGTTTCTTCAAGGGTCATGCGTGATGCGAATTCTGATTGTCGAGGATGAACCGAAGACGGGCGCGTATCTGCGCAAGGGTCTCACCGAGGCCGGCTATGTCGTCGACTGGGTCGAGGACGGCATCACGGGCCAGCATCAGGCCGAGACCGAGGAGTACGACCTGCTCGTGCTCGACGTGATGCTGCCCGGCCAGGATGGCTGGACGCTGCTGCAGAACCTGCGGCGCAGCAAGTCGACGCCGGTGCTGTTCCTCACCGCGCGCGACGATGTCGGCGATCGCGTGAAGGGGCTCGAGCTTGGCGCCGACGACTATCTCGCGAAGCCGTTCGACTTCGTCGAGCTGACCGCGCGCATCAAGTCGATCCTGCGGCGCGGCCAGCCGCGCGACTCGAACACGCTGCGCGTGGCCGATCTCGAGCTCGACCTGACGCGCCGCAAGGCCACGCGGCAGGGCGACACGATCCTGCTGACCGCGAAGGAGTTCGCGCTGCTGTGGCTGCTGATGCGTCGCGAAGGCGAAATCCTGCCGCGCGCGACGATCGCGTCGCAAGTGTGGGACATGAACTTCAACAGCGACACGAACGTCGTCGATTCGGCGATCAGGCGGCTGCGCTCGAAGATCGACGACGCGTACGAGCCGAAACTGATCCACACGGTGCGCGGCATGGGCTACGTGCTCGAAGCGCGCGGCGGCGCGGCCGCATGATCGCGCATCTGCTGCCGCGT
Source organism: Burkholderia sp. YHN3-13 (assembly GCF_055810675.1). Taxonomy (NCBI): domain Bacteria; kingdom Pseudomonadati; phylum Pseudomonadota; class Betaproteobacteria; order Burkholderiales; family Burkholderiaceae; genus Burkholderia; species Burkholderia sp. YHN3-13. The sequence continues at coordinate 631,170 of NZ_JBVVNQ010000001.1, read as the reverse complement.
ACGCTGCGCGGACGCCTGACCGCGCTGATCATCCTGTCGACGTCGGTGATCCTCGCGTCGAGCGGTGTTGCGCTCTACGAGGCGCTGAGCAATCGCGTCGAAACGACGGCGGCCGAGCAGATGGCCGGCACGTCTGCCGCGCTGGGCGCCCACCTGGCCGGGGTGCGCACGCCGGCCGACGTCGCGCGCAACGCCGACATCTGGATCGACCAGTTGCACGGCCATCCGAACATGGATCTCGCGATCTTCGACGCCATGGGCACGCGCCTCGTCGGCACGCCCGGTTTCCGCCCGTATGCACCGCTGATGTCGCTGGAGGCCGGGCGCGTGCCGGTCGGCATCGCGCCGCCCGGCGCGCGGCACCAGTACCTCGTGACGAACGTGCCGCTCGCCGGCGCGGGGGCCGGTGGCCCGGTGGTGCGCGTCGCGGTGCAGTACGACCGCAGCGCCGACCTGCTGCTGCTGCGCACGCATGCCTATACGATCGTCGTGATCGAGGTGTTCGGCGTGGTGCTCGCCGCCGCGATGGCCTACGGTATCGCCGCGCTCGGCTTGAGCCCGCTGCGGCGGTTCGCGGCGCGGGCCGAGCAGATGTCGACGAGCCGGCTCGCGCATCCGCTGCCGGAACTCGATACGTCCGGCGAGCTGAAGGAACTCGAGCACGCGTTCAACGGCATGCTCGAACGTCTGAACGAGTCGTTCACGCGGCTGAGCCAGTTCTCGTCGAATCTCGCGCACGACATGCGCACGCCGCTCACGAACCTGCAGGCGGCCGCGCAGGTCGTGCTGTCGCAGCCGCGCGGCGCGGACGAATACCGGAGCGTGATCGAGTCGAGTATCGACGAATACCAGCGGCTGTCGCGGATGATCGAGGACATGCTGTTTCTCGCGCGCTCGGAACAGGCCGGCACGTCGATCGGCGTGCGGCGCCTGAATGCGGCCGAGGAGGCGGAGCGGGTGGCCGGCTACTACGAGCCGCTTGCGGAAGACGAGGGGGTGACGGTGAAGGTCGATGGCCACGCGTGGGTCGACGCGGACCTCACGCTGTACCAGCGTGCGCTGAGCAACCTGCTGTCCAATGCGCTGACCTATGCGCCGCGCGGCAGCGTCGTGACGATCGATTGCGTCGAGCAGGGCGGCGCGACGACGATCGCCGTGTCGGATACGGGGCCCGGCATCGCGGCCGAGCATGTCGGGCGGATCTTCGAGCGCTTCTATCGTGTCGATCCGTCACGGCACAATTCCGCGTCGGGCACCGGGCTCGGCCTCGCGATCGTCCGGTCGATCATGGACAATCACGGCGGCGAATGCGGCGTCGACAGCGATCCCGGCCGCCGCACGACGTTCTGGCTGCGCTTTCCGCGCCGGCCGGCCGAGCCGAACCGGCCGGCGGCCATCGGCACCTGACAGCGCGGGCGGGCACGTTCGCGCGTTCGCCCGGTGGCGGCCGCGCGCGGCGTGCTGCCCGCACGCGTGTGGCCGAGCGTCATTGCCGTGCGGTCAGGTTGTCGTGGTTGTCGGTCTGTGGCTTTTTCTCGCCGCCGTGCACCGAAATCCCGTGAAGCTCCTTGTTGCGCGCGACGATCTCGCCGGTCGGCGGGTATTGCGTCTTGCCCGTCGGCACGACGCCGTCGTGCTGCGCCTGCTTCAGTTCGTTGACGACCTGCGTGCGGCTCTTGCCCTGCGGTTGTGTTTGCGCGAACGCGGCCTGCGTGGCCATGCCGAGCGACAGCGTGGCGGTGACGAACAGTGCTGCGAGTTTTGCCGTTTTCATCGAGTGTTCTCCTTGATCAGGTCGCCGGGTGGCGAACCATGGACCCAGTATGCGAAAGCGGCCGTGCGTCATCGTGATCGCGAGATGAAAAAAACGTCAGATTGCGCGAGCAGGCAGCGTGCCGTCGGGATCCGGCCGGCATGACGCAACCGTCATGTTCGCGTCATCGGCGCGACGAGCGGGAAGCGGAACATGAAGCCTGCCGATGGCCGACGTGGCCGGCGGCATGCGTGCCGTTCGCGACAGCAGCATGGAAAGCGGGCGGTCCTGTTCAGACATTCATTCCGGACCGAAAAGTGCATCGTCCCGCCATCCGTCTAGCCTTGATCGCAGTCCTGATCGTCCCGCTGTTCGCGGGCTGCGTGTCGACACGTTCCGGCACGACCGAGGCCAGGCCCACCGCTGCGCGCAAGGCGGTGCCGGCCGACCTCATGCCGGGCGAGCAGATCGACTATGCGGGCCACCGCTGCGGCAATCCGAATCTGTACGTGAAAACGCATCCGTGCCTGTTCCCGCGACCCGATCCCGCACCGTGATCGTCCGGCTGGCGACAAAAAAAGGCCCGGCACTCAGCGAGTCCGGGCCTAATGCGTGATCGTGCCGTGCGGCAGCGACCCGCTGCGTGGGTGGTAACGGGCGCGGCCCGTCACGTCTTCGATCGTAGCGGCGCGATGCGTCGCGAACCTGATCGCAACATGAAATTTCCGTCACGTTGCGCGCATGGATGGCGGCCGCGATCAGAACCGGTGCCGCAACCCAAGATTGACGATGCCCTGCGTGCGCGTGCCGCCATAGCCGTACGAGCCGATCGATGCCTGCGCCGTTTGCGTGCCGCCGTCGAGCGTGCGCTGTTCGCCGTTCGCACGCTGCCAGGCGCCGACCGCATAGAGATCGGTGCGCTTCGACAGCATGTAGTCGGCGCCGGCGGACACCTGGTGGTAGGTGGCGCTCGTATCGCCGCGGGCGCGCGTGTAGCTGTAACCGACGCCGACGAGCAGGCCGGGCGTCGCCTGGAAGTTGAAGAAACCGCGCGCGGTGTCGTATTTCTGCGTGCTGCGGAACGCGGACATCGCATCGGCCTTGTACTGCGCATTGCTGTAATCGATGCCGACCGCGAACGGCGCGAAGTTGTAGCGCAACGCGCCGCGCGCGATGTCGATCGATTTCGCGGAGAGGTAACCGCCGTTGACCAGCGATCCGTCGAACGTGCCGTCCGACGTGCCGTTCCAGCTGGTCCGGATGCCGTTCTCGAGCGACGAGCGGTTGGCTGCGGAGTAGTAGCCGCCCGCGACGTCGAGCGGGCCGTAGCTGTACGACAGGCCGGCCGACCAGGTCTGGCCCGCGCCGCTCTTGCCGGCCACGCCGCCGAGCGCATACATGCCGACGAACTGGAAACCGCCGATCACGGGCGACGTGTATTTCACGGCGTTGTCGGTGCGCGACGACGTGTCGTAGTTGTCGACGTCGCCGGGCGTCGCGTACACGCTGCCGAAATAGAAATCGCCGGTCACGGGCCAGGCGACGTCCGCGAGCGCGTCGTACTGGCGGCCGAGCGTCAAGGTGCCCCAGCGTGCGCTTTCCAGGCCGACGAACGCCTGCCGGCCGAACATCCGGTTGCCTTGCCCGAGCGCGCCCGTGTTCGGATTGAAGCCGTTTTCCAGCGTGAAGATCGCTTTCAGGCCGCCGCCCAGATCCTCGGCGCCTTTCAGCCCGAAACGGTTGCCGAGCAGGTTGCCGTTGCCGAGGCCGACGAGGTTCCTGCCGTCGGCATTGGCGTTCCACACATAGGTCAGCGACGTATCGAACAGGCCGTAGAGGCTGACTTCCGCGGCATGGGCCGGTTGGGCGGTCGCGAGCAGCGCCCCCGAGAGCATGGCGAGCCGAACTGGATATTTCATGGTGCTTCCCCTGAAGTTCAAGATGATCGTTTCGCGCATCGTTCGACTCCGGTGCCCGGGCTTGCGGCGGCGGCCCGGAATATCGCGATCGCGCTGGCGATTCTGGAAAGCGTTCGGATCGTGGAGGTGAGGGACAAATGAGAAAAATGTCATCGCGGTGTCATGCACGCCCGAACATTCGAATTATTTAATGTGCACTGCGATGCAGAAGTCGTTCGCATGGTGACGAAACCGTCATGCGGCGATCACGCATCCGCACCAGCGCGGGATCAAAGTGAAGGCACCTGTCACGCCTTTTCAGCAAGGAGCACACCCCATGAACATTCCGCGCCCGATGATCGTCGCCGTCGTTGCCGCACTGTCGGCCGCAGCCCTCTCGCAGACCGTGTCGGCACAGCCGAAGAGTCGTCAGGAAGTGGTTCGGGAACTGGTGCGCGCGCGTCACGACGGCGTGATCCCGAGCCCGAATCACGACTATCCGGCGAGCCCGGCCGTTGTCGCGCGCAATCGGGAAATCCATCGTTCGACGGTGCATCGCGGCGAGAAAGCGCCGATGGTCGATGCGCACGACAACGGTTTCGCGGTGCTTTGATCAACGATTCACGGCCGGCCGGGGCCGTATCCGTCGGCCGGCTTCATCCATGCAGAGGAGCGAGTCATGCGTCATATCGCGAAAGGAATCGTGCTGGCGGGGTGCCTGATGACGACGGCTGCGATGGCGGCCGGCTGGCCCGAGCGTGCGCTGTCGCACGCGCCCGCCCACGACGTCGGCCCGCGGGCGAACGAGCGGATGCGGTGCGAATTCGCGGCCGTGCCTGCCGGCGCGTGGACGGCAACGTTCACGCAGGGGCAATGCGAGGTCGACAACGGGCGACTGACGTTCGTGCCGGCCGAAGCGGGGAGCGGGGCGGCTGCGACGGAGAGGCGTATCGTGCTCGGCGAGGTCCGTACCGCGTCGCATCAGTCGCGCAAGTTGAAGGAACAACTGCAGTTGACGACGCGCGACACGGTCATCGCGCTGAACGTGCTGACCGACGACGGCAGCCGCAAGTCGCGCGAACATGCGATCGACCTGTGGACTGCGTTGCGCAACGAGGGCGTCACGCCCGCGAATGGCACGCGCGTCGTCGATACGTATCCGGCCGGCGCGACGACGTGGTAGCCGCCGCGCGCGGCTTATCCCGCCTTGACCGACCCTTCGATCAGGAAGAACACGATGAAGCCGATGAAGAACGCGGCCGTCGCGAACGGCGTTTCGGGCACCTCGTGCGCTTCGACGAGCAGTTCCTCGGTCACGAGGTACAGCAGCGCGACGGTGCCGAGCCCCAGCAGGGCCGCGTAGATGTTCGCCGGCAGGCCGGCGAATGCCGCATTGCCGGCCACGGCCGAGAGGCTCAGCAGTGCGGCCAGCCCGACCGGCACGACGATCGACAGCGTCCGGCCGATGCCTGCCGCGGCAAGCGCCGCGCTGACCGACAGCGCGAGGAACAACACTTCGAGCGTCAGCGCGACGGTCAGGATGATGCCGCTTTCGTCGCTGGCGGAGAACGCGATGCCGAGCACGAGGCCGTCGACGACGAGGTCGATCGCGGTAACGATGATCAGGCTCACGGGCAGCCGCGCGTCCTCGAAGCGTGCCTCGATCGTGCCCGACAGCGCGCGGATCGCGAGCATCAGCGCGAGGCCGAGCACGAACCCGACGACGACCGGAAACAGCGCATGCGCGCGGTCCTGCGGCAGCAGTTCGAGCGCCGCGGCCGCGAACACGATGCCGCCGGTGAAATGCTGGATGACGCTCGACGTTTTCGGGCCGGGCGCCCGCCATGCGGCCGCAAGCGCGCCGAAACAGGCCGCCAGCACGGGCGGTAAGGTGAGCAGCGCAAGCTTCGCGGTCGGTGTCATGGGGCCTCTCGGTCGGTCGACGTGCCGCGCGGGAGCGGCATTGCACGGATCGTACGCGCCGGGCTGTGCCGCGGCATCAACCGGGGATTGAACACCTTGAAGCCGCTTCAGAGTCAAGCGGCTTGATGCAGGGCGCACCGGCCAGCCGGCACGCCCGTTCGCGTCAGAGCTGCGCGAGCGCCTGGTCGAGGTCGGCGAGCAGGTCGTCGATATGCTCGATACCGATCGACAGTCGCACCGTTTCTTCCTTCACGCCGGCCTTCGCGAGTTCGGCGGGCGACAGTTGCCGGTGCGTCGTCGAGGCCGGGTGCGTCGCGAGCGACTTCGTGTCGCCGATGTTGACGAGTCGCGTGAACAGCTTCAGCGCGTCCTGGAACTTCGCGCCGCCGTCGCGGCCGCCCTTCACGCCGAACGTCAGGATGCCCGGCGCGCGGCCCGACAGGTAGCGGGCGACGAGTGCGTGGTCGGGGTGATCGGGCAGGCCCGCATAGTTCACCCATTCGACGTGTTCGTGGCGCGCGAGATGCCGCGCGATCTTCAGCGCGTTGTCGCTGATCCGCTCGATGCGCAGCGCCAGCGTCTCGATGCCCTGCAGGATCTGGAACGCGTTGAACGGCGAGATCGCCGCGCCCATGTTGCGCAGCGGCACGACGCGCGCGCGGCCGATGTACGCGGCCGGCCCGAACGCTTCCGTATAGACGACGCCGTGGTAGCTGACGTCCGGCTCGTTCAGCCGCTTGAAGCGGTCGGCGTGTTCCGCCCACGGAAACTTGCCCGCATCCACGATCGCGCCGCCGAGGCTCGTGCCGTGCCCGCCGAGATACTTCGTCAGCGAGTGCACGACGATGTCCGCGCCGTGCTCGAACGGGCGCAGCAGGTACGGCGACGGCACCGTGTTGTCGACGATCAGCGGAATGCCGTGCCGATGCGCGACGTCCGCGAGCGCGGCGATGTCGGTGACGTTGCCGAGCGGGTTGCCGACCGATTCCGCGAAGATCGCCTTCGTGCGCGCGTCGATCAGCGGTTCGAACGACGCGGGGTCGCGCGGGTCGGCGAAGCGCGTGGTGATCCCGTATTGCGGCAGCGTATGCGCGAACAGGTTGTAGGTGCCGCCGTACAGCGAACTCGCGGACACGATGTTGTCGCCGGCTTCCGCGATCGTCTGGATCGCGTACGTGACGGCGGATTGCCCCGATGCAAGCGCCAGCGCGCCGATGCCGCCCTCGAGCGCGGCGATCCGCTGCTCGAGCACGTCCGTCGTCGGGTTCATGATGCGCGTGTAGATGTTGCCCTGGACCTTCAGGTCGAACAGGTCGGCACCGTGCTGCGTGTCGTCGAATGCGTACGCAACGGTCTGGTAGATCGGGACGGCGACCGCGCGCGTGGTCGGGTCGGGGCGATAACCGCCGTGCACGGCGATCGTTTCGAGGCGCCAGTTCGGCTTGGTCTGATCGGTCATGGGTGCTCCGCTTGTTGTTGTGAAGGTCGAGGGGGCCTGCCGTCCGGCGATTATAGGAGCACGTGCGTTGCGGTTCTTAGAACGAATGGTGGGTTGCTTATGCGAGCGCCGCGCATAGAATGCCTTTTTCCGCAGACGAAAGGTGCGCGATGGATCAGGATCGGTGGAACCAGGTGGATGCGTATTTCTCCGCGACGCTCGTGCCGTCGGACGACGCGCTCGACGCCGCGCTGGCGGCGAGCGACGCGGCCGGGCTGCCGGCGATCAACGTCGCGCCGAACCAGGGCAAGCTGCTGCAGTTGCTGGCGACGATCCGCGGCGCGCGGCGGATTCTCGAAGTCGGTACGCTCGGCGGCTACAGCACGATCTGGCTCGCGCGCGCGTTGCCGCCCGGCGGCACGCTCGTGACGCTCGAACTGAACCCCGCGCATGCGAAGGTCGCGACGCAGAACATCGCGCGCGCCGGGTTCGCGTCGGTCGTGTCGGTGGTGGTCGGCAACGCGAAGGACAGCCTCGCGCGGCTCGTCGACGCCGGCGAGGCGCCGTTCGATTTCGTCTTCATCGATGCGGACAAGGACACCAACGCGGTCTATCTCGACGCGGTGCTGAAGCTGTCGCGGCCCGGCACGGTGATCGTCGTCGACAACGTGGTGCGGGGCGGGCGCGTGGCCGATCCGGACAATCGCGAGCCCGACGTGATCGGCGTGCGCGACGGGTTCGCGCGCCTCGTGGCCGAGCCGGCGCTCACGACGACGGCCGTGCAGACGGTCGGGCAGAAGGGCTGGGACGGCTTCTCGATCTCGATCGTCGGCGCGTGACCGGATGCGTCAGTGCGCGCTTGCGGTCGCGTCGGCGCGCCGATACAGGCGCGGCCACTGGTCCTGGAACAGGCCGTTGCAGGTGCCGTGCGTCGCGATGTCGGCGAGCTGGAAGCGCCGGCCGTCGAAGATCCACGACGCGGTCGACCCGCAATCGCCGGCACTGCGCAACCGGACCTTGCTCGACAGCATCGCGCTGGCCGGATCGTAGCCGGCGTCGGTCAGTTCGTTCGGGAAAGACGCCGAATCGAGCCCCGCATTCGCGTTCTCGCCGAAGTTCATGGCCGTCGGCGTGTACGGTGCGGTGCGGCGAATGCGATACCACAGGTCGGTGTGGTTATACATGCTGCTGGTCTGGCACGGGATCGCGACGAGCGCCTCGTCGGCCGAGATCGCGACGGCGGTCGACGCCTTCCTGCGATCGCTCGCCGACATTTCGTCTTCGACATCGGCCGCGCACTGCTTCACGTCGGCGCCGAATTTCGCGAGTACCGCGTCGACGAGCGGGCGCTGTTCGGCGGCCGACAGGTTCGCGACGGGCGGCGGCGCCGGCGTGACGGCGGGCGGCAGCGCCGGCGCGGGCGGGACCGACGACGCGGGCCGGCTGCCCGGGCGCAGCAGCGCGGTGACGGTGCCGACGCGGCCCTGCGTATCGTCGATCAGCAGCAGCGCGGCATTCAACCCCGACAACGGCGTGCGCGCGGTGTGCGCGGAAGCCGGATCGCCGAAGCTCAGCGCCTGTGCATTGCGCGATGCAGACAGCCACGCGGCGACCGTTGCCGGATCGTTCGTGCGGATCCGGAACGGGTGGGCCTGGTCGTCGTTCGGGTCGCCGAAGGCATGCCATTGGGCCGGCACCGCATCGAACGGGCGGCCGTCGACGCGTGCGGTACGCAAGTCCAGCGGTGCCGACGCGTAGAGGTCGAGCGACGGTTGCGCATCGGGGCCGGCATCGCGCGTCACGCGCAGGATCAGGCTGGGGCGTGCATCGTCGGTATCGTCGGCGTGACTCTCCGCGACACAGCGATTGCCGTTGTCGCAGACGACCGACCAGCTCTTGAAGTCACGCTCGACCGGCGGCCGCGCGAGCGGACGAGCCTGCGTGACGATCGGGGAAACGGCGAGGAGCACGGCGAGGGCAAGCGGAAAACGGTGCGACATGACGGTTCGTATCGACTGGGAAAGGGCGGGCGGAAGATGCCGGACTGCAAGCGCATCGTCAGCAAGCGGTGCAGGTCGAGTGCAGTGGCGCGAACGGCATCCAGTATACCGCTGCAACGGGCGGCGCTTGACGCGGCGACGCGTCAGGCGGATGGACAAACGGCGCGATGCCCGCCGGCACCGCGCCGTTCGTTTGTCATCGGCTGTCGACCACGTCGCGCAGGAACGTATCGAGCGTCGCCACGTCGCCCCACGGCCGCTTGTATGCGCGATCGTGTTCCGCATCGGCGAGCATCGACTCGACGAGCGCGTGGATCGCGGGGCGGCGCGGCCCGTACTCGCTTTCGTTCGCGCGCATCTTCAGTGCGAGCAATGCATCGAGCTCCGCGCGCACCGCCGGCTCGTGCACGGTGCCTTCGACGAGATCCGCGAAGCGCATCGGCGGCATGCCGAGCCCCATGTCGATCCAGCGCACCGCGAGCAGCGGCCGCAGTACGTACAGGTACTTCTTGTAACGCACCGTGTCGCCTTGCAGATAGCCGCGAAAGTTCTTCTTCGCCATCGCAAGGTAGTGGTGGCGTCCGCGCACCGGAGAGAAGAACGCCGCCGCCAGCGACCGCAGTCGCGGCGCCCAGCGCGCGTCTTCGCGATACACGACCGGCGAGTCGAGCCATTCGAGCAGCGTGGGATTCGAGCGGCGCAGCAGTTGCAATGCCTTGCGCAGCTCCCAGCCGCTCACGTCGAGTTCGTCGTCGAGCGGCCGTTCGATCACGTCGCGTCGCGCTTCGACGCTCAGGTACCAGTCGCGCCGGTGCACATACACGAAGCGGACGTCGTAGTCGCTGTCCGGCGACGCGAACCCCCAGCCGCGGCTGCCCGATTCGCACGCGAACAGGACGCTCACATCGTGGCGACGCTCGACTTCCGCGAGTTCCGCCATCACGCGCGCCCGCACGGCCGGGGCGACCGGGTGCGCGCTGCGCACGGGCGTCAGGTTTTTTTCCGTTTTCATGATTGTCGTTTCCGTTTCGTTGCGCGCGGCCGCCGGCCATCGGCCGCGCACCGCGCTATCCTTTCACGCACACCACCTGGCGCAGCGTGTGCACCACTTCGACGAGGCTGCGCTGGGCCGCCATCACCGCGTCGATGTCCTTGTAGGCCATCGGGATTTCGTCGACGACGCCCGCGTCCTTCCGGCATTCGACGCCCTGGGTGGCCTTGACCTGGTCGTCGGCCGTGAAGCGGCGCTTCGCTTCGGTGCGGCTCATCGTCCGGCCCGCGCCGTGGCTGCACGAGCAGAAGCTTTCCGGGTTGCCGAGCCCGCGCACGATGAAGCTTTTCGCGCCCATCGAGCCCGGGATGATCCCCAGTTGCCCCTTCTGCGCGGACACCGCCCCCTTGCGCGTCACGAGCACGTCTTCGCCGAAGTGGCGTTCGCGCTGCACGTAGTTGTGGTGACAGTTCACCGCGTGTTCGTCGAGCGCGAACGGCTTCGCGATCACGCCGCGTGCTGCCGCGATCACCGCGTCCATCATCGCCTGCCGGTTGCGCCGCGCGTAGTCCTGCGCCCAGCCGACGGCCTCGACGTAATCGTCGAAGTGCCGGCTGCCTTCGGTGAAGTACGCGAGGTTGCGGTCCGGCAGGTTCGCGATGTGCTGGCGCATGTCGGCCTGCGCGAGTTCGATGAACAGGCTGCCGATCGCATTGCCGACGCCGCGCGAGCCGCTGTGCAGCATGAACCACACGTGGTCCGCTTCGTCGACGCACACTTCGATGAAGTGATTGCCGGTGCCGAGCGTGCCGAGATGCGCGTAGTGGTTCGTCTTTTCCAGCTTCGGATACTTGTCGACGATCCGCTGGAAGCCCGGCTGCAGCGACTTCCACGAGTCGGTCACGGCGGCCGGCGTGCGATCGCCCCACGCGCCCGGATCGCGGCGTCCGGGCGCGCGGCCGTGCGGTACCGCGCGTTCGATCGCGCCGCGCAGCCCCGCGAGCGAATCCGGCAGATCCGACGCCGTCAGCGTCGTGCGCGCGGCCATCATCCCGCAGCCGATGTCGACGCCGACCGCGGCCGGGATGATCGCGCCCTTCGTCGGAATCACGCTGCCGATCGTCGACCCCTTGCCGAGGTGGACGTCCGGCATCACCGCGATGTGGCGGAAGACGAACGGCATCTGCGCGGTGTTGCGCAACTGCGCGCGCGCTTCGTCCTCGACGGCGACGCCTTGCGTCCACATCTTCACCGGCTTGCCGTTGGCCAGTTCCATCACCTGATAGTCCATGTTGCTCATTTGCTTCACCTGATTCATTCGATTGTCCGGCGCGACACACGCGTGCCGCGCCGTGTCCTGCATTACGTGCCCTTGATGCTGACGAGTCCGTTCAGCACCTGGTCGAGACCGCCGAACACCGAGATGCGGTCGATCCGTTCCGCGACGCGCTCGAGCGTTTCCAGCTCCTTGAGCCGCAGCGCGGTCGGGTTTTCCTCCATCACCTTCGCGGTGTTCAGCAGCGAACGCGTGGCCGCCGTTTCCTCGCGGCGGCGAATCACGTTCGCCTGGGCGGATTTCTCCGCTTCGACCACCTGCGCGAGGATCGTCTTCATGTCGCCCGGCAGCACGATGTCCTTCACGCCGACGCTGCGCACGTCCACGCCCGAATCGCCGAGACGGGCGCGCACCTGCGCGATCACGACCGCGTCGATCGACTGCTTGTCCTCCAGCAGCTCGTCGAGCGAGCGTGTGCCGACCGCCGAGCGCAGCGCGAACTGCAGCTCGCGATACAAGTGCTCGACCGGTTTTTGCAGCTGGCCGAACGCATGCAGCACGTCCGCGTAACACCACGTCGCCGACAGGTTCAGCCGCAGCGCAACCTTGTCGCGCGTCAGGATTTCCTGCCCGCCGACTTCGATCGCCTGCAGGCGCAGGTCGACGAGTTCGACCGCGACGTCGCGGTTGAAGCGCCAGAACGCCGACGTACCCGCTTCCAGCAACCGCTCGATCTTGCCGTCGATCTTCAGCACGCCGACGTGGTACGCCGGCACCTGCGCCACCAGCACGCCCGTCAGGCCCGCCACGCCGCGCGCCCGCAGCGCCGGTTGCGCGATGCGTTTGACGAGCGCGGCCGGCAGCATGCTGTCCTGCGTGAGATCGACGCGTTCGAGACGATGCGCGGCCAGGCCGCGCCAGTACAGCCGGCGCGTGCCCGGTGCCAGGATCTCGATGAGCACGTCGTCTTCATAGCGCAGGCCCGCTTCGTCGTCGGCGAGATCCATCGCGACGAAGTATCGCGCGAGCACGTCGGGCGCGTCGTGGCGCAGATAGTCGGCCAGCGCGGTGTCGGCGAGCGGCGCGTCGAGACGCGCGGTCTGCACCGACAGACGCTTGAACGGATCGAAGGCCTTGAACACGCCCGGTTCCAGCACCTTCACGAAATCGCCTTCGCTCATCAGCAGCGCGCGTTCGTTCTTTTTCACTACATGACGCTTCCACATATTTTTGTCCTTTTTTTTCAACGACCGCCGGATCGCGCATCGTGCGGATCGCGGTGCGACGCAACCGGGCGGACGGCGCGCTGGCCGGCGCCGACGCACACGGTGACGCATCCTGCATCGCGTCGTCGTGCGCATTCGCGCGGGCCGTGCGGCCGCCCGGCCGATCGCGCGGAACCGCAACCGGTCCGACGCGCGGCGGGCCTGTCGGCCCGCACCGGCGGGTACTGCTTTCATCACGAGACTGTCCTTGCGGACAGGGTTCGAGCGGGATTCGAACCCGCCACCGGCCGGCTTTCGCCGGCTGCTCCACCTGACTGAGCTTCCGAACGACGGGCGCTCCGGGATTCGAACCCGGACGAGGCATCCTGGCGCGCGCCCCTTTGCCTTCATCTGTCCATGGCGGCATGCGCTGCCGCGACGAACGAGGTTCGGCGGCGGCGCACCAGCAGGGCGTGTGAACCCTGGCTCGCGGGCCAGCGGGACATCCGGCGTCTTCTATTTAGCGAGGAGCGTGCCAGTGGCTGCCTTGATGCTCGAATAATTTTTCAAGTGGTTGAAAACAAATGGGAATTTATTTCATTAACCGATTTTCGGTGATGCCGGGCGTGCGGATTCATCATGGAAATCCGATACAATCGGATCGCTTCTTATCCCATGAGATAAAAAATGCGCAAGACCGTCGCGATCGGTTTTCTCGGCACCGTGCTGGACCAGGGCGGCCGCGCGCCGCGCCGTTACCGCAAATGGCGGCCGACGATTTCGCTGTGCGAGCAGCCCGACCTGCCGATCGACCGGCTCGAACTGCTGCATGCGCCGGGCTACACGCGTCTCGCCCACCAGGTGCGGGACGATCTCGCGCGCCTGTCGCCGCATACCGACGTGCGGCTCGTGCCGGTCACGATCCACGATCCGTGGGATTTCGAGGAGGTCTACGCGACGCTGCACGACTACGCACGCGCGTATCCGTTCGACCTCGAGCATGAGGACTACCTGATCCACATCACGACCGGCACGCACGTCGCGCAGATCTGCTGGTTCCTGCTGGCGGAGGCGCGCTACCTGCCCGCGCGCCTCGTGCAGACGGGGCCGCCGCAGCGGACCGACGAAGGGCCGAGCGGGCCGGGCACGATATCGGTGATCGACCTCGACCTGTCGCGCTACAACCGCATCGCGCAGCGCTTCACGCGCGAGCGCGACGAAACGGTGTCGTTCCTGAAGGCCGGCATCGCAACGCGCAACGCGCGCTTCAATGCGCTGATCGAGCAACTGGAGCGCGTCGCCGTGCGGTCGCGCGCGCCGATGCTGCTGGTCGGGCCGACGGGCGCCGGCAAATCGTTTCTCGCGAAGCGCGTGTACGAGCTGAAGCGCGGCCGCCATCGGCTCGCGGGGGCGTTCATCGAGATCAACTGCGCGACGCTGCGCGGCGACGCGGCGATGTCGACGCTGTTCGGTCACGTGAAGGGCGCGTTCACGGGCGCGCAGTCGGCACGGGCGGGGCTGCTGCGCGCGGCCGACGGCGGGCTGCTGTTCCTCGACGAAATCGGCGAACTCGGGCTCGACGAGCAGGCGATGCTGCTGAAGGCGATCGAGGAGAAGCGCTTCCTGCCGGTCGGCGCGGACGTCGAGGCGAGCAGCGATTTCGAGTTGATCGCGGGCACGCATCGCGACCTGCGGCAGATGGTGGCGGCCGGCACGTTCCGCGAGGATCTCTATGCGCGGATCAATCTGTGGACGTACGAATTGCCGGGGCTGGCCGAGCGCCGCGAGGACATCGAGCCGAACCTCGAATTCGAACTCGACCGTTTCGGCCGCGAGCAGGGCGAGCAGGTGCGATTCAACGTGGAGGCGAAGCGGCGCTATCTCGCGTTCGCGGCGTCGCCGCGCGCGGTGTGGGCCGGCAACTTCCGCGAACTGTCGGCCTCGGTCACGCGGATGGCGACGCTGGCCGATGCGGGGCGGATTACCGAGGCGCTCGCCGAGCAGGAAGTCGAGCGGTTGACGCGCACCTGGTCGTCGCCGCGCGACGCGGGCGCGGCCGACCCGTGCGTCGACGCGGTGTTCGGTGCGCGCGCGGCCGATCTCGACCTGTTCGACCGTGCGCAGCTCGAACGCGTGCTCGATGTGTGCCGCGCGTCGGCGAGCCTGTCGGAAGCGGGGCGCACGCTGTTCGCGGTGTCGCGGCGGAGCAAGAAGCAACCGAACGATGCGGACCGGCTGCGCAAGTATCTCGCGCGGTTCGGGCTCGATTGGGAGGCGGTGCGGCAGGCGCTTGACGCGGCATGACGCGCGGCGGCGCGGCCGGCGCGATCGGTCAGGCCGCCGCCGCCGCCGCGTCGTGAAACGGTGCCAGGAATCCCCAATCCGGGTGTGCCGCCGCGATATTCGCCAGCCCGCGCGCGAACGCATGCGCCGGCAGCCACGGATACCCGAACGCCGCATGCAGCCCGTCGAGCTTCGACGACCGCGGATCGTCGATCGTGTCCATTCGCGCGATGTGGATGTGCAGCGCGGCGATCCGGGCCGCGTTGTCGCGGGTGTCGTCGCCCGCGAACTGCCAGCGGTACGTGCCATGCCCGATCCGCAGCGCGCCGGTGTCCTTCTGCCGCATCACGACGAGCCACGGCATGTTGGCGACGCCATGCGCGTCGACGTCCGGCTCCGCGCAGACGTAACAGGTCCGGCACCGCTCGAACCGCTCGCCGAATTCCTCGACCAGCGTGCGCGCGATGGCGGCCGCGCCCGTCACGCGCGGCGGAAAATCGATATCGTCGCTGGCGAGCGAAAAGCTCAGCTCGGCATCGGCTGCGAAGCAGTCGGCGATCAGTGACGGACGGTTCAGGTCTTTCGCGCGCAGATAACATTCGAGCAGCGCGCGGACCGTCGCGGGATGAAGCGGAAAGGACATGAGCGAGTCTCCGGTGCCGGACAATCGGGCAGCATGCGGGGCGCCGGACCCGGCCGGGAGCGCATGTGCCTTTACCGTATAATTTCGTTTCAAAGCTAAATTCGCATGACTGCACGGAGCGTCGACGTCATGGCCAAGCAGCAAGAGGAGTCCGTTCTGACCATTACCAACCCGGCCTGCCTGATCGACGGCACGGACACGGAATTTCGTCACCTGATCAACGGGTTGCTGCCGTTCGCGGCGCGCCTGCTGTCGGTCCGCGACGGTTTCGGCTCGATCGCCGGGCTGACCGGCATCCAGTACTCGTTGCTCGTGTCGGTCGCGCACCTGTCCCACGACGACGTCGTGACCGTCAACCGCCTGGCCGATCACCTGCACCTGAGCGGCGCGTTCGTGACGATCGAAACCGGCAAGCTCAAGAAGCTCGGCCTGATCGACAAGCGGGCGGACCCGGACGACAAGCGCAAGATGCGCGTCACGGTCACGCCGGCCGGCACGAAGCTGCTGAAAGCGCTGGCGCCCACCCAGCAGCGGATCAACAACGTGCTGTTCGAGGGCGTGACCAAGACCGAGTTCAAGGTGCTGTGCTCGGTGATCGACCGCCTCGTCACCAACGGCGATCGCGCAACGCTCGATCTCGCGCACATGATCGCGCGCCAGGAAAAAAGCTGACGCACGCCGGCCGCGGGCCGGCGCGACGCGTCGGCCATGCTCAGTGCGCGGCCCACTCGATCGTATCGAGGTCGACCCCTTCCAGGTGCATGTCCCATAGCGGGCTCAGCGCGCGCAGCTTGTCGACCGTGTCGCGCACCTGCGCGATCACGCTGTCCACTTCGGCTTCGGTCGTGAAGCGGCCGAGCGTGAAGCGGATCGAGCTGTGCGCGAGTTCGTCGCTTCGGCCGAGCGCACGCAGCACGTAAGACGGTTCCAGCGACGCCGACGTGCACGCGGAGCCTGACGATACCGCGACGCCCTTGATCCCCATGATCAGCGATTCGCCCTCGACGAAGTTGAAGCTCACGTTCAGGTTGTGCGGAATCCGGCGCGCCAGGTCGCCGTTCACGTAAACCTCGTCGAGCGTCGACAGGCCGGCCAGCAGCCGGTCGCGCAATGCGCCGACG
This sequence comes from Burkholderia sp. YHN3-13, assembly GCF_055810675.1. Lineage (NCBI taxonomy): Bacteria > Pseudomonadati > Pseudomonadota > Betaproteobacteria > Burkholderiales > Burkholderiaceae > Burkholderia > Burkholderia sp. YHN3-13. Next base: position 614,639 of record NZ_JBVVNQ010000001.1, on the reverse strand, counting down.
CGGCGGCTTTCTTCCTCCATCTCTTCCTTCGCAAGCCGAAACGCTTCGCCCATCCCGACGATCTGGTGTGTCGGCAGGGTGCCCGAGCGCATCCCGCGCTCGTGGCCGCCGCCGTGCATCTGCGCTTCGATGCGCACGCGCGGCTTGCGGCGCACGTACAGCGCGCCGATTCCCTTCGGGCCGTACACCTTGTGCGCGGTCACCGTCAGCAGGTCGACGTTCAGTGCATTCACGTCCACCGGAATCTTGCCGGCCGCCTGTACGGCGTCGCAGTGGAACACGATGCCGCGTGCGCGGCACAGCGCGCCGATCTCGGCGATCGGCTGGATCACGCCCGTTTCGTTGTTCGCGAGCATCACCGACACCAGAATCGTGTCGGCGCGCAGCGCCCGCCGCAGCGCATCGAGATCGAGCAGACCGTTTTCCTCCACGTCGAGGTAGGTGACGTCGAAGCCCTGGCGTTCGAGTTCGCGGCACGTATCGAGCACAGCCTTGTGTTCGGTCTTCACCGTGACGAGGTGCTTGCCCGTGCCTTGATAGAAGTGCGCGGCGCCCTTGATCGCGAGGTTGTTGCCTTCGGTGGCACCCGATGTCCACACGATTTCGCGCGGGTCCGCGCCGAGCAGCGCGGCGACGTGCGCGCGCGCTTCCTCGACCGCTTGCTCGGCGTCCCAGCCGTGGCTGTGGCTGCGCGAAGCGGGGTTGCCGAACTGCTCGTGCAGGAACGGCACCATTTTGTCGACCACGCGCGGATCGACGGGCGTCGTCGCGCTGTAGTCCATGTAGATCGGGCGGGATGGCATCGAATGGGCTCCGGGAAGCGGGATCTCTCGCGGGTCGCGAAAGCCGCGGGATACGGTTGCCGCAGTGTACGTGGACATTCGCGGGCGTCGCGCAACATCCATCACGCCAGTAGGGTTGTCTTTCAAACAAAGCTTTCAAGATCAGGGTTTACGACAGCTTGAACCGGCTTTTGTGTTTACATTCAATAAAAGCTAAATCACAAAGCTAAATTGAAGTGATTCGTTGGTCGGATTCCGCCGCGGAATCCGGCGATGCAACCCCAGGAGAACGAGATGAGCGAGAACCATGCCGGAACCGGCGCGGGCGCCGACGAGCAGCGACGCTTTCGTACCGCGTTGTCGATGTTCGCGACGGGCGTCGCGGTGATTACCGCCCCGCGCAAAGAGGGGATGCCGGTCGGCATCACGGTCGCGTCATTCAATTCGGTGTCGCTGGATCCGCCGCTGATCCTGTTCTCGGTCGACCGCCGCAGCCTGAGCCTCGGCGACCTGGCCGGCGCGGACGGCTACGCGGTCAACGTGCTCGACGAGACGCAGCAGCACCTGTCGAACTGTTTCGCGAAGGCGAACGGCGACAAGTGGGGCTGGCGCGCCGGCGCGGCGCCCGCCGACGGCGCGGTGCTGCTGCCCGACGCACTCGCGACGTTCGAATGCGAGCCCTATGCGCAATACGACGGCGGCGACCACGTGATCTTCGTCGGCCGCGTGACGCGGCACCGCGCGCGCTCGGAAGGGCGCCCGCTGATCTTCTTTGGCGGTCGCTACCGCGCGCTCGACGGCGCGCATGCGCCGTCCTTGTGAACGCAACCCACGATTCATTCCACCCAGGAGGACATCATGATCAAGAACGGGACTCAGCACATCGCGTCGCTGCGCGACGGGCGGCAGGTCTACCTGAACGGCCAGCCGGCCGGCGACGTGACCGCGCATGCGGCATTCCGCAATTCGATTCGCAGCTACGCGAGCCTGTACGACTACCAGGCGCGCGACGAGAACGTCGAGAAGATGACGTTCGTGTCGCCCGGCACGGGCAACCGCGTGAGCCGGATCTGGCAGCTGCCGACGTCCTATGACGAACTCGTCGAGCGCCGTGCCGCGCTGGAAGCGTGGTCGGAGCTGCATTACGGCTTCATGGGCCGCTCGCCCGACCACGTCGCGTCGTGTCTCGCCGGCATGTATATGGGCGCCGACGTGTTCGAACAATACGACCCGGCGCGCGCCGGCGCACTGCGCGACTACTACCGTTATGCACGCGACAACGACCTGTTCCTGACCTACGTGATCGTGAATCCGCAGGCGAACCAGTCGAAGGCCGCACACGAGCAGGAGGACAAGTACCTCGCGGTCGGCATCGTCGATCAGGATGCCGAAGGCATCACGGTGCGCGGCGCGAAGATGCTCGCGACGAGCGGGATCATGGCGAACGAGGTGTTCTGCAGCTGCATCCAGCCGCTGCGCGAAGGCGACGAGATGTACGCGCTGTCGTTCGCGGTGCCGATGAACGCGAAGGGCATGAAGATCCTGTCGCGCAAGTCGTACGAGGAGCACGCGACGTCGGTGTTCGACAACCCGCTGTCCAGCCGCTTCGACGAGAACGACGCGGTGCTGTACTTCGACGACGTGAAGGTGCCGTGGGAACGGATCTTCGTCGCCGGCAACACGGCGATGTGCGCGAAGCAGTTTCATGCGACGCCCGCGCACGTGTACCAGAACTATCAGTGCCAGGTGCGCCTGATGACGAAGCTGCGCTTTCTCGTCGGTCTCGGCCTGAAGATTTCCGAGATCAACGGCACGAACACGTTCCCGCAGGTACGCGAGACGCTGGGCCAGCTCGCGGCCGAAGCGTCGATGGTCGAGGCGTGGGTCTACGGGATGGAAGCGAAGGGCACGGTCGTCAACGGCTTCTACGTGCCCGACCGCAACATGCTGTACGGCTCGCAGGTCGTCACGCAGCAGCTGTATTCGAAGGTGCTCAACACGCTGCGCGAGCTCGCGGGCGGCGGAATGATCATGCTGCCGTCCAGCGTGCGCGATTTCGAGAACCCCGACCTGCTGCGCATCATCGAGAAGACGCAGAAGTCGCCGGTGTGTTCGTCCGAGGAGCGCGTGAAGTTCTTCAAGCTCGCATGGGACGCGGTCGGCTCCGAATTCGCGTCGCGCCACAACCAGTACGAGCTGTTCTACGCCGGCGCGTCGTTCGTCACGAAGGGCCACGCATACCGCACGTACGACTGGCAGCGCGCGTCGCATCTCGTCGATTCGATGCTCGGCAGCTATTCGCTGAACCAGGAACGGTCGACGCCGCACGCCGCTTGACGCGTCGTGCCCGACTTCACCCGCTATCGCATTCAGGAGAGACAGATGGCCATCAACAAGCTTCACGACGAATTCCATACGCTGGACATGCAGCGCGACTGGCGGCTGCCGGAAGGGTATGACCCGGCATCCGGCGCACAGGAGCTGATTCTGTCCGGCGCGCTCGATACCGAGCGCAAGCGCGGCAGCCGCACGCGCCTGCTGCGCCTGCCGGCGGGGCTGCATACGAAGAAGCCGTTCGTGCACGACTACTGGGAAGAGGTGTTCCTGGTCGAGGGCGACCTGACCGTCGGCAACGACGAGCACGGCAACGGCGGCACGCCGTTCAAGGGCTACACGTATGCGGTGCGGCCGCCCGGCGCATGGCACGGCCCGTTCAAGTCGAACGGCGGCTGCGTGCTGCTCGAGATCCACTACTACGACCCGGCCTGAGCGCGGCCGGTCGACGACACACGGCGAGCGGCGCCGCGCGATGCGTGCGCGCCCCACCACAAGGAGCATTCGATGAAAACCATTACGTTCGCGATCGACGGTCGCGACGGCCGCACCGAGCGCGCGATCGCGATCGACACGCTCGTGATCGCGGGCTGGACCGGCCGTGACACGGCGGCCATGGAGCGGCACATCCGCGAGCTGGAGGCGCTCGGCGTCAGGCGCCCGGCGACGACGCCGGTCTTCTACCGCGTTGCGGCCGACCGCCTCGACCCGTCGCCCGCGATCCAGGTATCGGGCGGGCAGAGCAGCGGCGAAGCGGAATTCGTGCTGGTGCGCGCCGGCGGCGAGACCTTCGTCGGCATCGCATCCGACCACACCGACCGCGAAGTCGAGACATACGGGATCACCGTGTCGAAGCAGATGTGCGGCAAGCCGTGCGCGAGCACGCTGTGGAAGTTCGACGACGTGGCCGGTCACTGGGATCAGCTCGTGCTGCGCGCGTACGCGACGATCGACGGCGAGCGCGTGCTGTATCAGGAAGGCCAGGTGACGGCGATGCGCGCGCCGGCCGATCTGCTCGCGCAGTTCGCGCGCCACGGCGGCCGTTTCGAGAACGGCACCGCGATGCTGTGCGGAACGCTGGCCGCGATCGGCGGCATCCGGCCGGCCGAGCGGTTCGAGATCGAGCTGGAGGATCCGGTGCTGGGCCGCACGATCCGGCATGCGTATGCGGTGGACACGCTACCGGTCGCGGGCTGACGCCACCGGCGCACGCGCGCTCATGCGCGGCAGATCGCGATGATCTCCGCGCTGATCGTTTCGTCGAAAGGCGCGCGTTGCCAGTCGCCGCACCACTTGGCCGATGCGAAACCGGCTGCCGACACGCGCGCCTGCAGGGCGGGCTGCGCGATGAAACGCAGCCGGCTCGTGTTCGTCAGCACCGTGTCGTCGCGGCGGAAGCGGTAGTGCGTGTCGAACGTCACGATCGCGTCGTCGACCGCACGCACCGCGTGATGGAGATCGACGCGGCCGAAGTCGCGCGATTCGACGCTGCATGCCGAACGCGCGGGCGTCCACGCGCGCCACGGTGCGACGTGCGGGTTGCGGGTGTCGAACAGGAAGCGGCCGCCGTCGGCGAGCACGCGTCGCACGCCGCGCAGCGTCGCGTCGATTTCATCATCGGACAGCAGGCACTGGAACGCATGCCCGGTCATCACGACCGCATCGAACGGTGCGGCGGGCGGCAGGCTGCCGAGTTCGCATGCGTGCCAGCGCACGGTGTCGGCGCGCGGCTGGCGTCGTGCGTAATCGATCATTGCCGGCGCCGGATCGATCGCGACGACCTCGTGCCCGGCCGCCGCGAGCCGGCGTGCGAACGCGCCGGTGCCGCAGCCGAGATCGAGGATGCGCTGCGGCGCGGGGCCGATCACGGCTGCATAGAACGCGAAGTCGCGATCGCCCGCGTTGAACAGGTCGTAGACCGCGACGAGGCGCGGGTCGGTGTAGAGGCGGTCCGCGTCGGCAGGCGTCATGCGGCCGTGCGTATCAGCGCTGCTGCACGGCCACGCGCAGCCCGAGCGCGATGAAGATCGATCCGATGATCTTCCCCTGCCAGCGCGTGAGCCACGTCAGCCGCTTCACGACGCGGCCGAGCGGGCGGATCGAGCACGCGATCAGCGTCGTATAGAGCGAGCTGAGCACGACGAAGATCAGCCCGAGCACCGCGAACTGCACGAACGTCGAGCCGCGCTCCGGGTGCACGAATTGCGGCATGAACGCGAGGAAGAACAGCGCGGTCTTCGGATTCAGCACTTCGGCGGGAATGGCCTGCAGGTACGCGACGAGCGGCGTGACGGGCGCTACCTGCGGCAGCGACGGATCCGACGGTTTTTCCAGCAGCGCACGCGCGCCGAGATAGAGCAGGTACGCGGCGCCGACCAGCTTCACGACGTTGAATGCGAGCGCCGACGTCATCAGCAGCGCGGACAACCCGACGGCCGCGAACAGCGTATGCACGAAGTCGCCGCTCGCGACGCCGAGGCCGGTCAGGATGCCGGTCTTGCGCCCGCCCTGCACGGTGCGGCTCAGCACGAGCAGCACGGCCGGGCCGGGGATCAGGAACAGGCCCAGGACGACGGCGGTGAAAGTGGTCAGCGTGGTCAGGTCGAACATGGCGGCTCCGGCAGGTTGGCGCGGCGGCGGGGGATCGGGGCATTGTATTCGGTTCGGCGGGCGGCCGCTGACGCGCGCTTGAACGGCCCGGCCGTGCCGGCGCCTTTCTGGTATAAGCACGAAACGACGTGCGGCACGGCGTCCGGCTTCTTCCACCGCCTATCGTTTCATGCGCGAGCTTCCACCGACCACCCATCCCGCCGCGGACGCCGACGTCTATCACGTGCCGCGTCCGCTCGTCGTGTTCGGCGGTTCGGTCGTCGAGCCGGAATGGCGGCTGGAGCGCCACAGCCATCGCCAGGCGCAGCTGCTCTACACGCTGAGCGGCGTCGTCTATTGCGAGATCGACGGCGGCGTGTGGAGCGCGCCCCCGCAATGCACGGTGTGGATTCCCGGCGATGTTCCGCACGCGGCGCGCGGCTCGGCCGGCGCGACCTTCTACGCGGTGCTGGTCGAACCCGACGCCGCGCTCGACCTGCCCGCGCGCTGCTGCACGCTGTCCGTGTCGCCGCTGCTGCGCGAACTGCTGCTGAAGGCCGCGAGCTTTCCGAACCTGTACGACGTCGACGGGCCGCAGGGGCGGCTGATGGCGACGCTGCTCGACGAACTCGTCGCGGCGCCGGTCGAGGACCTGTACCTGCCGATGCCGACCGACCGCCGGCTGCGCAAGCTGATCGACCATCTGCTCGACGATCCGGCCGACAAGTCGCCGTTGGCCGAACTCGCACGGCGCGCGGGCATCAGCGAGCGCAGCCTCACACGGCTCGCGACGAAGGAGCTCGGGATGAGCCTCGGCGACTGGCGCCGGCGGCTGCACGTCGCGCTGTCGCTGCGGATGCTGACGACCGGCCGCCGCGTGCACCAGATCGCGATCGACCTCGGCTACGAGAGCGCGAGCAGTTTCGTGACGATGTTCCGCAAGGCGACCGGCAAGTCGCCGACGCAATTCCTGACCGACCGGCAACGCTGAACGCGCCGGCCGCGCCCGCGGATGCGCAGGTTTGGCCAGATTGAAAAAGCAGTTGGCCGGGATGAGAAATGACGCGTTTGGCCTCGATCCATAAAATGAGAATCGTTCTCATCTGGAGGTCGACATGCAAATCACCACGACTGAATTCCCGTTCGTCTGGCTGCGTTACCGCGGTTCGACGCACTTCGAACCGGCCCGGTTGATCGCCGAGCTCGACGCGTTGCTGGCGCGCGGCGAACGCTTCGTTCTTCTGACCGACGACGCGCCGTCCGGCGACGATCGCGGCGATACCGACCACGAGATGCGCAAGCAGCTCGCGAAGTGGAGCAAGGCCAACCGTGCGCAGTCGCGCGAATGGATCCCGGCGATGATCGCGATCGAGCCCGATGCGGCCCGGCGTGCCGCGCTCGATGCATTCTCGGGCACGTTCGAGAAGGTCTGGGGCTATCCGCTGAACGCGGCGGCGAGCCGCGAAGACGCGCTGGCGCTCGCGCAACGGCTGCTCGCCGAACCCGCGCGCCGCATCGCCGCGGCGAACGCCTGACCCGGCCGCCGCGCGCCGCGCGGCTTTCGTCGACATCGACAACCGTGTACGGTGCGCGCACGCGCGCCGCGGCCTGTCGCAACCACGCAGGGGTGACCGGTGGACAATCCGATCCGCGCGATGCGCATCTTCACGCGCATCGTCGAAATGAACAGCTTTACACGCGCGGCGCAGGCGCTCGGCATTTCGCGCGCCACCGCGACGCGGACCATGCAGGAGCTCGAGGCGGCGCTCGGCACGCCGCTGCTGGTGCGCACGACGCGCGCGCTGCGGACGACGTCCGAAGGCGACGCGTATTACCGGCGCTGCGTGAGCATCACGGCGGACGTCGACGAGCTCGAAGCCAGCATGCGCGGCGCCGCGCGGCATCCGGGCGGGCCGCTGCGCGTCGAGGTGCCGGCGTCGGTGGCCGGTGCGATCGTGCTGCCGGCGCTCGACGCGTTTCACGCCCGGCATCCCGATCTCGTGCTGATGCTGGGCGTGGCCGGGCGCGCGGGCGATCGCGACGCCGACACGGTCGACTGCGGCATCCGGCTGGGCGCGCTGCCCGATTCGTCGCTCGTCGCGCGCCGGCTCGGCACGCTCGAACGCGTGACGTGCGCGAGCCCGGCGTATCTCGACCGCTTCGGCGTTCCGCGCACGCTCGACGCGCTCACGGCGCACCGCGCGGTCAGCGGCGCGCGGGTACCCGGCCAGCGCTCGGCCGAACTCGATTTCGTCGCGGACGACGGCGTGCGCAAGGTCCGGCTCGACAGCATCGTCAGCGTGGACGACGAGCAGGCGTACCTGGCCTGCGGCGTGCACGGCCTCGGGCTGATCCAGCCGACGCGCATCGCCGCGCAGCCGCTGATCGACGCGGGCCGGCTGCGGGAAGTGCTGCCGTGCTGGCAACCCGAGCCGGCCGCCGTGTCGGCGGTCTACGTGAAGCGCCCGCATGTGTCGCCCGGCGTGCGCGCGTTCGTCGACTGGATCGCCGAGCGTTTCGTGCAGGCCGCGCACGAGCATGAAGGGCTGGCGGCGGCGGGGGCGGCAGGGTGGCGGGCGCGAGAGGCAGCTGTGACGCGTGAGCCTGTTGCGAGCAGCGTGCGCGCGGCGCCGGCAACGACCGGCATCGATCTTGAACACGCCGCGCTGGTCGCCGCGAGCTGAGTGGCCGGCGGATCGGCTTCCGGCGCGTTATCCGCCTCTCGACCGCTCCAGCTCTTCCGCCAGAAAATCCACGAACGCGCGAATCCGCGCGGACGTCTGGTGACGCTGCGCATACACCGCGTAGATATCGGCGCTCGGCATTTCGTGATCGGGCAGCACGACGGCGAGACGCCCGTCCGCGAGGTAGTCGCGCAGGTCCCGTTCCGCGCGCATCAGAATTCCGTGTCCGTCGAGCGCCCACTTCACCGCGATCTTGCCGTCGTTCGTCGTCCGGTTGCCGTTGATCCGAACGGTTTCCGTGTGGCGTGTCGCGCCGTGTCCGTTCGTCAGGCGCCGTACTCTTCGTCGCCTTGCCGGATGCCGATGCAGGTGTGCCGCGTGAGGTCGTGCGGCGTGCCGGGCGTCGTGCCGCGCGAGATGCGCACAGAAGCCGGCGGTTCGATGCGAGCCGTCGCGCGACGACGCGCGTGTCGGGCGGCTCGCCGAAGCGGATGCATACGTCGAATGAGTCGTCAGTGAGCGGCACCACTCGTAAGCGCGAGGTGCGCCGAAACGGCGGACGGATGCGCATCGCGCATCCGTCCGGCCTCATGCGTCGTCACGGGCGACCGGCTTCAGCTGTGCGTGAGCGTCAACGCATGGAACTTCACGACGGTGCCGGGCGTCGTCAGCGGCGTACCGGACACGGCCGTCTGGTCGTAGTCGCCGGCCTTGAAGTAGAAGCTTTCGCCGTCGAAGCTCGAATCCATCGTGAAGGTCCTGGTCGTGCCGTTCGCGGTGACGGTGATCGTCGTGCCGCTCAGGCTCAGCGCATAACTGAACTTCTTGCCGACGCCGACCGTCGTGATCGGCGTGGTCGTCGACTTGCCGCCCTGGTTGGTGCTTTCGAGCAGCAACTGGACGACCCCGCCGGACGTGAACTGCAGCTCGCACAGCGGCTTGCTCGGGCCGGTGCCCTGGAAGATCTGGCCGATCGTCGTGTGATCGGGCACCTGCGTGACGGTCACTGTCGCGTTCAGCCGGTTGGTGCCGGAGGTCGGCCAGATCGCGTTCTCGCGCAGCTCGGTGCGCGGATGCAGCGAGCCGGACGTCGTCCAGCCCTGCGTCGGGTCCATCATCACCATCGAGCCGTCGCTGCCGTCCGTATAGAAATACGTCGGGTTCACGTAGCCGCCCGCGAGCGACGAACCGCTCACGGTATCGACCTTGCCGGGCGCGCCGGTCGGCAACTGCAGCGTGAACGGTGCGAGGTTGAAGTTCGAGCCGGGCGGATTCAACGGACTGAGCGCCATGACGGTGGCCTGCTGGCGCGCGGCGGCGGCCGGGCTGGCCGGGTCGTCACCGCCGCAGGCGGAAAGGAACGCAACGGACAGCATGGCGGCGACGCACGGGATGATCCGGTTCTTCATGATGTCTCTCTCTCTCTGATGGTCCGTGGCTGGGTGCCACGTCGTGGATAACGTTTTCCTTTTTTGGCATGAGATCGCCGGGAAGGCGGTCGACAGCCTGTAGAAAGCACGCCAAAACACAGAAAGCAGGTGCGGTTCGAAAGCGACTGCAGAAACCAGACTATAAAGCGGGGACTACTGATATTCACGATGCTTGCGATCGGCTTTCCGGATGACGCTTGTCGGCCGATCGGAGACGATGCTAGCAAGAAGCCCTGGAAGAGTAAACGTTTTCCTATGCGGGTATGGCAACGCCACGTGACGTCGAGCCGCGGCGAGCATCATTCGGGTTTCGGTACCGCGGCGTGCGTGCTGGCATGGGCGTTACGACGCCACGGTAGCGACGTGCCGCGCGATGCGCGCCGCACATGCATCGGGCGTCGTACCGGCCGTGTCCAGCACCATCTGGCTGAACGGCCGCGACGCATAGCCTTCGCGATACATCTCGGCGATCCGGCTGCGCTCCCAGTCCGTCAGCGCGCGCGTGCCGCGATTCGACGCCGCGATCGCTTCGGGCGGTGCGAGCGTGACGACGAACAACCGTGCATCACGCGCATCGCAGGCGGCGCGCAGCCGCGCGTGTTCCGCTTCGCCGATCGGATAGGCGATGACCAGATGGCGTTCGCGCGCGGCCGCGATCTGCGCGACGAGACGTTCGAGCGCGAGTGCCCACTGCACGTCCAACGGCGCGTCGTCGGGCGCATCGTGATCGTCGCCGTCGATGAAGCACGCATCGGGCAGCACGCGTGCGAGCGCGAGGCCGATCGTCGTCTTGCCGCTGTTGATCGGGCCGTTCAGGTGGATGACGGTAAGGGCGGTCATGGGTCGAGGCAGGAAGCGGATGACTCGCAGCTTGCCATGACGGGCGCGGCGGCGCGGTGCCGTGAGGGCGTCGCGTGGTGCAATGCGAAGGGGGGGGAGCGGACAGGCCGGGAGGGGAGCGGCAGGCTGCGTGCGCGACGAGGCGTCGCACATGCAGCCTGCCCGACCGTGCCGCATGCAGCGATGCGGCACGGCGTCGAGCGAGACGGCTTACTTGTCGTCGCCCTTGATCTGCGGCAGTGCCGACGCTTCGCCCGGCGTCAGCAGGCCGACTTGCGCATACACGCGCAGCTTGTCGCGCGTATCGGTGATGTCGAGGTTGCGCATCGTCAGCTGGCCGATCCGGTCGCGCGGCGAGAACGTCGATGCAACCTTCTCCATCGACAGGCGTTCCGGCTGGTACGTGAGGTTCGGCGACTTCGTGCTCAGGATCGAGTAGTCGTTGCCGCGGCGCAGTTCGATCTTCACTTCGCCGGTGATCGCGCGTGCGACCCAGCGTTGCGCGGTTTCGCGCAGCATGATCGCCTGCGGGTCGAACCAGCGGCCCTGGTACAGCAGGCGGCCGAGGCGGCGGCCGTTCTCGCGGTACTGCTCGATCGTGTCTTCGTTGTGGATGCCGGTAACGAGGCGCTCGTACGCGATGTACAGCAGCGCGAGGCCCGGGGCTTCGTAGATGCCGCGGCTCTTCGCCTCGATGATCCGGTTCTCGATCTGGTCGCTCATGCCGAGGCCGTGGCGGCCGCCGATGCGGTTCGCTTCCAGCAGCAGCTCGACCTGATCCTTGAACTCGACGCCGTTCAGCGCGACCGGCTGGCCGGCTTCGAAGCGCACCGTCACTTCTTCCGCGGCGATCTTCACGTCGTCGCGCCAGAACGCGACGCCCATGATCGGGTTCACGATCTTGATGCCGCTTTCGAGGCTTTCCAGATCCTTCGCTTCGTGCGTCGCGCCGAGCAGGTTCGAGTCGGTCGAATACGCCTTCTCGGCCGACATCTTGTACGCGAAACCCGCCTGGTTCATGAACTCGGACATTTCGGCACGGCCGCCGAGCTCGTCGATGAAGGTCTGGTCGAGCCACGGCTTGTAGATCTTCAGATCCGGGTTCACGAGCAGGCCGTAGCGGTAGAAGCGCTCGATGTCGTTGCCCTTGTACGTGCTGCCGTCGCCCCAGATGTTGACGCCGTCTTCCTTCATCGCGGCGACGAGCATCGTGCCCGTCACGGCGCGGCCGATCGGCGTCGTGTTGAAGTAGGTGACGCCGGCCGTCGTGATGTGGAACGCGCCGCTTTGCAGCGCCGCGATGCCTTCGGCGACGAGCTGCGCACGGCAGTCGATCAGGCGGGCGCCGGCTGCGCCGTATTCGATCGCGCGTTTCGGGATCGCGTCGTAATCGTCTTCGTCGGGCTGGCCGAGGTTCGCCGTGTATGCGTACGGGACGGCGCCCTTCAGTTTCATCCAGTGCAGCGCAGCGCTGGTGTCCAGGCCGCCGGAGAAGGCGATACCGACCTTCTGGCCGGTCGGGAGGCTTTCGAGAATCGTGCTCATAGGAATTACCGTGGATTGAAGCCGGTGGGATCGTATTTCGCGGAATATGCGAGTATCGGCTGTCCGGGAAGTTGGGGCAAGGGCTGATTTTCGTGCGGAATCGTCGTCCGGCCCGTCGGGCGGGCCGGACGGCCGGTTAACCGGACGGAGAACGCGAGGCCGAAAGGCGCGAAATCGCGGCTGAAACCGTCGGTGCCGGGTCCGGTCGCGGGGCCGATTTGCGGGGCCGGATCGACCGAAACATGCGGCAGCCGTTATGGAAATGCCGGTCGATTATTCCGAAAGGATTATGAAAGACTGCCGCCCGACACCCGGAATCCGTCGGGAACCTCAGATATTCCACGACTGCGCGGTATCCAGCAGCTTCTCGCGCAACTGGTCGACTTCGCCGGCCAGCTTGGCCGTGATCGACACATAGCCGGACAGCTGCGGCGGCGGCACGTCGTGCGGCGGGTCGGCCGGCCGGCGGCGCGGCGCAAGCCGGCTCGGCGTGCCGAACTTGAGCGCGCGGCTGGCGCCGACCAGCGTGTCGCGGATGCGCCGGTTCACGGCCTTCATCTCGACGCGCATGTATTCGCGGGCCGCCACGTCGTCGCGGGCCGGCACCGCGCTCGACAGGATCTCCAGGTAGCCGATGCACAGGCGCAGACTGCGCTGGATCGCCTCGAGCTGCGCCATCGACGTCTCGCATTCCTTCGACACCGACGGCATCAGCGAACGCAGCTGCACGAGCAGCGCGCTCAGCGCGGCCATTTCCTTCAGGTGCGCGTCGTCGCTGACCTGGCGGTCGCCCGCGAGCCGGGCATGCACGGCCGCGCACGCGCGCAGCGCGTCGGCGAGCTTGTAGCGCCACGAATAGGTGGCGTAGAGCGGCAGCGCGAACGAGAACGCCAGCGCGATCGCGATGCCGGTCAGCACGTTCACCGCGCGCCACAGGCCGTCGACGATCTCGTTGTCGCCGTGCCCGGCGACGATCACCATCGTGATCGCCGACAGCAGCGCGATGTAGCCGGCCTTGCCGATCGCGTGATACGCGCAGATGCCGCATGCGACGGCCATCAGCAGGTAGATCGCGACGGGCGCATGCAAGACGGAATACAGCACGATCAGCCCGAGCCCCGCGAGCGCGCCGATCGACGTGCCGAGCGCGCGCTCGGCCGCTTTCTTGCGGATGTTGCCGTGATGCTGCAGCCCGCCGACGACGATCAGCACGGTGATCGTCGACCACTCGCCGTGCGGCACGTTCAGGCCGGTGGACAGCGCGATCGACACGAGAATCGCGAGCGCGACGCGCGCCGCATGGATCAGCTTCGCGTGCCGGTAGCGGCGATACGGGTCGAGCAGCGGGCGGAGCGCATTGCGCAGCAGGGGCGGCAGTCGGGTAGGGAGCGGGGTGGTCATGACGAAACGGAGGTGGCCGGAACGCGCACGGCGGCGTGCGCGGGCAGGCGCGACGCCGCTGGCGCAGCAGACGTCACGCTAACCGAACGCGCGCGGGCTGTCCACGGCGCGGCCGGGCGGCACGCGACGTCACGCGTCGGCCGGAGTCGGCAGCGCTTCCAACACGCGGTTGCGGCCGCCGGACTTCGCGCGGTACAGCGCCTCGTCGGCGCGACGCAGCAGCGTCGCGGCGTTCATCCGGCCGTCGGCGGTGGTCGCGGTGCCGATGCTGGCCGTGACGCGCCCGTACGGGCTCTTCACGTGCTCGATGCCGAGCTCCGCGATCGCGTACCGGATGGCTTCGGCGACGGTGGCCGCGCCTTGCGCGTCGGTGTCCGGCAGCGTGACGACGAATTCCTCGCCGCCGTAGCGCGCGACATGGTCGCTGTTGCGGCGCAGGCAGCCCGACGCGGATTGCGCGACGCGGCGCAGCACGTCGTCGCCGGCCGGGTGGCCGTAGTAGTCGTTGAATGCCTTGAAGTGATCGACGTCGACGAACAGCACGGACAGCGGCCGGCCGTTGCGTGCCGCGCGCTGCGCTTCTTTCGCGAGCACCGTGTCGAACGTGCCGCGGTTGTCGAGGCCCGTCAGCGAATCGGTGTGCGCGAGCCGGTACAGCTTCGATTCGGCGACCTGCCGGCGCTTCAGTTCGCGCGACAGCGCGAGCGATCCCCACGCGATGAATCCGGTGAACAGGCACATCAGCACGACGGTCCAGACCGCGCGGTAGTGCCACGACGCGTAGATGTCGAGCTCGGCCGGTGCGACGTCGACGATCAGCGGCAGGCCGGCGAGATGCTTGTAGACGTAGATGCGCCGGACGCCGTCGATCGCGCCGATGCCGGTCAGCTCGCCGATGCGGCTGCGCTGCGACTCGATGAACAGCGGCGAGTCGTGCAGGTCGAGGCCGACCACGCGGGTGTCGTACGGCAGGCGCGATACGAGCGTGCCGTTGTCCTCGACGATCGCCGCGCTGCCGTGCCGGCCGACCGCGAGGCCGTCGAGCAGCGCCCGGAAGTAGTCGATGCTGAGCGTGCCGACGACGATGCCGCCGAAACTGCCGTCGGGCAGGGTGATCCGGCGGCTGAGCGCGATCGTCAGTGCGCCGCCGCGCAGCCGGGAAGCGTACGGGCGGCTGATGTAGAGGCCGCGGGCGAGCCCGTCGCGATGCACGGCGAAATAGTCGCGGTCGGCGAAATTGCCTTGCCGGGCAGGCGACGCACTCGAATCGATCATGATATTGCCGTGCGGATCCATCACGAAAATCGAGCCGAGATACTCGCCGGTTGCCGCGCGGTCGAACAGCAGCCGGTGGCGCTGGCGCGGCGGCAATGTCATCAGCTCGGGATCGGTGACGCCGTCGACGACGTTTTGCAGCGACAAATCGTAGAGTTCGATATTGCGCGCGATATCGCGCTCGATCAGCAGCATCAGGTTGCGCGCATTTTCGACCGCATGGTCATACGCGTCGCGCCTTGCCTCGATTAATAGCGACGTGGAAAGTCCCCAACTGAACATCAGCAGCAAGATGCCCGCAACGAGCACGCCGCGGGGCGACAGAACGCGTGCCACGATCGACGCGGTGTGGCGGCGCAGCGTGGCGGGCAGCGGGAGTGACTTCATCCTCGGGCGTGGCGGGCGGCGGATATTCGCGTGACTGGCGGTTCCGCGCGCGGATTATTTCGAATTAATCCGCATTATCTCGCGAAATCATGATTTTCGCGTGCGCATGCAAAACATGCATGCGGAAACGGCAATTCGAAACCGTTACGCGCCATTACCGCATCGCGCGCGGGCAGGTTGATTTGAATCAATTATCAGACCAGGTCATTTTGTCTGATTAATGGAGTGAAGAAGTGTCGATTTTGCGCGTCGGCGCGGTATTTGGCGGATCGCGACAGGATTGGCTGCTTTCGGGCCGGAATGAAAAACCGGATAACCACGAGTAACGCGTGGGTTTTTGGGGCGGCATGCGGTTGCGACCGCGCCGACGCAGCCAACGCCCCGATGGCGCGACATTTCCCCGCGCTGGCAAGCGTGCCGGGCCGACCGGTCCCGTTGGCGAATCAGGTAGAATCCGCGCTTCGCCGCAGGCGCCCGCCGCGCAACGCGTATCGGGGCCGCATCGAATGCATCGCCGGACGCGCACCGCGCTCCGGTTCCGCATGCGCCGGCTACGGATGCCGGCCCGCTCAACGTTCGTCTCGTTTATGTCCGCAATTCCGAATTCCGACCCACCCGGTTCGTCCGCGAACCCACCCAAGCTTCATCGCGCGCTGAAGGCGCGCCACCTGACGATGATCGCCATCGGCGGCTCGATCGGCACGGGCCTGTTCGTCGCGTCCGGCGCGTCGATCTCGCAGGCCGGCCCCGGCGGCGCGATGGTCGCGTACATGCTGATCGGCCTGATGGTGTACTTCCTGATGACGAGCCTCGGCGAGATGGCCGCGTTCATGCCGGTGTCGGGTTCGTTCGCGACCTACGGCGCGAAATACGTGGACGAAGGCTTCGGCTTCGCGCTCGGCTGGAACTACTGGTACAACTGGGCCGTGACGATCGCGGTCGAACTCGTCGCCGCGCAGCTCGTGATGCACTACTGGTTTCCGGACGTGCCGGGCGTGTGGTGGAGCGCGGCCTTCCTCGGCGTGATGTTCCTGCTCAACGCGCTCACCGTGCGCGGTTTCGGCGAAGCCGAATACTGGTTCGCGCTGATCAAGGTCGTCACCGTGGTCGCGTTCATCGGCGTCGGGCTGCTGATGATCTTCGGCATTCTGAAGGGCGCGCCGGGCAACGGCTGGGGCAATCTGACGATCGGCGACGCGCCGTTCGCGGGCGGGCTGCCGGCGTTGATGGGCGTCGCGATGATCGCGGGCTTCTCGTTCCAGGGCACCGAGCTGATCGGCGTCGCGGCCGGCGAATCGGAGAACCCGCGCACGACGATCCCGCGCGCGGTGCGCCAGGTGTTCTGGCGGATCCTGCTGTTCTACGTGTTCGCGATCTTCGTGATCGGCGTGCTGATTCCCTACACCGACCCGAACCTGCTGAAGACGGACGTGACCGACATCGGCGTGAGCCCGTTTACGCTCGTGTTCCGCCACGCGGGCCTCGCGTTCGCGGCCGGCGTGATGAACGCGGTGATCCTGACGGCCGTGCTGTCGGCCGGCAACTCGGGCATGTACGCGTCGACGCGCATGCTCTACACCCTCGCGACCGAAGGCCGCGCGCCGAAGATCTTCGCGAAGCTGTCGCGGGGCGGCGTGCCGCGCAACGCGCTGTATGCGACGACCGCCGTCGGCGCGCTGTGTTTCTTCACGTCGCTGTACGGCGACAAGACCGTGTACCTGTGGCTGCTGAACACGTCGGGGATGACGGGCTTCATCGCGTGGCTCGGCATCGCGGTCAGCCATTACCGCTTCCGCAAGGGCTACGTGAAGCAGGGTTATGTGCTCGACCAGCTGCCGTACCAGTCGAAGTGGTTCCCGTTCGGCCCGCTGTTCGCGTTCGTGCTGTGCCTCGTGATCGCGCTCGGCCAGGATTACCAGGCGTTCCTCGCGAACCGGATCGACTGGGCCGGCGTCGCCGCGACCTACGTCGGCATTCCGCTGTTCCTCATCGTGTGGCTCGGCTACCGGTTCCTGAAGAAGAGCCGCTTCGTGCGCTACGAAGACATGGAGATCGCGCCGTGGATCGCCGCGAACCGCGGCGCGCAGCGCCAGCCGGTGGCGAACCGCGAAACCGCGGGCTGACGCGGGCGCGGCAGGCGGCCGCGCGACGGACGTTGAAACGGGAAGCCGCGCGCTTCCCGTTTTTTTTGCCCGGCTTTCGCCTGCACGGGGTCAAAGCCGGTTATATTGCCCGACCCTACCGGGCCACGGCCCGGCCGGCGCGACACGCGCGGCGCGGATCGGCATCCGGCGTGCGCGGCGCGCGGCGGCCGGCGAGATGCCCGGCGTTTTCATCGTTCCATCCGGGCCGCCTGGCCCGCGGAGCGCGCAACCCAGAGGAATCCATGAGCGCATCACCCGCCGAGCGGAAGGCCGGACCCGTTTCCATCGTGCGAATCGAAGCCGCGATCAACGCGTGGCGCGAAGTGTACCCGCCGGCGCCGGACGGCGAGGACGGCTACGCGCTGGACGCCGGCAGCAACTGCCTCGCCGAGCTGTACGGCACGATGATCTGCTATCGGTTGCCGGACGTGCCGCTCGACACGCTGAGCGACGCGCAGCGCGACGCGCTCTACGCGACCGAGGTGTGATGCGCGGTCGCGACGTCATCGCGATGCCACCGCGATGAAACGACGGGAAGCCCGCGGGCTTCCCGTTTTGCTTTGCGCGGTGCGGCGCGTGGCGGCGGGCGCCGCCTGCGGTATCGTGACGACATCGTCTGGCCGGGGTGTGCGCCGGATGGCTGTCCGGGAGACATCAACATGGAGTTGAGACATCTCCGCTACTTCGTCGCGGTGGCCGAAGAGCGGAATTTCACGCGGGCGGCGGAACGGCTGCACATCGCGCAGCCGCCGCTGAGCCGGCAGATCCAGCAGCTCGAGGAGGCGCTCGGCGTGCCGCTGTTCGAGCGCAACGCGCGGCCGCTGAAGCTGACCGACGCGGGGCGCTTCTTCTATTCGCACGCGGTGCAGTTGCTCGCGCAGACGACCGAGCTCGAATCGATGACGAAGCGGGTCGGCAAGATCGAGCGCAGCATGTCGGTCGGCTTCGTCGGCTCGACGTTGTACGGGATGCTGCCGAAGATCATCCGGCGCTTTCGCAGCGAGTATCCGGCGGTCGAGCTGAGCCTGCACGAGATGTCGACGATGGACCAGATCAAGGCGCTGAAGGAAGGGCGCATCGACGTCGGGTTCGGCCGCATCCGCCACGAGGATCCGAGCGTGCGGCGCGTCGTGCTGCGCGAGGAGCGGATGATCGTCGCGCTGCCGGTCGGCCATGTGCTCGACAGCGCGAAGCCCGTGCTGTCGCTGCACGATCTCGTGAACGACACGCTGATCATCTTCCCGAAGGCGCCGCGCCCGAGTTATGCGGACCAGGTGCTCGCGGCCTTCCACGATCGCGCCTTGCAGCCGCGCAAGATCTACGAGACGCGCGAGCTGCAGATCGCGCTCGGCCTCGTCGCGATGGGCGAGGGCGTGTCGGTCGTGCCGCACAGCGTGTACGGGCTGAAGCGCGACGACATCAGCTACAAGCCGCTCGACGATCCGAACCTCGTGTCGCCGATCATCATGAGCATGCGGATGCTCGACGAATCGGAGGACATCCGCGCGATGCAGGCACTGATCTACCGGCTGTACGACGAAGCGCAGATGGAGTACCTGCCGCCGCAGCCCGAATGAGCGCGCGGGCGGTAGGGGCTTGCTTGACGCGGTGCGCGCCGGCAGGCCACCATGACCCGATTCGATGCGGCCGCCGGTGTGCGGCCGCTTTCACGCAGACGACCGACCCATGACCGATATCGTGACCGAGGAGACGACCGTCGGGACGCCGCAAGGGCGTCTCTTCGCGAAACGCTGGCGTGCGCGTGCAGCGCACGACGCGTCCGCGCCGATCGTGCTGCTGCACGATTCGCTCGGCTGCGTCGATCTGTGGCGCGATTTCCCCGCACAGCTCGCCCGCGCGACGCAACGCGACGTGATCGCCTACGACCGCCTCGGGTTCGGCCGCTCGGATCGCCATCCGGGGGCGCTCGGCACGACATTCGTGCGCGACGAGGCCGACCATGCGTTCCCCGCGGTGCTCGCGCAACTGGGTGTCGATGCGTTCGTCGCGTTCGGGCACAGCGTCGGCGGCGGGATGGCGGTGGGCTGTGCGGCCGCGCATCCGGAGTGTTGCCGTGCGCTCGTGACGGTCGCCGCGCAGGCGTTCGTCGAGGATCGCACGCTGGCCGGCATTCGCGAGGCGGCGCGGCAGTTCGACGAACCGGGGCAGCTCGACCGGCTCGCGCGCTATCACGGCGACAAGGCCGAATGGGTGCTGCGCGCGTGGGTCGACACGTGGCTGTCGCCGGCGTTTCGCGACTGGCGTCTCGACGACGAACTGCCGCGCGTGCGATGCGCGACGCTCGCGATTCACGGCGAGGACGACGAATACGGCTCCGACGTGCATCCGAAGCGGATCGCCGCGCGCGTCGCGGGGCCGTCGTCGTTCCTGTTGCTCGCTCGATGCGGGCACATGCCGCACCGCGAGCGGCCGGACGACGTGCTGGCCGCCGTCGCGACGCTTCTGCGCGACGCGGGCGCCTGAGCACGCCCGCCCCCGGCGGGCGGGTGCCCGCCGGACGTCAGAACGACAACTGGATCGCGAGATCGATCGCGAGCAGCGCGATCGAGCAGCCGATCCCGAGGATCACGTTCGGCAGCCGGTGCTCGAAGTCGCGATTGTCGCGGCGCATCGCGGCGCCGAGCAGGAAGATCGCCTCGACGGCGATCTGCAGCCCGACGAACAGCAGCATCAGCAGGTACTCGTAGCCCATCTGCTTGAACGCGGCGAAGTGCATCCCGTGATCGCGAATCCACTGGCCGACGCGCAGCAGTTCGTACGCGAACAGCAACGCAGGGAACAGGTAACTGATGAAGTAGGTCGGCGCGGTGGCGTGCCGTAGTTCGAGGTGGAAGTGCTGATGCGTGGTAGCCATCACAACCCTCCTTGCAACGCATGATTGCGGTCGCGACGGCGGCGCGAGTCCAGGCAGACTACGGGATTGCCCTATGCACAGTGCGCTGCCGTACGACATCAGCATACTGCCGCGCGGGAAATTTGGCATGCGGTGCGTGTGTTCGCCGCAAAAAGGTGTGTACATCGCACGACGCGGGTCGGCCGCGGCCCGTCAGCGTTTTGCTTCCGCTCCTTCGATGAACAGCTTCGCGACCGACTGAAACTCCCGTTTCAGCGACAACCCCGGCACGGTCAGCCAGCGCAGCATCGCCGCGAGATACAGGTGATGGAACCACGTCGCGAGCTGATCGGCCCGCAGCGTGCCGTTCAGTTCGCCGGCCTGCTGCGCGGCGACGATCAGTTGCTGCCACACCCGCGCGATGTCGCTGCCATTTTGTCCCGCGCTTTCCGGTTCGGCCGCACCGATGCTCAGGAGCCGGTGCCGCAGATACGCGAGCAGGTACGCGGGATGCCGCTCGCACCACGCGGCCGACGCGTCGAGCACGCAACCGATGCGCGATGCGAAGGTCCTGCGCCGCGCGACGTCGCGCTGAAGAGGCGCGAGATCGCGCGCGAGTTCGCCTTCGAGCCAGTGCGCGAGCACGGCTTCCTTCGTCGGAAAGTGGTTGTAAAGCGTGCGCTTCGCGACATCGGCCTCGGCGGCGATCTGCTCCATCGTGACGGCCTCGTAGCCGTGCGCGTCGAACAGGCGCGCGGCGGTGGCGGCGAGATGCGCGAGCATATGGATGCGCTTGCGTGCGCGGCGGCCCGGATCGTCGGTCTGAATCGGCATGGCGGGGGATTGGCTGAAAATGCACGAATTACATTAGTATACGACGTGCATTTTTGTGAATCCACCCCGTTTCCGCCGTGCAAGGAGTCGTGCATGAAGCTCGTCATCGCCACCTATGGCACCGAAGGCGATACGCGCCCGCTCGCGGCGCTTGGCCGCGCGCTGATGGACGCCGGCCACGATGTCCGGTTGCTCGCGGACGCCGCGACACTCGGGGCGGCCGCGGCGCTCGGCGTGCCGTCGGCGCCGTTGTCCGGCGAGATCCGCCGCGCGATCGGGCCGCAAGGCGCGCTGGCCGACGCGGTGCGCGGGCGCGGCGGCTTCCACGACACGTCGAAGGCGCTCGCGGCAATCGCGAATGCGAATACGGCCGCGTGGATGCGCGAAGTCGCGGATGCATCGGACGGCTGCGACGCGCTCCTCGTGTCGGGGCTTGCGTCGTTCGTCGGGCTGTCGGTCGCCGAATATCGCCGCGTGCCGGCGATCGGCACCGGCATGATCCCGATCACGCCGACCGCCGGATTCGCGTCGCCGTTCCTGCCGCCGGGGAAGGTGCCGGGCTGGCTGAATCGTGCGAGCCATCGGTTCGTGAATGCGCTGTTGTGGCAGGCGTTCCGGAACTCGACGAACGCGGCACGCGCCGGCGTGTGCGGGTTGCCGCCGCGCAAGCATGTGTGGACCGATCATCCGATGCTGTATGGCGTGTCGCCGGCGCTGCTGTCAGGCCCGGCCGACTGGCCGCCGAATGTGCGGGCATGCGGGCAATGGCGGGTCGACGGGCGTGCATGGGCGCCGCCGTGCGATCTGTCGGCGTTTCTCGAATCGGGCGATCCGCCCGTGTACATCGGCTTCGGCAGCATGGCCGGCTTCGACCGGGCCGCCATGGCCGACGCGCTGACCCGTGCGCTCGCGGGCCGGCGCGCGCTGTTCTATCCGGGCTGGAGCGGCATCGAGGCGTCGATGCTGCCGGCACACGTTCGCGTGATCGGCGACACGCCGCACGACTGGCTGTTTCCGCGCGTATCGATGGCGATTCATCATGGCGGGTCGGGCACCACGCATTCGGCCGCACGGGTCGGCATTCCGTCGGTCGTCGTGCCGTTTGCGGGCGATCAGTTCTTCTGGGCGAACCGGTTGCAGCGGCTCGGCGTGGCCGATGCGCCCGTGGCGGGACGGCGCGTGGATGCCGCCGCGCTGGCGCGGGCCATTGCGTTCGCCGAACGGAGCGAGACGCAGGCGCGCGCAACGGAGCTTGGCACGCGCATCGCGCAAGAGGACGGTCTGGCGCTGGCCGTCAGCGCGATCGAACGATGGGCGCGTGCCGGTGCGCGGTGAGCCCGCGCACCGGTATCAGGCGTGCCGGTGCGCGGTGAGCCCGCGCACCGGTATCAGAAATGCCCGGTGAACCGGTAACGGCTGCCCGGGTGCCACAGATTGGCGACCGACGCGACCAATCCCTGCGACCACGTGCGCCGATGCAGCATCAGGCATGGTTCGCGGTCGTCCATCGTCAGGTGGCGGCGCGTTTCGGCATCGGGCATCGCGGCCTCGATCCGGTACTCGACGCGCTGCAGCGGCGCGACGCGCGTCAGGTACTGGTTCGGCGTCGTCGCCGTGAAGTCCTGCAGCGCGTATTCGGGCGCGCAGGCCGGATTGACCCAGCGTTCCTCGAGCTGCACGGGCGTGTCGTTCTCGAAATGCAGCACGCGCGAATGAAAGATCGGGCGGCCGGTATCGAGCTGCAGTTCGTCGGCGAGCTTCGCGTCGGCGACGGCCGCGCCGACCTGCAGCACCTGCGCGCGATAACCGTGGCCGCGCGCGGCGACTTCGTCCGAGATGCTGCGGATCGCGACGAGCGTCGATTCGTATTTCGGTGACGCGACATACGTGCCGGAGCCGCGCGTGCGCGTGAGCACCTGCTCGGCCGTCAGCTCGCGCAGCGCGCGGTTGACGGTCATCCGCGCGACGTTGAATTCGCGCGCAAGCTCGTTCTCCGACGGCACCTGGTCGCCTTCCGCCCATTCGCCGGCATGGATGCGCGCGAGGATGAAGTCCTTGATTTCCTGATAGATCGGTGTGGTCATGGGATCACGATTCCAGAGTCGGCAGCGGCCCGCCGCCGAATGCCGATCCGGCGCGCGCCCGGCGCCGAGTGTACCGGTTTCGCGGACGCGCCGGCCCGGATGCCCCGAATGATCCCTGTTCGGCCGGCGCGCGTCCATGCGGGATTGCACAGAGCGGCCGGCCCGCGACAGCCGGCGCGCGGTCAGAACCGATGCCGGATGCCGACCGTCGCGACGACCTGCGTATTCGTCGACGATGCCGCGAGCCCCGTCACGTTCGCGAACCCGAGCGTCGCGCCCGACGGCACGCCGAACTGGTGCTGGTACACGGTTTCCGCATACACGTCGGTGCGCTTGCTCAGCGCGTAATCGGCCATCAGCGTCACCTGCTGCCATTTCGGCCGGTGGCTGCCGGCCGCGTCGTCGTAGCGGCCGTCGGTGAACGTATAGGCGCCCGCGAGCGAGACGGCCGGCGTCAGCGTATAACGCGCGTTGACCTCGTAGTTGTCGAACCGCAGCGCATTCAGTGCACCGGGCAGCGACGACGCGGCCGTTTCGTCGAACATCGAATGCGTCCACAGCGCGCCAACCGTCAGCCGGTCGAACGCGTAGCTGCCGCCGGCGCCCATCACGCGCTGGCGCACGGCCGGGAAGTTCGCGCCGTCGTTGGTCGACAGCGCGCCGCTCGCCGTCAGCCCGCCGCGATCGAGCTGCAGGTAAGCGGCGCCGAGGCTGACCGGCCCGTTCGCATACGACACGCCCGCGCTGTACGCGCGGTTGTTCGCGAAGCCGCCGGCCGCGTTGCTGAACCCGTACAGGCCGCCGAACTGCCAGCCCGCGAGCGTCGGGCTCGTGTATTTCACCGCGTTGTCGATGTAGAACGAATCGTCGATGTTGTCGTTGTCGAACGGGTGCGACGCGAGGTTGTTGCCGTCGCCGTTGTTGGCCATCGCGAGCGGGCCGAGATAGTCGACCACGGCGTCGTACTGGCGGCCGAGCGTCAGCGCGCCGTATCGGTCGCTCTGCAGGCCGACGTACGCGCGGCGCCCGAACATCGTGTTCTTGTAGGACTGCGTGCCGTTGTTCAGGTTGAAGCCGTTCTCGAGGCGGAACAGCGCATGCAGGCCGCCGCCGAGATCCTCGTTGCCGCTCAGGCCGAAGACCGTGTTCGACAGCAGGCCGCTGCCTTGCTGCCACGCGCTTTTGCCCGACTGGTTGTTCGTATAGGCGATACCGGCATCCAGCATCCCGTAGAGCGTGACGCTGCCTTGCGCATGCGCCGCGGCGCCGAAGAACGCGAGGGAGAGGGTGCCGACGACTGCTTTTTTCATTGAGTGTGCTTCCTGGAAAGGCCCGTCGAGACGGGAACGACGATTCGCCGCGCGGGTCCGTGCGGATCCGCGCGTTCGAATCGATGAAAGGGGGAGCGCGTGACGCGAGTCACGCGCGGCGGCGAACGCCGGTTAGTGCTGCAACAGGCGGATCGTGCCGAACTCGGCGGCCGGCAGTTCGCGCAGGATCGACAGGATGGCCGGCGACGCCTGCGATCGCGCGACTTCGAACTCGATGCACGCGCGCCCGGTGCGGCGGTCGATCACGGCCGTATAGAAATTGAGCGCGGCGCCGACGGCCCGATGCAGCCGGCGCCGCACGGCCGCGAGGTTGTCCGATTCGACGCGGATCGACAGCAGCACGAGGTCGTCGTCGGGACACGTGCGCCGCGAACGCACGGGCAGCAGATCGTGTGAAGCGGCGGATTCGGTTCTGGTCGGTTTCATGCATGCATCCCCGGGTCGCCTCGTGCCGTGCAGCGTGGCGATCTCGTCTTTGACATGACGCCCATTCTAGGAATCGCGGTGACGATACGGTGTATAGACTCGCGCCGGGCCTGAAAAGAACGCATAAAAACGGCATTGGCCGGCCCCGGATTGATTCCCGCAATGCGTCGACGCGCCCCGCCCTCGGCCGTGGCACCCGTTGACGGAGCTGCTGTCCGGTTACCGGCTGGTCGGGTTGGGAAGCGGACGGCATGTGGCACGAGGTCTAGACAGGTTTCGCGCGGCTCCAGGCTGGAGCAGTCTGCCGCGAGAAAGCCTTCATTCAACATCGTGTAATCGTTAATTAATTGAAAGTTAAGGAAAATTCCGGACCACGACCATAATCGGCCGACAATTAGAGATAAACACGGATTGCTGGCACCCTCCCGAAAAAGGCAAAGTTGTATGTACAACTTGGAGCGTCGCCGGAAGGGGCGATATCCGGGTTGGAAGGGTTCGCGGCGGGCAGTCCGGCCGGAACCCGGCCCAGTTCGCCTTTGACAGGAACACGATGAAGAAACTCGCGCTCAGTATTGCCCTTGCCTGCATCGCGGTCGGTGCTCACGCCAAGGATTGGTCGACGATCCGGTTCGGCGTCGACGCCAGCTACCCGCCGTTCGAATCGAAGGATGCAAGCGGCAAGGTCGTCGGCTTCGACGTCGATCTCGGCAACGAGATCTGCGCCCGCCTGAAGGCGAAATGCGTATGGATCGAGAACGACTTCGACGGGATGATCCCGGCGCTGAAGGCGAAGAAGTTCGACGGCGTGCTGTCGTCGATGTCGATGACGCCGGCGCGCGCCGAGCAGATCGCGTTCTCCGACAAGCTGTTCAACACGCCGACGCGCCTCGTCGCGAGGAAGGGCGCGAATCTGCAGCCGACGGCCGAATCGCTGAAGGGCAAGTCGGTCGGCGTCGAGCAGGGCACGATCCAGGAAACCTATGCGAAGGCCTACTGGGCACCGAAGGGCGTGCAGGTCGTGCCGTACCAGAACCAGGACGGCGTGTACCAGGACCTGATGTCGGGCCGTCTCGACGCGGCGCTGCAGGACGCGGTGCAGGCGGACATCGGCTTCCTGAAGACGCCGCGCGGCGCGAACTTCGCATTCGCCGGCAAGGACATCGACGATCCGAAGACGCTCGGCAACGGCGCCGGCATCGGCCTGCGCAAGGACGACGCCGACCTGAAGGCGAAGATCGACCATGCGATCGCCGACATCATCAAGGACGGCACGTACAGGAAGCTCGAGAAGAAGTACTTCGCGTTCGACGTCTACGGCGGCTGAACGTCCATGCGGCGCGCATCGGTTGTGGCGCGCCGCGTTAGTGACCGGGTGCAACCCGCTTCACGCGATGCGTCCGACTTGATGAGCAGCGTGCATCAGGTTGTGCGCAGATATCGTTTGATGCACGGCTAATGGCTATTGACAATCCAGCCACCTCGCTCTGGACCCCACATATGATCTTCCAAGGATTTGGCCCGCTGCTGTGGGCCGGCACGGTCGAGACCGTGAAGCTCGCGGTGCTGTCGCTCGCCGCGTCGCTCGTGCTGGGCCTCATCGGCGCGAGCGCGAAACTGTCGACGAACCGCATGCTCAAGTCGATCGGCACCTTCTACACGACGCTGATCCGCGCGGTGCCGGACCTCGTGCTGATGCTGCTGCTGTTCTACGGGATCCAGATCCTGCTGAACAACTTCACCGACATGCTTGGCTGGGACCAGATCGACATCGACCCGTTCGTGGCGGGCGTCATCACGCTCGGCTTCATCTACGGCGCGTACTTCACCGAGACGTTTCGCGGCGCGTTCCTCGCGGTGCCGCGCGGCCAGCTCGAAGCCGGCTTCGCGTACGGGATGAGCGGCTGGCGCGTGTTCCATCGCATCCTGTTTCCGCAAATGATGCGCTTCGCGCTGCCCGGCATCGGCAACAACTGGCAGGTGCTCGTCAAGGCGACCGCGCTCGTGTCGATCATCGGCCTGGCCGACGTCGTGAAGGCGTCGCAGGACGCGGGCAAGAGCACGCTCGATTTCTTCTTCTTCACGCTGGCTGCGGGCGCGATCTACCTCGCGATCACGACGGTGTCGAACGTCGTGCTGCATCACCTCGAGAAGCGTTATTCCGTCGGTGTCCGGAGGCTCGCACTGTGATCGAACTCGTCAGCCAGTACTGGCAAAGCTATCTCTATTCCGACGGCTACCGCTTCAGCGGCCTCGCGATCACGCTGTGGCTGCTGGTCGTGTCGATCGCGCTCGGTTTCGCGCTCGCCGTGCCGCTCGCGATCGCGCGTGCGTCGTCGAACCGCTGGATCTCGGGCCCCGTCTGGCTCTACACGTACGTGTTCCGCGGCACGCCGCTCTACGTGCAGTTGCTGATGTGCTACACGGGCATCTACAGCCTGCAGGTCGTGCACGACCACGTGCTGCTCGACACGTTCTTCCGCAACGCGATGAACTGCACGCTGCTCGCGTTCGTGCTGAACGAATGCGCGTATGCGACGGAGATCTTCGCGGGCGCGATCAAGGCGACCTCGGCCGGCGAGATCGAGGCCGGGATGGCCTACGGGATGTCGCGCTTCAAGCTGTATACGCGCATCATCCTGCCGTCCGCGCTGCGCCGCTCGCTGCCGAGCTACAGCAACGAAGTGATCCTGATGCTGCACGCGACGACACTCGCGTTCACCGCCACCGTGCCCGACATCCTGAAGGTCACGCGCGACGTCAATTCGGCGACTTACATGTCGTTCCAGGCCTACGGCATCGCTGCCGTGCTGTACGCCGCCGTCGTGTTCACGCTCATCTGGGCGTTCCGCAAGCTCGAGACGCGCTGGCTCGCGTACCTCGCGCCGCGCAGCCATTAACGCATCCGCACGATTCGCAACGAAGGACCCAGCATGTACAAGCTTACCGTTGACAACCTGCACAAGAAATTCGGCGACAACGAGGTGTTGAAGGGCGTGTCGATGAAGGCGAAGGCCGGCGACGTGATCAGCATCATCGGTTCGAGCGGCTCCGGCAAGAGCACGTTCCTGCGCTGCATCAACTTCCTCGAGCAGCCGT
The DNA here is from genome assembly GCF_055810675.1 of Burkholderia sp. YHN3-13. Classification (NCBI taxonomy): domain Bacteria; kingdom Pseudomonadati; phylum Pseudomonadota; class Betaproteobacteria; order Burkholderiales; family Burkholderiaceae; genus Burkholderia; species Burkholderia sp. YHN3-13. The sequence continues at coordinate 586,603 of NZ_JBVVNQ010000001.1, read as the reverse complement.
GCTCGGGGCAGATCACGATCGGCAGCGAGCCGATCCAGACCACCCGCGACCGCAACGGCGCGCTGCGCGTGGCCGACCAGAAGCAGCTGCAACGGATGCGCACGAAGCTGTCGATGGTGTTCCAGCACTTCAACCTGTGGGCGCACATGACGGTGCTCGAGAACGTGATCGAGGCGCCGATGGCCGTGCTCGGGATCGGCAAGGACGAAGCGATCGCACGCGCGCGCACGTATCTGGAGAAGGTCGGGCTCGCGCCGCGCGTCGAGGGCATGTATCCGTCGCACCTGTCGGGCGGCCAGCAGCAGCGCGTCGCGATCGCGCGTGCGCTCGCGATGGAGCCGGAGGTGATGCTGTTCGACGAACCGACGTCGGCGCTCGATCCCGAACTGGTGGGCGAAGTGCTGAAGGTGATGCAGAAGCTCGCCGAGGAAGGCCGCACGATGGTCGTCGTCACGCACGAGATGGGCTTCGCGCGCAACGTGTCGAATCACGTGATCTTCCTGCATCAGGGGAAGATCGAGGAGGAAGGCGATCCGCAGGAGATTCTCGTGAATCCGAAGAGCGAGCGGCTCGGGCAGTTTCTGTCGGGGCGGTTGAAGTAGGAGACGGCTTCATAAAGGCCCCGTGGGATCGGTCTCGCGCGGCGTTCAGGCGAGCAGGCGGCGCTCGAACGGGTAGTCGGACAGCAGTTCGAGCTGGCCGTCGTCGCGGACGTAGACCTGTTCCTCGAGCTTCACGCCTTCGCCTCCGTCCTCGTGGCCGATGTAGCTCTCGATGCACAGCGTCATGCCGGGTTCGATCACGCCGTCGTAGCCCTTTGCATCGTTGTCCTCGCGATGACAGATATACGGGTATTCGCCTGTCATCCCGACGCCGTGGGCCAGCGCGAAATAGCGGCGTGCGCGATACGGCTGCGGGATCTGCCACGCCTTCGCGATGAATTCCTGGAACGTGGTGCCGGCCCTTACGTTCTCCATGTTCGTGTGGATCTGCTCATAGGCGAGGCGGTACAGCGTCTTTTGCGCGGCGGACGCGGGACCGTCGCCGCAAAGAAAAGTGCGCGAGAAATCCGCGTAGTAGCCGAAGCGGCCCACCACGTCGGTATCGAGCCCGACCAGTTCTCCCGCCTGGATCTTGCGTGGGCTGCTTTCCTGGAACCATGGATTCGTGCGCGGGCCCGAGCTTATCAAGCGGGTCTCGACATAGTCACCGTCGGTCTCGATCACATGCTGATGCAGGTACGACCACAGCTCGTTCTCGCTGATGCCGGGCACGAGGGCGGCCTCGAGCTTGCGCACACCCGCTTCCGCCGCGCGCAGTGACGCGCGGATCATCTTGATCTCGTTCGGCACCTTGATTGCACGGGCGCGTTCGAGCGGCTCCTGGGCGTCCGAAATCTCATAGCCGCGCGCTTGCAACGCAAATGCGGCCGCCGATGTCGCACTTTCGATCGCGATCCGCTTGCCGCCACCGCACGAGCGAACCAGATCGTCAATCTCGTCCGCCCAGCGCTCCGTGATCTGACGCAGCATGTCGTCACAAAAGTAGTACGAAATCGCGGTCGCGGGCCGGACTTCATCCACGGTATCGAGTCCGTCGGCCAGGAATTCGCATCCCGCGTATTCGAACAGCACGACTTTTCCCTCGGCCGGCACGAACAGATAGCGTGCGGGATTGCGCATCGAATACACCTGCATGTTGCGAGAGCCGGTGGCGTATCGCATGTGGGTAGGGTCGAACAGGATAGCGGCGGTCAGGTCGCGTTTCTTCAGTTCGCGGCGAACCGCGGCAAGCCGGTCGCGCTGGATCTGGGCGATTTCGTCGGCGGTAGGCTCGCAATCTTCCGGGCGGTGAGTCGGTCGAAGCATCGTCATGATGGCAGAGGTAACGTTATAAGTATCAGCACAACGAAGTAATTGGATGGGTCTACCCATCGGGAAATCGCATCGTCAGTCGACCAGGTTGTCCGCGCGGACCAGTGTCTGTTCGGCTTCCAGATGCATTTCGGATACGCGGCCGTACAGCTGGCGGGTTCGCTCGAGGCGGCCGACCACCCCAGGCTTCTTCGAATAGGCGAAGATCGTAGTGTGACGATCGATGTCGCCGCGCACCTGGGTCACGCGGTGCAGCGAGAAACGGCCCTTGAACAGTTGCAGATCGCCCGGCTGCAGCGTAATCACGCTGATCGGCGTGCGCGTCTCTCCGCGCACCACCGCGCCGACCGCATCGTAGTTTTCACCCTCGGGCGACCGGATGTTCGGGCAGTACTCGAAATCGCCGCCTGCCGTGGGCTGCTGCGTCATCATCGACACGATGAATTCGTTGGTGTCGTAGTGCCACGGCTGTTCGGTGCCGGGCGGCATGACGTTCTGAACCAGTCCGGCGTACGGGTCCGCGTATTCCCAGATCTGCGTTTCGCCGAGACATGCAGCGACGAATTGCTTCATCGCACGCGCCACGTAAATCCGGTGAACGATTGCATCGGCCGGGATCACGTCGCGCGTGACGAAGCCGCTCGTGCGATCCATAAAGATGCGGCGCGGATCCGTGGCGGGCAACGACGGATCGTCGGCGGTGAAATACGCATTGACCTTGCGGCTCGAGAAATAGGTTTTTTTCGCGAAGCCGAGCCCTTCGACGCGCGCCTGTTCCAGTGCGGTGGGGCGCAGGAAGCCGCGCAACACCGCGCTGCCGCTGGCGGTCAGCTGGGCCCGGCACGTTGCGAGCAGGTCGCGCATTCCGGCGTGCCCGGGGTCATGCAACGGATAGTGGTCGGTATCGACGATATCGCTCAGATCAGTACATTCTGCGTCGGCGAGAGGCGGGCTTGCTTGCACGGTTGGCTCCAGTTTCGAGGGGTGAGGCGTTTGTGGCCTGAATTGTTTTCGACAACAATCGGCCTATCGATGCGTCAATGATTCGATCGACAAATTCCCTTGGATAACGAGTAATTTCGATGACTGACATCAGCGAACCCGATTGGTCTCAACTCAGCTCGCTCGACGGAGAACTGGTGCGCGCGTTCATCACGGTGGTCGACAGCGGCGGCGTGACCGCCGCAGCCAGGCAGATGCACCGGACGCAATCGACGATCAGCCTTCGCATCCGTACGCTCGAAGAGCGGCTGGAAACGCACCTGTTTCTGCGCGACAGTCGCCGTCTGGCATTGTCGCGAGACGGGGAAAACTTCCTGATCCATGCGCGCCGCATCATTCAGGTGCAGAACGAAGCGATAGCGGCACTCAAACGCACGAGCGCTCATGGCGTGATTCGCTTCGGCTTGCCTGAGGATTACGCGGAGCTCTGGTTGCCCGATCTGCTCGAAAAGTTCTATCGCCTGCGGCCGGATGCGCGCCCGCATATCGATTGCAGAATGTCGCTGGAGCTGATCGAGCGCCTGCAGGCGGGCGAACTCGATCTGGCACTGGTCGTCAGGCACGGCGCGCAAAGCGATGGGCGTCATCTCGGCCGCGAGGACGTGGTGTGGGCCGCGCATCGCGATTTCGTGTTACCGGGCGGCGCGTCCGTGCCGCTCGCGCTGTTTCCGGAAACATGCTGCTACCGTCAGCGTGGACTCGCGGCACTGGCGGCACTCGGGCGGCAGTATCACGTGATCTACACGAGCCAGAGCCCGACCGGCATCAAGGTCGCCGTCAATCACGGTGCGGCGGTGACGATCATCGACCGCTGCACGCTGCCCGCGAACTGGCGCGTGCTGGACATGGAAGACGGCTTGCCGGCGCTGCCGCCCGCAGATCTCGAGCTGCTGCGCTCACCCGGCAGTCGCAATCCTGCAGCCGACGATCTGGCTCTGCTGATCGAGACGATGGTCGAGGAGCGCCGCCGCGCGGCGAGCGCGCCGTCGCCGGCCTGAATGATCGTGCATCGCATCCCGTAGCCTCGCGGGAGCCGGGCCCAACGCAACGACGCGATCGTTCGGCCTCTCCGATGGTCCCTATCGGAATTCCTCGCTGTCAAAACGAAATTGGCGCAATAAATATATCTGTGAGCGAACGGATGACCGTTGCCACGGATGCCGGTGTCCGCGCGATCGCTCCCGCCCGGTTCCATCGGCTGCGTTATGCCTTGCCTCAGTGCCTTCCCCATTCAATAGGAGCCCTTCTCATGATCCTGTCGTTGCTTGCCCGCCTGTTTATTGTCACCATGCGTCGCCCGGTACTCGGGCGGTTCATGCTTTTCTTCGCGCTATCGGTTTCGGCGTCGGCGCACGCCGCCGGCAACGGAACGGTGGTGATCGGAGTGAACAACTGGGCCGAGAATATCGCGGTCGCGAATCTGTGGAAGGCGCTGCTTGCGGAAAAAGGCTACGACGTCACGCTGCAGTCGGGCGACAAGGCGATCATCTATAACGGCGTCGCGCAGGGCAAGCTCGATCTGACGTTCGAAGTCTGGCTGCCATCCGCGGACGGCCCGCCGTACGATGCGATCAAGTCGCGCGTCGAGAAGATCGGCCCGTGGTTTCCCCGCGCTCAGCTGGGCCTCGCGGTGCCCGATTACGTCGCGATCGACAGCATCGACCAGTTGAACGCACATGCCGCCCAGTTCAGCCACGACGGCAAGCCGACGATTTTCGGCATCGAACCCGGCAGCGGCCTGATGAAACTGACGGGCGAGGCGCGCACCGCTTATGCGCTCGACGCGACTGTGTTGCCGTCATCGGAGGCTGCGATGTTGCTCGCGCTGGATCGCGCGGCAAAGCGTCGCCAGCCGATCGTCGTCACGCTGTGGAATCCGCATTGGGTGTGGGCGAAGTATCCGATGCACTACCTGAAAGACCCGAAGCAGGTGTTCGGTCAACCCGATGCGATCTATGCAATCGCGAAGGCCGGCTTCAGTCAGACACGTCCGGATGTCGCGCGCTGGCTCGGTGCATGGAAGATGGACGACCAGACGCTCGGCTCGCTGATGAACGATATCCGTGCCGCCGGTGAATCCGATCCGCAGAAGGGTGTCGCGCGATGGATCGCGTCGAATCGCGCCCGGGTGGGTGAATGGCTACGCTAAGAGCAGGTTTCTCGAAGACTGCTTTGCATGCCGGGTATTCCTGCGGATCAGGCGGCAACCCAGTTTGAGAAACGCGCCATGAATGTCGGCGCGGCGATGATCGCGCAAACGCTGCTGACGGGCAGGGCTTCGCACGCGGGCGTCGCGCCGCTGCAAACTGGAACGCTAAATGCTTGTCACGCGTGATCCTTTCGATGAAGGAGCACAGCGATGAGCGAGCAGACCACCACCGCTTTTTCCCACGTGAAGCCGCAGGACACCGCCTATCAAGGCGAGGGCCTGCGCGACTTCTTCCTGTACCGCGATCTCGGCATCGCGGCCGCGACGAACGGCAAGGTCGTCGCGCAACTCGTCAGGGCAAACCATGCACCGGAGGCGGGCACCGGCTGGCACCGTCACGAGGCCGAGTTCCATATCGTGATCATGCTGAAGGGCTGGGCACGCTTCATGTATGGCGAACAGGAAACGCTGGTAGCCGCCGGCGACTGCGTGCACCAGGCGCCGGGGATCGTCCACTACCTGTTCGACTATTCGCCGGACATGGAGTACCTGGAGATCGTCGGGCCCGCCGATTTCAAGTCGATCGACGTCGACGGGCCGTGCGCGGTACCCGCGCCGACGCCGTGGGGCGAGGCGGGCGCATAGCTTGCCGGGTTTCCGGCGCGCGCCGGGCGCATGCTCGAGACCAACCGCCTTCGGGCGGTTTTTTATTGAGCTGTGGACTGCTGCGACCCGCCTCCCGCTTCGGAACGGTGCTTCGAATTCCAAACCGTTGCGGCGCTGAAGATCCGGAAAGAAAAGAAAGACATTCGTCAGCTTCGAGCGCCGATTCGCGACGCGATGTCAAAGATCGTCAATTGCGCGGCCGCGCGGTGCACGGCCGGTCGACGACCGGCGTTAAGGAGTGACCAGCCGGATCACCGGCTGATTTATCCGGGAGAGTTTCACCATGAACCGCATCGCGAAGATCCTGACGGCAACCGCACTGGCTTGCGCCGTGCTCGTGCCGGCACTGGCCGAAGCGCATTCGCACCGCGTGTGCCATTTCGATCATCACCACCATCGCGTGTGCCGCTGGGTGCGGTAACCGTGGCTTTGCCCGGGGATGCCCGGGACGTTTTCATCATTCAGGCAAATCAGGAGAGGACCATGAAAAAAACGATGTTGATCGCCGCGCTGGTCGCCGGCATGGGTGTGTCGATCGGTGCGTTCGCGCAGGTTCCGGCCAGCGCGCCGGCCGGCACGACCGGGCTGTGCAAGGACGGCTCGTTCTACTCGGGCGCATCGAAGAAGGGCGCCTGTGCGGGCCACAAGGGTGTGAAGACGTGGTACGGCGCATCGGCCGCCGCTGCAGCGAGCGCACCGGCCGCGGCGCCGGCCACGGCGGCGTCCGCCGCGCCGGCATCGGGCACGGCACCCGCGAAGAGCGCCGCCGCGACGGCGGCAGCCGCGCCGGGCGGCGGTGCGGGCAAGGTGTGGGCGAACGACAGCACGAAGGTCTACCACTGCTCGACCGACAAGTACTACGGCAAGACGAAGCACGGCAGCTACATGTCGGAAGCCGACGCGAAGGCGAAGGGCTACCACGCGTCGCACGGCAAGGCCTGCTCGTAACGCGCGGTGCCGGCGCGCGAGTGCCTTCGCTCGCGCGTCGTCCGAACGCCGCAGCAAACGTCGCCCCGCCTCTTCGGCGGGGCGATTCGTTTGCGGCGACGCGCACGCTCAGTGCGCGTGATGCGATCGTGTTTCCGTCGTTGCGTCGCTCCCGGTTGCGTCGCTCCCGGTTGCGCGCGCATCGAGCAGGGCGCGCAGCGTGACGTAGTGGGTGCCGCTTGGGTCGCCTTCCGCATTCGCGGTGCGATCGTACGGCTCGTTGTCATGGATCGTCGCCCGCACGATCGGATAGATCTGCGTTTCCCACCGGCTGCCGTTGAACACGCCGTAGTGCCCCACACCCGTCTGAACGTGGTGCGTCTTCAGATACGACGGTAACCCCGAACACAGTTCCTGCGCGGCCACCGTCTGGCCCACCGCGCAGATATCGTCCTTCTCGCCTTCGACCGTCAACAGCGCGGTGCGATGAATCGCCGCCGGTTCGACGAGCCGGTCGCCGACCGTCAGCTCCCCGCGCGCGAGCGCGTATTGCTGGAACACCTTCTCGACCGTTTCCAGATAGAACTCCGCGGTGAGGTCGGCCGTCGCGAAATATTCGTCGTAGAAATGCCGCAGCGTGGCGGCTTTCGCCGGGTCGCCTTTCGCGCGCTGGTAGTACAGATCGGCGAACGACGCCGCGTGCCGGTCCGGGTTCATCGACATGAACGCGCCGACCTGCACGAAGCCCGGATACACGCACCGCTGCGCGCCGACGAAGCCCGCCGGCACGACGCTGATCAGGTTGCGCGCGAACCATTCGATCGGCTGGCTCGTCGCGAGCGCGTTGACCTTCGTCGGATTCACGCGGCAGTCGATCGGGCCGGCCATCAGCGTCAGGCTCGCGGGCTGCGCCGGATCGCCGCCGGCTGCCATCAGCGAAACCGCCGCGAGCGCGGCGACCGTCGGCTGGCAGATCGCGAGCACGTGCGCGTCCGGGCCGATCTGGCGGATGAAGTCGATCACGTGCGCCACGTATTCGTCGAAGCCGAAGCGCCCGGCCGTCAGCGGGATGTCGCGCGGGTTGTGCCAGTCGGTGATGTACACGTCGTGATCGGCCAGCATCGTCTGCACGGTGCCGCGCAACAGCGTCGCGAAGTGTCCGGACATCGGCGCGACGATCAGCACGCGCGGCTGGCGTGCGACGGGCCGCGCCTTGCGGAAGTGCAGCAGCGTCGCGAAGGGCGTGACGGCCGCCGCTTCCTCGACGATCGGCACCGTGTCGCCGTCGACGGCGATCGATTTGATTCCGAACGGCGGACGCCGGTGCGAGAATGCGCAGCATTCGAGCAGTTCGCACAGCGCGTCGAGCATGCGGCCGGTCGGCGTCGACGTCGAGGGCGGCCACAGCGACATCGTCGCACGGGTGGCGGCCGCCCATGCGCGCGCCGGGCGCACGCATTCGGCAGACCATTGGTAAAACGGATAGGCAAGCAGGTTCATGGCCGTCGCTCGTTGCGCCGCGTTGCAAGGAACGAGGCAAGCCGTGTGCCAGCATGCGGCTGGCACGCGCGTTGCACGCGGTTCGGAAACGCGGCGGCGCGGGCGGCGCAAGACGACGGGCAGGTGCGGTCGATGCGTGGCCGCACCGCTCCGGCGTGCGATGCGTGTCGCGACACCGTGCGGCGCTGCGCCAGTTCGGCGAATGGGCCGCACAGGCGTGGTGCGGATCACGGCGTGATGCATCCGTTTCGGTGCAGGGGCACGAACGGCAACCAGCAGGGAGCAACATGGAATCCACCGGACTGACGACGCTGACCATCAGCAGCCGCAATTACTCGTCGTGGTCGATGCGCGGCTGGCTGCTCGCGAAGCTGAGCGGCCTCGCGTTCGAGACGGTCAGCGTGCCGATCGATGCGGCGTCGCGCGCGGAACTGCTGTTGCTGTCGCCGTCGATCCTCGTGCCGTGCCTGACGCATGACGGCAGCAAGGTATGGGATACGCTCGCGATCGCCGAGTACCTGAACGAGATCCGGCCGCAGGCGCGGCTGCTGCCCGACGACCGGCATGCGCGCGCACATTGCCGCTCGATCTGCGGCGAGATGCATTCCGGCTTCAGCGCGTTGCGCTCCGCGCTGCCGATGAACCTGCGCGCGCATTTTCCCGGCTTCCGGATCTGGTCACGCGCGCAGCACGATATCGAGCGGATCGTCACGATCTGGCGCGAGTGCCTCGCCGCGTACGGGGGCCCCTGGCTGTTCGGCGCGCAGATCGGGATCGCCGATGCGATGTACGCGCCCGTCGTCACGCGCTTCCTGACCTACGACGTCAAGCTCGAGCCGGACATCGCCGAATACTGCATGCGCGTGCTCGCGCAGCCGTTCGTCGCGGAATGGATCGATGCGGCGAAGGCCGAGCATGAAGACATCGACGAACTCGACATGGAGTTCTGACGCACACGGCCGCCGTACGCTTTCAATTTCACTACACGCGCAAGCGGCGAAACGAACATTCGACGCGCTTGCGCCACTCGCAAACGTTTTACCTTGATTTCGGTCGGAAACGAGGACGAATTCCCTAAAGGATGTTGAGCCCAATGACGTAAACGAGTCACGGGGACGACTCGCGATCGCGCGCTTTCGACGGGCGACGCGCAGTCCGCAACAACCAGCGCAGCAGGGGAATCGACTTGAATCGTCAGCAATCGTGGACGCGTACGGCGGCGCCCGGAGAAATCATTTATTCCGAGGGCTTCGCCGGCGAGCCCGTCATCTTCCTCATTACCGACGGCAAGGTCGAGCTGTCCACGCGCTGCGACGACAAGCGCGTGATCGTCGCGACGCTCGGCCGCGGCGAGTTCTTCGGCGAATCGGCGCTGCTCGCGGCCGAGCCGCGCGCGCATACCGCGAAGGCGCTGTCGTTCTGTCAGCTCACGGTCGTGCCGGCCGGCATGCTTGACGATGAAATCGAGCGCGTGTCCGCGCTGCTGCGCCATATCGTGCGAACGATGATCCGCCGCGTGAAGCGCAAGGACGACCAGCTTGCTACCTACACGCATGCCGATTTCATGCCGGGCGTGCTGTCGTATGCGCATGTGCTGTCGCTGATGGCGGGCGCCGACACGCGCGACGCGGGCGATACATGGGCGCGCCGGCCGATGCAGGCGCATGCCGCCGAAGCTTCCGTGCCGCTCGCCGAGGTGATCCGCAAATGCCGCGCGATTGCCGGCCACTCGCGCCCGCACGTGCTCGCGATGCTGCGCCGCATGGAGAAACTCAATCTCGTCACGATCGAAGCCGCGCAATCCGACGGTGCCGGCGGTGCCGTCGACTACGCGGCTTCGTCGGACGCGCGTCAGGTCGTCACGTTCGACGCCGCGCGCATCATCGATCGCGCGCAGCAGGTCGCCGATCACGATCTCGACCTGTCGATCAACAGCGAACTCGAACTCATCGAACTGGCCGATCTCGAATCGCTGATCGGCGTCGACAAGACGCTGCTGCTCAACAAGCTGTCGAACGGCGAGATCGCCGACGAAGTGTTCGCGTTCCGCAAATCGAAGGTGCTCAGTTACGTCGAGCAGAAGGGCGTTGCGTACTTCTCGCGGCGCAACGCGCGGCGCGGCGGCGACGTGCGCGCGCTGGAGGATCTCGTGTGGGTCGACCAGCGCACGTTGTTCGACGTGATCAGCGCGTTCGACACGTACGATCTCGCGAAGCTGATCGCGAACCTCGACGATCGCGCGGTGGCCGACAAGCTGTTTTCCGTGATGACCGAGGCGCGGCGCAACGAGGTGTCATGGGTGATGCGCCGCGAGATCAAGCTCGACCCGATCGAGGTCGAGGAAATCGAGCAGCGCGTGCTGGATGCCGTGCGTGCGGCGAAGGCGCCTGCGGCGGGCGTGGCGCCGGTGGCGTCGACGTCGTCGTCGGATGCATGAGACGGGGAGGCGTATGGATCTGTTGACCCTGGCCGGTGTGGTGCTCGGCGGCGCGGCGATCGTGTTCGGTTTCGCGCTGGAAGGCGGTCATTTCTCGATGCTGTTTCAGTTCGAGGCGCTCGTGATCGTGCTCGGCGGCACGCTCGGCGCGGTGATGATCCAGAACACGTGGGCACGCTTCTTCGATGCGGTGAAGCAGCTGCGGCTCGCGTTCGTGCGCGCGCGCGAGGTCGATCGCAAGAACCTGTCCGACCTGCTCGAATGGGGCGACCGCGCGAAGCTCGACGGGCTGCTCGCGTTCGAATCGATGGACGTAAGCGGCATTCATCCGTTCGCGCGCCGCGGGCTGGAACTGCTGGCGAACGGCGTGTCGACCGCCGTGCTCGAGGATGCGTTGCAGCGCGAACTCGATGCGTACGAGCGCAGCCGCCTCGCCGCCGTGCGCGTGTGGCAGCAGGCCGGCGGCTATGCGCCAACGTTCGGCATTCTCGGCTCGGTGCTCGGGCTCGTGCAGGTGACGAGCCATATTCTCGAACCCGCGCAGCTTGGGCCGGGCATCGCGGTGGCGTTCGTCGCGACGCTCTACGGGCTCGCGTTTGCAAACCTCGTGTTTCTGCCGCTGTACGGCAAGCTGCGCGCGCAGATCGACAGCGAGATGCGGTTCCGCAAGCTGTATCTCGACGGCTTGCTCGCGATTTCGCGCAGGGAGTCGCCGCACACGATCGAAACGCGCCTGACCGGCGATGTGCGCGGGCGGGCGGCGGAATCGCTTGCTTGATGGACGTGTGCGCGTTCAGGTGCCAGCGCCATATGACGAACCGGGATTCTCGACCGCATGACAGCTCGAACTGACGGCGCTTCCGCTGCCGATCGCGACGATGACGAACTCGAAGGCGCGCAGTCCGGACGCTGGCTGATTTCGTACGCGGATCTCATCACGACGCTGATGGTGCTGTTTCTTGCGCTGTATGTGCTGCAGCTCGCGAAATACAACGCGCTCGATGCACGCTTCCAGACGCTAGCGCGGCAGGCCGGAAGCGCTGCCAGTGCTGCCGACACCGTGAAACCCGACCGTGCGCCACCGCCGTGGCTCGCGCTGCTCGATTCGTTGAAGTCGAATGGCGGGATCTCGCTGGTGAAGGCGCCGCACGGCGTCGAGATCGGCATCGATGCGAAGATCCTGTTCAATGTCGGCGATGCGCGCCTGCTGCCCGATTCGTCGCCGGTGCTGAACCAGATCGCGCAGGCACTGAGCGCGCACGCAACCGGCGACATCCTCGTCGAAGGCCACACGGACAATGTGCCGATTGCCAACGCCAAATACGAATCGAACTGGGAGCTATCGTCGGCGCGTGCGGGGAGTGTGGTGCGCTACCTGACGGAGCGCGGTGTGGCGCCGCATCGGCTGGCGGCGATCGGGCGGGCCGATACGCAGCCGCTTGTTGTGGGGGACGACGCCGCATCAAGGGCAAGGAATCGGCGCGTCACGATTTTCGTTGCGTACTGATCCGATCCTTGCGTATGGGTCGACGCTTATGTCCGCCCGACATCAACATAACGAATCTCGCATGGTCGATATCTGAAATCAGCGATGCGATTCCGCGCGTGCATGCCGATAACCCAAACTGGCTCAGACCGAGCGGTTACCGAGGGTTCCCCATGCACTTCTGGCGCAAGCTTTCCATTCAGAACAAGCTGATTCTCAGCATGACGAGTTGCCTGCTCGTGTTTGTCGCGATTTCGAGCGGGCTCAGCGTTCGTCTGATCGGCAACGCGGTGCGCGATCGCGTCGTCCGTGAAGAGTTGCCGACCGCCGTGAACGGCATTCGTGCCGACGTGCAGCGCCAGATGGCCGGCCCGATCGCCGCGTCGCGCATTCTCGCGCGCGATGCGTTCCTGCTGCAATGGGAAGCCGACGGCGAACCCGACGCCGGCACGCGCAACTGGATCCAGCTCGCGAAGAACGTGAAGGACGAGCAGAAGGCCGCGTCCGTGCAGTGGGTGTCGGTGAAGAGCGGCAACTACTACAACGAAGCCGGCCTGCAGCGGAAGGTGACCGACAAGGATCAGTGGCTGACGCGTTTCCTGTCGTCGGGCAAGGCATTCGACGTGAACATGGATCGCGAGGTGACCGTCGGCGGCTACATGATGTTCATCAACAGCCGCGTGGAACTCGACGGCGCGCCGATCGGCGCGGCGAGCATGAGCTTGTCCGTGGATGCGCTTGCGAAGGGCATCTCGGCCTACCGGATCGGCCAGACCGGGTTCGCGTATCTCGTGCGTCCCGACGGCGCGTTCATGATGCATCGCGATACGTCGCTGATCGACGGCAAGCATTTCCTGAAGGATCAGCCAGGGCTGCCGGGCGATGCGCCGTCGACGCTGCTCGCCGGCAAGCCGTACGCGTACCTCAGTTACGACGGCGACGACGGTGCGCGCTTCATCGCGACGTCGTTCGTTCCGGAGCTGAATGCGTATGTGGTCGTCGAAGTACCGCAGGCTGAATTGCTCGGGCCGGTGACGCGGGCCATTCGCAGCGCGGCGCTGGTTGCGGCGGTGGTGGGCCTCGCGGTTGCGCTGCTGGTGATCTGGCTGGTGGGCCGTGCGATTGCCGCGCCGATTCGTCGGGCGGCGACGCTGCTGTCGGAGATCGCCAGTGGTCAGGGCGATTTGACGCGCCGGATGACGGTCGAGAGCCAGGACGAGATCGGGCAGTTGTCGGATGCGTTCAACCGGTTCGTGTCGTCGCTGTCGACGCTCGTTCACCGGATTCGCGCGGCGTCGGCGTCGATTGCGACCGGGTCGGCGCAGATTGCTTCGGGGAATGCGGATCTGAGCGAGCGTACCGAAGGGCAGTCGAGCAACCTGGAGCGGACGGCTTCGTCGATGGAAGAGATCACGGCCGTGGTGCGCAACAACACCGAGACGGCGGCGACGGCCGCGAAGATGGTCAACGGCGCATCGGATACGGCGGCGCGTGGCGGGCAGGTGGTGGGCGAGGTCGTGACGACGATGGAGCAGATCAGCAACGCGTCGCAGCGTATCTCCGAGATCATCGTGATGATCGACAGTATTTCGTTTCAGACGAATATTCTGGCGCTGAATGCCGCGGTGGAGGCGGCGCGGGCGGGGGAGCAGGGGCGCGGGTTTGCTGTTGTTGCTTCGGAGGTGCGGAATCTGGCGCAGCGCAGTGCGCAGGCGGCGAAGGAGATCAAGGCGCTGATCGAGCATAGCGCGGGGACGGTGAATACCGGGTCGCGGCTGGTGAGCGAGGCGGGGAAGGTGATGAGCGACGTTGTCTCGCAGGTTCGAGGCGTGAGCGCGATGATGAGCGAGATTGCCGAGGCCAGCCTGGAGCAGAGTGCCGGGATCGATCAGATCGGGGATGCGGTGCAGTCGCTCGATCAGATGACGCAGCAGAATGCGGCTTTGGTCGAGGAAAGTGCGGCAGCGGCGGAGAGTTTGAAGCAGCAGGCGGCGGAATTGACCAAGTTGGTTTCGGCTTTTAAGGTGGATGAGTAGGGGTTGATTTTGGGGTTTGGAGTAGGGTTTCTGAGAGACGACCGCCGTGGCGCACGGTGGTCGTTTTTGCTAGATGGATGGGATCTGGTGGTGTTTGTGGAAATGAAACGCATTTCCAAATTGAGGGGTTGGCGCGAGGGCGGTGGTGCTTGTCGCCGTCATTGCCGCGATGGTGGCGAAAGTCGCCGACGGATTCTTATCTTGAGTGACATTGTTCAATAGGAAGCGCTGTTTCGGTACGGGGCTGTCGGACCGTTGTCCGCTTCGGCCAACTGCTGCCATAGGCATGCACGCTGACGACGACGCTCGAATGGCTGCTTCGTAACAAGTAACGGTTCGTCGCCAGTCATGATGAGACAGCCACATAAAAAACCGAAGAGCCGAATCTGGCAAGTAGTAGCAGCTTCCACTAGACGCTGAGAAGTCGCTCGCTGAGTGCCCATAGGTCATCGGCGAATCCAGAGTCGACGGCATAGGGTAATACGCCCGTAAGTCGCATTGCATCCGACATATCCATCTTCTCCGGTTCCTGCATCATCACCGGAGCAATGTCGACGTTTTCGCAATATACGCCGCCCATGCCATTCAATTGTGGACTCGTTGCACACCAGACCTGGGTGGCGGCTCCCTGTCCGACAGTTTTGAGTTGCCTCGCCGGATCGCGCACGGGCTTGCCTTGTTCATCAAGGACACCTGCGGCGATCAGTTGCTCGCGCGTAATGTATTTCCCCAGCCCGGTCTCGACAATAGCTCCCGGGTGCAGCGAAAACGCGCGGATTCCGTGCTCCTTTTCGCGCTGATCGAGCGCAACGGCGAAGAGGATATTGGCGGTCTTCGCTTGCCCATACGCTGCCCACGGCGTGTACGCGCGACGCTCGAAATGCGGGTCGTCGAAAACCACCGGCGAATAGCGGTGCCCAATCGACGAAACCGACACCACGCGAGCACCTTCCGCCTTGCGCAGCGGCGGCAGGAGCCGCATCGTGAGTTGCAGGTGGCCGAGATGGTTGGTCGCGAACTGAGACTCGTACCCGCGCGCGTCGCGCGTCAATTCCGGCACGGCCATGATCGCGGCGCTGTTGATTAGCATGTGCAGCGCTGGAGTCGATTCGAGGAACGCCGCCGCAAAGGCATCGATTGAGGGCGGATCGAGCAAATCCATCGGCGCGATTTCCACGTCGATGCCGGCCAGTGCCTCGCTGGCGCGGCGCAGATCGCGCGCGGGAACAATTACGCGTGCGCCGGCCGCGCGCAAAACCCGGGCGGTTTCGCGTCCGAGGCCGGAATAGCCCCCGGTCACGATCGCCGTCTTACCGGCAAGATCGATGCCGGCGATGACCTCGTCGGCGGTGGTGGCGGCTCCGAAACCCGAACCCAGTGGCTTTTGTGGCGTCATCATGGTATTTCCCTGGACGAACAATGATGTACGCAGTGTGGGCTCAAATCCCGGTACGATGAATCATCAAACGTTCGGAATACTGTCGCATGAGTTCAAATATCGAGGACGACCCGCTCTCGGCTATCCTCCGGCTGCTCTGTACCCAGCCCGTCGTGGCCGGTAGTTTCTCCGCGGGGGGCACGTGGGCGATCCGCTTTCCGCAGCCGAAAAAGCTCAAGTTCTTCGCACTGGTCAAGGGCAACTGCTGGCTTTGCATTGATGCGCAGACGGAGCCAGTCGCGGTCGGCGAAGGCGACGTCTTTCTGCTGACGGGCGAACACGCGTTTGTCCTCGCAAGCGACCCGGACGCGGATCCGGTCGACGCGGCAACAGTGTTCTCCGGCGAGCGAACCCGGACTGCGACGATCGGCGACGGCAATGGTTGTACGCAGATCGGCGGACACGTCAGGCTCGCGCCCTCAAACGACGCGCTGCTGGTCGACGTCCTGCCATCGCTGATACACATCCGCGCGGACTGCGAGCAGGCGGCCGTCCTTCGATGGCTGCTTGCCCAGCTCGTCAAGGAATTCGCGTCGGGTTTGCCGGGCAGCGGCCTTGCTTCGACCTACCTTGCGCAGTTGATGTTCGTCGAAATGCTGCGCGTCCATCTCGACACCAGCACGGCAATCCCCAACGGCTGGCTGCGCGCCATCGGCGACAGACGGCTTGCGCCCGCGCTACGGTTGATGCATGGCGATCCCGGCCGGGCATGGCGACTGGATGAGCTTGCGGCCGCATCGGCAATGTCGCGCACGGCGTTTTGCGTACATTTCAGGTCGGTTGCGGGCATGGCTCCGCTCACGTGGCTCACGCAGTGGCGCATGCGTATGGCAAAGCAGGCGTTAACCGACGAGAAACTGCCGATTGCCATTCTCGCGGCGAGGTTAGGTTACGCATCCGAAAGCGCATTTAGCAGCGCGTTCAAACGGGTGTCCGGAGTGTCGCCAAGCGATTACAGGCGGGCGGGGTGGTCGGGTTGAAGCGAGGGGTCGTCCCGACCCCGACTAACTCAGCCGTGTCTTCGAACGTCCGGACAGGTGCGATGACCGTTGTACCGTCATAAGCCGCCGTTGTCGAGGTCCTGCGGCGAACGACAGAGAAGGGTCGATCTGCGCCGGTCGCGCGTCACAGGGCGGCGGCCGGCGGCCGGCGGCGTTCGGCCACAAGCGGTCGGACGACCTTGTCTCCGGAATTGTGGAAAATGGCACCCGTATCGAGAGGCAATCTAGCCCGAGGCGCCGTTAATTCATTTGGAAGAGCCCTCCGAGGCACAAGCAACATCGCACTGACCGCCCTGCACGATTTCGGCGTCCCGGATGGTGATATTGCTGCTAGGAACATACTTACGTGGATACTTGGCGTGTAGCGCGACGTCTTTTGGGAGTACAAGGACACGGTCTTGTACTCCCCTCAAGCGCCACTCACGCAGTGCTTTCGTTGACCCGATCAAGCACGGGCAAAAGCTCTTCGGGATCTGGCCGGCGCGTATAGTCCGGGTTGACCTCTGCGTACAGGATGACTCCGTCTTGACCGATGACGAATCGTGCGGGCATCGGCAGCGTCCAACTCGGCTCGCCGTTCGCAACGGCTAGATCGTTTTTGAAAACGGTCTTGTAGAGGTCCGCCAGATAGTCTGGCAACTTGAATCGGATGCCGAATGCCGCTGCTACTTCATTACCCGGATCAGACAGAATGGGGAACGTTAAGTGGTTCTCCCGCTGGCTACGGCGACTGTTCGGAGCGGTCTGCGGTGAAATCGCTACGAGTTGGGCGCCCCGGCTTTCGAGATCCGGGAGCGAGGCCTGAATCGCTTGCAGATCGAAGTTGCAGTACGGGCACCATACGCCTCGGTAGAACGTCACGATCAGCGGGCCACGTGCGAGGAGATCAGTGGACGAGTACGATGTTCCTTCAGCATCCTTCAGGGTGAAGGTGGGGGCCCTGTCTCCAACCTTCAGCGCCTTTTCAGCTGCGCCGGACTCGGTGAGTTCGCGCGTGGCGCGATGCATCGGCTCGTGAATATGTGACGGCGCATTGTAAGGAGGGCCGCCGGCTTCGAAGTTGGCACGGAATGCGTCGAGCTTGTCTTGCAGTGACATGATAAGACCTCTTCAAGTGATAAAAAATTACGCGGACGGCAGATCAGCGTAAAAGGGATAGTCGAGATAGCCGCGGTGATCTCCGCCATAGAACGTCGAGCGGTCGTAGGCATTGAGCGGAAGGTTTCTCCGGAATCGTTCCGGAAGATCGGGGTTCGCGAGGAAGGAGCGTCCGAAGGCGACTGTGTCAGCAACACCGGACTCAATGATGGCTTCGGCGCTGTCGCGGTCGAAACCACCGGCTGCCATGACGGAACCCCTGAAGATTTCCCGCAGCATGGCTGCGGCGATCGGTTGAGCGTCGTCTTCGATTTCCTCGGTGCTCTTGATGCGCGGCTCGATGACGTGAAGATAGGCGAGACCGAAGCGGTTCATCGCTTCCGTCACGTAGGAGAAGGTCGCTTTCGGATCGCTGTCGAACATTCCACCGAATTTACCGCTTGGAGAAAGCCGGACGGCGGTTCTGTCTCCGCCCCAGACGGATGTCATTGCTTCCACGACTTCCAACAGAAATCGCGCACGATTCTCTTTTGTTCCACCGTAAGCGTCGGTTCGGATGTTGCTGCCGTCCTGCAGGAATTGATCGGCAAGATAGCCGTTCGCCGAGTGCAGCTCGACGCCGTCGAACCCTGCTTCCATCGCACGCTCCGATGCCCGACGAAATTGACCAATGAGGTCCGGTATCTCGTCAAGTTCGAGCGCACGTGGCATCGCGAATTCGATTTCTCCATTCCTCGAGAAACCAACGCCTTCGGCGCGTAATGCGGATGGGCCGATCGGTGTTTCGCCGTCGATGATATCGGGGTGAGACTGCCGGCCACTGTGCCAAAGCTGCAGAAAGATGGTCGAGCCAGCCGCGTGCACGGCATCTGTGACCCTGCGCCATCCCGCGATCTGATGATCGCCATAGATTCCTGGTGCGCCGGCGTAGGCAATCCCACGCTTCGAGACCGGCGATGCTTCGGCGATCATGAAGCCGCCTTTGCTCGCACGCTGCCGGTAGTAATGAACCATCAAGTCTCCGGGTACGTCGCCCGCCTCGGAGCGCATTCTTGTCAGGGGCGCCAGAACCACGCGATGGGCAATCTCGTACGGACCGATTGCGGTTGGGCTGAAAAGCTTGCTCATGAAAACTCACCGAGTTGATGTGCTGAGTCAGTAAGTTAATTTATTCCCCGAGAAAGCAGTAGACTGTTATTTTTGATAACACTCATTCCAATGGAGAATGATCTGTGGACAGATTCGCGACCATGGAAGCATTCGTGCGCATCATTGAAACGGGTTCCTTTTCGGCAGCTGCTCGGCAACTCAGGGTTGGTCAGCCGTCAATATCAAAAGCTGTTGCACAGCTTGAAGAACGACTGGGAACACGACTTCTCTCACGCTCGACACGGGGGCTAACGCCGACTGAAGCAGGCCAGGGTTTTTACGAGCGGGCGAAGCGCGCGCTTGACGAAGCAAACGAAGCGGACCTCGCTGCAACTGGAGCCGGGACTGGACTGACAGGACGCTTGCGCTTCAGTGCAACGGTGACGTTTGCCCGGCTACACGTCATGCCGCTGCTACCCGCTTTTCTTGAGGCGCATCCTGCACTCACAGTCGAAGCAATTCTCGACGACCGTAGCGTCGATCTGATCGGGGAGAACATCGACATTGCGCTGCGGATGGGAGACCCAAAGTCGATGACCGTAACGGGAAAGCGGATTGCCACGTCCCGGCGCATGGTCGTCGCGACTTCCAACTATCTCGATCGACATGGCACGCCTGAACGGCCAGGTGATCTACCCAATTTTCCTGCCGTTATCTATACGCAAGGCGGTGGAGGAGAAACATGGACTTTTAGAAAGGGCGCGAAGTCGGAAGTTGTGACGCTCAAGAACATGATCAGCACTACCGCAGCCGAGGGGGTGCGTGAGGCTGTTTTTGCAGGCATGGGGTTGGCTGTCTCTACGGAGTGGATGTTCCAGCCGGAGATCGATCTCCATCGCGTTGAGACAGTTCTGTGCGATTGGACGCTCCCCTCACTTGATCTTTGGGCTGTTTATCCAGCAGGACGCCAGGCGACTGCGAAAGCACGCGCCTTTGCAGCTTTCATCAGCGAGTGCCTGGCAAAGACACCTTTTGCGCCTGCCGGGTAGGCTGGTCGTTGGCGCTGGGACCATTGCGATCACAAGCGTCCAAGGAGACGTCATCGTCGTCTGACCATCTCACATGGCGTGGACTGGAGTTGGCTTACGTACCGATGATCGACTGCGTTGCCGAGCGTAGCCTGAAGCTCGGGCCGGTTGCTACCGCCCACAATCGGTAAAACACTGGCCGAATGGCCGCTATCGGGTGGGGCGGTCGGTCCGCTATGGGTCGGCTGCCGCTGGCCGAGCCCGGGCGCGGAGACGTAGGGCGACTTCCGGCTAGTTGCGGTCCTTCGACGCCATCAAGATTTGGGTATCCTTGATCTGCAAAGAGGGCGATCACGATTAGTGGGACCGGGAATTCCCGGTAAGAAAGGTTACCTCTCGCCCGAGCGGGCCTTCGTCCCAACACTGCACGAGTGGTCGGCAACCTGCACCCGACGAAGCGATTCATGGCGGGTGCGTCCTAACGCCACGGAATATGCTCGATACCGTCCGATTTTTCTTTGTCGTAATTGTTTTCTTTGGTTCCGGACTCCAGGTAGTGCGGTGGCTGTCCGGCTGGAAGGATCTTGAGCGGTACAAGACGAGGCGGGATGCCCCGAACGAGAGGCCAGTCTCCAATGGCTCCTATCGCTGGGCTTCATGCCGAGCAAAATGGACGAGCTTCACCGTGGCC
The DNA here is from genome assembly GCF_055810675.1 of Burkholderia sp. YHN3-13. Taxonomy (NCBI): domain Bacteria; kingdom Pseudomonadati; phylum Pseudomonadota; class Betaproteobacteria; order Burkholderiales; family Burkholderiaceae; genus Burkholderia; species Burkholderia sp. YHN3-13. The sequence continues at coordinate 566,181 of NZ_JBVVNQ010000001.1, read as the reverse complement.
GTTGAACTCTATCCTCAACACTTGTGGATACGCCCCGGCTTTCCCTTGAACTTGCGACTTCCCGCGATTTCCATACCCTGGGATGCAATCAGCGCATCTCAAAGAAAGATATTCCTTTTACGCACGGTCACGTTACGTATCCGTGGTTGTTCTACTGGGCTGCGCTTTTACGGCGCGGTAGGCAAGCGAATTCTGGCGGAAGTCGAAACACAAAGGGCAAGGAGCGTAGCGCCTAACCGTGTTGATCGCACCGAGGGGGCCACCGGCCTTTGAGTTTGCTGGCAACGCAGATAAGGCGTCGACAATGGCTGGCGCCGGCACTCCAAGAGCAGCCATACCACGAACCTGGCCGGGGGCCGTCGCCGCTATAACACCTGCACGGGCCGTTTGATGCGGCTCTGGCGAATGGAAGGCAGGCGCCGCATGAACACGACGGACGGCCGGGGCGACGCCGCCCGGCCATTGCCGCAAGCGCCGTGACTCACACCCACTGCCGTCTTCGATAACTGTCACGACCGCGTGGTCCGTGAGGCCGCACCGCGCCTGCCGAAGTCGCGGCATGAATTCACATCAACGCCCGCCGGCACGCCGCTTCACAACCGCCCCCCGCTGCAACACATACTCGACCCGCGCGCCTTCATCAGCCACGACCCCAATATCCTCAAGCGGATTCCCATCCAGCACGACGAGGTCGGCGATTGCCCCCACCGCAACGACTCCAAGCTGCCCTGTCATATTCACAATCTCCGCCGCCACCGTCGTCGCCGACCTGAGCGCTTCCAGATTCCCAAGCACCTCCGCGCGAATCCGAAACTCCCCAGACTGAAACGCATGCATCTCGCCAAGCAGGTCCGACCCGAACCCCATCTTCACGCCGGCCTTCGCATAAATCTCAAGCGACTCGCGTCCCTTCTGCTGGACGGAAGCCACCTTCGCGATGGAATCCGCCGGCATCCCGAACTCCGCCCCATGTTTGGCCAGCGCGTCATAAGTGACGAGCGTCGGCACCACGAACGCCCCATGCTCATGCATGATCTTCGCGGCCGCTTCATCGACGAGATTCCCATGTTCGATCGTCCGCACGCCGCATCGCACGGCCCGCGCAATCGCCCGCCCCGTATACGCATGCGCCATCACATACGTATTCGCGGCCTCGGCCTCGTCGACGATCGCCCGAATCTCGTCCTCCGAATACTGCGTGTTCGCAATCGGATCGGTCGGCGAAGCCACGCCGCCTGACGCCATGATCTTGATCTGCGTCGCGCCTTTCTGAATCTCCTCACGCACGGCAAGCCGTACACCTTCAACCCCATCGACGACCCGCGCAATCGCCCCCGTTCTGAAACAGCAGGAGCAGGGCTCCAGCAAATCCCCCCGAGGCCGAAAATCCCCATGCCCGCCGGTCTGCGACAACGCCTTCCCCGACGGAAAAATCCGCGGCCCCGGAATCAGCCCCGTCTCGACCGCCTGCATCAAACTCCAGTCCGCGCCCCCGGCATCCCGCACGCTGGTAAACCCGCGCGACAACATCGCATCGAGAATCGGCAGCGACCGGATCGCCGCGAGAATATTCGGCTGCGTCGCATTCGCGCCAAGATTCGCATTCGAAGCCAGCACATGCACATGGCAATCGATGAACCCCGGCATCACGGTTTTGCCGCGCACGTCGATCACCTGCGCATTCGGCAAATCCACCGGCCGATCGGTGATTTCGACGATCCGTTCGCCTTCGATCACGACATGATGATGTTCGAGCAACACGCCTCGTTCGAGGTCGAGCACGTCGCCGCCTTGCAGCACGGTAATGGTCATATGGAAAAATCCTTATCGAGTCGTGGAGGCCGCACGCTTCGCATCCTTCACGAAGCGCGTGCCGACGAAACTGACGGCCGCCGCGAGCATCACGTAGAACGCCGGCGCCATGTTGCTGCCCGTGCGGGCGATGAGCCACGTGATCAGGAACGGCGCGAACCCGCCGAAGATCGTCACCGCGAAGTTGTACGCAACGGAGAGCCCGGTCGACAGCACCTTGGTCGGAAACAGCTCAGCGAACGCCGCGAGGATCGGCCCCGTATAGGTCGCGATCAGCACGCCGAACACGGCCTGGAACACGATCAGCGACGCGAACCCGGGCGCATGGTTGATCCACGCGAACATCGGCCACGCGAGCACGAGGATCGCGAGCGCCGAGCCGGACAGGAACACGCGCCGTCCCCACACGTCGGCGAGCCGGCCGACGATCGGCGAGCAGCACATGATCATCAGCCCGCCGATCATGCCGGCCACGAAGCCGGTCGATTGCGGCAGATGCAGCGTGCGCACGGAATAGGTCGGCATGTAGAACAGCAGCACGTAGGTGCAGACGGTCCACAGGATGACCATCGAGAAACTCGCGAACGTCTCGCGCGGGTAGGTGGACAGCACCTCCTTCAGCGGCGAGCTTTCCTTCACCTGCGATTCGACGGCGCTGAACGCGGGCGTCTCGTCGATGTGGCTGCGGATGAAGTAACCGACCGGCCCGACGATGATTCCGAGCAGGAACGGCAACCGCCAGCCCCAGCTGTGCAGTGCCTGCGTGTCGAGCGATGTCGTGACGAACGTGCCGGTCGCCGCGCCGAGCAGCACCGCGAAGCCGATGCTCGACTGGATCCAGCTGGAGTAATACGCGCGCTTCTCCGGCGGCGCGTATTCGGTAAGGAACGCGGTGGCGCCGCCCATCTCGCCGCCGGCCGAGAAACCTTGCAGCAGCCGCGCGACGACGATCAGGAGCGGCGCGGCGATGCCGGCCTGCTCGTAGGTCGGCGCGATCCCGATGAGCGCCGTGCCGGCCGCCATCAGCAGGATCGTGAGCGACAGCGCGGCCTTGCGTCCGACCTTGTCCGCATACACGCCGAGGACGATTCCGCCCACCGGCCGCATGAAGAAGCCGACGCCGAACGTCGCGACGGTCAGCAGCACGGACGTCAGTTCGTTGCCGGTCGGGAAGAACAGCTTCGCGATGATCACCGCGAAGAAGCTGTAGACGGTGAAGTCGAACCATTCGAGGCCGTTGCCGATCACGGTCGCGACGATGGCGCGGCGGCGTTGCTGCACGGCCGCATCGACGGCAGGCGCGGCGCGCGGGGAAAGCGTTCCTTGCATGGTCTTTTCCTTTGTCAGAAGCCGGGACGACTGCCCCGCGTGAATCCCATGCTACGGACAGCCGGATTTTTTTCTGAAACGAAAGATTCGCATGCACGCATGCGCTGTACGCATGCATCGCGCCCGGAGCGTCAGGGCGCGGTCTGCTGCTCCGCCTGTTCGAACAGCCAGCGCGTGAACAGGCGGGCGGCCTGGTTCTGCACGCGGTCGTTCGGCGAGATCACGTAATAGCCGCCGCCATGGCTCGCGGACGCTTCCGTCACGCGCACGAGCAGGCCCGCTTCGATGCATGCGTCGATCATGTAGCGCCAGCCGAGCGACACGCCCTGGCCGAGAATCGTCATCTGCACGATCTGCGGATAGGAGTTGATCGTGATGTCCTGCGGTTGCGCCTTCTGCCGGTCGACGTCGTTCATGTCGAACCATTCGGACCACGACATCCATTGGCGCTGGCCGTCCTCGAGGCGCAGCAGCGTTTCGTTCGCGAGATCGGCCGCGTCCAGCGTGCGGCCGGCCAGATAGCCCGGCGCGCAGACGGGAAACACTTCCTCGTCGAACAGCCGGCGCGCGGTGTATTCGGCCGGCGTCTGCTGACGCACGTAGTAGACGCCGACGTCGAATTCCGCCGGCGACATCGATGCGAGCGCATCGCGCACGATCAGGCGCAGCTTGATGTTCGGATACGCGGCGCGAAAGTGCGGCAGCCGCGGCGTCAGCCACAGCACCGCGACGCCGGACGAGCACGCGATCGTCAGTTCGAGATCGCCGTATGGCTTCATCACGTCGTGCGTGGCTTCCGCGCATTGCGTGAGCAGGTGGTGGACCTGTGCCGCGTATTGTTCGCCGGCGATCGTCAGCCGCAGCGAGCGGTGCTCGCGCACGAACAGCGAGCGGCCGAGGAATTCCTCGAGTTGTTGAATCTGGCGGCTGATCGCGCTTTGGGTCAGGTGCAGTTCGGCGGCGGCTTTGGTGAAGCTCGCATGCCGCACGGCGGCTTCGAACGCGACGAGGCATTGCAGTGGGGGGAGAGGCGTGATGCGCATGGCAGGCGGGAATCGGAGGCGGCTACCGACATGATACGGTTGGATCGAGCGGAAATCATCCGGCGGGAAGGGTGTTGCCGATCGGCGTATTCGCGTGGGGACCGTGTGCCATTCGCGCCAGGCCGGCCAAGGCGCGCAGCCGGTTGGGGCCACATCGATTCGCCCGAAAAGCGGATCGCGAGATGAAACAGTTACAAGTTATCTGTTGACGCGCACCTGCCCGGCGGTTAGTGTGTGCATCGAAGTCCAAGAAGTCCGATTGCTGTTCATCAATTGCTCGCTCTCCACAGCGGTATTCGTTGTCCTCTCCCTCCTTGACGCTTCACGCGCTCTTCAACAGAGCAAATCTCTCTATTTTTTTCTCAAGGAATCTTCATGGATACCGGTATCGTCAAGTGGTTCAACGACAGCAAAGGCTTTGGCTTCATCACGCCGGACAACGGCGGCGACGACCTGTTCGCTCATTTCTCGGAAATTCGTGCCGACGGCTTCAAGACGCTGGCTGAAAACCAGAAAGTGAGCTTCGAAACGAAGCAGGGCCCGAAGGGTCTGCAAGCGGCCAACATCAAGCCGCTGTAAAGTTTGAAGGGCCCGGCCATCCCACGATGGGCGCCGGGTCGCAGCGACATCCTCACGGAGCCTGGTCTCCTAAAGTTGGCGCGCGTGTTCGTGGCTGCTTCTGTTCATTCAGCGGCCAACCCGGCGTCACACGTCTCGTTGCACTTCATTCCCCCTCCGGCCGCAGCGCCTTATTTTCGCTTTCCGACTGCTTGAGATTCAGCGCGCAATGGCGTTGAATCGGCGCATCCGTGCACATATCGCACGGCACGCGCGCAGTCGAACATTATTAAAATTAGAAATGCAAAACATACAAAATCATCGATATAACGGCTATGCCGTCCAGCCCTCGGCGCATCGTCTGCCCGACGGCAGTTTTTCAGCCAACCTGCTGCTCGAGCGCGTCGATAGCGCGTCCGCGGAAGGCCGCTACCGGTTCTATTCGCTCGACTACTTCGAGAGTGAAGCGCAGGCACTGCGGCACTCGGCACACTGGGCACGCAACTGGGTCGATACGCGCGGCTAACCACAACGCCGTGGTGCCGCACATCCGGCGCATGTAGTCATCCGGGCGTGCAACAGCGCGCGCCCGAACCCCGCGTGCGATCGATTCTCTACCTTCCGATTGCATCCGCGCGCCCGGTTCGGGCTGCCGGATTTTCCTTTTTCGACGTCGTCGGTGAGTGGCGCTGCCAACCTTCGGATTCGTGCGAAGATTGCACGCACATCACACTCGCCCGAGAACGACGTGACCCTGTCCAATCCTGAGCGCAATCCGGAGGCCGCCCATCCGCCATGGATGGCCGTCGCGCTGGCCGAACTCGGCATCCGCCGCCATCCGCCCGGCAGCATCAACCCGCGCATCGTCGAGTACAACAACCACACGAACCTGGTCGGCTACGACGACAAGATTTCCTGGTGCTCGTCCTTCGTCAACTGGTGCATGACGCACGCGGGATTCCGCGGCACCGGCTCCGCACTGGCGCGCTCATGGCTCGAATGGGGCCGGCCGCTGGAGCGTCCGGTCTACGGCTGCATCGCGATCCTGACGCGCGACGATCCGGCGAGCTGGAAAGGGCATGTCGGGTTCTATCTGCGTCACGACGACGAATACGTGCATCTGTTCGGCGGCAATCAGCTGGAAGAGGTGCGCGAGCTTGCGTATCCGCTGAACGAAGTGATCGGTTATCGTTGGCCCGATGCGGGATGACCGCGTCGCGGTGGCATGTGCGAATTCGCAATCGCGTGATGGCGGTTGATTCGATCGGGTTGTCGTCGATCAAGTGTCCGGAATCGTGCTGCTGATGCACGGCGCGCCGGCCAATGTAGCGGCCGGCACCGTATCGCGATCGCGCCTAGTTCTTCGCCACCGCCTCCACCTCCCCGGCCGCGTCATTCCTGCTCCACCCACCCCCCAGCGACCGATACAACGCCACCGCCGCCAGCGCATGCTCACGCTTGACCTGGTTGAGCGAATCCGAATCCCGCAGATACACCTCCTGCGCCGACAGCACATCCAGAAAATCCGTCGCACCGCCCTTGTAGAGCTGATTCGCCAATCCGAGCGCCTTGTCCGACGCGGAAAGCGCGCTACCGAGCTTCCGTGTCGCCTCGTCGGAGCTGACGAGATTCGCGCGCGCATCCTCGACTTCCCGCAATGCCTGCAGCATCGTCTGCCGCAACCCGAGTTCCGACTCGCGCATCCGGCTTTCGCTCTGCGAGATATCCGCGGTAATCCGCCCCGCATTGAAAATCGGGCTCGTCGCACTCAGCGCCGCGCTGAACAGGTTGTCGGTCAACGTCGGCAACCCGAGATAGGACGCGGCCAGGATCCCATCCGTCAGGTTCAACGAAAACTTCGGATACCGCTCGGCCTTCGCCACACCGACTTGCGCAGCACGCCGTTCGACCTGCGCATAGGCGGTCAGCACGTCCGGCCGCCGCAACAACGCCTGCGAAGGCAGCGTCCCCGGCGCCCCGATCGGCGGCGCCGGGATCTCCCCGGCCTGCGCCAGCACGAGCCGGTCGACCGCTTCCGGCGTGCGCCCCGAATACACGGCAATCAGGTTGAGCTGATGCGAGATCTGCGCCTGCGTCGGCGGAATCCGCGCTTCGAGCGCATCGAGCTGGTTCTGCGCGCGGGTCACGTCGAGTTCGGTCGACAACCCGAACGCCTGCCGCTTGCGCGTGAGTTCGAGCGCATGCTGGCGAATCCTCGCGTTGTCCTGCAGGATCTTCAGTTCCTGCTGCGCCCAGCGCAGATCGACATACGCGGATGCCGCATCGGCCGCCAGCGCGAGCCGCATCGCGTCTTCCGCATGCTTCTGCCCGACGAGTTCCGCTTGCGCGGCGAGCAGGTCGAGGCGTTCGCCGCCGAACACGTCGGGCGACCAGCTCAGCGCGAGCCCGGCACCTGCCTGCCGCACGTAGCCGAGCGGCGGCGGCGTGTTCTGCCGCGCGTCGGACGCGTGCGCGGTCGCGTCGAGTTCGGGCAGCAGCACCGCACGTTTCTGCACGGTCAGCGCCTGTGCCTGCTTCACGCGTTCGGCCGCGGCCTGCAGATCGAGGTTGCCGTCGAGCACGGTCGCGATCAGTTGATCGAGCACGGGATCGTGGAATTGCGCCCACCAGCCGGCGGCGTCGATGTCCGCGCGCGGCACGTCGGTATCCCATGCGGTGGGCGCGAGCGTCTGGACGGATTCGGACAGCGCCGGATGCTGCGCGGGCTGCACCGCGCACCCGGCGGCGAATGCGCTGACGGCCAGCGCGACGAGTAGCTTTTTCATGATGATGACCTTGGCCTCAGTGCGCGTCCGGCGGCGGCGCGTTCAACGTAATGGGTTTGGAAAACACGACGGCGAGCAGCGCGACGACGAAACACAGCGACAGCGCGTAATACGCATCCGCATAAGTGAGCGTCAGCGCTTCGCGATAGATCAGCCGATGCAGGTTCGCGAGCCCGGCCTGCGCGGTATTCAGCGTATTGCCTGCGACGGAGCCCCAGTACGCGGCCTGTCGATCGAGCAGCGACGCGATCTGCGGTTCGCCGGCGCTCACGTGCTCGTTCAGGCGCAGATAGTGAAAATTCAGCCGGTCGTTGAGCATCGTCGCGCTCACCGCGATGCCGATCGCGCCGCCGAGGTTGCGCATCAGGTTGAACAGGCCGCTCGCGGATTTGAGCCGCGACTGCGGCAGCGAGCCGAGCGCCATCGTCACGATCGGCGGCACGCTGAACTGCTGGCCGATGCCGCGCAGCGCTTGCGGCAGCAGCAATTCGCGCCAGCCCCAGTCGTGCGTGATCGGCGTGTACAGGTAGCAGCCGAGGCCGAAACAGATCAGCCCGAACACGAGCAGCGCGCGCAGGCTGAAGAAGCGCGCGGCGAACGCATAGGCGCAGAGCGCGACCAGCTGGAACGCCCCGACCGACAGCAGCGCGATGCCGATCTGCAGCGAGCTGAATGCGCGCACCTGCGCAAGAAACAGCGGCGTCAGGAACACGGTCACGAAGATCCCGATACCGGTCACGAACGACAGCAGGCTGCCGATCCCGAAGTTGCGCACGGCGAGCGCACGCAGGTCGACGATCGGATCCTTCGCGGTCAGCGCATGCACGAGGAACAGGAAGCCGCAGATGCCGGAGATCCATGCGCAGATGATGATCACGTCGTCCCCGAACCAGTTCTTGCGCGGGCCTTCCTCGAGCACGTATTCGAGGCAGCCGAGAAAGCCGGACATCAGCACGATGCCGAGATAGTCGCCGCGCTTGATGAGGCTCAGGTCGGGCTCGTCGATATGCACGTAGCGCGGCACGAGCACGGCCACCGCGATGCCCGGCACGAGGTTCAGGTAGAACAGCCAGTGCCACGACCATTGGTCGGTGATCCAGCCGCCGATCACCGGGCCGATCGCCGGGGCGAGCGAGGCAAGCGCGCCGATGGTCGTCGACGCGATCAGCCGCTGCTTGCCGGGGAACAGCACGAACGCGGTGGTGAACACGGTCGGGATCATCGCGGCGCCGAGCGCGCCTTGCAGCCCGCGAAACAGGATCATCGAGTTGATGTCCCATGCGAGCCCGCACAGCATGCTGGTGATCGTGAAGCCGACGGCCGACGCAACGAACAGCCAGCGCGTCGACATCACCTTCGACAGCCAGCCCGACATCGGGATCACGATGATCTCGGCGATCAGGTAGGCCGTCTGCACCCACGACAGTTCGTCCTGGCTCGCGGAAAGCCCGCCGCCGATGTCGCGCAGCGACGACGCGACGATCTGGATGTCGAGCGTCGCCATGAAGAAGCCGACGCACATCAGCGCGAACGCGAATACGCGCTGCTTCGTCGGTTGCGACGCGGGGTCGCCGGAAAACGCGGTGGTCATCGTCGGCTCCCGCTCAGTTCGCGTGGTCGGTGTGCACGGTCACGACCGCGGAGAGGCCGGGGCGCAGCACGTGATCGATACCGGGTTGCGGATCGAGATGCACGCGCACGGGCACGCGCTGGACGATCTTCGTGAAGTTGCCGGTCGCGTTCTCGGGCGGCAGCACGCTGAAGGTCGCGCCGGTCGCGGGCGCGAGGCTGTCGACGCGGCCATGCAGTTTCGTGCTCGACGCATCGAGCGACACGTCGACGCGATCGCCCGCGCGCATCTTGCGCAGCTGGTCTTCCTTGAAGTTCGCATCGACCCACAGTCCGGAAGCCGGCACGACGGTCAGCAGCGGCACGCCGACGTTCGCGAGCATGCCGACACGGCCCGTGCGGTTGCCGACGTAGCCGTCGACGGGCGAGCGGATCGTCGTGTATTCGACGTTGAGCGCCGCGACGCGCTGCGCGGCCAGCGCGGTGTTCACGCGGGCCCGTGCATCGGCGAGCTGCGCGCCGAGCACGTCGAGCTGCCGCTTCGAGGCGAGCAGCGCGGCGTCGCTGCGTTCGACGGCCGCGCCGGCTTTCGAGTAATCGGCGTCGGCGCGCTCGACGATCTGGTTCGATACGGCGTCGGATTTGACGAGTTCGCGGTAGCGCACCCGGTCCGATGCGGCACGCGTCAGTTCGGCCGACGACGCGTTCTTGTCCGCCGCGTGCTGGCCGATCACCGCGAATTGCAGTTGCTGCTTCGCTTCGAGTTCGGTGACGGCGGAGCGCGCGCTGTCGACTTCGGCGCTCGCTTGCGCGAGCTTCGCGTCGTAGTCGCGTGCGTCGAGCTGCACGAGCACGTCGCCGGCCTTCACGCGCTGGTTGTCGGTCACGAGGATCTTGTCGACGAAACCGCTGACCTTCGGCGCGAGCACGGTCACGTCGCCGCCGACGTACGCATCGTCGGTGCTCTCCTGGAAGCGCAGCACGAACAGCCAGTCGAGCGCGGCCGCGGCCACGACGACGACGACGGCGCCTACCGCGATCCGCATCCACGGCACGCGGCGTTGCTGCTTCGCGGGCTGCTCGGTTGTGGCTGCTTCGCGTGACGTGGCAGCGGTTTGGGTCGTTTCCATCGATTCACCTATGTATATGCACTTATCAAAACGAAAGACGGCGTGCCGTCCGTCGGGGAAGTCGTCGATCAGCGTTCCGGCAGGTTGTGCGTGATCCGGAACAATTCGTCTCTGAGGCGGGCCGCCTGTGCCGACCCGAAACACCGCTCGAATGCTTCCTGCGCGGCGAGCCAGTGCACGTGCGCATCGGCGACCTTGGTTTCGCCGTGCGCGGTGAGCGCAAACGTCTGGCCGCGACACGGCGGCTCGATCCGGCCCGTCACCAGCGCCGCGCCGACGAGCGGCTTGAGCGCGCGCAGCAGCGCGGTGCGTTCGATCACCAGCATGCTCGACAAGGTTGCCATCGTGAGGCCGGGCTGGTCGCGCAGCAGCGCGAGAATGCTGTACTGCGACGGCGTGACGCCCGCGCGCGACAGATAGCGCTCGTAGAACTGCGAGATTCGCCGGGCGGCCTGGCGGACCGCAAAGCAATCGTCGTCGGTGAGCGTGGTCTTGTGCATGTGCACATGTTAGGGCGGGGGGTCGCATGAAGCGATGGGCGGGGCGGGATCAGATTGGTGTCGTGGCTGTACCAATCGACTGCAACATGGCGCGTTCGCGCGCCCGGTCAGGCCGCGGCGGGAACGATCCAGCCTTCGCGGTCGCAATAGGCGGCCGTGTAGTCGATGAACGCTTTCACCTTCGCGGGCAGCAGCACGCGGTTCGCGTACGCGAGCTTGATCTCGACGGATGCGTCGACGAGGTCGGCGTCGGGCAGCAGTTGCACGAGCGCGCCCGACGCGAGTTCGGCCTGGACGAGCGTTTTCGGGACGACGCCGATGCCGAAGTCGTTCATCACCATTTCGCGGTTGAAGACGGGGCTGTTCGACGAGATGTCGAAGCGGAACGGCACGGTCAGCAGGTCGCCGTCGACGCGAAACGACAGGGCGGGGCGGCGCAGTGAAGGCGAGATCGGCACGAACGGATGATCGGCCAGGTCGGCCGGCGTTTCGGGGCGCGCATGCGCTTGCAGATACGCGGGCGTCGCGACGATCACGACCGGAATGCGCTCGATCAGCCGCACGACGGTCGATTCGCTCGTCAGCATGTACGGCACGACGATGCCGATGTCGTAGCCTTCGCCGACGAGATCGACCGGGCGCTCGGTCAGCGTGACGTCGAGGCGCACCTTCGGATGCGCGCTCTTGAAGCCGGCGATCAGCGGCACGAGGCGGTTCAGCGCGGCCGTCGTGTGCGCGACGAGGCGCAGCAGGCCTTCGGGTTCGCGGTTCTGCGTCTGCGCTTCGACCTCGAGCGCGTCGAGTTCGTCGAGCACGGCCGCGCAGCGTTCGTAGATGCGCTCGGCCGTTTCGGTCAGCGACACCTGGCGCGTGGTCCGGTGCAGTAGCCGGCTGCCGAAACGCGCTTCCAGATCCGCGACCGCGCGCGACACGACCGGCCGCGCGAGACCGTGCATGTCGGCGGCGCGCGTGAAGCTGCGCATCTCCACCACCGACCGGAAAATCCGCAGCTTGTCGATGTAGTCCATGTCCGTCTCCTTGACGCGAGGGCCGGCAGCCGGCCGCGTTACGGCGGAGTGTACATTGACTTTATGCATATGCACATATAAATTGCGGAGCATGAACGACACCTCGATTGCCCAGGCGTGCCACTGCCTCGCGCTGCGTCAGGCGGCGCGCTTCGTCACGCAACTGTACGAACGCCATCTGGCCCCGGTTGGCGTCACGCCCGCGCAGTTCTCGATCATGGCGAATCTCACGCGCCGGCCCGGCCAGCTGATGAGCGAACTCGCCGAGACGCTCGTGATGGATCGGACGACCCTGCTGCGCGGGCTGAAACCGCTGCAGCGCGACGGTTTCGTCATGACGACCGCGTCCGAGCACGATGCGCGCGCGCATGTGCTGCACCTGACGAAGCTCGGCGAGCGCACGTTCGCACGCGCGCGGGTCGCGTGGCAGGCCGCGCAGGACGAATACGAGGCGCAGGTCGGCCGCGATCGCGCGAACGCCTTGCGCGACGAGCTGTTCGGCCTGACGGCGGAACGCTAGGCGAACTGGAGCGGAGTTCGAGCCAATGGTCGCTTTGGTGGTCTTTTCTGGCGAAAAGTGGTTTTGAAACTGTCCGGATCGATCTCGATCTGGACAGTTTTGGTTTCCAGTTGTAGAGTCCTCTGACGGATTACACGGGCCGGCGCACTGCCGGGCACGAGTCACGAGGAGCAACCGATGCTGCAGTTGAGCGACCGCGACGACGCGATGTTGCGCGGTGATTTCGGCGACGGCGTCGCGCGCGCGATGCGGATCGTCGTGCGTACCGCGCACGTGATGTCCGCGCCGCACCTGATCGACATCACGTCCGCCCACATCGACGGCTGTCTTTACCACGGCCGGACGAGCCTCGATTTCGTCGAGTATTTCGTCGACACCGGCACGAAGGTCGCGGTGCCCACCACGCTGAACGTCGGGTCGCTCGACCTGATCCATCCCGAGCTGTACCACGGCGACCGCGCGATCCAGCGCGACGCGCAGCGCCTGATGGATGCGCATCTGCAGCTCGGTTGCGAATCGAGCTTCACGTGCGCGCCGTATCAGCTGAAGCATCGTCCCGCGAAGGGCGAGCAGATTGCGTGGGCCGAATCGAATGCGATCGTGTTCGCGAACTCGGTGCTCGGCGCGCGCACGAGCCGGTACGGCGATTTTCTCGACCTGGCCGCCGCGATCACCGGGCGCGCACCGTATGCGGGGCTCCATGTCGAAGCGAACCGCGCCGCGCGGCTCGTGTTCAACGCGCCGGATTTCACCGGCCTGCCGTCGCGCGACATCTACTTTGCCGCGCTGGGTCTGCTGATCGGCCGGATCGCGGGCGCGGTCGTGCCGGCGATCGTCGGGTTGCCGGCGGACACCACCGAGGACGAACTCAAGGCACTCGGCGCGGCCGCCGCGTCGAGCGGTGCGGTCGCGCTGTTTCATGCGGTGGGCATCACGCCGGAAGCGCCGACGCTCGACGTCGCATTGCACGGGCAAGCGGCGCAACGCACGGTCGACGTCGCGATGGCCGATCTCGACGCGATTCGCCGCACGCTGAACCACGGCGCGGCCGGCGATCCCCTCGTCGCGGTCGCGCTCGGCACGCCGCATTTCTCGCTGGCCGAATTCCGCACGCTCGACACGTTGCTCGACGCGTTCGACGGCAAGCCGGCGTGCGATTTCTACGTGAACACGAGCCGCTTCATCCTGTGGGAGCTGGAGGAGGCCGGCCTCGCGCGCAAGTTCGCCGCGCGCGGCATCCAGATCGTCGTCGATACCTGCACGTACATCACGCCCGTGATGAAGCAGATGTCGGGGCTCGTGATGACCAATTCGGGGAAATGGGCGTCGTATGCGCCCGCGAACATCGGCGTGACGGTCGCGTACGGCAGCATGCGCGAATGCGTGCGCTCGGCGTACGAAGGAAAGGTGCGATTCGATGACTGAAGCCGTGGGCAAGGGTCTGACGGGCGACACGCTCGTGCCGGGCAGCGCGTGCGCGCGCCCGTTCGTGCTCGACAAGCCGCTCAGCTTCTGGGGCGGCTACGACTCGGGCGCGGGCAGGATCGTCGATCGCGGCCATCCGCAGGCCGGCGCGAGCCTCGCCGGCAAGGTGATGGTGATGCCGCATGCGAAGGGTTCGAGTTCGAGCAGCAGCGTGCTCGCGGAAGCCGTGCGCAACGGCACGGGGCCGGTCGGGATCGTGCTGAAGGAGCGTGACTTGATCCTCTCGATCGGCGCGATCGTGGCGGCCGAACTGTATGCGATCGCGGTGCCGGTGGTGTGCGTGAGCGACGACGTGTACGACGCGATCGCCGCCGCGACCGGGGAGGTGCGGATCGAGGCGGGCGAGGGGGAAGGGGGCGCGCGGATCGTCGTCGGGGGCTGACGCGTCGTGCGCGTATCGTGTCAGAGAAAGCGGATGTTCGGCGTATCGTCATGCGTGAGCGACAGCGCGTGCCGGGCGGCATTCATCTCGCGTTTGCCGCCGGGCTGCGTGAGCCGCCGGATTTCCGGCCACGCGATCACGCCGAACATGGTGCGCAGGATCGTACTCAGCACGAAGAGGCCAATCGCGGTGCTGCCGAACCACGCCACCATGTCGAGCATGCCGTCCGTGCTGCGTTGCAGTGCGGACATGATGCCGGTGACGAAGGCCATGGCGACCAGAATGGCGATCGTCACGAATATGTCGGTGCGGGCACCGGCGACTTCGGCGGTGCGAACGAGATACACCGAACCGTCCGTGACGTTGCGAATGCCGTAGATGGCGGCGCGATCCGGGCTTCGGACGTGAGCAACATTCAGCCGGTCGCCGGCGCCGATGAACAGGCTTCGCGCGCTGTCCGTCCTGACCGTGAGCGGTGCGTCGAACGTGTCGAGCTGCAGCACGATTTCCTCGATGCCTTGCGTGGTCCAGCCGAGGTTGTTGCTCCAGACTTTCGTACGGATCGTATTCTGGCTCACGGACGTCACGGCGCCGGTCGCGATCTGCATCACACGATCGGTCATCCGTTGCTCCGTTCCGCCTTGAATCCGGCGGGTTCGTCTCGCCACTTTTCCTGGGCCTCGCGCCGCTGGGGCCGGAAGACCCGTTCGGACAGGCCGGCGATCGCGAGCAGGGTGCCCAGCAGGCTGATGATGCTCACGAGCACGGCCAGCGCGATGACGAGCGCCCAGCCCGCTTTGAACGCAGCCGCGCCGATCAGCAGGCTCAGCATGAACAGGCACGACGCCCATGCCAGCAGCGACAGGTTGCGGCGCTTTTGTCCGAGCGCATCGTAAGGCGCGATCGCCAGATCGCCGCTTCTGAGCCACGCGATCCGGTGGCGGCCGCGATCGTCGAAGACGCACGCACGCACGGCCATCCCGGGCTTCAATCGATCGATCTGCCTGAAGGCCGCCGCGTCGATATCGCCGGCGCCGATGAAGTAGCAGACGTTCTGCATCGTGAGCCGGTAAAGCGGCACCTTCGCGATACTGGCCTCGACCCGGACGAGGTTCGTATCGATACGGTCGATCGTCGACTCGATCAGCGTGGTGTGATTGGACATGGGGCGGGAGAGTGCGCCGGTGGCGCCGCTTTGGCTTGGCATTGATCATACCGATGAAATCGCGGGCCGGCACCTCGTGCCGGGGCCCGGCATCAGTCGCGCGCCGCACCCGCCGCCGCCTCCCGGTACGCGCTCGGTGTCTGCCCGGCCCAGCGCCGGAACGCGCGCGTGAAGTTCGCCGGGTCGGTGAATTGCAGCCGTTCGGCGATCGTCTTCAGGTCGAGATCCGACGCCGCGAGCAACTGCTTCGCGTCGCGAAACCGCGCTTCATCGAGCAACTGCCGGTAGCTCGACCCGGCTTCCTCCAGCCGGCGCCGCAGCGTGCGCGTCGACACGAGCAACGCGTGGGCGAGCGTGTCCGGCCCCGGGTAGTCGCCGGCTGCGCGCGCCAGCTCCGCGCGCACGCGCCCGACCAGGTCGCCTTCTTCCTGCCGCACCTGCGCATACTCGCGCTCGACCTGCACGAGCGCCTGCCGGTGCGCGACTTCATCGGCGAGCGGCAGCGGCCAGTCGAGCACGTCGCGCGCGATCCATAGCGCGTTCGCCGCGCAGCCGAATTCCACCGGCGGCAACTGGTCGCGATAGCGCGCGAAATACGCAGGCTCCGGCCACGCGAACCGCAGCTCGATCGGCGGCGATGCGCGCCCGGCCCATTGCGAGATGTTCTGCGCGAGCCCCGTCAGCACGAATTCGAACATCACGTGATGCTGCAATACGGGGCTCGCCTGCACGCCGTGCAGTTCGAGCGTCGCGCCGCGGTCGTCTTCCGCATAGGTCAGCCGGTACTGGCGGTTGCGCATCCGGAAGTAGCGCTGCGTGACCGACAATGCTTCGCGGATGTCCCGCGCGGTCAGCGTCGCGTAGCCGAGAAAGCCGTGCACGGTCGGCTTCAGCAGCAGCCCGAACGCGAGTCCGATGCCGGGATCCCCGCCGATCTCGATCGCATTGAGCACCAGCCGCCCCCATTGCGACGGCGCGACGCGCGCGTCCGGTTCGGCCAACACGGCGTCGCGCAGGCCCGTGCCGGCGCGCACGGCGGCCAGGTCGACGCCGCGCGCGGCCAGCGCCTGCAGCAACAGGCGCGTATAGGCAACCGGAATCGTCGGCCGGCGCAGCCCGAGGCGGTCTTTGGCGAGAGCGGAGGTCATGTCTGTTTGGCCGGAAATGACAAGCATTATGGCTGTTTGCCCCCTCACGCTCAAGGCGGCGCGCGCCTACGATGGCAAGCATCGCTTATAGGCTCGACCATCATGACCACCTCCTTTCCCCACCTGCTCGCGCCGCTCGACCTGGGCTTCACGACGCTGAAGAACCGCGTGCTGATGGGCTCGATGCACACCGGCCTCGAAGACAGCCGCAAGACGTTGCCGCGCCTCGCCGAATATTTCGCCGAACGGGCGCGCGGCGGCGTCGGCCTGATCGTGACGGGCGGTTTCGCGCCGAACGTGGCCGGCTGGACCAAGCCGTTCGGCGGCACGCTGATGACGTCGGCCGCCGCGCGGCGGCACCGCGAGATCACGGAGGCCGTGCATGCGGAGGACGGCAAGATCGCGCTGCAGATCCTGCATACGGGCCGCTACGGTTATCACCCGTTCGCGGTCGCGCCGTCGAAGATCAAGTCGCCGATCTCGCCGTTCGCGCCGCACGAGCTGAGCGCGCGCGGCGTCGAGCGGCAGATCCGCGCGTTCGTGCGCTGCGCGAAGCTCGCGCGCGAGGCCGGTTACGACGGCGTCGAGATCATGGGCTCCGAGGGCTACCTGATCAACCAGTTCATCTCGATGCACACGAACAAGCGCACCGATCAGTGGGGCGGTTCGTACGAGAACCGCATCCGCCTGCCGATCGAGATCATCGAGCGCACGCGCGAAGCGGTCGGCCGCGATTTCATCCTGATCTACCGGCTGTCGATGCTCGACCTGATTCCGGACGGCAGCGACTGGAGCGAAACCGTGCAGCTCGCGAAGGCCGTCGAGCGCGCGGGCGCGACGATCATCAACACGGGGATCGGCTGGCACGAGGCGCGTGTGCCGACGATCGCGACGTCGGTGCCGCGCGGCGCGTTCGCGTGGGTGACGAAGAAGATGAAGGGCGAGGTCGGCATTCCGCTCGTGACGACCAACCGGATCAACCGGCCCGAAGTGGCCGAGCAGATTCTCGCGGACGGCTGCGCGGACATGGTGTCGATGGCGCGCCCGCTGCTCGCCGATGCCGAATTCGTCGTCAAGGCCGCGCAGGGCCGCGCCGACGAGATCAACACCTGCATCGGCTGCAACCAGGCGTGCCTCGATCACGCGTTCAGGAACAAGATCGCGTCGTGCCTGCTGAATCCGCGCGCGTGCCACGAGACGGAGCTGAAATACACGCCCGCACCGCAGCCGAAGCGCATCGCGGTGGTGGGCGCCGGGCCGGCCGGGCTCGCATGCTCGACCGTGCTCGCGCAGCGCGGCCATCACGTCGACCTGTTCGACGGCGCGGCCGAGATCGGCGGTCAGTTCAACATGGCGAAGCAGGTGCCGGGCAAGGAGGAGTTTCACGAGGCGCTGCGCTACTTCGGCCGCCAGGTCGAGCTGACCGGCGTGAACCTGCACCTGAACCGCCGCGTCGACGCGAGCGACCTGATCGCGGGCGGCTACGACGAGATCGTGCTCGCGACCGGCGTCGCGCCGCGCGACCCGAAGATTCCGGGGCAGGACGGGCCGAACGTGCTCAGCTATATCGACGTGCTCGCGGGCAAGCGGCCGGTCGGGCGGCGCGTCGCGGTGGTCGGCGCGGGCGGGATCGGCTTCGACGTGGCCGAATACCTGGTGCAGGACGGCGAATCGCCGGCGCTCGATCTGCCGGCGTGGAAGGCCGAGTGGGGCGTGACCGACCCCGCCGCGACGCGCGGCGGCGTGACGCGCGCGCAGGTCCCGGCGCCCGCGCGTGAAGTGACGCTGCTGCAGCGCAAGGCCGCGCCGCTCGGCAAGGGGCTCGGCAAGACGACCGGCTGGATTCACCGCGCGACGCTGAAGATGAAGCAGGTGAAGATGGTGGGCGGCGTGAACTACGAATTGATCGACGCGCGCGGGCTGCACGTGTCGTACGGCGAGCAGCGCACCGATCACGAGCTGATCGAAGCCGACACGATCGTGCTCTGCACGGGGCAGGAGCCGCAGCGCGCGCTGCTCGCGCCGTTGCAGGCGGCCGGGCGCCC
The DNA here is from genome assembly GCF_055810675.1 of Burkholderia sp. YHN3-13. Classification (NCBI taxonomy): domain Bacteria; kingdom Pseudomonadati; phylum Pseudomonadota; class Betaproteobacteria; order Burkholderiales; family Burkholderiaceae; genus Burkholderia; species Burkholderia sp. YHN3-13. The sequence continues at coordinate 547,681 of NZ_JBVVNQ010000001.1, read as the reverse complement.
GGTGCACCTGATCGGCGGCGCGGAGCTGGCCGCCGAACTCGATGCGAAGCGTGCGATCGATCAGGGCGCGCGGCTCGCGGCGCGGCTGTAACGGGACGGCCGCGCGTCGCGGCGGTCACTCCATCTCGACGCGTTGCGCCTCGCGCTCTTCCGCTTCCAGCATCGCCTTGACGATCAGGTAGACGGCGGGCAGATCGTCGTCGTCGCGTTTCCAGTCGACGGCTTCCTCGATGTCCGCGGCGACCATCCGGCTGTCGCGCAGCCGGATGAAGGCATCGACGACGGCCGGATCGTTGCGGTTCAGGAAGCCGGTGTTCGAGAACGCCAGCTCCTCGACATTCAGCAGCGCCTGCCAGCTCATCGTGCGGACGGCGGCCGGATGGCTGCGGCGCCGCAAGCCGAGCGCCCGCTGCGCGGGGCCGCCGACGACACGCTGAAGATCGACGACCGCCTGCCGCGCGGCGCGCTCGAAGTGGACGGGATTGAAGCCGGGTTGCTCGGGATCGAATGCGGATGACTGGAACATGGTCGCCTCACTAAAGACCGTCTCGGGTGACGGAATTCGGGTCAAATGACGCAGAAACACTGTAAATATATACAGTGATCGACGCACTTTCAAGCCCCCGATGACAGCAGGCGGCAGTCGTCCGGCAACCGGGCCGGTTCAGACCGCCGCCGCGATCGTCTCCCGCAGCCACCGATGCGCCGGGTCGCGATGCACGCGTTCATGCCACAGCATCGACATTTCATAGCCGGGCACCTCGACCGGTGCGTCCACCACGCGCAACGCGGGCACGTCGCGCACTAGCCGCTCGGGCAGCATCGCGACGAGATCGGTGCTCGCGACGGCCGACATCACGAACAGGAAGTGCGGCACCGACAGCACGACGCGCCGCGTGGCGCCGACCCTCGCGAGCACTTCGTCCGTCACGCCGAAGAAGCCGCCGCCGTCGGGCGACACGATCACGTGTTCGAGCGTGCCGAACTGCGCGAGCGTCGGGCGCCGCTTCAGCTTCGGATGCCCGGCGCGGCCGATGAGCACGTAGCGTTCGACGAACAGCGGCAGGCGCCGCATGCCGGCCGGCGACCCGTCGCTCGTATGGAACACGAGGTCGATGCCGTTTCGTTCGGTATCCTGCTCGATGCGCGGCGGTACGAGTTCGACCACGGCGAGCCGCGTACCGGGCGCGGCCGAGCGCAGCGTATTCAGCGCGGGCAGCACGATCGTCGATTCGCCGTAGTCGGTCGCGGCCACGCGCCACGTGTTCGTCGCGGTCGCGGGATCGAACGGCGTGGCCGGCACCACCGCGCGCTCGATCGCTTCGAGCGCATCGCGCAACGGCTCGCGCAGCGCTTCCGCACGCGCGGTCGGCCGCATCCCGCGCGGCCCCGGCAGCAGCAGCGGATCGCCGAACAGGTCGCGCAGCTTCTGCAGCTGCACGCTGACCGACGGCTGCGACATGTTCAGCTTCCCGGCCGCGCGCGTGACGTTGTGCTCGGCCAGCAGCACGTCCAGCGTGACGAGCAGGTTCAGATCGAGCCGTCTGAGATTGTCCATGGCTATACCTGGAATATCATGAATTCATTTCAAATATACCTTCGGCAGGCGCATCCTGCAGTCATTCAATCGACGGAGTGACGAACATGAATGTGCTGATCGTGTATGCCCATCCCGAACCGCGGTCTCTGAACGGCGCGTTGCGCGACTTTGCCGTCGGGCATCTCGAGGCGGCCGGCCACGCGGTGCAGGTGAGCGACCTGTACGCGATGAACTGGAAGGCGATATTCGATGCGAACGACGTGACCGACCATGCGCCCGGCGCGCGTTTCGATCCGTCGCTCGATTCGAAGCGCGCGTTCGCGGCGGGCACGCAAAGCGACGACATCGCACGCGAGCAGGAGAAGCTGAAGTGGGCCGACGCGGTGATCCTGCAGTTTCCGCTGTGGTGGTTCTCGATGCCGGCGATCATGAAGGGCTGGTTCGAGCGCGTGTATGCATACGGCTTTGCGTACGGGGTCGGCGAGCATTCCGATACGCACTGGGGCGATCGCTACGGCGAAGGCAGGATGACCGGCAAGCGGGCGATGGTGGTCGTCACGACGGGCGGGTGGGAGTCGCACTACAGCCCGCGCGGCATCAACGGGCCGATCGACGACGTGTTGTTCCCGATCCATCACGGCGTGCTGTATTACCCGGGGTTCGACGTGCTGCCGCCGTTCGTGATCTACCGGACGGGGAAGATGAACGACGCGCGCTTCGACGAAACGCGCGCGGCGCTCGGCCGGCGTCTCGACGATCTGTGGACCACGCCGCCGATTCCGTTCCGTCGGCAGAACGCGGGGGAATACGCGATTCCGGCGCTGACGCTGAAGGACGACATCGCGCCGGGGCAGGCGGGATTCGCGGTTCATCTGGCCGCATGACGGCTGCCGCGCACCGCGTGCGCGGCGACACGGACGACCGTTCCCAAACGCAAAGCGACACGAGCGGCCCGCGAGACTTCGCCGGCCGCTCGTGTCGTACATCGCGCGGCCGTGGGGCACGGCCGCGATTCATCGTGGCTCAGCGATCGTCGTCCCGGATCGACGAAGGGTGCCGGCACAGCGCCCGCACGTCCATCTCCATGTACGGGAACAGCGGCAACTGGCTCAGCAGGTCATGCAGCTGCTGCACGCTTTCGACGTCGAAGATGCTGACGTTCGCGTACTGCCCGGCGATCCGCCACAGATGCCGCCAGACGCCTTCGTTCATCAACCGCTGGCACATCGCCTTTTCTTCCGCCTTCAGCGTGGCCGCCTTGACCGGATCCATGTCCGCCGGCAGGCGAACGGTCATTTCCACATGAAACAGCATCCTGCACTCCTTGAATGATCGATGCGTCGAACGCGGCGCGCGCTCAGGCCTGTGCGCGTGCGCGCTCGACTTCGCTGCCCGGCACGTGCTGCTTGTCCTTGAGCAGCGAGAAATCGAAGTCGATCAGCGCGAACTGCCCGTCGACGCCATACGGCTTGCCTTCCGCGCCTTCGGCCTGCTTGACCGGCGGGATCAGCCCGTCGCGCGTCGCGAACGCGAAGTCGTCCCACAGATGCGGATCGCCGTCGATGTTGATCTGCGTCGTCAGCTTACGATAACCGTCGGCCGAAACGAAGAAGTGAATGTGCGCCGGACGGTGGCCGTGGCGGCCGAGCTGGTCGAGCAACTGCTCGGTCTTGCTGCCCGGCGGCACGCTGTAGCCGACCGGCAGCACGCTGCGGAAGCTGTAGCGGCCGTCGGCGTCGGTCCGGATCGAGCGGCGCAGGTTGAACGCGGGCTGCGACTGATCGAAGTACGAGTAGTTGCCCTGATGGTTCGCGTGCCACACCTCGACGAGCGCGTTCGCGAGCGGCGCGCCGTTCTCGCCGAGTACCCGGCCGCGCATGATCAGCGTCTGGCCCGGATCGGTGCCGTCGTCGAGACGCGCGTGGCCGACCGATTCCGGCGCACCGGCGACGTACAGCGGCCCTTCGATCGTGCGCGGCGTGCCGCCCTGGATGCCGGCCTTTTCCTCGGCCTCGTCCATCCGCACGTCGAGGAAGCGCTCGAGGCCGAGGCCCGCGGCGATCAGCCCGAATTCGCGGCCGGCTTCGTTCAGGTAGTTCAGCGCGGTCCAGAACTCGCTCGGCTGCACGTCGAAGTCCTCGATCGTGTAGCAGATATCCTTCACGATCCGGTTGACGATCGCGCGCACGCGCGGGTTGCCGGGTTTCTCGGCGGCGTCGTCGAAGGTCTTCAGCAGTGCGTCGATGGCTTGCTTGTTCATCTGTGTCTCCGGTTTCGGTTGTCGTGTGGGGATCAGCGGGCGTCGCGTCGCATCCGTTCGATGCGGGCCCAGTCGAAGGTGATGCCGAGGCCGGGCGCGGCCGGCAGATGCAGCTTGAAATCCTGATAGCGCAGCGGCTCGACGAGGATTTCCTCGGTGAGCAGCAGCGGGCCGAACAGTTCGGTGCCCCATTTCAGCGAATCGAACGTGCTGAACAGCTGCGCGGACGCCATCGTGCCGGCCGCGCCTTCGAGCATCGTGCCGCCGTACAGCTCGATGCCGGCCGCCGCGGCGATCGACGCGACGCTCGCCGCGCCCTGCAGGCCGCCCGACTGCGCGATCTTCACCGCGAACACGTCGGCCGCGCGGTCCTGCGCGAGCGCGAACGCGTCGACCGGGCCGTGCAGCGCCTCGTCGGCCATGATCGGCACCTGCGCCAGCTGCGTGAGGCGTTTGAGCCCCGCGCGGTTGGTCGCGGCGATCGGCTGCTCGACGAGGCTCACGCCGGCTTCGGCCAGCCGCGCGCCGGCCCAGATCGCATCGGTTTCGCTCCAGGCCTGGTTCACGTCGACGCGCACGTCGCCGCGCTCGCCGAGCGCACGCTTGATCGCGACCACGTGCGCCACGTCGTCGGCAACCGCGTTCGAGCCGATCTTCAGCTTGAACGCACGATGGCGGCGCGCGTCGAGCATCGCTTCGGCCTCCGCGATGTCGCGCTGCGTGTCGCCGCTCGCGAGCGTCCAGGCGACATCGACCGCATCGGTCCGGCGGCCGCCGAACAGCTCGGACAGCGGCACGCCGAGGCGCCGCGCCTGCGCGTCGAACAGCGCGGTTTCGATCGCGCACTTCGCGAAACGGTTGCCCTGGAACAGCTTGCGCGCACGCGCCAGCGCGGCGCCGGGGCGTGTCGCGTCCATGCCCTGCAGCAGCGGCGCGAAGTAGGTGTCGATGTTGACCTTGATGCTTTCGGGGCTCTCCTCGCCGTAGGCGAGGCCGCCGATGGTCGTCGCCTCGCCGACGCCTTCGATACCGTCCGTGCATCGAACCCGGACCAGCACGAGGGTCTGGCAATTCATCGTCGCGACCGACAGTTTGTGGGGCCGGATCGTCGGCACGTCGACGAGCAGCGTGTCGATGCGTTCGATGGTGGCGGCAGTTGCTATCATGCGATTCCTCCTGTTGGTGCACATGGTAGGAATTCCCGCCCCGCGTCGTCCAACACTCTTTCCGACTACTTCCATACCTTTGAGGCATGAAATGGAATTGCGTCAGCTCCGCTACTTCATCGCCGTCGCCGAGGAAATGAACATCACGCGGGCGGCGGAGCGGCTGCACATGACGCAGCCGCCGCTGAGCCGCCAGCTCCAGGCGATCGAGGACGAAATCGGATTGCCGCTGTTCGAGCGCGGCGCGCGGCCGCTGAAGCTGACCGATGCGGGGCGCGTGTTCTATGCGCAGGCGAAGCGCCTCGTCGACCAGGCCGACGAACTCGGCCCGCTGACGCGGCGGCTTGCGCAGCTGTCGGAGCGGATCGTGATCGGCTTCGTGCCGTCGACGCTGTACGGCGCGCTGCCGGACGTGATCCGCGCGTTTCGCGAGGCGCAGCCGGACGTCGAGCTGTCGCTGATCGAGATGTTCACGCTCGAACAGCTCGGCGCGCTGAAGGGCGGGCGGATCGACGTCGGGTTCGGCCGCCTGCGCTTCGACGACGACCAGCTGGTGCGCGAGGCGCTGATCGAGGAAAAGCTGATCGCGGCGCTGCCGGTCGGGCATCCGCTCGCCGATCCGGCCCGGCCGCTGACGCTCGCGGATATCGCGAACGAGACGATGATCGTCTACCCGAGCACGCCGCGGCCGAGCTTCGCCGATCAGCAGCTGTCCGCGCTGCGCGACGGCGCGGTCGTGCCGGCGGCCGTTCACGAGGTACGCGAGTTGCAGACGGCGCTTGGGCTCGTCGCCGCGCAGGTCGGCGTGTCGCTGGTGCCGGAGAGTGTGGAGGGCGTGCGCGTGCGGGGCGTCGTCTACCGGCGGCTGCCGGAGCCGGCCGCGACGTCGCCGATCATCATGAGTCGCCGGCTGCACGGCGAAAGCGCGGCCACGGCGGCGTTCTGCGCGATTGCGCGGGAGATGATCGCGCCGGCGGCGCAATGACCGCCGTGGGTGCGATGAATCGCAACTAACGGTCTGTTTGGGCGGACGCCGCCGAATGGGGCCAGGGCGGTGCGGCGCGATGCCGTTGCGGCTCGCGCGAAAGCCGGCCGGCCAGCCTGGCGGTCGCGGCTACCGCTTCGCGTCGAGCGTCTCCGACGGCGATTCGCCGAACTTTTCCCGATACGCGATCGCGAAGCGTCCGAGGTGCGTAAACCCGCAATCGAGCGCGACTTCGGCGATCCGCCGGCCGGCCGCCGCGCCGCGCAGCAGCTCGCGCGCATGGTCGAGCCGCGTCGCGCGCAGGTATTGCATCGGGCTCATGCCGCGGAACTGCAGGAAAGCGTCGCGCAGCGTCCGTTCGGGCACGTTGGCGGCCTGGACGATATCGGCGAGCTGCAGCGGCTGCGCATAGTGCGCGTTCACGAACTCCTGCGCGCGCCGCACGAAGCCCGGCGCGGGGTCGCGGTGCGTCGCGCGCAGCACCGACGGCGGATGGCCTTCGATCAGCAGGTCAATCAGCAAATGCTCGAGCTGCGACGCGACACGCGGGTTCGCGTTCGCGCGCTCGAGCAGTTCGGGCGACCGCGCGACAAGCATCAGTTGCTGGCGCCACGCGGAAAGCGCGGCGTCGCTGATGTGCAGCACGGGGTCGAGCGTCGCACGCGGGTCGCCGGTCAGCGCGCCGACGGTCGCCGCGTCGATGCGCAGCACGAACTGCTCGCAATCGGCCGACAGCACCGCGTCGAAGCGCTCGCCGGGCGCGCACAGCACGCCGGTCTGGCCGTCGACGCCGAGCTGCCGCCCCATCGCGCGCACCTCGGCCTGGCCGGACAGGCAGAACATCAGCAGGTAATAGCCGTCGACCGCGTCGACCTGCACGCGCATCGCGTCGCCGAATGCGATCGTGCCGATCCCGAGCCCGCCCAGCTTGACGAAATCCATGTGCGACGCCCCGTGCACGCGGCCGTTCGGCAGCAGTGCATGCGGCTGCATCACGCGCGAGATGCGCTCGCGCGTCTCGTCGAGATCGCGGGATTCGAACAGCCGGTGCGCGCGCAGCGCGGACGGCTCGAACGACGTTGGGGACATGGGCCTCAGCCTTGGTATGGGCGACGCGCGCTTCGATCCGACGAATGGGTCGCGATCGTGCGCCGGGTCGCGTGTGCCGTCATGCTAGCGCAGAAATCCGCCGAAAGTGGATATTGCGCCGCCGCAATCGCACTTTCCGGATAGACGACGAATATTAGCTTTTCAAAAATCGGCTCCATGCATTCAACGAAATCGATCGACAAGGAGTCCGACATGGAGCAGACAGAATCGCCCGTCGTTTTCGCCGAGCGCGGCGACGCATCCGATGTGACCTTTCCGCACGACGACGGCTCGCGCGTGCCGTACAAGGTGTTCAGCTCGCGTGCGGTCTACGATCGCGAGCAGGAGCGCATCTTCCGCGGGCCGACATGGAACTTCGTCGCGCTCGAAGCGGAAATCCCGAAGGCCGGCGACTTCAAGAGCACGTTCGTCGGCGACACGCCGGTGGTCGTCACGCGCGCCGAGGACGGCACGCTCTCGGCGTGGGTGAACCGCTGCGCGCATCGCGGCGCGCAGGTGTGCCGCAAGTCGCGCGGCAACGCGAGTTCGCACACGTGCGTGTATCACCAGTGGAGCTTCGACAGCCAGGGCAACCTGCTCGGCGTGCCGTTCCGGCGCGGCCAGAAGGGGATGACCGGGATGCCGGCCGACTTCGACCCGAAGCAGCACGGGCTGCGCAAGCTGCGCGTCGACAGCTATCGCGGGCTCGTGTTCGCGACCTTCAGCGACGCCGTCGCGCCGCTGCCCGAGTATCTCGGCGAGCAGATGCGCCCGTGGATCGACCGGATCTTCCACAAGCCGATCGAGTATCTCGGCTGCACGCGCCAGTATTCGAAGTCGAACTGGAAGCTGTACATGGAGAACGTGAAGGACCCGTATCACGCGAGCATGCTGCACCTGTTCCATACGACCTTCAACATCTTCCGCGTCGGGATGAAGGCGCGTTCGATTCCGGACGCGAACCACGGGCTGCACAGCATCATCACCGTGACGAAGACGAACGACGACACGTCGGCCGCGTACAAGCAGCAGAACATCCGGTCGTTCGACGAGGGTTTCCATCTCGAGGACGAATCGATCCTCGATCTCGTGTCGGAATACGACGAGGACTGCACCAACCATATCCAGCCGATCTTCCCGCAGCTCGTGATCCAGCAGATCCACAACACGCTGGTCGCGCGGCAGATCCTGCCGAAGGGTCCCGACAACTTCGAGCTGATCTTCCACTTCTTCGGGTACGCGGACGACACGCCCGAGCTGCGCGCATTGCGCATCAAGCAGGCGAACCTCGTCGGGCCGGCCGGCTACATCTCGATGGAAGACACCGAAGCGACCGAACTCGTGCAGCGCGGCACGATACGCGATGCCGATGCGACGTCGGTGATCGAGATGTCGCGCGGCAATCCGGACCAGCAGGACACGGTGATCACCGAAAGCCTGATCCGCAAGTTCTGGGTCGGCTACCAGAAGCTGATGGGCTATTGAGGCGGGAGCGAAAAATGACGGAAGACATGAAGACCTGGTTCGAGATTTACATGCTCCAGAACCGCTATATCGGGCACCTCGACAACGACCGGCTCGAACACTGGCCGGAGATGTTCACCGAGGACTGCACGTACGAGATCGTGCCGAAGGAGAACGCCGATCTCGGGCTGCCGGTCGGGATCGTCCATTGCACGAACCAGCGGATGCTGCGCGATCGCGTGGTGTCGCTGCGGCACGCGAACATCTACGAGGAGCACACGTACCGGCACATGACGTCGGGCCTGACGATCGTCGCGGAACGCGACGGCGAGATCGACACCGAGAGCAACTACGTCGTCGTGCAGACGCGCAGCAACGGCGAGTCGAACGTGTACCAGGCCGGCAAGTACTACGACACGGTCGTGCGCACGCCCGACGGGCTGCGCTACAAGACCAAGCGGGTGATCTACGACACGTCGCGCGTGCAGACGCTGCTCGCGACGCCGATCTGACGAAGCAAGGAAACGACATGACCGAAGCAACGCTGGCCGAGTGGCATCCGCTCGGCGCTTTCGACGAATTCTCCGAAGACGAACCGGCGGCGCGCGTCGCCGGCCAGAAGCCGATCGCCGTGTTCCGGATCGGCGACGAACTGTTCGCGATGCACGACCTCTGCACGCACGGCCATGCGCGGCTGTCCGAGGGTTACGTGGAGGACGGCTGCGTCGAGTGCCCGCTGCACCAGGGGCTGATCGACATCCGCACCGGTGCGCCGAAATGCGCGCCGATCACCGAGCCGGTACGGACCTATCCGATCCGGATCGTCGACGGGCAGGTGGAAGTCAATGTCGGCTGATCCGTTCGTGATCGTCGGCGCCGGCCATGCGGCGCGGCGCACGGCTGAAGCGCTGCGCGAGCGCGATGCGGCGGCGCGCATCGTGATGATCGGCGCGGAGCGCGCGCTGCCGTACGACCGGCCGGCGCTGTCGAAGGATGCGCTGCTGACGGACGGCGGCGAGCAGCGTGCGTTCGTGCGCGACGCGGCGTGGTACGACGCGCAGCGCATCGAGCTGCGGCTCGGCACGCGCGTCGACGCGATCGAGCGTGATGCGCGGCGCGTACGGCTCGACGACGGCACGACGCTGCCGTACGCGCGGCTCGTGCTCGCGACGGGGTCGCGCGTGCGCACGTTCGGCGGGGCGGTCGACGAAGGCGTCGTGCCGCACTACGTCCGTACGGTCGACGATGCGCGTGCGTTGCGTGCGCGACTGGCGCCGGGCCGCCGCGTGGCGGTGCTCGGCGGCGGTTTCATCGGCCTCGAGGTCGCGGCGGCGGCACGCCAGCTCGGCTGCGACGTGACGGTGATCGATCCGGCGCCGCGCTTGCTGCAGCGCGCGCTGCCGGAGGTGGTCGGTGCGTATGCGCGTCGGTTGCACGACGCGCGTGGCGTGGCGTTCCGGATGGCGACGCTGCCGCGTGCGATCCGCCGCGCGCCGGGCGGCGGCGCGATCGTCGAGACCGATCGCGGCGACGTGCCGGCCGATATCGTCGTGGTCGGCATCGGCGTGGTACCGAACGTCGAGCTTGCGCAGGCGGCCGGGCTCGACGTCGACAACGGGATACGCGTCGACGCGGGCTGCCGTACGGCCGATCCGGCGATCTTCGCGGCGGGCGAGGTGACGATGCACTTCAATCCGCTGCTGGGGCGCCACGTGCGGATCGAGTCATGGCAGGTGGCCGAAAACCAGCCGGCCGTCGCGGCGGCGAACCTGCTCGGCGCCGACGAAACCTATGGGGAGCTGCCGTGGCTGTGGTCCGATCAGTACGACTGCAACCTGCAGATGCTCGGGCTGTTCGGCGGCGAACGCACGATCGTCGTGCGCGGCGATCCGGCGAGCGGGCCGTTCACGGTGTTCGGGCTTGGCGACGACGGCAGGATCGTCGCGGTGGCCGCGGCGAACCTCGGGCGCGACATCGGCGCATCGCGCCGGCTGATCGCGGCAGGGGCGGTGCCCGACCCGGCGAAGCTGGCCGATCCGGCGGTGAACCTGAAGACATTCCTGTAACGGCGGCGCGCGCGGTGTGCGTGCACCGCATGCGCCTGCGCGGCCCGCGCGTTTGTCGGTTGCGGCGAAATCGGGGATATTAGCGGCATCGCCGATCCGCCGATCCGCCGGTCCGCCATGACGCCAGACAAAGCCCTCGAACTGAAACGCAGCAAGCGCCGCGCGCTGTGGCTGCTGCTGGCCGCCGTCGCGGTGTTCGTCACGACGATCCTGCTGCCGCGCGGCCCGTGGGTCGACGGCTTCAAGGCCGTGGCCGAAGCCGCGATGGTCGGCGCGCTCGCCGACTGGTTCGCGGTCGTCGCGCTGTTCCGCCGCGTGCCGATTCCGTTCGTGTCGCGCCATACCGAGATCATTCCGAAGAACAAGGACAAGATCGCCGACAATCTCGCGGTGTTCGTGCGCGAGAAGTTCCTCGGCCCCGACGCGCTCGCCGCGCAGATCCGCCAGCACGATCCCGCGCGGAAACTCGGTGCGTGGCTCGGCGAGCCGGCGAACACCGATGCGCTCGGCGGCTACGTGACGAGGCTGATGAGTTTCGCGCTCGACATGACCGACGACGCGCGGATCCAGTCGTTCGTGCACGACGCGTTCCGCGCGGTGCTCGACCGGGTCGACCTGTCGCAGTCGGCCGGCGCGATCCTCGATACGCTGACGAAGGACGGCCGCCACCAGGCGCTGCTCGACGACGCGATCGAACAGGTGGTGGACGTGCTCGACAAGGAGGAGAACCGCGAGGTGATCGCGGGCTTCATCGTCGAATGGCTGAAGACGCAATACCCGAAGGTCGAGAAGATCATGCCGACGCAATGGTTCGGCGAGAACGGCGCGCGGATGCTCGCGAGCGCGGTGAGCCGCGTGCTCGAAGGCGTGGCGGCCGACCCCGAGCACGAGCTGCGGCAGCGCTTCGACCGGACGGTCGCGCGACTGACCGAGCGGCTGAAGCACGATCCGGCGTTCGTCGCGAAGGGCGAGGAGATCAAGCGCTATATCCGCGACGGCGATGCATTCAACGAGTATGCGCGCGACTTGTGGGACCAGTTGCGCGCGTGGCTGAAGGCCGATCTTGCCCGCGCCGATTCGGCGCTGCACCGGCAGGCCGCGACGCTGGGCGGCTGGCTCGGCGCGCGGCTGTCGGAGAGCCCGGCGCTGCGCGCGTCGCTGAACGAGCATGTCGAGAAGGCCGTGCACGAGATGGCGCCGGATTTCGCCGATTTCCTGATGCGCCACATTCGCGATACGGTGCGCAACTGGGATGCGCGCGAGATGTCGCGGCAGATCGAATTGAACATCGGCAAGGATCTGCAGTACATCCGCATCAACGGCACGCTGGTCGGCGGGCTGATCGGGCTCGGGCTGTATCTGGTGTCGCTGGTGCCGCGCTGGGCGGCGGGGTGGCTGCCTTGACGCGCCCATGCCGTTGAACGGCGGCGCCGGCGCGGCCACGAGCACCGCACAACGGGCGCGATGCCGGGCACGCGCTTTTTTTGTCATGCGTGCGCTTTCGCGCCGTGCAGCTGCAGGCCGAGCGCCTTGGTGACTTTCAGGATCGTGCCGAAGCTCGGATTGCCGTCGTGCGACAGCGCCTTGTACAACCCTTCGCGCGACAGGCCCGCATCGCGCGCGACCTTCGACATGCCGCGTGCGCGTGCGATCACGCCGAGCGCGTGCGCGATGAAGGCCGGATCGTCGCCGGCCTCCTGCAGGCAGGCCTCGAAGTAGTCGGCCATGCCGTCTTCGGTTTTCAGGGGTTCGGCCGAATCCCACGGCCGGGTGCGGATCTTGTCCATCGATCACTCCATGTCGAGGCGCGCGAGCATCGCGTGCGCGGCGCGTATGTCGGCCTGTTGCGTCGATTGATCGCCGCCGCAGCGCAGGATGACCCGGATCGGTCCGCGCCGGACGGAGTAGACGCGATAGCCGGGGCCATGGTCGATCCGCATTTCGACGACCGGCGAGCCGGCGGACTTCCGGTCGCCGGGGTTGCCCATCGACAGGCAGTCGATGCGTGCCTGGATGCGGCGCTTCGCGACGCGATCCTGCCGGCCGGCAAACCAGGCGTCGAAGACGTCGGTGGTTCGGGCGCTGAACGTAGGCGCACGGTAGGGCGTCGATGGCAGTATGTCAACCATGGTTCACAGAAAAAAGGGGCGGTGGCAAGTCGTTTCGCGGCTGCTGCGGTAGGGCCGTCCGCCTCGCTTGGGTGCCGATTGGCCGTTCGGCCAAAGTCGAAATCTTTCGAATCCGTCTACAATCAAACACGTCCTTGCCGCTCGTGCATGCTCGTCGCGCACGGGTGGGTCCGTTCGTCCTCCGGCATCCGGGGGCGCCGCCGCGCATCGTTCGTCGCGCGGCGGGAAGTGCCGTGGTCTGTGTCCAGTAGGTAGAGCGTCCGCGTGCCGTAGGCCGGCGCGCGTCATGTACGCCGCGCGCCCGTAGGCCGGGCAGGCGGCATAACCGAGAGTCCCCCATGAAAGCATCGGATCTGTTCGTGAAGGCGCTGGAAGCCGAAGGCGTCGAGTACGTGTTCGGTATTCCCGGCGAAGAAAACCTCGATCTGCTCGAATCGCTGCGGCGATCGAAGATCAAGCTCGTGCTGACCCGGCACGAGCAGGCGGCCGGGTTCATGGCCGCCACCTACGGCCGCCTGACGGGCCGCACCGGCGTGTGTCTCGCGACGCTCGGGCCGGGTGCGACGAACTTCGTCACGGCCGCCGCGTATGCGCAGCTCGGCGGCATGCCGATGCTGATGATCACCGGGCAGAAGCCGATCAAGTCGAGCAAGCAGGGCCACTTCCAGATCGTCGACGTGGTGGACATGATGCAGCCGCTCACGAAATTCACGCGGCAGATCGTGTCGATCGGCAATATCCCGTCGGCCGTGCGCGAGGCGTTCCGCCGCGCGGAGGAGGAGCGCCCCGGCGCGGCGCACCTCGAATTGCCGGAAGACATCGCGCACGAGGAGGGCGACGGCAAGCCGATCCCGCGCAGCTACAGCCGGCGGCCGGTGGCCGAGGAGAAAGCGGTCGCGCGTGCGGTCGACGCGATCCAGGCCGCCCGCCATCCGCTGCTGATGATCGGCGCGGGCGGCAACCGCAAGACCACCTGCAAGATGCTGCTCGAATTCGTCGACAAGACGGGCATCCCGTTCTTCACCACGCAGATGGGCAAGGGCGTGATCGACGAGACCCATCCGCTGTGGCTCGGCAATGCGACGCTGTCCGACGGCGATTTCGTGCATCGCGCGATCGAGCATGCGGACTGCATCATCAACGTCGGCCACGACGTGATCGAGAAGCCGCCGTTCTTCATGCGCACCGACGACAAGACGGTGATCCACGTGAACTTCCTCGGCGCGCAGGTCGATCCCGTCTATTTCCCGCAGATCGAAGTGGTCGGCGACATCGCGAATGCCGTGTGGCAAATGAAAGAGGCCATGTCGCCGCAGCCGCACTGGGATTTCGCGCGCTTCGCGATGATCAAGGAGCATTTCGACGCCCATCTGGAGAAGGGCCAGCACGATCCGCGCTTCCCGATGTACCCGGTGCGGATCGTCAACGACCTGTACAACGCGCTGCCGGTCGACGGCATCGTCTGTCTCGACAACGGGATGTACAAGATCTGGTTCGCGCGCTACTGGCGTGCGCACGAGCCGAATTCGCTGCTGCTCGACAACGCGCTCGCGTCGATGGGCGCCGGCCTGCCGTCGGCGATCGCGACGAAGATCGTGCATCCGCAGCGCAAGGTGATCGCCGTGTGCGGCGACGGCGGCTTCATGATGAATTCGCAGGAGCTCGAGACGGCCGTGCGGCTGAAGCTCGACCTCGTCGTGATGATCCTGCGCGACGACGCGTTCGGGATGATTCGCTGGAAGCAGGAGAACATGAATTTCCCCGATTACGCGATGACGCTGCAGAACCCCGATTTCGTGTCGTATGCGCAAAGCTACGGCGCGCACGGGCATCGTGTCGAATCGGCCGACGATCTCGAGCCGCTGCTGCGCGAGTGCTTCTCGTCGCCGGGCGTGCACGTGATCGACGTGCCGATCGATTACTCGGACAACGAGCGCGTGCTGAACCGCGAGATCAAGCGCCTGTCGGCACAGCTTTGAATACCCCGTTCACCGGAAGGAGTCGTTCCATGTTGAAGGAAACCTATCCGTACTACCTCGCCAACGAAGCCGTCTACGCGAACACCGATCTGGAGGTCACGGACAAGTTCAGCGGCAAGGTCGCGACGCGCGTCGCGCTGGCCGATGCGAAGGCGATCGATGCGGCGATCGGCGCGGCGGTCGCCGCCGCGAAGCCGATGCGCGAGATGCCGGCCTTCAGGCGGCAGGCCGTGCTCGACCATTGCGTCGCGCGCTTTCGCGAGCGCTTCGACGAGCTGGCCGAGGCGTTGTGCATCGAGGCCGGCAAGCCGATCAACGATTCGAAGGGCGAAGTGACGCGGCTGATCGACACGTTCCGCGTCGCCGCGGAGGAATCGGTGCGGATCGACGGCGAGATCGTCAACCTCGAAATTTCCGCGCGTGCGCAGGGTTATACGGGGTACGTGAAGCGCGTGCCGATCGGCCCGTGTTCGTTCATCTCGCCGTTCAACTTCCCGTTGAACCTTGCCGCGCACAAGGTCGCGCCCGCGCTCGCGGCCGGCTGCCCGTTCGTGCTGAAGCCCGCGAGCCGCACGCCGATCGGCGCGTTGATCATCGGCGAGGTGCTCGCGGAAACCGACCTGCCGAAGGGCGCGTTCTCCGTGCTGCCCGCGCATCGCGACGGCGCCGACCTGTTTACGACCGACGAGCGTTTCAAGCTGCTGTCGTTCACGGGTTCGCCGGCCGTCGGCTGGGCGCTGAAGGAGAAGGCGGGCAAGAAGAAAGTCGTGCTGGAACTGGGCGGCAACGCGGCCGCGATCGTCGATGCGGATCAGCGCGACCGGCTCGACTACGTGGTCGAGCGTCTCGCGTTCGGCGCGTACTACCAGTCGGGCCAGAGCTGCATCGGCGTGCAGCGGATCCTCGTGCATGCCGATCTTTACGACGCGCTGCGCGAGAAGCTGATCGCGAAGACGCGTTCGCTGAAGATGGGCGACCCGAAGGATCCGTCGACGTTCGTCGGCCCGATGATCTCCGAATCGGAGTCGCGCCGGCTGTCGGGCTGGATGGACGCGGCCGTCGCGGCGGGCGCGAAGATCGTCGCGGGCGGCAAGGTCGACGGCGCGATGTTCGAGGCGACGCTGCTGGAAAACGTCGGGCACGAGCAAGACCTGTACCGGAAGGAGGCATTCGGCCCGGTCGCGATCCTCGAGAAGTTCGACCGCTTCGACGATGCGCTCGCCCGCGTGAACGACAGCGACTTCGGGCTTCAGGCCGGCGTGTTCACCGATTCGCTCACGCATGCGCAGCGCGCGTGGGATGAACTGGAAGTCGGCGGCGTCGTGATCAACGACGTGCCGTCGTTCCGCGTCGACAACATGCCGTACGGCGGCGTGAAGGATTCGGGCCTCGGCCGCGAAGGGGTCCGCTACGCGATCGAGGACATGACCGAACCGCGGCTGATGGTCGTGCGGCGCCGGTAACGCGCCGGCCGCGGCGTCACTCCGCAACGGCACGCAGGCAGGCGATCGGGCCGGCCTGCGTGCCGTTTTCATTGCGCCGCGCGCATCGGTCCGGCATCGCGCGCGTACCGCCGCGCGGCGGGCCGCCCGACGCGCGCTCGACTGCGGACCTCGCCTCGTGATGTAATCGCGCCAAACCGCCGACCGGGGCACGGCACCGGAAAGCGCGAATTCATTCTTCACGAGGTCGATTCATGTCCCCCGTCTCGGCATTCAAGCTGGTTCTGTTGTCATTCCTGGCGATCGTCGCGCTCGAATGCATCGCCAAGCGGTTGCGGTTGCCGCCCGCGGCCGCGCTGCTGATCGGCGGTATCGGGATCGCATTCATTCCCGGCCTGCCGCCGATCAACCTCGATCCCGAGCTGGTGCTGCTGGTGTTCCTGCCGCCGCTGCTGATGGACGGCGCGTACTTCTCCGTATGGGAAGAGTTCAAGCGTAACGTCGGCGGCATCCTGATGCTCGCGATCGGCGCGGTCGTCTTCACGACGTTCGCGGTCGGTTTCGCCGTGCACTGGGTCGTGCCGGCGCTGCCGTGGGCCGCGTGCTTCGCGCTCGGCGCGATCGTGTCGCCGCCCGACGCGGTCGCCGCGAAAGCCGTGCTCGAACGCGTCGCGCTGCCGCGCCGGCTGATGGTGCTGCTCGAAGGCGAGAGCCTGCTGAACGACGCGGCCGGCCTCGTGCTGTTCCGCTTCGCGGTCGCGGCCGCCCTCACCGGTGCGTTCAGCCTCGAGCACGCGGTCGTGCGTTTCGCGGAACTCGGGCTCGGCGGCGTGGTGGTCGGTTTCGTGATCGGCCGGCTCGTCGTGTGGTTCCTGAAGCTGCTCGACGACGACTATCTCGTGATCACCGTCGCGGTGATCGCCGGCTGGATCGCGTACATCGCGGGCGAAATGGTCGAGGTGTCGGGCGTGATCGCGACGGTCACGGCCGGCATGATCATCGGCTGGCATCAGCACGAGGTGTTCTCGGCCGCCGTGCGCACGCGCGGCACCGCGTTCTGGCAGGTTATCGTGTTCCTGCTCGAGGCGATGGTGTTCGTGCTGATCGGGCTGTCGCTGCGCGGCGCGATTCACCGGCTCGGCGGTTTCGAACAGGTGCTCGCCACGATGGTGCCGCCGGTGATCGCGGTGCTGGCGGCGGTGATCGTGTCGCGCTTCGTGTGGATCTACGCGGTCGAGGCGCTGAAGTGGCCGGTGCGCGGGATCGTACGGCGCGGCGAAGCGCCCGACTGGAAGGCCGCGACGATCATGAGCTGGGCCGGGATGCGCGGCGTCGTGACGCTCGCGATCGCGCTGTCGTTGCCCGAGGCGTTGCCCGGCCGCGACGTGATCCTGGTCGCGTCGTTCGCGGTGATCCTCGTCACCGTGCTGCTGCAGGGCACGACGATCGGGCCGTTGATCCGGCTGCTGCGCCTGCCGCAGCGCGAGGAGCGCGCCGCGCACCATCTGACCGAGCCGCAGACGTGGGCGCACGTCGAGGCCGCGCAGCTCGCGGCGATCCAGCCGCTGGTGCGCGACGAGAACGGCGTCGTGATCCACCCGCGCCTGCTCGAGCAGTACACGTATCGCGCGGAACTGACCGAACGCTCGAAGAACGAACCCGAGTACCCGGCGGAAGTGCGCACCGCGCACTACGACGTCGTGCTGGCCGCGATCAGGGCCGGGCGTGCGGAACTGTTGCGCCTGCATCGGTCGGGGCGCATCCACGACGAGATGCTGCACACGCTCGAACGCGATCTCGACCTGCAGGAAGTGTCCGCGCAGCACGCGCGCGGGTAAGCGGGCGCGACCCGTCATCCCACGGGCCGGCGTTCTGCCGGCCCTGCACCGCGCGCGGCCGATCCTTCCCCGCCGCGCGATGTTGCTCCCGCCCACCAGCCGATTCGACCTGTCGGAATCCGGCCCTCAATACCACCGGCAAACAGCCTTGCAGACCATGCAAGCCTTATGGCGCCGGTCTCGCAAACGTTATCGTCTTTCGAATCCGGAAATGATCAGATTTATCTGATTCCGTCTCTTTCTGCATATTTGGCAAAACTAAACCGGAAGGAGATAGATGCTGTGTTCTAATTTCATTTAGAATCAGCCGGTTATCTTTATTGAGAGAAAGAATGCGGAGGTAATGCGGTCGCCGATGAGGAAGGAATCGGCGTCTCAAGCCCCGCAAGGCAGTGCCGACAGGCCAAATCGGCGGAATCAGGCGGGTTTTTCAACCGCCAAAATAAGATAGTGTCCAAGTCGGATAAACAACTCCTATGAAAGAATCGATTGGAGATTCGGCGTTTGAAACTGTATTTATGAAAGAATCGAGCAGTGATAATGCCTCGGATTGCCTTGAATCGGGGTTATCGGTCCTTCTGGTCGACGATCAACCGTTCGTCGGCGAGGTGATCCGCCGCGCGCTGCGCAGCGAGCACGACATCGATCTGCACGTGTGTACCGACGCGCACCGGGCGATGGCGGTCGCGCGCGACGTGAAGCCGACGGTGATCCTGCAGGACCTCGTGATGCCGGAGATCGACGGCCTCGATCTCGTCCGCGCGTGGCGCGCCGACGCCGGCACCGCGCGGGTGCCGATCATCGTGCTGTCCGCGAAGGAGGAGCCGATCGTCAAGCGCGAGGCGTTCATCGCCGGCGCGAACGACTATCTGGTGAAGCTCCCCGACGCGATGGAGCTGACCGCGCGCATCCGCTATCACTCGAATTCGTACCTGATGTCCCGGCAGCGCGACGAGGCGCTCGATTTCCTGTCGCACGACATGCGTTCCCCGCAGACGTCGATCCTCGCGCTGCTCGACGTCTACCGCGCCGAACACGGCGACATGCCGGCGATCATGGAGCGCATCGCCGGCCATGCGCGGCGTGCGCTGGCGCTTGCCGACGGCTTCATCCACCTGACCCGCGCGCAGTCCGAGCGCCGCGCGCACGAGGTCTTGAGCCTCAACGAGATCGTGGTCGATGCCGTCGACCAGCTGTGGGAGAAAGCGGCCGGGCTCGGCTGCCGGGTCGTCGCGCACGTGCCCGACACCGAGTGCGTGACGATGGGCGACCGCATGATGCTCACGCGCGCGGTCGCGAACCTGATCGACAACGGGCTGAAGTACGGCCCGGCCGGTACGGACGTGCACTGCACGCTGAGCAGCGAGGACGGCGCCTGGCTGATCGGCGTCGAGGATGGCGGCGCCGGCATCGCGCCCGAGCAGCGCACTGCTGCGACCGAGTCGTTCGTGCAGCTCGAAACCGTGAACGGCGCGGCGCGCGGCGGCTTCGGCCTCGGGCTTGCGTTCGTGCGCGCGACGGCGGCGCGGCATCGCGGCCAGATCCTGATGCGCAATACGGCGCGCGGCTTCATGGTCGCGCTTCGGCTGCCGGCGCAAGCGGAGCGGTGATTTCGCGGCGCGGCCTGCCGGCGCCGCGTCGTCCGCATCCGACCCCGATGCGCTCGTGGCGCGCCGACCGGCGCGCAGGCGGGCGCGGATTTTTTCAACGCTGATTTTAGAAAGCCCATAACGAACATGGCCACCGTGACGCCCCGCGCGACCAATGAAAGCCTGCATCCGACGATCGGCGCTGCCCGGCTGACGCTCGGCAATCGCATCCTGCTCAGCTTCGGCGTGTTGTTCGTGCTGATGCTGGTGACAGCCGGCGTGTCCTACGAGCGACTGCGCGCGATCAACGCCGAAGCCATCAGCATCGAGCGCGACTCGCTGCCCGGCGTGTACCTCGCGTCATCGCTGCGCGGCTCGGTCAACGAATCGTTCATGCTGCTGCAGCAGGCAACGTTCGTCGATACCGACCCCGACAGCGTGCATCGCGATCTCGCGAAGATCGCCGACGCGATGAAGGAAGTCGAGGCGCTGTCGGTCGATTATCAGGCCACGACGTTCCGCGACGACGACCGGCAGCGGTTCGCCGCGTTCCGCGGCGCATACGATCGTTACCTGCCGCTCCTGAGCGACGCGATTCAGAAGACCCGCGCGTCGCACGACGACGCGGTCGCGGCATACACCAAGGCGCAACCGGCCTGGGCCGAGGTCGTGCGCAACGCCAACGTCCTGGTCCAGGAGAACCGCAAGTTCGCCGAGCAGTCCGCGAAGCTGATCCGCGAATCCGTGCAGGACACCGAGGTCGTGCTCGCGACCGCGCTCGCGTTCGTGCTGCTGTCCGCGCTCGGGCTCGGCTACGTGCTGTACCGTTCGGTGACCGTTCCGATGGCGCGCCTGGTGGAAGTGCACGACGTGATGCGCACCGGCAACCTCACGCGCCGCCTCGACCTGCGTCGCCGCGACGAATTCGGCACGCTCGAGACGGGCTTCAACCGGATGGCCGACGAGCTGACCGAACTCGTCGCGCGCGCGCAGCAGTCGTCGCTGCAGGTGACCACGTCGGTGGCCGAGATCGCGGCGACGTCGCGCGAGCAGCAGGCGACCGCGAACGAAACCGCGGCGACGACGACCGAGATCGGCGCGACCTCGCGCGAGATCTTCGCGACCTCGCGCGACCTGCTGCGCACGATGAACGAGGTGGCCGGCGTGGCCGAGCAGTCGGCGACGCTCGCCGGCGTGAGCCAGAGCGGGCTCACGCGGATGGGCGAGACGATGCGCAGCGTGATGGACGCGGCCGGCTCGGTGAACGCGAAGCTCGCGATCCTCAACGAGAAGGCGCTGAACATCAACCAGGTGGTCGCGACCATCACCAAGGTGGCCGACCAGACCAACCTGCTGTCGCTGAACGCGGCGATCGAGGCCGAGAAGGCCGGCGAGTACGGCCGCGGCTTCGCGGTCGTCGCGACCGAGATCCGT
The DNA here is from genome assembly GCF_055810675.1 of Burkholderia sp. YHN3-13. Taxonomy (NCBI): domain Bacteria; kingdom Pseudomonadati; phylum Pseudomonadota; class Betaproteobacteria; order Burkholderiales; family Burkholderiaceae; genus Burkholderia; species Burkholderia sp. YHN3-13. Next base: position 526,700 of record NZ_JBVVNQ010000001.1, on the reverse strand, counting down.
CGCCTGGCCGACCAGACGGCCGTCGCGACCTACGACATCGAGCAGACGGTGAAGGAAATCCAGTCGGCCGTGTCGGCGGGGGTGATGGGGATGGACAAGTTCTCCGAGGAAGTGCGCCGCGGGATGCTCGACGTGCAGCAGGTCGGCGGGCAACTGTCGCAGATCATCGCCGAGGTGCAGACGCTCGCACCGCGCTTCCAGATGGTCAACGAGGGGATGCAGACGCAGGCGAACGGCGCCGAGCAGATCACGCAGGCGCTGTCGCAACTGTCGGAGGCCGCGCAGCAGACGGCCGAGTCGCTGCGCCAGTCGTCGCAGGCGATCGACGACCTGACGCTGGTGGCGAACCAGTTGCGCACCAGTGTGTCGCGCTTCAAGGTCGACGCGTGACGCGCGCCGATCCGCAGAACGGCGCGCAGGCGCTGTTCCTGATGTTCGAGCTCGACGGCGAGCGTTATGCGCTCGACGCGGCCGGCATCGACGAGGTGCTGCCGCTCGCGGACACGAAGGCCGTGCCCGGCGCGCCCGACTGGATCGCCGGGCTGTTGATGCGCGCCGGCCAGCCGGTGCCGGTGATCGACGTGCCGATGCTGGCGCTCGGGCGGCGCGCGCACGCGCTGCGCTCGACGCGGCTCGTGATGGTCCGCTACCGCGCGGGCGAGGCCGGCGTCGAGCGCACGCTCGGCCTGATCGTCGAACGTGCGACGCAGACGATGCGGATCGACCGCGCGGCGTTCCACGCGAGCGGCATCTCGACCGCGCGCACGCGCTGGCTCGGGCACGTCGCCAATACGCCTGACGGCATCGTGCAGCAGGTGTCGGTGTCCGACCTGATCGATGACGTGGTGCGCCTGTATCTGTTCGATGGCCTGCCGGGCCACGGGGGGGAGTTCGCATGAAAGCGTCCGAATCGCGATTTCGCGGCTGGCTGTTGCGCGAGACCGGCATCGACCCCGATTCGCTCGGCAACGATTTTCTGACGCGGGCGCTGACGGAGCGCGTGCATGCGCTGCAGGCGGACGGCGAGCGGCTGCCGTCGGCGGCGCGGCCGCCGGTCACGCCGGAGGCGCTCGACGCGTACTGGCAGCAGTTGAACGCATCGGCCGACGAGCGGCGCGCGCTGATCGAGCTGTTCGTCGTGCCCGAGACGTGGTTCTTCCGCGACCGCGAGGCGTTCGCGACGCTCGCGCGGCTGGCGGCCGAACGGCTTGCCGCGCTGCCCGGCCGGGTGATCCGCGTGCTGAGCGCGCCGTGCTCGACGGGCGAGGAGCCGTATTCGGCGGCGATGGCGCTGCTCGACGCGGGGCTCGAGCCGGCCAGCTTCACGATCGACGCGATCGATCTCAGCGCGCGCGCGATCGAGTACGCGCGGCTCGGCTGTTACGGACGCAACGCGTTTCGCGGCACGGCGACGGAGTTTCGTTCACGGTATTTCACGCCGGCCGGCGACGGCTGGCTGCTCGACGAGCGCGTGCGCGCCTGCGTGCAGTTTCGTCACGCGAATCTCGTCGAACCGGCCGCGGATACGGGCATTCGCTACGATTTCGTGTTCTGCCGCAACGTGCTGATCTATTTCGACCGCGACGCGCAGGATCGCGTGATCCGCTCGCTCGACGCGCTGCTCGTCGACGACGGCATGCTGTTCGTCGGGCCGGCCGAAACGGGCGTCGCGATGCGGCACGGAATGCGCTCGGCGCGCGTGCCGCTGGCATTCGCGTTTCATCGCGAGCCGGCCGGCACGGCGGCCGACGCGGCCGCGGCTGCGGCGGCGCCGTACCGGCGCACCGAGCGCTTCACGGTCGCGCCGCTCGCCGCGACGCGCTCGGTGCTGGCCGTTGCGCCGCCGTCCTGGCCGGGTGATGCGCGTCAGCCGTTCGCGGTGCCGCCGCCGGCCGTGAACACGGCCACCTTCGATGCGCGGGCCGACCTGTCGGCCGCGACGGCCGAAGCGGTCGCGCCGGTTGCCGAAGCCGTCGCGCCGACACTCGAGGATGCGCAGGCGCTCGCGAACGCCGGCGCATTCGACGAGGCCGAGCGCGTGCTCGCGCAGTTCTCGGCGCGCGTCGGCCCGCATGCCGATGCGTTCTACCTGAACGGATTGATCGCGGATGCGCGCGGGCGCGCCGCGGAAGCGGGCGACTTCTACCGGAAGGCGCTGTATCTGCGACCCACGCACCACGAAGCGCTGACCCATCTCGCGACGCTGCTCGACGTCGGCGGCGATCGTGCGGGCGCGCAATGGCTGCTCGAGCGCGCACGGCGCTCGGCCGGCTGACACGATGACGGAATCGGGACCGACACCGCGATGACCAGAGGAATTCATGAACCGCGCCGCCGCTGCCATTGACGACACGACGATCGACGTCGACGATTGCTGGAACCGGATCGGCACGCGCGGCGACCGCTCGTGCGAGCGGCTGAACGACTGCCTGCGCTGCCTGAACTGTCCGGTCTACGCGTATCACGCGGCGAAGCTGCTCGAGCGCCCGCTCGACGTGGCCGAGATGGCCGACGCGACGCGCCGGATCAGTGCGTTCGGCGCGACGCGCGCGGGCGACGACGGCGACACGCACCACGCGGCGCTGGCGTTCCGCGTGGCCGACGAATGGCTTGCGCTGCCGATCGGCGTGCTGCGCGAGATCGCCGGCACGCGCCCGATCCATTCGCTGCCGCATCGCCGCCATTCGGCCGTGCGCGGCGTGGTCAACATCCGCGGCACGCTGCGCATCGCGATCTCGATCGGCGCGTTGCTCGGCCTCGATGCCGGCAAGGGCGGCGACCGCGACGGCGACGGCCGCTTCACGCGGCTGCTGGTCGCCGCGCACCAGGGCGAGCCGGTCGTGTTTCCGGTCGACGAAGTCGAGGGCGTGCTGCGCTACGGCGCGTCCGACTGGGTGCCCGTGCCGGCGACCGTCGGGCGCGCGAGCGCCGGGCTGTCGCGCGGCGTGCTGTCGTGGCGCGGCAAGTCGGTGGGCCTGCTCGACGACGACCGTCTGTTCGACGCCGTGACACGGAGCATGCGATGAGCGGTGATGACGACCTGAGCCACCTGTCGCTGCTCGAGCTGTATCGCGAGGAGACGCGCACGCAGACCCAGGCGCTGTCCGAGCGGCTGCTCGCGCTCGAATCGGGCGAGCCCGACTCGGTCGCGCTCGAAGCCTGCATGCGCGCCGCGCATTCGCTGAAGGGGGCCGCGCGCATCGTCGGCGTGCCGCTCGGCGTCGACATCGCGGGGCGGATGGAGGAGTGCTTCGTCGCCGCGCAGGCCGGCACGATTTCGCTGACGGCCACGCACGTCGACGTGCTGCTCGCCGGCGTCGATCTGCTGGTGCGCGTCGGCGATCCGCAGGCGCAGCCCGTCACGTCGACCGAGATCGACGTGTTCGCGGCCGCGCTCGCGGGCGCCGACGGCGCGCAGACGATGCAGGCGCCTGCCGGGATGCCGCCGCCGGTGCCGCCGCCCGCGATGCCGTATCGCGACCACGACGGCGCCGCGAACGAGCCGGTCGGCGCGAGCGCCGCGGTGCCGCCGCTCGCGGTGTCGGGCGCGGCGCCCGATCCGGCGCAGGCCGGCCGCGTGGCCGGCGCCGGCGCGATGCGCCGCGTGCGGGCCGATACGCTGAACCGGCTGCTGAGCCTGTCCGGCGAATCGCTGGTCGAATCGCGCTGGCTCAAGCCGTTCGCCGAATCGATGCTGCGCGTGAAGCGCGCGCAGCGCGACGCGGCCCGTTCGCTCGATCTGATGTACGAACAATTCGCCGACGATCTCGACGCGGGCATGCTCGCGTCGATGAACGAAGTGCGGCACATGCTCAACGACCTGCAGCGTTCGCTGGCCGAGCGCATGGACGAATTCGACCGCTTCGAGCGGCGCAGCACGCATATCGCCGAGCAGCTGTACGACGAGGCGTTGCAGTGCCGGATGCGGCCGTTCGGCGACGCGACGCGCGCGTATCCGCGCATCGTCCGCGACCTCGCGCGTTCGCTCGGCAAGCAGGTGCGCTTTTCGATCGTCGGCGAGAGCACGCAGGTCGATCGCGACATCCTCGACCTGCTCGACGCGCCGCTCGGCCATCTGCTGCGCAACGCGATCGATCACGGCGTCGATTCGCCCGATGCGCGGCGTGCGCGCGGCAAGCCGGCCGAGGCCAGCGTGACGCTGGAGGCGCGCCACAGCGCCGGCTCGCTGCTCGTCAGCGTGATCGACGACGGGCCGGGCGTCGACATGGACGCGCTGCGCGCGGCCGTCGTGCGCCAGCGCCTGACCGACGACGAGACGGCCGCGCGGCTGTCCGACCCCGAGCTGCTCGAATTCCTGCTGCTGCCGGGCTTCTCGATGCGCGATGCGGTGACCGACGTGTCGGGGCGCGGCGTCGGCCTCGATGCGGTGCAGGAGATGGTGCGCGGCGTGCGCGGCGCGGTGCGGATCTTCAACGAGCCGGGCGCGGGCATGCGCTTCGTGCTGCAGCTGCCGCTCACGCTGTCGGTGATCCGCAGCCTGCTCGTCGAAGTCGGCGGCGAGCCGTATGCGTTTCCGCTCGCGCATGTGCGCCGCACGCTCGAACTCGCGCACGACGACATCGACGTGCTCGAAGGGCAGCCGCATTTTCCGTTCGACGGCCGGCGCGCGGGCCTGGTCGCCGCGCACCAGTTGCTCGACGCGGGCGAACCCGACGTCGCGCGCACGAGCACGGCCGTCGTGGTCGTCGGCGGCGAGCCCGAGCTGTACGGCGTCGCGGTCGACCGTTTCCTCGGCGAGCGGATGCTCGTCGTGCAGCCGCTCGACAGCCGCCTGAACAAGATCCAGAACATCGCGGCCGGCGCGCTGCTCGAGAACGGCGACCCGGTGCTGATCGTCGACGTCGAGGACCTGATCCGCTCGGTCGACAAGCTCGTGCGCGGCGGGCAGCTTGCGCGGGTCACGCGCGACCCGCAACTCGCGTTCGCCGATCGCCGCCGCCGCGTGCTCGTCGTCGACGATTCGCTGACGGTGCGCGAGCTCGAACGCAAGCTGCTGGAAAAGCGCGGTTACGACGTGACGGTCGCGGTCGACGGGATGGAGGGCTGGAACGCGGTGCGCAGCGATACGTTCGATCTCGTCGTGACCGACGTCGACATGCCGCGCATGGACGGCATCGAACTCGTCACGCTGATCAAGGGCGATCCGATGCTCAAGCGCGTGCCGGTGATGATCGTGTCGTACAAGGATCGAGACGAGGATCGCCGTCGCGGGCTCGATGCCGGCGCCGACTACTACCTCGCGAAGAGCAGCTTCCACGACGAGGCGCTGCTCGATGCCGTGCACGACCTGATCGGGGGTGCACGCGGATGAACATCGGTATCGTCAACGACCTGCCGCTGGCCGTGGAGGCGCTGCGCCGCGTGATCGCGCTGCGCGCGGACCACCGCGTGCTGTGGGTCGCGACCGATGGCGACGAGGCCGTGGATTTCTGCGTCGCGCAGCCGCCCGACGTCGTGCTGATGGATCTCGTGATGCCGAAGGTCGACGGCGTCGCGGCGACGCGCCGGATCATGGCCCGCGCGCCGTGCGCGATCCTGATCGTCACGGCGAGCGTCAGCGCGAACACGTCGTCGGTGTACGAGGCGATGGGAGCCGGTGCGCTCGATGCGGTCGACACGCCGACCCTCGCGCTCGGGCTGTCGACCGACGCGTCGCCGCAGGCGCTGCTCGCGAAGATCGACCAGATCGGCCGGCTGCTCGAAAGCCGGACGGCCGCGCTCGTGCCGCCGGGGCCGGCGCCCGCGCGCGGCCAGCCCACGCTCGTCGCGATCGGCGCGTCGGCGGGCGGACCGACCGCGCTCACCGCGCTGTTGCGCGCGCTGCCGGCCGATTTCCCGGCCGCGCTCGTGATCGTCCAGCACGTCGACCAGGCGTTCGCGTACGGGATGGCCGAGTGGCTCGACGGCTATACGCGGCTGCCGGTGCGCGTCGCGCGGCAAGGCAGCGTGCCGCAGGCCGGCGAGGTACTGCTGGCGGCCACCAACGATCACCTTTACCTGTCGCCGCGCGGCGTGCTCGGCTATACGCAGCATCCGGTCGAGACGCCGTACCGGCCGTCGATCGACGTGTTCTTCAACAGCGTCGCCGACGGCTGGCAGGGCGACGCGCTCGGCGTGCTGCTGACCGGCATGGGACGCGACGGTGCGCTCGGCCTGAAGGCGATGCGCGCGAAGGGGTGCTACACGATCGCGCAGGACGAGGCGACCAGCGCCGTCTACGGGATGCCGAAGGCGGCCGCGGCGATCGGCGCGGCGTCGGCGATCCTGCCGCTCGAGCGGATCGCGCCCCAGCTGATCTCGCGCATCACGCGCCCGCTGCGCGACTGACGGCACGCGGCGGGCCGCATTGCGGGCGATGCGCGGCGTCGCGTACAATGGCGGCCTGCGGAGATGGCATGCCTCCCTGCGGCCGTTGCCGGCCCGTTGCGCGCGGGGCGGCCCTCAACCGCCGGTTTGCCCGGCTGATGATGCCTGCGTGTTCCTGGGTCGTCAGGAGGTCGCAGGCCGTCCATGCGGTATTCTGCCGCCCAGGTTTTGATGTTCCGTCGAATCTGGAAATCATGTTTTTCACGACTTCTTCCGATCTTCTCGCGACCGTGCGCTACGTATGCCGCTGGCTCGCGCTCTCGGCGCTGCTCGGCGCGCTCGCGGGCACGGCTTCCGCGTTGTTCCTGATCGCGCTCGACTGGGCGACCGGCACGCGCGTCGCGCATCCGTGGCTGCTGTGGGGGCTGCCGGCCGCCGGTTTCGCCACTGGCTGGACCTATCACCGTTTCGGCCAGTCGGTCGCGCGCGGCAACAACCTGCTGATCGACGAGATCCACGATCCTAAGGCGCTCGTGCCGAAGCGGATGGCGCCGCTCGTGCTCGTCGCGACCGTCGTCACGCATCTGTTCGGCGGCTCGGCCGGCCGCGAGGGCACGGCCGTGCAGATGGGCGGCGCGCTGGCCGATCGCATCACGCACGTGTTCAGGCTCGATCGCGAGCATCGCCGCGTGCTGCTGATGGGCGGCATCGCGGCCGGTTTCGCGTCGGTGTTCGGCACGCCGCTCGCGGGTGCCGTGTTCGGGCTCGAGGTGCTCGCGATCGGGCGCGTGCGGTACGACGCGCTGCTGACCTGCGTCGCGTCGGCGATCGTCGCGGACGTCGTGTGCCGCGCGTGGGGCGTGCATCACACGGCCTATGCGATTCCGTTCGTGCCGGCCGTGTCGGCGACGGGGCTGGTCGTGACGATCGTCGCGGGCGTCGCGTTCGGCGTCGTCGGGCGGCTGTTCGCGTTCGCGACGCATGCGCTGACCGCGTGGTTCCGCCGCGTCGTCCGCCAGGCGCCGCTGCAGCCGGTGCTCGGCGGCCTGCTGGTCGCGGTGGCGGCCACCGTGCTGAACGTGCCGCAGTACCTCGGCCTCGGCATCCCGACGATCGAAGCGGCATTTCACGGCCCGCTGCCGCTCTACGATTTCGCGGGCAAGTTCGCGTTCACGGTCGTCACGCTCGCGTCGGGATTCAAGGGCGGCGAAGTGACGCCGCTGTTCTATATCGGCGCGACGCTCGGCAACGCGCTCGGCCAGGTGCTGGCGCTGCCGGTGCCGGTACTCGCGGGGCTCGGGTTCGTCGCGGTGTTCGCGGGCGCGGCCAACACGCCGATCGCGTCGACGATCATGGCGATCGAACTGTTTGGCGCGGACATCGGCGTGTATGCGATCGTCGCGTGTGTCGTCGCGTACCTGTTTTCGGGGCACGCGGGGATTTATCGCGCGCAGCGCGTGGCGGTGGGCAAGGGGACACAGGCCGGGGCGGAGTGAGGCGCGCAAGCGGCTGCGGTCGAAGCCGTTCGAGCGTGCCGTTTGACGAACCGGAACCCCGGATCGAGGTGTTATTCGACGAAAACCGGGTTCCGGTGATCCGGCGGATCACCGGGCACGCGGCTTTACTGCTTCGGCAGCCGCGCGACGTTGCGCGCGAGCAGTTCCTCGATGTCGATGCCTTTTTCCGCCAGCAGCGCGGTGACGACGCCGTTGAGTTCGCCGAGCGTTTCCTTGACCGCTTCGCGGATCGTATCGACGACCACCTGCGTGCTGCGCTCGATCTCGATGTTGACCTTGTCGTTGACGCCCTTCGCATCGAAGGTCGTCGCGCGGCGCGTTTCGGGAATCAGCCAGATATCGAACCAGCCTTCGTCGCGGTTCACGTCCGAGACCGTGAGGCTGCAGCCGTTGATCGCGATATAGCCCTTCGCGAACACATAACGCTTGAACTCGGCGGGCACGCCGATGCGGATCATCCGGTTGTGTTCGGACGTCGCGATGTGCAGGATGGTGCCCGGGAAGTCGACATGGCCCGACAGCGGATGCCCGCCGATTTCCGCGCCGTCCTTCGCGGCCCGTTCGACGTTGATCCGCGAGCCGGTCGCGAGATCGGCCAGCGTCGTGATTTTCAGGCTCGGCAGCATCACGTCGAAGTCGACCAGCGTCGGCGAATGGATGGTCGTCACCGTCAGGCAGACGCCGTCGACCGAGACGCTGGCCCCGATTTCGATGTCGTCGGTGAACCGCTCGGGGAATTCGATGCTGAACGTTCTCAGCTCCCCGTGATCCTTGGTGGCCTTGATGACGCCAACGCCCTGGACAATTCCTGTAAACATCGTCGATCCCTCGTCGCTAATTTCCTGGCCGACATGATAAGTGATCCCGCAAGAGGCGGTGCCGCCGCGCGCTATCCGGGGGAGGCCCCGCGATATTCGGGGACATGAAAAAGGCCGTGCACACGGCACGGCCTCGAACCGGATCTCGTGGGGCGCCCCGGCCCGGCAGTCCCGCCGGCATCACCGGGCCGGAGCGCGGCGGGCTTGCGTCAGGCTTCCGCCGGCTCCCCCAGCGGCCCGGCGGCGTCGTTCGCCATGCGCCGCGGCGCATCGGCGAGCCCCTTCGCGAGTTCCAGCGCCTGCCGCTCGAACAGCCGGCGGTAGATGCCGCCGTCGATGCGGATCAGCGCGTCGTGGTTGCCTTCCTCGATCACCTTGCCGCGATCGAGCACCAGCAGCCGGTCGAGCGCGCGCACCGTCGACAGCCGGTGCGCGACCACGAGCGTCGTGCGGCCGACCATCAGCCGCTCCATCGCCTGCTGGATCAGCAGCTCGCTTTCGCTGTCGAGGCTCGACGTCGCTTCGTCGAGGATCAGGATCGGCGCGTCGGCGAGGAACGCGCGCGCGATCGCGACGCGCTGGCGTTCGCCGCCCGACAGCTTGATCCCGCGTTCGCCGACGAGCGTGTCATAGCCGTCCGGCAGCGCGGTGATGAAGTCGTGCGCGCTGGCGAGACGCGCGGCGCGCTCGATGTCGGCGCGGCTCGCGTCGGGGCGCGCGTAGGCGATGTTCTCCGCGAGCGTGCGGTGGAACAGCACGGGCTCCTGCTGCACGATCGCGATCTGGCTGCGCAGCGAATCCTGCCGCACGCGCGCGATGTCCTGGCCGTCGATCGTGATGCGGCCGCCCGACACGTCGTACAGCCGCTGGATCAGCTTGATGAACGTCGTCTTGCCCGACCCCGAGTGGCCGACGAGGCCCACGCGCTCGCCCGGAGCGATGCGCATCGAGAAGTCGTCGTACAGCGGCACCGGATGGTTGCCGTAGCGGAACGTCACGTGCTCGAAGCGGATCTCGCCTTGTCCGATCCGGATGGCCGGCGCGTCGGGGCGGTCGTCGATGCCGAGCGGCTGGCGTTCGAGCGCGACGAGCTCTTCCATGTCGTTCACCGAGCGCTGCAGGTTGCGGATGTGCATGCCGACGTCGCGCAGGTAGCCCTGCAGCATGAAGAACATCGTCAGCGCGAACGCGATGTCGCCGACGCTCGCCTCGTCGTTCGCCCACAGCCGCAGCGCGACGCCGATCATCGCGGCCTGCATCGCGACGAGCATCGCGCCCTGCAGCCCGCCGTTGAACGTGCCGCGCACCCACGTGCGGCGCGTGCGCTGCCGCCACTTGCCGATCACGCGCGCGAGCCGCGCTTCCTCGCGCGTTTCCGCGCCGAAGGCCTTGACCACGGCGTTGCAGCTGACGGCGTCGGCGAGGGCGCCGCCCATGCGCGTATCCCACAGGTTGCCGAGCCGCGCGGCCGGCGCGACGATGCCGAGCGACACCGCGACCGTCACCGAGATGTACAGCAACGAGCCCGCGCCAACGACGAGCCCCATCACGGGCCAGTGCGTACCGAGCAGCACGGTGGCGCCGACCAGCATCGTGACCGACGGCAGCAGCGCGATCAGCACCGTGTCGTTCAGCAGGTCGAGCGCCCAGATGCCGCGCGTGATCTTGCGTACGGTCGAGCCCGCGAAGCTGTTCGCGTGCCAGTCGGTCGAGAAGCGCTGCACGCGATGGAACGACGCGGCGGCGATCTCGCTCATCATCTTCAGCGTGAGCGTGATGATGTTCAGGTACACGCCCTGGCGCAGCACCGTCGCGCCGATGCCGAGCGCCGCGAGCATGCCGAACGCGGCGAGGGCCGAATGCCACGCGGCGGCACGGTCGGTGAGGCCGGTCGACAGTGCGTCGACGAGGCGGCCGGCGAACAGCGGCGTGAGGACGTCCGCGAGCGCGGCGAACAGCGCGAGGCCCGCGACCGTGGCGGTGCGTGCCGGCTGCTTGCGCCAGTAACGAAGGGTGAAGCCGAAGACGGCCCGGAATGCGTGGCCGCCCAGATGGGAGGTTTTTCTGGTCATTTATCGTTGCCCGGCGCATCGCGCGACGGGACTTTCCGGTTCGGAGAACGTCGAAAACGCAACAGCCGGGCCGCGCGGAAAACGCGGGCGGAGCGAAAAACGGGCTGTCGGGAAAAGCGCGGCGGACGGGTTAGCGGAAAACTCGGGAGCCGGCGCGGACGGCGGGCTGGATCAGCTGCGCCGTGGGACCACGTTCGAGAAGGTGGCTGGCATTCGGAACATCTGCACCTCCTCTGAAGTGAACGTTGAAAGGACGCCGAAAAGACGTGAAAAGATTCTATCAGCAGTGTACGGCGCGCTGCAACGTCTGACGAATGCGGCGTTGCGGCGTCGATACGGTTAGTATTCAGGGTTTCGGCCCTGCTTTCGCGGGCGTCTCGCGGCGCGGCAGCGCAGGGGCCGGCAGGGGCATCGATTACACTTCGGCGTCCACGGCGCACGATGGTGCGACCCTTGCAGATTCACCCCCGATACACTCCTGAGGAAACGATGAGCGACGTTCAGCAAGGCATCCTGGCTCCGATCGACACGGCAGCCCGGTACCTCACTTTCACGATTTCGAATGACGGCAACGTGGCGGCGGCACTGGCCGCGCTGCGCGAGATCGTCGACGGACGCGACACGGTCGTCGGTTTCGGACAGTCGCTGGCCGCTCACCTCGGGCGTCCGGTGCCGGGCCTGACCGACTTTCCTGCGTTCGCCGTGAAGGATCGCACGCTGCCGGCCACGCCGGCCGACGTATGGGTCTGGCTGCGCGCCGACGACCGCGGCGAGATCGTGCTGCGTGCGCGGGCGATCGAGCGCGCGCTCGCGCCGGCATTTGCGCTGCAGGATGCCGTCGACGGTTTCCGCTATTCGAACGACCGCGACCTGTCCGGTTACGAGGACGGCACCGAGAACCCGGAAGGCGACGACGCGGTGGCCGCGGCGATCGTCACGGGGCAGGGGGCGGGGCTCGACGGTGCGAGCTTCGTCGCGGTGCAGCAATGGCTGCACGACTTCGACCAGATGGAGCGCATTCCGTCGGGCGACATGGACAACATCGTCGGGCGCCGCCGCTCGGACAACGAGGAGCTCGACGACGCACCCGAGTTCGCGCACGTGAAGCGCACCGCGCAGGAAAGCTTCGAGCCCGAGGCGTTCATGCTGCGCCGTTCTTCGCCGTGGTCGGACGCGCGTCGCGCGGGCCTCTACTTCGTCGCGTTCGGCTGCTCGTTCCGCGCGTTCGACGTGCAGATGCGGCGGATGAGCGGCGCGGACGACGGGATCGTCGACGGCCTGTTCCGCTTCACGCGGCCGCTGACGGGCGCGTATTTCTGGTGTCCGCCGATGAAGGGCGGCAAGCTGGACCTGTCCGCGCTCGGACTGTAAGCGCGCGGCGGTATCGATGAACGGGCGGGTCGCGCATCATGCGCGGCCCGCCCGTTTTGCATGTCGGGCGGCGATCGCGTGTCGCGTGTCGCTCGCCGCGTGCATCAGTTCAACGTCGTTTCGATCCGCGTGCCGCGCTTGATGAACTGCGTCACCGGCGTCTTCTCGCAGATTTCCGCGAGACGCTGGCGTTGCGCGTCGTCGAGCGGGCCGTCGAGCGTCACGACGCGCCGCACGTACTGCACGCCTTCGCGATCGGCATGCAGCTCGGTGCGCACGGCGATGCGCACGGCCGGCCACGTCTTGCGCTGCATGTACATGCGCAGCGTCGCGGCCGTGCATTGCGCGAGACCGGCCAGGACGAACTCGTACGGCGCCGGCCCGCGATCCTGGCCGCCTTCGCGCGGCGCTTCGTCGCCGGTCAGCGCGTGCGTGCCGGCCTGCAGCTGGACGACGTAGTCGGGTGCGTCCGCGTCGAGCACGGCGGCGGCATGGATGAGCGACATGGCAAGTCTCCGGTAAGCGGGAAGTAAAAGGCGGGCGCCGCGTGACGGCGCGCAGCCGTCAGCATACCGTCCCGGCCTGGGCTATGCGTTGGCGGCGCCGGCGCTGCTGCGCACGAGTGCGGCGATGCGTTCGCGTACCCACTGGTGCGCGCGATCGGTGTCGCGCGATTCATGCCAGTACGCGAGCAGCGGAAACGGCTTGAGCCGCAACGGCAGCGGCCGCACGACGATCGGCAGCAGTGCGGCCATCCGCAGTGCATACGTATGCGGCAGCGTGACCAGCAGGTCGCCCGTCGCGGCGATCTGGCACGCGGCGAAATAGTGCTGGCAGGTGAGGCGGATATCGCGGAAGCGCCCGTCGTTGCCGAGCAGCACGTCGAGCGATTGCGGTTCGCCGAGCGACGACACCGCGATATGTCGGGCCGCGAAATAGTCGCTGCGCCGCAGCGGGTCGCCCGCCAGCGGATGATCGCGGCGCAGCGCGACGACGAGCGAATCGTCGAGCAGGTGTTCGGTGGCGATGCGCGGGCCCGTCTGCACGCGACGATCGACGACGAGGTCGGTATTGCCCGACGCGAGTTCGCGCTCGATGTCGGCCACCGCGACACGGCGGCTCACGAGTCGCAGGCCCGGCGCTTCGTCGGCGAATGCCGCGACGATCCGCGGCAACGCAATGGATTCCAGCACGTCTCGAATGCCGACGGCGATGCTCAGGTCGAGCGTCGCGGGATCGAAGGCCGACGGATCGCGCACGGTGCGTTGCAGGCCCTTCAGATGCAGCTGCACGTCCGCGATGATCGCGCGCGTGCGTTCGGTCGGCACGACGCGATTGCCCTGGCGCACGAACAGCGGATCGTCGAAATGCGCGCGCAGCCGGTTGAGCGCGTGCGTGACGGCCGGCTGCGTGAGATGCAGCGCGCGGGCGGCCGCGCCGATGCCGCCGTATACGTACACGGCGTCGAGCACGCGAAACAGGTTCAGGTCGAGGCGATGATCGGCAGGCACGGCGCGCGGTGGGGGGTGAACGGTGGATCGATTCTAAGGGATGCGCAGGCAACGGATGCGCCGCGTGTGGTGCGTGACGTGCGTGCCGATCGAACACGTTCGATGCGTATCGATGCCGTTCGGACCGGTACGCGCGTGCGGCTTCGCCCGCAGTGCGGCAGGCCACGATGCGTGCCTCGCTTGCGTGATTCTGCATGGGCATACCGGCAATACGTGAGAGCCTGTAGTAATCCGCCATCATGCTGTCCACGTCGGCCATTTCGTGCCAAAGGCGCTACCCGTTCGGCTAAGATGCCGTCGCTTCATATTTCGGGATAGCCGTCCTGTCGCACGCATTCAAACCAAATATAAGCCTGACAGTTCGACGGTATTAGAAGAAGTCGAACAAGTCGGGGGCTTGGCCAGTGAATGCAGCAGATCAGCGGTGGGTCGTTATCTATTTGAGTACGGGGTTTTCGTTGGCCCAGGCCGCGCGTCTTGGCGAGGCCTTCAACCTGGCGAATCGCCTGCATGCGTACAGTGCGGATTACCAACTGAAGTACGTATCCGAAAGCGGGGGACTGTTGCAGTCGTCGTCCGGCGTGAGAATCGCGGCCGAGCCGCTTGGTGACGAGCATGGCCGTCGCGCACTCGCGTTCTTTCATCTTCACGGCGAGCGCGCGGCCGTCAACTGGGACGACGCGTTGCAGCGGCGCCTGACCGACATTCGACGGCATGCGCGCTGGATCGTCGATGCGATGGACCTGCCCGCGCTCGCGGCCACGCGGCGGCCGTCGGCGTCGATCGACGTGCGGCCGGGCCGGGGGGCGCGTCGTGGCGCGACGACGGTCGAGTTGCAGGCCGGCGAGACCGACGTGTTCGCCGCCGCGCTCGACATGTTCCGCGTCGACCTCGGCGACAGCGCCGCGCAGGAGATCGCCAGCAACATGATGCGGCCGGTCGAGCAGCGCTACGCGCAGTCGATGTGGGCGTTTCGCGAACTGAGCGCGAGCCCGCCGATCCGGATGTCGGCGCAGCGGCTGCGCGCGCAGAGCGTGAACCGCGTGTCGATCGCGAACGCCGCGCGGGTCGCCGCGATGAGCGAGCGCAATTTCCTGCGGCGCTTCAAGAAGGAGATCGGCGTGACGCCGACCGAGTTCGTTCAGCACGTGCGGCTCGAGCGTGCGTGCCACATGCTGATCCACACGACGCTGCCGGCCGACAAGGTCGCGCGGCGCACCGGGTTCGGCAGCGGCGAGCGGCTCGCGAAGCTGTTTCGGCAACGCCTGCTGATCTCGCCGACCGAATTTCGCGTCGCCGAGCGGGACCGGCTGCTGAATCGCGGCACCATGTCGACCGAGGCGGACGAGGGTTCCGGCGCCGCGTACCGCGCCGGCGACGGGGCGAGTTGGGACGCGTGTATCGACGCGCACGAGAAAACGGGACGGATACCCGTAAAATCGCCCTGTCGCGATCTCGATTCCCGGTTTCCATGCCCTTCCTCCCCACTACCGCCACCGCCCCTTTCTGCCCGTCGGAAGTAAAGGGCAGCATCACGATCGACGCCGGCGCGCCGCGCTGGCAGAAGCTCAAGCGCTTTTTCGGCCCCGGCCTGCTCGTCGCGATCGGCTACATGGATCCCGGCAACTGGGCGACCGACATCCAGGCCGGCTCGCAGTTCGGCTATTCGCTGCTGTGGGTCGTCGCGTTCTCGAGCCTCGCGGCGATCTTCCTGCAGATGCTCGCGGCGCGGCTCGGCCTCGTCGCGGGCAAGGATCTCGCGCAGGCCAGCTACGAACGCTACGGCCGGTTCGGCCGCATCGTGCAGTGGATCACCGCCGAAATATCGATCATCGCGTGCGACATCGCGGAAGTGCTCGGCTGCGCGCTGGCGTTCAAGCTGCTGCTCGGCGTGCCGCTCGCGTGGGGCGTCGTGCTGACCGCGCTCGACACGGTGATCGTGCTCGGCCTGCAGGGCAAGGGCTTCCGGCAGATCGAGGCGATCGTGCTCGGGCTGATCGCGACGATGGCGTTCTGCTTCGTCGCGCAGGTCGCGATCACGCCGCCCGACTGGCATGCGGTGGTCGGCGGGCTCGTGCCGGGCGATCCGGGCCATGACCGCAAGGACGCGATCGTGCTCGCGCTCGGCATCGTCGGCGCGACGATCATGCCGCACAACCTGTACCTGCATTCGTCGGTCGTGCAGACGCGGCATGTCGTCGGCGGCGCGCGCGGCATGATTCGCGACACGCTCGCGCTCGTGCGCATCGATACCTGCGTGTCGCTGTTCGTCGCGATGCTCGTCAATGCGGCGATCCTGATCGTCGCCGGTGCGGCGTTCCACGCGACCGGCCTGCACAACGTGACCGACATCGAGCAGGCCTACAAGCTGATTACGCCGATCGCGGGCGGCGCGGCCGCGTTGCTGTTCGGCATCGCGCTGCTCGCGTCGGGGCAAAGCTCGACGCTGACCGGCACGATCGCCGGCCAGGTGATCATGGACGGCTTCCTGCATACGAAGATCCCGTGCTACCAGCGCCGGCTGATCACGCGCGGGCTCGCGCTCGTGCCGGCGCTGATCGGCGTGCTGTGGCTCGGCGACGGGTCGGTCGGGCAACTGCTCGTGTGGAGCCAGGTGCTGCTGAGCCTGCAGCTGCCGTTCGCGATGTGGCCGCTGATCCGCTCGGTCAGCGACCGCAACACGATGGGCGAGCACACGATCGGCCGCGGGATGCAGGTCGCCGCGTGGGCGCTGTTCGTCGTCATCACCGGCACGAACCTGTTGTTGATTACCGGTGTCGCGGGCTGATACAGCCTGTCACAGGCTGACACAGCCGCGCGGCGCGCATGCGGTAAACTGCGGCCTTTCCATCGTTGTCCGAAGTCCGTTATGTGGAGTGAAATCAGCAACATCGGCGACGCCGCGCTGACCTTGCCGATCGCGCTGACCTGCGCGGCCTGGCTGGCGATGGCCGACTGGCGCCTCGCCGCCCGCTGGGGCATGCTGCTCGCCGCCGGCATGGGCGTCGTCGGCGCGACGAAGATCCTGTATGCCGGGTGCGGCATCGAGCTGCCGCAATTCGATTTCCGCGTGATCAGCGGCCATACGATGCTGTCGACGTCCGTGTGGACGGTCGCGTTGTCGATGCTGTGGCAGGCGTTCCGGCCCGGCAAGGCGCCCGGCATCGCGGCCGGGCTGGCCGTCGGCGCGATCACGGCCGTCGCGCGTGTGTTCGACCACTCGCACACGCTGCCTGAAGTCGTCGTCGGCTGGCTGCTCGGCGCGCTGGTCGCGCTGGTGTTCCTGCGCGGCTACGACGGCGCGCGGCAGCGCGCGTTCTCGCCGCGTATCGCGGCGGTTTGCCTGCTGCTCGTGTCGGGCATCGCGTACGGGCATCGCGCGCCGTTCCAGCAGATGATCGACATGCATTCGCCGCAGCTCTGCGCGTTCGTGCGCGCGCCGTCGGGCGACGGATTCTGACGGCTGGCCGTTTCCCGCCGGCGTTCGTCCGGCGGTTCCCCGATCGATTGTCCCGAGCGCCATTGCGCGTCCCGCGTCGCGGAACGTCACCCTTGCCATTCCCCGAATCGGCGCATCGGCCGGCCCGCCGGATCGTCCGTATCGGCTCGCGCGTTCGCGCAGGGGCGCGAAGGTCATGAACAGTGCCTATGACCGGGTATAACGAATATTCATTTCATCGATTGGCGGCATTCGCGTACGCTGGCTGACGTTCATCCGGGGCCGGCCGCCGGACTGACCGGTGCGCGTCACGATCATCTCGATATACTCGCGGAAACCGTGCGGTGCGTCGTCACGACCGCGCATGGTCGACCGGCCCGTGTCGGCCGGGATAGGCACGGAAAAACCCGTCGCGGCAGCGTTCCGCGACGACGAACCACGACAGGAGCCCGTCACATGACAGCCGTTTCATCGCGCCTCGCAGGCAAGTGCGCATACATTACCGGCGCCGCTGGCGGCCTCGGCCGCGCGATCGCGCGCCGGATGGTCGAGCAGGGCGCGCGCGTGTTCGTGACCGACATCGCCGAGGCGGCGGTGCTCGATGCGTTCGCGCAGGAACTCAACGCGGGCCACGCCACGCCGGTTGCGTTCGCCGCGACGCAGGACGTGCGCGACGAAGCGCGCTGGCAGGCGCTGCTGGCGCAGGCGGTCGATGCGATGGGCGGGTTGTCGGTGCTCGTCAACAACGCGGGCGTCGGCTCGATCGGTTCGCCCGCGCAGATCGAGCTGGACGAATGGCGGCGCGTGATGGCGATCAACGTCGAGAGCATCGTGCTCGGCTGCAAGCATGCGCTGTCGTATCTGGCCGAGAGCCATCCCGCGTCGATCATCAACATCTCGTCGGTCGCCGCGTTCAAGGTCGAACCGGATTTCACCGCGTACAACGCGTCGAAGGCGGCGGTCGCGTCGCTGACGAAGTCGGTCGCGATCGACTGCGCGCGCCGCGAAATCGACGTGCGCTGCAATTCCATTCACCCGGCGTTCATCCGCACGGGGATCGTCGAGCCGCTGTTCCAGTCGCTCGGCGAACGCGACGCGACGCGCAAGCTCGCGCGCGGCATTCCGCTGCGCCGGCTCGGCGAGCCGGACGACGTCGCGCACGCGGCGGTGTATCTCGCCTCCGACGAGAGCCGCTTCGTGACGGCCGCCGAACTCGTGATCGACGGCGGCATGTGCGCGGTCTGACGCGCATCCCGAACCACAACGACTGGAGGAGAACATCGTGTCGACACCCGTGAACCGCCAACTGCTGCTGAAGACG
The DNA here is from genome assembly GCF_055810675.1 of Burkholderia sp. YHN3-13. Lineage (NCBI taxonomy): Bacteria > Pseudomonadati > Pseudomonadota > Betaproteobacteria > Burkholderiales > Burkholderiaceae > Burkholderia > Burkholderia sp. YHN3-13. The sequence continues at coordinate 508,324 of NZ_JBVVNQ010000001.1, read as the reverse complement.
CGCCCCGAGGGGCGCGTCGGCCGCGAACATTTTTCGCTCGTCGAGACGCCGGTGCCGGCGCTCGCGGACGGCGAGGTGCTCGTGCGCGTGCTGTACCTGTCGATGGACCCGACCAACCGCGTGTGGATGAGCGACGTGCCGCAGTACCTGCCGCCTGTCGCGATCGGCGAGGTGATGCGCGCGCTCGGCATCGGGCGCGTGGTCGCGTCGCGTCATGCGGGGTTCGCGCCCGGCGATCTCGTGCAGGGGCTCGTCGGCTGGCAGGACTATGCGGTCGTGCCGGCCGACCAGGCCGCGCAGCTCGTGAAGCTGCCCGCGCAGTCGGGCCTGCCGCTGCCGACGCTGCTCGGCGCGTGCGGGATGAGCGGGCTGACCGCGTACTACGGGCTGACCGACATCGCGCCGGTGCAGCCGGGCGAGACGCTCGTCGTGTCGGCGGCGGCCGGATCGGTCGGCTCGATCGCCGGGCAGATCGGCAAGATCCACGGCGCGCGCGTGGTCGGCATCGCGGGCGGCGCGGACAAGTGCCGCTATCTGACCGAGACGCTCGGCTTCGACGCGGCCGTCGACTACAAGGCCGACGATTTCCGTCAGCAACTGAAGGCGGCGACGCCGGACGGCGTGCACGTGAACTTCGAGAACGTCGGCGGCGAGGTGATGCGCGCGGTGCTGTCGCGAATGGTGATCGGCGGGCGCGTCGCGCTGTGCGGCGTGATCTCGAACTACAACAGCGGCCGCGCGGCCGACGACGTCGGCGTGCTGATCTCGAAGCGGTTGACGATGCGCGGCTTCCTGATCCTGGACTACCGCAAGAGCCGCGAAGCCGTGCAGACGCTTGCCGGCTGGCTGCGCGACGGCCGGCTCAAGGCCGAGGAAACCGTGGCGGATGGTCTCGAGAATGCGCCTGACGTGCTCAATCGCCTGTTCGACGGCGACCATCGCGGCAAGCTCGTGCTGCGCGTCGATCCGGATGCGTGACGAGGCGGAGAGGCGGGTCGCCGGTTGCCGGCGACCGGTGCCGACTACAGTGAGTTCGATTAACCGGGCCGCATTTTAGGACTTGTCCCATATCTTGTCCCGGCCGCTCTCCCTAAAGTGATTGCCAGCAGACAGGCGGCGTGACCGACGCGTCACGCCGCCTTTTTTTGGTCACGCGAAAGGGGAGAGGGAACATGCGAAACGACGCGAAACGGGGGGCATCGGCATCGGGCGCGGTGCGCAATCGAACGGCATCGCGTACGGGTGCCGTGCAGCGGATCGCTGTCGGGCTCGGTGTCGCGCTGGCCATGTCGAGTGCGATGGCAAACGGGCAGGCGACGTCGGACGGCGTCGTGCATTTCACGGGCGCACTCGTCGATCTCTACGACGTGACGCTCGATGCGCCGTCCGGCGCCTTCGTTGAAGGGCGGGAGATGACCGGCAGCGCGGTGGCGACACTGCGGTTCGAAGCGCACGGCCGGCGCTTGCCGGGCGCGCAGGTGACGCTGGCCGCGGCCGATGGCACGCCGTTCGAGCCGGATGCCGGTTCGGGGGTACGCGCCACGTGGCGCGATGCGCGCGACGATCGAAGCGTGCCGCTGGTATCGGGGCGCGCGTATCGCGTCGGCCCGTACGGCGGTGTGATGACGGTTGCGGCGGATGACGAAACGGGCGCCGTGGCGCCCGTCGTCATCAACATCCGTCATCCTTGACGGCGCGCGTCACTCGCCCTGTTCCGAGCGTGCATAGATGTCCCAGCTCGCCATGAACAGCGCCGCCACGAGCGGCCCGATCACGAACCCGTTGATGCCGAACAGCGCCATCCCGCCGAGCGTCGAGATCAGCACGACCCAGTCGGGCATCTTCGTGTCCTTGCCGACGAGGATCGGGCGCAGCAGGTTGTCGACGAGGCCGATCACGCCGACGCAGAACGCGACGAGGATCACGCATTTCCAGACCGCGCCGATCATCAGGAAGTAGAGCGCCGCCGGTACCCACACGAGGCCCGCGCCGATCGCGGGCAGCAGCGACAGGAACGCCATCAGCGCGCCCCACAGCACGACGCCCTCGATGCCGAGGATCCAGAAGATCAGGCCGCCGAGCGCGCCCTGCACGAGCGCGACCGCGATGTTGCCCTTCACGGTGGCGCGCACGACCGTCGTGAATTTCGCGATCAGCAGGTTCTTGTGCTCGTCGTCGAGCGGCAGCGCGCGGCGCACGCGGCGGCCGATCTCGCCGCCGTCGCGCAGCAGGAAGAACACCATGTACAGCATCACGCCGAAGCTCACGATGAACTGGAACGTGTTCTGGCCGATGCTGAGCGCCTGGGTGGCCGCGAACTGGCTGATCTGCGCGGCGCCGTCGGTCAGCTTCTTCTGGATGCCCGGGATGTTGGTCAACCCGTATTTCTGCAGCAGGTGCTGGATCGACGACGGCAGCGCGTGAATGATGTCCTGGAAGTACTGCGAATAATTCGGCGGCGCCGACTTGATTTCCTGGTAGACATACGCGATTTCCTGCACGAGCGTCGCGGCGACGAACACGAGCGGCAGGATCACGATCAGGATGATCAGCGACAACGTGAGGAGCGCGGCCAGGTTGCGCCGCTTGCCGAAGCGCGCGGCGAGCCAGCGCTGCACGGGCTGGAACAGGATCGCGAGAATGGTGCCCCAGAACACGGCGCCGGAGAACGGCGCGAGGATCCAGCAGAGTCCGACGGTGACCGCGGCCAGCAGGAAATAGAAGAATTTTTGGTGATCGTGTCCGCTATCCATGGGTGGCGTTCGCGCAGATTGTTGCTTCGTTTGATTGAATTGCGTGGCCCGGCGCGCGATCGGCTCGCGAACGTCACGGGTTCGCGGCGGAGCGCGGCGCGGGGCGGCCCGAACGGGAGTATGCCCGCAAAGGCCCCGCGATCATAGCGGCTGCGTGTGACCCATGCGAAAACGCCGCGGCCGGGGCCGCGGCGCTGCCGGGAAGCGGGCGCGGCCCGAGGCCGCGTGCCGCATCGTCAGATGTTGAGCTTCGTCACCTTGGTGCCGTTCACCGACAGGTCGCCCATCAGGCCCGCGTTGGTCAGGACCAGCACCTCGACCGGTGCGGTGGCCGTGTTGGAGTCGACCGCGCCGTTCGCGCCGACCTTCACGACCGCGACCGACGCGTCGGCGCCGGCCGACCAGCCTTCGGACTTGCGGAACGAGTCGAGCGCATCCTGCGTCATGAACAGGAACACGATCGCCTTCGACTGCGCGCCGGCCTGCAGGCCGACCGACAGCGACGACGTGTTGTAGTAGCCGACGGTGCTGCCGCCGACGCGCAGCGCGCCATTGCCGGACTGGCCGCCGACGATGAAACCGGCCTGCAGCACGTTCGGGAACACGAGCGTGCCGCGCGATTTCGCGACGAGCTCACGCGAACCCGGCACCGTCGAATAGAGGCGCGACAGCGTGGCGTTCACGCTGGCGTCGATCGACTGGCGCTTCGATGCGCTGGCGGCGGGGCTGTCGGGTTTGTCGGGCGTGGTCGTGCAGCCGGCGAGCGCGAGGCTGCCGAGCATCACGGCGGCGGCGGCCTTCATGGCGAGAGACTTCTGCATGGCGGTTCTCCTTCGTTGTCTGATTGAAGATGGGCGGTGCGGGCAGCGGGGCGGCTGGCCGCGGTCAACGGCGGGACAGCAGCAGGCCCGCAACGAATGCGAGACCGGCCACGACGCCGGCGGTTTGCCACGGGTTGTCGTGCACGACCTGCGACACGCGTTCCGCCGACTCGCGCAGCCGGGCGGCCGCGCTGCCCGACGCGTAGTCGAGCGCGCCGCGTGCTTCGTCGAGTTTGGATTGCACGCGCTTGCGCAGGGCGGCGATATCGCCGTCGCCATCGTTTTTCAACAGGTCTTCCAGTTCGTCGACCAGCCCGCGCAGATCGTCGGTCACGTCCGCGTGCAGGTCGCGGGCGGCCGAGCGTGTCGTACGTCCCACGCGCCGGCCGGTGCGACGGATGTCGGAGAGGCCGCGGTCCAGCTTGTGTTCGATCGAGTCGGTGAGCGCCATGATGTTTATCCTCCTTCGATTCAAGGCCAATTTGAAGATAAGACGAATCCCAGCAACCAATGTGATTCACTTGACCCGATTGAGTTTCGAGACAATTTTTCAATTCGTCGGCGGAATTGCCGGGAAGCCCCGCCACGCGGGGCCGCGCGAAGATTGAAAAAAATTCTCAATTGGGCGAAACGCGTGCAGCTCAAAGCGATACGAAGTGAATGTGCGGTAAATATGGCGTCGCCCGGGGTACCAGGTAAATAGTGCCATTGCATGCGATGGGCTGATGCAAATGCACTAATCGACGCCGTACGGGCGAGCAGGGTTCGTGCCTGCGCCCGGCATTCGCGGGCCGTTGCCCAGTGCGAGGTCGACGACGACGGGATCGTGGTCCGATGACCGATACGCGTCGGGTGCGTAATAGGACGACCGATGCGCGGCCGTTTTGTAATCGGGCACCGGTTGCAGGGCAAACGGTTCATCGGCGTTGATGTGCCAGACGTGCACGGCCCTGACGCGCGCGGCCAGGCCCGGCGTCGCGAGCGCGTGATCGAGGCTGCCGGCTTCGCCGCCGAATACGTAGCTGTACGCAGTATCACCGACGAAGCGTGCCACCAGGTTCGTATAGCCGCGCGCTTCGAGCGCACGAACGGGGTCTTCCTTCGCATAGCTGTTCAGGTCGCCGATCAGCAGCACGCCGTCGGCCGCGGCGCCCGTCGGCGACGTGGCGAGCCAGTCGGCGACGCGCACGGCTGCCCGCGTGCGGGCCGCATTCCAGCAGCCCTGGCCGTCCGACTGGTCGCGATCGGCGCCGCTCGCGTTCGGGCAGTTCTTCGACTTCAGGTGATTGACCGCGACCGTGAACGCACGTGTGCCGCCGACGCGCCGGAATGTCTGCGCGAGCGGCGGTCGGTGCCGGCCGCCCAGCGTGACGGTGGCGGCGCGCCCGACCGGCTCGACCGCGCGGCTGTCGTACAGCAGCGCCACCGCGATCGCATCGTCGCCGAGCCGCGCGGTACCGGGATCGACCGCGCGCCAGCCGTCGCCGAGTTGCGTGGCGAGACGCCGCACGGCGCTCGTGTCGCCGTGGCCGTTGTTCGCGATTTCCATCAGCCCGATCACGTCGGCGTCCAGCGCGCGCAACGCCGCGACGATCTTTGCTTCCTGTCGCGCGAATGCCGCGGGTGATTTTGCGCCGCGATCGGCCGCTGCGCCGAATCCGCCGCCGTGGCCGTCGCCGTTGAAGTAGTTGAAAACGTTGAACGACACGATGCGCACGTCGGCGTCGGGATGCCGGCGTGGCGCATCGGTACGCGGATTCGTCGCGGCGTCGAACACCGGTGGTGCGCCGGCGGCCGGTTGCAGGCGCCACGCGCCGTAGCGCAGCTCGAGCACGCCTTCGACGCCGCGCACCGTGTAGCCCGCGCGCAGCGTGTTGGCGGCGCTCAGTGCGGGTGGCGGATAGCGGACTGCCGTGCGATCGAGGCGGTTCGAGCCGTCGTCGAGCACGATGCGGTTGCGCGCGTTGGCCGCCGCGCGCACCGCGGCCTCGGCGGGCGGCGCGACCTGGGTCGGGATGCGCAGCCGGCCGTTGCTGAGCACGACGCTGCCGTAGCGGCCGAGTTCGTGCGTGTCGCTGACCGTCAGCGTTTGCGGCAGGCGCACCAGCATGCTTTCGTGCGCGGCCAGCACGTCCGGCGTGGCGACCGGCAGCGTGAGCGTGGCGGGCGTGACCGTCTGCCCGCGTGCGCAGACGGCGATGCCGCCCGTCAGCGTGAATTGCGTGCGGCCGTATCGATCGTCGACCCGGCCGGTGAGATGCACGAGATCGCCGGCGTTCGCGCGTGCGTTCGGCGCGTATACGAACAGGCCTTCCGGGACGCCCGGCGTGCGCTTGCGCCGCGCGTCGGCCTGCTGGACGAAGAAGCCGCCGAGGCCGTCGGCCCCGCCGAACGCCGCCGTGACGACGGCCTCGATCGACGTCGTGTGCCCTGCCGCCGGCGACGGGCCGCCGGCGCGGCGCAGGTCGGCAATCGCCGAGGTCGCGCCGCCGCAGCCGGCGCTGACCGGCAGCGCGGCCCCGGCCGGGCGGACGAAGAGGGCGGGCAACAGCGCAACGGCAAGCAGCGGCGGCAGGCGTGACATGGGGCGGTCCTCGGGAAGAAAATCCGACAGTTCGGGCCTGCATCCTGAAGGCAAAATGTCAGGAAGCGGCCGAATGGGCCGTCAGGCCAGTGCCGATCGGCCAACGATGTCGGCCGGCCGCATCGCGGCTGTTACGCTTTCGCATCGGGTGCCGCGTGCCGATCGCGCGGCGAACGCTGCCGCGCCCCGTCCCCACAGGAGAAATCCATGTCTTACATGCTGTTGATTGTCGAACCGACCGAACAGCGCGCCGAGCGCACGCTCGACGAAGGTCAGGCGCTGTACGCGCGGATGGTCGATTTCGCCGAGACGTTGAAGGCGCGCGGCGTGCTGCGCGGCGTCGAGTCGCTGGAGCGCTCCGAGCGCGGCACGCGCGTGCAGGTGCGCGACGGCGAGACGCGCCTGCTCGACGGCCCGTTCGCGGAGGCAAAGGAAATGGTCGGCGGCTTCTTCCTCGTCGATGTCGACACGCGCGAAGAGGCGATCGAGATCGCGCGCCAGTGCCCGGCCGCGCAATGGTGCACGGTCGAGGTTCGGGCGGTGGGGCCGTGCTTCCTGTAACGACGGCGATTCGGTATTTACCCTGATGTGTCGCGGCGCGTGTCGATCCGGCCGTCTTTCGTCCGTCGTCCGGATAAGGCCCCGATGAACGGGCGCCTCCTGCCATCGACGACAAGGAGTACACGATGCGATTCATGATCATGATCCGGGCGAACGCCGTCAGCGAATCCGACGCGTTGCCGGACAACCGGCTGGTCGAGGCCATGACCGTCTATCACGAGGAACTGGCCAAGGCCGGCGTGCTGCTCGACGCGAACGGGCTGCGGCCGAGCGCGCGCGGCTGGCGCGTGCGCTACACGGGCGGCAAGGGCACGGTGGTCGACGGGCCGTTTGCCGAAACGAAGGAACTGATCGCCGGTTACACGCTGATCCAGGTGCGTTCGCGCGACGAGGCGCTCGAATGGACGCGGCGGTTTCCCGCGCCGTTCGGTGCCGAGATGGATTGCGAGATCGAGGTGCGGCCGCTGTTCGAACTCGACGACCTTACGCCGAGCGATGCGGTCGAGCGGTTCCGCGATCTCCACGTCGGCCGCGCCGGCGCCTGAGCGTCCACGTCGATTCAACTTCACCGGGAGCACCCGTCATGCACAAGATGGTCTTCATCAACCTGCCCGTGGCCGACCTGCCGCGCTCGAAGGCGTTCTACCAGGCCCTCGGCTTCGAAGTCGTGCCGGCCTATACCAACGACCAGGCCGCCTGCATCAAGATCAGCGACACGATCTTCGCGATGCTGCTCGTGCGGCCGTTCTTCCAGACCTTTACCGGCAAGACGATCATCGATCCGGCGACGCAGGTGCAGGTGCTGTCGTGCCTGTCGTGCGACAGCCGCGCCGAGGTCGACGCGATCGTCGCGAAGGCGCTCGCGGCCGGCGGCTCCGCGCCGCAGGCCCCGCGCGAGTATCCGAACATGTACGGCCACGGGTTCGACGATCCGGACGGCCACGCATGGGAGCTGATGGCCATGCCGCTGGACGCGTCGGGCCAGGGGCAGGCGTCGTGACGCTTGAGGCGACGCATCGTGCGATCGAAGCGGTCTGGCGGATCGAGGCGCCGAAGATCATCGCGCGTGCCGCGCGCGTGGTGCGCGACGTCGGCGTGGCCGAGGAACTGGCGCAGGACACGCTCGTCGCGGCGCTCGAACACTGGCCCGTCGACGGCGTGCCCGACAATCCGGCCGCGTGGCTGATGACGGCCGTGAAGCGCCGCGCGCTCGACCGTGTCCGGCAGGAGTCGCTGCATGCGGCGAAGCGCGACCAGCTCGGTCACGAGATGGACGCGCTCGAAGCGCACGTCGTCCCCGACATCGCGGAGGCGCTCGCCGACGCGAGCGAGGACGACATCGGCGACGACCTGCTGCGGCTGATCTTCACGTCGTGCCACCCGGTGCTGTCGACCGATGCGCGGGTCGCGCTGACGCTGCGGCTGCTCGGCGGCCTGACGACCGGCGAGATCGCGCGTGCGTTCCTGACGCCCGAGCCGACGATCGCGCAGCGGATCGTGCGGGCGAAGCGCACGCTGTCGGCCGCGCACGTGCCGTTCGAGGTGCCGGCCGCCGATGCACGGCCGGCACGGCTCGCGTCGGTGCTCGAAGTGATCTACCTCGTGTTCAACGAAGGCCATGCGGCGACCGCCGGCGACGACTGGACGCGTCCGGCGCTGTGCGACGAAGCGCTGCGGCTCGGCCGCGTGCTGGCCGGACTCGCGCCGGACGAGAGCGAAGTGCTCGGGCTCGTCGCGCTGATGGAACTGCAGGCGTCGCGCATGCATGCGCGCACCGATGCGCAGGGCCGGCCGGTGCTGCTGCTCGATCAGGATCGCAGCCGCTGGGATCCGCTGCTGATCCGGCGCGGCCTCGCGGCGCTGGAGCGGGCGACCAAGCTCGGCGGCGTGCGCGGGCCGTATGCGCTGCAGGCCGCGCTGGCGGCCTGCCATGCGCGTGCGCGGCAGGCGTCGGATACCGACTGGGCGCAGATCGTCGCGCTGTACGACGCGCTCGCCGAGGTTGCCCCGTCGCCGGTCGTCGAGTTGAATCGCGCGGTGGCGGTGGGGATGGCGTTCGGGCCGGCCGCGGCCCTCGACATCGTCGATGCGTTGCGCGACGATCCCGCGCTCGCGCGTTATCACTGGCTGCCGAGCGTGCGCGGCGACCTGCTGGCCAAGCTCGGCCGCACCGACGAAGCCCGGCTGGAGTTCCGGCGCGCGGCGGACATGACGCGCAACGCGCGCGAACGCGAATTACTGCTCAAGCGCGCGACCGATGCCTGACGCATGAGGCATGACCCACGCGGAGCGCGCCGAACGCATGGTCCCGACGCCACCCGCGCCCCCACCCGACACTATCGCGCGCATTGAAAAAGCCTATTGGGGGATGCGAACGCGAGCGCCTAGATTGAAGAGCACGATGTGCGCGCCCCGGCACACGCATCGTTCCCCACATACTTCATCGGCCCGGCTTCGCACGCGGCCGCGCCGACTCGAACGGAGGCGCAAATGGCTCAACTCAAGGGCAGCAAAACCGAAGAGAACCTGAAGGCCGCATTCGCGGGTGAATCGCAGGCGAACCGGCGCTATCTGTATTTCGCTTCGAAGGCCGACGTCGAAGGGCAGAACGACGTCGCCGCGCTGTTCCGCTCGACCGCCGAAGGCGAAACGGGCCATGCGCACGGCCATCTCGAATACCTGGAAGCGGTCGGCGATCCGGCCACGGGCTTGCCGTTCGGTTCGTCGCGGCTGAATCTCGAATCGGCGATCGCCGGCGAGACGCACGAATACACCGACATGTATCCGGGCATGGCGAAGACCGCGCGGGACGAAGGCTTCGGCGAAATCGCGAACTGGTTCGAAACGCTGGCGAAAGCCGAACGCAGCCACGCGAACCGCTATACGAAGGCGCTGGACAGTCTCGTCGACTGACGGGCCGCCGCGGGCCGCACGGCATCGCCGCGCGTCCGGCATGCGGCCGGCCGTTCGTTCATCGCTGCCCGCCGCGCGCGGGCGGCGCGCTCGCGCGCATGCGCGCCACGCTGGAGCGCCCCATGCCCCACAAGGAAGGCAGTCTCGAAGCCCCGACCCGGCATCCGCTCGACTGGCAGTCCGATGCGTTCTACGACCAGGCCGCGATCGATGCGGAAATGACGCGCGTGTTCGACATCTGCGCCGGGTGTCGGCGTTGCGTGTCGCTGTGCGGCGCGTTTCCGGCGCTGTTCGACCTGGTCGACGACACGCCGATGGGCGACATCGAGGAAGTGCCGAAGGCAGCGTTCGGCGAGGTCGTCGACCAGTGTTATTTGTGCGACCTCTGCTACATGACGAAATGCCCGTACGTGCCGCCGCACGCATGGAACGTCGACTTCCCGCACCTGATGCTGCGCGGCAAGGCCGCGCGCTACCGGCGCGGCGAAGTGGCGTTGCGCGACAAGGTGCTGTCGAATACCGATGCGCTCGGTCATTTCGCGGGCATTCCGATCGTCACGCAGGCCGTCAACGCGGTGAACCGCACGCCGCCCGCCCGCCACGCGCTCGAAGCGGCGCTCGGCGTCGATCGCGACGCATGGCTGCCGGAGTTCGCGCCGCGCAAGTTCCGGCGCGCCGCGCAGCGCTCCGGCAACCCGCCCGTGCGCGACGGTGAACGCACGCCCGGCAAGGTCGCGATCTACGCGACGTGCTACGTGAATTTCAACGAACCGGGCATCGGCCACGATCTGCTCGCGATCCTCGCGCATAACGACATCCCGTACGAACTCGTCGCGCGCGAAGCCTGCTGCGGCATGCCGCTGCTCGAGCAGGGCAACCTCGCGGGCGTGGCCGCGAAGAAGGCCGCGAACATCCCGGTGCTCGAACGCTATGCGCGCGAAGGCTACGCGCTGATCGGCGCGATTCCGAGCTGCGTGCTGATGTACAAGAGCGAGCTGCCGCTGATGTTCCCCGGCGACGACGCGGTGCGCGCGGTGGCCGATGCGTTCTGGGATCCGTTCGAATACGTGATCGCGCGCCATCGCGACGGGCTGCTGAAGACCGATTTCAAGACCGGCCTCGGCACCGTGTCGTATCACGTGCCGTGCCATGCGCGCGTGCAGAACATCGGCCGCAAGACCGCCGACGCGCTGTCGCTCGTGCCCGATACGCGCGTGAACGTCGTCGAGCGTTGCTCGGGGCATGCGGGCACGTTCGGCGTGAAGAAGGAATTCCATGCGGACGCGATGCGGATCGGCGCACCCGTGTTCAAGGCGATGGCCGAGCCGCGGCCGGACGTCGTGTCGTCCGACTGCGCGCTGGCCGGCCATCACATCGTGCAGGGCATCGACGAGAAGGGGCTGCCGTCCGCGCCGCTCGCGCATCCGCTCACGCTGCTGCGCCGCGCCTACGGCGTCTGACGACGCCCGCCATCCTCGAGGACCTCTCATGACGCTGACCCGCGACTCCCTGCTGACGCTCGAGGCGTACGCGAAGATCCGCCGGGCCGAACACGCGCGGCTCGTCGCGTACAAGCGCCGCCGCGCGGTGGCGCTAGGCAACCATCTGCGCTTCCTGTTCGAGGACGAGACGACGATCCGCTATCAGATCCAGGAGATGCTGCACATCGAGAAGATCTTCGACGAGGCAGGCATCGAAGGCGAGCTGGACGCGTATCTGCCGCTGATACCCGACGGCACCAACCTGAAGGCGACGATGCAGATCGAATACGAGCACGAGGCCGAGCGGCGCGCGGCGCTCGCGCGGCTGATCGGCGTCGAGGATCGCGTGTACGTGCGGGTCGACGGGCATGCGAGCGTCTACGCGATCGCCGACGAGGATCTCGAGCGCGACACCGCCGAGAAGACGTCGGCCGTGCACTTCGTGCGTTTCGAACTCGACGCGCCGATGCGCGCGGCGCTCAAGGGCGGGGCGGCGCTGTCGATCGGCTGCGATCATCCTGCCTATACGATGCCGCCGCAGCGCATCGACGCGGACGTGACCGCATCGCTGGCCGGCGACCTGCGCTGACCGAGCGCCGCGCGTCCCGCGCGCCCGGTTTCCGCCGTTCCGTTCCGACCCGAAACAGGGGGCCGCCCGGCTGTCGCCGCGAAGATGTAACACGCGTCACGAATTTGCACGCGGAGACATACCGTGCATCGCGCGTCACCGCCCTTTCATCACTCGCAGAGAAACAATATCAAGATTGTGTACGAAGATAATCACGGCGAACGGAAATTGAATGATTTACCGATTCGTGAATCTCTTGTTACGAATTTTCCCATGATTTACCGATTTTAGGCAGCAGTTCCGGCGATTGTTGCCGGCAAGGGTCGGACCAGCCTGTAACCGGTTATTTCAAGCCATTCTTCATACCCTGTAGAGCCCCGCCAGGCGGGCCTTTGCAGCGACGGGCATAAAGATCTCGCAAAAAAATTCAAGCGTAAATGGATTGCGCATCAATGGCAGGTTGTTTCAGTGCGTAACATTAAGTCATTGTCATATTGAGATAAACCCTGAGGATGGTATGCTTCGTGCACAAAAATTCCCACATTGGAGTGAGACCGTGATTTGTGCGCCATTGCCGGGAATCACGGCACCGTAAAAGTGCGGTGCCGAGCCGGCATGCACAACACCGGATAACCATAATGTGCAACCTGGCCGCCCCCGCGACGCGAAGTGTCGCAATGGCGCCGCCAATCGCAGCCCGGCCTGGCTGCGTGGAGAGATCTACTATGTTCTTCGATGAGCTTAACGATGAAGAGTGGTTTCGTCTTTCAACGCTGATCGCCGATGAACCCATCCGGCTGAATCGTCGCGGGCGTCCGCGCGCCGAACCGCGCGTCGTCGCCAATGCGGTGCTCTGGATCCTGACGACCGGTGAAGCCTGGTCCAAGCTGCCCGGCCGCTATCCGTCCGGGCCGACGTGCCGCCGCCGCTACGAGGAGTGGCTTGCGAACGGCACGCTGCTGCAGATGATCGACGTGCTGACCCAGTTCAGCGGGCGCACGTTCGCGTATATTCCGCCGCCGCCGGTGCCTGTGGTTCCCGCGCGCCGTGTGGAATCCGTGCCCGACAACGATCGCTTGCGCGGCGTGTTCTGGCAAAACCCCGAGTCGTGGCAATTGCCGGTCGCTCAGGCAAACGTTTGGGAGGGCGAAGGTGCGTCGGTCAGCGCGAGGCAGGACGATGCGGTGATCGACCGGTCCGACGCATCGTTCGTGGTGCCCGGCGCGCCGTCGACGGAGTTGCGTCATGCGCATGTGTCGTCGGCGAGCTTCGCCGCGGCCGAACCGCAAGTCGACTCGTATCGCGGCTATACGATCAGCGGCACCGCGCAGCCGGTGCAGAACCTGATGTATCGCGCGTGGGCCGAGATCTCGCAGGACGACCGGCGCGTGGAACGCTCGGGCCTGATCGGCCCGCGCTTTACCGACGCCGAGGAAGCCGAGCAGTACGCGCTCGACTGGGCGCGCCAGTGGATCGATCGCCACGGCGCGAGCGACGAGCCGGCGCGCGCGCCGCAAAGCGAGGTGCTGGCCGGTCTGTCGGCGCTGTCGCGTGCGGAGTCCGACATCAAGCGCTTCATCGCCGAGCGTCATACCGGTGCGCTGACCGAAAGCCGCAACGATCCGGTGCAGTCGGAACGTCGCGAGTACGCGTACCGCGTCGGCTGATCGCGGTGCCGATGCGAGGCGCGGGCCGTCGTGTGCCACGACGCCCGCGCGTGCCTGCCCGGGTACGTTCGCGAGACCGTTGTCGGTGTGAACGGGCCTGGCCCCCGGGGCGCCGCCGTCGAAGCGGCGCCCCGGGCGTTTGATGCATCACTGGCGGCCGTAGGTATCGTCGAAGCGGACGATGTCGTCCTCGCCGAGATACGCGCCCGATTGCACTTCGATCAGTTCGAGCGGCATCTTGCCCGGGTTCTCCAGGCGGTGCGAGACGCCGAGCGGGATGTAGGTCGATTCGTTTTCGGACAGCAGGAACGTTTCGTCGCCGCGCGTGATGCGCGCGGTGCCGCGCACGACGATCCAGTGTTCGGCGCGGTGGTGATGCATCTGCAGCGACAGTTGCGCGCCCGGCTTCACGACGATGCGCTTCACCTGGAAGCGCTCGCCCATGTCGACCGAGTCGTAGTGGCCCCACGGGCGATGCACCTTGCGGTGATCGGTGGCTTCCGCGCCGCGTTGCGCCTTGATGCGGCCGACGATTTTCTTCACGTCCTGCACGCGCGACTTGTCCGCGACGAGCACCGCGTCGGGCGTTTCGACGACGACGAGGTTCTGCGTGCCGACGCAGGCGACGAGCCGGCTTTCCGAATGCGCGAAAGTCGATTCGGCGCCTTCGAACAGCACATGGCCGCGGCCGACGTTCTGCGCATCGTCCTTCGGCGAGATCTGCCAGATCGCGTCCCACGACCCGACGTCCGACCAGCCGGCGTCGAGCGGCACGACCACGCTTTCGCACAGTTGCGGCAGGCTCGCGAGCGGCTCCATCACCGCGTAGTCGATCGAGTTCGACGGCGACGCGGCGAACGCTTCGCGATCGACACGGAAGAAATCGCCGTCGTCCTTGCCCTGGGCGACGGCCGTTTCGCACGCGGCGTAGATCGCCGGCTCGAGCTGGCGGATCGCCTTCAGCCAGACCGACGCGCGCACGATGAAGATCCCGCTGTTCCACCAGTATTCGCCCGATGCGACGTACTGCTGGGCGAGTTCGAGGTGCGGCTTCTCGACGAAACGGTCGAGGCGGCGCACGTCGAGGCTGCCGGTCGCGGCGTCGCCGAGCGGCGCACCCACGCGGATGTAGCCGTAGCCGGTCTCCGCGTGCTTCGGCACGATGCCCATCGTCGCGATCTTGCCTTGCGCGGCGCAGTGCACGCCGGCCGCGACCGCTGCATGAAAGCGCGGCAGGTCGGCGACCGCGTGGTCGGCCGGCATCACCGTCATCACCGCATCGTTGCCGCCGGCGACGAGCCGCAGCGCGGCCAGCGTGAGCGCGGGCGCGGTGTCGCGGCCGAGCGGCTCGAGCATGATCGTCGCGCGCTTGGCCGTCAGGCGCAGCTGTTCGGCGGTCGTGAAGCGGTGATCCTCGCCGCACACGATCAGCACGTCGTCGTTCAGCGGATGGTCGGCCGCGAGGCCGTCGAGGCGCAGGGCGGTCGACTGCAGCAGCGAATGATCGCCGAGCAGGCCGATCAGCTGTTTCGGAAAACGTTCGCGCGACATCGGCCACAGGCGTGTGCCGGAGCCGCCGGCAAGAATCACCGGTTGCACCGCGAGGCGCGTGCCGGCGGCGGGGGCGGCGGAAGAAGCATGGCGCGTTTCGGCTGCCACGGCCGGAGCATTCATGATGGCACTCTCCACGGTTGAAGTCAGTGCCTGTCGTTGTAGCATGAAGTAAATCGACAATAAAACCGGGCCCATTGCCTGATATTCATCGGGCATTCATCTGGAAAAATTTTCCGCGCTAGCATCGGATGCAAATAAAAAAATAAAAAATAATTCCGTCTGCCGGCGGCTGGCGCTTGCCTGTAAATGGATTGAGCCGAACGTAAAGTTTCCGAAAAATTCTCGATTTCAGATCGATTCGGGAAAACGTGCCGAATTAATTCAAAAAGTTCGCGGCAAGAATTTCCGATTATTTTTCGAAATACTTGTGCGCTTGAGGGGGGATTTTCTTGTCGCTTCAATAGCGTCATGCAACGTTTGAATCGAAGGTGCGGCACGGGTCGCACGAGGAGCTGTTCGGCAAACGCCTGTTCAAAGAGGAAGCAGACATGTTGAGCGTGCTGGCGAGAGTCATCGATATCGCGATGGTCGTAGCGGGGGCGCTGATCGCCGCCGCGCTGCACGACGGCAGTATCTGGCTCAACGACCTGCAGCGCACGACGGTGCTGTTCGACTGCCTGCTCGTCGTCGTGTTCTTTCCGGCCATCGGCATTTACCAGTCGTGGCGCGGCAAGCGTCTCGTCGGGCTGGTGGGCCGGGTCGCGTTCGCGTGGCTCGTGGTCGAGCTCGCGGGCATCCTGATGAGCTTCAGCTTTCACCAGTCGGGCGAACTGTCGCGGCTGTGGCTCGGCTACTGGGCGCTCGTGACGATGGCGCTGCTCGCCGGCTCGAAGACGTGCGTGCACGTCGTGCTGCGGCAGCTGCGTCGCGGCGGCTACAACCTGAAGGCGGTCGCGATCGTCGGCGGTACGCCGGCGGCGCGGCGGCTGATCGCGCAGATGCGGGCGCGGCCGGAAGCCGGTTTCAACCCGGTGTGCGTGTACGACGAAAGCGAGGCGCCGGGCGAAGTGGCGCTCGACGACGTGCGCATCGAGCGGCAGTTCGAATCGCTGGTGTGGCTGGTGCGCAGCCGCGCGATCAGCGAGCTGTGGCTCACGCTGCCGATCACGGAGGAGCGCCGGATTCACCAGATCGTGACGGTGTTCCGCCACGACTTCGTGAATATCCGCTTCATCCCGGACGTGCGCACGCTGTCGTTCTTCAACCAGGAAGTGGTCGAGGTGCTCGGCGTGCCGGCGATCAACCTCGCGGCGTCGCCGATCACCGACGTGCGGATCCTGCCGAAGTTCGTGTTCGACCGGCTGTTCGCGCTGGCGGCGCTCACGGCGCTCGCGCCGGTGATGGTGCTGATCGCGGCCCTGATCAAGCTGACGTCGCGCGGGCCGGTGTTCTTTCGCCAGAAGCGCAAGGGCATCGACGGGCACGAGTTCGAGATCTACAAGTTTCGCTCGATGAAGGTGCATCAGGAAGTGGCCGGGCAAGTCACGCAGGCGACGAAGAACGACACGCGCGTGACGCCGGTCGGCCGGTTCCTGCGCCGCACGAGCCTCGACGAGCTGCCGCAGTTCATCAACGTGCTGAAGGGCGAGATGTCGGTCGTCGGCCCGCGCCCGCATGCGCTCGCGCACGACGACATCTACAAGGATCTGGTCAAGGGCTACATGTTCCGCTACCGGATCAAGCCGGGCATCACCGGGTGGGCGCAGATCAACGGGTATCGCGGCGAGACCGACCAGATCGAGAAGATGATGGGGCGCGTGAAGCTCGATCTGTACTACATGCAGAACTGGTCGTTCTGGCTCGACATCAAGATCGTCGTGCTGACGCTCTGGAAAGGCTTTACCGGCAGCAACGCGTACTGACGCGCCGCGCAGGCGTTCCGGTTTTACGAATTTCGAATCATTGGTCACGAGGTCCGACACATCATGAATCTGACTATCATCGGCAGCGGTTACGTAGGTCTTGTCACCGGCGCCTGTCTCGCCGACATCGGGCACGACGTGTTCTGTCTCGACGTCGACCAGGCAAAGATCGACGTCCTGAACAACGGCGGCGTGCCGATCCACGAGCCGGGCCTGAAGGAAGTCATCGCGCGCAACCGCGCGGCCGGCCGCCTGCGCTTCTCGACCGACGTCGAGGCCGCGGTCGCGCACGGCGATGTGCAGTTCATCGCGGTCGGCACGCCGCCCGACGAGGACGGCTCGGCGGACCTGCAGTACGTGCTCGCCGCCGCGCGCAACATCGGCCGCTACATGACGGGCTTCAAGGTGATCGTCGACAAGTCGACGGTGCCGGTCGGCACGGCCGAGCGCGTGCGCGCGGCGGTTGCCGAGGAGCTCGCGAAGCGCGGCGGCGACCAGATGTTCTCGGTCGTGTCGAATCCGGAATTCCTGAAGGAAGGCGCGGCCGTCGACGATTTCACGCGTCCGGACCGCATCGTGATCGGCTGCGACGACGACGTGCCGGGCGAGCGCGCCCGCGAACTGATGAAGAAGCTGTACGCGCCGTTCAACCGCAACCACGAACGCACGCTGTACATGGACGTGCGCTCGGCCGAGTTCACGAAGTACGCGGCCAACGCGATGCTCGCGACGCGCATCTCGTTCATGAACGAGCTGGCGAACCTCGCGGACCGCTTCGGCGCGGACATCGAGGCCGTGCGCCGCGGGATCGGCTCCGATCCGCGCATCGGCTATCACTTCCTGTATGCCGGCTGCGGCTACGGCGGCTCGTGCTTCCCGAAGGACGTCGAGGCGCTGATCCGCACGGCCGACGAGCACGGGCAGGCGCTGCAGATCCTGAAGGCCGTGTCGTCGGTCAACGCGACGCAAAAGCGCGTGCTCGCCGACAAGATCGTCGCGCGTTTCGGCGAGGACCTGACGGGCCGCACGTTCGCGATCTGGGGCCTGGCGTTCAAGCCGAACACCGACGACATGCGCGAAGCGCCGAGCCGCGAGCTGATCGCCGAGCTGCTGTCGCGCGGTGCACGCATCGCCGCGTACGACCCGGTCGCGCAGCAGGAAGCGCGCCGCGTGATCGCGCTCGATCTCGCCGATCACCCGAGCTGGCTGGCGCGCCTGACCTTCGTCGACGACGAGGCGCAGGCCGCGCGCGACGCCGACGCGCTCGTGATCGTCACCGAATGGAAGATCTTCAAGAGCCCCGACTTCGTCGCGC
Source organism: Burkholderia sp. YHN3-13 (assembly GCF_055810675.1). Taxonomy (NCBI): domain Bacteria; kingdom Pseudomonadati; phylum Pseudomonadota; class Betaproteobacteria; order Burkholderiales; family Burkholderiaceae; genus Burkholderia; species Burkholderia sp. YHN3-13. The sequence continues at coordinate 490,185 of NZ_JBVVNQ010000001.1, read as the reverse complement.
TCGGCCGCCTGTGGAAAGCGCCGGTGATCTTCGACGGCCGCAACCTGTACGAGCCGGAGACGATGAGCGAGCAGGGCATCGAGTACCACCCGATCGGCCGGCCGGGCTCGCGTCAGGCCGTCGCCGCCCGCGTGCCCGGCGCCGCGCGCGCGAGTGCGTAACCCGTTTCCCGTCACTCGTTACGAGGCGCCATGTTCCGGAACATCCTGATCGTCTGCCACGCGAACGTTTGCCGCAGCCCGGCAGCGGAAATGCTGTTCAAGTCGCACGCCGCGTCGCGCGGCGGCCCGCGCCCGACCTTTCACTCGGCCGGCGTGCACGCGAATGACGGCGACGGCATCGATCCGGTGATGCGGCAACTGCTCGCCGAGCGGGGCGTCGATGCGACGACCCACCGCTCGCGGCGGCTGTCGCGCCGGCTGGTGCGCGACGCCGACCTGATTCTCGTCAGCGAGCGCGGACAGATCGCGGCCGTCGAATCGGTCGATCCGTTCGCGCGCGGCAAGGTCCACCTGCTCGGCAAGTGGGAAGGGGCCGAGATTGCCGACCCGCACGGCGGCCCCGAGGCCGACTACCGCGAGAGCTACTCACTGATCGAACGTCTGGTTCAAGGATGGCTACAGAAACTATGCTGAAACGCCCGATGCGCCCGGTGGCGCTTGCCGTCGCGCTGACGACTTTCCTGTCGGCCTGTGCAACCGCTCCCGGCAACTACCTCGACTCGTCGAACCTGAAGGACGAAGGTCGGCAGCAAGCCGCCGAAACCTATCCGGTGCATTACATCGACGCCAAAGTGGTGATGGACCAGCTGCAGAAGGCGCAGGTCGACCATCCGCTGCCGCCGGGACGTTACACCGACCCGTCGCAGTACACCTATCGCGTGGGCCCGCAGGACATCCTCGGCGTCACCGTGTGGGACCACCCCGAGCTGACGACGCCGCAGGGCCAGTCGTTCTCGAGCGGCGGCAACACGACGCAATCGGTCGCGGGCGCGCTGCAGCAGCCGTATACGACCGCGCTGCCGGGCCAGGCCGATCCGTATGGCCAGACGGTGGGCGCCGACGGCACGATCTTCTTCCCGTTCGTCGGCCGCGTGCGCGTGGCGGGCAAGACCGTCGCGCAGATCCGCGACGAGATGGCGTCCGGCCTGTCGCGCTACGTGAAGAATCCGCAGCTCGACGTGCGCGTGCTGTCGTTCCGCAGCCAGAAGGTGCAGGTGACGGGCGAGGTGAAGCAGCCGGGCCCGCTCGCGATGAGCGACGTGCCGCTGACGCTCGTCGACGCGATCTCGCGCTCGGGCGGCTCGACCAACGAGGCCGACCTGCAGCGCGTGCGCCTGACCCGCGACGGCAAGCTCTACACGCTCGACGCGAACGGCGTGCTCGATCGCGGCGAAGTCAACAAGAACGTGATGCTGCAGGCGGGCGACATCATCAACGTGCCGGACCGCAGCGACAGCCGTGTGTTCATCATGGGCGAGGTCAAGACGCCGGTCACGGTGCCGATGCTCAAGGGCCGGCTGACCATCGCCGACGCGCTGACCGCGGGCGGCGGCATCCTCGACACCGACGCGAACCCGCGCAAGATCTACGTGATGCGCGGGATGCGCGACAACCCGACGAAGCCCGAAGTGTTCCGTCTCGACATGACGCAACCCGATGCGCTGATGCTGTCGAGCCGCTTCCCGCTTCAACCGCTCGACGTCGTCTACGTCAGCACGGCCAGCTCGGTGCAGTTCAACCGTGTGCTGCAGCAGGTGCTGCCGACGATCCAGACGATCTTCTACATGCGGCAAATCACGCGCTGATAGCCCGCCGGGGCGGCGCCTCCGCCCCGGCACCACTCAAGCGGGAACGAATGGTGAACACGCAAGCGAAACACTCCTACGCGGATCTGTCCGTGAAAACCGAGGAAGAGGACGTCGTCCTCGGCCAGTTGCTCCAGGTGATCATGGACGACATCTGGCTGCTGCTCGGCATCGCGGTGACGGTCGTCGCGCTCGCCGGCCTCTACTGCTACGTGGCGAAGCCGGTGTACCAGGCCGACGTCCACGTGCGGGTCGAGAGCAACGACAACACGTCGCAGGCGCTCACGCAGACGCAGACCGGCGCGACGATCAACACCGGTCCGCAGCAGGCGCAGACCGATGCGGAAATCGAGATCATCAAGAGCCGCGGCGTCGTCGCGCCGGTGGTCGATCAGTTCAAGCTGAATTTCTCGATCGCGCCGAAGACGCTGCCGGTGATCGGCAGCCTCGCCGCGCGCCTCGCGACGGCGGGCGTGCCGTCGCGGCCGTGGCTCGGCCTGAAGTCGTATGCGTGGGGCGGCGAAGTCGCCGACGTCGATTCGATCAGCGTCGTGCCGGCGCTCGAAGGCAAGAAGCTGACGCTGACGGCCGGCCCGGACGGCACCTATTCGCTGGTCGATCCGAACGGGACGCGGCTGCTGTCGGGCCATGTCGGCGAAGCGGCGCAGGGCGGCGGCGTGACGCTGCTCGTGCAGAAGCTCGTCGCGCGCCCCGGCACGCAGTTCACGGTGGTCCGCTACAACGATCTCGACGCCATCAGCGGCTTCCAGGCCGGCATCCAGGTGACCGAGCAGGGCAAGCAGACGGGCGTCGTGCAGATCTCGCTCGAAGGCAAGGACCCGGACCAGACCGCCGCGATCGCGAACGCGCTCGCGCAGTCGTACCTGAACCAGCACGTGGTCGCGAAGCAGGCCGAGGCGACCAAGATGCTCGACTTCCTGAAGGGCGAGGAACCGCGCCTGAAGGCCGACCTCGAACGCGCGGAAGCCGCGCTGACGCAGTACCAGCGCACGTCGGGCTCGATCAACGCGAGCGACGAGGCGAAGGTCTACCTCGAAGGCAGCGTGCAGTACGAACAACAGATCGCCGCGCAGCGCCTGCAGCTCGCGTCGCTCGCGCAGCGCTTCACCGATTCGCACCCGATGGTGATCGCGGCCAAGCAGCAGCTCGCGGAACTGCAGGGCGAGAAGGACAAGTTCAGCAACCGCTTCCGCAGCCTGCCGGCCACCGAAGTGAAGGCCGTCCAGCTCCAGCGCGACGCGAAGGTCGCCGAGGACATCTACGTGCTGCTGCTGAACCGCGTGCAGGAACTGTCGGTGCAGAAGGCCGGCACGGGCGGCAACATCCACCTCGTCGATTCGGCGCTGCGTCCGGGCGATCCGGTCAAGCCGAAGAAGGTGCTGATCCTGTCGGCGGCCGTGTTCCTGGGCCTGATCCTCGGCACGGGCGTGGTGTTCCTGCGCCGCAACCTGTTCCAGGGCATCGAGGATCCGGACCGCATCGAGCGCACGTTCAACCTGCCGCTGTACGGGCTGGTGCCGCAAAGCGCCGAGCAGGTGAAGCTCGACGCGGCGGCCGAGAAGGGCGGCGGCCGCGCGCGGCCGATCCTCGCGAGCCTGCGTCCGAAGGATCTCAGCGTCGAGAGCCTGCGCAGCCTGCGCACCGCGATGCAGTTCGCGATGATGGACGCGAAGAACCGCGTGATCGTGCTGACGGGCCCGACGCCGGGCATCGGCAAGAGTTTCCTGACGGTCAACCTCGCGGTGCTGCTCGCCCATTCGGGCAAGCGCGTGCTGCTGATCGACGCCGACATGCGCCGCGGCCTGCTCGATCGCTATTTCGGCCTGACCGCGCAGCCGGGCCTGTCCGAGTTGCTGAGCGACCAGGCGCCGCTCGAGGATGCCGTGCGCGAAACGCCGGTGCAGGGCCTGTCGTTCATCGCGGCCGGCACGCGTCCGCCGAACCCGTCGGAGCTGCTGATGTCGTCGCGCCTGCCGCAATACCTCGAAGGGCTCGGCAAGCGCTACGACGTCGTGCTGATCGATTCGCCGCCGGTGCTGGCGGTGACCGACGCGACCATCATCGGCCGCATGGCCGGCTCGACGTTCCTCGTGCTGCGCTCGGGCATGCATACCGAAGGCGAGATCGCCGATGCGATCAAGCGCCTGCGCACCGCGGGTGTCGACCTGGAAGGCGGGATCTTCAACGGCGTGCCGCCGAAGGCGCGCGGCTACGGCCGCGGTTATGCGGCCGTGCATGAATACCTGAGCGCCTGATCCGTCTGGCGCGTAACCGGGCGGGCGGCGCGTGCTGCCCGCCCGGCCGACTGGAGAACCATCGATGAAAATTTCCGTGCTCGTTCCGACCTACCGGCGTCCCGCCGACCTCGCGCGCTGCCTGCTGGCGCTGCAGCGGCAGCAGCGGCTGCCCGACGAGGTGATCGTCGTCGCGCGCCCGGAGGATGACGCCACGCACGAGCGGCTCGCCGATCCGGCGGTCGGCGGCGCGCTGCCGCTGCGCGTCGTGCCGGTCGACGTGCCGGGGCAGGTCGCCGCGCTGAACAAGGGGCTCGATTCCGCGACCGGCGACATCGTGGCCATCACCGACGACGATGCGGCGCCGCATCGCGACTGGCTCGCCCGCGTCGAAGCGGTATTCGAGGCCGATCCGCGCGTGGGCGCGGTCGGCGGGCGCGACTGGGTCCACGAGAAAGGCCGCGTGCTCGACGAATCGCGCGAACGCGTCGGCCAGCTCACGCTGTCCGGCAAGATCGTCGGCAATCATCACCTCGGCGTCGGCGGCGCGCGCGAAGTCGACATGCTGAAAGGCGCGAACATGAGCTACCGCCGCGCCGCGATCGAGCGGCTGCGCTTCGACACGCGGCTGCGCGGCGCCGGTGCGCAGGTGCACAACGACATGGGCTTCAGCATGCGCGTGCAGCGCGACGGCTGGACGCTCGTCTACGACCCGGCGATCGCGGTCGATCATTTTCCGGCCGAGCGTTTCGACGACGACCGGCGCGATGCCGCGTCGCTGAATGCGATCAGCAACGGCGCGTACAACATGCACCTGATCCTGCGCGAGCACCTGCCGCCGCTGCGGCGCGAGATCGCGTGGTGGTGGTGGACGCTGGTCGGCACGCGCGTCTACCCGGGCTTCGCGCACGTGCTGCTGTCGCTGCATACGGCGAAGCGCGAGCGGATCCGCGAGCACTGGCGCGCGGTGCGCCGTGGCGCGCGCGATGCCCGCCGCGCGAACCTTGCCCCCCACCATGCGGCGATGCCGCCGGTGACGTCTTGAACGGCCCGCGCGCCTCGCGCGCGGCCACCCCCGGAGGGCTCGCATGACTGCAACGAACGTCCACGTCCATCTGTTTTACGGCGCCGATCCGCGTACCTACCGGAAAGGCGAGAACATCGGCTGCCTGTACGGCTATCACCACGCCGAATCCGACGAGTTCCGGCTGACCTATTCGCAGGACGGCGGCGAGAACCGCGTCGCCAGCCTTGCACGCCGCGCGCTGAAGGCGGCGCTCGGCTTCGACGTCGTGCATGCGTGGCGCAATCGCGCCGCGCTGCTGAACACCGACGTGATCTGGACGCATACGGAACAGGAGCATCTGGCGGCGGCGCTGGTCCTCAAGCTCGCCGGTACGCGGGGCAAGCGGCCGCTGCTGCTCGCGCAGAGCGTGTGGCTGTTCGACAAGTGGGACAGTTTCGGCGGTCCGCGCCGCTGGCTGTACCGCAAGCTGCTCAAGCGCGCCGACGCGCTGACCACGCTGGCGCGCGACAACGCCGAGCTGTGCCGTCGTTATCTCGGTCGCGAAGCCGAGTTCGTCTACTACGGGCTGAACACCCAGGATTTTCCGCCGGCCGAGCCGCGGCAGTGGACACCGAACCAGCCGCTGCGGATCGCGGCGATCGGCAACGACCGCGACCGCGACTGGCGCACGTTCCTCGCCGCGTTCGGCGGCGACGCGCGCTACGACGTGCGGCTCGCGACGCGCCGCCGCGTGCCGCGCGAGTGGCATGCGCCGAACGTGAAGATCGGCTCGGCGTCGGGGCTGGCGAAGCAGCACGAGCTGTACGCGTGGGCCGACGTGATCGTCGTGCCGTTGCGGCCGAATTTCCATGCGTCGGGTATCACCGTGATGCTCGAGGCGGCGGCCGTCGGCAAGCCGATGATCGTGTCCGATGTCGGCGGGCTCAGCGACTACTTCCCGCACGATACGGCCGCGTATGTGCCGGCGTTCGATGCACCGGCGATGCGCCAGGCCGCGGACCGCTTTGTCGCCGATCCGGCGGCGGCGCTCGATTGCGCGCGGGCCGCCGCCGCGTGCCTGCGCGATCGCGACCTGACCACGCAGGCGTTCGCCGAGCAGCACGTGCGGATCACGCGCGACATGCTGCGCCGGCGCCGCACGCCGGCCGCCGCGGGGCTGGCGATGCCGCTCGCCGATTCGCGCCCGTCGTCGCGGTGAGAGCGGATCGATGAGTACGATTGCCGCCGAGCGCGCACCGTCGCCCAAGCGCAGCCGGCTTCCCGAGCCGAAGCACTGGGTCGGGCAGGCCGCGCTGTGGTCCTTCACCGCCGCGCTGATCGCCGTGCATCAGGGCAAGGTGCTGACGCTCGCGTTTCCGGTGCTGGCCATCGCGGTCGGCTTCTGGCTGTATTTCAAGAGCCCGGCGCGCTATGTCGGCTTCATGTGGTGGGTGTGGTTCCTGAGCCCCGAGGTGCGGCGGCTGGCCGACTGGTCGAAGGGCGCGTTCACGCCGACGAGCCTGATCCAGGTCGCGCCGCTCGCGGTGACGATGATCGCCGGCTTCGGGCTGATTCGGCATTACCGCGTGCTCGCGCAGCGGCGCGGGATTCCCGTGCTGCTGATGCTGTTCGGGCTCGCGTATGCGTATCTCGTCGGGATCGTGTCGAGCGGCGTGATGGCCGCGACCTACGACCTGGCGAACTGGGTGTACCCGGTGCTGATCGGCTTTCACATCATGGTCAACGCGCGCGACTATCCCGAGTACCGCGACGTGCTGCTGTCCACGTTCATGTGGGGCATGCTGGTGATGGGCCTGTACGGCGTCGTGCAGTACTTCGTGATGCCGCAGTGGGACGTGCTGTGGATGATCGGGTCCGACATGGGCTCGCAGGGCGAGCCGGTGCCGTACGGCGTGCGCGTGTTCAGCACGATGAATTCGTCGGGGCCGTTCGCGTTCGCGATCATGGGCGCGCTGGTGTTCGTGTTCGCCGCGCCGCAGAAGATCCGCTGGTTCGCGGGGGCGGCCGGTTTCGTGTCGTTCGCGCTGTGTCTCGTGCGCTCGACGTGGGGCGGCTGGGTGATCGCGCTCGCGATCCAGCTCGCGCAGTCGAACAACCGCCTGCGGATGCGGATCCTCATCAGCGGCGTCGTGCTGGTCGGGCTGTGCGTGCCGCTCCTGACCGTCGGGCCGGTGGCCGACCGTCTCGGCGCGCGCCTGCAGTCGATCACGAACCTGAAGGACGACCGCAGCTACGACGACCGCAACAAGTTCTACGCCACCTTCGCGCAGACGGCGTTTACCGACGTCGCCGGCGAAGGAATGGGCGCGACGGGCGCATCCACGAAGCTGTCGAGCGACAGCGGCGAGCTCGGCAAGTACGGCAGCTTCGACAGCGGCGTGATGAACGTGCCGTTCGTGCTCGGCTGGCCCGGCACGCTGCTGTATCTCGCCGGCGTCGTGATGCTGTTCGGCCGCACACTGCGCGCGGCATTCCGGCTGCGCAAGGACAAGTTCGTCGGCGCGTGCCTGAGCCTGTGCCTGTCGACCTTCGCGATGCTCGTGTTCACGAACTCGCTGATCGGCACGGGCGGCCTGCTGATGTTCACAGCCATTTTTTCGATACTTGCCGCGGCGCACTGGCAAAAGGCACAGCGCCTGCTGGCCGCCGCGCGTTCACGGGGAGGCGACCATTGAGAATCGCGATCGTCACGCACGTCGTGCGACATAACGACGGGCAGGGCCGCGTCAATTACGAAATCGCGCGCGCGGCGCTGGCCGAAAACTACGAGGTCACGCTGGTCGCGTCGCATGTCGCGCCCGAGCTGCTGGCCGACCCGCGCGTGCGCTGGGTGCCCGTGAAGGTCGGCGGCTTCTGGCCGTCGAATCTCGTCAAGCAGCAGGTGTTCGCGCTGAAGAGCGCGGCCTGGCTGCGCGCGCATCGCGGCGAATACGACGTGCTGCACGTGAACGGCTTCATCTCGTGGATCAAGGCCGACGTGAATACCGCGCACTTCGTGCACGGCGGCTGGTTCAAGAGTCCGTACTATCCGTTCGGGCCGACGAAGGGCATCTGGTCGGCTTACCAGTACGTCTATACGCGCGTGAACACCACGCTCGAGCGCTGGGCATACCGGCGTTCGCGCGCGATCACGGCCGTGTCGCAGAAAGTGGCCGACGAGATTGCCGGGCTCGGCATCGACAGCCGCAAGATCAGCGTGATCTACAACGGCGTCGACGGCAGCGCGTTCGCGCACGCGCAGGCCGACCGCGCGGCGTTCAAGCTGCCGGACGACGCGTTCCTGCTGCTGTTCGTCGGCGACCTGCGCACGCCGCGCAAGAACCTCGGCACCGTGCTGAAGGCGCTGACGAAGCTGCCGGCGAACGTGCATCTGGCGGTGGCCGGCTATTTGCCCGGCAGCCCGTATCCGGAAGAGGCGCGCGCGCTCGGCATCGATGCGCGCGTGCATTTCCTCGGCCTCGTGAAAAACATGCCGACGCTGATGCGCTCGGTCGACGCGTATGTCTTTCCGTCGCGCTACGAAGCGATGAGCCTGTCGCTGCTGGAAGCGATGGCGGCCGGCTTGCCGGTCGTCACCGCGCGCACGGCGGGCGGCGCGGAGATCATCACGCGCGAATGCGGGATCGTGCTGGAGGATCCGGACGATCCGGCCGCGCTCGCGCAGGCGATCGGCTCGCTCGCGGCCTCGCGCGACACCTGTCGCGCGATGGGCGACGCGGCCCGCGAACTGATGACCCGTTTCGGCTGGGCGCACATGGGTGCCCAGTACGTCGCGCTTTACCGGCGCATCGGTCAACCCACGCAGCCGTCCGCCTTCGAGCGGGTCGAGCATGCAGTCACGCAGGAGCAGTCGTGATGTCCCAAACTTCCCGGCCGATCAAATCGTTGCAAATCGGCATGCACTGGTTCCCCGAACGCGCGGGCGGCCTCGACCGGATGTACTACTCGCTCGTCGGCGCGCTGCCGGGGGCCGGTGTCGAGGTGCGCGGGCTCGTTGCCGGCTCGCCGAAGGTCGCCGACGACACGGGCGGCGCGATCCAGGGCTTCGGTCCCGCGTCGGAGCCGCTCGCGCGCCGGATGCTCGCCGCGCGGCGCGCGCTGCGCGACGAGATCCGCAGCGAACGGCCGGACGTGATCTCGTCGCACTTCGCGCTGTACACGTTCCCGGGGCTCGACGTCACGCGCGGGATTCCGCAGGTGTCGCACTTCCAGGGGCCGTGGGCCGACGAAAGCCAGGTCGAGGGCGCGGCGTCGCTCGGGCAGCGCGCGAAGCGCTATCTCGAACAGGCCGTCTATACGCGCTCGTCGCGGCTGATCGTGCTGTCGCAGGCGTTCGGCCAGATCCTGACGAACCGCTACGGGATCGATCCGTCGCGCGTGCGCGTGATTCCCGGCTGCGTCGACACCGCGCAGTTCGATACGCCGCTGACGCCCGCCGAGGCGCGGCACAAGCTGCAGTTGCCGCAGGACCGGCCGATCGTGCTGGCCGTGCGCCGGCTCGTGCGGCGCATGGGGCTGGAGGACCTGATCGACGCGATCGGTCTCATCAAGCAACGCCACCCGGACGTGCTGCTGCTGATCGCCGGCAAGGGCAAGATCGGCGAGGAACTGCAGCAGCGCATCGACGCCGCCGGGCTGCAGGACAACGTGAAACTGCTCGGCTTCGTGCCCGACAACCATCTCGCGGCGCTGTACCGCGCGGCGACGGTCAGCGTCGTGCCGACGGTCGCCCTCGAGGGGTTCGGGCTGATCACCGTCGAATCGCTCGCGTCCGGCACGCCCGTGCTGGTGACGCCGGTCGGCGGGCTGCCGGAGGCGGTGGCCGGGCTGTCGAACGATCTCGTGCTGCCGTCGACGGGCGCCGATGCGATCGCGGAAGGGCTCGGCGGCGCACTGTCGGGTACGATCGCGCTGCCCGACGAGGCCGCATGCAAGCGCTACGCGCGTGACCATTTCGACAACGCGGTGATCGCGCGACGCGTCGCCGGCGTGTACGAAGAGGCGATCCAGGCGGCCGGCTGAACGCTCGCGGCGCGCAACTGGCGCGCCGACCAGGAAACCGGACCGGCGCAGGCACGTGGCCGGTGCGCGTGCCGGCCGCCCGACGCGGGCGCGCCGGCTTTTTTGCTCGATCCCGATGACCGGCGCGCATCACGCGCGCCTGAGCGTCGCGACCCATACGCCGAGCGCGGCGATGCTGACGGCCGCGCCGAGCACGCAGACGCCGGTCCATCCGGCGCGCGCATACATCATCGTCGACGCGATCGCACCGAGCCCGCTGCCGGCCGAGTAGAACAGCATGTAGCAGCCGACGAGGCGCGCGTGCGCATCGGGCCGCGCGCCGAGAATCATGCTCTGGTTGACGACGTGGACGGCCTGCCCGCCGACGTCGAGCAGCACGATGCCGACGATCAGCCACGCAATCGACGTGACGCCGAACGCGAGCGGCAGCCACGCACACGCGAGTAGCGCGAGCGCGGCGCCGGTCGTCGCTTCGCCGCGCCCGCGATCCGCGAGCCGGCCCGCGCGGGCGGCGGCCGCCGCGCCGAGTGCGCCGACGAGCCCGAATGCGCCGATCTGCGTATGCGACATCGCGTGCGGCGGCGCGCTCAGCGGCAGCACGAGCGCGCTCCAGAAGATGCTGAACGCCGCGAACATCAGCAGCGCGATCGCACCGCGCACGCGCAGCACGCGTTCATCGCGCAACAGCGACACCATCGACCGCAGCAGCGCCGCATAACCGATGCGCTCGCGCGGCGCGTCCGTGTCGGGCAACAGCCGCGACAGCACGGCGAGCATCGCGATCGCGAGCGCCCCCGACACGAGGTAGACGGCCCGCCAGCCGGCGAGATCGGTGACGACGCCGGCCAGCGAACGCGCGGCCAGCAGCCCGACCACGACGCCGCCTTGCGCGGCGCCCACCACGCGCCCGCGTTCGCCGGCGCCGGCGAGCGCGGCCGAGCACGCGATCAGCCCTTGCGTCATCGCGGTGCCGAGCAGCCCGACCGCGACCATCCCCGCGAGCAGCGCGATGCGCGTCGGCGACGCGGCGACGCCGATGCAGGCCGCCGTCAGCAGCAGAAGCTGCGCGGTGATCAGGCGCTTGCGGTTCAGCAGGTCGCCGAGCGGCACGACGAACAGCAGCGCGAGTGCGCAGCCGAGCTGCGTCGCGGTGATCACGCCGCCGACGGCGGCCTGCGACACACCGAAATCGCGCGCGATCGAATCGAGCAGCGGCTGCGCGTAGTAGACGTTCGCGACGCTCGCCGCACAGCAGACGGCCAGCAACGCGACGCGCGCCGAGGACAGGCGGCCGCCATCGGCCGCATGCGTTGCACGGGGCGGCACGTTCGATGCCGCGACGCCGGAATGACAGGAAGACTCCATGGGTTCCCTTGTGCAAAGTAGTTGCAAATTAAAACTGGTATGAAGTGTAGGAAAAGTAGTTTTAAAATGCAACTTGTTGTGCGGCGGGCGACGGGCCCGCGCACGGATGGCACGAGGGTGGAGAGGAACATGGCCAGGCAGAAAAGTCTTGCGGATTCGCCGTGCCCGGTGGCGCGGGCGACCGATATCGTCGGCGATCGCTGGGCGTTGCTGATCGTGCGCGATGCGTTCGACGGCGTGCGCCGGTTCGGCGATTTCCGCGCGAGCCTCGGCGTCGCGAGCAACATCCTGTCCGACCGGCTGAAGATGCTGGTGGACGCCGGCGTGTTCGACGTCGTGCCGGCGTCGGACGGCACCGCGTATCAGGAATACGCGCTGACGAAAAAGGGCGAAGGGTTGTTTCCGGTGATCGTGATGCTGCGGCAATGGGGCGAGGCGAACCTGTTCGCTCGCGGCGAGCCGCATTCGGTGCTGGTCGATCGCGGCACGGGGCGTGCGATCCGCAAGCTCGCGCTGCGCCACGAGGACGGCCGGCCCTTGAAGGCGGCCGAGACGGTCGTGAAGAAGACCGGCGACGAAGCGGGCGCGACACGGGGGTGAGCGCGCTGCGCGGCGGCCGGCCGGTCGGCTGGACTGCCGCGATCGTCGTTGACCGGAGCCGCGTCGCGATGACCCGTCCGCCGGATGCCGCGGGTTACCGGCGGCGGCTCCAGCGCGATCCCGGCGACGCGTGAGCACACGCGTTCAATCGGCCGCCGGCATTGCCCGATGCACGGGCGCCGCGCCGCGATGCGCATCGGGCCGCACGCGTGTCGCGAGCAGCGCGGCCGCGACCAGCAATGCGACCGATACGGCCGTTTCGATCCGCAATCCGTCCACGACCTGCCGCGCGCCGCCGCCGCTCGCGAGCGCGCCGAACGCCGCGACACCCATCGCGCCGCCGGCTTGCCGCGCGGTATTCAGCACGGCCGATGCGATGCCGGCCCGCTCGGGCGCGACCGACGCGAGCACGGCCGTCGTCATCGCGGGCACCGCGAACCCCATCCCCGACGGAATCAGCAGGAACGGCACGAGCAGCGCGGCGAGCGGCGTCGACGCATCGACGAAGTGCAGCGACCCGTAGCCGAGCGCGGCGACCAGTGCGCCCGCCAGCATCGGCCGTCGCGGGCCGTGACACGCGACGACGCGGCCGCTCGCGAGATTCGACAGCAGGAAGCCGCCCGTCAGCGGCAGGAACGCCAGGCCGGCCTGCAACGCCGTTTCGCCGCGCGCACGTTGCAGGTAGAGCGCCAGCACGAATACGGTGCCGTAGTACGTGAGGTTCACGCAGATCCCGAACAGCACGGCCGCGCTGAACGTGCGATGACGAAACAGCGACAGCGGCAGCATCGGCGTGGCCGTGCGCGATTCGATCGCGACGAAGGCGAGCGCGGCGAGCGCCGCGAATGCGAAGCCGCCGGCAACGATCGGGTGCGCGATGCCGAGCGGCCGCCATTCGATCACGGCGCCGGTCAGCGCGGTCAGCATCGCGATCGCGATGAGCTGGCCGCGCAGGTCGAGCGCGCGGACCGGGCGCGATGGCGCGGCCTGCGCGTGGCGTGCCGGCACCCAGGCCAACGTGGCGGCAAGCCCCGCCGCGCACAGCGGCAGGTTCACGAGGAAGATGCCGCGCCAGCCCCACGTGGCGGTCAGCAGGCCGCCGACCACCGGGCCGGCGGCGATCGAGACCGACCCGGCCGCCGTCCACCCGCCGACGGCCCGTGCGCGCAGGTGCGGGTCGTGCCGGCACGCGTCGTTCAGCAGCGCGAGCGAATTGGGCAGCATCGCTGCGGCGCCGATGCCCTGCCACGCACGGGCCGCGATCAGCATCGCGGGCGCGCGTGCGGCGCCGCACGCGAGCGACGCGAGTGCGAACAGCGCGAGGCCCGCGACGTACAGGCGGCGCGCGCCGAAGCGGTCCCCGAGCGCCCCGCCCGACAGCATCAGCACCGCGAACGCGAGCGTGTACGCATCGACGATCCACTGCAGCCCGGCGACCGGCAGATGCAGGTCCGCCGCGAGAGGCGCAAGCGCGATGTTGACGATCGTCACGTCGAGCTGCGTGACGACGAAACCGATGCTGACGGTCGCGACGACGCGGGCGAGCGCGGGCGGGAAAGCGGAGGCGGGGGTGGTCGTATCCATGCGTCCATCGTAGGACGCGGCGGACGGGCGATGTTTCAGCGGGAGGTGAAGCGTCGATACGCAGGCCGACGCGGCGGCGTCGTTCCTGCTACGCGCGTCGAGGCGTGTCCGGCGAGGCCGATGCGTTCAGTGCCGTTCGCCGCGCCAGCGTCCGGGCGCGACGCCGAAGCGCTTCGTGAACGCATGCGTGAACGTGCTCTGGTCCGCGAAGCCGACCATGCCCGCGATGTCGACGAGCGCATGCCGGCCGTCGGCGAGCAGCACGACCGCCGCGTCGAGCCGCAGCCGCTGCAGGTAGCGATGGGGCGTTTCGCCGAACGCTTCGACGAACAATTGATGGAACCGGCGCATCCCGTAACCGCAGTGCGCGGCGAGATCGGCGATGCGCAGCGGCTCCGCGAGCCGTGCGCGCAGCCAGCGGTCGATGCGCGCGAAATCGAGGCCCGACGCGGGCGCGGCGATGCCGGCGTCGTCGAGCAGCGCGTCGCACAGGCGCGCGGCGGCCTGCCACTGGAAGCGGTGCGCGGCGGCGTGCCGTGCGTCGCCGGCCGGCGCATCGTGTTGCACGGCGGCGGCCGCGACCTGCGCGACGAGCGACGTCAGCGCCGGGTCGATCGATACGGCGCGCGCCTGGTCGAACAGCCGCTGCGGCACCGCGAGCGATGCCGCGGGCAGGTCGATCACGAGCTGACGATTGTCGCCGAGGCCCGCGTAGTCGTGGCGCGCGCCGGCCGGAATCAGCCAGGCCGCGTGCCGGTCGATGCGCTGGCCGATCCCGTCCACCGCCATCACCATCGCGCCATCGACGCCGAGCACGACCTGGTGGAAGTCGTGCACGTCCGACGCTTCGCACGTGTCGTAGCGGCGCAGCGCGATGGCGGGGGAGGCGATGCGTTCCATCGGAAGGAAACGGCCGGGTGCGCGATCAGACGTCGAGCAGTTCGACTTCGAACACGAGCGTCGCATTCGGCGGAATCACGCCGCCTGCGCCGCGCGGGCCGTAGCCGAGTTGCGGCGGGATCGTCAGCCGGCGCACGCCGCCGACCTTCATGCCCTGCACGCCTTCGTCCCAGCCCTTGATGACCATGCCGCCGCCGAGCACGAACGCGAACGGGTCGTTGCGGTCCTTGCTCGAATCGAATTTCTGGCCGTCGGTCAGCCAGCCCGTGTAGTGGACGCTGACGGTCTTGCCGGCTTGCGCTTCCGTGCCGGTGCCTTCGGTCAGGTCTTCGTATTTGAGACCCGATTCGGTCGTGATGACAGACATGACTTCTCCTGAAAGAGGGTTGCGTAAAACCGCTATTGTAGGCGAGCGCGCCGCGGGCCGGCGCGGGTGGTTTTCGCGGCGCGGCGTGCGGTGCGGGAGCGGCGATGGACCATCCTCGCCGCGCTCGCCCGAAACACGATTGGAACGCGCGTTTGAATGGTTGCGCGGGCCGCCT
The DNA here is from genome assembly GCF_055810675.1 of Burkholderia sp. YHN3-13. Lineage (NCBI taxonomy): Bacteria > Pseudomonadati > Pseudomonadota > Betaproteobacteria > Burkholderiales > Burkholderiaceae > Burkholderia > Burkholderia sp. YHN3-13. Next base: position 475,083 of record NZ_JBVVNQ010000001.1, on the reverse strand, counting down.
CGCCGCGGTTGCACCACGCGGGTGCGCCATGCGTATGAATCGGCGTGGCTGCAGGGGCCGAGGTGCGTCGTGCGGCATCCGTCCGATGCCGCGAAATGCCCGCCCGACGGGGCTTTCAGGTCGCCGACAGCAGGCGCGGCCGGGCGTCATGCCTCGCGTGCCGGCTGGACGTCGCGTTCGAATCGCGGCTTGTCCCCACGCCGTTCGGGCGCCGTTTTTTCCGCCTGTTCGACCGTGCCCTGTTTGGAAGCGCGCATCTACCGCGCGGCTTGCGCGCGCCAGTGCGGGCGGCCTATCTTTACATTTGTCGATGTCAAGATTTTGGCGGCGCGCGACGCGCCGCCCGGGCCTGCGCCGGCCGCGTCGGATGACGCGCCGCGCCGCGCCGGAACCAGGAGAACCATGAACATGAAGTCAGCCGCTTCCGCCACCGCAGCCGGGATCATGCCGGTGCGCCGCGACCTGCGCTTCGACCTGCCGGTCGAACGCGCGAAGGACTGGCATGGCCTCGGGTCGCACGTGACCCATTTCTTCAACGCGCTGTCGCTGCTGTTTCCGGCCGGCGAGCGCTTCTTCATGGATTCGGTGCGCAACTACCGCGACCGGATCGACGATCCCGTGCTGAAGCAGCAGGTGCTCGGTTTCATCGGCCAGGAGGCGATGCACACGCGCGAGCACATCGAATACAACGAACTGATGCAGGCGAACCGCCTGCCCGCGCGCAAGCTCGACAAGCGCGTCTGGACGGTGCTGGCCTTCATGAAGCGCAAGCTGCCGCACTCGGTGCAGCTCGCGCATACGGTTGCGGCGGAGCACTACACGGCGATGCTCGCCGACTGGCTGCTGCGCGACCCGACGCGCCTGGATGGCTCGGTCGAAGGCTACCGCCAGATGTGGATCTGGCATGCGCTCGAGGAAACCGAGCACAAGGCCGTGTCGTTCGATGTGTGGAATACCGTGATGAAGCCGGGGCCGCGCCGCTATCTGATCCGCATCGGCGTGTATCTGCTGACGACGCTCACGTTCTGGCCGACCGTGTTCCTGATGCACGCGACGCTGCTGTGGCGCGATCGCGGCGCCGGTCATCACGTGCGCGGCATGCTGCGGATGATCGCGTTCCTGTACGGGCCGCGCCGCGGCCTGTTCCCGCGCATCGCGGGCGAATGGCTGAGCTTTTTCCGGCCGGGCTTCCATCCGTGGGATCACGACAACCATCACCATCTCGCGCGCGTCGACGCGCTCGCCGCCACCTACGGCGAACCGGCCGGCGCGCCCGCCGGGCGCGGCCGCGCGAACGCGCCGGCATCGCTCGCGTCGGGCCGCTGACACGACCCGCCGCGCGGCGCATGTTGCGTTCCTGCATCAACCGGCTTCCTATGACGATTGACCGAAGTCAACGGGAACCGGTTGCGCGGGCGCATGCGTGGCCGGCCGGCCGATTTCGCCTACCCGTGCCGGCCTGCCGATCCGGTCTGCACGGCATCGTACGCAAACGCCGTGCGCCAGCACCGGCGCGGCTCGGCGCCCGGCGCGCCCGCCTGTTTCGGGGTCTCGCCGCGCGCGCCACCGGGATAACACCCATCTAGTCGCCCGCCTGCCGCATCGATATACCGTTCATGACGGCGCCCACCTCGCGCGCGATTCGTGCGCGGGGGGATTTTATTCGGACGGAAATGCGGCCAATATGTCGGTTCAATCGTGGTCCGTCGGAGACGGCGGCGAGCCGGCGCACGATACCAACGCCAAGCGGGGAACAACGATGGTTGCAAGGTCACCCGACGCAAACGGGCAGGCGGCGCCCGAGATGACGGATGTAGCCGTCACCGCTCCCGAGGCCGGACGCAAGCTGTTCGCGATCATGCGGACGCCCGACGAGCCGCTGCTGGCGCAACTGCGCGGGCTCGGCTGGGAGATCGCGGTCGCGAAGACGGCCGGCGCCGCGCAGAACATGACCTCCGGCATGAGCGTCGCGGCCGGGCTGGTCGATTTCACGGGCTTCACGTCGCGCGACTATCCGGCGCTGAAAGCGTGCCTGAGCCAGCCGGCGATCGGCTGGATATCCATCGCGCAGGCCGGCATCACGATCAGCCCTGCCGTGCGCGAACTGATCCGCAGCTATTGTTTCGACTACGTCACGCTGCCGCTGCCCTACGAGTGGATTTCGCACGTGCTCGGTCATGCGCGCGGGATGGCCGCGCTCGATCGCGTCGATGGCGCGGCCTACGCGGCGTCGATCGGCGAACACGGGATGATCGGCAACTGCGAGGCGATGCAGCAGCTGTTCAGCACGATCCGCAAGGTCGCGAAGACCGATGCGAGCGTGTTCATCTCGGGAGAGTCGGGCACCGGCAAGGAGTTGACGGCGCTCGCGATTCACGAGCGCTCCGGCCGCGGCAAGGGGCCATTCGTCGCGATCAATTGCGGTGCGATTCCGCATCACCTGCTGCAGTCGGAGCTGTTCGGCTACGAGCGCGGCGCATTCACCGGCGCGAACCAGCGGCGCGCGGGCCGGATCGAATCGGCGAACGGCGGCACGCTGTTTCTCGACGAGATCGGCGACATGCCGGTCGAGAGCCAGGCAAGCCTGCTGCGCTTCCTGCAGGAAGGGAAGATCGAGCGGCTCGGCGGGCAGGAATCGATCGCGGTCGACGTGCGGATCATCTCGGCCACGCACGTGGATCTCGACGGTGCGGTCGAGGCCGGGCGCTTCCGCGCGGATCTCTATCACCGGCTGTGCGTGCTGCGCATCCACGAGCCGCCGCTGCGCGCGCGCGGCAAGGACATCGATATCCTCGCGCACTACGTGCTGCAGAAATTCAAGTCCGACAGCGGTCGCAAGATCAGCGGCTTCACATCGGCCGCGCTCGATGCGATGCGTCGCTACGAATGGCCCGGCAACGTGCGCGAGCTGATCAACCGTGTGCGGCGCGCGATCGTGATGGCCGAGAGCCGGCTGCTGACGCCGCACGATCTCGGGCTCGACACACCCGGCGAAACCGAGCCCGTGACGCTCGAACAGGCGAGGGCGCTCGCCGAGCGCACCGCGATCGAGAATGCGCTGCTGCGCAACGATCACCGGATCAACAAGGCTGCGGCCGAACTCGGCATCTCGCGTGTGACGCTCTACCGGATGATGATCGAGCACGGGCTGAACGATCACGACAACAACGGCGGAAACGGCGACAACGGCGGGCACGACGGCGCGCCGTCCGGCGACGCGGGGCATCAGCGGGTCGGCTGAGGCCGGCGCCGGTGCCGCACGCACGTAGCGATTGTCGCGTGCCGCCGGGCGATCGTCCGTTCGGCACTTGCCGATTCGTCCCGCCGACCGGCATGTAAAGCGCATGAAACATTTCGCCTCGGCAACCGGGCGAATTCTCGCGGGAAACCGGGCTGAACGGGCCGGCACGTGTCGGTAAAAACGCCGCGCTCCATTGTTCAGCCTTATCCCGCAAGGGTGGGCCGCGACCGGTCCGACGCGTGCCGCGCGCCGCATGTTTCAGATTCGCAACTTCCGCCCATCCGCCCCCGTTCCGGTTGCCTGTCGGCCGCGCCAAACCCTTGCCCGGACAGGCGCGCGCGCGGCTGGCCCGCTCCTTGCGAAGAGTGTCGTGCGACAGTCGACGACGCGAGGTCCGGCCGGTTCCAGCGGCCTGGACGCACTCCGCGGGGATGCGGCGGCGGAGCGCGGCACGGCAGCCGCGTTCCGGCGGGCACGGAACGTCTTCGGCCGATCGTCGGGGCACCGGCAGGGTCCGGTTGCCGGAATAAACATCACACTGCAAACGGGGTAGAAAAATGAACGATCGCCACACGCCGCGGCCGGCAGGCCGCGATCGCAGTGATGCGGGGCATCGCCGGTCGAACGTCGCACTTGCAGCCGGCCGGCATGCGTCGACAGGCCATCTCTCCGCGCCCGGGGCGAGGCGGATCCGGCTGGTTGCCGGTCATCCGCGCCGGGTCGGTACTTTCCTGCACGCCAACCCGAGTCGCATGGGCATGTGCGCACGGGCGCCGATACCGCGGCGCCCGATCTTCGCCTATTGATTCGCGCAGCACCGCATCCGTTCGCGTGGCCGGTCGTTCCTTGATCAATCGATCTGCAATCCGAACGATGTGCGAGGTGACGCGCCGCGTGCGCGACGCAAGACGAGCAGCATTCGATGCAACGGCGAGCCGCGCGGTGCCGTTGCCATCCGGTTAAAGGGGAGGGGCGGTCGGACGCGCGCGACGGGAAGTGGTACCCGTACGCGCGCGACGCCGTTTCAGCCGCCGTAGATGTCGAAGTCGAAGTACTTCGACGCGAGCCGCTTGTAGGTGCCGTCCTTGACCATGTCGGCGATCGCGCGATCGATCTTCGCCTTCAGGTCGGTGTCTTCCTTGCGCAGCCCGATGCCGGCGCCGATGCCGAGCACTTTCTCGTCGACGAGTTCGGGACCGACGAACGTGTAGTTCGCGCCGCGCGGCGACTTCAGGAACCCGATCGCGGCCTGCACTTCATCCTGGAGCGCCGCGTCGAGGCGGCCCGACGTCAGGTCCGCGTACACGCCGTCCTGGTTCTGGTACGACACGACGTTCGCGCCTTGCTTGCCCCAGTACGCCTTCGCATACGTCTCCTGCGTCGTGCCCTGCTCGACGCCGATCGACTTGCCCTTCAGCGATTCGGCCGTCGGCAGCAGCGGCGAGCCCTTCTTCACGACGAGCCGGGTCGGCTGGTTGTAGATCTTGGTCGTGAAGCCGATCTGCTCCGCGCGCTGCGGCGTGATCGACATCGACGACAGCACCGCGTCGAACTTCTTCGCCTTCAGCGCCGGAATCATCCCGTCGAAATCGTTCTCGAGCCACACGCACTTTGCCTTCAGGCGCGCGCAGATCTCGTTGCCGAGGTCGATGTCGAAGCCGACGAGCTTGCCGTCGGGCGCCTTCGACTCGAACGGCGCATAGCTGGCGTCGGTGCCGAAGCGGATCGTGGTCCAGTCCTTCGCGACGGCGGGGCCTGCGGATACCGCGAGCAGGGCGATCGAAACAGCGGCAATCAGTCTCTTCATGGTGCGTTCCTTGGCGGGTGCTTCCGGGTTCTGTGCGACACGGTTCTTACGGATACGGGCCGCGTCCGGGCGCGGTGTCCGCACGGCCATTAACGCAGAAAATAAAATAAGAGTCCAGAATGGACAAAAAATATCATTTTGTCTCAAACCATCGCCGGTCGACGGGTGTCGACCCTTGCAAAAATACGAAAATGGACTAATCTTGTTAGTAAATTCGTTTCGAGACTAACGATCATGTCACAGCCCGCCTACGATTCGCATTCCGCCCCGCCGCAGGCCTCGGTCGCGCAGATGTCGGCGGCCGGCCTGCGTGCGTTTTTCAACATCGCGCGCGACTGGGAACTGACGATCGACGAGCAGATCGTGCTGCTCGGATCGCCCGGCCGTTCGACGTTCTTCAAGTGGAAGGCCGCGCCGGAATCGGCGAGGCTGCCGCGCGACACGCTCGAGCGGCTGTCGCTGCTGCTCGGCATCTACAAGGCGCTGCAGATCCTGTTGCCGCAGCCCGCCGCGGCCGACGCATGGGTCAAGCGGCCCAACGACGCGGCGCCGTTCGGCGGCAAGCGCGCACTCGACCGGATGCTCGCCGGCAACGTCGGCGATCTGGTCGCCGTCCGGCAATATCTCGACGCGATGCGAGGTGGCTGGGCGTGACGATGCCGATCGAGACACAACAATGGCCCACGACCACGGTCGACTGGGTGCCTGCCTACCGAGTCATCCCCACCCGTTTCCCGGCGATCAACCTGTTCGACCGCGTGGCATCGGCGGACGATTTCGACGCGCTGTACGCGCTCGAATCGTTGACCAATGACCGCATCCGCAACGAAATCGGCGCACTCGATCTCGTGCCGCCCGCCGAGCGCCGCTACGGGCTGGGCTGGGGGCCGATCATGGCCGCCTTCACGCACCTGAATCCGCAGGGCAGCCGCTTTTCCGACGGCAGCTACGGCGTGTTCTACTGCACCCGTTCACGCGATACGGCGATCGCCGAAACGCGCTACCACAGCGCGCTGTTCCTGGCCGCGACGAAGGAACCGCCGATGCGCCAGCAGATGCGGCTCTACACGGTGATCGCGCAAGGCAGCGTGGTCGACGTGCGCACGTGGCCGCAGCGCGATCCGGCCTTGCTGCATCCGCTCGACTACGGCGCGGGGCAGGCGTTCGGCCGCGCGGTGCGCAACGCGGGCGGCGCGGGGATCGTCTATCCGTCGGTGCGCGACCCGCGCGGCGAATGCCTGGCCGCGTTTCGCACCGCGCTGCTGCGCGATTGCCATCACGCGGCCTATCTCGAATACAACTGGAACGGCTCGGTTGTCGACGCGGTGTTCGAGCTGAACCAGGTCGGCTAGCGTTCGCCGCTTCGCGAGCCGTTCCGGCACGAAGGCGCGAACGCGTTACGGCAACGGCCAGTCGCCCGCATGGCGCTCGCGCGCCTCGGCCTGCGTCATCGACCACGTGCTGCCGGTACGCGGCTCGGCGAGCGTGAGCCGACCGGACGGTGCGAACGCACCTGTGTCGATGAACCATTGCGCACCGATCCGCTGCGGCGCACGCACGGGCGTATGCCCGGTGCAGGTCAGTGACAGCCCCGCCTGCCGCGCCGGATCGGCGAGCCCCTGGACGAGATCGCGGCCCCAGATCAACCGCTCGCGCACGTCGTGCGAGTAGCTGCCGGCATCGAGGTCGGCGTCCGAGCCGAAGAATTCCGCATGCAGCACGTTGAAGCGTCCGGGGCCGTCGCCGATCACGCGCACCAGCGGCAGCGCGTCGACACGCGCCGCATGCGCGTGCAGCCGCTCCGGTGGCAGGTCGGCGCCCCAGTCGCCGCCGATTCCGCGCCACGCATCGGGCGACAGCTTGCCGCGCGACACGAGGCTCAGCACTTCCTCGTGGTTGCCGCGCACGACATGGCACCACGGGCGGTCGAGCAGGTCGAGCGCGGTTTCGGAGGCCGGGCCGCGATCGACCAGGTCGCCGACCGAGAACAGGCGGTCGCGGGCCGGATCGAAGCGGATGTCGTGCAGCAGCGCGCGCAGCACGTCCACGCACCCGTGCAGGTCGCCGACGACGAAGTCGCGGCCGGCGGCGTTCGCGGGGTGGCAGCAGAGGGGGGCGGTGGCGGTCATCCCCTCATCTTAGGCGCTCCTGCCCATCGCCACGTCACGAGGGAATGGCGATAATCGGGGCGCGGCACCCGCCCGAGGCGCAGCGGGCCGTCCCGCGCGCCGTTCGAATCCTTTCCATCCGCTTTCGGAATCACACGATGACGCTTTATCCGCAGGTATTACGCAACCGGCCGCGCATGGTCGCGGCATTCGTCGCAGGCGTGCTGTGCGCGGTGCTGCTGCCGTTTGCGCTGCGCCCGGCCGTGCGTGCGCTGATCGGCTGGGATTGCGCGATCTGGCTGTATCTCGTGCTGATGTGGGTGCGCATGGTCACCGCGCACCATCACAAGGTGCGCGAAGTCGCGATCCGCGAAGACGAAAACGCGACGACCGTGCTGACCGTCGTGTGCTCCGCGACCGTCGCGAGCGTCGCCGCGATCGCGATCGAACTGGCCACGGCCAAGAGCGTGGGCTTCAGCGCGGGGCTCAGTCACTACGCGATCACGGCTGCGACGCTGTTCGGCGCGTGGTTCCTGATTCCGACGATCTTCACGCTGCACTACGCGCGGCTCTATTACGGTTCGCCGGGCAACGATCGCGCGCTGCGCTTTCCGGACCGCAACCCCGAGCCCGATTACTGGGATTTCCTGTATTTCGCGTTCACGATCGCGGTCGCGTCGCAAACGGCCGACGTGTCGCTCGCGAACCGTTCCGCGCGGCGCTCGGTGCTCGCGCAGTCGATCCTGTCGTTCTACTTCAACATGGCCGTGCTCGGGCTGTCGATCAACGTCGCGGCCGGCCTGCTGAGCTGACGCCGCTTACTTGAGCAGGTCGTACGGGCCGCCGCGCTCCAGCGCCCGCTGGTACGCCGGCCGTGCGTGGATCGCGTCGAGGAAGCGCGCGATCGCGGGATACCGGTTGCCGCCGCCGCGTGCGGTCGCGGCTTCGAGCGGGAAGCTCATCTGGATGTCGGCCGCGCTGAAGCTGTCGCCGACGAACCAGCCGGTGCGTTGCAGCGCGCCGTCGACATGGCCGAGATGCAGCGCGATCTGCGGATCGACGAAGCCCGACTGCAGCGTGTCGGCGATCTTGCGTGCGATCGGCCGCGCGAAGAACGGCATCGGTGCCTGGGCGATCCGCAAGGCGACGAGCTTGAGCAGCAGCGGCGGCATCGCCGACCCTTCCGCGTAGTGCAGCCAGTACGTGTAGTCGTGCCGCTCGGGCGTGCCGGGCGGCGGCGCGAGACGCCCGTTGCCGTAGCGTTCGGCGAGGTACTCGATGATCGCACCCGATTCGGCGAACGTGCGGCCGTCGTCGGTGACGACCGGCGACTTGCCGAGCGGATGGATCGCGCGCAGTTCGGGCGGCGCGAGCATCGTTTTCGGATCGCGCGCGTAGCGCACGATTTCGTACGGTACATCCAGTTCTTCGAGCAGCCAGAGCACGCGCTGCGAGCGCGAGTTGTTCAGGTGATGGACGGTGAGCATGTCGAGGTCGGAAGGGGACGGAACCGACATCATACCCAGCGCGCGCGGCACGCACGCGCATCCGGTCGCACGCCGTGCCGAACCGCTATGCGCGCCGCACCGCGACCCACGCGCCCCAGAACAGGCTCGCGAAAAAGCGCAGCGGCGCATCGAAGCCCGCATCGCGCAGCAGGGCGAACACGGCTTCTTCGGTGGCCGGCGGATCGGCGCCCTGCAGGATCTTCGCGAGTTGCACGCGCACGGCGTCGGGCGTGGCGCCCTTCATGCGCCAGCGTTGCTGCCACGCGTCGAGCAGGCGAGGGTGGTCCGCGTAACGGCGATGGTTGCCGGCCAGCACGAGCGGCGCGCCGGGTTTCAGGCGCCGCGCGATCGCGTGCAGCAACGCGGCCTTCGCCGCGTCCCCCGGCACGTGATGCAGCACGCCGATCAGCGTGGCGCCGTCGAATGCGGGGGCATCGGGCAGTGCATCGACGCCGTCCTCGACGAATGCCGTGCGCGACCCGAAGCCCGCGGCCTCGACGTTCGAACGCGCAAGCGCCAGCATCGGCGCGGACGGGTCGATGGCCGTGAATTGCCAGCCCGGTTCGAGCGCGGCGGCCACGCAGATTTCCTGGCCCGTGCCGCCCGCGCCCGCGACGAGGATCCGCGCATCGGTCGCTCCGATCGTCGACGCGAGCATGCAGGCGGTGAGTTCGTGACACGCATCGTAGCCGGCGAGCGCGATGCGCGATTGCGCGGCATAGTCCTGCGCGCGCGAGGGATCGAATTTCGCGGCACTGGCGGGAAGCGACATGGCGGGCTCCTGGGGTCGAGGGCGGACGACGGGTCCGCGAGCATGACGTGGAGCGTAGGGGCGCGCGGCCCGCGCAACAAGGCGGGCAGACATTCCGGTATGCCGACTACCCGGCTTGCGGGCCCAGGCCCGCCAGCCCGTTTTCGCAGGGTCGATTCGCATTTAAAAATGTCTGATCAGCGTATATCGCGATGGCGAATCCGGCGCATACTCGGTGCTCTCCCCCCGCCTGGCCGTCGCATGCCGGGCCCCGATGCGCCGCGCCACGGGCGCGGCCATGCCGCTCGGCACGCACGAGGAGCGCATGATGTCCGATTGTCCGCACGATCCGTACGCGCAGCACTACATTCATTGCTTGCCGTTTGGCGCCCAGCCCTGTGGCGCGCTCTGCGCGACACCGCGCACGCATTTCCGCGTGTGGGCGCCGGGCAGTACGCAGGTTCAACTCGAACTCGATTCCGGCTCCGACCCGACGCTCGTGCCGATGGCGGCCGCCGGCCCGCACTGGTTCGAGGTCTTCGCCGACTGCGGTGCGGGTACGCGTTACCGCTATCGCCTCGACGATGCCGTGTCGATTCCCGATCCCGCGTCGCGCTCGCAACCCGACGGGCTCAACGGCCCGAGCGAGGTCGTCGATCCGCGCGCGTTCACGTGGCGCAACACGTTCTGGCGCGGGCGTGCATGGGAAGACATCGCGCTCTACGCGATCCGGCCGCATGCGGTGGGCGGTTTCGACGGCGTGCGCCGCCGCCTGCCGCGGCTCGCGCGGCTCGGCGTGACCGCGCTGGAGCTGCTCGCGTCGCCGCACGACAGCCTGCCGTTCGCGCCGCTCGCGGCCGAAGGCGGCCCCGACGCGCTGAAGGCGCTGATCGACGACGCGCACGGCTACGGGCTCGCGGTGCTGCTGGAACTCGACTACGCGCGCTTCGGCAGCGGCACCGATGCGCTGCGCCACTACGCTGCGCCGTTCTTCCATACGCGCGACGATCCGCTGCAGGCCGCGCCGCTGGCGCTCGATCATCCGGAAGTCTGCGATTTCTTCTGCGACAACGCGCTGTACTGGATCGACGAATACCGTTGCGACGGGCTGCGCCTGCGCGAGGCCGACCGGATCGGCGTGTCGTGGCTGCGCGAGATCGCGGACCGCGTGCGCGCGGCCGTGCCGGCCGACCGGCTCATCCATCTCGTGCTCGGCAGCGAGCGGCATCCCGCGCACCTCGCCGATACCCATTTCGATGCGCAGTGGAACGGCTGCGGCGAACGCGCGCTGCACCGTCTGACGGGGCGCGATCCGTCGGCCCACGAAGGCATTTCCGCGCGCCAGTCGATCCACACGCTCGCGCGTGCACTGACCGCGGCCGGCGCGGCGTTCCAGCCGGCCGCGTCGGGAGAGGGCATCGCGGCCGACAGCGGGCTGGCGCTGACGTCGCTCGTGCTGTCCGATGGGGCGTGGCGCGACGGCGGCCCGGGCGACCCCGCGCAGGCGTCCGGCCTCGCGGCGCTCGCGCTGTCGCTGCTCACGCCGCAGATCCCGCTGATCTTCGATGAAACCGCGCGCGACGCCGATCGTGCGCATGTCGTGCAGTCGGCGCTCGCGGTGCGCGCGAAGCTGATCGCGCCGCGGTTGTCCGATTGCCGGCCGCAGGATGCGCATGCGCTGAAGGCGGACGGCGACGGCGATGCCGACGCGCTGCTCGCGTCGTGGCGGCTCGCCGACGACGAGACGCTGACGATCGCATTGAACCTGTCGCCCGACGCGGTGCGGTTCGACGCGCCGCGAGGGCGCGTCGTGTTCGAGACGCCGGCACGTGCGCGCGACCGCGTCGATGAAGGGGAGTTGCCGCCGTATTCGCTTGTTGCGTGGCTCACGGGCGACGTCAACCACTATGCGCTGACGCACGACGCGCGGCGTATCGACGACGGTTCGTGGCGCGGCATGCGTCCGAACCTGAACGCATGAGCGGATGACGGCGTGAGGGTTGGAAGGCCGGGCGCATGCGCACCCGGCTGCGCGGCGGGCGATCCCGGACTTACCAGAACCCGCGAATGCCCGCGATGCCGTAGGCGCCGTGGCGGCGCGCGTCGTCGAGATGCGTGCGCGTCATCCCGCCGAGCGCGAAAACGGGCATCGTGGCCTGCGCGGCCAGCGCATCGAACCGCGCCCAGCCGAGCGTTGCCGCGCCGGGGTGGCTGAGCGTCGGCAACACCGGCGACAGCGTGACGAAATCCGCGCCGATGCGGGCGGCAAGCAGCAGATCGTCGAGCGTGTGACAGGCGGCGGACACCCGCCGCTCGGCCGGCAACGGACGCTGCGCGGCGGCGCGCAACGCGGTGCCGTCGAGATGCCAGCCGGCGCCGTCGAGCCGCATCACGCCGGCTGCATCGATCGGCCCGTTGAGCATCAGCTGCGCGCCGGCGGCGTCGCAGCGCGCGAGCGCGGCGGCGGCGAGTGGCGCGAACGCGGCCGCATCGAGCGACTTCACGCGCAGTTGCACGAGCGTTTCGCCGCGCGCGAGCACGGCCGACAGCCGGTCGAGGAACGCCGCGCAATCGGCCGCCGACGCGGACGCCGGTTCCGGCGTGATCACGCAGCAGCGCGGCAGCGGCGCGGCCGTGCCGTTCATCGCGTGCGGCACTGTAGGGCCATCATTCGTCGGCCTCTTTCGCGACCTTCGGATAGACGCGCACGAGCACGATGCGCGGCCCGTTCATTTTCTTCACGACCACGTCGAAGCGGTCGAACGACACGCGTTGCCCTTCGGTCGGCAGGTCGCTCAACGCCTGGATCACGAGGCCGCCGACCGATTCCGCGCGGCCTTCGTCGATATCGATGCCGAGCGCCTGCTCGAGCGACACGACGGGCAGGCTGCCCTTGCCCATCAGCGTGCCGTCGTCGAGGCGGCTCCAGTCGGCATCGCCCTGGCGGAACTCGTCGTGGATCTGGCCGACCAGCGCGCCGAGCAGGTTGTCGAGCGTCAGGAAGCCGATCGGCTTCTCGCCCTTGTTGCCGACCAGCGCGAAGTGCGGCGCGCCCTTGCGGAAGCGGCGGAACAGGTCGAGCGCCGGCGTGTCGGGCCGCACGTACTGCACGGGGCGCACGTAGTCGGACAGGTCTTCGAGCGCGGCGCCGGCATGACGCGCGAGCAGCAGGTCCTTCAGGTGGATCAGCCCGCTCACCTGTTCGCGCGACGCATCCTCGAACAGCGGATAGCGGCTGAAGCGGTGCCGCGCGACGATCTCCATGTTGTCGGGCAGCGGCAGGTCGCGCCGCAGGCCGATCATTTCATGGGCCGGCCGCATCAGGTCCGACACGGTCATCGACGAGAAATCGAGCGAATGCGCGAGCGTGTTCCACTCGTCGTCGCTGTACGTGCCGCGCGCCGGTTGGGCGGCATTGCCGGCCGTGCTGCGGCGGCTGCGCAGGATCAGCTTCAGCTCGTCGGTCGAGTAGTGCGCGTCGCTGCCGTGGTCGGCCGACAGCCCGGCGAGCCGCAGCACCGCGTTGGCGCTGGAGTTGAGCACCCAGATCGCCGGATACATCGCCCAGTAGAACGCATACAGCGGCAGCGCGACCCACAGGCCGACCTTCTCGGACTGGCGGATCGCCATCGATTTCGGCGCAAGCTCGCCGACGACGATATGCAGGAACGAGATCAGCGAGAACGCGAATATCAGCGAGATCAGGTGCACGACGCGTTCGGACTGCACGCCGATCAGGTCGAGCACCGGGGCGAGCAGTTGCGCGAACGCCGGTTCGCCGACCCAGCCGAGGCCGAGCGACGCGAGCGTGATGCCGAGCTGGCACGCGGAAAGGTACGCGTCGAGGCGGCCGTGCACGATGCCGAGGATGCGGCCGCGCAGGCCGTGCTTGCGGGCCAGTGTCTTGACGCGCGTGGCGCGCAGTTTGACGAGGCCGAATTCGGCCGCGACGAAGAACCCGTTGAGGGCCACCAGGAACAACGCGCCGATGAGCGCGAAGATCTGTAACAAAGAATCGCTCCGGTTATGACAGGCCCATCAGTATAGAGCCGGAAAGGAATTTGTAATGTACTGGACGGCCGAATACTTACACCGGCGCCTCGCAGGGGACGGAGAAGGTGAGGGTGGCCGCCGCACCGTCGGCGAACGCGGTATGCGAGAACGTGCCGCCGTGCGCGAGCGCGACGCGCTGGCACAGCGCGAGGGTCCATGCGACCCGCTTCGCGTCGCGCTCGCGCAGCATCTCGCGCCGGGCGAACGCCTCGAACGCGTGCGGTTGCGCGGGATCGGCGAGGGCGGCGGCATTCACGGTGCAGGCGGCGCGCGCGGTGAACCGGGCGCCGTCGCGCGCGCATTCGAACGTCACGCGTGAGCCGGCGGCGCTGGCTTCGACGGCGGTCGTCAGCATCGTCCACAGCGCCTGCGCGATGCGCTCGCGGTCGGCGGACAGCGACGGCGCGCCGTCGTCCGGCAGCGTCGCGTCGAGCGCGACCTGCCGCGCGTCGGCGAGCGCCGCGCGCACGAGCGCGAGCGTGTCGTCGAGCAGCGCGCGCAGCGCGAACGGCCGCGGCTCGAGGGCGAGCGTGCGGGTTTCCGCGCGCGGCGCGTCGAGCACGTCGTCGATCAGCGCAACCTGCTGGTCGATGCCCGTGCGGATGCCCGCGAGCGCGCGCTGCAGGTTTGGATCGGCATTGGCGAGCTGGCGCTCGAGCACGTACGCCCAGCTGTGCATCGCGTTGAGCGGGCTGCGCAGGTCATGCGACGCGGTGGAGAGCGCCTGATCGCGCAGGAACAGCGCCGCCTGGGCGGCGTAATGCGCTGCGCGTTCGCGCAGCAGGTCGGCGGCGGGATCGACGGAAGTGGACGTCACGGAGCTGGCCTGTCGGAAACGGTTGGCGTGGAAGTCACGCGAATCGCCATTATAGGGACGGTGCGTGTCACGCCGGCAGCGCGTCCTCGTCCTTTTTCCGGGCGTCGCCGTTCGGCAGCAACTGGCAGGCGAGCAGGCCGGCCAGCATCAGCGCGCAGCCGACGAGCGCGCGCAGCGTCAGCGTTTCGCCGAGCGCGGCCCAGCCGGCGAGCGCCGCGAACACGCCTTCCATGCTGAAGATCACGGCCGCGTGCGCGGGCGCCGCGTCGCGCTGCGCGACGACCTGCAGCGTATAACCGACGCCGACCGACAGCAGCCCGCCGTACAGCAGCGTCGGCAGCGCGCCGCGCAGCATCGCGACGCTGACCGGCTCGACGGCGACGCCGACCGCGAGGCACGCGATGCCGCACACGAGGAACTGCAGGAACGCGAGCACGAGCGGATCGTGCCGTTTCGCGAGATGGCCGACGGCCATCACGTGCGCGGCGATGATGACGGCGCCCGCGAGCTGGAACCAGTCGCCGTAGAGCACCGAGAAATGCTCGTCGATGCTGAGGAAATACAGGCCGATCGCCGCGAGCAGCGCGCCGAACCACGTGCCCGCGCCGATCCGGTGGCGCGCGAACACGCCCATCAGCGGCACGATCACGACGTACAGCGAGCTGATGAAGCCGGCGTTGGCGATTCGCGTGTATTGCAGGCCGAATTGCTGCAGCGAGATCGATACCGCCAGCAGCCCGCCGAGCGCGACGCCCGGCAGCAGCAACGCCGGTTCGCGGCGGATCGCCGCGCACTGCGCGCGCGACGGCGCGTTGAGCATCAGCAGCGGCACCAGCACCAGCGCGCCGAGCAGGAAGCGCAGCCCGGTGAACAGGAACGGCCCGATCACGTCGAGGCTCAGCCGCTGCGCGACGAAAGCCGAGCCCCAGATCGCGGCGGCGGCGAGCATCAGCAGGTTGGCGCGGAGGTGCTGGCGGGCTTCGGGCTTCATCGGAATTCTTCTGGAGATTGCGGACGGCGAAACCCGCTAGTTTACGCCGAGATTGCAAGGCTGTCGGCGAACCGGCGCAGCGCGGCCGCGGCCCGGGCGTCGCGTACGCGCGAATACAGCACGACCTGCGATTGCGGCAGCGGCGGCAGCCCGAATTTCGCGCCGACGTCGACCAGCGTGCGCGGTGCGACGCGCCGCGCGAGCGGGCAGACGGCGAGCCCGGCCGCGGCCGCCGCCGTGACCGCCGCGACGCCGCCGCCGATGAAGCGTTCGCGCCACGGCCGCGCCGCACGGTCGAGCGCGCGCAGCGCGGCGGCCCGCACGCCGCACGGGCCGGCCAGCACCGCGAGCGGCAGCGGCTCGCCCGCGCGCGGTGCCCAGTCCGGTGCGGCGAGCCAGGCCAGCGGTTCGGTGAACAGCAGCGTGCCGTCTTCGCGCGGCGGATCCTCGCCCGGCTCGTGCCGCACGATCGCCGCGTCGAGCCGGCGTTCGTCGTATTGCGCGAGCAGGTTCGTCGACGTCCCGAGATGCATTTCCAGCGACAGCCCGGGGTCCTGCCGATGCAGGCTCGTGAGCACCGCCGGCAGGTCGGGCACCGCGACGTGCTCGCTGACGCCGAGCGACAGGCGATACGTACCGGCCGAGATCGCGCCGAGCGCGTGCTCGTGCGCGTCGAGCAGAGCGCGGGCGGCCGGCAGGAAGTTCTCGCCGTCGGCCGCCAGCTTGACGACGCGCGGCGTGCGCGCCAGCAGCGGCTTGCCGAGATGGGCCTCCAGGCGCTTCAGCTTCAGGCTGACGGCCGATTGCGTGGTGCCGAGCGCATCGGCGGCGCGCGTGAAGCTGGCGAGATCGGCGACCAGTACGAACGCACGGACCGCATCGAGATCGAGTACTTTCATTTCAAGTGTAAATGAATGAAATAAGCATCAATGACTGTTCATTATAGTTCGGCGCGCCTAACCTGATGCCGTGTTTCCGTTTCTTCCACGTCAACTTCACCGACAGGAGCAGGACCATGCCATTCACCCGTATCGCCGTACGCGAAGGCAAACCGGCCGCCTACCGCGCGGCGCTCGTCGACGGCGTGCATCGCGCGCTGATGCAGACCTTCAACGTGCCCGAGGACGACATCTTCATGGTCGTGACCGAGCATGCGGCCGAGAACTTCGTGTACGGCCGCCATTACCTCGACATCGAGCGCAGCGACGATCTCGTGATGATCCAGATCACCGCGAACAACACGCGCACGCTCGAGCAGAAGCGGGCGCTGTACCGGACGATCGCGGAGAACCTCTCGCAGCAGCCCGGCGTGCGCCAGCAGGACGTATTCATCAGTCTCGTCGAGGTGCTGAAGGAGGATTGGTCGTTCGGCAACGGCCTCGCGCAATACGCCGTTTGATATCCGACAGGCGACAGGGCCAGATCGCCGCCGGCACGATTTGACGGCGTGTACTATGGAAGCTGCTTCACGGGCGACGCCGGCGGGGTCGATGCGCCGGCGATTCTTCTTGTGCAGGAGCCTTCATGTCGCGTGTGCTGGAAATCGTGTTGTCGCTGTCGCTGGAAGGGTGGCCGGTCAAGCCCGCGGGTCGCGCCCGCGGCACGCAGCGCGACTTCGGCGCCGAGCTCGTGCGCGCGTGGCGGATCTGCCCGCAGGTGCGGATGCGGCGGGGTCATGAACGCGTGACGATCGAGCCGTGCCAGATCGAGGAGGCCGAGGCGAGCCCCGGCGCAAGCTGGTGGACCTGGGTCGAATCGAACGCGCACGGCAGGCGTGTCGTCGCGTCGCGCACGAAGGCGTTCGCGCCCGGCGTCACCGCGCGCGAACTGTTCGATGCGGAGCATGCGGGCATCGTCGTTGCGATGCCGCTGCCGGTATCCGTGACGACGACCGCAGCCGATGCCGACGCACCGACGGGCGAAGTCGACGGCGTCGCGCCTGACGCCGCCGCGCCCCCGGCGGCGGGCGAGCAGCCCGATGCGCCGGCGCTGCGCCTCGTCAGCGAACGGCGACGCGGGCGGTGGGCCGACGACAGCGGCGTCGTGGTCGAGATGACGCTCGACGACATCACGCTGTCCGGCGGCGGCGAGCCGCCGCGCCGCTACGTCGAGTTGCGGCTTGCCGCACCCGACTGGGAAACCGTCGCCGCGCGCACGGCCGCGCTGCACGCGTTGTTTGCCGCGGCGCGCGAGCTGAGCGGCGCGTGGCCCGCCTTCGTGCAACTGACGAGCGTGATCGACCGCGCCTGCGCGGGCGGCCCGGTGGCCGGCGGGCTGGTCAAGGCGCAACCGGTCGACCTGACCGGCATCCGCACGCAGCGCGCCGCGCTGTTCGCGCTGTCCGGCGACATCACCGCGCAGTGGCTCGGCAACGAGGGCGGCGTGCTCGAGCGCGACGATCCCGAATTCGTCCACCAGATGCGCGTCGCGCTGCGCCGCCTGCGCACGCTGATGCGCTTCTTCCCGCGTTTTGCCGACCGCCAGTGGCGCGACACGCTCGGCGTCGACCTGCGCTGGCTCGCCGGGCTGCTCGGCACGGTGCGCGACTGGGACGTGTTTTCGACCGAAAGCCTGCCCGCGCTGATCGCGGCCGACGGCGGCGACGGCGACTGGGACGGCACGCTCGACGCGGCACGCGCGCAGTCGACGACCGCGCGTGTCGAGCTGCGTCAGGCGTTGCATTCGGCCCGCTACGCGCGGCTGACGCTCGGCTGGCTCGAATGGCTGAGCACGCTCGCGCTGCCGGCAGCCGAGGGCGGCGCCGCGCCGCCGCTGCGGCGGCATGCGGCCAAGCGCGTGCGCCGGCTGTTCGGCCATCTCTATGCGTCGCCGTCGCTCACGTCGCTCGATACGGCCGCGCGCCACCAGGTGCGGATCGACGCGAAGCGGCTGCGCTATGCGCTCGAATTCTTCGCGTCGCTGGCGTCGCGCCGCACGCGCAGCGAAACGGTCAAGACGCTCACGCGCGTGCAGAGCGTGCTCGGTGAAGCGAACGACGCGATGGTCGCGCTGCATCACCTCGAGCAACTGGGCGCGCCGCCGTACCAGCTCGGTTTCGTGCGCGGCTATGGCGCGGCGCTCGAACAGCGCGCGGCGCGCGACGCCGAGGCGCTGCTGGCCGGCCTGCGGCCGCCGAAGCTCGACGGCAAGCCGGGCCGAGCGGCGCGCTGACTATAATGACCGCCCGTTTCCCATACGCCGCCCGATGACCGACGCACCGCACGCTTCCCCATCCGCCGAACCGCTCGAACTGGGCGGCGAGCTGTGGCTGCGCGCCGGCGAGCAGACGCTCGGCGGCGCAACGCGCATCGCGCTGCTCGCGGCGATCGGCGATACCGGTTCGATCACGCGAGCGGCGAAGGCCGTCGGCCTTAGCTACAAGGCCGCGTGGGATGCGGTCGACACAATGAACAATCTTGCCGGCGAACCGCTCGTCGCGCGTTCGACGGGCGGCAAGGGCGGCGGCGGCACGACGCTGACGCCGCGCGCGACGTCGCTGATCGCCGCGTTCCGCACGATCGAGCGCGAGCATCGCCGCTTCATCGAGGCCGCGAGCGCGGCCGTCGCCGGTTTCGACGTCGACTGGGCGCTGATCGGCCGGATCGGGATGAAGACCAGCGCGCGCAACCAGTTGTTCGGCAAGGTTGCGTCGATCGTGCGCGGCACGGTCAACGACGAGGTGACGCTCACGCTGCCCGGCGGGCAGCCGGTCGTTGCCGTGCTCACGCACGAAAGCGCCGAGGCGCTCGGCCTGCGCGAAGGCGCGGAGGCCTGCGCACTGGTGAAGGCGTCGTGGGTCGTGCTGGCGGTGGACGATGACGGGCCCGACCTGAAGGTGTCCGCGCGCAACCAGCTGAGGGGCCGCGTGGAAGCCGTCGTGGCGGGTGCGGTGAACAGCGAGGTGACGCTGGCGCTCGACGGTGGCGGGACGCTGACGGCGGTTGTCACCCACGACAGCGTCGCGGCGCTGCAACTCGACGCGGGCCGGCCGGCGATCGCGCTGTTCAAGGCGTCGAGCGTGATTCTCGCGGTGACGGGCTGACGCAGCGGCTCGGGCGGCGCGCGTCGAAGATCGCGCGACGGACGGGGCGAAGCCGGCGTCGCACGGCACGTGCACGGCACCGACTTCGTTTCCGTTTTCAGCCGGTGCCGCGCCGCGCGGCTTCTCTCAGGCGCCCACCCGCCTGCCGCGACCACGGCCTCGCGCGCTCAGCTGACGCGCGTCGGCCACCCGGCGTGCGGCGGGGCCGCCTGCACGCGTCCTTCGCTCAACTGCACGACCTGGTCGCCGAATGCGGCGACGTCGTCGGGGTCGTGCGAGATCAGCACCATCGGGATATCGAGCCGCGCCTGCAGCTCGGCGAGCTCGTGGCGCATGCGCTGGCGCATCGCGCCGTCGAGCGCCGCGAACGGCTCGTCGAGCAGCAGGATCCGCGGCTGCGCGACCAGCGCGCGCGCCAGCGCGACGCGCTGCTTCTGCCCGCCCGACAACTGCGACGGATACTGCCCCGCGAGCGTTTCCAGGTCGAACGCGCGCAGCCAGTACGCGACCTCGGGCGGCACCGTCTTCGCGCGCGGATTGCGCAGCCCCGACGTGAGCCCGAACGCGATGTTCTGGCGCACGTTCAGATGCGGAAACAGCGCGTAGTCCTGGAACAGGTAGGCGACGCGGCGGTCGCGGGTCGGCACGTCGATGCGGCGCGCGGCGTCGAACAGCGCCTCGCCGTTCAGCGTGATCGCACCTTCGTCGGGCGACAGCAGTCCGGCGATCGCCTGCAGCGTCATGCTCTTGCCCGCGCCGGACGGCCCGAACAGCACGACGCGCTGCGTCGTCGCGGTGAACGACACGTCGAGCGTGAAGCGGCGCTCGGCGTTTGCGTAGGTCTTGCGGATGTCGACGACGAGGCTCATGTGGGCCTCCGCCGCAACGATCGGGCCGCGGAGCGAGACGGACGGCGCATGCGCTTCATGTCGGCTGGCTCCGTCGGGCGCGCGACGGCACGAGCCAGCCGGTCGCGAGCAGCACGAGCATGCAGGTGATCGACGTCACGAGCACGAGGAAGTTGGCCGTGTGGTCGTCGCCGGCCTGCACGGCCGCGTAGATGGCGACCGACAGCGTCTGCGTGCGGCCGGGCAGGTTGCCCGCGATCATCAGCGTCGCGCCGAACTCGCCGAGGGCGCGTGCGAACGCGAGCAGCGCGCCGGCGAGAATGCCGCGCGTGGCAAGCGGCAGCGTCACGCGGAAGAACACCGCGACCTCGCCGAGCCCGAGCGTGCGCGCGGCGCGCTCGAGATGCGGATCGACACCCTCGAACGCGGCGCGTGCCGACTTCAGGATCAGCGGAAACGCGACGACCATCGACGCGATCACCGCGCCTTGCCACGTGAAGACCAGCTCGATGCCGAGATCGTCGAGCCACGCGCCGAACACGCCGCGCCGGCCGAGCAGCACGAGCAGGTAATAGCCGAGTACCGTCGGCGGCAGCACGAGCGGCAGCGTCAGGATGGAATCGACGACATCGCGCAGCGGCGAGCGCCAGCGCGCGAGCACGAACGCGGCCGCGACGCCGAGCACGATGTCGAGCGCGGTTGCCCAGCCGGCAACCTTCAGCGACAGCAGCAGCGGTACCCAGGCGTCTTGCATCGCGCGCCGCTCACTTGCCCGCGGGCTTGAAGCCGAACGTCGACAGCACGGCCTGGCCCTGCGGCGACGCGACGAAGTCGATGAACGACTGCGCCTGCGCCGCGTGCCGGCTGTCCTTCACCACGGCGATCGGGTAGGTGATGGCCGTCCTGGTCGGCACCGTCAGCGCGACCTTCACGCGGCCCGGCATGATCGCGGCGTCCGTGCCGAACACGAAGCCCGCGTCGACCTCGCCGCGCGCGACGTAGTCGAGGCTCTGGCGCACGTTGGCGGCCAGTACGCCCTTCGCGCTGACGGCGTCCCACACGCCGGCCGCGCGCAACGCGCCTTCGGTGTAGCGGCCGACCGGCACCGATGCCGGGTCCCCGTACGCGATGCGCTTCACGCCGGGGGCCGTCAGGTCGTTCAGCGACGCCGGTGCCGCCGTGCGGCTGTCCGCCGGCACGATCAGCACGAGCGAGTTCGCCGCGAAATCGCGGCGCGTGCCGGGCGCGATCACCTTTTCGTCCACCGCGCGATCCATCGCCTTCTGGTCGGCCGACGCAAACACGTCGGCCGGCGCCCCCTTGGCGATCTGCTGCATCAACACGTCCGACGCGCCGAAGTTGAACAGCACCTTGGTGTCTGGGTGTTGCTTCTCGTACGCCTCGCCGACGGCCTTGAATGCATTCGTCAGGCTGGCGGCCGCCGATACGACCAGTTCGTCGGCGGCGGAAGCGGGCGCGCTGAACGCGATGCCGGCGGCGGCAAGCGTGGCGATCGGCAGCAGGCGGAGCAGGGTGCGGCGAAGCGGACGGACGGTTGGGCGCATGGCGGATTCGTTTTTGAATGGGTGGAAACCGTAATCGTAATATAGGGCGGGTTATAACGCTCGACATACCGCTCATGCGACGGCGCGCATGAAATGGTCAGACCTGGAACGGGGCGGCCGGGCGGCCCGTCACGTGCGCAGCGCGTGCGCCGACGATTCGGTGCGCTGCAGCGACGACGGCTGTGACGCGGGATGGTAGTTCGGGTTGGCCTTCCAGCGCGCGCGGACGAACGGGCGCTCGTGGCCGGACAGTTGCAGCGCGACCTTGGTGACCCAGCGATGCGACGGCACCGTGATGCCGTGCAGCGCGACGGTGACGATCGCGAGGCTCGCGACGACCGCCGGCACCGACCAGCGGTGCGGCACCGCGCGCCACGAGCCGGCAATGAACGCGAGCGCGGCGATCGCGCCGACGATGCAGCCGGTGATCGATTCGGACGGCGAATGCGCGTCGAGTGCGACGCGCGACACGCCGACCGCGATGCCGGCCGCGAGCCCGAGTGCGATGCCGGCGATTCTCACCGGCGTGCGCGTGCGGATCAGCGCGAGGAAGATCGCGACCGGATACACCGACGTCGACAGCATCGCGTGGCCGCTGAACCCCGTGAAATCCCACGCGCGGATGCCGATGCCCCAGCCGAGGAACGCGATCTTCGTGAGCGCCACCACGCCGATCGCGGCCGCCAGCACGGCGAGCCATGCGGCCGCGCGCCGCCACGAGTAACCGAGCGCCAGCCAGACGGCGATCGTGATCGCGAGCGGCAAGGTCAGGCCGGCGCCGCCGAACGCGGTGATCATGATCCACAGGTGAGACGACAGGTCGAACATCGGGAAGGGGACGGACGAAGGCGGGGAGAATGCTTAAATCAACGCGCGAGCCTGGAAGAACGACTACAACGGATACAAGCGGCGAAACCCCAGTATAGCGCCGCGTGTGCATGCGGCCCGTTTTTTGCGCCGCCGGGAACGACGCGCATGCAGGAAAAATCCTGGAAACAATGTTATGGTGCATTGCACAAAGTCGAACGATGCATCCGTTGCGGCGCCTTCATGGTGCCCCTATTTTTCCTGACTGCGAGCCCGATCGATGACCAAAAGTCTGACCAAGGTGTGGCTGGGCGGCATGAAACGCATGCTCTCTCCGGCCGCGAAGCGCGCGGCGCGCGATGCACAGCGCATCACACGCGACGCACTCGAGGCTGCGGCTTCTCCCGCCGCAGCCGATCTGTCCCCGCCACGCGAATCGCGCGTGCGCCCGCGTGCCGCCGCATGGGCGGCGGGCGAGTGGACGCGCGGCGAATACCCGATGGCGCCCGCGCTCGGGCGCCTCGTCCAGCATCTCGCGTACGGCCTGTATGTGCCGCCCGGCCGCCGGCGCGGCGCGATGCCGCTCGTCGTGATGCTGCACGGCTGCCAGCAGTCCGTCGACGAATTCGTGCAGGGCACGCGGATGAACCTGCTGGCCGACAAGCACGGTTTCGCGGTGCTGTATCCGGAGCAGTCGCTGCGGGCGCACGCGCACGGCTGCTGGCACTGGTATGAAGATACCGACCGTGCGGGCCGCGGCGAGGCGAACGCGGTGGCTTCGCTGGTCGATGCGCTCGTCGACGAACACGGTTTCGATGCGTCGCGCGTCTACGTGGCGGGGCTGTCGGCCGGCGCGGGGCTCGCGTCGCTTCTTGCGCTGCACCATCCGGACCGCTTCGCGGCGGTGGCGCTGCACTCGGGCCCCGCGCTCGGCGAGGCGAATTCCGGCATCACGGCGATGGACGTGATGCGGCGCGGCCTGCGGCAGAACCCGGCCGCGGTGATCGACGCGCTGGTCGATGTGGCCGCGTATCCCGGCATGCCCGCCCTGATCGTCCAGGGCGACGGCGATCACGTCGTCGCGCCGAAGAACGCCGACCAGCTGACGGTGCAGTTCATGCGCCTGAACGGGCTGGCCGATGCCCGCGGCGCACTGCGCGGCGGCGAGCGCGTCGAGACGCGCGAAGCAGGCGCGCAGATCACCGACGTCTGCCGCGACGGCGAGCCGGTCGTGCGGCTTTGTCACGTAAAAGGGCTCGATCATGCGTGGGCCGGCGGCGACGACGCCGTGGCGTTTCATGCGGCGGTCGGCCCCGATGCGAGCGCGATGATCTGGGCTTTTTTCGAGGCGAATCAACGGACTGTGGCGACCGAACGACGCATCGTCTAAGCAACGCTGGCCAAAGCCTAGGGTTTTCCCTATAATTCGGGAAAACCCTAGTCCAAGACCATTGAAAGCGAGATCGCCATGTACCTGCTGAGCCACCTCTTCCTGATGCTGACCAAGAACGCCGAAAAGGCCGCGAAAGAGCGCGCCGACGCGTACCTGGCCGATGCCACCGACATCTACGATCTCGAATTCCGCATGCGCAAGATCGATCGCGAAGCGGCGATGAATCGCCCGTACTCGATCGGCTCGCGCTAAGCAGCGCAGGCGGGCACGCTGGCCCGCCGTTTCGACGAATCGCGCAAAAGGGCGCGTGCGGCAAGTGGCCGCACGCGCCCTTTTTGCGTGGGCGGTCCTGCGTCGCGTCAGACGACCGTCAGGCGCACCGGCACGTTGTTGCGCGTGGCGTTCGAATACGGGCACACGTGGTGGGCCTTTTCGACCAGCGCCTGCGCGTCGGCCTTGTCGAGACCGGGCAGCGATACGCGCAGCTCGATGTCGAGCCCGAAGCCGCCGGCGTCGTTCGGGCCGATACCCACTTCCGCCGTGACCTGTGTATCGGCCGGCAGCGCCTGCTTGTTCTGGCCGGCGACGAATTTCATCGCACTCAGGAAACAGGCCGAGTAACCTGCGGCAAACAGCTGCTCCGGATTCGTGCCTTCCGCACCCGTGCCGCCGAGTTCACGCGGCGCGGCCAGCTTCACTTCCAGCTTGTTGTCGGCGGAAACCGCGCGGCCGTCGCGGCCGCCCGTGCTCGTGGCGCTGGTCTTGTACAGAATGTTCATCGTGCAGCTCCTTGTCGGGAAAAGAGGAAAAGCGGTCCGGTCAAACGGGATGTCGCCGGCCACGCATAAAATATAGAACACTAATCATTAGTGTGCAAATGAAATTTGCAAGAAAAACCCGGCAGCGCCGGGCCGGTCGGTCGGCGCGCGCGTATCAGCGTTCGTTGGCGGCCGACAGCGCGTCGCGCAACTGCTGGAGGTCGGCGCGCAGCCGGATCAGGAATTCGGGCGTCTGCTGCATGGCGCAAAAGAGATCGGCGGGCACCGAGCGTGCGCGATCCTTCAGTGCGTGGCCCTGCGGCGTGACGCGCACGTTCACGACGCGTTCGTCGGCTGCGCTGCGCACGCGTTCGACGTAACCGAGCGCCTCCAGCCGCTTGAGCAGCGGCGTGACGGTCGCCGGGTCGAGATCGAGCCGCGCGGCGATGTCCTTCACCGCGATGTCGTCGCGCTCCCACAGCACGAGCATCGCCAGATATTGAGGATAGGTCAGCGACAGCTTGTCGAGCAGCGGCTTGTACGCCTTCGTCATCGCGTGCGAAGTCGAGTACAGCGCGAAGCACAGTTGCTCGTCGAGCGTCTGGGGCAGGGCGGGTAGGCGGTCCATGAGTCGAAGGGCGCGGTAGACGCGCAAACAATTTGCACACAAATTATTTTGCGCGCAAAAAATCGCATTGAACAGGGGCGCCCGGCGAGGGTTTGCCGGTAGTGGAGGCGGGAAAGGGGAGATCGGCGGTGCGCCGGGTGGCGACCCGGCGCGATGAACGGCGTGCCGGCCGGCGCCGTGCGCCGGCCAGGGGTGTCAGCGGCCCGACGTGGCCGTCGGCGCGCCCGGCTCCTGCACGCCGAAGCAGCCGCGATAGGTCGCGTAGAACGAGCAGTACAGCATCGTGACGATGATGATCGTCACCGGCATCATGATCGTCAGCGCGTAGGCGCCGGCGCCGAGCGCCTGCAGCAGCAGCGACAGCGCGAGCGACGTGCCGAGCGCGACGGCGAACCACAGCATGCCGTACACGACGAACGCGCCGCGATTGCGCCAGCAGCTGACGACGCTGAAGAACAGCGCCTTCGCGGGCGGCACGTCATGCCATGCGACCAGCACCGGCGCGAACCAGAACAGCATCGCGACCGGCAGATAGAGCAGCGTCGCGAAAAACAGCGCGCCGAGCGTGCCTTGCGCGGCCAGCGATTCCGGCGTCGCGCTGGCTTCGTCGGCCGCGCCCATCATCACGTGGAACAGCGCGCCGCCGTCGACGAACGACGAAGCGGCGAACACCAGCACCATCGACGCGACGTAGATCAGGCCGAGCACCAGCAGCCGCTGGGTCGCGACGGTACCGTACGAGCGGAAGCCGTCGACGAGGATCGTCGGCATCACGGGTTTGCCGGCCACCGTGTCGCGGCACGCGGCCATGAAGCCGACCGCGATGCCGGGGATGAAGACCAGCGGCAGCGCCGAGCCGATCACGGGCACCATCGACACCAGCGTGATCGCCAGCAGGTACGTGAAGAACAGCGTGATGAAGGCGAGCGGATTCCGGCGGAACAGCCAGACGCCTTGACGGAACCAGACATAGCCCGTTTTGGCGGGCACTTCGATCAGTTGCATGCGGTTTGGATCTCGGGAAGCGCGGGCGTATGCGCGATGCGCTCGCGCAGGATGCGTTCGAAATGACCGGGGTCGTGCGGCTTGAGCATCTCGGCCGCACGCGGCAGGTAGAAGTCGTACAGGCGCGATACCCAGAAGCGGTACGCGCCCGCGCGGAGCATGTCGCTCCAGTGGCGCCGCTCCTCGGCCGTGAACGGTCGCACGGTCTGGTACGCGCGCAGCAGCGCATCGGCGCGCGCAGCGTCGAGCACGCCGGTCGCGAGGTCGACGCACCAGTCGTTGACCGTCACCGCGACGTCGAACAGCCACTTGTCGCAGCCGGCGAAATAGAAGTCGAAGAAGCCGCCGAGCCGCACGTCGTGGCCGGTGCCGGGCGCCGCGTGCGCGAACAGCACGTTGTCGCGGAACAGGTCGCAATGGCAAGGGCCGGCCGGCAGCGCCGCGTAGTCGTCCGACGCGAAGAAGGCCGCCTGGTGCGCGAGCTCGCCTTCGAGCAGCGCGCGTTGCGCGTCGGTGATGAACGGCACGATCGCCGGCACGTTTTCCTGCCACCACGGCAGGCTGCGCAGGTTCGGCTGGTGGTTCGGATAGTCGCGCCCGGCGAGGTGCAGGCGCGCGAGCATCTGCCCGACCTCGATGCAGTGTTCGACCCCCGGCGCGAGTTCCGCCGCGCCGTCGAGCTTCGTGACGATCGCGGCCGGCTTGCCGTGCAGCTCGCCGAACAACGCGCCGTCGTCACGCGGAATCGGGTCCGGCACCGGCACGCCGTGGCCGGCCAGGTGGCGCATCAGGTCGAGGTAGAACGGCAGCTGTTGCGCCGAGAGCTTTTCGAAGATCGTGAGGACGTACTCGCCGCGCGTCGTCGTCAGGAAGAAATTGCTGTTTTCGATACCGGACGGAATGCCGCGGAACGCAAGCACGTCGCCCAGTTCGTAGTGGCGCATCCATTGCGCGAGATCGGAGTCGGAAACAGCAGTGAAAACGGCCATGCGGGATGCGTCAGGTCAGGGTGTCGGCACGCGGGCGGCGTGCGTCGCGACAGCAGGTGAAGGGAGGCGGCGTGCCGCGAACGATGCGGCGGGCCACGGAATCAGTAGCGCAGATTCAGCGACGGCAGCCGCGTGATCGGGATGCCCGCGTCGTGCGGCTTCGGCGACGTGTCCGGCGTCGAGCTCATCTGGTAGCGCGTGCCGAAATTCGACTTCACGTCGATCTCGACCGGCTTGCCGCGGTCGCGGTACTCGGTGACCTCGGTGCCGTTCTTGCTCTTTTCGTGGAAGCTCGGCGTGCGGCGGATGTCCGCGAAGTCCACTTTCGACGTGACTTCGGCGCCCGGCCGGTTGATCTTGCGGAGATCGGGCAGGCCGGCGGCCTCGTTGGCCTCGGCCCGGGCCTGCGCGT
Organism: Burkholderia sp. YHN3-13; assembly: GCF_055810675.1. NCBI lineage: Bacteria > Pseudomonadati > Pseudomonadota > Betaproteobacteria > Burkholderiales > Burkholderiaceae > Burkholderia > Burkholderia sp. YHN3-13. The sequence goes on along the minus strand of NZ_JBVVNQ010000001.1, from coordinate 447,360 downwards.
CGGCGTCAGGCGTGCCGCCGGCGGCGTAAGCGGCGCTGGCGGCGGCAAACGCGGCGGCAGCGACGACGAGAATGAGCGGCTTCATGATGAGTCTCCAGTGAACCTACCGATTTTAGCAAATACTGCGCGCCATCCGGCCCTGGCGTGCGCAGGGCCGGCCACAAGGGTGACCGGGTTCCGTGGTAATGTCGTTCGATCAGACGAGGTGATGAAAATGAAGAACGATTTGAGCCGCCGGCACCGCGTGCTGTCGCCCGACAGCCCGTCGGTCGAGGCTTTCGACGACCCGATCGCCGCCGTTGCGCGGCTGTCCGCGATTTACGACACGAATACCGGTTTCCTGCGCGACGCCTTCGCGCGCTATCGCCGCCACGAACCGATTACCGAGCACGTGCGCGCGTGTTATCCGTTCGTGCGGATCCGCACCGACGTCAACACGCACGTCGATTCGCGCCGCTCGTACGGTTTCGTCGCGGGCCCGGGCGTGTTCGAGACGACGGTCACGCGCCCCGATCTCTTCGCGAACTACTATCGCGAGCAGTTGCGCCTGCTGTCGAAGAACCACCATGTCAAGATCGAGATCGGCGTGTCGTCGCAGCCGATTCCGATTCATTTCGCGTTTCCGGAAGGCATCCATCTCGAGGGCGAGCTCGACCGCGACCGCCTGCTCGCGATGCGCGACATCTTCGACACGCCCGACCTGTCGTATCTCGACGACCGTATCGTCAACGGCACGTTCGAGCCGGCGCCGGGCGAGCCGCATCCGCTCGCGCTGTTCACGGCCGCGCGCGTCGATTTCTCGCTGCACCGGTTGCGTCACTACACGGCGACGTCGCCCACGCACTTCCAGAACTACGTGCTCTACACGAACTATCAGTTCTACATCGACGAATTCGTGAAGCTGGGCCGCACGGTGATGACGGAAAGCGACGATCCCGAGGTGCGCGCCTACCGCAGCCAGTACAGCGCGTTCGTCGAGCCGGGCGATGTCGTCACGTACAACGCGAACCTCGGCAGCGAGCCGTCCGAGGGCGCCGCGCCGCCGCGCCTGCCGCAGATGCCCGCCTATCACCTGAAGCGCGCGGACGGCAGCGGGATCACGATGGTCAACATCGGTGTCGGTCCGTCGAACGCGAAGACGATCACCGATCACATCGCGGTGCTGCGTCCGCACGCGTGGGTGATGCTCGGCCACTGCGCGGGGCTGCGCAACACGCAGCGTCTCGGCGATTACGTGCTCGCGCACGGTTACGTGCGCGAGGATCACGTGCTCGACGACGACCTGCCGCTGTGGGTGCCGATTCCGGCGCTGGCCGAAGTGCAGCTCGCACTCGAGCGCGGGGTGGCCGACGTCACGCGGCTGGAGGGCGCGGAACTGAAGCGCGTGATGCGCACGGGTACGGTCGCGAGCGTCGACAACCGCAACTGGGAACTGCGCGATCATCGCGAGCCGGTGCAGCGGCTGTCGCAGAGCCGAGCGATCGCGCTCGACATGGAAAGCGCGACGATCGCCGCGAACGGCTTCCGCTTCCGCGTGCCGTACGGCACGCTGCTGTGCGTGTCGGACAAGCCGCTGCACGGCGAGCTGAAGCTGCCCGGCATGGCCGACACGTTCTATCGCGGGCAGGTCGACCAGCATCTGCAGATCGGTGTGAAGGCGATGGAGATCCTGCGGACCAACGGGCTCGACAAGCTGCATAGCCGCAAGCTGCGGAGCTTTGCAGAAGTGGCGTTTCAGTGACGTAAATGCCGGCCCCGGCCAGGATGCGCGTCGCGATGGTCGACGCAACCGCCTACCGGGGCACGGCCGCTTTCCTTCTGCCAACCGCCGTCAGCGAACGACGCCGGCAGCCGGTTCGTGAAACCCGTTCCGATCCGTTTCCCGCATCGAATCGCGCACGACATCGACGACCCGGCCCGCATCCGCGCGCCGCTTGGTCGCCAGGCGTTGTTCCCCGAGCGCCCGCAATGCCGCGCCACCGAAATACTCCATGATGTCCGGCAGGCGACGCACCGTGCCGCGGCTGCCCCAGCAGCCGTCGTCGATTTCCGTTGGAAAGACCCACACGCGTGTCGCGACGGCGTCGACCGCCGCGCCTTCCGCGCGTGCGACGGCGGCGGTCACGTCGGCGATCAGCGCCGCACGCGCGGCGTCCGTGTACTGTCCTTCGGGCACGGTCGGCACGATCCGGTAGAGCGGCGCAGGCGCGACGGCACCGGCGCGATATACGGCCGCCGGCCGATGGACGAAGATCCAGGTCACGTCCCGCACACGCGGATCGTCGGGATCGAGTCCTTCGTGACGGATCAGTGTCCCGGTCAGCTCGTTCATCAGTTGCGCTTCGGCGTGCGGCGCGAGTGCCCCTTCGGGGAGGGTGACGTCGATCATCGGCATGGCGGTGTCCTGGTTCGGTGGAGGCGGCGTCGCTCCGGTTCCGGCGACGTGAATCCAGTGTATGAACCGCATGCCGACGCGCGAAGTGGCGAAACTGCCATTCGACGATGCCATTCCCGACAACGTGTCCCGCGCCCGTTCCAGTCGGGCTAGCGCGCGAAACGACGACGATATTCGCCGGGAGAGATGCCGGTTTCGCGCTTGAACAGTTGCCGGAAACCGCTGATGTCCGCGTACCCGACGCGTTCGCACACCGCATCGATCGCGAGCTTCGTTTCCGCGAGCAGCCGCTTCGCGACTTCGATCCTGAGCGTCTGCAGATACCGGAGCGGCGGGGCGCCGACCGCATCCCGGAAGCGGCGATGCAGCGTGCGTTCGCTCATCGCGACGTGGTCGCTCAACCGCGCGAGGCTGAACGGCTCGCGCAGATGCTTTTCCATCCAGCGTTGCGCGCGCGCGATGGCCGGATCGTCGTGTCGATGGTGGCCCATCCGGTCGAGGTCGATGAACGAGTCCTGCGAGTCGCGGTTCGCGTCGATCAGCATGAGCCGTGCGACGGACGCGGCCAGGCGCGCGTTCGCCAGCTTGTCGACGACCCGCAGCGCGAGAGTCTGGTACGACGTGACGGCGCCGCCGCACAGGATCCCGTCCTGTTCGGTCAGGACGTCCGACGCGCGTAGCGCCACGTCCGGATAACGCGCGCGGAAGCTCGAGGCTTTCGACCAGTGCGTCGTGGCGACGCGGCCGTCGAGCAATCCGGCTTCCGCGAGCAGGAACGCGCCGGTGCAGTACGTCGCGATCAGCGTGCCGCGCGCGTGTTGCCGGCGCAGTGCATCGAACAGCGGGGCGAGCGGTGCGGGCCGGTCCAGCAGCCGGTCGAGATCGGCGACGAACGGACCCGTGAGCCAGATCGCGTCGGCGCGGCTGCCGCCGTCGATTGCGCCGTCGACCGGAAGGAGCTGGCCGGAGGCCGTGCGCACGGGCCGTCCATCGACCGATTCGACGCGCCAGCGGAACGGCGCGGCCGCGTGGCCGGGCGGCATCGACGACGCGAGATGGTTGGCCGCCGTCAGGATGTCGGTCGGCGCGGCGATGCCGGACGCGAGGGCGTGGTCGACGGCCCAGATTCGGATGAGCGGCATGAGTGGCGGAAGGGGCCCTGGACGAGGGCAATCCTACCATTCGGCCTCATGCGATATCGGCTGCCGAAAATCAAACGGCCGCCCGGCGGCGAAGCGCGCGGACGGCCGTGCGTAGCGGGTGAACGTGCAGTGTCGCTCAGCACTCGCCCTTTTTCGCGTGTCCCGGCGGGCAGTGATAACCGCGACGATCGTCATGACCGCGATAGCGCTGGTGATCTTCCCACTCGCGACGTTCCCAGTAGCGGCGGCCGTCCCAGTAGCGGTCGCCGTGCCAGCCGACGATGACCGCCGGCGCCGGGGCGACCACGACGGGCGCGGGCGCGACGACGACCGGCGCGGGTGTGCCGATGTTGACGTCGACGTTGACGGCATGGGCGAGGCCGGACAGCGAAAGGCCGAGGCCGGCGAAAGCGAGGGCGATCAGCGAGCGTTGCATGTTCTTTTCCGTGATGTCGTTGTAAAGAGGCCGGCACGACGCGATGGAAGCGAGGGGGATCGTTCCACCGGGGGGAACGCCGCGCCGACAGAATGCAGTGTGCGGGCACGCGACGGAAAAGGCGAGACGGGTTTGTTACGGAGGGTTGCCGGCCGGCAGCGGCGGGGTGCGGGTATGCGCCAGCGCCATTTGACAATGGCGAGCCGCGGGTGCGGACAGGCGCTCCGCGACGTGGCACGCGGGCCGTGCGAATTTGACATTCGGCGGCACGCGGCCGCAAAGCGGGATTAACGGTGCGTTACAAACTGACACGCGGCAGGCAGCCGAGGCGCCGCCTGCCGCGTGGCGAACCGCACGCCGGCCGTCGGGCCGGCGGCTGCCAAGGATGCGTTACAGATAGAACATCCGGTCTTCTTCCGGCCGCGGCGGATGACCGTCGTCGTCCGAGCCTTCTTCCTCGCCGCTGTCCTCGTAGAACGCGAGCACCGCGTCGAGCACCTGGTCGGGATCGTCGATCACCTGCATCAGATCCATGTCGTCCGGATTGATCAGGCCCATCGGGATCAGCTGGTCGCGGAACCACTGCAGCAGCCCCTTCCAGAACTCGCTGCCGACCAGAATGATCGGCACGAGGCGCGACTTCTTCGTCTGGATCAGCGTGAGCACTTCGGACAGTTCGTCGAGCGTGCCGAAGCCGCCCGGCATCACGATCACCGCATCCGAGTTCTTCACGAACGTGACCTTGCGCGTGAAGAAGTGGCGGAAGCGCAGCGAGATGTCCTGGTAGTGGTTGCCGGCCTGCTCGTGCGGTAACTCGATGTTCAGCCCGACCGACGGCGCCTTGCCGGCGTGCGCGCCCTTGTTCGCGGCTTCCATGATGCCGGGGCCGCCGCCGGAGATCACGGCGAAGCCGGCGTCGGACAGCTTGCGCGCGATCTGCACCGCGAGCTTGTAGTGCGGCGTGTCGGGTTTGAGGCGGGCAGAACCGTAGATGCTGACAGCCGGGCGGATCTCCGACAGGTACTCGGTCGCCTCGATAAACTCTGCCATAATCGTGAACATCTGCCACGATGCGCGCGCCTTCTTGGCCGTCGCGCGTTCTTGATCTGCGAGCGAACGCAGACTCGGAATCACTTTTCTCTTGTTCATAATGCCTGAAGAACGAAATCTGGAAGGTAAGACCCTGCTATTGGTTGACGGTTCGAGCTATCTGTATCGGGCTTACCATGCGATGCCTGATTTGCGTGGCCCTGGCGGGGAGCCGACCGGAGCGCTCTACGGAATCATCAACATGCTGCGCCGTATGCGCAAGGAAGTCAGTGCAGAGTATAGCGCTTGCGTGTTCGATGCAAAGGGCAAGACGTTCCGTGACGACCTTTATGCCGACTATAAGGCAAACCGTCCGTCGATGCCGCCCGATCTTGCATTGCAGGTCGAGCCGATCCACGGCGCGGTGCGCGCGCTCGGCTGGCCGCTGCTGATGGTCGAAGGCGTCGAGGCCGACGACGTGATCGGCACGCTCGCGCGCGAAGCCGAGCGGCACGGGATGAACGTGATCGTGTCGACCGGCGACAAGGATCTCGCGCAGCTCGTGACCGACCGCGTCACGCTCGTCAACACGATGACCAACGAAACGCTCGACCGCGACGGCGTGATCGCGAAGTTCGGCGTGCCGCCCGAGCGCATCATCGACTACCTCGCACTGATCGGCGATACCGTCGACAACGTGCCCGGTGTCGAGAAGTGCGGGCCGAAGACGGCCGTGAAATGGCTCGCGCAATACGACAGCCTCGACGGCGTCATCGAGCACGCGGGCGAGATCAAGGGCGTGGTCGGCGACAACCTGCGCCGCGCGCTCGATTTCCTGCCGCTCGGCCGCAAGCTCGTGACCGTCGAGACGGCCTGCGATCTCGCGCCGCATCTCGAGTCGATCGAAGCGTCGCTGAAGAGCGACGGCGAAGCGCGCGACATGATGCGCGACATCTTCGCGCGCTACGGCTTCAAGACCTGGCTGCGCGAAGTCGACAGCGCGCCGGCGGAAGGCGGCGGCGCCGATGCGCCGGAAGGCGAGCCGGCACCGGTGGTGGCGGCCGACATCGTGCGCGAATACGACACGATCCAGACCTGGGAGCAGTTCGACGCCTGGTTCGCGAAGATCAACGACGCGAAGCTGACCGCGTTCGACACCGAGACGACCGCGCTCGACCCGATGCTCGCGCGCCTCGTCGGCCTGTCGTTCTCGGTCGAGCCGGGCAAGGCCGCGTATCTGCCGGTCGCGCACCGCGGCCCCGACATGCCCGAGCAACTGCCGATCGACGAGGTGCTCGCGCGCCTGAAGCCGTGGCTCGAATCGGCCGACCGCAAGAAGGTCGGCCAGCACCTGAAGTACGACGCGCAGGTGCTCGCGAACTACGACATCGAACTGAACGGCATCGAGCACGACACGCTGCTCGAATCGTACGTCGTCGAATCGCACCGCACGCACGACATGGACAGCCTCGCGCTGCGTCATCTGGGCGTCAAGACGATCAAGTACGAAGACGTCGCGGGCAAGGGGGCGAAGCAGATCGGCTTCGACGAAGTGGCGCTTGCGCAAGCCGCCGAATACGCGGCCGAAGATGCGGACATCACGCTGCAGCTTCATCACGTGCTGTATCCGCAGGTCGCGCGCGAACCGGGCCTCGAGCGCGTGTATCGCGAGATCGAGATGCCGGTCTCGCGCGTGCTGCGCAAGATGGAGCGCACGGGCGTGCTGATCGACGATGCGCGGCTGCATGCGCAGAGCACCGAAATCGCGACGCGCCTGATCGAGCTCGAAGCGCAGGCGTACGAGCTGGCGGGCGGCGAATTCAATCTCGGCTCGCCGAAGCAGATCGGGCAGATCTTCTTCGAGAAGCTGCAGTTGCCCGTCGTGAAGAAGACGCCGAGCGGTGCGCCGTCGACCGACGAAGAGGTGCTGCAGAAGCTGGCGGAGGACTACCCGCTGCCGAAGCTGCTGCTCGAGCATCGCGGGCTGTCGAAGCTGAAGTCGACCTATACCGACAAGCTGCCGCGCATGGTGAACCCTTCGACGGGGCGCGTGCACACGAACTATGCGCAGGCCGTCGCGGTGACGGGCCGCCTCGCATCGAACGACCCGAATCTTCAGAACATTCCGGTGCGCACGGCCGAAGGCCGGCGCATCCGCGAGGCGTTCATCGCGTCGCCGGGTCACCGGATCGTGTCGGCCGACTATTCGCAGATCGAACTGCGGATCATGGCGCATATCTCCGGCGACGCGTCGCTGCTGCGCGCGTTCTCGCAGGGCGAGGACATCCACCGCGCGACGGCCGCCGAGGTGTTCGGCGTGACGCCGCTGGAGGTCAATTCCGACCAGCGCCGGATCGCGAAGGTGATCAACTTCGGGCTCATCTACGGGATGAGCGCGTTCGGCCTCGCGTCGAACCTCGGCATCACGCGTGACGCGGCGAAGCTCTATATCGACCGTTATTTCGCCCGCTACCCGGGCGTCGCGCAGTACATGGAGGACACGCGCTCGCTGGCGAAGGAGAAGGGCTACGTCGAAACCGTTTTCGGCCGCCGCCTGTGGCTGCCGGAAATCAACGGCGGCAACGGCCCGCGCCGCCAGGCGGCCGAGCGCGCGGCCATCAACGCGCCGATGCAGGGCACGGCCGCCGACCTGATCAAGCTGTCGATGATCGCGGTGGACGACTGGCTCACGCGCGACAAGCTCGCGTCGCGCATGATCATGCAGGTGCACGATGAACTGGTGCTCGAGGTGCCCGACGACGAGCTGTCGCTGGTGCGCGAGAAACTGCCGGAAATGATGTGCGGCGTCGCGAAGCTGAAGGTGCCGCTCGTCGCCGAGGTCGGTGCCGGCGCGAACTGGGAAGAGGCACACTGACGCACCCCCGTGCGGTTCGCGTTTCCCGCGGCATATTGTTGCAGGGATGCTGAATATCGGGATGGTTTGCTTGTGGTCAACGCGCAAGCTCCCGGACAATGCATGTCAGTCATGTCATTGACGCGGGGCCGCGCGCCCCGCGTTCCGGGTCGGTCGCATCGAAGTGCTTCGAACTGCACAACGATGGTGTCCGAACCGGTTAATCCACCGGGCGGCGTGAATGCATCGCATTGGCTTTGCCCGGCGGCAGCAGTTTCGAATCGCAAAGGGGGAATCAGATGCATCGGATCATCATCGTAGGCGGAGGCGCGGGCGGCCTGGAACTGGCGACGCGGCTCGGCGACCGTTACGGCGCGCGCGGCAATCGTCCCGCGCGTGCGCTTGTCACGCTCGTCGACCGCAATCCGACCCACATCTGGAAACCGCTGCTGCACGAGGTTGCGGCCGGCAGCATGGACCCGTTCACGCAGGAACTCGAATACGCGGCGCAGGCGCGCTGGCACGGCTTCGAGTTTCAGCAGGGCGAGCTGACCGGGCTCGACCGCACGGCGAAGCGCGTCACGTTGTCGCCCCTCAACGACAGCGACGGCGCGGAACTGCTGCCGGCGCGCGAGCTGGAATACGACACGCTCGTGATCGCGATCGGCAGTACGACCCACTTCTTCGGCGTGCAGGGCGCACCGGAAAACGCGATCGCGCTCGATACGGTCGGGGAGGCCGAGCGCTTCCGCAAGCGGCTGATCGCCGCGTGCATGCGCGCCGAACACCAGGCGCCTGCGCCGACCGCCCCGGGCGAAACGGCCGAGCCGCGCATCCAGGTCGTGATCGTCGGCGGCGGCGCGACGGGCGTCGAGTTGTCCGCGGAACTGCGCAACACGGCGCAGGTGCTGTCCGTGTACGGGCTGCACAAGCTCGATCCGCGCCACGACGTCGGCATCGTGTTGATCGAATCGGGGCCGCGGATCCTGCCGGCATTGCAGGAGCGCGTGTCGACCGCGACGGCCGAACTGCTCGAGAAGCTGGGCGTGCGATTGATGCTCGGCGAGCGCGTGACCGAGGTCGCGCCGGGGTTCGTGCATACCGCGAGCGGCAAGGCGGTGCGTGCGGACCTGACGGTCTGGGCGGCCGGCATCAAGGCGCCGTCGGTGCTGTCGCATCTCGACGGCCTGCAGGTCAACAAGCTCGGCCAGCTCGACGTGCGCCGCACGCTGCAGACCTTCACCGACGACAACGTGTTCGCGCTCGGCGACTGCGCGGCGTGCGTGTGGCCCGGCAACGAACGCAACGTGCCGCCGCGCGCGCAGGCTGCGCACCAGCAGGCGAGCTTCCTGCTGAAGGCGATCGGCTGCCGGCTCGAAGGGCGTCCGCTGCCCGAGTTCACGTACAAGGATTTCGGCTCGCTCGTGTCGCTCGGCCACTTCAGCGCGGTCGGCAACCTGATGGGCGGGCTGATCGGCGGCAACATGCTGATCGAAGGGCTGTTCGCGCGCTTCATGTACATGTCGCTGTACCGGCTGCACATCGCGGCGCTGCACGGCTATCCGCGGATGATCCTCGACACGGTCGCGCACTGGCTGCGGCGCACGACGCTGCCGCGCGTCAAGCTGCACTGATCGCGCGTTCGCGCGGGGGCGGGCGGGTAGCGTGCGCGTCGCGCAGGTTCCCCGCCCGTTGTTTTTGCAGGAGGCGACGGCATCGCCCGCGGGATTTTCTTTTCAATCGGCAAGCATCCGGCGAGTCGCGACGGCCGGCAGGCGACGGGCCGGGCGATGATCCGACAGGCCACCAGCGGGCTTGTGCGTGGGGATCGAGGCGGTCGACGCAACACGTCGTAATCGAGTCTTACACATCTGACAGTTGACGCGACAACGGATTATTGGGCATCTTGTCCGGGTTTCCGTCCGCGGCGGGGGTGCCCACCGCCGCGACGTCCGCGCCGTGCGCCGGCGCGATGCCCCGTCATACGCATCCGGAATCGTGACGGCGGCGCCCAATCGAGGAGTGCATTCATGTTGAAACCCGAAGTCGACAGCCTGGTCCCCCACGTTCCGTTCTCGCGCCGCAAGTTCATGCAGGCCGCGCTGGGCGGCACCTTCGCGGCGGCCGTGCTGCCCGTTTCGGCGCAGACGGTCACGACCGACAGCGCCGGGCTGGACGTCGACACCGTCGAGATCCGCTCGGGCGACGCGAGCGTGCCGGCTTATCGCGCGCAACCGGCCGACAAGACGAACCTGCCAGTCGTGATCGTGATCCACGAGATCTTCGGCGTGCACGCGCATATCGCCGACGTCTGCCGCCGTTTCGCGAAGCTCGGTTATCTTGCGATCGCGCCCGACCTGTTCGCGCGGCAGGGCAATGCGGCGAAGTATCCGACGATGAAGGAGCTGTACGACCACATCATCAGCAAGGTGCCGGACCGCCAGGTCACCGAGGATCTCGATGCGACGGTGGCGTGGGCCGGCAAGAACGGCGGCGACCTGACGCGTCTCGGCGTGACGGGCTTCTGCTGGGGCGGGCGCCAGGCGTGGCTGTATGCCGAGCACGATCCGCACGTGCGCGCGGCCGTTGCATGGTATGGCTTCGTCGAGGGCAAGACCGACGAGATGACGCCGTTCAACCCGGTCGATCATGCGTCGTCGCTGAAGGTGCCGGTACTCGGTCTGTACGGCGAGAAGGATACGAACATCACGCAAGCGTCGCTCGCGGACATGCGCAAGGCGATCCAGGCGAGCGACTCGAAGCTCGCGCGCGAATCGGAGATCGTCGTGTATCCGGATGCCGGTCACGCGTTCTTCGCCGACTACCGGCCGAGCTACGTCAAGGGTGATGCCGAGGACGGCTGGAAGCGCGCGATCGCGTGGTTCCACAAGTACGGCGTGATGTAAACGAGCAGCGGCGGCCCATGCCGCCGCTTCGTCACTGCTGCGTGACGCCGGTGCTTACGGCGTCGGGCCGGTGGCGATCGGCCGCGACGGATCGGCGCTCCATTCGCTCCACGAGCCCGGGTACAGCGATGCGCCGTGCAGCCCCGCCACCTCCATCGCCAGCGCGTTGTGGCACGCGGTCACGCCGGAGCCGCATTGCAGGATCACGCGGTTCGGCTCGGTGCCGGCCAGTACGGTCGAGAACGCTTCGCGCAATTCATGGCCGGTCTTGAAGCGGCCGTCGGCATTCAGGTTGTCCTTGAAGAAGCGGTTGCGCGCGCCGGGGATGTGGCCGCCGACACGATCGATCGTTTCGTTTTCGCCGCGGTAGCGGTCCGGTGCGCGCGCATCGATCACGATGCGCGTGGGCGACGTCACGTTCGCGAGCACGGCTGCCGCGTCGACCGTCGATTCGAGCGGCGCTGCCGCGCGGAAATCGCCGGCGGCCGGTTGCGGCACGTCGGCCGTCAGCGGCTGGCCCGCTGCTTCCCAGGCCTGCAGGCCGCCGTCGAGCACGGCGACCGAATCGTGGCCGAGCCAGCGTAGCAGCCACCACAGGCGCGCCGCATACGCGCCGCCTTGCGCGTCGTATGCGACTACCTGCTGGCCTTGCTTGACGCCGCGGCTGGCGAGCAGCGTGGCGAATGCGTCGCGGGTCGGCAGCGGATGGCGGCCGTTGGTGCCGGTCTTGCGGCCCGACAGGTCGCGGTCGAGATGAAGGTAGTGTGCGCCGGGGAGGTGGCCGGCCGCATAGGCCGCTTCGCCTGCGCCGGGATCGGCGAGATCGAAGCGGCAGTCGAACAGGACGACGCTGCCGGGCGCCGCGGCCAGGCGCTCGGCGAGGTTGGCGGCGGAGATGAGCGTGGTGTAATGAGTGTGTGGCATGACGACTCCCTGGAGTGCAATTGGCCTGACACTCCAAGTCTAAACAAAAAAAGACGGGCCGAAGCCCGTCTTTTCGTCTGCCGGATACCATGCGGCGTCAAGGCGCCGCACCGGCCGTCAGAGGTCGCCGAGGTGGCGGCGCAGGAATTCGTGGAAGTGCTGCATGCCGTCTTCCATCGGGCTCTGGTACGGGCCGACCTGCGACTCGCCGCGTGCCATCAGCGCACGGCGGCCTGCGTCCATCCGCATGGCGATCTCGTCGTCCTCGACGGCCGTTTCCATATAGGCGGCGCGCTCGGCCTCGACGAATTCGCGTTCGAACAGCGCGATTTCCTCGGGGTAATAGAACTCGACGATGTTGGTCGTCTTCTGCGGGCCGCGCGGGATCAGCCACGACACGACGAGCACGTGCGGGTACCACTCGATCATCAGGCCCGGGTAGTAGACCATCCAGATCGCGCCGAACTCCGGCGGCACGCCGTTGCGGAACTTCAGCACCTGCTCGTGCCATTTCTGGTAAGTCGCGCTGCCCGGTTTCGCGAGCGCGTTGTGCACGCCGACCGTCTGCACGCTGTACCAGTCGCCGAACTCCCACTTGAGGTCGTCGCACGACACGAAGCTGCCGAGACCCGGGTGGAACGGGACGACGTGGTAATCCTCGAGGTAGACCTCGATGAACGTCTTCCAGTTGTAATCGCACTCGTGCACTTCGACGTGATCGAAGTGGTACTCGGAGAAGTCGAAGTGATGCTTGGTGCCGAGGTGGGCAAGATCGCGCGCGACGTTGCGGCCTTCGGCCTCGAACAGCAGCCCCTGCCAGTTTTGCAGCGGGCTCTTGCCGAGGTTCAGGCACGGCTTGTCGGGGAAGTGCGGTGCGCCGAGCAACTCGCCTTCCAGGTCGTACGTCCAGCGGTGCAGCGGGCACACGATGTTCTGCGTGTGGCCGCGCCCGTTGAGCATGATCGCCTGACGGTGGCGGCAGACGTTCGACAGCAGTTCGATCTGGTTCGTCTGGTTGCGGACCAGCACGCGGCCTTCCTGCTCGGACGGCAGCGCGAAATAATCCCCCGCCTCGGGCACCATCAATTCGTGCCCGACGTAACGAGGTCCTTTCTTGAAGAGGGTTTCGATCTCGCGCTCGAGTAGCGCCTCATCGAAATATGCAGTGACTGGAAGCTGGCTGTGGGCCGACTTCAACTGAAGCGCATCGCTCAGATTGGACATTCCCACTCCCGGTGTTAGCGTGAAAGCAGTGAACAACCCAACCATCGAAAAATCGATTTAGGGAAACGGAGAATTATACCCGGTTCGCCTCGCAAGGCTAGGATTAAGTGCCTGATTTGTGTCAATTTTTTGTCGGGCGACCCGCGGGAGGCGCACAATGTGCGTCGGAGATGGGGCCGGAATATGTACCGGGGTGCCCACGACGGCAGGTCGGAAAATTCTCTTTTGCCGTAGAATGTCCGACTTGTTTTGAAATTTGACACCTCGTCCATGGCGAAAACCGCATCCCCAGGCGCCACGCCGCCCGGCAATGGCACCGAACCGTTGCCGGACAATTACGAGATGGCGCTCGCGGAACTCGAGACGCTGGTTGCCCGGATGGAAGGCGGCGCGTTGAGCCTCGAGGATTCACTGACGGCATACCGCCGCGGTGCGGCCCTCGTTGCGTTTTGCCAACAGCAGCTCGAGAAAGTGGAGCAGCAGGTTCGCGTGCTCGACGGCGCGACGCTGAAGCCGCTTTCGTCCGGAACGGCCGCCACGGACGGCGAAGACGACGATCTATGACATTCGAACAATGGATGCGGTCCGTGCTTGACCGTGTCGAGAACGCACTCGGCCACTATCTGCCCGCCGATACCGCGATGCCCGCGAAACTTCACGAGGCGATGCGCTACGCGGTCCTCGGTGGCGGCAAGCGGGTTCGTCCGCTGCTGTGCCATGCAGCAGGCGAACTGACCGGCGCGACGGAAGCGGCACGCAATGCGGCGGCGGCGGCGCTGGAGATGATCCACGTCTATTCGCTCGTGCACGACGACATGCCGTGCATGGACGACGATGCGTTGCGCCGCGGCAAGCCGACCGTGCACGTGCAGTACGACGAGCCGACGGCCCTGCTGGTCGGCGACGCGCTGCAGTCGCAGGCGTTCGTCGCGCTGACCGACGCCGAGGCGCTGTCGCCGGTGCAGCAGGCCGCGCTCGTGCGTGAACTGGCGCTTGCGAGCGGCTCGATCGGCATGGCGGGCGGGCAGGCGATCGACCTGGCGAGCGTCGGCCTCAAGCTGACGCGCGAACAGCTCGAAACGATGCACCGGATGAAGACCGGCGCACTGCTGCGCGCGGCCGTGCGGATGGGCGCGCTGGCCGGCGAGACGCCGTCGGCGGAAACGATGGCCGCGCTCGACGTCTATGCGGGGGCCGTGGGTCTGGCCTTCCAGGTCGTCGACGACATTCTCGACGTCACGACCGATTCGGCGACGCTCGGCAAGACGGCCGGCAAGGACGCGGCGAACGACAAGCCGACCTACGTATCGATCCTCGGCCTCGAGGCGTCGCGCGAGCTGGCAGCGCAGCTGCGCGCCGAAGCGCACGACGCGCTGAAACCGTTCGGCGCACGCGCACAGCGTCTCGCCGAACTTGCCGACCTGGTAGTGAACCGGGTCAGCTGACGCGAAAGCCCGCCGCCGCGCACACGCTACGGTGCGTGCAATAGAATGCGGGCGCGTTTGATTTCCTACAATGGAACGACGATGTACGACTTGCTGAAAACCATCGACGACCCGGCGGATTTGCGCCGCCTCGATCGTCGCCAACTGCAACCGCTCGCGGATGAACTGCGTGCGTTCGTGCTCGACAGCGTGTCGAAGACGGGCGGCCATTTGTCGTCCAACCTCGGGACGGTCGAGCTGACGATCGCGTTGCACTACGTGTTCAACACGCCGAACGATCGCATCGTCTGGGACGTGGGCCACCAGACCTACCCGCACAAGATCCTGACGGGCCGCCGCGACCAGATGCATTCGCTGCGTCAGCAGGACGGCATCTCGGGCTTCCCGCGTCGCAGCGAATCCGAATACGACACGTTCGGCACCGCGCACTCGAGCACGTCGATCTCGGCCGCGCTGGGCATGGCGATCGGCAGCCAGCTGAACGGCGACGACCGCTTCTCGATCGCCGTGATCGGCGACGGCGCGATGACGGCCGGCATGGCGTTCGAGGCGATGAACAACGCGGGCGTGTCGGAAGACGCGAAGGTGCTCGTGATCCTGAACGACAACGACATGTCGATCTCGCCGCCGGTCGGCGCGCTGAATCGTCATCTCGCCCGCCTGATGTCGGGCCGCTTCTATGCGGCCGCGCGTGCCGGCGTCGAGCGCGTGCTGAGCGTGGCGCCGCCGGTGCTCGAACTCGCGCGCAAGCTCGAGGAGCACGCGAAGGGCATGGTCGTGCCGGCCACGCTGTTCGAGGAGTTCGGCTTCAACTACATCGGCCCGATCGACGGTCACGATCTCGATTCGCTGATCCCGACGCTGCAGAACATCCGCGAACTGCGCGGCCCGCAGTTCCTGCACGTGGTGACGAAGAAAGGCCAGGGCTACAAGCTCGCCGAAGCCGATCCCGTGCTCTATCACGGTCCCGGCAAGTTCAACCCGGCCGAAGGCATCAAGCCGTCGGCCACGCCCGCGAAGAAGACCTACACGCAGGTGTTCGGCGAATGGCTGTGCGATGAAGCCGAGCGCGATACGCGCGTCGTCGGCATCACGCCCGCGATGCGCGAAGGCTCGGGCATGGTCGAGTTCGAGAAGCGTTTCAAGGATCGCTACTACGACGTCGGCATCGCCGAGCAGCACGCGGTGACGTTCGCGGGCGGCCTCGCAACCGAAGGGCTGAAGCCGGTCGTCGCGATCTATTCGACGTTCCTGCAACGGGCATACGACCAGCTGATTCACGACGTCGCGCTGCAGAACCTGCCGGTCGTGTTCGCGATCGACCGCGCGGGCCTCGTCGGCGCGGACGGCGCGACGCACGCGGGTGCGTACGATCTCGCGTTCATGCGCTGCATCCCGAACATGACGATCATGGCGGCATCCGACGAGAACGAATGCCGCCAGATGCTGCACACGGCGCTGCAGCAGCCGAACCCGACCGCGGTGCGTTATCCGCGCGGCGCGGGCACCGGGGTGGCGACGGTGAAGGAATTCACCGAGATCCCGGTCGGCAAGGGCGAAGTGCGTCGCCGCACGTCGCAGCCGGAAGGCAAGCGCGTCGCGATCCTCGCATTCGGCACGATGGTCGCACCGTCGCTGGCGGCGGGCGAGGAGCTCGACGCAACGGTCGCGAACATGCGCTTCGTGAAGCCGGTCGACGCGGCGCTCGTGCGCGAGCTCGCCGAAACGCACGACTACCTCGTCACGGTCGAGGAAGGTTGCGTGATGGGTGGCGCGGGCTCGGCCTGCGTGGAAGCCCTGATGGAGAGTGGGGTTATCCGACCCGTACTACAATTGGGCCTCCCTGACCTGTTCATCGATCACGGCGATCCCGCGAAGCTGCTGTCGCAATGCGGCCTCGACGGCGCGGGCATCGCGAAATCGATTCGCGAACGCTTTCTGAGCCCGGCGGCCGATGTCGCCGGTCAGGCGAAGCGCGTCGCATAAGCTGGCGCCGCCCGTGGGCGGTGCCGGTGCGACTGGCGCAACCGGTCTTCATTGATGCGGAAAACATGGGCCTGCGGGCCCATGTTGCTTTTCCGGCTGCCGCATGACGCGGCGTGCGCGTCGTCGGACGCGCGGCTTACAAGGATTGAACAAGATGAACCAGATGAATCCCGCCTTCGTGATGCCCGACGTGCAGAGCACGGTGGATACCCGTCAGATCCCGATTCAGCGCGTGGGCGTGAAGGCGGTCCGGCATCCGTTGACGGTGTGCACCGAAAGCGGCGACGTGCAGCCGACCGTCGGTGTCTGGAACCTCGACGTCCGCCTGCCTGCCGACCAGAAAGGCACGCACATGTCGCGCTTCGTCGCGCTGCTCGAAGAGAACCGCGCGCCGCTGACGGTCGAGCGTTTCCGCGCGATGCTCGCGTCGATGCTCGAGAAGCTCGAAGCCGAAGCCGGCCGCATCGAGGTCACGTTCCCGTACTTCGTGAACAAGACGGCGCCGGTGTCGGGCGTGCAGAGCCTGCTCGACTACGAAGTGACGCTCGCGGGCGAAAGCCGCAACGGCGACACGCGCCTGTTCCTGAAGGTGCTCGTGCCGGTGACGAGCCTGTGCCCGTGCTCGAAGAAGATCTCGCAGTACGGCGCGCACAACCAGCGCTCGCACGTGACGATCGATGCGGAGCTTGCAGCCGACCTGCCGGTCGAGGCGCTGATCCGTATCGCGGAAGAAGAGGCATCGTGCGAACTGTGGGGCCTGTTGAAGCGTCCGGACGAGAAGTTCGTCACCGAGCGCGCCTACGAGAATCCGAAGTTCGTCGAGGATCTCGTGCGCGACGTCGCGCAGCGTCTCGATGCGGACGAGCGCGTGGCCGCCTACGTGCTCGAGGCCGAGAACTTCGAGTCGATCCACAATCACAGCGCGTACGCGCTGATCGAGCGCGACAAGCGTCAGGCTGCATGACGCCGCGTCTTTTTGTCGCGCCATGAAGAAGGCCGCTCGAACGAGCGGCCTTTTTGTTGTCTTGCGTGCGGTGTCGCGTTGCGGGGAGTCAGCGGGCGAGCGACGCGAGATCCCAGCGCGGCTTCACCGTGAATGCGTAGTCCGCATTCGCCTGCTCGGGCCAGCGGCCGAGCCGCAGTGCGCCTGCGAGCGCGATCATCGCGCCGTTGTCGGTGCAGAGCGCGAGATCGGGGTAGTGCACGTCGAAGCCGCGCTTGGCCGCGGCGGCCGACAATGCCGCACGCAACTGGCGGTTCGCGCCGACGCCGCCCGCGACCACGAGGCGCTTGAGTCGGGTCTGCTTCAGCGCGGCGAGCGACTTCGCAACGAGCACGTCGACGGCCGCGTCGACGAAGCCGCGCGCAAGATCGGCTTTCGCGCGCTCGAGTGCTTCGCCTTCCAGCTTCGCCGCCTCGAACTTCTTCATCTGCGTGAGCACGGCCGTCTTCAGGCCGCTGAAGCTGAAGTCGAGATCGCCCGAATGCAGCATCGGGCGCGGCAGCACGACCGCGCCCGGCGTGCCCGTCTCGGCGAGCTTCGACACTTCCGGGCCGCCCGGGTAGCCGAGGCCGATCAGCTTCGCCGTCTTGTCGAACGCTTCGCCGGCCGCGTCGTCGAGCGTTTCGCCGAGCGTCTCGTACACGCCGACGTCGGTCACGCGCATCAGCTGCGTGTGGCCGCCGGATACCAGCAGCGCGATGAACGGAAACGGCGGCGGCGCGTCGACGAGCAGCGGCGACAGCAGGTGGCCTTCGAGGTGATGGATGCCGACGGTCGGCTTGTTCCATGCGAGGGCGAGCGCATTCGCGATGCTCGCGCCGACCAGCAGCGCGCCGGCGAGGCCGGGGCCCTGCGTGAACGCGATCGCATCGATGTCGTCGCGGCGCGTGCCGCTTTGCGCCATCACTTCCTCGAGCAGCGGCAGCGCGCGGCGGATGTGGTCGCGCGACGCGAGCTCGGGCACGACGCCGCCGTAGTCGCGATGCATCGCGATCTGCGAATGGAGCGCGTGCGCGAGCAGGCCGCGCTGCGTGTCGTAGAGCGCGAGGCCGGTTTCGTCGCAGGAGCTTTCGATGCCGAGAACGAGCATGGGTGCGGGCAGGGCGCGCGGTGTCGGGCGCGCCGCGGGAAGGTCAACGTAACCGGAAAGTATAGCAGGCGAGGGCCGGCCGGCGCAGGCGGCGGCCCGGGCCCGATGCCGGGCAGGTACAATCCGCGCCATGGAAACCTATGACATCGCCGTGATCGGCGCGGGCGCCGCCGGGATGATGAGCGCCGCGGTCGCCGGGCAGCTCGGCCGCCGCGTCGTGCTGATCGATCACGCGCCGCGGCTCGCCGAGAAGATCCGCATCTCGGGCGGCGGCCGCTGCAACTTCACGAACCTGTACGCCGGCCCCGACAACTATCTGTCGTCGAATCCGCATTTCGCGCGCTCGGCGCTGGCGCGCTATACGCCGCGCGACTTCCTCGGGCTGCTCAAGCGCCATCACGTGACCTGGCACGAAAAGCACAAGGGCCAACTCTTCTGCGACCACGGCAGCGACGCGATCATCGACGTGCTGAAGCACGAGTGCGACGCGGGCGGCATCGCGTGGCGCCGGCCCGTCGTCGTCGATGCGGTGCGCCACGCGCCGGCCGACGGCTTCGTGCTCGACACGCAGCAGGCCGGCGCGATCGGTGCGCGCGCCCTGATCGTCGCGACGGGCGGCCTGTCGATTCCGAAGATCGGCGCGACCGACTTCGGCTACCGGCTGGCGAAGCAGTTCGGCCACAAGCTCGTCGATACGCGGCCCGCGCTCGTGCCGCTGACGTTCGCGCCGCAGGACTGGGAGCCGTTCGCGGCGCTGTCGGGCGTGTCGCTCGAGGTACGCGTGTCGACCGGCGACAGGAAGCGCGGCGGCGAATTCGTCGAGGATCTGCTGCTGACCCATCGCGGCCTGTCCGGGCCCGGCATCCTGCAGATCTCGAGCTACTGGCAGCCCGGCGACCCGATCCGCGTCGACCTGCTGCCGCAGCGCGACTCGGTGGCCGACCTGCTCGACGCGAAGCGCACATCGAAGCGCCAGATCGGTTCGCTGCTCGCCGACTGGGTGCCGTCGCGTCTCGCCCATGCGTGGCTCGATACGCATCGCGTCGCGGCCGACGCGCGGCTCGCGGACCTGCCCGACCGGACGCTGCGCCAGATCGGCGAGGCGCTGTCCGGCTGGACGCTGACGCCGAACGGCACCGAGGGCTACAAGAAGGCCGAAGTGACGAAGGGCGGGGTCGATACGCGCGAGCTGTCGTCGGCGACGATGATGAGCGCGCGCGTGCCGGGGCTGTATTTCGTCGGCGAGGCGGTGGACGTGACGGGCTGGCTCGGCGGCTACAACTTCCAGTGGGCATGGGCGTCCGGCACGGCGGCCGGGCAAGCGGCGGCGGAGTATTCGCGCGTCGTCTGACGGGCCGCGGCGGCCCGTTCAAGCGGGACCAGGCCCCGTGCCTTTAGGCAATCGCTCTGCTATACTCGGTAGTCTTTCCCTGCAAACCTTTATTCGTGTCGGATCATGACGATCATTCGCGTTAAAGAGAACGAGCCGTTCGAAGTTGCAATGCGTCGCTTCAAGCGCACGATCGAGAAGAATGGTCTGCTGACCGAGCTTCGCGCGCGCGAGTTTTACGAGAAGCCGACCGCGGAGCGCAAGCGCAAGAAGGCCGCTGCGGTGAAGCGTCATTACAAGCGGATTCGCAGCCAGACGCTGCCGAAGAAGCTGTACTGAACGATTGGGCGCCGCGCGGTTCGCTGAGCGGCGCACCGGCGACTCCGTGCGATCGGGTGCGATCGCACAGCCGATCAGGCGGCGAGTCGCCGATGCCGGATTCGAGCAACCCGCTTGAGACACTGTCCCAAGCGGGTTTTTGTGTTGACGCCCGCTCACGGGCGTCGGATTCACGTTTCCATCCCGGGTGAAAGATGAGTTTGAAAGAGCAGATCAGCGAAGACATGAAGGCCGCGATGCGCGCGAAGGAAAGCGAGCGCCTGGCGACGATTCGCCTGCTGATGGCCGCGATCAAGCAGCGTGAGGTCGATGATCGCGTGACGCTCGACGACGCGGGCATCACGGCCGTGATCGACAAGATGATCAAGCAGCGCAAGGATTCGATCAGCCAGTTCCAGGCCGCCGGCCGCGACGACCTCGTCGCGAAGGAGCAGGCCGAGCTGACCGTGCTGGGCGGTTACATGCCCGCGCAACTGTCGGACGCCGAAGTGGCGGCCGAAGTCCAGGCGGCGGTCGCGCAAACCGGCGCAGCCGGTCCGCAGGACATGGGCAAGGTGATGGGTGTGCTGAAAGGCAAGCTCGCCGGTCGTGCCGACATGACGGCCGTTTCCGCGCAGGTCAAGGCCGCGCTCACGAAGTAAAACCCGTTCCCGGCGCGCCCAGCGATGCGTGCGCCGGGCGCCGTATTGTCTTTTTTCGTTCGATCCCACGGTGATTCCGCATTCGTTCCTGCAGGACTTGCTGAACCGCGTCGATATCGTCGACGTGGTGGGTCGGTACGTGCAGCTCAAGAAGGGCGGCGCCAACTTCATGGGGTTGTGCCCGTTCCATAACGAGAAGAGCCCGTCGTTTACCGTCAGCCCGACCAAGCAGTTCTATCACTGCTTCGGTTGCGGCGCGCACGGCACGGCAATCGGCTTCCTGATGGAGCACGCGGGGCTCACGTTCCCGGAAGCCGTGCAGGAACTCGCGCAGTCCGTCGGGCTGACCGTGCCGCACGAGCCGTCGATGCGCGGCGGAGGCGGGGGCGGTGGCGGCGACTATCCGGCGCCGGTGTCGAAATCGGTCGCGACCGCGCTGTCCGATGCGATGACGGCCGCGTGCGACTACTACCGCAAGCAGTTGCGCGGTGCGACCGTCGCGATCCAGTACCTGAAGAATCGGGGCCTGACCGGCGAGATCGCCGCGCGTTTCGGCCTCGGCTACGCGCCGGACGGCTGGCAGAACCTCGAAGCCGCGTTCCCGGACTATCGCGACGAGTCGCTCGTCGAGTCGGGGCTCGTGATCGTCAGCGAGAAGACCGACGCGCAGGGCGTCGCGCGCCGCTACGACCGGTTCCGCGAGCGGATCATGTTCCCGATCCGCAACGTGAAGGGACAGGTGATCGGCTTCGGCGGCCGCGTGCTCGGCAGCGGCGAACCGAAATACCTGAACTCCCCCGAAACGCCGCTGTTCAACAAGGGCAGCGAACTGTACGGGTTGTTCGAGGCGCGGCTCGCGATTCGCGAGCGCAAGTACGTGCTGGTCGTCGAAGGCTACATGGACGTCGTCGCGCTCGCGCAGCTCGGGTTCCCGAACGCGGTCGCGACGCTCGGCACCGCGTGCACGCCGATTCACGTGCAGAAGCTGCTGCGCCAGACCGACACGGTCATTTTCAGTTTCGACGGCGATTCGGCCGGGCGGCGGGCGGCGCGGCGCGCGCTCGAGGCTTGCCTGCCGCATGCGGGCGACAACCGCACGATCCGGTTCCTTTTTCTGCCGACCGAGCACGATCCGGACAGCTATGTGCGCGAGTTCGGCGCCGAAGCGTTCTCCGAGCAGGTCGAGCGCGCGATGCCGCTGTCACAATTTCTGTTGAACGAAGCAATTTCGGGCAAGGCGCTCGATCAGCCGGAAGGCCGCGCGAAGGCGCTGTTCGATGCGAAGCCGCTGCTGCAGGCGCTGCCCGCGAACGCATTGCGCGCGCAGATCATGCACATGTTCGCGGACCGCCTCGATATTCCGTTCGAAGAGGTCGCGGCGCTGTCCGACGTCGATACGCGGATCGCGGCGCCGCCGCGCCAGGCGCCCGCGCGCAGCGAGCGGCGCCGCGTGACGGACAGCGAAAAGCGCGCACTGCGCACGCTGGTGATGCATCCGCGCATCGCGTCGCAGCTCGACGACGAGCAGATTGCGACCCTGCGCACGTTGCCGCGCATCGGCGAGCTGTTCGCGGAAGTCGTCGACCATGCGCGCGCGCTGGGCGACGGCGCGGAGTTCCGGTTGCTGTCGGATGTCCTGCGGACGTCCTCGAACGGGGCGACTTACGAGGAAATCTTCCGCGAAATTCTGGACTATGATGAAAACGTCCGCGATTTGCTGTTACAGAATCCGGCAGACGAGACGGTGCCCGAGCGGCAGCGTGAGCAGGAACGGATCGCGGGGGAGGAGCTGCAGGCGGCGGTGCTCAAGATGCGTTATGACGCCTGCTGCGACCGGCTTGACCGGCTGGCGCGGCAATCCACCTTCACACCCGAGGAGTTGGCCGAATTGACGGAATTGAACCAGCAGCGAACCGACATGAAACGTCGGCTCGGGCTGTAGGCGGCCGGGGCGCTTAGAGAGGGCTCCCCAGCGTGCTATAATATAAGGTTTCCAGCGGTTTGTTTTCTAAGCAGAGGCGAGATTCGCGATGGCAAAGACGACAGGCGGAAAGAAAGCAACAGGCAAGGGCTCGACGGAGCCGACCAAGAAGGTCACAGCGGCCAAGTCTGCTTCTTCCTCCAGGACAACGTCTTCAGCCACGTCAGCCCCAGCAGGAAAGAAAACCGCGGCCGGCACTGCTCAGGCTGCGCCGGCACCGGCAGCCAGAACACGGGCTGCCGCGAGACCCGACTCCGGGCCGGCCAAGCCGGCGGCGAAGCGGGCAAGTGCGAAAAGCGCAAGGGACACGACTGCCGACGCGGACGAAACGGCAGTACGTACTACTCATGCACCCACGGTTCAACCGGCTGTCGTCCAGCAGCCGCGAGTCGATATAGCCGGTACGGCGAACTCCATGACCAAAAAGCTGAACGAAGTATCCGTCGAAGACGACGCAAATCAGAGCGACGAGCAGCCCGCCGCAGCCGCGGCTGCTCCGGGCAAATCCAAGGTGCGCGATCGTCGCGCCAAGGAAAAGGCGCTGCTGAAGGAAGCGTTCGCGACGAGCACGCCGGGCACGGCCGAGGAGCTCGAAGAGCGCCGCGTGAAACTGCGCGCGCTGATCAAGCTCGGCAAGGAGCGCGGCTTCCTGACGTACGCCGAAATCAACGACCACCTGCCGGACAACTTCACCGAGACCGAAGCCCTCGAAGGCATCATCGGCACGTTCAACGACATGGGCGTGGCGGTTTACGAGCAGGCGCCGGACGCGGAAACGCTGCTCCTGAACGACAACGCACCCGCTGCGTCGTCGGACGATGAAGTCGAGGAGGAAGCGGAAGTCGCGCTGTCCACCGTCGATTCGGAATTCGGCCGCACGACCGATCCGGTCCGGATGTACATGCGCGAAATGGGCACGGTCGAGCTGCTCACGCGCGAAGGCGAAATCGAGATCGCGAAGCGGATCGAGGACGGCCTGCGCCACATGGTGATGGCCATCTCCGCGTGCCCGACGACGATCGCCGACATCCTCGCGATGGCCGAACGCGTCGCGAACGAAGAGATTCGCGTCGACGAACTCGTCGACGGCCTGCTCGATCCGAATGCGTCGGACTCCGCCGATACCGACGGTTTCTCCGCGAAGGAAGCGGAAGCGATCGAGAACGAGGACGAGGAAGCCGAAGAGGAAGAGGAAGAAGAGGAAGAGGAGGAAGACGACGGTGCCGCGCAGGCATCGGCGAACGCCGCCCAGCTCGAAGCCCTCAAGCGCGCATCGCTCGAGAAGTTCTCGCAGATCAGCGAGTGGTTCGACAAGATGCGCCGTGCGTTCGAAAAGGAAGGCTACAAGTCGAAGGCCTACCTGAAGGCGCAGGAAACGATCCAGACCGAACTGATGACGATCCGCTTCACCGCGCGTACCGTCGAGCGCCTGTGCGACACGCTGCGTGCGCAGGTGGACGAAGTGCGTCAGGTCGAACGTCAGATCCTGCACATCGTCGTCGACAAGTGCGGCATGCCGCGCTCGGAATTCATCGCACGCTTCCCGGGCAACGAGACCGATCTCGACTGGGCCGAGAAGATCACCGCCGAAGGCCATTCGTACAGCGCGGTGCTGTCGCGTAACGTCCCGGCGATCCGCGAACAGCAGCAGCGCCTGCTCGACCTGCAGGCGCGTGTCGTGCTGCCGCTGAAGGACCTGAAGGAAACCAACCGCCAGATGGCGGCCGGCGAACTGAAGGCGCGCCAGGCGAAGCGCGAAATGACCGAGGCGAACCTGCGTCTCGTGATCTCGATCGCGAAGAAGTACACGAACCGCGGCCTGCAGTTCCTCGACCTGATCCAGGAAGGCAACATCGGCCTGATGAAGGCGGTGGACAAGTTCGAATACCGTCGTGGCTACAAGTTCTCGACCTACGCGACGTGGTGGATCCGTCAGGCCATCACGCGTTCGATCGCGGACCAGGCGCGCACGATCCGTATTCCGGTTCACATGATCGAAACGATCAACAAGATGAACCGCATCTCGCGGCAGATCCTGCAGGAAACCGGTCTCGAGCCGGATCCGGCAACGCTCGCCGAGAAGATGGAGATGCCGGAAGACAAGATCCGCAAGATCATGAAGATCGCGAAGGAGCCGATCTCGATGGAAACGCCGATCGGCGACGACGACGATTCCCATCTCGGCGACTTCATCGAGGACAACAACACGGTCGCGCCGGCGGATGCAGCGCTGCATGCCAGCATGCGCGACGTCGTGAAGGATGTGCTCGATTCGCTGACGCCGCGCGAGGCGAAGGTGCTGCGGATGCGTTTCGGTATCGAGATGAGCACCGACCACACGCTCGAGGAAGTCGGCAAGCAGTTCGACGTCACCCGCGAGCGGATCCGTCAGATCGAGGCCAAGGCGCTGCGCAAGCTGCGTCACCCGAGCCGTTCCGACAAGCTGAAGTCGTTCCTCGAAGGGAACTGATTTCCAGCGTCTCTCCTGCGAACGCCGCCGGCATCCGCGTGATGCCGGTGGCGTTTGTCTCCTTTGTTGTTACAATGCCGGCCCGGCTCCGTTGCCGGGGTCGCGTGTAGCACGCGTCGTCATTCACCAGGGCTTGTAGCTCAGCGGTTAGAGCAGTCGACTCATAATCGATTGGTCGCGGGTTCGAACCCCGCCGGGCCCACCAGATTCGCTTCCAACGTTGTCCGAGGAAGTCTCGAAACCCGCGATGCCATAAGGCTTCGCGGGTTTTTTGTTTCCATGGACAGTGACAGGGCAAGCGAGGGCGGCCGGTGGACTTTTCCCGTTATCTGTTGCCCCCGGACCTGTGCAGCTTCGCGAATCGCCGTGCGTTCGGTGCGGCCATGCTCGGCGCCCGAGCGACGGCTATCGGACGATAGAGCCGTCCGTGGCGCGACGGATTGGCCGCGAGGCGGCGCCTAGAAATCCGAGCGCACCGTCAACATCACGTTGCGCGCGTCGCCGAATACGCTGTAATAGGTGCTGGGCGGACGAATGTAGTACCTGCGATTGAACACGTTATTCAATTGCAGCGACGCCGTCACGTGCTTGTTGAAACGATATCCCGCTTGTGCGTCGAAAACCGCATAGCCACCCTGTTCGACGCCACGCGAAATACGCGTTTGCGCGAGCATGCCGCCCCCGATCGAGAATCCGCGTAACGGGCCTCGCGAGAGCGTATATCGGGTCCACAGCTTGAACAGATGCTTCGGATCCGTGCCGTCGGTGAGATCGGGCGAGTCGTTCTCGTAGTGGGCGTTCAGATACGTGTAGCCAGCATAGAGATTCCAGTCCGGCGTCGGCTGGCCGGTGAGTTCGAGTTCGATACCCTGATTGCGTGCCTTGCCTGCGGATACGTAATAGAACTGATGGGCAGGATCGGCAACGGCACGGTTGTCGTCGTTGATGCGGAACAGCGCGGCGTTCGCATTCAGGCGGCCGTCGAGCAGGCTGCTTTTCATGCCCACTTCGTACTGCTCTCCCGAGCGCGGCGGCAGGCCCGGCCCCGAGTACGTGCCTTGCGTTTGCGCATCGAGGAAACGCGCATAGTTGGCATAGGCCGTCAGCGACGGCACGATATCCCACAGCAAGCCGGCGGACGGCAGGAAGCGATGATTGACCTGCGCGTTGGTCGTCCAGTCCGCGACGCTCGGCAACGTCGACTGCGTGCGGTCTTGCAGGAACGCCTCGCGGCCGCCGAGCACGAGCGTCAGCGGCGCGGCGAGCTTGATGCGCGCCTGCGCATAGACGCCGTATTGCACGGTGCGGTGATTGGTGCCGAACGTGTACGGTACGTCCACGGCGGGTACCGCATTGGGATCGTAGAGACTGTAGGCGCCCCCGTACGGGCCGCTCAACGCGCGGTAACCCGACTGCGCGCCCGAGGTCATCACCGCGTAGTTCGCGCCGATGGTCAGCGTGTGCGTTTGCCCCCAGAGGCGGACCGGGCCGGACACATTGGTGTCCGCGCCGAACCAGTCGTAGCTCGTGCGCTGCCGCTGGTCTCCGAAACGCGCGAGGCCGTTTGCGGTCGCGCCGGGGCCGGAGTACGCGTAGTAGGCCTTGGAGAGTTCGTGGCGGTAGAACAGCGTGGTCGAGGATTGCCACGCGCTTTCGAACCGATGCACGAGGTTGGCGTTGACCTCTTGCAACGAGGTGTACGCGTAGTTCCAGCTTGGGCTGAAGTTCCGTGTATATTCGCTCGGCACGCGCCCGGTGAGCGCGGTACGCGTGCTGTTCAGCACGCCGCCCGCACCGTAATCGATGCCGGAAATCGGCGAGACCTGATAGCCGCCCGAGAGCGACAGCGTCGTGCGCGGCGTGAGGTCCCAATCGAGCGCGCCGTAGGCCATCGCCTCCTTGCTGCGCGTGCGCTCGATGGATTGCGGACCGGTGCTGCCCACGAGAACGGCACGTCCGCGCAGCGTGCCGTCCTTGTTCAGCGGCCCGGTGACGTCGATCATCTGGCGCACGCTGCCGAACGAATCGACCTGTGTTTCCGTGGCGAGGTGGAACTGATCCTGAGGGCGCTTGCGCACGAGATTGACGACGCCGCCCGGCTCGCCCATGCCATCGATCGAGCCTGCCGGGCCGCGCAGGATTTCGACGCGGTCGTACATCGCCAGATCGAATTGCAACTGGTACTGCAGGCCGCTCAGTGTCGGGACCCCGTCGAATTCAATGCCGAGCTGCGAGCCGCGCGCGCGGAAGTACGCGGTACCGTCGCCGTAGTCGATCGAACTGACGCCGGTCACGGAGCGCAACGCCTGCTGGATGGTCGTGACGTTCTGGTCGTCCATCCGCTCGCGCGTGAGCACCGAGACCGAGTTTGGCGTCTCCTTGATCGATTGCGCGACTTTTCCGCCGATGGTGGCCCACTTCGCAGCGTAGCTGCCGCTGCCTTCGGTGGTCGCATCGGCGTCCCTTGTGCCCACCACCGTCAAGGCGGGCAGCATGTCGCCGGCCGGGGCCGGCGTGCCTTGCGCGTGCGCCCACGAGGAGGCGAGGCACAGCGCCGAAAAGGCGAGCGGGGCACCGCTGCATCGTCCCGTCGTCGCGCGCCGTGCGCGCGGGTGGTCTATTCTCGTTGTCATGGTTGATCATCCCGATGTTGAAAAATGTCGAACTGCTTCCTCCCGCCAGCGGCGGGTTGAAAAATGGGGGGGACGATCGTTATCGACGGGCATCAGAGATGCCTCGTCTATCTGTAAATCAATGCACTACTGAATAACTTCCGGACCGACATCGTGGTCGATCCCGCGACCCGTGACGCAATTACCGCCGCAACCCGCGCAGCATCACGAGCGCGACGAGCCACGGTCCGCCGAGCAGCGTGGCGACGAGGCCGGTCGCGATTTCCTGCGGAAAAGCGATCTGCCGCCCGAGCCAGTCCGCCGTCACCATCAGCAGCGCGCCGAGCGTTGCGGCCAGATAAAGCTGCGGCACGGGGCGGCGCGCACCGGAAAACCGAGCGATATGCGGCGCGATCAGCCCGACGAACGACAACGGCCCGACAATCACGGTAGCCGCCGCCGTTGACATGGCCGCCAGCAGCAGCAACGCGAAGCGCGCGCGACCCACGGGCACGCCGACGCTTGCCGCGACGTCGGTGCCGAGCGCAAGAGCGGCGAGCCAGCGTCCGGTCAGCGGTGCAACGGCGAGCGTCAGGAGCGCCAGTGCCGCGACGCTCCAGGCGATGTCGGGCGCGACGTAGTAGGTGGATCCGATCAGCAGATCGACGAGCACGCCCGCCCGCGGATCGCCGCTTGACATCAGCGCGCCGACTACCGCGTTGAACAGCGCACTGATCGACAGCCCGACGAGCAGCAGGCGCTCGGGCGCGAATCGCGCGCGCCGTCCGAACCAGACGAGCAGCACCAACGTCGCGAACGTGCCGGCCACGCACCCTGCTACCAGTGCGGCGGGAACAAGGTGGTGACTGAGAAACAGTACGGCAACCATGCCGAACATGCCGCCGGAACCCACGCCGAGCACGTCGGGACTCGCCATCGGATTCGCGCTCATGCGTTGCAGCAGTGTTCCCGCGACGGCGAGCAGAGCGCCCGCCGCCAGCGCCGCGACGAGGTGGGGTACGCGCCAGAACAGCAGGCTTTCGATTTGCGTGAGCGTGGCGACGCTCGCGCCGGCGGGGCCGCGAGAGACCGCCAGCGACAGCACGCATGCGAGCGGTAGCAGCATGACCCACGCCAGCGCCATCGCGCGAGGCGCGCGACGCTCATGCCGGGGGGCTGCTGCAGTATGCGCATCGGGCCGCGTGCGCAAACGCGGCAGCAACCCGACGAGCAGCGGCACGCCCACGATCGCGGTCGCGCTTCCGGTCGCGATCACGTGCGCGGAAAACATGTCGGCCCGCGCGGCCGTGCGCACGATTTCATCGGTGAGCCACAGCAGCGCCGCGCCGGTGAGCGGTGACCACACGAGCCGCGCGCGCAATTGCCGCGCGCCGGCCAGGCGGGCCAGCAACGGCGCGGCCAGGCCGATGAAGCCGATGACGCCCACTTCGGCGACCACGAACGCCGTGAGCGCGACCGCGACGAACAACGCGGCGCCGCGCACCCATCCGACCGCGACACCAAGATGGCGCGCCGTCGTGTCGCCTGCGTCGAACAGACTCAGCGGACGATAGAGCAGTGCGGCGGCGCCCGCGCAGGCGGCGAGCTGCATGCCCAGATGCAGCGTCGGTTGCCAGCCGTTCTGGTCGAGCGCGCCGCCGCCCCAGATCTGCAAGCCTGCAAGCCGGTCGAAATGCACCACCGAGATCGCGAGACTGATCGCGCCGCAGTACAGGTTCACGACCATGCCGCCGAGGATCACGCCGAGCGGCGACATACGTTGCGCCCATGCCAGCGCGAACACGACGAGCATCGCGGCCGCGCCGCCCACCAGCGCCAGCGTGCTTCGACCCATGGCCAACCAGCCGGGCATCCAGATCGTCGCGACAGACAGCGTGAGATACGCGCCGGGGAACACCCCGAGCGTCATGGGTTCCGCGAGCGGATTGCGCAGCACCTGTTGCATCAGCGCGCCCGCGAGACCGAGTGCGGCGCCGCACAGCAGGGTCATCGCGACGCGCGGCAGCAGGCTGTAGTGGACGAGCAGGGCCCCCACGTCCTGCGTGTCTGCGGTGGCCGCGAGCGCGCGCCACAAGGATGCGCTCGCCAGTGCGCGATGCACGTCCGTGGCGGTGAGGCACGCGGCGAGTACGGCCATGGCGCCGACCAGCGCCAGGCGCCGATCGCTTGTCCGCGCGATGCGTCCGGCCAGCACGAGATTACGCAAGGCCGCCTCCGCCTTGCTCCAGTGTGGCCAGTGCGATCGAGACGGCCGCGGCGAAGCGGTGCATCGACACGAGTCCGCCGAAGGCCGCGATCACCGGCAGGACTGCGACGCGTTTCTCGCGCACGGCAGGCAGCGCACGCCACAACGGGCTCTGGTTCAGCGCGGCACGCACGGCGGCGCGCAGCGGACCGATCAGCAGGATGTCCGCGTGCGGGACATCGAACAGCCGTTCCAGCGCGACGGCGGCCGAACCGGTGACGGAGGTGCGCCACGGCGTGGCGACCGTTCGGCTCGCCACGTCGCGAGGATGGGCGGCATTGTCGACACCGATGCGCGCGAGCACGTCGTCGAACAGGCTACCCGTGCCATAGACGCGAAAATGTCGCTCGTCGAGTGCTTCGGCGACGATCACGGCTCGCGCCGGGTGAGCCCCGGTGTTCGCGATCCGGGTGGCCACCGACGCGAATTCCCGTTGCGCGGCGGCGATCAGCTCGGTGGCGCGTAGCGGCGCATCGATCGCGCGCCCCATCGCGGATGTTTCGTCGCAGAGCACCTCGAGAGGCCGTGCAGCGCTCATGTATGTGCCGAGCGTGAGCGTCGGCGCGATGCGTCGCAGCGGCGTCATCAACGCGGCATGCGCCGGCGTGACGATGATGAGATCCGGCGCGAGCGCGAGCAGCACCTCGAAGTTCGGCTGATAGAGCAGGCCGACATCGGCGACGCCGGGCGGCAACGGCGGCGTCACGATGCCGCTCGCATACCAGTCGGGCAATGGAATGCCGACGGGCGCGCGCCCGAGCGCGAGCAGCGTTTCCGTGAGTTCCCAGTTGAGCACCACGATGCGATGCGGGAACCGCGTGACCGCGGCAGCGACGCATGGCGCGGAGAACCATGGGCCTGAGCCGGCGAGCGCGGTGAGCGCGACGAGCAGTTGCCGGCGGCGCGGATTCGCAACGAGCAGGTTCATGCCGGAAACCCCAGACGCCGCCCGCTGACCGGATCGGCACTCACGCGCATCGGCACGCCGTAGATCGATTCGAGGTGCACCGGGTTCATGATGTCGGCGGCGCGCTCGCGCATCAGCAGACGGCCCTCGCGCAGCGCCACGATACGGTCGCAGAACCGCGCGGCCATGTTCACGTCGTGCAGAACGACGACGGCGCTCATCGCCCTCGTCGCGCAGAGCGTGCGCACGAGTTCGAGCACGGAGAGCTGATGGTTGAGGTCGAGCGCCGACGTCGGTTCGTCGAGCAGCATGCAGCGGCAGTCCTGTGCGACCAGCATCGCCAGCCATGCACGCTGACGCTCGCCGCCCGACAGGACGTCGACGGGACGATCGGCGTGACGGAGCACATCCGCTGCACGCATCGCGCGCTCGACGTGCGCGGCGTCTTCTTCCTCGAAGCGACCGAGTGCGCCATGCCACGGATAACGCCCGAGGGCGACCAGTTCGTGCACGGTCATACCGTCGGTGGGCGGCGTCTGCTGCGGTAAATACGCGACCTGACGCGCGAACTGGCGTGCGCCCCAGCCGGCGAGCGGCTTGCCCGCGTAGCGAATCGTGCCGGCAGTGGGGGCGAGCTGACGAGCGAGCAATTTGACGAGCGTGGATTTGCCCGAACCGTTGTGCCCGACCAGTCCGGTCACGCATGCGGGTTCGAGCGCGAGATCGATCGATTGCAGCAGGGGACGGCCGCTGGCGACGTACGACACGCGTTCGAGCGAGAACGTCGCGGCAGGGCCGGTGTTGCCGCATGCGGAGCGGGCTGCTTCGTCGCGCACGATTGGGCTCATGCCGCGCTCGCCATGTCGTTGCCGCCCGTATGCCGCGCATGGTCCGCGCCGGCGGTAATCGCGGCGATTCGCCCGTTCTCGAGCTTGACGAGCCGGTCGGCAAGATCGAAGTAGCGATCGTCGTGCGTGATGACCAGCACGGTCTTGCCGTTCGCCTTCAGCGCGGGCAACAGCGTGCGATAGAACACGTCCTTGAAGGCCGGGTCCTGATCGGCCGCCCATTCGTCGAAGACATAGAACGGTCGATCCTCCAGGAATGCGACCAGCAGCGCGAGGCGTTTGCGCTGACCTTGCGAAAGGGCGAGCGTGGAGAACGTGCCGTGCTCGATGCGCACCTTGTGGTCGAGTTGCAGCGCGACGAGCAACGTACGTGCCATCCCTTCGCGTTCGCCGGTCAGGCCGAGCAGCGAATCGAACAGATGGAAATCGCTGAAGACCACCGAAAAACGCTGTCGATACGCGGCGCGCGTCGCGTCGTCCACGGCGACGCCGTCGACGAGCAGACGGCCGCGCTCGGGCGCGTAAAGGCCGACGAGCAGCTTCGCGAGCGTGGTCTTGCCGCTGCCGTTGCCGCCGACGAGATACACGAGTTCCCCCGCGTCGAAGGTCAGATCGATGGGCCCGAGCGTGAACAGGCCATCGTCGCTTTCGCGCACATAACGATGTTCGACACCCTCGAACACGATGCGCGAGAATCCCTCGGCCGGGGCCGGTGCGGTGGCGGAATCGGCGTGATTGCCTGGTTCGGCCGGCAGCGCCGCCTCGAGCTCGCCGATGCGCTCGAACGCGACGCGTGCCGAGTTGAGCGACGGCAGCGCCGCGAGCAGCCCTTCGACCGGCATGATCAGATAGAGGAACACGAGCGCGTAGCCCGACATGACGTGCGCGTCGGCGCCGAACAGATGCGCGAGCACGAAAGTCGTCAGGCCGACGAAGCCGAACAGCAGCAAATTTCCCCAGCTTGCCGCGAGCGCGTGCAGCACATAACCGCGCGTGCGCTCCACGCGCACCGCCTCCACGTGCGGTGCGAGCTCGCTACCGACGAACGCGTTCGCACGCGCGCGATGCAGCTTGAGTTCCTTGGCGCCGTCGAACAACGCGCGAAACCGGTTCAGCAGTTTGTCCTCGCGGTCGCGCGATGCGCGCAGATGACGCAGCGCGCGGGTGCTCACCAGCTGCGTGCCGAGCGTGCCTGCCCCGAGCACGCCCAATGCGACCGCGAGGATCGGCAGCGACAGCATGCCGAGGTACGCGAGACACCCGACGATCACGGCGCCCTGCATCGCCATGGAGGGCAGGCTCACGAAGAACACGACGATGCTGTCGAGATCCTGGGTCAGCGCGCCCATCGCGCGGGCCGCGCCGCAGCGCTCCAGATCGCGGAACGACGCGGCGGTAATGCGGCCGATCGTCTGCATGCGCAGTTGCGCCTTGACGCGTTGACCGAGATACATGAATAGCGCCTGCGAGCCGATGCGCGTCACGAGTACCAGCGCGGCGAGCAGCACGAAGCGCATGCCCAGGTGCATCAGTTGTGCGCCTGACGCTTGCAACGCCTGATTGATGAGGGCCACGAGCGCCGCGTTCGCGAAGCCGCTCGCGAGACTCGCGAGCAACGCGACCGGCAGCAGCCAGCGTGAGTAGCGGATCAATGAGGCAATCAGAGGCATAAGTGGCGGAAGGTTCGTGCGGACGTGCAAGCTGCATGTGTCGTGTCTCATACATGAGAATGAGACGTATTAAATATGTCGGACGGGATTTGGCCGTGACCATTGATGGATAAGGAGATTAATGCCTCGAGCCGCCGAAAGGTAGACACTCGATATCGATTTTTTGACAAAATTTGGTGAATTTGAAATATCATGGCTCACCTCCTTTCGACCGTCTCCGATGAAGGCCTTCCTGCTCAAGCGCTATCCGCTGGCGCGGGTGCCGCTGCCGCGCGAAGTGGCCGCCACCCTCGTGAATTACCGTCAAGGCGAACGCGTTGCCTGGCATCAGCATCGTCATGGCCAGCTCGTCTTTGCAGCCAAGGGCGTCGTCCGCGTGCTCACACCGGCCCGCACATGGACACTCCCGCCGTCGCGGGCGGTGTGGCTGCCGTCGGACGTCGATCACGAACTGCATGCCGTGGGCGACACCGCGCTATGCAGCGTCTATGTGGAGCCCGAGGTGTTTCCGTGGTCCTGGGAAGAACCGGCGGTCATCGCCGTGTCGGTGTTGCTGCGGGAGCTCGCGCTCACGGTGGTCGACGGGGCGGATACTTATACGGCCACGAGCCGCGCCGGGCTGGCCGCGTCGTTGCTGATGAAAGTGCTCGCGGAAACGCCGAGCCTCGCCGAGCCTGGTGTGCCCTTGCCACGCGACGAACGCCTGCTCAAGCTGTGCGAGCACATGATGAACGACCCCGCGAGCGATCTCACGCTGGACTTCTGGGGCGAGCAATTCGGCGCCAGCGGCCGTACGCTCGCGCGCCGGCTGCATGCCGAGACGGGGCTGACGTTCGTGGCCTGGCGGCAGCAGATGCGTGTCGCGGAAGCGATCACGCGCCTCGCGCTCGGCCAGTCGGTTGCGCAGGTGGCGAAGGATCTCGGGTATCGCAGCGCGAGCGCGTTCATCGTCATGTTCCGGCGGATCACCGGCGAATCGCCGCAGCGATATCTCGCGGCAGGTTGAGCGGCATGATTCGGACGGTCGGCGGTTCGGCCACATGACCGGCGGGAAACACGGAAATGGTGCAGTACCGATCGCAATCGAAGTATGCTGTGGCGCGGCACGGCCCGTGCGCGATACGCGTCGCGCAACGGACGGCCGACCCGCGCCGTGAGTCATCCGGCGACCAGAAAAACAGACTTCGCCGGGAGTGGGGACGGTCATCATGACCATGCTGCGTTCGTGGGGTGCGATTCTTTCGTTGCTGGCGCTCGTTGCGTGCGCCAGCCTTCCGCCGCAGGCCGATCGCGCGCCGACGCATGCGTACACCGATACGGAACACACCCGCCTGGGCGCGGCGTTCCAGCAGCAGGCCAGCGCCCATCCCGGGCAGGATGCGTTCCATCTGCTGACCGATCCGGTCGATGCGCTGGATGCGCGCGTGCTGCTGGCCGACCGGGCCGACCGGTCGCTGGATCTTCAGTACTACATCTGGCACGACGACCTGACCGGACATGAACTGGCCGATGCGGTCATTCGCGCGGCCGATCGTGGCGTGCGCGTGCGCGCGCTGCTCGACGATCTCGGCACGAACGCGGACGACCGCAAGCTGCTCGAGATCAGTTCGCATCCGAACATCGAGATCCGGTTGTTCAATCCGGTGGCCACGCGCCGGTTCAAGAAGATCGGCACGGTGTTGGAGTTCGCGCGCGTCAACCGGCGCATGCACAACAAGGCGATGATCGCGGACAACCAAGTGGCGATCGTCGGTGGCCGCAATATCGGCGACGAGTACTTCGGCGCATCGTCGATGCTGGAGTTCGGCGATCTCGACGTCGTCGTCCACGGTCCGGCCGTGAAGGACATCTCGACCGAATTCGATACGTTCTGGAATTCTCCGTACGCGTATCCGATCGATGCGCTGGTCGGGCACGATGCGGCGCCGGGCGGGCTCGATCGCGAGCGCGAACGGCTGCGCGACTACCTGCGGGCGATGGAGGACAATCCGTACGTGCTCGAGGCCCGGCAGCGGCTCGACCAGATCGTGCATGGGCAGGGCACGGAACTGTCGTGGGGGCACGCGACGGTGCTGTACGACGATCCGTCGAAGATCGCGCATGCGCCGAAGGACGCCGACGGACACCTGATGCCGCAGCTGCGTGCGCTTGCATTGCAGCCTCGGCACGACCTGCTGATCGTGTCGCCGTATTTCGTGCCGGGCAAGGAGGCCGTCGAACGATTGCGGGCGCTCACGGCGCGCGGCGTGAGCGTGACGGTGTTGACCAACTCGCTTGCGTCGACCGACGTGGCGGCCGTGCATGCCGGCTACCGGCATTATCGAAGCGATCTGGTGAAGGCCGGCGTGCGGCTCTACGAGCGGCGGCCGTCGGGCGACAAGAGCATTTCGAAGCAGGTCATCATCGGCTCGTCGCGCGCGTCGCTGCACGCAAAGACCTACGTGTTCGATCACACGAGCATTTTCATCGGATCGATGAATCTCGATCCGCGCTCGTTGAACCTCAATACGGAGATCGGAGTTTACTGCGAGAGCCCGGCGATTGCGTCCCAGGTGGCGAACGATCTCGAAGCGCGACTCGACCGGATCGCGTGGCGTGTCGAGCCGCGCACCGATGCGGCCGGGCAGGGGCGGCTCAAGTGGATCCAGACCGATGCGGACGGGAAGGTCACCGAGATCGATCACGAGCCGGAGGTTTCAGCGGCGCGACGAATGGAAGTCTGGTTTCTGGGGTTGTTTCCGATCGAATCGCAACTGTGAGCGCCGCTCAGCGGCGCGGGCGGCCGAGTCGTTCGATGACGGCCGCGAACTGCGTCGTCGCCGTTTCGATCGTCGTGTCGTCCAGCCCGGAATAGCCGAGCACGAAGCCGTTGTACGTGCGGCCCTCGCCGACGCGATAGCTGCTCAGCGGCTGCAGCAGCAAGCCATGCGCGGAGGCGGCGCGCGCGACTTCGGCGTCGTGCAGCGGCGTCGCGAGATCCGCCGACAGATGCATGCCGCCCGGGCTGTCACGCACGCTCAACACGGTGCCGAGGTGGCGCGCGAGGGCCGCCTCGAGGCGGCTGCGCCGGTCGGCATAACGCGACTTCATCGTGCGCAGATGTCGTGCAAAGAGGCCGGTGTCGATGAATTCGGTCATCGCGAGCTGATCGGCCGAATGACCGCGATGGACGAAGCGGCGGTGAAAATCAGCGATTCGCTGCCGTCCGACAAGGACGAGGATCTGGCGTTTGCGGTGTGGACCGGAATACTGCCGCTGAAGACGGCGCGCGGCACACCGGTGCATGCGGACGGCGGCGTGCCCGTGCCGGACTACGTGCGGAGCTGGGCCGATTGATCGGCGGATCGCCCGACGGCAGCGCGGCATTCGCGCTACCGTCGGCGGGACTTACCCCGGATGATGCTCGTGCGACTCATGCTGCGGGTGGGACTCGGGCGGGTGCGGATGCGGCGCCGCCGCGTGCTCGGTTGCCGGTTGCCGAGGGCGCGGTGCCGCGTGTTCCTGCAGCGGCGCTTCGGCGTGCGGCTGCATCTCTTTGCGCTGCTGCTGCTGAGCCTCGTTGCGTCGCTGGGCCTGCGCGCGTTCCTGTTGTTGCGCTTCGTTGCGTTGCTGCAGCGCTTCGCGTTGCTGCGCCGCGTTGTGCTGTTGCATTTCCTCGCGTTGTTGTTGCTGTGCTGCCGCATGATTTTCCTGCGCGGTTGCACGCTCCTGTTGCATCGCCTGCTGCCGCTCTTCGCGCGTCGCGCCGGACGGATGCTGCGCCGGTGCCACGGCATGTGGCGCATTCGCACGGTTCTGCGCGAATGCTTCTGGCGCGGGTCGCGTGCCGGGGCGCGCGTCGTTCGCGCCGAAGTGCGGCATCGTCATCGGCGCTGCGCCCGCGCGCGGCGCCATGGCCTGTCCGCGCATCGGTTCGGCACCCGGCTGTGCGGCATTGCGTTCGATCGTCGTGTTGTTGTTGGTGACGTTGCCGCCGTAGTTGTTCGTGATGCGCGTGTTGCGGATGTTGGTGATGTTGTTGATCACGGTGGTCGACTTCGTCACGTACGTGGTGTGGTT
The DNA here is from genome assembly GCF_055810675.1 of Burkholderia sp. YHN3-13. Classification (NCBI taxonomy): domain Bacteria; kingdom Pseudomonadati; phylum Pseudomonadota; class Betaproteobacteria; order Burkholderiales; family Burkholderiaceae; genus Burkholderia; species Burkholderia sp. YHN3-13. Next base: position 409,803 of record NZ_JBVVNQ010000001.1, on the reverse strand, counting down.
GTACACCACGGCCGGGCGCTGCCACCCGCCGTTCCACCTCGGGCCTTCCGGATGCGGTGCCCCCCAGTTCACGCCCCACGCATGCCAGCCCCAGTCGTGGTGTCCGAAGATCGCGGCGCCGACGGCGATGCCGACGCCGAACGTGATCACGCTGGCCGCCACGACTTCGCCGGTGCTGTATGCGGGCGGCCGGTAAACGTAGCCGGGGTAGGCCGATACCGGCTCGCCGTAGACGACGGTCGGGTTGTACGACGGCACGTACACGACATCCGGCTGCGCGGGCTCGATCTCGATTGCCTGCCCGGGCGGCGGCACGATCGCCGGCCCGGCGTACCCCACGGGCGCGTCGGTGGCCGGCGTATAGCCGGTCGGTGCGGCCCGCGCGACTTGCGTGACGCGTATCTGGCCGCCCGAGCGGAGATGGCCGGACGTCTGGGCGCGCTGGCGCATCACCTGGATCGCGTTCATCACGTCGGTCGGATCGTTGTAGTACGCCTGGCCGAGCGACGTGGTCCAGACCGGGTTCGACGCCATCTGCGACAGCACCGCGGGGAAGGCGGTCAGCGCCTTGACGGACGGGTCCCACGGCTGCGCATCGGCGGCGGCCGCGAGTGCCTGCCCCTTCAATGCCGGATTCTGCGTGACCCAATTGTTCGCGGCGCTCACCTGGTCCGGATACGTCGCACCCGCCAGCACCAGCGCGACGAGCTTGTCGGGGAACAGCGCGATCGGCGCGACCATCTGGTAGAGCTGGTCGGCGCTCGGCGGCGTGTAGGCAACGGGTGTCGAGGCCGGCTGCGCGGCCGCGGCCGCGCTCGCGTCGCTCGCCGGTGCGGCGGGGCTGCCGTCGCCGTTCTTGTTGCAGGCCGACAGGCCGAGCAGCGACACGATGAGGGACGAAGCGATCAACGTCCTGACGGGGCGGTGTGCACGTGTGTTGTTCATGTTGTTGTCCGTTCGGTGTGGAGGCAGCGTTGGCAGGCACGCGGGCTGCGCGATCGGCTTGAGCACCGTGCCGCGATCGTCCGCGCCTGCGCCGGCGGCAGCGGCCGGCGCAGGCGGCAAGATCGTGTTCGCATGATGGAAGTCCCGCGACGAATCGTCATATTCGGTTAAACGCACGACACGCGCGGAAGTTGTCGCAGCGTTGTGTAACAGTGTGTACCTTGCGGTCCGTAAGCGGGCGGCCACCCGGCGGGTAAGGAACCTGAAAGTTGCTGGCGCAACGATTGCAAGGTCGGCGCGCGTATCGTCCTGCCCGATGCCGCTTCGCGAGCTGACGCGGAATGCAGAAAACCCGCGACGGCTTGCACCTGTCGCGGGCTTTACGCGGTTGCGTGCGGTCCGGGGCGCGCGCAACGACGCGCACGCGGAACCGCGTCGGTCATCGGCGCATCAGCGTGCGAAGTCCGACGTGCTCTGGATGAATGTATTCAGCTTCGAGATGTTCACGCTGCCGAAGCCCGTCGTCGCGTCCCAGCCGGCCTTCGCCTTGTAGCCGTACGTGCCGCTGCCGTTGTTGCCGGACGTGACGTCGTGCAGCAACGCCGCGTTGGACGGGAAGTACTTGTAGATGCTCGACGCGGGGAAGCCGAGCGCATTGTTGTTGGCCGACTGCAGCCGCGCCCAGATGCCCGTGAAGATCGGCGCGGCGAGGCTCGTGCCGCCTTCGTTGTTCAGGTAGCCCGAGCCCCACAGCGTGTCGGAGGTCTGGCCGTTCACGACGAGAATCGCGCCGGTGCGCAGGTCGGCGTCGAAGCCGACGTCGGGCAGCGCGCGCTTGGTCGAGCCGGTCAGGGTCGACGACTGCCACGTAGGCGCGGCCTCGTACTTGCTGTACCCGCCGCCCGTCGACCACACCGTGCCCGGCTGCCAGCTCGGATCGTTCCAGACGATCTCGCTGTTGTACGCGTTGGTCGACGTATTCGTGAACAGCGTCGTGCCGCCTACGGCGATCACGTACGGCGACGTGGCCGGTTCGCTCACCGTGTAGGTCGAGCGCGACGGCGTGCCGCTCGCGCATTCGTACGCGCCGTGGTCGCCGGCCGACACGGAGAAGGTCTGCCCCTGCGCGACCGCCTGCTTGAAGATGGTGTCGTCGGTGGCCTGCGAGCCCGTGCTGTTGGCGGACGATTCGCACACGCCGAGCGACACGTTGATCACCTTCGCGACGTTGTCGGTCACGGCCTTGTTGTAGGCGGCGGTGATCGCAGTGAGCGTCATCGACGGCGCCACGTAGAACACGACCTGCTTCACGGCACCGCCTGCCGAGCCGACGATCGACTGGCTGTCGAGGTTCCATTCGACGGTGCCGTCGGTGTCGGTGTACGAACTGCCGGACGGGCCGGTCTTCACGATGGCGCTTGCGATCGTGCCGAGGCCGTTGTTCGCCGCGAACGTATTGAGGTCGCTCACCGTCTGCGACAGGTCGCCTTCGGAGATGACGCCGACGGTGGTTTGCGACGCGTTCGGCACGCCGTCGCCGCCGTAGATCGACGAGAACTCGGTCGGGTTGTGCGGCACCGCCGACGCGCCGGCCGGAATCGTCAGGTTGCTGGTGTTGCCTTGCGGCTTGCTGCCCGCACCGGTATGCATCAGCTCGACGTTCTGCAGCCCGAGCACCGCACCCACGATGTTGCCGATCGCGTTCGGCACTTGCGCGGCATCGGTATTCGCATAGACGCTGCGGCCGTTGCGCGTGAAGCGCTTGAGTGTCGTGCGGAATGCGGACTTGACGGTCGCCGCGGTGCCGGACGCGGATACCAGCAGGCGGTTCGGCGCGACCACGATGTTCACGAAACCTTCCTTGCGCAGGTGCGCGACGACGGACGCGACCTGCTGGTCGGTCGGCGCATATTGCGCGGCGAACTGCGCCGGCGTGAGGAACTGCCTGTAGTGCGGCGAGCCGGGCGTATGCAGATCGCGCAGGTACTGGTCGAGTTGCGCCTCGTTGCGCAGGTTCAAGCCGAGCACGATGTCGACCGATTCGCCGGGCGCCATCTCGATGGCCGACGCGGCGGCGGCGGCCGTGCTCGCGGCGGGCGCGCCGGCGGTACCGGCTTCGCTCTGCTGCACGAGCGGCAGGAATCCCTTGGTGCGGGTTTCCGTCCAGCCTGCCGCCGGTGCGGCATGGGCGGTCGCCATGCCGAACGAAGCGAATGCCGCGGCGGCGAGTGCGAGCTTGACGATGCGAATGTGCTTGTGTTTCTTGTCTGCAACCTGATTCATTTGAATTACCCCTCCGGTTGAACATCGAACGGCACGAACAACAACGGTCGACAGCGGTGCGGATCGTGCACCGCCGCTTGCTGCCGCATGCGTGCGGATGGCACGGACGCGACAGGGCCTTTCACCCGATCCGGAGAGATGGGTTTGCTCCGGGGGCGAAATACGGAAAACGCGATAACGGGAGGGCTGCGTCGCGCTGCGAGGCAGCCGCGCCGGACTGGATGCAGGCGGGATTGCTAGAGCAACAGTTTCGTTGTCCTGCTCATTTGATTCGATCCTTCGGCCCGCTGCCGGATGACAGCCGTCCAATGAGATGCATCGGGATATTGCATGCGCCGGTGTGCGAGAAGATCAGCCGGCGGCGAGCACTGCGGTGCGGCGGAAGCGAAAAAACGTAGAGCGGAATCGATTGCGTGGTGAGCAATCCGTCAGATTGCTTGCATCGGAAGTTATCAAGAACGAAAGCGCAGTGTCAAACTTTTTTTGATTATATGAAACAAAATTAAACCGAATAAAGCGCAATGATTTTGAAAAGATCGACGGCATTTTGTAATGATCGAAGCCGAAAATAAAGGTAATGCCGGAATCGATTCGTCGATCATTTCCGATTCGTTTCGTAATGGCCGGTTGCTATCGAGGAAATGCTCGAATGGCCGGCGGGTGTCGCTGGAGGTCGAATTCGAGAACGGCATTGCCGCGGGGCGAGGCGAGATGGCGCAACTGCCCGCCGTGCGCCTGGACGATCGCGCGCGCGACGAACACGCCGAGCCCGGATTCGACGAATCGTCGCGAACCTTCGTCTTCGATCCGGACGACGGCGCCCGCGGCGCGATCTTCGACGAAGAGCTTCAGCGTGGCCGGCGCGGAATGGCACCGCATGTCGTCGAGCAGCGCGAGAACGGCCTGCCGGATGCGCGCGCCGTCGCAGGTCACGACGGTTGCGTCGGTCGTCAGGTCGATGACGAACCCCGCTTCACGAAACGCTTCGCGGACCGAATCGATGGCACCGGCGATTTCGCGGTCGAGCGCCGTCGAGCACAGGTCGAGCGTCAACCCCTCCGGCCGTTCGGCAACCTGAAGGTCGTCGACGAACCGGAACAGGTCGTCGACATGGTGAAGCAGCGCGTCGCTTGACGATGCGTCGGCTTCGTCGACGAGCCCCTTGATGGCTTCGAGCCGGGTTTCGAGTGCCCGGAGATGTTTCAGTTGATGGGTCATCGCATTGAAGTCCTCGATGAAGCGCGACAGGCCGGAGATGCAGCCGTCGCGGGAAATCGCACGCGCCGACCGGTCGCCGGCGGCGATGCGGGCGGTGTCGGCGGCCATCGCGTCGAGTGCCGCGAGCGTACGGCGCATCTGCCGGAACAGGTCGAACGCGGCGGCCAGCAGGCACACGAACAGCACCGTCGCGAGCATCAGGTAAGTGGACGCGCTGCCGATCATCGTGCCGGCCGCTGCATCGTGCGGAAATGCCGCCGGGTGACGTGACGCGTAAAGCAGGAAGGCAACGGTGCAGGCGGTCAGCACGGCGACGATTGCGCCCAGGCCGATCGCCTGTCCGATTTGCCGGCCGGGCTTCGCCGGCAACGTCACTGCAGGCCCCGCAGCCGGTAGCCGACACCGCGCATCACTTCGGGCATGCCCGGTGCGCCGGCCTGTTCGAGCTTCTTGCGCAGCCGGCAGATGTGGCTGTCGACCGTGCGCTCCAGCGCGCTCGCGTCGGCCATGCACGCATCGAGCAGTTCGCCGCGCGTGAACACGCGGCTCGGCGATCGCGCCATGTGAGCGAGCAGCCGGAATTCCGTCAGCGTCAGCGTGATCGGTATCTCGGCGGAATCCGTCCGCACGCGGGCCAGATAGCTGTCGGTGTCGATCTCCAGGTCGCCGACGCGCAACATGAGTGCCGCCGGTGGCGCGGCCGACCGGCGCAGGATCGCGCGCAGCCGCGCGACGACTTCGGCCGGGTTGAACGGCTTGACGATGTAGTCGTCCGCGCCGGCGTGCAGCGCCTGCAGCCGGTCGAGGTCGCGGTCGAACGCGGTGAGGACGACGACGGGCGTGTTGCCGCGCCGCCGCAGCTCGGTGAGCACGTTCCAGCCGTTTTCCCGCGGCATCTTCACGTCGAGCAGGATCAGGTCGGGCTTCAGGTGCGGCTGTACGTCGAGCACCGCTTGCCCGTCGGCGACGCGGTAGGTGCGAAAGCCGTCGTGCGTCAGGTATGCATCGAGGATGTCGGAGATATCGGGTTCGTCTTCTGCAATCAGTATCAGGGAATTCGTCATGGGGTTCGCCGTGCGATGTCGAACAATCGGGGCAGCCCGTTGCCGGGCCGGATCGCGCCGTTCCGTCCCGCTGCCGCGCGGGATGGAGCGGCGCCGTTCGTTCAGTTCTGCACCACGCTCGCCGACGGTGCGACGTCCTTGTCCGTCAGGCCGCCGCCGAGCGCCTTGTACAGTGCAACGGCGTTGCCGAGCTCGCTGCGACGCAGGTCGAGCAGCGCCTGCCGTGCCGAGTAGAGCTGCCGCTGCGAATCGAGCAATTCCAGCCGCCCCTCGACACCCGCGCGATAGCGCAGGTTCGACAGGTCGGTGCGGCGCTCGGCCGAGCCGACCACGCGCGTCTGCGCGTCGATCTGCCGTCCGAAGGTCTCGCGCCCGGCGATACCGTCGGCTACTTCGCGGAACGCGGTCTGGATCGAGCGTTCGTACTCGGCGACGGCACTCGACTTGCGCACTTCCGCGAGACGCAGCTCGGCGCGCAGGCGCCCGCCCTGGAAGATCGGCACCGTGACCTGCGGCGCGAAGCTCCACGTGCGTTGTCCGCCGTCGAACAGGCCGCCCATCGCCGGGCTGAGGAAGCCGATCGACGACGTCAGCGACAGGCGCGGGAAGAACGCTGCGCGTGCGGCGCCGATATCGGCATTGGCGGCGACGAGATTCTGTTCGGCTTGCTGGATATCAGGACGACGGAACAGCAGTTCGGACGGCAGCCCGGCCGGCAGTTGCGTCATCACCGGTTGCTGCTGAAGCGGCACCGGCTCCGGCAGATCCTTCGGCAAATCGGTGCCGACCAGCAGGCGCAATGCGTTGCGTGCCTGCTCGACGGCGCGCGTGCGCGCTTCGAGATCGGCCGTGGCGCTCGCGACCTGGCCTTCGGCCTGTGCGATGTCGACGCCGCTCGCCTGATGCGCATCCTTCAGGCGGCGCGCGAGGTCGAGCGACTGTCGCCAGTCGGCGAGGGTGCGCTCGGACAACTGGCGTTGCTCCTGCGCGAGGCGTTCCGCGAAGTACGCGTCCGCGACGCCGCCGACCAGCGAGATCTGCACCGCGCGGCGGCCATGATCGGTTGCGAGGTAGCGCGCAAACGCCGCATCCGACTGCGACTTCACGCGACCGAACAGGTCGATCTCGAACGCGCTGATGCCGACGTTCACGCCGTACTGGTTCTGCGTCGTGCCGAACAGCGGCGGACTCGACTGCGTGTCGTCCGACGTACGCTGGCGCGTGAAGCTCGCGCCGGCGCCGATCGACGGCAGGCGCGCGGAGCGCTGGACGCCGTACTGCGCTTCGGCGGCCTCGACGTTCAGCGCCGCGACGCGCAGGTCGCGGTTGTTCTCGAGCGCGAGCTCGATCAGGCGCTGCAGGCGGCGATCGCCGAACATCGTGCGCCAGCCGAGATCGGCGGCGTTGGCCTGGAGGTCGGCGGCCGCGGCGGCCGTGTAGGCCGTCGGCACCGGCATCGAGGGCTTGACCAGCGTCGGCGCGAGCGAGCAGGCCGACAGGGCGAGGACGAGAGGGAGAATGAGCAATCGCATGGCATCAACCTTCCTGTCCGTGAGTCGGGGCGGCCGGCTGCTTGCGGGAAGCCCGCCATGCGCCGATGCGCTCCTGGATGCTCGTCACGAACACAAAGAAAACAGGGACGAAGAAAATGGCCAGCACCGTGGCGGTCACCATGCCGCCGAACACACCGGTACCGATCGCGTGCTGCGTTTCGGCGCTGGCGCCGGTCGCGATCATCAGCGGCACGACACCGAGGCCGAACGCGAGCGAGGTCATCAGGATCGGGCGCAGGCGCAGCTTCGACGCCTGCACGGCCGCTTCGACGAGCCCCTTGCCTTCCTCGCGCAGCTGCTTCGCGAATTCGACGATCAGGATGGCGTTCTTCGCGGACAAGCCGATCACGGTGATCATCCCGACCTTGAAGAACACGTCGTTCGGCAGGCCGCGCAGCAGCACCGCCCCGATCGCGCCGATCAGGCCGAGCGGCACCACCAGCATCACCGACAGCGGGATCGACCAGCTTTCGTACAGCGCGGCGAGCACGAGGAACACGACGATCATCGACAGCACCATCAGCATCGGCGCCTGCGACGCCGACTGGCTTTCCTGCAGCGATTGGCCGGTCCACTCGACCGCGAAGCCCGGCGGCAGTTGCGCGGCGAGACGCTCCATCTCGGCCATGGCCGCGCCGCTCGACTGGCCCGGTGCGGCGTTGCCCGAGATCCGCGCGGACGGGTAGCCCTTGAAGCGCACCATCTGCAGCGGCGTCTCGGCCCATACCGGGCGAACCACTTCGGACAGCGGCACCATGCCGCCGGCCGCGTTGCGCACGTACAGCTTCATCACGTTGTCGATCTGCATGCGCGCCGGCGCGTCGGCCTGGATGATCACCTGCTGCATGCGGCCCGCGTTCGGGAAGTCGTTCACGTAGGTCGAACCCATCGCGGTCGACAGCGTGTCGCTGAGCGTCGTGAACGACACGCCGAGCGCTTGCGCCTTCGCACGGTCGATTTCGAGGCGGATGCTCGTGCCGGCAGGAAGGCTGTCCGGGTACACGCCCGCCACGACCTTGCTTTGCGCGGCGAGTTCGAGCAGCTTGACTTCCGCCGCCTTGAGCGCCGCCGCGCCCTGGTTGGCACGGTCTTCCAGACGCATCGAGAAGCCGGAGCTGTTGCCGAGTTCGTCGATCGCCGGCGGCAGCAGGCTCATCACCGTGCCTTCGGTCACGCCGGCCATCGCTTGCTGCGCGAGCATGCCTTCCTCGAGGGTCGACGCGCCGCCCCGGTTCTTCCAGTCCTTCATCACGGACCAGTTGATCGCCGCGTTCGGACCTTGCCCCGAGAAGCCGTAGCCGATCACGGAAATGCTCGACTGGATTGCCGGACGCGAGGCAAGATGCTTCTCCAGCGTCTCGACCACGTCGTGCGTACGTTCGGCGGTAGCGTCCGCGGGCAGCAGAAAGCTGGTGATGAAGTAACCCTGGTCCTCGTCCGGCAGGAACGACGACGGCAGGCTGCGGAAGCCGAACACCAGGGCGCCGGAGATCGCGACGAACACCAGCATCACCCGGCCCGTGCGGCCGACCAGGCGGCCGACGCGCGTCTCGTACCATTTCGTCAGGCGATCGAAGCGGCGGTTGAACCAGCCGAAGAAGCCGCGCTTCTCGTGATGGCCCGGTTCGAGCGGCTTGAGCATCGTCGCGCACAGGGCCGGCGTGAGCGTCAGCGCCAGCAGCGCCGAGAACAGGATCGACACGGCCATCGACATCGTGAACTGCTGGTAGATCACGCCGACCGAGCCGCTCGCCATCGCCATCGGCAGGAACACCGCGGTCAGCACCAGCGTGACGCCGATGATCGCGCCGGTGATTTCCTTCATCGCCTTCGAGGTCGCGTCCTTCGGCGACAGTCCTTCCTCGGCCATCAGGCGCTCGACGTTCTCGACGACGACGATCGCATCGTCGACGATGATGCCGATCGCGAGCACCATGCCGAACATCGTCAGCACGTTGATCGAGAAGCCGGTCATCAGCATCACCGTGAACGTGCCGAGCATCGCGACCGGCGCGACGATGGCCGGAATCAGCGTATAGCGCACGTTCTGCAGGAACAGGTACATCACGAGGAACACGAGCACCATCGCTTCGAGCAGCGTGTGCAGCACCTTCTCGATCGAGATCTTCACGAACGGCGACGTGTCGAGCGGAATCGAGTAGGTCATGCCGGACGGCATCGACTTGCTCAGTTCGGCCATGCGCGCACGGATCGCGTCCGCGGTCTTCACCGCGTTGGCGCCCGGTGCGAGCTGCACGCCGGCGAGGGTGGCCGGCTTGTTGTTCTCGCGGCTCACGAACGTGTAGTTCTGCGAGCCGAGTTCGATGCGTGCGACGTCGCCGAGCACGACTTTCGAGCCGTCCGCGTTCGCGCGCAGCACGACCTTCGCGAACTCCTCCGGCGTCGTGAGCTGGCCCTGCGCGATGAGCGGCACGGTCACGCGCTGGCCCGGCAGCGCGGGCAGCGCACCGAGGCTGCCCGGCGCGATCTGCACGTTCTGCTGGCCGATCGCGGTCGTCAGGTCGCTCATCGACAGGCCGAAATTGATCAGCTTCTGCGGATCGACCCAGATGCGCATCGCGCGTTCGGAGCCGAACTGCAGCACCCGCCCGACGCCGTCGATTCGCCGCAGTTCCTCGGACACGCTGCGCGCCATGTAGTCGGCGAGCGCTCCTTCGTCGAAGCGGCCGTTGTCGGAGCGCAGGCCGATCAGCATCAGGAAGCCGGACGACGCCGATTCGACGATCAGCCCGTTCTGGCGCACGGCCGCCGGCAGGCGCGGCTCGACCGACTTGATCTTGTTCTGCACGTCGACCTGCGCCATCTCCGGGTTGGTACCGGGCTTGAACGTCACGGTGATCTGCGCGGAGCCGGACGTATCGGCCGACGATTCGAAGTAGAGCAGGTTCCTGACGCCGGACAGTTCGCGTTCGATGAGGCTCAGCACGCCGTCGTTCATCGTCTGGGGCGTGGCGCCCGGGTAGTTCGCGGTGATCGTGACGGACGGCGGCGCGACCGACGGGTAGCGCGCGACCGGCAGTTGCGGGATCGCGATCAGCCCCGTCAGGATGATGAAGAGCGCGATCACCCACGCGAACACCGGGCGTCGGATAAAGAATTCAGCCATGACTGGTGGCTCCTCGTGACTCAGTGCGCGGACGCGGTGGTGGCCGCGTCGGGCGACTTCCAGTCGGTCGCGGCGGCCGGCGCGCCGTCGATCAGGCGTTCCATGCCTTCGACGACGATCTTCTGGCCGGCCTGCAGGCCCGACTTGATGCGGTAGCTGCGGTTCGTCAGCTCGCCGACCTCGACGGCCTTCAGATGCGCGGTGCCCTTCGCGTCGAGCACCCACACCTGCGGCTTGCCGCCCGCGCGCACGACCGCCTGTTGCGGCACCATCACCGCGCTGGCGTAGTGCGCGCGCGGAATGCGGGCACGCACGTACATGCCCGGCAGCAGCTGGCGTTTCGGGTTGTCGACCAGCACGCGCAGCAGCACGTCGCCGGTGCCCGGATCGACGTTGACGCCCGAGAACAGCATGCGTCCCTTCACGTCGAAGCGCGTGTCGTCGTCGCGCAGCACGTCGACCGGCAGGCCGTTGCCCGTCGCGCCCGGCTGCGCGGCAAGCGCGCCGCGCAGCGATTCGAGCGACGCGGCCGGCTGGCGCACGTCGACGTAGACCTGGTCGATCTGCTGGATGCGCGCCATCGGCTGGCTGTCGGTGCTCGACACCAGCGCGCCTTCGGTCACGAGCGCCTGGTCGATGCGGCCGGCGATCGGCGCCTCCACGGCGGCGAATTTCAGGTCGAGCTGGCGGCGCGCGAGCGTCGCGCGGGCCTGCGCGACGTCGGCGGCGGCCTGGTCGCGTTGCGACACGGCGTCGTCGTACACCTGGCGGCTGATCGCATCGGCCTCGACGAGCGGCTTGAAGCGCGCGGTCTGCACCTTCGCGCGTTCGAGCGCGGCCTGCGCGCGCTGCAGCGACGCGGCGGCCGTGTCCATGTCGGCCTTGAACGGCGCCGGATTGATCTGGAACAGCGGCTGGCCCGCGCGCACCTCGGTGCCTTGTTCGAACAGCCGGCGCTGGACGATGCCGCTGACCTGCGGGCGGATCTCGGCGATCCGCACGGCCGCGACGCGGCCCGGCAGGTCTTCGCTCACGTCGAGGGGCGCGGCCGCGAGCGTCATCGCCGCAACCGGGATGGCCGGTGCGGCGGCCTGCTGATCGGCGGGTCCGCACCCCGCCAGTACTGCCGCCGCCAGCGCGCATACCGCGCTGTAGCAGCATCGTTTCTGATTCTTCATGGCGACTCCAGGAAATGCAGGCAGTCCATTGCCTGCTTTGACGGAGCGGAGTGTGCGTGGATTAGTTGGCGTCTTTTATGCGGAAAGATGGAGATTCGATGGAGCCGGCGAAAGGAACCGAAAAGAGGGGGCGTGCGTCGCGACGGTCGAACGAATGGGGGCGGGGCGGTATCCTGCGTGCGGTGGTGCCGGCAATCCGCACGTTGACGCAGTCAACGAGGAGCGATCGCAGCCTGGCGAGCTACGCTGGCCGTCAGCCGAAAGACACGGCAGTCTGACGGCCAGTCGGACGCCGCGGTGTTCGGGCTCGATGCGCGCGATGGCTTGCGCCGGTTCGTGAACACCGAACCGGCGGGGGCGCTGGGCGAATGGAGTGGCGAGGAGGTGCGGCTGCACCGGCTCGCGACGACAAGGCTGCCGCGCCCACGGCGGCTGGATGTCGCGCAGGCGGCGGGGCGCGAGCGGATGCTGCTGAATGCGGTGCGCGGCGACAACCTCGAACTGGCGCGACTCGCGCCGGCCGCGAAGATGACGATCGTTATCGACGTGTTGAAAGGCCGCGCACGAATCGCTCCTCCTATCCGTGCGCTATCCATATTTCGTAGTACTCCTGCTGTTTTTACACGAATTCTCGCATTTGCTACGCATTCCCCGCGTCAGTCGCGATCCCGCCAGGCATTGGCGAAACGAAGGCCGTCGCCGAGCGTGCACTGGAACACCTGGGCCGGCGCGACGGGCTGGTACGTCGTGGGCGAAAGCGAGCGCACCGTTACCGTCGCGCTTTCGTCCTGCATCACGCGATACTGGATCAGCTCGAGCACCGTCGCGCCGCTCGGCTGGACGGTCAGGTGCTGGTTGGCGAACGCGAGCGTATTGCCGCCGACTTCCATGAAATCGCGTATCGCGAAACCGCCTGATACGGTGGGTACGGGTGCCCGGGTTGCGGCTTGCTGCGCGTTCCGGCACTGGTTCGGCGAGAAGATCGCGGTGACCGTCACGCCCGCGAAGAGCCGCGTGCGCAACTGGCGATACGCATTGGCGCTGTCCGGTTGGGTGCCCGCGGCCGTTGCCGCGAGGCTGGTTGCCGCGCCGGCGGCAACAAGAACAATGGCGAAGCGACTCAGCATTTTCCTGTCTCCGTGCGATGAAACCAACGGCACCATAGCACGGAGCGTTCGCATTGATCAGACGTTGACGCGTAGTCGCGCTACGGTCTGGCACCGGCTTTACGCAGCGCATCCGCGGCATCGGTGTTGTCGTGCGTCAGCGCGAGCTGCAGCAGCGACTGGCCGCGCCGGTCGACATGGTTCGGATTCGCGCCGTGCGCGACGAGCAGCGGAATCAGTTCGAAGCGATTGAACAGCGTCGCGAACCCCAGTGCGGTTTCGCCGGCGCCGTTCGTCTGGTCGATCGGACAGCGCGTGTCGATCAGGCGGCGGGCGATGTCGGGTTCGTTCTTGAAGAGCGCACCCATCAGCGCCGTATTGCCGTGTCGATCGCCGATGCACGCGTTGGCGCCGGCCGACAATAGGTAGTCGAGTGCGGCGGGCTGGCCGTCGTACGACGCGAGTATCACGGCCGTAAAGCCGCGGCTGTCGGTGGTGTCGACGGGATACCCGGCGTCGTGCAACGCGCGCAGGATGTCGACGCGGCCGACGCGGGCGGCGTCGAACCAGTCGCCGTCGTAGCGGCGCAGTGCGGCGGGATCGGCCTTGCCGTACGCCGGCCGGTCGGGCAGGTGCGCGCAGCCGGCGATCGCGGCCAGCGCCAGCGCCGTCGCCGCCACGCGAGCCGCATGGATGAAGCGTGTTGATCGCATGAGGATGTCCTGATGAAGAAGTCGGGCCGGCGTGCGCGGCACCACCGCGCACGCCAGGCTGCGACCGGCGTCGCGCGATCAGTTGTCGCTCAGTTTCGCCGCAAGCGACTGCACCTGCTGAACGTTCGCGTGAACGGCCTGCGCGAGCCGCGTGCCGTAGTCGGCATCGGCCTTGTAGAAGTACGACAGCATCGCGTACTGGTTATGCGCGTTCTTCACCTGGCCGAGATCGCCGGACAGCGCGGTGACGAGGTCGTCCTTGTCCTGCTGCGACAGGCTGCGGTAGTACTCGCCGGCTTGACGGAACAACAGCTTCTTGTGGATCGCTTCCTGTTGCGTCGTGCCGCTGAGCGGCGTGCGGACCGACTTGTACTGCGGATCCTGCGCAAGCTCGTTCAGCGTCGACGGCTCGTAGTTCACCTCGCCCTTGCGATCGCCGAAGTTCATCTTGCCGTCCTGGTTGTTGTTGACCACCGGCACGACGGGGCGGTTGATCGGCAGGTCCATGTAGTTCGCGCCGAGGCGGTACATCTGCGTGTCGGCATACGCGAACAGGCGATCCTGCAGCATCCGGTCTTCGGACGGCTCGATGCCCGGCACGAGCCGCGACGGCGCGAACGCCGATTCCTCGGTTGACTGGAAGTAGTTGTCGGGCACGCGATTGAGCGTCATCGTGCCGATCTTGCGTTCAGGTACGCCGGTCCACACCTTCGTATCGTCCAGCGCGTCGAAGTCGAAGCGGTTCAGGTCCTTCGGCGTGAGCACCTGCACGTACAGATCCCACTTCGGGAAATCGCCTTGCTTCAGCGCGCCGTACAGGTCGTTCGTCATCATGTTCCAGTCGTGCCCGATCGACGCGGCGATCTCTTGCGGACGCAGGCCGTGCACGCCTTGCTGGCTCTTCCAGTGGAACTTCACGTAGTGCACGTCGCCCTGCGCATTGACGAACTTGAACGCGTGCACCGCGAAGCCGTCCATGCGACGGTACGAGTCGGGCATCCCGGCATCCGAGTACAGCATCGTCAGCATGTGGGTCGCTTCGGGGGTGTGCGCGAAGAAGTCGAACGCGAGGTTCGGGTCCTGCACGCCGGTCACGGCGCTCGGCTTGTTCGCGTGAACGAAGTCGGGGAACTTGATGCCGTCGCGAATGAAGAACACGGGCCAGTTGATGCCGACCATGTCCCAGTTGCCCTGCTGCGTATAGAACTTCACCGCGAAGCCGCGCGGATCGCGTGCCTGTTCGGGCGAGCCGCGATAACCCATCACGGTCGAGAAGCGCACGAACACCGGCGTGCGGGTGCCGGGCGTGAAGACTTTCGCTTTCGTCAGGTCGGAGATGTCGGCGCTCGGCACGAACTCGCCGAATGCCCCGGTGCCGCGCGCATGCACGACGCGTTCCGGAATGCGCTCGCGATCGAAGCGCTGCAGTTTCTCGATGAGCGCGGAGTCCTGCAGCAGCACGGGGCCGGCGGGGCCGGCCGTCTGCGAATTCTGGTTGTCGCCGACGGGCGCGCCCGTGTCGCGCGTGAGTTCGGCGGCATACGGGGAAGCGGAGAGGGCAACGCAGATCGCGGCGACTGCGTGCCGCAGCGCACGATGAGAGGATGAGGACATGACGATGGAACTCCTTGAATCCGATCGGTGGTGGGGAAGCCGACTGAATTAGAAGATATCGTCAGATGATTGGCTAATTGATATTCGATATGTTTTCGATAGCCGCGGTGTCGAAGCGGCGCGGGCCCGCTCGTTGCGGACGAACCGAACCGGTATTGTTGCGCGCGCAATGGGTTGTTGCGGCGCGCGTGATGCGGCGACCGTGCGTCACGCGCGCCGGCGCCGTCACCCTGCGTTTGCCTGCCAGCCGAGCCCAAGGCTCTTCTGCACCGACACGTAGTCCTTGATCAGTTCGGCTTGCCCGGCAATCACGTTCTGCTGCGCGGACAGCGCTTCGCGTTGCGTATCGAGCAGGTCGATCATCGACGCGACGCCCGCACGATAGCGCTCGTCCATCAGCGAGCGCGAATGCACGGCCGATGTCTGCACCTTCGTCAAGGCGACGACGTGCTCGCGCTGGTGTCCATAGCGCTGCAATGCGGTGTTGGCATCCTGTAATGCGCCGAGCACGGTCTTCTGATAATTCGCTTCCGCTTCGTCGCGCGACGCTTCGGCTGCCCGTACCGCGCCGCGCGTGCGACCGAAGTCGAGGATGTTCCATTGCAGGTACGGCGCACCGACCCACGTGAAATTCTGCTTGCGGAACAGGTGCCCCGGGTCCGCCGCGCTGAAGCCGAGATCGCCGAGCAGCGTCACCTTCGGGAAATAGTCGGCCACATGCTCGCCGATCTGCGCATTGCTCGACGCGAGCCGGCGCTCGGCCGCGCGAATGTCGGGGCGTTGCTTGAGCAGCGTGGCCGGATCGCCGATCGCGACGTTGCCGGGCAGCGTCGGCAGCGGCACATCCGCGCTCGACAGCGCGGCATCGAGCGCGCCGGGCGCGCGGCCCGTCAGGATCGCGAGCCGATCGAGCGACTCCGTCACCTGCGCGTCGAGCGGGATCAGCGACGCGCGCGTGTTCTCGACCTGCGTCGTCAGGCGTTCGATGTCCGCATCGGCCGCGACGCCGCGCGCGCGGCGCTGCTGCGTGAGTTCGAGCATCTTCTGCTGCAACCCGGCGGTTTGCCGCGACAGCGCAAGCCGCTGCTGCTGGTCGCGCAGGTCGACGTACGCATTGGCGACTTCGGCTGCGATCGACACCTGTGTATCGGCGAGGTCCGCATCCACTGCTTCGGCCTGTGCGGACGCGGCTTCGACCGCGCGGCGCGTACCGCCGAACAGGTCGATTTCCCAGGTTGCGTCGAAGCCCGCCGAATAGAGCTGCAGCGGGCCCGAGCCGCCCAGCGACGGCGACGTGCCGCCCGACGGGTTCGAGCCGTTCGACGGCAGCAGCGAACCGAGCGCGCTGATATCGGGTTCGCGCATGCGGACGGCCGCGGCGGTGGCCGACGCTTTCGGCAACTGGGCCGCACGCTGTTGCGAGAGCTGTGCACGCGATGCACGCAAGCGTGCCTGGGCCGCGTGCAGATCGGGGTTGAAGACGAGCGCGGCGGTGATCAGCTCGTCGAGCTGGCGGTCGTTCAGCGCGCGCCACCACGCGCTCGGGGCGGGCGCGGCGGTGTCGACGCCGGCGGCGGGCGCACGCACGAACGTCGGCGCATCGGGGGCGGCGGGTGCGCCGCGATAGTCGGGGCCGACCGTGCAGCCGGCGAGCAGGCACGCGGCCGCGCACAGCGTGAGTGCGGGGCGGCGGGGCGGGAAGAAGGGTTTCATCGCGTAAGACGGTTCAATGGCCGGACGACATCGGTTGCGGCCCGCGCGGCGTTCTCAGCAGCAGCGCGAGCGGCACGCAGGCGAGCAGCGCGAGGCCCAGCAGATAAAAGGTTTCGGAGTAGGTCATCACGACGGCCTGGATCTGGATCTGCTGCGCCAGTTGTCCGAGCGCGCGCAGGTTCGAATACGCGAGGTCGCCGGTGTGCGAGAACCAGTTGGCCGCATAGGCGGACAGCCGGTCCTGCCCGATCAGCGAGTTGGCGGTCACCGATTCGCGGAGCATGGCTGTATGGTAGGTCGTACGCCGGTCGATCACGGTGCCGATGATCGCGAGGCCGATCGAACCGCCGAGGTTGCGCGCCATGTTGTAGAGCCCGGCCGCGTCGCCCGAGTCCTCGCGCGCGACGGCCGCCATCGATGCCTGGTTGAGCGGCATCATCGCGAGCATCTGCGCGACGCCGCGGATCAGTTGCGACCACACGAAGTCGTGGCCGACGCTTTGCGCGGTCAGGCTGATGTCGAGCATGCAGCTCAGGCAGAACAGCAGCAGCCCCGAGATCACGAGGATGCGGAAATCGACCTTGCCGAGCAGGCGCGGCAGGATCGGCATCACGAGAAAGGCCGGCAGCCCCGACAGCAGCATGATCGCGCCGGCCTGTTCCGCGTTGTAGCCGGCGACGATCGCGAGGAACTGCGGCAGCAGGTAGGACACCCCGTACAGCCCGGCGCCGACCGCGGACACGATCACGATCACGCTCGCGTAGCGCGGGTTGCGCATCAGCGACAGCCGCACGATCGGCCGTGTCGCGAAGCGTTGCGACAGCGCGATCAGGATCATCCCGGCCAACGACACGATGCTCAGCGTGACGATCATCTGCGATTCGAACCAGCGTTCGCGCTGGCCTTCCTCGAGCACGACGGTGAGCGAGCTCAGGCCGATCGCGAGGCCGAAGATGCCGAGCCAGTCCGCGTTGAAGAACGCGCTCCAGTGCGGGCGGTCCGACGGCAGTCCGAACACCAGCAGCGCCATCAGCAGCAGGCACACGGGCAGGTTCAGGAAGAAGCACCAGCTCCAGCTCACGTTTTCCGCGAGCCAGCCGCCGAGCACCGGGCCGAACAACGGCCCGAGCAGCACGATCAGGCCGAACAGCGTCATCCCGACCGGCAGTTGCGACAGCGGCAGCCGCGTGCGGATGATCGTCTGCGCGGTCGGGATCAGCGCGCCGCCCGTGAAGCCCTGGCCGATCCGGCCGGCGATCATCATCGGCAGCGAGTGCGACCAGCCGCACATCATCGAGAACGCGATGAACAGCGCGGAGTTCGTCAGCAGGAAATTGCGCAGCCCGAACACGCGCGTGAGCCACGCGGCGAGCGGGATCATCACGATCTCCGACATCAGGTAGCCGGTCGAGATCCAGGTGCCTTCGGTGCCGGTCGCGCCGATTTCGCCCTGGATCTGCGGCAACGCGGAGTTCGTGATCGAAATGTCGAGCGTGGCCATCAGCGCGCCGAGCGCGCCGGCCGCGACCGCGATCCAGTCGGTGACGCTTGCGCGGCCTTCGTGCGGCGGCGCGGGCATCGTGGCGGACGTATCAGCCATGGCGCTGCTCGTCGCGGGCCGAACGCGTGTCGACGTCGACCGTGACCGACAGCCCCGGCAGCAGCATGCGCTGCGCGCGGGCGTTCGAGTCCAGGCGGATGCGCACCGGCACGCGCTGGACGATCTTCGTGAAGTTGCCGGTCGCGTTTTCCGGCGGCAGCAGCGCGAACTGCGCGCCGGTGCCGGGCGCGAAGCTGTCGACGACGCCGGACAACGTGCCGTCCGGCAATGCGTCGACATGCAGCGACACGGGCTGGCCGATGCGCATGTTGCCGATCTGCGTTTCCTTGAAGTTCGCGACGAGATAGATCGAGTCGACCGGCACGACGGTCAGCAGCCGCGTGCCGGGCTGCACGTACTGGCCGACGCGTACCGTGCGATCGCCGACGCGGCCGGCGAGCGTGCTGCGCACGATCGTGTTGTCGAGATCGAGCTGCGATTGCGCGGCGCTGGCCTGCGCGGCCTCGAGCTGCGCGCGCGCCTGCTGGAGTTGCGCGGTGAACGACGCGATCTGCGTGCGCGCGGCAGCGAT
Organism: Burkholderia sp. YHN3-13; assembly: GCF_055810675.1. Lineage (NCBI taxonomy): Bacteria > Pseudomonadati > Pseudomonadota > Betaproteobacteria > Burkholderiales > Burkholderiaceae > Burkholderia > Burkholderia sp. YHN3-13. The sequence goes on along the minus strand of NZ_JBVVNQ010000001.1, from coordinate 391,157 downwards.
CGACGCGGTGTTCGCGGCCAGCGTCGCGGCGGCCTGGTCGCGTGTGCTCTTCAGGTCGGCGACGCGTTCGTGCGTTTCGGCGCCGGTTGCCGCGAGCGGCGCATAGCGCGTGTATTCGTCGCTGGCGTGCTGGGCATTGATGCGGGACACCTTCGCCTGCGCGTCGGCCTGTTCGAGATTCGCACGCTGCTGGCTGATGTCGGCTTCGGCGCGCGCGATGTCCGCACGGCGGGCGTCGACGGTGGCCAGCGCCTGCGCGAGCGCGACCTGGTACTGGCGGACATCGAGCCGCACGAGCGGATCGCCGGCCTTCACGGCCTGGTTGTCGCGCACGTAGACGTCGGTCACGTAGCCCGCGACTTTCGGCGCGGCGGTCATGCTGTCCGCCTGCAGGTACGCATCGTTGGTGCTTTCGATGAAGCGGCCGACCGTCCACCAGCGGCCGAGCCAGACGGCGCCGCCGATGGCGGCGAGCACGGCGACGGCGAGCAGGATGCGCCGCTTCGATCCGCCGTTTCCGTTGCGCGGCGTTGTTCCGTTTTCCTGACGATCTGCTTTTTGTGGCGGGTGCTGGGGCGGGTCTTGCGGCGTCGACATGCGGGATCCAATTTATTCCAAGTGGAAGAATTATTCCAGTTGATAAAATTGTGTCAAGTAGAATATCGATCGATCGAACGACGAGGAAGGCATGAACGAAGCGAAGAAGCTGCGCCGCACGTCGGCAGGCGGCTACGCGCGCGGGGACGAAACGCGGCAGCGGATCATCGAGGCAGCAATCGAACTGTTCGGCGAACGCGGGTTCGCGGGCGCGTCGACGCGCGAGATCGCCGCGATGGCGGGCGTGAACGCGCCGGCGCTGCAGTACTACTTCGAGAACAAGGAAGGCGTGTACCGCGCGTGCGTGGAGACGATCGCGGAGACCGGCTGGCAGGTGTTCGCGCCCGCGGTCGGCCATGCATGGGCGATGCTCGATGCGCACGCGGAGATCGACGTGCTGATCGATGCGTTCATCGGGTTGCTGCGCGCCCTGTCGGACCGGATGTTCACCGCGCCGAAGACGATGAATCAGCGCATGTTCTTTGCGCGCGAGCAGGGCGGCCAGGAGCCGGCGAGCGCGAGCGAAATCCTGATGTCGCGCATGCGCAAGCCGCTGAACGACGTGAGCGCCGCGCTGATCGGCCGCATTTCGGGGCGGCCGGCCGACGATCCCGTCACGCGGTTGCGCGCGCTGAGCCTGTTCGGGCAGCTCACGGTATTCCACATCGCGCAGCGTTCGGCGCTGCAGTTGCTCGAGTGGGACGCGTTCGAGGGCGAGCGTGCGGCGCTGCTGATCGAGACGATCGCAGACCAGACGCGCGTGCTGCTCGAGCAATGGCATGTGCAGCGCGACGCGCCGGCGGCCGGCCCGGAAGGCGCCGCGAAGCGCGCGCCGGGTGCCGCCGCGTCGAAACGCGCGGCGAAACCGGGAACGGCACGCCCTGCGGCGAAAAAGACGGCGCGCGTGAAGAAACCCGCCGCGCGTTGAGCGCGGCGCGTCACACGCGTTGAGCGATCAACCCGGCTTGCGCCCCCCGTTGCCGGGCGACGGCGGCCGGGGCGGCGTGTCGGGCGCGGTGATGTCGTCGATGGCGTGGTCGCCTTCATCGCTGCCGGCAGGCCGCGTTCCGTCCGCATAGGCAACCAGGCTGCGCTGCGGATTGGCGATCTGGATCCCGCGCTCGCGGAAGGTCTCCGCGATCCGCCGGTTGAATTCGCGCTGCACGCTCCAGCGCGCCGAGTCCGTGCACTGCATCTGTCCGGCCAGCGCGAGCGCCGCACCGTCGACCTGGTCGATACCCCAGTAGCTGAAGTCCGACAGGATGCCGTCGCGATACGTCGGATCGTCGCGCAACGCGGCGCCGATTTCCTTCAGCGTCGCGATCGCGCGATCGATGTCCTCGCCGTACGCGATGCTGACCTTGACGGCCGCGTTGCCGAGCCCGCGATTCGTATTGTTGACGGTCGTCACGGAGCTGAACGGGATCGTATACAGCGACCCGTCGCCCGCGCGCAGCCGCACGGTGCGGATCGACAGGTATTCGACCGTGCCTGACACGCCGGCGAGCGTGACCCAGTCGCCGACCTGCATCGCGTTTTCCATCAGCAGGAAGATCCCGGTGATGAAATCCTGCACGAGCTTTTGCGAACCGAAGCCGAGCGCGACGCCGAAGATGCTCGCCCCGGCCAGCAGCGGGCCGATGTTCACGCCGAGTTCGCTGAGGCCCGTCAGCACGACGACGAGCGCGATCATCACGAACAGCAGCGAGCGCAGCATCGGCAGCAGCGTGCGCAGCCGTGCCGCCCGCACCAGATTGCCTTCGCGCGTCCAGCGCTGCAGGCGGCGCTCGATCGCGATGTTCGCGGCTTCCCAGACGACGAGCGCGACGATCGCCGCGATCGCGATCGTCACCAGCGCCGACGCGAGGCGGTGGCCGATGGTGCCCGTTCCGAACGCGCGGAAGACCGGCACGCCCCAGATCTGCAGCAACAGCACGAGGGTCACGACGCCGATCGCGCCCGATACGATCTGGCGCAGCAGCGGGTAATAGCGGTACGCGTGCAGATGGACGAGCGTGCGGTCCTCGTCGCGGCGTTGGAACAGCCGCGCGAGCGCGCCGAACACGACGATCGACACCATCCGCATGCCGATCATCACGGCGATCGAGCGGCCGCCGAGCGTGATCAGCACGCGGTAGCCGTTGTGGACGTCGAGCGCCCACACGAACCACAGTGCCATCACGACGAAGACCGACACGGGGGCCCAGGCGTCCGCGAGCGCATTGGCGACCACGGCGAAGGTCGGGCGGTCGGCGCCGGCCGTGCGGATCCTTGCTGCGACCGGCCGGCGGCACTGCAGGATCAGCACCGAGATCATCACGTGCCCGGCGAGCGCGACGGCTTTCAGCAGCGCGACGTGGCCGGCTTCGCTGAGGCCGAAGCTTGCGGCGATCTCGACCGCGGCCGTGCAGGCGCCGACCACGATCACGATCCGCGCGATCGAGCGCTGCGCGAAATCGGCCCATGCGTCGCTGATATGCAGCAGCCGCAGCTGTCGCGCGTCGGGCTGGAAGAACAGCCGGCTGACGATCGTGACGAGCCGGCAGATCACGTAGGTGTCGATCAGCGCTTCGAGCGCGGATTCGATCGGCGCGCCCGTATCGCCGAGCAGCGACATCGCCAGGCTCGCGACGCCGACGAACACGAGCAGCGGCACCGCGCGCAGCCCCAGGCTGACGAGCGCGCGCGGCATCCGGTGCAGCAGCGTGGTGTGACGCCGCGCATCGCCTTGACCGTGGGATGAAGGCGGCGCGGCTTCGGCAGCGTCGGTGGCATCGGGTGGGTCGGATGAGTCCGGCGGTGCGTCGTCGTCGGGCGGGACGGAATCGGGCGCGGCGGTACGCGATGGGCCGGCGCGCCGCGCCGCGACCGCAGCCAGCGCACGCCGCAGCAACCGCCTCGCGAGCCATTCGACGAAGAGCGCGGGCACGAGCACTGCGAGGATGGTCCAGGCCGCGTGCGTGAGCTCGGCGCGCGCGTCGGCGCGCACCAGCCTGTCATGCCACCAGTTGCCGACCGAGCCGACATCGAGCAGCGAGTGCAACGATTCGTTCAGCGCGCCGCCGATTTCGGTGGTCCAGTGCGCCCCCTGGCGAACGAGCATCGACGCGAGCCCGTTCGACGTGAGCGCGGTCGGGACTGCGGCGGCCGATGCGCTGCTCGCCGCGGCCGCATTGCTGGCGGCGGCCGCGGGCGCACTCAGTACGCCGACGGCTGCGATCGCGCGCAGCGTCGTTTCGACCTGCGCGCGATCGCGGGGGTTTTCGAGCACATTGAGTGCCTGCTGGGCCTGTTGCGGCGTCAGCGCGGGCGCGGTGCCGGAAGCGGCCGAAGCGGCGGCCGAAGCGGCGGCCGGAGCGGGGGCGGCCGCATGGGCGGCCGACACGACGGCGGCAAGCAGCCAGCCGAGGAGGAAATGTCGCATGGAGTGGGCATGCGGGTGCGCATCGGGGCGCGGCCCGCCGGGCTGAACGATGGACGGAAGTTAACATGATCGCGGCCGGACGCGAATAGTTCCGTCGACGACGATTCGAATCGGGCATCCCCAAGGCGGCGCGGGCGTTTGCAGTGCGCTCGCGCAGGCAAATCTCCGGTGCCGGCTCCAGATGGTCCGGCAATCGGGCGGGCACGGCTTGCCGAATCGCAAGATGCCTGTCACGCCCGTTTGCCGTCGGGCACGGGCAATCCCCTGCCACGTGCGCATTCGCCCGATCATGTGCGACGCATCGGATAAATTCGGTTTCCTGATGAATCAGGCATGTTCGTCGTGCAAGACCGGCAGCACGTGTTCGGCGATTTCCTCGATGACCTCGCGCACGGGTCGGTCCGATCCCGGGTTCAGCGTGACATGATGCGTGCCCGCCGCACGCATGTCCTGCAGGATGTCGACCAGCGCACGGCGCCCGGTTGCGTAGCCGAGCGACAGCGCGGTGGCCGGCGCATCGGGGTCCGCGGCGAGGTCGAGCCGCATCGACACGCCGAACGCGCGAAATTCCGGCGCGGGAAGCCGGTCGACCGCCGCGCGCCACATCGAATGGCGGGCGCGCTGCGTGTCCGGATCGCGGTGGTACGTCATCCAGCCGATCGCGTGTCGCGCGATCCAGTCGACGCTTTGTCCGCCCGAGCCGACCGCGAGCATCGGCACCGCATCGTCGCCGCTCGGCAGCAGCGTGAATTCGGGGGCGTCGGGCGGCGCCTGGTCGGGCAGCACGCGTGACGGTATGCCCAGCGCGGCCGCGACGACCTCCCAGTGTGCGCGGTAGCGGTCGCGACGCGTTTCCGCGTCGATGCCGAACGCCGCGTATTCGGGCGGCCGGTCGCCGGAGCCGAGCCCGAGGATGAAACGTCCGCCCGACAGCGTCGCGACCGACAGCGCGCCTTTCGCGATGTGCAGCGGATGTCGCAGCGGCAGTACGATCGCGCCGCTTGCCAGTGCGATCCGCCGCGTGCGCGATGCCAGTGCACCGAGCAGCACCCACGGGTCGAGATGGCCGACCGGGTCCGGGTAGTCGGCGCTGTTCAACGGCACGTCGCGAATCCACAGTGCGCGAAAGCCGAGTGTATCGGCCAGCTCGGCGAGTTCGAGCTGCTCGTTGAAGTCGGCGACGATACGGCCGCTGCGGAGCAGCGGCAGCGTGAGGCCGATCGATAACCGTCCGTCCGAAAAGACGCGACGAGCGACGTCGGGGCGGGCAGGGGCGGGCGTGGTCATGGCGGATCCTCGAGGGCGATGCAAAAGCGGACGCGCGGCGTTCCGTGTCCGAATGCTAGCGTGTTTGCGCAACGCGCGAGCCGTGCGACATGCGCCGTCCCCGGCGCTACGCGATTCGCAGCGTCACGCCGTGCCGAGCGAGGCCGGGGCGCGACGATGGTAGGACGATTGTCCGCGGCGCGCGGACGCAACGCGCCGGTCCCCGCCCGGGTGCCCGCTGCAGCGCGACCACGCGCAAGGCCGGCCATCGCCCCGTGCCGGCGGGCGTTTCAGTTTCGAAACGTTCGCGCTTCCTGACGGTGCGCGATCCTTTCGGACCGCCTTGCAGGTGCCCGCGCGGCCTTGCCGCGCGAAGCATGGTGCGCTCCTTGCATATCTGTAGGGGCCGTGAGTGTGATCGCGGGGGCGTAGTCGGCCCGGCGATCGCTTCAGTAGGTCGGACGCATCGGAGACGGGGACAAGAGAATGAAAAGAGACCGAATCGCAACGTGGCGTGTTGCAAACATGAATCGCCGACCTGCCAGGGTATTCGCTTCGCCGTTACGTGCGGCGACGTGAGCGCGCGGCTTTCCGTTCCATCCGAGCAATCGGGTTCGTTCTGAACGACGACGTGCACGCGGGATGCACGAGGCCGACCGGCGACGGTCGGCCGTCGGGGATGAGCCCCGAATGCATGCGGATGGCACCGGCCTGGATCCCGGACCGTCATGCCGTCGCGCAACGCGAGTCGTCGCGTGGCGGATGCGTTCGCGCGCCGCGCGTTGCGGCGTGGCGGACCTGACCCGGACCGCACGGAAGCGCCGGTGGCGCGACGCGGCGCAGCATCGTGGAACACGCGTAGTCCAGGGGAAGCGTTCGCCGGTGGCTGCATGGCGGACGTCGCAACTTTGTGCTGTCAGTTGATCCACTACCCCGATGGATCAATTGTTGAAGCGCCCATCGCCGAGCGGCGAATGGGCGTCTTTTTTTGTGCGCCGGTTTTGCCCCCGGGGCCGCCGGCTGGATCGGGCGGCGTTATGTATCATGTGTTGGCGCGCGGGCCGCTCGTGCGGTCGCACGGCCGGCCCCCGCGCCCGATCACGCGTTGCCAACATGAACGACACAGCCTTGCACGACTCCTCAACCGCCGGCGTCGACCCGGCCGCGCTCGATGCGCTGCACGCGTTCGTCGAGCGGCATCCGCGCCTGCTCGTGCTGACCGGCGCGGGCATCAGCACCGATTCCGGCATTCCCGGCTATCGCGACCGCAATGGCCAGTGGATGCGCTCGCCGCCGATCCAGCTTCACGAATTCCTCGGTTCCGATGCCGCGCGGCGGCGTTACTGGGCGCGCAGCATGATCGGCTGGCCCGTCGTCGGCCGCGCGCAACCGAACGGGTCGCACGCCGCGCTGGCGCGGCTCGGCGGCGCGGGCCGGATCGAGCGCCTCGTCACGCAGAACGTCGACGGCCTGCATCAGCGCGCGGGCAGCGACGACGTGATCGAACTGCACGGCGGGATCCACGGCGTGACCTGTCTCGAATGCGGCGCACACCATGCGCGTGCGACGATCCAGACGGTGCTCGAGGCCGACAATCCCGACCTGCTGGGCGCGCAGGCCGAGCCGGCCGCGGACGGCGACGCGCACCTCGAATGGGCCGCGCTCGACACGTTCCGGGTGCCGGCCTGTCCCGCATGCGGCGGCTTGCTGAAGCCGGCGGTCGTATTCTTCGGCGAGAACGTGCCGCGCGAACGCGTGGCGCTGGCGTCGCAGGCGCTCGACGCGGCCGATGCGCTGCTCGTCGTCGGTTCGTCGCTGATGGTGTATTCCGGCTACCGCTTCTGCGTGTGGGCGCAGGCGCAGCACAAGCCGGTCGCCGCGCTCAATCTCGGCCATACGCGCGCCGATCCGATCCTCACGCTGAAGGTCGAGGCGCGTTGCGCGCCGGCGCTCGACGCACTGACGGCCCGTCTGGGGCTTGGCGGCAACCCCGTGGAGCATGCATCGTGACCGGCGCCCCGTCTTCGCCCGATCCCGCCGCGCGGTTGCTGGCGCCCGCGGTCGAACGCAACCGCGGGCCGATCCTCGACGTATTGCGCCGCGTGCTGCCGGCGAGCGGCAGCGTGCTCGAAATCGCGAGCGGCACCGGCCAGCATGTCGTCCACTTCGCACAGGCGTTGCCGGGCCTGCGCTGGCAGCCGAGCGACCCCGACGAACAGGCGCGGCACTCGATCGCCGCGTGGATCGCGCATGCGGGCCTCGCGAACGTCGCCGGGCCGCTGGCGTTCGACGTGCGCGAGGCATCGTGGCCGGTCGCGATGCTCGACGCGATCGTCTGCATCAACATGATTCACATTTCTCCGTGGGCCTGCACGGAAGCGCTGTTCGCGGGCGCGGCGCGGCTGCTGCGGCCGGGCGGCGTGCTGTTCCTGTACGGTCCGTACCGCCGCGAAGGCCGGCACACGGCGCCGTCGAACGAGGCATTCGACCTGCAGCTGCGCAGCCGCGACCCGTCGTGGGGCGTGCGCGATCTCGAGACCGTCGTCGCGCTCGGCCTCGATCGCGGGCTCGACTGTATCGAGGTCGTCGAGATGCCGGCGAACAACCTGAGCGTCGTGTTCCGGCGGTTGCCGCACGCGGAGCAATGACACGCCGGCGCGCATCGACGCCGGGTTTCCACTATCCTTTCGCCTGTGCGCGCGGCCCGGTTCGGGTCGCGCCCCGTTTTTTCCGGAGAATTGACTAATGGGCAAACAAGCAATCGGTGTGATCGGACTTGCGGTGATGGGCCGCAATCTCGCACTCAATATCGAGAGCCGCGGTTACGCGGTGTCGGTGTACAACCGCAGCCGCGAGAAAACCGACGAACTGATCGCCGAATTCCCCGGCCGCAACCTGGTGCCGACCTATACGCTCGAAGAATTCGTCGCGTCGCTGGAAACGCCGCGCCGGATCCTGATGATGGTGAAAGCCGGCGAGGCGACCGATGCGACGATCGCGTCGCTCAAGCCGCTGCTCGAGAAGGGCGACGTGCTGATCGACGGCGGCAATACGCACTTCACCGACACGATCCGCCGCAACCAGGAACTCGCGCAGTCGGGCCTGCACTTCATCGGCACCGGCGTGTCGGGCGGCGAGGAGGGCGCGCTGCGCGGCCCGTCGATCATGCCCGGCGGCCAGCGCGACGCGTACGACCTCGTCGAGCCGATCCTCAAGCAGATCGCCGCGAAGGCGCCGTCGGACGGCGAGCCGTGCGTCGCGTACATGGGCCCGGACGGTGCGGGCCACTACGTGAAGATGGTCCACAACGGTATCGAATACGGCGACATGCAGCTGATCGCCGAAAGCTACTCGGTGCTGAAGGACGTCGCGGGCCTGACCAACGACGAACTCGGCGCGGTGTACACCGAATGGAACCAGGGCGAACTCGACAGCTACCTGATCGAGATCACGTCGAAGATCTTCGGCAAGAAGGACGAGGAGACCGGCAAGCACCTCGTCGACGTGATCCTCGATCGCGCCGCGCAGAAGGGCACCGGCAAGTGGACGAGCCAGAACGCGCTGGATCTCGGCGTGCCGCTGCCGCTCATCACCGAGTCGGTGTTCGCGCGCGTGCTGTCGTCGCTGAAGACCGAGCGCGTCGCGGCCAGCAAGATCCTGTCGGGCCCGGCCGCCGCGCCGTTCGACGGCGATCGCGCCGCGTTCGTCGAAGCGGTGCGCCGCGCGCTGTACCTGAGCAAGGTGATCTCGTACGCGCAGGGCTTCGCGCAACTGCGCACGGCGTCGGAAGAGTACGGCTGGAACCTCGATCTCGGGACGATCGCGAAGATCTTCCGCGCGGGCTGCATCATCCGCGCGCGCTTCCTGCAGAAGATCACCGACGCCTACGCGAAGGATCCGGCGCTCGCGAACCTGTTGCTCGACCCGTACTTCAAGGACATCGCCGCGAACTACCAGACGGCGCTGCGCGACGTCGTGGTCGCCGCGGTCAAGGCCGGCGTGCCGGTCCCGGCGTTCGCGTCGGCGGTCGCGTACTTCGACAGCTACCGTTCCGAGCGGCTGCCGGCGAACCTCGTGCAGGCGCAGCGCGACTTCTTCGGCGCGCATACGTTCGAGCGTACCGACCAGCCGGGCAGCTTCCACGCGAACTGGTCGTAACCGGCGCGTGGGGGCGGCATTGTTGCGAAAATCTATTCTTTGAATAGGGTTTTTCTATCCCGGATGCCGACATTGTTGGCTCCGGGGAAACAGTGTTTTCGTTCTTTCATGGTTTTCCCTAGGTGCTGCCGGGACTAAACTCTGTTCCATCGCTGCAGACATGGTGTGTGCGGCGGAGCAAAAAAATCCCGGAGGTAATCATGAAATCGCTGATCGCAACGTTCGCCGCAGCTGCTGTCCTCGCCGTTCCCGCCGTCTCGTTTGCCCAAAACGCGCCCGTCACCCGTGCACAGGTGAAGGCCGATCTCGTCGCCGTCCAGCAGGCCGGCTACAAGCTGGGCAGCGACCGCACGAACTACCCGGAAGGCATCCAGGCTGCCGAAGCACGTCTGAACCCGCAACAAAACGTTGCCGCTGCCGACACGACCGGCTACGGCGCGCAACCGGCCGCCGCGCAAGAATCGGGCGCTCCGGCTGCTGCAAAGACCGGCTGGCAAGTCAAGCGTATCGCTGACGGCGCACCGGTCTACAAGGGTCGTTAATGGTGCGGCCGCCCCGGCGGCCGGATCCGACCCTCTGTAGTACAAACAGCCCGTCGTTCCGTCATGCGGAACGGCGGGCTGTTTTCATTGGCGGCGCGTGACGCGCCGGCGCTCAATGCAGCGGGCGGCGGCCGCGCCCGATATCGCGGAACAGCGCTTCGGCCGGTTCCAGCACCTGCAGCCACGTTTCATCGTAGCCGCTCAGCGTGTCGAGTGCGTCGCGCAGCCGTTCGATCGCGAGGATCGGCAGCTCGACGCTGTGGCGCGTGGCGCCCGTCATGTGCGCGACGCTCGCCAGCTGGACGAGCGCATCGGCCGCTTCGGCGACATCGGTCGCGAACAGCAGGTGCCGGTTGAGCAGTTCGACCAGGCCGCTGGAGCCGGCGAAATCGTCGGCGTCGAGCTGCACGGAAAGAAACGTCGCGTTGTTCATTGTCATGCTCCTCGTTGTCATTGGATCGCGCTGCATCACCGAGTATAGGCGGCGATCGAAGCGGGGAATGTGACGGCGACGGGATGGGCTGCGCATGCGGCGGCGCGGGTGGAAAACCCGCCCGAAGCCCGCTTGAAGCCCGCCGGACGGCCCGCCCGGCGCGGCTCGCAGGCCGCCGCCACGCCCGCGCGGCGCTGCAAGATTGTTGCCGGAACCGGCAGCCGACGCGGTCCTGACCGCGACAAATGGTATCTTTGCCGGTCGGGACGACACTGGAAAGTGCGAAAAAGGGGCCGGTGAGCCCCTTCGCGCGGACGTTCCGCTGTGGAAACTGACGGCCGCGCGAGCGGTCGGATACTGATTGGTCCGGCCGTCCGGCCGGACATCGTGCGTCGCGCACCGGGGGGCGGTGGGCGGCGTCGCGACGCAAATCCGGGAGGACCCTTGAGAGAAACTATTCCCATCCACGATGCGCTGACGCGCTGGTTGCCGCAGGCGGCGCTCGTCGCTGCCGCCGTCGCGCTGTCGGGCTGTACGCTGACGCCGTGGACCGACAACTGGCAACCGGCGCGCCAGTCGACCCCGATGTCGGCTGCGACGCCGGGCGTGATCGCCGGCTATTACCGCGTGAACCCGGGCGATACGCTCGCGGGCATCGCGAGTGCCTACGGGCAACGCGTGCAGGACGTGGCCAGCTGGAATCACATGGCGCCGACCGACGCCGTGTCGCCCGGCCAGGTGCTGCGCGTGGCGCCGCCGTCCGCCGCGCCGTCGCCCGGGCAGCCGCCCGCCGCGGCCGCGCCGGGCTCGCTCGCGTGGCCGGCAACCGGCGTCGTCGCGACGCCGTTCGCGGCCGGCAAGACACGCGGCGTCGTGATCGCCGCGTCCGGGCCCGACCACTCGGTGCGGGCCGCGGCGAACGGGCGGGTGGTTTACGCCGGGTCCGGCGTCAAGGCATACGGCCCGCTCGTGATCCTGAAGCACGACAACGGCCTCATCACGGCCTACGGGCACAACGGCAAGCTGCTCGTCAACGAAGGCGACGCGGTCCGCCAGGGCCAGCCGGTCGCCGAGATGGGCACCGACGCGAGCGGTCGATCGACATTCGAGTTCGAAGTCCGCCAGAACGGCAAGGTCGTCGATCCGATGAACTTCCTGCCGCGCAACGGCGGCTGACGGCCTGCATGACCCCGTGTGCGCCGGGCGGCGCACACGCTCCCGCCTTCATCCTTCCCCGAGCGTCGCGGTACCGGACTGTCTAGCGTGGTTGCCGAGCCAGCGGATACCCAGCGCGAGCGCCGCCGCGCCAAGCGCGATCAGCGAACACTGGATCGCGACCGGCAGGTAGCCGTGCGGCCGCGGATCGACGAACGGGTAGGGATACCAGTTCTCGAACGCGCCACGCACGAGCGTATAGCCGAGATAGACGACCGGAAAACCGAGCCACGCGAACGCGCTGCTTCGCGCGATCGGCCGGCGCGGTTCCACGTACAGCCAGTCGCACAGCATCACGAGCGGCACGATCCGGTGCAGCACCCAGTTGTTGAACGCCGGCGTGACATGGCGCAGCGCATCGAGCCGCGCCAGCAGGAGTTCGTAGACGATCGCGGTGATCAGCACGTACAGCACGGCGGCGCCGCGCATCGATTCGTAGCGGGCCGAGCCGGGGCGGGCGATGCGCCAGAGGCCCGCGGCCAGCATCGCGGCCGCGTAGAGGCTGCTCAGTTGCGTGAAGTAGCTGAGATAGTTGCCGAGATGGAAGTCCGGCAGGCGCCAGTAGTCGGCGACGCTGTGCAGCGTGGTGGATACCGCGAGCAACGCGGCGGTCAGCCGATAGGCCGCAACGAAGAACGCCTTGCTCATGATGCCCGCGCGCCGTCGCACCAAAGCTTCATCGTGCCACAGCCGTTTGCGTGCGCGATGCGGACTTTCCATATGAGGGGCGCGCCGGCGATTCGTCGGATATTTGACCGCGCCGCGTAAAACCGGACGCCCGTGCGGCTACAATCGCGAAAGCTTTGTCGGGCGCGGGGCCGCTTGCCGCCCGCGCGCCTCCCCGCATACAACACGAGACGACGCATGAGAAACATCCTCGCGAAACAGACGCGCTACAGCTCGCCCGCGATCTTCTTCCACTGGGCCATCTTCGTGCTGGTGGCGCTGGCCTACCTGGCCATCGAGATCCGCGGCCCGAAGGGCAGCGACAGCCGCGCGTTCTGGATGAACGTGCACCTCACCGCCGGTACGTTCGTACTCGTGCTGTCGGTGCTGCGCGTGCTGTGGCGCGTCGTCAGCCGCGTGCCGGAAGCGGTGCCGCAGGCGGCGCTGCTGCGCTGGCTGTCGAAGCTCGCGCATGTCGCGCTCTACGTGTTCATCCTCGCGCAGCCGCTGCTCGGCATCATGATGATCAACCTGGGCGGCAAGCCGGTGTCGCTGGACTGGCTCGGCGTGTCGTTCACGCTGGTCGGCCCCGACAAGGCGCTGCGGCCGACGATCAAGGAAGCGCACGAACTGATCGGCAACGCGTTCTACTTCGTGATCGGCCTGCATGCGCTGGCCGCGCTGTACCACCACTTCATCCGGCGCGACGACGTGCTGCGGCGCATGGCGCCCTGATCGCCGCGTGCATGGCGCGTCTCGCGGGCGGGGGCGCATGGTTGTGTCGACAACCATGCGCCCTCGCTCCGTTTACCGGCATGGGTGACTGGCCATCGCGGTGAACATTCTGTAACATCTCGGCTGCTTTTACATTCCGCTTACTCGCCGCCGCGCATGCTGCATCGACATCGTCACCTGACCGCCTGGCTCGGCGTGCTCGCGATCTGGATCGCGATCGCGGCGCCGCTGGTGTCGCAGTGGCGCATCGCGCAGGCGGCCACGCCGGACGCAATCGTCTGCAGTACGGAGCATGGCGCGCATCGGCCGGCCGATGCGCGCGGCATGCACGATCATGCGCTGCATCTCGACGCGTGCGGCTACTGCGGTTTCTTCGCTCATAGCCCCGCGCTCGGCGCGCCTGCCGCCGCGTCGTTCGCTTCCGTTCCCGCCGTTTTCGTTTCCGCCGCCGCGCCGCCTGTCGTCGCGGCGCGCGCCGACCGCTATCCGCGCGCGTATCCACGCGCACCGCCCGAGCGCGCCTGACGCGCTGTTCTCCGTTCCTACTCCCGCCGATATCCGTGCGGCCCGTCGCGGCCGCGTGGAGGGCGTCACTCGGGCTTTCGATCATGACCCATTTCCAGTTGCGTGCGCCGCGGGCGTCACGCAATACCCGTGCGCGGCGCGTGCCGCGAATGTTGAAACTTGCCGTGCCCGCGCTGGCCGTCGGCGCGCTGGCCGCGACTGCCGCGGCAGCCGAAACGGCGCGTGCGGACGTCGCGCCCGTGAACGAGTCGGCCGTGCCGCTGCCGCCCGTCGAGGTCGTCGCGTCGCCGCTGTCGACGCCGCTCGTCGTCGTCACGGATCCGAAGGCGCCGCGCCAGCCGCTGCCCGCCAGCGACGGCGCGGATTACCTGAAGACGATTCCCGGCTTCACGTCGATCCGCAGCGGCGGCACGAACGGCGACCCCGTGCTGCGCGGGATGTTCGGTTCGCGGCTGAACATCCTGGCGAACGGCATGCCGACGCTCGGCGCATGCCCGAACCGGATGGATGCGCCGACGTCGTACATCGCGCCGGAAAGCTACGACAAGGTCACCGTCGTGAAGGGGCCGCAGACCGTGCTGTACGGTCCCGGCGCATCGGCCGGCACCGTGCTGTTCGAGCGCGTGACGCCGCGTTTCGAGCGGCCGGGCATGCGCTTCGACGGCAGCCTGGTCGGCGGATCGTTCGGCCGCAACGACCAGAACCTCGATCTGACGGCCGGCACGCCGGACGTCTACGGCCGCGTGAGCGCGAACCACGCGCATTCGCAGGACTACAAGGACGGCAACGGCAACACGGTGCCGTCGCAGTGGGACAAGTGGAACGCCGACGCGGCGCTCGGCTGGACCCCCGACGACCACACGCGTGTCGAGCTGACCGCCGGCACCGGCGACGGCTATGCGCGTTACGCGGGCCGCGGAATGGACGGCGCGCATTTCCGCCGCGAGACGTTCGGGCTGTCGTTCGACAAGCGCCACCTCGGCGACGTGCTCGACCGGATCGAGGCGCGCGTGTACTACAACGAAGCCGATCACGTGATGGACAACTACACGTTGCGGCAGCCCGACCCGTCGAGCAGCATGCCGATGCGGATGGCGGCCGACGTGCGGCGCCGTACGGTCGGGGCGCGCGCGGCCGCGACGTTCCGTTTCGGCGACGACTTCAAGCTCGTGACGGGTGTCGACGCGCAATCGAACCGGCTCGACTCGCGCTCGTCGATGGGGCAGCAGAACTACCGCGACCAGCCGTGGGACGCGCAGGCGATGATGTGGAACGCGGGCGCGTTCGGCGAGCTGACGTGGTATGCGAGCGAAGTGTCGCGCGTGATCGGCGGCGCGCGCATCGACTACGCCGGCGCTCGCGACAAGCGCGCGATGAAGAGCGGGATGATGATGAGCAAGCCGAACCCGACCTTCGACGACGATCGCTCGCGCGTGTTGCCGAGCGGCTTCGTGCGCTACGAGCGCGATCTCGCGTCGCTGCCCGTCACGTGGTACGCGGGGATCGGTCATGCCGAGCGTTATCCCGACTACTGGGAACTGTTCTCCGCGACGCGCGGGCCGGCCGGTTCGGTCAACGCGTTCTCGGCGGTGCAGCCGGAGAAGACCACGCAGGTCGACATCGGCGCGCAGTACAAGAGCGACCGGTTCGACGCGTGGGTGTCGGCGTATGCGGGCTACGTGCAGGACTTCATCCTGTTCAACTACGCGGCCGGCATGATGGGTGCGACCACGCAGGCGACCAACGTCAACGCGCAGATCATGGGCGGGGAAGCGGGCGTGTCGTGGCGGCCGGTGGCGCCCTTGCGCGTCGAGACGTCGCTCGCGTATGCGTGGGGGCGCAACGTGGCGAGCGGCGATCCGCTGCCGCAGATGCCGCCGCTCGAGGCGCGCATCGGGCTCGAATACACGCGCGGCGCATGGTCGGCCGGCGGCCTGTGGCGGATCGTTGCGCCGCAGCATCGTTATGCGTTGAACGAGGGCAACGTGGTCGGCAAGGACTTCGGCCCGAGCGCCGGATTCGGCGTGCTGTCGCTGCACACGCAATACAACGTCAGCAAGACCGTGCAGGTCTCGGTCGGCGTCGACAACGTGCTGAACAAGGCCTACACCGAACATCTGAACCTTGCCGGCAACGCGGGCTTCGGCTATCCGGCGAACGCGCCGGTGATGGAACCGGGCCGGACCGCGTGGGTGCGCGTGAGCGCGAAGCTGTAGCGCGCGGCGCGTGTGCATTGCAGCATGCCTGCGCGTGAACGCGGCCCCGCCCGAACGGGCGGGGCGCGTCAACCGATTAGAGAACCGTATCTAGTCAGGGCGCAAACGTTCGCGACTCGTGATTCACTCCCGCATTCGACGCACACGATGCGCGCGATGCGGCGTGCGTGTCGATCCGGTGTCATTCGCACCGGCAGCACAATAATCAGGAGAACATGCATGGCCAGATCGATGCGTTCCAGGGTAATGGCAGGGGCAGTGGCATGCGCGATGAGCGTCGCACCGTTCGCGGCGACGACCGCGCTGACGACACTCGCGACGACGCGCTCGGCGATGGCGGCGACCGCGCCCGCCGACAACTACGCGGCGACGCGTTATCCGATCATCCTCGTGCACGGGCTCACGGGCACCGACAAGTACGCCGGCGTGCTCGAGTACTGGTACGGCATCCAGGAGGATCTGCAGCAGCACGGCGCGACCGTCTACGTCGCGAACCTGTCCGGCTTCCAGAGCGACGACGGCCCGAACGGCCGCGGCGAACAGTTGCTCGCCTACGTGAAGACGGTGCTCGCCGCGACGGGGGCGACCAAGGTCAATCTCGTCGGTCACAGCCAGGGCGGGCTGACCTCGCGCTATGTCGCGGCCGTCGCGCCCGATCTCGTCGCGTCGGTGACGACGATCGGCACGCCGCATCGCGGCTCCGAGTTCGCGGACTTCGTGCAGAGCGTGCTCGCGTACGATCCGACCGGGCTGTCGTCGACGGTGATCGCCGCGTTCGTCAATGTGTTCGGGATCCTGACGAACAGTAGTCACAACACGAACCAGGACGCGCTCGCATCGCTGAAGACGCTGACGACCGCGCAGGCGGCGACCTACAACCGGAACTATCCGAGCGCGGGCCTGGGCGCGCCGGGCAGCTGCCAAACCGGCGCGGCGACGGAGACGGTCGGCGGCAACACGCATCTGCTGTATTCGTGGGCCGGCACCGCGATCCAGCCGACGCTTTCGGTGCTCGGCGTGACGGGCGCGACGGACGCGAGCACCATTCCGCTCATCGATCCTGCAAACGCGCTCGACCTGTCGACGCTCGCGCTGTTGGGCACCGGCACGGTGATGATCAACCGCGGGTCGGGCCAGAACGACGGGCTCGTGTCGAAGTGCAGCGCGCTGTACGGCAAGGTGCTGAGCACGAGCTACAAGTGGAACCACATCGACGAGATCAACCAGCTGCTCGGCGTGCGCGGCGCGTATGCGGAAGATCCGGTCGCGGTGATCCGCACGCATGCGAACCGGCTGCAGCGCGCGGGCGTGTAATCGATGACGGCACGTGAAGGGCGCGCGCCGCTGGCGCGGCGCGCAGCGGTCTACGGTGTCGTGGGGCTGGCGGCGATCGCCGGCGTCGCGATGTGGAGCGGAGCGGGCCGGCATCACGGGTCGGTCGCCGCCGGTGACGCACCGGACGCGGCGGTGGCGGGCGCGGCTGCCGCCTCGCCGCAGGCGGCCGTGCTGGCGAGCGCGGGCCTGCCGCCGTCGCTGGCCGGTTCCAGCGCGCCGCGGCTGCCGCTCGACGCCGGCGGCCATCTCGCGAAGTCGCGCGCGGTGCGCGATTTCTTCGACTATTGCCTGACGGCGCAGAGCGATTTGAGCGCGACCGCGCTCGATGCGTTCGTCGCGCGCGAAATCGCCGCGCAGCTCGACGGCACGGCGGCGCAGGCCGAGGCGCTCGACGTGTGGCACCGCTATCGCGCGTATCTGGATGCGCTCGCGAAACTGCGCGATGCCGGCGCGGTCGACAAGTCCGACCTGGGCGCGCTGCAGCTCGCGCTCGATCAGCGTGCGTCGATCGCGTCCCGCACGCTCGGCGACTGGAGCCAGCCGTTCTTCGGCGCGGAGCAGTGGCGGCAGCGCTACGACCTCGCACGCTTGAAGATCACTCAGGATCGCTCGCTGACCGATGCGCAGAAGGCCGAGCGGCTCGCGGCGCTGGAGCAGCAGATGCCGGCCGACGAGCGGGCGGCGCAGCAGCGGATCGACCGGCAGCGCGCCGCGATCGACCAGATCGCTCAACTGCAGAAGCGCGGCGCGACACCCGACGCAATGCGCGCGCAGCTGACGCAGACGCTCGGCCCCGAGGCCGCCGCGCGCGTCGCGCAGATGCAGCAGGACGACGCGTCGTGGCAGAGCCGCTACGCGGACTATGCGGCGCAGCGCGCGCAGATCGAATCGGCCGGCCTGTCGCCGCAGGACCGCGACGCGCGGATCGCCGCCTTGCGGCAACGCGTGTTCACGAAGCCCGGCGAAGCCGTGCGCGCGGCATCGCTCGATCGCGGGGCCGGCAGCATGCAATGACGCGGGCGGCCCTGGGTGGGGGCGGTCTGATGCGGCCTTATGCGGCTTTATGCGGCGCGTGTGATGTCGCGCGGCAGATGTTGCTCGATGGTATCGGCGAGCGTGTCGAACGCGGGCCCGATGCTTTCGTGCGGGACGCACGCATAGCCGAGCAGCAGGCCCTGCCGCGCGGTGTCGAGGTTGCTGTAGTAGCTCGTGAGCGGCCGAACGATCACGCCCGCGTCGAACGCGCTCTGCGTGACCGCGCGATCGTCGCATGCGTCGGGCAGGCCGAGCACCAGATGCAGGCCGGCCTCGTCGCCCATCACCGGGAGCGCGTCGCCGAAGCGCGTGCGGATCGCGTCGATCATCAGTTGCCGGCGCTCGCCGTACAGGGTGCGCATTCGTCTGACGTGCGAGGTGAGGTGACCGTCCATGATGAATTCGGCGAGCACGGCCTGCTGCATCAGCTGGCCTTCGCGGTACAGCTCGGACAGCCCGGTGCGGAACGTATCGACCAGATGTTCGGGCACGACCATGTAGCCCATCCGCAGCCCCGGGAACAGCATCTTGCCGAGGCTGCCGACGTAGATCACGCGGCCGCCGTCGTCGAGCCCCTGCAGCGACGCGAGCGGCCGGCTGCCGTAGCGGAATTCGCTGTCGTAGTCGTCCTCGATGATCCAGCAGCGGTGCTGGCGCGCGTATTCGAGCAGCATCCGGCGCCGTGCGAGGCTCATCACCATGCCGAGCGGGTACTGGTGCGACGGTGTGACGAGCACGAGCCGCGGCGGATGCTGCATGTCGCTCGCGCGCGGGTCGAGCCCTTCCTGGTCGACCGGCACCGGGGCGAGCGCGAGGCCGGCCGCCTGCAGCACGCTGCGCACGCCCCAGTAGCACGGCTCCTCGACCCACGCGCGATCGCCGATGTCGGACAGCAGCCGCACCGCGAGATCGATCGACTGGTGGATGCCCGTCGTGATGATCACCTGGTCCGGCGAGCATTTGACCGAGCGCGCGACGCGCAGGTAGTCGGCAAGCGCGCGCCGCAACGGCCGGTAGCCGCCGCCCGGCGCGTACGTCAGCAGCTCGGGATTGGCTTCCTTCCACAGCCGCGCCTGCAGGCGGCTCCACGTGCGGCTCGGGAATTCCGACACGTCCGGCACGCCCGGCATGAACGCACCCCACTGGCGCCGCGATACGCCCGCGTGCGCGATCAACTGCCGGCCGCGCGTCGACAGGCTGCCCTGCGCGTCCGGCGGCGGCAGTCCGTCGGCGGCCGATGGCGGCGGCGCCGCGCCCGGTGCATGGATTGCCGCGGCGTCCGGCCGCGTGTCGGCCACATAGGTGCCGCTGCCGGTCGTCGTCAGCACGTAGCCTTCTGCCGTCAGCTGGTCGTACACGTGCAGCACGGTATTGCGCGCGATCGACAGGTCGCCCGCGAGCGTGCGCGAACTCGGCAGTTTCGTCCCTGGCCCTAATTCCCCTGTCAGGATGGCCTGCTGCATCAGCTGCAGCAACTGCCGGTACATCGGCTCCGGCGAGCTGCGGTCGAGACGGCCGGAGAGCCAGTCGGCGACGATCACGGTATCCAAAGTGGTCCTACTTGGAATATTGAAATGGTTCCCTAGTATAGAACCGTGCGCACCGTATAGTGGCTCGCATCTCAAAATCATTTGTCGCGAAGCAAGGGGACAGCCACGATGAAGTCCGATGATGTGATCGTCAGCTTTCGCGGCGTGCGGAAGACCTACGACGGGGAAACGCTGGTCGTCAAATCGCTCGACCTCGACATCCACCGAGGGGAATTCCTGACGCTGCTCGGGCCGTCGGGTTCGGGTAAGACCACCTGCCTGATGATGCTGGCCGGCTTCGAATTCCCGACCGGCGGCGAGATCCGCCTCGACGGCGAGTTGCTGAACAACGTGCCGCCGCACAAGCGCAACATCGGCATGGTGTTCCAGAACTACGCGCTGTTCCCGCACCTGACGGTCGAGCAGAACGTCGCGTATCCGCTGACCGTGCGCAAGCTGCCGGCCGGCGAACGCGCGGAGCGCGTCGCGCACGCGCTGAAGATGGTGCAGATGGAGCGCTTCGCGAAACGCTATCCGGCGCAGTTGTCGGGCGGCCAGCAGCAGCGCATTGCGCTGGCGCGCGCGCTCGTGTTCGAGCCGAAGCTGGTGCTGATGGACGAGCCGCTCGGCGCGCTCGACAAGCAGCTGCGCGAACACATGCAGTACGAACTGAAGGCGCTGCACGAAAAGCTCGGCGTGACCTTCGTGTACGTGACGCACGACCAGGGCGAGGCGCTGACGATGTCCGACCGCGTCGCCGTGTTCGACAAGGGCATCGTGCAGCAGCTCGACACCGTGGACCGCCTGTACGAATCGCCGTGCAACGAATTCGTCGCGAACTTCATCGGCGACAGCAACCGGCTGCGCGGCACCATCGCACGCGTCGACGGCGAATTCTGCGAATTCCGGCTCGACGACGGCACGAAGCTCGTCGGCCGCCATATCGGCGAAGCCGCCGAGGGCGCGTCGGCCGTCGCGTGCATCCGCCCCGAACGCATGAGCCTCGCGGCCAGCGGCCACGTCAACGGCGCCGCCGCGAACCGCCTGAGCGGCGAAGCGCGCAGCCTCATCTATTTCGGCGATCACGTGCGCATGCGTTGTGCGCTGCCAGGCCAGGACGAATGCTTCGTGAAGGTGCCGCTGGGCACGGGCGCGCTCGACGCGTTCTCGCCCGGCGCGCCGGTCTCGCTCGCGTTCTCGCCCGAACACCTGCGCGTGTTCGCGTGATCCCGGTTTCCCCGCTTTTCCGCAGCACGTCGTCAACAACAAAGCCCATTTCCACCACGAGAGGAGAGGAACCATCATGAAACGAGCAAGCTTTACTGCACGCCGCACGGCACTCGCGCTGGCACTGATCGCGGTCGGTGCATCGGCATCGGCTGCGGAACTCACGGTCGTCAACTTCGGCGGCGCGAACGGCGACGCGCAGAAAGTCGCGTTCAACCAGCCGTTCGAGAAGGCGACCGGCAACAAGGTCACGGCCGTCGAGTACAACGGCGAGCAGGCGAAGGTGAAGGCGATGGTCGAGGCGAAGCACGTCAACTGGGACGTGGTCGAAGTCGAATCGGGCGACCTGAACCGCGGCTGCGACGAAGGCCTGTACGAGAAGCTCGACTGGTCGAAGATCGCGAAGAAATCCGACCTGATTCCGGAAGCGCCGCAGGTGTGCGGCGTCGGTTTCTTCGTGTGGTCGACCGCGCTGTCGTACAACGCGGACAAGCTGAAGTCGGCGCCGACCGGCTGGGCCGATTTCTGGAACGTGAAGAAATTCCCCGGCAAGCGCGGGATGCGCAAGGGCGCCCGCTACAACCTCGAATTCGCGCTGATGGCCGACGGCGTCGCGACGAAGGACGTGTACAAGGTGCTCGGCACGAAGGCCGGCCAGGACCGCGCGTTCAAGAAGCTCGACGAGCTGAAGCCGTACATCCAGTGGTGGGAAGCCGGCGCGCAGCCGCCGCAGTTCCTCGTCGCCGGCGACGTCGTGATGTCGACCGCGTACAACGGCCGCATCGACGCCGCGCAGAAGGAAGGCAAGAACCTGAAGGTCGTGTGGAACGGCAGCATCTACGACCTCGACTACTGGGCGATTCCGAAGGGCTCGCCGAACAAGGCGCTCGCCGAGCAGTACATCGCGTACTCGCTGACGCCGAAGCCGCAGCAGGCCTATGCGCAGCACATCGCGTACGGCCCGGCGAACGTCGCGGCGATCAAGTCGCTCGACGCGAAGACGCTCGCGAACCTGCCGAACTCGCCGGCCAACGGCAAGAACGCGGTGCTGGAAGACATCGGTTTCTGGACCGACCACAGCGACGAGCTCGAGCAGCGCTTCGCGGCATGGGCGACGAAGTAACCGGTCAGGCTTCCTGAAAGGTGTCCTGATGCAACCGGCCGCGCGACGCGTCGATCGTGTCGCGCGGCATTCCGCCGGAACGTGCCCGGCCGGAGAGAACCGTTGAATACGATGACGATCGCGCCTTCCTCGCCGTCGACCGCCGCGCTCAAGCGCGAGCTGAAGGCCGCCGAGGCCCGCAAGCGCACGATGGCGCTGTTGCTGGTCGCGCCGCTCGCGATTTTCCTGCTGCTGATCTTCGTCGTGCCGATCGGCACGCTGCTCACGCGCGCGGTGCAGAACCCGGAGATCGCGACCGCGTTGCCGAATACGGTCGCCGCGCTGTCGGGCTGGGACCGCAAGGCGCCGCCGGCCGACGCCGCGTATGTCGCGCTCGCGGCCGACATGACGAAGGTGGCCGACAGCGAGGCGATGGGTGCGCTCGCGCGGCGCCTGAACACCGAGATTCCCGGCTATCGCTCGCTCGTCGCGAAGACGGCGCGCGCGATGCCGCTGAAGGGCGACAACGGCGCGGCGCTGACGCCCGCGCAGACCCGCGAGAAATTCGTCGACCTCGATTCGCGCTGGGGCGACGTCGCATACTGGCAGGCGATCGCGAAGAACGGCAGCCAGGTGTCGCCGTTCTACCTGCTCGCCGCGCTCGACCACAAGCAGGACGGCTTCGGTCACGTCGTGCAGGCCGATCCCGACCAGTCGATCTATCTCGCGATCTTCGGCCGTACGTTCGTGATCGGCATCGCCGTCACGCTGTTCGCGCTGCTGCTCGGCTATCCGCTCGCGTACTGGATCTCGACGCTGTCGGAGCGGCGCGCGAACCTCGTGATGATCCTCGTGCTGATTCCGTTCTGGACCTCGGTGCTCGTGCGCGTCGCCGCGTGGATCGTGCTGCTGCAGAGCGAAGGGCTCATCAACAAGGCGCTGATCGGCAGCGGGCTGATCTCGCACCCGCTGACGCTGCTGTTCAACCGCGTCGGCGTGTACATCTCGATGACGCACATCCTGCTGCCGTTCATGATCCTGCCGCTGTACAGCGTGATGAAGTCGATCCCGCCCACTTACCAGCGCGCGGCCGTATCGCTCGGCAGCCATCCGTTCGCCGCGTTCTGGCGCGTGTACGTGCCGCAGACCTATCCGGGCGTCGGCGCGGGCGCGCTGCTCGTGTTCATCCTCGCGATCGGCTACTACATCACGCCCGCGCTGCTCGGCGGGCCGAACGACCAGATGGTCAGCTACTACGTCGCGTACTTCACGAACGTGACGATCAACTGGGGCATGGCGTGCGCGCTCGGCGGGCTGCTGCTCGCGGCGACACTCGTGCTGTACGCCGTGTACGGGCGCTTCACGCGCACGAACGTGAGCCTCGGCTGAGCGCCGCGCACTACGAAACGGGAAGGGGATTCGGACCATGAAACTCGCCAGGCCGCTGTTCGCGCCGCACATGTCGTTCGTCGAGCGCGCGTGGTACGTCGCGCTGCGCGTGCTCGTCGTGCTGACGCTGCTGTACCTGATCCTGCCGGTGCTCGCGATCGTGCCGCTGTCGTTTTCGTCGAGCACGTTCCTCGTCTATCCGATTCCGGGTTTCTCGACACGCTGGTACGAGAACCTGATCGCATCGGACGAGTGGCGGATGGCCGCGAAGAACAGCTTCATCGTTGCGCCGTCGGCCACCGTCGTCGCGACCGTGCTCGGCACGCTCGCGGCGATCGGTCTCACGAAGGCCGATTTCCGCGGCAAGGGATTGCTGATGGCCGTGCTGCTGTCGCCGATGATCGTGCCGGTGGTCGTCGTCGGCGTCGGCATGTACCTGTTCTTCGCGCCGCTCGGGCTGGCGAACACGTACACCGGCCTGATCGCCGCGCATGCGGCGCTCGGCGTGCCGTTCGTCGTGACGACGGTCGCCGCGACGCTGCAGGGCTTCAACCAGAACCTGGTGCGCGCGAGCCTGTCGCTCGGCGCGAATCCGGTGTCGACCTTCTTCCGCGTGACGCTGCCGGTGATCGCGCCGGGCGTGATGTCGGGCGCGCTGTTCGCGTTCGCGACGTCGTTCGACGAAGTGGTCGTCACGCTGTTCCTCGCGGGCGCGGACCAGACGACGCTGCCGCGCCAGATGTTCACCGGTATCCGCGAGAACATCAGCCCGACGATCGCTGCGCTCGCAACGATCCTGATCATCTTTTCGACGAGCCTGCTGCTGGCGCTCGAATGGCTGCGCGGGCGCAATGCACGGCGCGCGGTGTCGTAACGATGCCCGCACGCAACGGCCGGCGCGCCGCCGCGCGTTGCGTGCCCGACGAGGCTCACGTAGCCGGCCTGGTGCGCCGAAGCTTTCGTTTGACTGACTGACGAAGCGGTTGCCTGCACGTTCGATGCGGCTCTGCAACAATACGGTTCGCGGTGCCGCGCGTTCCGTTTGCTGCGCACGGAGCACGCGTTGGTTGCCGCGCCGCTCAATCCGCGACGCCGTGCGTCGCTCGTCAGCCGAGCCTCATCTTGTCCGAATTCGCTTCCCCCGCCGGCGCCCATGAGCCGGCCGTCAACTGGCGCGCGATGTCCGCGGTGCTGCTGGCCGTCGCGCTCGCGACGCTCGACACCGCGATCGCGAACACCGCGCTGCCCGCGATCGCCGCCGACCTGCATGCATCGCCGGCCGCTTCCGTATGGATCATCAACGCGTACCAGCTCGCGATGGTCGCGACGCTGCTGCCGTTCGCGTCGCTCGGCGACATCGTCGGCCACAAGCGCGTGTACATCGCCGGGCTCGCGGTGTTCACGCTCGCCTCGCTCGGCTGTTCGCTCGCGTCGACGCTGCCGATGCTGACGGCCGCGCGGATCGTGCAGGGCTTTGGCGCGAGCGCGATCATGAGCGTCAACGTCGCGCTGATCCGCGGCCTGTTTCCCGCGCACCGGCTCGGACGCGGCGTCGGCTTCAACGCGCTCGTCGTCGGTGTGTCGTTCGCGGTGGGGCCGACGATCGCGTCGCTGATCCTGTCGGTCGCCGCGTGGCCGTGGCTGTTCGCGGTGAACGTGCCGCTCGGCGTGATTGCGCTCGCCGTGGCGGTTCCGTCGCTGCCGCAGACGGCGCGCGGCAAGCATGCGTTCGATCCGGTCGCCGCATTGTTCAACGTGATCACGTTCGCGTCGCTGATCTTCGCGCTCGGCGAATTCGCGCAGCGCGGGCCGCTTTCGATCGTGTTCGCGTCGGCCGCGGTTGCGCTCGCGTTCGGCTGGCTGCTGATCCGCCGCCAGGCCGGGCACCCGGCGCCGATGCTGCCGGTCGACCTGTTTCGCCGGCCCGTGTTCACGCTGTCCGCCCTGACGGCCGTGTGTGCGTTCGCCGCGCAGGGGCTGGCATTCGTGTCGCTGCCGTTCTATTTCGAAACCGTCCTGCATCGCAGCGCGGTCGAGACGGGTTTCCTGATGACACCGTGGTCGGCGATCGTCGCGTTCGCCGCGCCGATCGCGGGCCGGTTGTCGGATCGTTATCCGCCCGGCCTGCTCGGCGCGATCGGGCTCGCGTTGCTGAGCGCGGGCATGGTGTCGCTCGCCGCGCTGCCGATGTCGCCGAGCGTCGTCGACATCGGCTGGCGGATGATGCTGTGCGGCGCGGGCTTCGGCTTCTTCCAGTCGCCGAACCTGAAGGCGCTGATGTCGAGCGCGCCGCCCGAGCGCAGCGGCGGCGCGAGCGGGATCATCGCGACGGCGCGGCTGATCGGGCAGGCAACGGGCGCGGCGCTGGTGGCACTGTCGTTCGGGATCGCGGGGCGTCACGGGCCGACGCTGGCGTTGATGCTCGGCGCGGGGTTCGCCGGCGCGGCGAGTGTCGCGAGCGGGCTGCGGTTGTTTGCGCCGTCGCATCGCGCGGGAGTGCCGGCCGCGCCGGAACGCGTGCCGGCGCAGCCGGCGGAACAGCGTACGGGACAGTAACGAGCCGGCGCGCGGCAAACGCCGCCGCGCACCGGCCTTCATGCATCGCTCAGAACCCGCCCGACTTGATCAGCTGGTTGAGGTTCGCGATGTTCAGGCTGCCGAAGCCGGTGGTCAGATCCCACCCGGTGCCGGCGGTATAGCCATACCCCTGATAGCCGTTGTTGCCCGACACGACGTCATAACGCACGAGCGACGGGTGCGACGGGATGTCCGCGTAGAAGTTGCCGGCCGGGAAGCCCAGGCCCGTGCCGTTCGCCGCGAGCAGGCGCGCCCAGAAGCCCGTGAAGATCGGCGCGGCGAGGCTCGTGCCGCCGATCTGCTGCAACTGGCCGTAGTTGTAGATGTACGCGCCGGTGCTCTGCGCGGCGTCGAACGAGACGTCCGGCAACTGGCGGTTGCTGCCCGACTGCCACGACGGTGCGGGCAGGATCGTGCTGACGCCGCCGCCCGTCGCCCACAGCTTGCCGTTGCCGTCGAGCCCTTCGTTCCACACGGTCTCGTTCGAGAACGCGCCTGCCGACGTCGTGTAGAGCGTCGTGCCGCCGATCGCGAGCACGTGCGGCGACGCAGCCGGCCACGACACCGTGTAGTTCGCGCCGTCCGGATAGCCGCGGTTGTTGCACTCGTACACGCCTTCGTCGCCCGACGATACCGAGAACGTCTGACCCTGGGCGGCTGCCGTCGTGAAGATCTGCTCTTCGGCGTCGATCGTGCCGTCCGCGTTCGCATCGGTTTCGCACCAGCCCAGCGACACGTTGATCACCTTCGCGGTGTTGTCCGATACCGCGCGGTTGAACGCCTGCGTGAGGCCCGTGTTGCCCGAGGCGTTGAGGTCCGCCATGTAGAACACGAGCTTGCCGACCTGGCCGCCGGCCGAGCCGACGATCGACTGGCTGTCGAGGTCCCATTCGCCCTGGCCGTCCTGGTCGTCGGTGTAGCTGCCGCCGGAGCCGTTGGTCTTGACGGTCTGCGTCGATACCGTGCCGTAGCCGTTGCTCGACGTGAACTGCTTCAGGTCCTGCAGCGTCTGCGACACGCCGCCGATCGTGATGATGCCGACGGTCACGCCGGCCGCGGTCGGCACGCCGGTGGCGTTGTAGAGGCCGGGGAATTCCTTCGGATAGTGGCCCGTCGCCGTGCCGGCCGCGAGCGCCTGCGGCTTCGCGACGTTGCCGATGCGCAGCATCGGCCGCGCCCGCGCGACGCTCTGCAGCCCGAGCACCGAACCGACGATGTCGCCGAGCGCCCGCGGCACTTGCGCGGTCGATGCATTGGCGAAGCCCGAGCGGCCGGCGTACTCGAAGTGCACGAGCGACGTGTTGAACGCCGTCTTCACCGTGGCGGCCGTGCCGCTGGCGGAGACCAGCAGGCGGTTCGGCGCAACCTCGACGTTCACGAAGCCGCTCTTGTGCAGATAGTCGACCACCGACTTCACCTGTGCATCTGTCGGCGCGTAGTTGGCGAGGAACTGCTCGTGCGTCAGGTACTGGCGGTAATGCGCGCTGCCGGGCCGGTTCACGTCGCGCGCCAGTTGCTTGAGCTGCGCGGCATTGCGCAGCTTCAGGCTGACGACGACGTTGGTCGTTTCACCGGCTGCCAGTTCGAGCGACGGCGCCGCACTGCGGGCCATCAACTGCGGGCCGGTCAGAAAGGCCTTGGTATGAGTATCGACCCAATCCGTCGTCGCGTGCGCCGCGGCGGCGGCGAACACGAACGGCGCCACGCACGCGAGGCGGCGGGGCGACGGAAGGGGAAGGGCAAACCAGGTGTTCCTTTTCATCGGGAGTCCTTTTTAGGAGAAGCGACGTTACTGGAACCCCCGGCCCTTGTGGGGCCGCGAGCGGTGACGAGCGTAGGGCGTCGGTGTCGTTCGGGTAGCTGCCATTTTCCACAGCTGTCAGTTCTGACATCGGGGCGGCCGCACGCGCGCGCCGCCTCGTGCGCGCGGCCGATGGCCGGCTCGGCGAACGGAACCGGTTCGCCGCACGATGGCCTGGCAACGGGCGACGTTCGCACGCACGAGTCGTTCGTCGTCGCTTCGGAACATGCGCGATCGCGGAGTGGACGGGCGCGTGCATGCATGTCGTTTGCGTGTCCGTCGCTGCGCGCCGAGTCGCACTATGTGGTCAATGGAAGCGTCCTGTCAGGAACCGATGCGCGGATGCACACGAACGGGGCGGGCCATGCGCAAACGTTTCTCGAACTGTGGAACAGCCTGTCGGGCAGTCTTGCAGGCGCCTTTCGGATCGCGTGTCGCAATCGTGGATTAGAGGGGTTATTCGAATTTGGCGGCGGGCGCGAGCCGGTGCGGCGGCCCGCCCGCACCGGCAGGATCGAACGACACAGCTCGCGAAATCCCGCCTTGACGCGCTGCAATCCGCGGATATCCTTCAATCCATAACCAGCGGGTTATGGATTTTGGAACGACATGCAGAACGCTCACGACATGCTTTTCAGGACGCTTGCCGATCCGACGCGCCGCGCGCTTTTCGAGCGGCTGTGCGAGGAGGGCGAGCTGACGGTTGCCGCGCTGACGGCCCATGCGGGCGTCTCGCAGCCGGCCGTGTCGAAGCACCTCGGTGTACTGAAGCAGGCCGGGCTCGTGAACGACCGTCACGAAGGCCGGCAGACGCACTACAGCGCGCAGCCGCAGGCGCTGGCCCCGCTGATCGACTGGACGAGCCAGATGGCAGGTTTCTGGCAGAGCCGGTTCGACGCCCTCGAAGATCTGCTCAAAAGGATGGATCAGTAATGAACCAAGCCACTACCGAAACGCGCGCCGTCGTCGTCGACCGCGAACTGCCTCATCCGCCGGAGAAGATCTGGCGTGCGCTGACGCAACCGCACCTGATCGAGGCGTGGCTGATGAAGAGCGACTTCGAGCCCGTCGCGGGGCGCGCATTCAGCTTCCGGGCGGACTGGGGCTCGGTCGACTGCACGGTCCTGACGATCGAGCCGCCGCGCACGCTGTCCTATACGTGGGCCGCGCATGGCCTCGAAAGCGTCGTCACGTGGACGCTCACGCCGACGCCGGCCGGCACGCACCTGCGCATGGAGCAGGTCGGGTTCCGCACGGATCAGGAGCAGGCGTACCGTGGCGCGCAGCATGGCTGGGTCCGGTTCTTCGCGTCGCTCGAGCAGGTGCTGGCGGGCCCCGACGAAGGCGCGGAGGTCCGTGCATGAGTACCGCGGACCTCACACCGTCGGCGCGCATCGATGCGCTGATCGCCGGTATCACCGACTGGCGCGGCAAGACGTTCGCCGACCTGCGCCAGACGATCCTCGCTGCGCAAGCGGGCATCGTCGAGGAATGGAAATGGATGGGCAGCCCCGTCTGGTCATGCGACGGGATGATCGCGGTTGCGAACGCGCACAAGGGCAAGGTGAAGCTGACCTTCATGCACGGCGCGCAGCTCCCCGATCCCGACAAGCTGTTCAACGACGGCCTCGACGGCAATGCGCGACGCGCGATCGATCTGTTCGAAGGCGATCGGGTCGACCAGCGGGCGCTGAAGAACCTCGTGCGCGCGGCGATCGAATACAACCGCGCGCATCTGAAGAAGAACGCGCGGGGCGCGGCGGCGAAGGCGCGCGGCAGCAAGGCGGCGTAGGGCGGCGCAGCGCGCAGGCAAAAAAAGCCCGACACGAGGTCGGGCATCCAAATCGGCCGCAACCGCCGCGAGGCGGCTGCGGCACCTGCAAAGGCAGGGCGCTTACGCGGCGAGCAGCGAGCGCAGCACGAACGGCAGGATCCCGCCGTGCTTGTAGTAGTCGACTTCGATCGGCGTATCGATGCGCAGCAGCACCGGCACGCGCTGCGTTTCGCCGTTCTTGCGGTGGATCACGAGCGTGACGTCCTGCTGCGGCTTGAAGTCGTCGCCGAGGCCTTCGATGTCGTACGTCTCTTCACCGGTGATGCCGAGCGACTGGACGCTGTCCGCGCCCTTGAACTGCAGCGGCAGTACGCCCATGCCGACCAGGTTCGAGCGGTGGATCCGCTCGAAGCTGCGTGCGATCACGGCCTTCACGCCGAGCAGTTGCGTGCCCTTCGCGGCCCAGTCGCGCGACGAGCCCGTGCCGTACTCTTCGCCCGCGAAAACGACGGTCGGCGTGCCGGCGGCGACGTACTGCATCGCCGCGTCGTAGATCGACTGCTGTTCGCCGCTCGGCTGGTGGATCGTCAGGCCGCCTTCGACGCGCGTGCCGTCCGCCTTCGCCGGAATCATCAGGTTCTTGATCCGGACGTTCGCGAACGTGCCGCGCATCATCACGTCGTGGTTGCCGCGGCGCGAGCCGTAGCTGTTGAAGTCGGCCTTCTGCACGCCGTTTTCCTTCAGCCACTTGCCTGCCGGC
Source organism: Burkholderia sp. YHN3-13 (assembly GCF_055810675.1). Classification (NCBI taxonomy): domain Bacteria; kingdom Pseudomonadati; phylum Pseudomonadota; class Betaproteobacteria; order Burkholderiales; family Burkholderiaceae; genus Burkholderia; species Burkholderia sp. YHN3-13. The sequence goes on along the minus strand of NZ_JBVVNQ010000001.1, from coordinate 360,851 downwards.
GAGTCTTCCTTGATCGAGCCTGCCGGGCTGATGTGGTCGGTCGTGACCGAGTCACCGAAGATGCCCAGCGCGCGCGCGCCCTTGACCGTCGGGATCGACGCGGCCGGCTCCATCGAGAAGTCGTTGCCGAAGAACGGCGGCTCGGCGATGTACGTCGACTTCGGCCAGTCGTAGACCTGGCCCGATTCGCCCTCGATCTTGCTCCAGAGGTCGCCCTTCTTGGTCAGCTTCGAGTAGTTGTCCTCGAACTTCTTCGGGTCGAGCGCGAACTTGAGCAGCGCGTGGATTTCCTCGCTCGTCGGCCAGATGTCGCCGAGATAGATGTCGCGGCCGCCCTTGCCCTTGCCGACCGGTTCCGTCATCAGGTCGCGCGTGATGTTGCCGGCGATCGCGTACGCGACGACCAGCGGCGGCGACGCGAGGAAGTTCGCGCGGATGTTCGGGTGGATGCGCGCTTCGAAGTTACGGTTGCCCGACAGCACGGCTGCCGCGACGATGTCGTTCTTCGTGATCGCTTCGTTCAGTTCCGGCGTCAGGTCGCCCGCATTGCCGATACAGGTCGTGCAGCCGTAGGCCGCGACTTCGAAGCCGAGCTTCGACAGGTAGGGCAGCAGGCCCGTCTTCGTCAGGTACTCGGTGACGATGCGCGATCCCGGCGCGAGCGAGGTCTTGATCTTCGGATCGACCGTGAGGCCGGCTTCGACGGCCTTCTTCGCGAGCAGGCCGGCGGCCAGCAGGACGCTCGGGTTCGACGTGTTCGTGCACGACGTGATCGCGGCGATCAGCACGTCGCCGTTCTTCACGTCGACGCCGTTGCTCGTCGTGTATTGCGTGCCCAGGTCGTCCGCCTTCTTCGCGAAGCCGTTTTCCGCGACCGGCTTCGAGAACAGGTCGGTGAACGTCGACTTGACGTTGCCGATCTCGATGCGGTCCTGCGGGCGCTTCGGGCCGGCCAGCGACGGGGCGACCGTCGCCAGATCCAGCGTCACGACCTTCGTGTAGTCGATGTCGCCGGCCTTCGGGATGCCGAACAGCTTCTGCGCCTTGAAGTAGTTTTCGAACGCGGCGATTTCGGCCTTCGTGCGGCCCGTGCCTTCGAAGTAGTCGATCGTCTTTTCGTCGACCGGGAAGAAGCCCATCGTCGCGCCGTATTCCGGCGCCATGTTGCCGATCGTCGCGCGGTCCGGCAGCGACAGCGACTTCGTGCCTTCGCCGAAGAACTCGACGAACTTGCCGACGACCTTCTCCTTGCGCAGCATTTCGGTGATCGTCAGCACCAGGTCGGTGGCCGTCACGCCTTCGCGCAGCCGGCCCTTCAGCTCGACGCCGACGACGTCCGGCGTCAGGAAGTACACCGGCTGGCCGAGCATGCCGGCTTCCGCCTCGATGCCGCCCACGCCCCAGCCGACCACGCCGATGCCGTTGATCATCGTCGTGTGGCTGTCGGTGCCGACGAGCGTGTCCGGGTAATACACGGTGTCGCCGCCGTCCGTCTTCTTGTGGACGCCGCGCGCGAGGTATTCGAGGTTCACCTGGTGGACGATGCCCACGCCCGGCGGCACGACCTTGAACGTGTCGAATGCCTGCATGCCCCACTTCATGAACTGGTAGCGCTCGTTGTTGCGCTGGAATTCCAGTTTCATGTTCAGGTCGAGCGCGTCCTTCTGGCGGAAGTAGTCGATCTGGACCGAGTGGTCGACGACGAGATCGACCGGGACCAGCGGCTCGATCTTCTTCGGGTTCTTGCCCGTACGCTCGGCGACGCCGCGCATGGCCGCGATGTCGGCGAGCAGCGGCACGCCCGTGAAGTCCTGCAGCACGACGCGCGACACGACGAACGGAATCTCGTCGACGCGCTTCGCGGTCGGCTTCCAGTTCGCGAGCTGCTCGATGTGCTCTTCGGTGATTTTCTTGCCGTCGTAGTTGCGCAGCACGGACTCGAGCACGATACGGATCGACACCGGCAGGCGTTCGATCTTCGTCTTCAGCTCCTTGCCGAGTTGCGGCAGCGAGTAGAACTTGCCTTTGCCGGAACCGCTGTCGAATTCCTTGAGGGTCTTGTGGAGATTGTGGGCCATGGTGATTTTCCTGGGTTTAAGGCTAGGAAACTACGTGTCCTGTAGATGACGGCTAAATCACATACAGATCGACGTACTGATCGACCGGCATCGCTTCGAGCTTTGCCTGGTCCAGCGACACGTCGAGAATCGCTTGTTGCTGCTTGGCCGGGAAACGGCGGGCGAGGTTGGTCCTGAACTTGTCGACCAGGAGCGGGATGCCGTCCGTGCGGCGCCGCCGATGGCCGAGCGGGTATTCGACCGCCACTTCGGCAAGCTTCGATCCGTCCGTGAATTCGATCGTCAGCGCATTCGCGATCGATCGCTTGTCCGGATCGTGATAATCCTTCGTGAACTGCGGATCCTCGACGCACACGGTCTTCGCGCGCAGCGCGTCGATGCGCGGGTCCGCCGCGGCCGAATCTTCATAGTCGGCGGCGGTCAGCCGGCCGAACAGCAGCGGCACGGCGACCATGTACTGGATGCAGTGGTCGCGGTCGGCCGGGTTGGCGAGCGGGCCCTGCTTGTCGATGATGCGGATCGCGGCCGCATGCGTGCGGATCGTGATCCGGCCGATGTCGTCGGTCGTGCGGCCCGCCGCGGCGAGCCGCGCATGCAACTGCAGCGCGGCCTCGGCGGCCGTCTGCGCATGGAATTCGGCGGGGAACGCGATCTTGAACAGCACGTTTTCCATCACGTACGTGCCGTACGGACGCTGGAAGCGGAACGGCCTGCCGCCGAACAGCACGTCGTAGAAGCCCCAGGTTTGCGCGGTGAGCGCCGACGGGTAGCCCATTTCACCCGTTTTCGCGATCAGCGCGAGGCGCACCGCGCGGGACGTGGCGTCGCCGGCCGCCCACGACTTGCGCGAACCGGTGTTCGGCGCGTGGCGGTAGGTCCGCAGCGCGTGGCCGTCGACGAACGCGTTGGACACCGCGTTGATCAGCTCGTCGCGCGTGAGCCCGAGCAGCCGGCCGACGACGGCCGTGGACGCGACCTTCACGAGCAGCACGTGGTCGAGCCCGACCGCGTTGAACGAATTCTCGAGGGCGAGGCAGCCCTGGATCTCGTGGGCCTGGATCATCGCGACCAGCACGTCGCGCATCGGGAGCGGCTTCCGGCCGGCCGCGACGGCCGTGCGGGAAAGCCAGTCGGCCGTCGCCAGGATGCCGCCGAGGTTGTCGGACGGATGGCCCCATTCGGCGGCGAGCCAGGTGTCGTTGAAGTCCAGCCAGCGGATCATCGCGCCGATGTCGAATGCGGCCTGGACGGGATCGAGCTGGAAGGACGTGCCGGGCACCTTCGCGCCGTTCGGCACGATCGTGCCGGGCACGACGGGGCCGAGCAGCTTGGTGCAGGCAGGGTAGGACAGCGCCTCGAGTCCGCATCCGAGCGTGTCGATCAGGCAATGACGCGCCGTCTCCAGCGCGAGCGCGCTGTCGATGCCGGTGTTCAGCACGTAGTCGACGATATCGACGAGTACCGTATCCGGAGCAGGGCGGACGTTGGAGACCGGGGCGGACATCGAGGGGCCGAGGGGAACGCGCTTAGTTCGTTGCCGGCTTCAGTTCGTTCGACTGCGTCGGTGCCGGCGTGCCTTGCGCCATTTCCGGCGTCACGCACTCGTCCGCGAGGCGCTCGCCGCCGTTGGCGTCGGAGAACAGCATCGCCTTGGTCGGGATCACGACCAGCTTGAAGCCTGCTGCCGGATCGTAGAACGTGTCGGCGCCCGTCGTCGTGGCTTGACGCGGCAGCTTGTAGTTCTTCTTCGCCCAGTGAACCGTGACGACCTGGTCGCGCTTCATGTCGCCGGCGAGATCGAACGACAGGCCTTCCTTACAGGACCACTTGACCGCGCCGTCCGGTACCGGATCGACCTTGGCCGCTGCGCGCGCCTGCGCCTTCTTGCTGCGCGGGATGATGCGCTTGGCCGGTGCCGGGCGCTTGGCCGTGGCTTTTTTCGCGGTCGTGGTGGCCGTACCCTGGGCAAACGCGCTCGGAGCCGACACCAGCATCGTGGCGGACAAGGCGCCGATGGCGGTAGCGATCAGGAGTTTCTTCATGGAGTCAGAACCTTTCGATAATCAGTTGACAAGGGCCGGCAATCGAAACCGCCGGCCGGTTTGAAACTGCACGCGCCCCGAAAGCGCGCAGCGGCCGCTATTTTCACCTATTTGGCCGCGCAGATATCAGGTTTTCGGGCTCCGTTACGTTTTTTGTCGTTTCGCAAACCTCTGTCCGGCTTGCGTCCCGGCGAATGCATGAAACGCGTGGTTCGGCCGGCGGCGCGCGCTCAAGGCGCGCCGCCCGCGGCGGCCGGGCCGAACAGCGGCGCGGCCTCGGCCGGAACGGGCTGGCCGGTGGCGCGCGCACGGCGCAGCACCGACCAGTAATAGCGATAACTCGCGCGATCGTGCAGCGTATCACCGTGGCGCGTCGGGCCCCAGTCGGCCACCTGCGCGGCCAGCAGGATCTCGGCGGCCAGCGCGACCTCGTCGGTGCGCGGCGCAAACGCGTCGACGATCGGGCGGATCTGCGCGGGGTGGATGCTCCACATACGCGTGAACGCGAATTCGTCGCGCGCCCGGCGCGCATCGCCGGCCACGACGCCCATGTCGCGCACCTCGGTCGTCACGTTGTGCGACGGCGTCTTGCCGTGCGCGTGGCAGGCCGCGGCGATGTCCAGCTTCGCGCGGCGCACGAGCGGATGGTCGAACTGGCCGGGCGAGCGCATCGCGGAATCGGGAATCGCGCCATGGTGCGCGGAGACGAAGTCCATCAGACCGAAGCTCAGCGTGCCGACCGTCGGCAGCGCGGCGAGCGCGGCCGCCTGCGCCAGCGCGCCGTGCGTCTCGACCAGCACGTCCACCGGGATCGGCTGCGCGATGCCGAGCTCGCGGCGCGTGCCTTCGATGAATGCGGTCATTTCCGCGGCATCGGCCGCGGCCGCGATCTTCGGGAGCGTGATGTAGGCCGGTGCACGCGCGGCGCGCAGCACGATGCGGACGTCGTCGCGCCAGTGCGGGTGGGAAAAGTCGTGGATCCGGACGCCGACGCGGCCGAAGCGGTTCTCGTCGCTGCCGAGCAGGTCGGCGACGAGCGCCGCATGCGCGGCTTCCTGGCCGACGGCGGCGCCGTCCTCGCAGTCGAGCGTGATGTCGAATACGGGACCCAGCTCGGCCTGCAGCGCGAGCGACTTGCGCATCAGCTTTTCGCTGCCCGCGTAATGATCGCAGCAGGGCAGGATCGCGGGCGGGGACGCCCCGTCGTACAGCACTTGTGCAGGAGTGAGCGCGGCCATCTGTTCGACGTCAGGGGAGCGTGTCAGCGTGGAGAAAATCGGATTCGGGCAGGTTCTGGGCCGGTGCGCCGTGGGCGCGGGGCGGCAAAACGTGCGCGGATCGGATCGTTCGGCCGGGCCGGCGGCTGGCCGGCCCGGGCCGAAACCGGGTGGCCCGAGGGCCGCCCGGCACCGGCGCGTGATGCTTAGTTCTTCAGCAGGTGGGCGACGCCGTCGCGCTCTTCGAGCAGCTCGGCCAGCGTGCCGTCCATCTTCTCGCGCGAGAACGCGTCGATTTCCAGGCCTTCGACGCGCTTGTACTCGCCGTTTTCGCAGACGACCGGCACACCGTAGATGATGTCTTCGGGGATGCCGTACGAACCGTCCGACGGGATGCCCATCGTGACCCACTTGCCGTTCGTGCCGAGCACCCAGTCACGGACGTGGTCGATCGCCGCGTTGGCCGCCGACGCCGCCGACGACAGGCCGCGCGCTTCGATGATCGCCGCGCCGCGCTTGCCGACGGTCGGGATGAACGTGTCGCGGTTCCACACGTCGTCGTTGATCAGCTTCAGCAGCGATTCGCCTTCGGCGGTCGCGAAGCGGAAGTCCGGGTACATCGTCGGCGAGTGGTTGCCCCACACGGCGAGCTTCTCGATCGACGCGACCGGCTTGCCCGACTTGGCGGCGAGCTGCGACAGCGCGCGGTTGTGGTCGAGGCGCAGCATGGCCGTGAAGTTCTTCTTCGGCAGATCCGGCGCCGACTTCATCGCGATGTAGGCGTTCGTGTTCGCCGGGTTGCCGACGACCAGCACCTTCACGTCGCGGCTCGCGACTTCGTTCAGCGCGGCGCCCTGAACCGTGAAGATTTCAGCGTTCGCCGACAGCAGGTCCTTGCGCTCCATGCCCTTCGAGCGCGGACGTGCACCGACCAGCAGCGCGACGTCGGCATCCTTGAATGCGACCTTCGGATCGTCGGTGATCACGACGCCCGCGAGCAGCGGGAACGCGCAATCGTCGAGTTCCATCACGACGCCTTTGACGGCGGCTTGGGCTTGCGGGAGGTCGAGCAGTTGCAGGATGACCGGCTGGTCCTTGCCGAGCAGGTCGCCGTTCGCGATGCGGAACAGCAGGGAGTAAGCGATTTGACCTGCGGCGCCGGTGACGGCAACGCGCTTTGCGGGCTTAGCCATTGAAAATCTCCAGGACGGATGAAGCGTTGGACGCGAGCGAAAACGCCATTCTATGCGCGTTGTGCGTAGCGTTGCATTGAAGCAGGGCGGAGGACTCGCGATGGCAGACGCGGTGAACCTGGAGACGGCCGTGGCACGTAGCCGGGGACGCGCTGTTGCACCCGCGAACCCTTGCTCGACCGGGAGTGTAGGAGCCGTCACGCGCAAAGTCAAACGGTATCATATGTCTTATATAAGACAGATGTTTTGCGGAAATTGAGTGGACGAAAAAGTGCGGTTTGTGATGAAATGCGCGCCATGACATCGAACCAGGCGAATACCGCGAATCAGACCGGCGCAGGCGGCCCAGGGCAGCCGGGCGCGGGCGATCCCGCACCTTCGCCCGCGGCGTCGCCGTCGCCGACGTTCAGCCCGTTATACCAGCAGATTAAGTCATTGATCACGCAAAGTCTCGAATCCGGCGAATGGAAGCCGGGCGAGATCATTCCGAGCGAAGTGGAGCTCGCGGCCCGTTACAAGGTCAGCCAGGGCACCGTTCGCAAGGCGATCGACGAGCTGGCCGCCGAAAACCTCGTGGTCCGGCGGCAGGGCAAGGGTACTTTTGTTGCAACGCACAACGAGGATCGCGCGCAGTTCCGCTTCCTGCGTCTGCTGGCCGACGACGGCGCCGAACACCCGCACGTGAGCCGCCTGCTCGAATGCCGTCGCCTGCGTGCGCCGGCGGAGATCGCGCGGCAGCTCGACCTGAAGCCGGCCGACCCGGTCGTGCAGGTGCGCCGGCTGCTGGAGTTCGACGGCGAAGTGACGGTGCTCGACGAGATCTGGCTGCCGGGCGCGATGTTCCGCGGGCTCACGTTCGAGCGGCTGAGCGAGTACAAGGGGCCGCTCTACGCGATGTTCGAGACGGAATTCGGCACGCGGATGATCCGCGCGACGGAGAAGATCCGCGCGGTCGCGGCGGAGCCGTCGGTGGCGGACCTGCTGCATGTGCCCGCGGGTTTCCCGTTGCTGTCGGTCGAGCGCGTGTCCTATACATACGGGGACCGGCCGGTGGAAGTGCGTCGCGGCTGGTATGTCACAACCGGGTACTACTATCAGAATGACTTGAGTTGAGCAGCTTCGGCTCAAGCCGAGTGCGTTCGCGATTCCCACGCTCGCGAAGCACGTTTCGGGCCGCCTTTGTTCGTGTTCGCGCAACTATCCAGAGCAGACTTTCGCTGCAGCGCGATATAAAAAGGCGCTAAAATCGCGGATTAGTGTGACAACATAGTAGGGGTCTAGCATGACTGATGCAGTAAGAAAGCCGAGGCCGGAATACCGGAACATCGGATTCGGCGATATCACGATGAAATATCGCATGCCGCTGGCGGCGATATTGTCGATTCTCCATCGAGTCAGCGGCGCGCTGCTGTTCTTGTTCCTGCCGTTCCTGCTGTTCCTCTTCGACCAGAGCCTCACGTCCGAGCTCAGCTTCGAAGTCTTCAAGGCTTTCCTCTCCAACATCATCGTCAAGCTGATCGTCCTCGCACTGTCGTGGGCCTTCTTCCACCATTTCTGCGCCGGCATTCGCCACCTGCTGATGGACGTCAACCACGACGCCGTCACGAAGGAAGGCGGCAAGCGGACGGCCGTCGTCGTCTTTGTCGTCTCGATCGCGCTGACGATCGCCATGGCACTCAAACTGTTCGGAGCATTCTAAGAAAATGGCAGCCAATAACCGAATCGGCTCGAAGCGCCTCGTCGTCGGCGCTCACTACGGCCTGCGCGACTGGCTCGCGCAGCGCATCACCGCCACCATCATGGCGGTCTACACGGTCATTCTGCTCGTCCTGTTCTTCGGCGCGCACGATTTTTCGTACGAAGGCTGGGCATCGATCTTCGCCGCGCAATGGATGAAGCTCGCGACCTTCGTGATGCTGCTTTCCCTCTTCTACCACGCATGGGTCGGCGTGCGCGACATCTGGATGGACTACGTGAAGCCCGTCGGTGTGCGCCTGCTGCTGCAATCGCTGACCATCGTCTGGCTGCTCGCATGTGCGGGCTACGCCGCGCAGATTCTCTGGAGAGTGTAAAGAATGGCTGCAATCAAAACTAACCTGCCGCGCCGCAAGTTCGACGTGGTGATCGTCGGCGCGGGCGGCTCGGGCTTGCGCGCAGCGCTGCAACTGTCGCGCGCGGGCCTGTCGGTCGGCGTGCTGTCGAAGGTGTTCCCGACGCGCTCGCACACGGTGGCCGCGCAGGGCGGTATCGGTGCGTCGCTCGGCAACATGAGCGAAGACAACTGGCACTTCCACTTCTACGACACGATCAAGGGTTCCGACTGGCTCGGCGACCAGGACGCGATCGAATTCATGTGCCGTGAAGCGCCGAACGTCGTGTACGAACTCGAGCACTTCGGCATGCCGTTCGACCGCAACGCGGACGGCACGATCTACCAGCGTCCGTTCGGCGGCCACACCGCGAACTACGGCGAGAAGCCGGTCCAGCGCGCGTGCGCGGCCGCCGACCGTACCGGTCACGCGCTGCTGCACACGCTGTACCAGCAGAACGTCGAAGCGAAGACGCAGTTCTTCGTCGAATGGATGGCACTCGACCTGATCCGCGATGCGGAAGGCGACGTGCTCGGCGTGACGGCCCTCGAGATGGAGACGGGCGACGTCTACATCATGGAAGGCAAGACGACGTTGTTCGCGACGGGCGGCGCAGGCCGGATCTTCGCGGCGTCGACCAACGCGTTCATCAACACCGGCGACGGCCTCGGCATGGCCGCGCGTTCGGGCATCGCGCTGCAGGACATGGAGTTCTGGCAGTTCCACCCGACCGGCGTGGCCGGCGCGGGCGTGCTGATCACCGAAGGCGTGCGCGGCGAAGGCGGTATCCTGCGCAACGCGAACGGCGAGCGTTTCATGGAGCGCTACGCGCCGACGCTGAAGGATCTGGCGCCGCGTGACTTCGTGTCGCGTTCGATGGACCAGGAAATCAAGGAAGGTCGCGGCGTCGGTCCGAACAAGGATCACGTGCTGCTCGACCTGTCGCACATCGGCGCCGAGACGATCATGAAGCGTCTGCCGTCGATCCGCGAAATCGCGCTGAAGTTCGCGAACGTCGACGCGATCAAGGAACCGATCCCGGTCGTCCCGACGATCCACTACCAGATGGGCGGCATCCCGACCAACATCCACGGTCAGGTTGTCGGCACGTCACGCGATCACAAGGAACCGGTCAACGGCTTCTACGCAGTGGGCGAATGCTCGTGCGTGTCCGTGCACGGCGCGAACCGCCTCGGCACGAACTCGCTGCTGGACCTCGTGGTGTTCGGCCGTGCGGCCGGCAACCACATCGTCGAGCACGTGAAGAACCAGAAGGAACACAAGCCGCTGCCGGCCGATGCAGGCGAATTCTCGCTGGCGCGCCTGAACAAGCTCGACAAGTCGACGTCGGGCGAATACACGCAGGACGTCGCGAACGACATCCGCGCGACGATGCAGAAGCACGCGGGCGTGTTCCGCACGTCGGCGCTGCTGAAGGAAGGCGTCGAGCAGATGGCCGGCCTGGCGGCGCGCGTGGACAACATCCACCTGAAGGACAAGTCGAAGGTGTTCAACACCGCGCGCGTCGAAGCGCTCGAGCTGGAGAACCTGATCGAAGTGGCGCGCGCCACGATGGTGTCGGCGGAAGCGCGCAAGGAAAGCCGTGGCGCGCACGCACACAGCGACTACGAACATCGCGACGACGAGAACTGGCTGCGCCACACGCTGTGGTACAGCGAAGGCGATCGCCTCGACTACAAGCCGGTTCAAATGAAGCCGCTGACGGTCGAATCCGTGCCGCCGAAGCCGCGCACGTTCTAAGCCGAGTCAAAGGAATCCGAAATGGCAAAACGCATTTTTGAAGTCTACCGCTACGATCCGGACAAGGACGCAGCGCCGCGCATGCAGACGTACGAGCTCGAGATCCAGCATGAGCGCATGCTGCTCGACGCACTGGTGAAGCTGAAGGCCGTCGACGAGACGCTGTCGTTCCGCCGTTCGTGCCGCGAAGGCGTGTGCGGTTCGGACGCGATGAACATCAACGGCAAGAACGGTCTCGCGTGCCTGACGAACCTGAACGACCTGCCGCAGAAGATCGTGCTGCGTCCGCTGCCGGGCCTGCCCGTCGTGCGCGACCTGATCGTCGACATGACGCACTTCTTCAACCAGTACCACTCGATCAAGCCGTACCTGATCAACGACGCGCCGCCGCCGGAGAAGGAACGTCTCCAGTCGCCGGAAGAACGCGACGAGCTCGACGGCGTGTACGAGTGCATTCTGTGCGCGAGCTGCTCGACGTCGTGCCCGAGCTTCTGGTGGAACCCGGACAAGTTCGTCGGCCCGGCCGGCCTGCTGCAGGCTTACCGCTTCATCGCGGACAGCCGCGACACGGCCACCGGCGAGCGTCTCGACAACCTGGAAGACCCGTACCGTCTGTTCCGTTGCCACACGATCATGAACTGCGTCGACGTTTGCCCGAAGGGCCTGAACCCGACGAAGGCGATCGGCAAGATCAAGGAACTGATGGTCCGCCGCGCGGTTTAAGGCCGGGTTGCAATGAGCGACGATTCGCATCAATCCGACCCGCACCGTCGCGCGCGCCTTCGCTGGCGCGCGCGGCGGGGTCTGCTGGAAAACGATATCGTATTCGAGCGTTTCTTCGGCAGATACGAGCATGACCTCACCGATGCAGACGTAGGCGCGTTGTCGCGCCTGCTCGATCTGAGCGACAACGACCTGATGGACTTGCTCCTCGCGCGCAAGGAACCAGAGGGCGACCTAGACAGCCCGGATATTCACCGGCTGTTGGAGATGCTGCGCAACGTGTAACGCCAAGGTGTAACGCGCTGTGCCCGTTATCGAATCCCGTTTCTTTATTTCGATTGAGGATGTGCCATGACTCCGTCTGATGTTAAAGCCACGCTATCGTTCAGCGACAACTCGCCGAGCGTCGAACTGCCGATCTACAAGGGCACGATGGGCCCGGACGTAATCGACATCCGCAAGCTGTACGGCCAGACCGGCAAGTTCACGTACGACCCGGGCTTCATGTCGACGGCGGCTTGTAATTCGGCGATCACGTACATCGACGGCGACAAGGGCGAGCTGCTGTACCGCGGCTACCCGATCGACAACCTCGCGCAGAACGCGGACTTCCTCGAAAGCTGCTACCTGCTGCTGAAGGGCGAGCTGCCGAACGCAGCGCAGAAGAAGGAATTCGTCGACACCGTCACGAAGCACACGATGGTGCACGAGCAGATGCACTTCTTCTTCCGTGGTTTCCGCCGCGACGCGCACCCGATGGCGATCCTGGTCGCCGCGGTCGGCGCGCTGTCTGCGTTCTACCACGACTCGCTCGACATCAACGACCCGCGTCACCGTGAAGTGTCGGCGATCCGCATGATCGCGAAGCTGCCGACGCTCGTCGCGATGGCGTACAAGTACAGCATCGGCCAGCCGTTCGTGTATCCGAAGAACTCGCTGTCGTACAGCGCGAACTTCATGCACATGATGTTCTCGAACCCGTGCGAGGAGTACAAGGTCAACGACGTGCTCGTCCGCGCGCTCGACCGTATCCTGATCCTGCACGCCGACCACGAGCAGAACGCGTCGACGTCGACGGTCCGCCTCGCCGGTTCGTCGGGTGCGAACCCGTTCGCGTGTATCGCCGCCGGTATCGCATGTCTGTGGGGCCCGGCGCACGGTGGTGCGAACGAAGCCGCGCTGAACATGCTCGAGCAGATCGGTTCGCCGGACAACATCCCCGAATTCATCAAGCAGGTGAAGGACAAGAATTCGGGCGTGAAGCTGATGGGCTTCGGCCACCGCGTGTACAAGAACTACGATCCGCGTGCGAAGCTGATGCGCGAAACGTGCTACGAAGTGCTGAACGAACTGGGCCTGCACGACGACCCGCTGTTCAAGCTCGCGATGCAGCTCGAGAAGATCGCGCTGGAAGACGAATACTTCGTGTCGCGCAAGCTGTACCCGAACGTCGACTTCTACTCGGGCATCGTCCAGCGTGCGTTGGGCATCCCGACGTCGATGTTCACGTGTATCTTCGCGATGGCACGTACGGTCGGCTGGATCGCACAGTGGAACGAAATGATCGCCGATCCGGAACAGAAGATCGGCCGTCCGCGCCAGCTGTTCATCGGCGACACGCCGCGCGAAGCGAAGCCGATCGACGCACGTTAAGTCGTGTGCGGCGCGAACGGCCGGCAGGCCGCTCGCGTCGGGCAATCGCAACGCCACGACACCCCGACGGGTCCGCCCGTCGGGGTGTTTTCATTTGTGCGGTGAATGGGCGCGGCGCTCCAGCGAGGGCGGGCGGGTATCGAGTGCCGGCGCGTCGTCGTCGGGGGCGTGGCCGTGCTGCTTGAAGAACTGCCGGTACGCGCCCGGCGTCATCCCGCGCGCGGCGAGGAACTGGCGGTTGAAGTTCGCGGCGTTCGGAATGCCGCAGCGCGCGGCTACCGTCGCGATCGGCCAGTCGGTGCCGACGAGATGACGGCACGCGTGCGCGAGTCGCAGCCGTTGCAGGTAGCGGCCGACGCTTTCGCCGAGATGCCGGACGAACAGGCGCTGCAGCGTGCGCTCGGACATGTGCGCGGCGGCGGCGAGCGCGTCGATGCGCAGCGGTTCGTGAAAGCGCCGGTCGATCGCATCGAGCACGCGGTCGAGGCGTTCGGCTTCGGGCGCGGCCGCGTCGGCGGACGGTGCCGTGCCGTCCGGCCGGTCATACGCGTGCGCGGTGGCGAGCGGCGTGCCGCCGGCTTCGGCGAGATCGGCGAGCGTGTCGAGCGCCGCCGCGAGCCGTGCGCGCGGCGACGGATCGAGCAACCGCGGCAGTCGCGCCCGCATCGCGCGGGCGGCTTCCACGTCGAAACGCAGGCCGGGCGCCGCGCGACGCAGCAGCGAGCGCAGCGGCGCGTATTCGGGGCAGCAATCTGCCAGCCGCCGCACCCAGTCGCCGTCGAACCAGACGACGAGCGCGACTTCGGGCGCCGCGCGATCGATGCGCGCGTTCGACGACCACGTATGCGGCAGGTTGGGCGGCACGAGCACGAGATCGTCGTCCGCGTAGCGCGCGACGTGATCGCCGATGAAGCGCTGGCCGCGGCTGTTGAGCGTCAGCGTCAGTTCGTACTCGGGATGGCGATGCCATTCGAACGGGATGCGCGCGAGCTGGCGGTGATACACGCGGATCGAACAGCCTGGCGAGAACGTCACATGCTCGTACTGCGGTTTCATCGCGGCCTCCGGTAGGGGCGGGCAGCGCGTCGTGGCATGATCGAGAACGCAATCGTCACCACGGAGCGATGCCATGTTTTCACACGTTTGCGTTGGCGTCAGCGATACGACGCGCGCCTACGATTTCTACGCGCCGCTGTTCGCGGCACTCGGGCTGCGCCTGAAATTCCGCGAGCCGGACGGCTGGTCGGGCTGGATGCCGGCCGATGCCGACCGGCCGCTGTTCTTCTTCGGCCGGCCGCTCGACGGCCGCGCGCCCGAACCGGGCAACGGGCACACGGTCGCGTTCGTCGCGCCGGCCCGCGCGCTCGTCGATCGCTGCCACGCGCTCGCGCTGCGGCACGGCGGCACCTGCGAAGGGCCGCCGGGCCTGCGCCCGGACTATCACCGCGATTACTACGGCGCCTATTTTCGCGATCCGGACGGCAACAAGCTCTGCGTCGTCTGTCATCGTCCGGAGTAACGCGCGGTTGTCAGAATTGTATCGATAGTTGACCGGATAGCGGTGATGGCGGCCCCGTACCGGCCGTACGCTGACAGCACATCACGATACGCTTCAGCGAGGAGACCACGATGCAACTGACGATTGACGATCTGCCGGCCGCGATCCGCGCGGCGAAACGGGTGCTGCGCGCCGACCTGCCCGGTTACGCGGCGTCGTTTCGCGAACTGGAGGGCGACATCGCGCGGCAGGTCGAGGCGATCCGCCGCGCGCACGCGCACGGCCATGACGTGATCCCGGTCGTGCCGTTCGCGGATATCGCGGGCGGCACCGTCGATCCTCGCGCGATCGCCGCCATCCGCACGCACGGCGCGGTCGTGATCCGCGGCGTATTCGACGCGCATCAGGCGCGCGACTGGAACGACGAGATCGGTGCGTATCTGGATGCGAACCGCTTCGCCGAGCGGTTGAATGCGCGTGCGGAAGACCGCTATTTCGGCAATCTCGCATCGGGCAAGCCGCAGATCTACGGCGTCTACTGGTCGAAGCCGCAGGTGGCCGCGCGCCAGTCGCCGGCGCTGACGCAGGCACGTGTGTTCCTGAACCGCCTGTGGCGGCACGCGGATGCCGTGCGCATGCATTTCGATCCGGACCAGGTGCCGGCCTATGCGGACCGGATTCGCCGCCGGCCGCCCGGCTCGACGTCGCTCGGGCTGTCGCCGCACGTCGACGGCGGCTCCGTCGAGCGCTGGCTCGGGGCGAACTTCCGGCAGGTCTACCGGCACGTGCTGGCCGGTCGCTGGCGCGATTACGATCCGTTCGACGCCGCGTTCCGTCCCGACGTGGAAGAGATTCCGTCGCCGGCCGTCTGTTCGATGTTCCGCACGTTCCAGGGCTGGACCGCGCTGACGCCGCAGGGGCCCGGCGACGGCACGCTGCAGTTGATCCCGGTCGCGAACGCGATGGCCTACGTCGTGCTGCGCGCGCTGCAGCACGACGTCGCCGACGACGACCTGTGCGGCGCGCGTCCCGGCCGAGCGCTGTCGATCCGGCCCGAATGGCATGCGCTGCTGCTCGACGCGCTGGTGCCGATCCCGCACATGGCGCCGGGCGACGCGGTGTTCTGGCACGGCGACGTCGTGCATGCGGTGGAGGATGCGCACCGCGGCAACGGCGACAGCAACGTGATGTACATCGCGGCCGCGCCGGGCTGCGCGAAGAACGACGCGTACCTGCGGCGTCAGCGGTCCGCGTTCGTGCGCGGCGAGAGTCCGCCCGATTTCCCGGTCGATCATTTCGAGGTCGATTTCGACGGGCGTGGCGACGAAGGCGACCTGACGGTGCTGGGCCGAGCGCAGATGGGGTTCGGGCCCGGCGCGTGACGGCCTTCTGCCGAATCCGCTGCGTGCCGCGCGCAATTCGACGCAATCGGCTGTCGGCGCTGCCGAAATCGACGCGAATTGCGCAATTTGGCTTCCGATAATGGTCCGGACACAACGCCGCGGGCCCTTGCGCCGCAAGGGTGCGGCGCAGACCATGGAGGAGTCGATGCAATTCACGCAAGCGATCGTTCGCCGTCCGGCACCGTCGTGTGGCGCGGGCCTGACCACCGCCGCACTCGGCGCACCCGACTACGACAAGACGCTTACGCAGTTTCATGCGTATTGCGACGCGCTGCGCACGCTCGGCGTCGCGCTGACCGAGTTGCCGCCGCTGGACGCGTTCCCCGATTCGCACTTCGTCGAGGACGTCGCGGTCGTGACGCCGGAATTCGCGGTGATCACGCGCCCCGGCGCCCCTGCGCGGCGCGGCGAGACGGTGCATATCGAAGCGGCACTCGCCGCGCATCGCGACCTGCTGCCGATGCAGGACGGCCGTCTCGACGGCGGCGACGTGATGCTGGTCGGCAAGTGCTTCTACATCGGCCTGACGGGCCGCACCGACGCCGAAGGCATCGCCGCGTTCGAGGCGCTGGTGTCGCGCTACGGCTACTCGGTCGTGGCGGTACCGGTCGGCGCGGGGCTGCACCTGAAGTCGGTCGTCAACGCGCTCGGCGACGACACGCTGCTCGTGACCGAAGCGCTGGCCGCGCATCCGGCGTTCGCCGGCTATCGCCGGATCACGGTCTCGGCCGCTGACGAATACGCGGGCAACACGCTACGCGTGAACGGCACGCTGATCACGCCGGCCGGTTATCCGCGCGTTCACGATGCGATCGCGTCGCTCGGCATGCCGCTGCACGTGATCGACACGAGCGAGTTCCGCAAGATGGACGGCGGCCTGACTTGCCTGTCGCTGCGGTTCTAGCCGATTGGCGCGCGGCCGCTTCGGCCGGATAATGTGGCCCCGCGCGGACGAGGACACGTTCCGCGCACCAGCCACGACCGACCGGAGCGAACGCGGATGACCGACAAGAAGATGCAGCTCGACAAGATCGATCTCCGGATCCTCGACATCCTGCGTACCGACGGGCGGATTTCCTACCGGAAGCTGTCGGAGCGCGTGAACCTCACGCCGCGGCCCTGCCAGGCGCGTGTGGAACGGCTCGAGGCGCTCGGCGTGATCGAAGGCTACCGCGCGGTGATCAAGGCGCCGCGCGCGACCAAGCCGATCGTCGTGATCGCGCAGATCGTGCTGGCCGACCACGGGCGTTCGCAGGCGCCGTTCGAGGACGAAATGCGGGCGAATCCGGCCGTGCTCGATTGCTGGCTCGTCAGCGGCACGTTCGATTTTCTGGTGCGGCTCGCGTGCGAGGATCTCGACGAGTACCGGCGGATCGCTAACGTGTGGCTGGAAAGCCCGCGATTCCGGATCGAGAAGATCGTGACGACGGCCGAACTGCAGGCGATCAAGCGCAGCGTCGTGTGATGTGCCCGGCCGGGCAGGACCCGGCTCGACGCGAATGACCAGGCCAATCGATTCGCATCCCGAATCAATAAAATTGGCGGAAGAGGCCGGAACCAATCAGGGTGAACACTATGGATGCTATGCAAGCGGCAGTGGAGACGGCTGCGCCGTCCGGGACGACGCTCAAGCGCCGTCTGCAGGGCCGCCACATCGCGATGATCGCGATCGGCGGCTCGATCGGCACGGGGCTGTTCGTCGCGTCGGGCGCGTCGGTTGCGCAGGCGGGGCCGGGCGGGGCGATCGCCGCCTATATCGCGATCGGGATCATGGTCTATTTCGTCGTCACCGGGCTCGGCGAGATGGCGGCGCTGATGCCGGTGTCGGGCTCGTTCGCGATCTACGGCGAGAAGTACGTCGACGAAGGCTTCGGCGTCGCGCTCGGCTGGACCTACTGGTACAGCTGGGCCGTGACGATCGCGATCGAGCTGGTCGCCGCGCAGATCGTGATGCGCTACTGGTTTCCGGCGGTGCCGGGCATAGGGTGGGGCGCGGGCTTCCTCGTGCTGATCTTCCTGCTCAATACGCTGTCGGTGCGCGGCTTCGGCGAATCGGAATACTGGTTCTCGCTGATCAAGGTCGTCACCGTGATCGCGTTCATCGCGGCGGGGCTGCTGATCGCGGCCGGCGTGCTCGGCAGCGGGCATACCGGCAGCGGGCATACCGGCACCGGGCATCCGGTCGGCTGGCGCAACTTCACGACGGGCGACGCGCCGTTCGTCGGCGGCGTGCACGCGATGATGAGCGTCGCGCTGATCGCGGGTTTCTCGTTTCTCGGCACCGAGCTGGTCGGGATCGCGGCCGGTGAATCGGAAAATCCGCGCAAGACGATCCCGCGCGCGGTGAAGCAGATCTTCTGGCGGATCATGCTGTTCTACGTGCTCGCGATCTTCGTGATCGGCCTGCTCGTGCCGTACACCGACCCGAACCTGCTGAAGAGCGACGTGACCGACATCGGCGTGAGTCCGTTCACGCTGGTGTTCAGCCATGCGGGCTTCCCGCTTGCCGCCGGCGCGATGAACCTGGTGATCCTGACGGCCGTGCTGTCGGCCGGCAATTCCGGCACCTACGCGGCGACGCGGATGCTGTACAACCTCGCCGCGGAAGGGCGCGCGCCGGCGATGTTCGCGACGCTGTCGCCGGGCGGCGTGCCGCGCAACGCGCTGTACGCGACGATGGCCGTCGGCGGGCTGTGCTTCCTCACGTCGCTGACCAACAACCAGCGCATCTATCTGTGGCTGTTGAACACGGTCGGCATCACGGGCTTCATTGCGTGGCTCGGCATCGCGGTCTGCCATTACCGGTTCCGCAAGGGTTTCCTGAAGCAGGGCTACCGGCTCGACCAGTTACCGTACCGCGCGAAGTGGTTCCCGTTCGGGCCGCTGTTCGCGATCGCGATCTGCATCGTGATTTCGCTCGGGCAGGACTATCAGGCGTTCTTCGCGGCGCGCATCGACTGGATGGAAGTGCTGTCGATCTATATCTGGATTCCGCTGTTCGTCGCGATCTGGTGGGCGTATCGCCGCGCTCGCAAGAGCCGGCTCGTGCGCTACGAGGAGATGGAGATCGGGCCGTGGCTGGCGCGCGCGGTCGACGGGGCGGCGGATGCGCGCGAGTCGTCGCGCGGCGCGTAGCGGGCGGGCCGCTCGCGTGACGGCCGGCCGCGGGCCGCGATAACATCGCGATTCGCACGGCGTGCTGCCCGGGCCGGTGGCATGCCGCGCGTTTCCCGATCGATTTCGCGTCCAGCACACAACATGACAACCCAGCCGAACCGCGTTTCCTCCCCGTCACTTGCCTCCCGCGCCAGCGTGCGCGAGATCGCCGATGCCGTGCGCGCGGCCGGACGGCGTGCCGTCGACGTCGCCGACGACGCGCTCGCGCGTCTCGCGGCGATCGCGCCGCTCAATGCGATGGTGCACGTCGATGCCGAGCTGGCCCGCCGCACGGCCGAGCGCATCGATGCCCGCGTCGCGCGGGGCGAGGCGCTGCCGCTCGCGGGCGTGCCGTTCGTGATCAAGGACAACCTCGATACCGCCGCGATGCCGACGCTCGGTGCGAGCCCGGCGCTGGGCGGCTATCGCGCAACCGGCGATGCGCAGACCGTACGGCGCCTGCTCGAAGCCGGTGCGGTGCCGCTGGGCAAGGCGAACATGCACGAGCTCGCGTTCGGCATCACGAGCGGCAACGGGCATTTCGGCGCGGTCGGCAATCCGCATGATCCGCAGCGCATCGCCGGCGGGTCGAGCGGCGGAACGGCGGCCGCGGTCGCGGCCGGCATCCCGTTCGGCCTCGGCACCGACACGGGCGGCTCGGTGCGCATTCCGGCCGCATTCTGCGGCGTGTACGGGCTGCGGCCGTCCGCGCAGCGCTATTCGCCGCATGGCGTGCTGTCGCTGTCGCCCACCCGCGATACGGTCGGGCCGATCGGCCACGGCATCGACGATTTGCTGCTGCTCGACGCCGTGCTGACGCGCGACGACAGCGTGGCCGTCGCGCCGGAATGGCCGCAGTTGCGTATCGGCGTACCGGGCGCGCCTTACTTCGACGCGCTCGACCCGGGCGTTGCGGCCCGCATCGAACACGCGCTCGCGTCGTGCGTGGCGGCCGGCGCGACGCTCGTGCCGCTGCCGGCGATGCCGCTGCACGACGCGAGCGAGGCCTGCGGCCTGCCGATCGTGGCGTTCGAGGCGAACCGGTACTGGCGCCGCTTTGCGGCCGAGCGGCTGCGCATTCCGTTCGAGACGTTCGTCGAACGGATCGCGAGCGACGACGTGCGCGGCATCTTCCGGTCACTCGTCGAAGCGCCGGTCGAGGCCGACGCCTATGCGGAAGCGATCGTGTGCCGGCAGCGTCTCGTGCACTGGTACGACGATGCGTTCGGCGCGCCGGTCGACTGCATCGCGATGCCGACGGTGCCGGGCGAGCCGCCGTCGCTCGGCGATACCGCCGCGATGACGCCCGATCAGGGCGCTGCGCTGTTCGCGCGCGTCGTGCGCCAGACGTCGCCGGCGACACTCGCCGGCGTACCGTCCGTATCGATCCCGGCCGGGCTCTCCACGCGGACGGGGCTGCCGGTCGGGCTCATGCTGGAGGGGCCGTGGGGCAGCGACCGGCGCCTGCTCGCGATCGCCCGCCGGATCGACGCGCGGCTGCGGGATCGCGCAGCGGCCGCCTGAGCCGCGGTCGCGTTCAGGCCAGATAGGCCTTCATGAAGTCGACCCACGCGCGCACCTTTTGCGGCACGTGCGTGGTCGACGGATACAACGCGTAGACGGCCTGCGGCGGAAACCGGTAGTCGGGCAGTGCGTCGACCAGCGCACCGCACGCGAGGTCGTCGCGCACGAGCCATTCGGGCAGCAGCGCGACGCCGCTGCCCTGGCGCGCGAGCACGCGCAGCACCGACGCGTTGTCGACGACGACGCGCGGCTTGGCGCCGGGCCGGAAGGCATGCGGGTTGCCGTCGCGGTCCGTGAGCGTCCAGGTGGCGATGCGCTCGAGCCGCGTATGCCCGAGCTGTGGCAGGCGCGCGAGCACGTCGGGCGAGTCGATGCGGGACAGGCCCGCGGCGGCGAGCAGCGACGGCGCGATCACGGGCCGCACTTCGTAGGTCGCCAGGCACGCGCCGCGGTAGGGCAGGTCCTGGAACTGCTCGAGGCGCCCGAGGCGAATCGCGACGTCGACGCGCTCCCGCACCAGGTCGACCTGCGCCGCATGCGTCTCGAGCCGCACGCGCAGCGCGGGATGGCGCTGCATGAACGCATGCAGCGCGGGCGCGACCACCATCGTCCCGTACTCGACCGTCGACGTCACGCGCAGCACGCCGTGCATCCCGCCGTGCTCGCTGCGGGCGTCGTCGATCGCGCTCTCGGCTTCCTCCAGCACGCGCAGGCAGCGCGCATGGAAGCGCTCGCCCGCGTCGGTCAGCTCGACGCGCCGCGTCGTGCGCGTGAACAGCGTGACGCCGAGTTCGGCTTCGAGCTGCTTGATGTTGAAGCTGACCGCGGCCCGGGCCTGATTCAACTGGGCGGCGGCGGCCGTAAACGACCCCGCTTCCACGACGGCGCGGAAGACGGCGAAACGATCGAGACTCACCATGGCGTGTCGGCTGCTTTCCGGAAAACCGACATGTTGCCCTGATTGTCAAAATTTTTCGACCAGTCTTGCCGTCCGGACGGTCTTATCGACGCGCGCGTCGAACCTTACACTGCGGCGTTTCGTTCGTCTTCCGCCACATGACCGATCGCTCGAAAATCGCCGCCGTCTACCTGCTCGGGTTCGCGATCGACCTCGCCAACATGTTCGTCATCAACGCCGCGTATCCGACGATCCAGCGCGAGCTGCACGCATCGGTCGCGCAGCTGGCGTGGATCGGCAACATGTACGTGCTCGGGCTGACCGTCGTGATCCCGCTCGGCACCTGGCTGGCGCGGCGTTTCGGCGAGCGCCGGCTGCTGATCGCGTCGCTGGTGCTGTTCGCGCTCGGCAGCGTCGGTGTCGGCCTGTCGGCGTCGATCGGCGCGCTGCTCGCGTGGCGCCTGATCCAGGGGCTCGGCGGCGGGTTGCTGATCCCGGTCGGGCAGACGATGGCCTATCGCGCGTATCCGCCGGATGCACGTGCCCACCTGACGTCGATCGTGATGATGGTCGCGCTGCTCGTGCCCGCCTTGTCGCCGGCGCTCGGCGGCGTGATCGTCGATCGCGCGTCGTGGCGGGCGATCTTCTTCGGCATGGTGCCGCTGGCCGCCGCGACCAGCGTGCTCGCGTTCGCGTGGCTGCCGCCGGACGCAGCGGGCGAACGTCCGCCGGCGCTCGATGCCCGCGGCCTCGCGTTGAGCGCCGTGGCGCTGGTCGCGCTGCTGCTCGGCCTGACGTTCGCGGGCCAGCCGGGGGGCGGCCGCCTGGCGATCGCGCCGCTGTCGGTCGCGCTGGTCGCCGGTGGCGCGTACGTCGCGCATGCGCGGCGCGCGGCGGCCCCGCTGCTCGACCTGCGCCTCGTCGCGCAGCCGCTGCTGCGGATCGGCTTGATCGTCTATCTGTGCGTGCCGGGCGTGTTCACCGGCGTGAACCTGGTCGCGGCGCTGTACCTGCAGAACGCGCTCGGGCTCAGCGCGACGCATACGGGCGCGCTGATGGTGCCGTGGGCGATCGCGTCGTTCGTCGCGATCGCGACGACGCGGCGCTGTTTTCCGAAGTGGGGCGCGAAGCCGCTGTTCATCGGCGGGATCGCGATCGACGCGATCGGCATCGTGCTGCTCGCGACACCGCTCGCTGGTTTCGAGGCCGGGCGCGTGCTGGCTTTCGTCGCGATGGGGCTCGGCGCCAGCATGTGCACGAGCACGTCGCAAAGCGCGGCGTTCCTCGACGTTACCGCCGCGCGGATGGGCGACGCGAGCGCGCTGTGGAACATCAACCGGCAGTTGAGCTTCTGCCTCGGCGTCGCCGTGCTGGGCAGCGCGCTGAATTTCCTGCTGTCGACGCAGGGCGACGACGCGCGGCTGTCTTACCAGCAGTGCTTCGGTCTGGCCGCGTTGCTGACGCTGCTGCCGCTGCCGTTCGTCGCGCGCCTCGCCCTGCACCGCGCGCCTGCCGCGCGACCGGTTTCCCAACGTACGCAAGTGTCGAAATGAATCCGTCCAACCCGTTTTTCCAGGAAGTGGTCGACGCGCACGTCGACATCGAGCAATGGCTGTCCGGCCACGCGTCACGCGACGCGCTCGCACCGCTGATCGCGCGTTTCTCGCGGCGTTTCTCGATGATTTCGCTGCAGGGGCATGCGCTGGATTTCGCGGATATCGACGTCCTGTTCTCGCGCGGCCACGGCGCGCGTCCCGGGCTGCGGATCGCGATCGACGAACTGCACGAAGTGAGCACGTGGCAGGGCGGCACGGTGATTGCCTATCGCGAGACGCAGGTCGACGGAGCGGGGCGGCGCACCGTGCGCCGTTCGACCGTCGTATTCGAGCGCGACGCGAACGGCCGCATCGGCTGGCTGCGCCTGCATGAAACACCGGTGACGGGCTGACCGTCGCCGCCGCGCCCGCCGCCGCGTGCCTGGCGGCGGGCGTATGGAGTCCGAGCGGCACCTACGAGCAGAAACCTGAGAGATGACGATAACAACAATCGAATCCGCGCGCCGCGACGGCGCGCGGCAACAACGCGTGCGCGGCCGGAGGTGCGCATGACGGCGCCCGGGTTCACCGATGGGGTGGCGGCGCTCGTGCGCGATACCGAGGTGCACAAGGATCTTTACCTGTCGCCGCGGATCTTCGAACTGGAGATGCGCCACCTGTTCGCGAACACATGGGTGTACGTCGGCCACGTCAGCCAGATTCCGGACACCGGCGACTACGTGACGACGACGATCGGCGCGGAGCCGGTCGTGATGGTGCGCCACGTCGACGGATCGGTGCGCGTGCTGCACAACCGGTGTTCGCACAAGGGCACGCAGCTCGTGACCGACGCGTGCGGCAACACGGGTACGTTCTTTCGCTGTCCGTACCACGCATGGTCCTACCGGACCGACGGCAGCCTCCATGCGATTCCGCTGCGGCGCGGCTACGACCAGACCGGCTTCGAATCGTGCGAGGCGAGCAAGGGCATGCAGGCGGTCGGCGCGACCCAGGAGCATCGTGGGTTCGTGTTCTGTCGGCTGAACCCGGAGGGCGTCGGCTTCCACGACTATTTCGGCGCAGCGCTGTCGTCGCTCGACAACCTGGTCGACCGCTCGCCGGAAGGGCGCGTCGAAGTGGCGGGCGGCGTGTTCCGGTACGTGCATGCGTGCAACTGGAAGATGCTGGTCGAGAACCAGACCGACACCTGTCACCCGATGGTCGCGCACGAGTCGTCGGCCGGCACGGCCGTGCGCGTCTGGGAGCGTGACGGCATGGAAGGCGCGAAGCCGATGGCGGTGGAACTGCTGGAGCCGTTCATCCAGCCGCATGCGTTCTTCGAGCGGATGGGGCTGCGCGTGTGGCCCAACGGGCACGGTCACACCGGCACCGCCGATTCGATCCATGCGCGCTATACGCCGATTCCCGGCTACCACGAGAAGATGACGGCGGCGTACGGCGAAGCGCGCGCGGCCCGCATTCTCGGCGAGGTGCGCCACAACACGGTGCTGTTCCCGAACGCGATGGTGAAGGGGCCGATCCAGATCCTGCGCGTGTTCAAGCCGCTTGCGGCCGACCGCACGCTGGTCGAATCGTGGTCGTTCCGTCTCGCGGGCGCACCCGATTCGATGTTCGAGCGCACGCTGGCCTACAACCGGCTGATCAACGCGCCGACGTCGATCGTCGCGCACGACGATCTCGAGATGTACGAACGCGCGCAGCGTGGCCTCGCCACGCAATCGCGCGACTGGGTGCATGTGGGACGGCTGTTCGATCCGCACGAGCACATGCACGCGACGGCCGAGACGAACGGCACCAGCGAGCTGCAGATCCGCAACCAGTTCCGCGCGTGGCTGCGCTACATCGCGCCCGCTTCGACGAAGGAGGCCGCCGATGCGCACGTTTGCCCACGATGAACTTGCCGCGTTCGTGTATCGCGAGGCGCGTCTGCTCGACGAGCGGCGCTACGAAGAGTGGCTCGCGCTCTACGCGGACGACGCGCGCTACTGGATGCCGTTGTCGCCGGATCAGCCCGACTCGGTGCTGCACGGCGCGCTGATGGACGAGGACCGGCTGCTGCTGCGCATCCGCATCGAGCGTCTGGCCGGCCGCCGCACGTTCTCGCAGCAGCCGGCGAGCCGCGGCCATCATCTGCTCCAGCAGCCGCACGTCGAGCGTGCCGACCCGGCGCGCGGCGTGTACGTGTTGCGCACGCCGTTCCATTACGTCGAAGCGCGGCGCGACGAGCAGACGCTGTTTGCCGGCTGGTACACGCACGAACTCGCGGTCAGCGGCGACGCGTTGCGCATCCGCGTGAAGCGCGTCGACCTCGTCAACGCCGATGCGCCGCTCGGCAGCATCCACCTGCCCGTGTGAGCGCGGGCTCGCGCTGCCGGTTTCCTTCCCTGGTTTGGTCCCGATTCCATGAACGCCCCTGAACGCCTGCCGCACACGCTACCGTACATCGACACGCTGTACGACTATGGCGCTTTCCTGTCCCGTACCGGCGGCCGTGTCGGTACGCTGGCGGCCGAAAGCGCGCGCGATGCGCGAATCGCGATCGTCGGCGCGGGCGTCGGCGGGCTCGTCGCGGCCTGCGAACTGCTGCGCGCCGGTGCGCGGCAGGTCGTCGTGTTCGAGGCGAACCGGGCGCGCGTCGGCGGACGCCTGCTGACGCAGTCGATCAATCCCGAGCATCCGCACCTGCTCGCCGAAATGGGCGCGATGCGCTTTCCGCCGTCGCAGGCGGCGCTGTATCACTACCTGGACCGGTTCGGCGTCGACAGCGCATCGGCGTTTCCCGATCCCGGCATCGTCGACACGGAGATCCACTATCAGGGCCATGCGTACCGCTGGCCGGCCGGCGAAGCGCCGCCGGCGCTGTTCGAGCGTGTCGACCGCGGCTGGCGCGCGTTCATCCGCGACGGCGTGCGGCTCGACGACGGCACGTCGCTACCGGCGCCGGCCGAACTGACGGCGCTGCTGCGCGCGCATCGCTACGACGATGCGCGGTGCGGCTGGCAGCAGTACATCGACCGCTTCGGCGACGAGTCGTTCTATTCGGCGATCGTGAAGATCTTCACCGGCGCGACGCCGCCCGGCGGCGTTCGCTGGCGCAAGAGCGAGGACCTGCGCCTGTTCGGCACGCTCGGCATCGGGTCGGGCGGCTTCCAGCCGGTCTATCGCGCGTCGTTCCTCGAAATCCTGCGGATCGTCGTCAATGAGCTCGAGGTCGACCAGCGACTGATCCCGGCCGGCATCTTCGCGCTCGCGCAGGGGCTGCTGGACGACGGCGCCGACGGCGTGCGCGTGCGCGACTGCATCGTTCACGCAGCGGTGCGCGGCGTGACGAAGCAGCCCGACGGTACGCTTGCGCTTGCACTCGACGACGGGGCGACCCGCGTGTTCGATCGCGTGATCGTCGCGACGACGACGCGGGCGATGCAGGTCGGCATGGGGATGACGGGCATCGCGAACCTGTTCGCCCCGGACGTCGTCCGCGCGATCAACGAGACGCATATGGTCAGCTCGTCGAAGCTTTTCGTGCTGACCCGCGACAAGTTCTGGCTCAAGCACGGGCTGCCGCACAACATCCAGACCGACACGCTCGCGCGCGGCATCTACTGCCTCGACTACGCGCCGGACGATCCCGACGCGCACGGCGTCGTGCTGATCAGCTACACGTGGGAAGACGATTCGCACAAGATCCTGTCGCTGACCGACAAGATCGTGCGGTTCAAGCGCCTCGTGGCCGAGATCGGCGTCGTGTCGCCGGCGTTCGCCGCGCATCTGCGCCCGCTCGACGACGATTACGCGCGCAACGTCACGAGTCACGACTGGCTGTCGGACCGTTACGCGCTGGGCGCGTTCAAGCTGAACTACCCGGGCGAGGACATCCACTCGCAGGCGCTGTTCTACCAGTTCCAGACGGCGGCGGATCCGTCGTCGGACCGCGGGATCTATCTGGCCGGCTGCTGCTGTTCGTTTACGGGCGGCTGGATCGAGGGCGCGGTGCAGACCGCGATCAATGCGGCGAGCGCGGTGATCCACAGCCTCGGCGGCACGCTGGCCGACGGCAATCCGCTCGACGCGATGCGCAGCCGCTATCGATATGGCGATTGAACGGCGCCGTTACCGGTCGAGCTCCGGGTAGTGCCGGAAGATCCCCATGTCGTTGAACGGGATGCGGCGCGCCGACGCGAGATAGCGCGCGACGGGCGGATGCCGCGCGACGCGATCGTGCAGCGCGACGAGCGCCGCGACTTTCCGCTCCGCGCGTTTCATCGCCTTCGGAAACGCATAGCGCAAGCCTTCGATCAGCTGGAACATCGACAGGTCCGCGTAGCTGAGAGCGGTGCCCGCGATGTAGCCGCTGCCGTGCGGATTCTGCCCGAGCACGCGATCGAAGTAGCCGAGGAATTTCGGCAGCCGGTTCTCGATGAAGTCGGCCGCGCGCTCCGCGGCTTCCGCCTTCTGGTCCTCGTAGTAGAGGCAGCTGGCGATCGGGTGATGCGTGTCGTGGATCTCGGTGACGAAGTCGGCGACGGTCAGCTGGAGCTGGTGTACCCACAGCCGGCCGGCTTCGTCGTCGGGCGCGAGCCCGAGCCGCGCGCCGAGAAACAGCAGGATGTTCGCCGTCTGCCCGACGACCACGTCGCCCGCCTTCAGGAACGGCGGCGCGAACGGCACGCACTCGGCCTTCGTGTTGTCCATCATGCGCATCATCGCCGACACGCCCATCCCGCGCCCCGATTCGCGTGCGACATCGACATAGTCGGCTTCGGCCGCCTCGAGCGCGAGCCGCACGTACTCGCCGCGGCCCTGGATCTCGGGCCAGTAATAGAGTTCATATCGCATGCTGTTGTCCTGTTCGTTGAACCGGCTGCCGCCGGCCTCGTGACGACCGGGCGGCCGCGCGCCGCCCGTTGCGAATAGACAGTCTAGGCGATCGAACGAAAAGCGCCGTGCGCGGCATCATGCGTCGCGTGCGCGCTCGCCGCCTTCCGGGCCGTGGAAGAACACCCGGGTCGAGAAGTCGTCGGAGAAGCCGACGAAGCGATGCGCCGCATGGGCGGGGACGAACAGCGTGTCGCCGGCCGCGACGCCGCATTCGCGCCCGTCGACGACGAAGCGCGACGTGCCGGTCGCGATCACGTCGATCTCGTCGCGCGTGTGCGGCGTCTGCCCGTCCTCGACGCGCGGCCGGTACGGCTCGACATCGCGCGTGCCGTGGCGAAACAGCGTCGTGAACAGCGTGCCTTCGTCGTCGAGGCGCGCAAGCGATTCGTTCAGGCCGAGCTTCATCGTGGCGGGCTCCGGGTCCGGATCGTGAGGGAACGTGGCTTGCGCCATGGTAATGCGGGTGCCGATATGTCGAAACGCCGCGCCAGTCGCGAGCGCTCCACCGGCGAAACAGGCGCGCGATTCGCTCGCCGCAGGTGAAACAAGATCGTCCATCGGCGAAACGGCGCGGCGATCGAACGGATTCGGCCGTTACTTTCACCGCAATTTAACCAACGCCGCCTAGGATCGCGCTGCATCGATCGATGGCACGTCGCGCTGCCGGTTCGCGCGCGGTTGCCCGATTGCCTTTTCCCTGGACCCCGCGAATTTCGTCGACCCTGCCTGTCCTCACGCACGGTCGTCATTCGCATCATGGCGTATCGTGTACATGAGTCAGCATTCCCCGGCTTCGTCCCGAAGAAAATTCCTCGCCGCCGCGCCAGCCGTCGCGGCCTCTTCCCTGCTGAGCGCCTGCGGCGGCGACGACGTCACGTCGGCGCCGATCACCGACAGCGCGCTGGCCGCGCAGATGTCCGCGAAACTGAACGCGCAGCTCGGCGACGCGGCGACCGTCGACGCGATCGTCCCGGCGATGTCCGACGTCGGCTTCACATGGGACCTGCCGACCGTGGCCGCCGCGCAGATCGGTGCGATCGTCGCGTACGGCTTCGGCAACCGTCCGAACGCGTCGAGCGGCAACACGTCGAGCACCGGCGGCAACCAGGCGGCGCTGCCCGATCCGGGGCCCGTGAACGAGGCGCTGGCGGACGCCGTGTACCGCATCCGCCAGCTGAAGCCCGTCAAGGTCTATGCGCAATGGGAAATCGCGCGGTTTCTCGTGTCGAAATACGGGATGGGCGCCGACGTGCTGTCGTCGGTCGAACCGGTGATCGCGAACGACGGCTCGATCGTGTACCTGAGTACCGCGGGCGTCGCGGCGGTCGCCGTGTCGCGGGCGGGCGGGGCGGCGGCGATGGGCACCGTCGCGGTGGTCGGCCATCGCGATCACGCGAAGCGCTGCATCCAGACGTCGCAACAGGCGGGCATGAAGGCGGCGGCCGTCGCCGAGGTGCCGCTGCCGACGGTGTACGACCCGCAGTCGGGCCAGCCGTGGACGCGCAACCGCAGCCTCTACCTCGTGCACGACATGTATGCGCAGATGCTGACGCGCGCGATGACCGCGACGATGCAGGCCTACCCGAAGGGCTGACGCCCGCCGATCCCCCATCGACGCTCATGACCATGCATACCCGTCGCCATTTCCTGGCTTCCACCTCCGTCCTGGCCGCGTCGTGCGCGGCCGTCACGCCCGTGTTCGCGAGCGCCGCGCCGGCCACCGATGCCGAACTGCAGCGCCAGATGCTCGGCAAGCTGACGAACGAACTGAACGATCGCGCGACCGCCGCCGCCGAAACCGGTTATCTGCTCGACACGTTTTTCTCGTGGACGCCGCCGAGCGTCGCGGCGGCCGCCATCGATACGATCGTCGCATACAGCTTCGGCAGCCGCGCCGGCGCATCGGCCGCCGCACCCGTACCGGGCCCCGTCAACGAGGCGATTGCCGATGCCGTGTTCCAGCTTCGGCAGAAGGTCGCGGCACCGATCTTCGCGCAGCAGGAGGTCGCGAGCGTGCTCGCGTCGACATACGGGCTCACGGCCGGCGTGACGTCGATCGCGACGCCCGTGGTCGCCGCCGGCAGCCCGATATCGACCCCCGACGGCGTCGCCGCCGCGATCGTCAGGCAGGCGGGCGCGAGCGCGGCGCTCGGCAAGGTCGGCGTCGTCACGCATCAGGACCAGGCGTCGCTCGCCGTGCGCGTGTCGACTGCGGCGGGGATGCAGGCGGCGGTGCCGGCAGGCCTCGCGCTGCCGTCGCGCTACGACACGTCCGCGCAGATGGCGGCCATGCGGCGGCGCGATCTCTACCTGTTGGGCAACGCCGGCATGCAGCTCGCGATGCTGCGGCTCGACCTGATCAACCGCGCGTACCCGAACGGCTGATGCGCCAGCCCCGGGGCGCGGCGCGCGACCCGGGCGATGCGGCCGCGCGATCGCCGCCCGCCGGATCGCGCGTGCCCCGTTTTGCCGGGTAATGCCGATACAGGTATTGGCACTACCAGCCAAACTACTGTTTTTAATGGGTTTTTTCGCGCCCGGCCTGAGCCGGGGCGCACGCTGCGTGGCATAATCGACTTCATCCGCAAGGCTTGTAGTCACAACGACCCCGCATACCCATGGCACAGACTCTCTACGACAAACTGTGGAACACCCACGTGGTCCACACCGAGGAAGACGGCACGACCCTGCTCTACATCGACCGTCAGCTGCTGCACGAAGTCACGAGCCCGCAGGCGTTCGAAGGGCTGAAGATGACGCATCGCCCGGTGTGGCGCATCAGCGCGAACCTCGCCGTGTCGGACCACAACGTGCCGACGACGGACCGCAGTCACGGCATCGCCGATCCCGTCTCGAAGCTGCAGGTCGACACACTCGACGCGAACTGCGATGCGTTCGGCATCACGCAGTTCAAGATGAACGACGTGCGCCAGGGCATCGTCCACATCATCGGGCCGGAACAGGGCGCGACGCTGCCGGGCATGACGATCGTGTGCGGCGATTCGCACACGTCGACGCACGGCGCGTTCGGCGCGCTCGCGCACGGCATCGGCACGTCGGAAGTCGAGCACGTGCTCGCGACGCAAACCCTGCTGCAGAAGAAGAGCAAGAACATGCTCGTGAAGGTCGAGGGCGCACTGCCGCGCGGCTGTACCGCGAAGGACATAGTGCTCGCGATCATCGGCAAGATCGGTACGGCGGGCGGCACGGGCTACGCGATCGAATTCGGCGGCTCGACGATCCGCGCGCTGACGATGGAAGGCCGCATGACCGTCTGCAACATGGCGATCGAAGCCGGCGCGCGCGCGGGCATGGTCGCGGTGGACGACACGACGATCGATTACCTGAAGGGCAGGCCGTTCGTGCCGACCGGCGCGGAATGGGATCAGGCCGTCGAATACTGGCGCCAGTTCAAGTCGGACGACGGCGCGCAGTTCGACCGCGTGGTCGAGCTGAACGCGGCCGAGATCGTCCCGCAGGTCACGTGGGGCACGTCGCCGGAAATGGTCACGTCGATCGACGGTCGCGTGCCCGATCCCGAGCGCGAGAAGGATCCGGTCAAGCGCGACGCGATGGAGCGCGCGCTGGCCTACATGGCGCTCGAGCCGAACACGCCGATCGAATCGATCAAGGTCGACAAGATCTTCATCGGCTCGTGCACGAACGCACGGATCGAGGATATCCGCGCGGCCGCGTATGTCGTGAAGAAGCTGAACCGCCGGATCGCATCGAACGTGCGGCTCGCGATGGTCGTGCCGGGTTCGGGCCTCGTGAAGGCGCAGGCCGAGCGCGAAGGGCTCGACAAGGTGTTCACCGATGCGGGCTTCGAATGGCGCGAGCCGGGCTGTTCGATGTGCCTCGCGATGAACGCCGACCGGCTCGATCCGGGCGAGCGCTGCGCGTCGACGTCGAACCGCAACTTCGAGGGCCGGCAGGGCGCGGGCGGTCGCACGCACCTCGTGAGCCCCGCGATGGCGGCAGCCGCGGCGATCGAAGGTCACTTCGTCGACATTCGCCAGCTGGGGTAACGCGTGACGGCAACGAAGGTCATCGCGCGGCTGGTTGCCGCGCTGGCGCTGGCGGGGCTGGGCTTCGGCCTCGCGGGCTGCAATACCGTCCGCGGCTTCGGCGAGGACGTCAACGCCGCGGGCAACGCGCTCAAGCGCGCCGCGGACTGACACCGCCACCGAGAATTTGTCGATGTGTGCCGGCCCCGTGCCGGCCCTTCAACCGGATAGACGGATCATGGAAAAATTCACTGTACATACCGGCGTCGTGGCGCCGCTCGATCGCGAGAACGTCGACACCGACGCGATCATCCCGAAGCAGTTCCTGAAGTCGATCAAGCGCACGGGCTTCGGTCCGAACGCGTTCGACGAATGGCGCTACCTCGATCACGGCGAGCCGGGCCAGGACAACTCGAAGCGTCCGCTGAATCCGGACTTCGTGCTGAACCAGCCGCGCTACCAGGGCGCATCGGTGCTGCTCGCCCGCAAGAACTTCGGCTGCGGCAGCTCGCGCGAGCACGCACCGTGGGCGCTGCAGCAGTACGGCTTCCGCGCGATCATCGCGCCGAGCTTCGCGGACATCTTCTTCAACAACTGCTACAAGAACGGCCTGCTGCCGATCGTGCTGACCGAGCAGCAGGTCGATCACCTGTTCAACGAGACGGCGGCGTTCAACGGCTTTCAACTGACGATCGACCTCGACGCCCAGGTCGTGCGCTCGGGCGACGGCCGCGAGTATCCGTTCGAGATCACCGCGTTCCGCAAGTACTGCCTGCTGAACGGCTTCGACGACATCGGCCTCACGCTGCGCCACGCGGACAAGATCCGCCAGTTCGAAGCGGAGCGGCTCGTGAAGCAGCCGTGGCTCAACACCAAGCTGGTCGGCTGATCGTGCCTTTCGGGCGGGCGCGCCAGCGGCGCGTTCGCCGGCCTGCCTCATACAACCTACCCAGTCAGGAATTTCGCATGAAGATTGCAGTGCTGCCCGGCGACGGCATCGGTCCGGAAATCGTCAAGGAAGCCGTGAAGGTGCTGAACGCACTCGACGAGAAGTTCGAACTCGAACAGGCGCCGGTCGGCGGCGCCGGCTACGAGGCGAGCGGCCATCCGCTGCCCGACGCGACGCTGGCGCTCGCGAAGGAAGCCGACGCGATCCTGTTCGGCGCGGTCGGCGACTGGAAGTACGACTCGCTCGAGCGCGCGCTGCGCCCCGAGCAGGCGATCCTCGGGCTGCGCAAGCATCTCGAGCTGTTCGCGAACTTCCGCCCGGCGATCTGCTATCCGCAGCTCGTCGATGCCTCGCCGCTGAAGCCGGAACTCGTCGCGGGCCTCGACATCCTGATCGTGCGCGAACTGAACGGCGACATCTACTTCGGCCAGCCGCGCGGCGTGCGTGCGGCACCGGACGGCCCGTTCGCCGGCGAACGCGAAGGCTTCGACACGATGCGCTATTCGGAACCGGAAGTGCGCCGCATCGCGCACGTCGCGTTCCAGGCCGCCCGCAAGCGCGCGAAGAAGCTGCTGTCGGTCGACAAGTCGAACGTGCTCGAAACGTCGCAGTTCTGGCGCGACGTCATGATCGACGTGTCGAAGGAATACGCGGACGTCGAGCTGTCGCACATGTACGTCGACAACGCGGCGATGCAGCTCGCGAAGGCGCCGAAGCAGTTCGACGTGATCGTCACGGGCAACATGTTCGGCGACATCCTGTCCGATGAGGCGTCGATGCTGACGGGCTCGATCGGCATGCTGCCGTCGGCGTCGCTCGACAAGAACAACAAGGGCCTGTACGAGCCGTCGCACGGTTCGGCGCCGGACATCGCGGGCAAGGGCATTGCCAACCCGCTCGCGACGATCCTGTCGGCCGCGATGCTGCTGCGCTACTCGCTGAATCGCGCGGAGCAGGCCGATCGCATCGAGCGCGCGGTGAAAACGGTGCTCGAACAGGGCTACCGTACGGGCGACATCGCCACGCCGGGCTGCCGGCAGGTCGGCACGGCGGCGATGGGCGATGCGGTGGTCGCGGCGCTGTAAGGCAACGCGGCAGTAATATAGAAAGGGCGCGAACAGGCCGGGAAAATCGGCCGGTTCGCCCCCGGTTGGCCGTTGTGCGGGCCACCGGCTTTGTGTAGACTCGAACGATGGCGCTGATTTCCCTGATCTCCCCGGTCCTGAAACTCCACGGCAACACTGCCCGTGCGGGTGCGCGCGCCATCGTCATCACGAAAACCATTACCACGAAAACGATCATTAAACGCTGATCGCCGTCGTGCCCGCCTGTTTCCCCGCGCGGTCACGCGGGGACGGAAATGGCGGGGAAGCTCCATTCAAAGCAAAGGGTTAGTCATGAACGTAGGTCTCGTAGGTTGGCGCGGCATGGTCGGCAGCGTCCTGATGCAGCGCATGCAGGAAGAAGGCGATTTCGACCTGATCGAACCGGTGTTTTTCAGCACCAGCAACACGGGCGGCAAGGCGCCGTCGTTCGCGAAAAACGAGACTACGCTCAAGGACGCGACCAACGTCGACGAGCTGAAGAAGTGCGACGTGATCATCACGTGCCAGGGCGGCGACTACACGAACGACGTGTTCCCGAAGCTGCGCGCGGCCGGCTGGAACGGCTACTGGATCGACGCGGCATCGTCGCTGCGGATGAAGGACGACGCGGTCATCATCCTCGACCCGGTCAACCTCGACGTGATCAAGGACGCGCTCGTCAAGGGCACGAAGAACTTCGTCGGCGGCAACTGCACGGTCAGCCTGATGCTGATGGCGCTCGGCGGCCTGTTCCGCGAGAACCTCGTCGACTGGATGACGGCGATGACCTACCAGGCCGCATCGGGCGCGGGCGCGCAGAACATGCGCGAGCTGCTGTCGCAGATGGGCACGCTGAACGGCGCGGTGCAGGAACAGCTGGCCGATCCGGCGTCGGCGATCCTCGACATCGACCGCCGCGTGCTGGCCGCGATGAACAGCGATGCGATGCCGACGAGCCACTTCGGCGTGCCGCTGGCCGGTTCGCTGATTCCGTGGATCGACAAGGATCTCGGCAACGGGATGTCGAAGGAAGAGTGGAAGGGCGGCGCGGAAACCAACAAGATCCTCGGCAAGCCGGCCATGGGCGAGCCGGGCTCGATCCCGGTCGACGGCCTGTGCGTGCGGATCGGCGCGATGCGCTGCCACTCGCAGGCACTGACGATCAAGCTGAAGAAGGATGTGCCGCTCGACGAGATCAACGGCATCCTCGCGTCGGCGAACGACTGGGTGAAGGTCGTGCCGAACGAGCGCGAAGCGTCGATGCGCGACCTGTCGCCGGCGAAGATCACGGGCACGCTGACGGTGCCGGTCGGCCGCCTGCGCAAGCTCGCGATGGGCGGCGAATACCTGTCCGCGTTCACGGTCGGCGACCAGCTGCTGTGGGGCGCGGCCGAGCCGCTGCGCCGCATGCTGCGCATCCTGCTCGACAAGTAAGCCTGTCAGCATGTCCGGCCCGCGGGCCGGACTGCGCGCGATGACGCGCCGCGTCGGCCCCCGGTTCGGGGCTGGCGCGGCGCGTTTTTCATGTGCGAATGGATCGGCGCATGCTCGGCAGCGTCTGGTCGACTGCCTGCCGCGTCTTGATCGTCCGCGGGCTGCCCGGCGCGGCGATGATTTTCATCCATTGA
Source organism: Burkholderia sp. YHN3-13 (assembly GCF_055810675.1). NCBI lineage: Bacteria > Pseudomonadati > Pseudomonadota > Betaproteobacteria > Burkholderiales > Burkholderiaceae > Burkholderia > Burkholderia sp. YHN3-13. Next base: position 325,512 of record NZ_JBVVNQ010000001.1, on the reverse strand, counting down.
TGCGGCTGTGTTCGATCTGCCCGGCGGCCGGCCGCGGCATGCGGACCCGGGCGGCGCGATGGCCCGATCGCCGGGCGGACGCGCCCGGTTGCACCGGCCGGCGACGAATTCGGCCCGAATGCGATCGCGTGAAGTAAACTACGCGGTTACGACGCACAGACCCGCCGAAAGCGTCGCGTTCCGCGCGACGCTTTTGCATTTCTGCGGCAACTTTATTGACGCCTTCAACCGCGAATCCGAGCCGCGCCCGCGCGCGGCGATAGAGCCCACGATGTCCCGAATTTCCTTGTTTCCGCGTCAGTCCCGTCTGTCGCGCGCCGTGCGTGGCGCGCTGGCGATCCTGGCGCTCGGCGCAGCCGCATCGGCCTGGGCCGTCGGCACCGTCGAACTGCCGGCGTCCGCCGCCGGCGGCGCCGTACCGCTTACCGTGACGGTCCAGCCGGGCCAGTCGCTGAACGACATCGCGAAAGCGGCCACGCAATCGCATGATCCCGGCGTGCTCGCGCGTGCCGGCCGCGCGCTGTTCGACGCCAATCCGCAAGCATTCATGAAGCGCGACGCGAGCCGCCTGAAAATCGGCGCGACGCTGACCGTGCCCGCGCTCGACGCGACCGGCGCGGCGCTCGCGCCGGCCAGTGCCGCCGCTGCCTCGGCCGCGGCAGTGGCGTCCGCGCCTGCCGCCGCATCGGGCGGGGCGGCGGAAGCGCAGCATGGCGCGTCCGCGCCGCATCCCGGGTCGGCCGTGCAATCGGCGCCGGCCACGCCGGCCGTTCATGCGGCGCCGGTGAGCGGCGCGAGCGTCGCGACGGGCGTGGGGGCGTCGGCTTCGGTCGGCGCGTCGGCGGCACACGGTGCGTCGACGGCCGACAGCCTGCCGCCGGCGGCACCTGCCGCGGGCGCGAGCGGCCCGCACGTATGGAGCGGTGCGATCCAGTCCGCGCCGTCGCCCGCGAGCGAGGCCGCGGTCCAGCCGGTGCCGGGCAGCCAGGTTTCGGGTTCGCGCGAGCCGGCCGGTGCGGTGCCCGCGACCGGCGCGTCGCAGCCGCGGCCGTCGAGCCTGCAGCAGTTGCTGGCGCTGAAGAATCGCGTGCTGATGGAATTGCAGAAGCACGGCATCGGCAAGCCGGGCACCGCGAACGACGTTGCGCTGGCACCCGCGCCGGCACCCGCCGCGCCGCGTCCGGCCGCGAACGACGCGGGTGCGTCGGCAGCGGCGCCGGCGGCAAGCGAAGCCGCGTCCGCGGTCGCCGCCAGCGCGGCGCAATCGGCATCGGCATCGGCGCCTGCGCGATCGGCCGCTCCTGTCGCGACGCCGGCGCGCCGTACCGAGCAGATGGACTGGCGTCCGGCCGCCGTGGCCGGCGCGGCCGTGATCGTGCTCGCGGCCGGCTTTGCATGGCGCAAGCGCAGGAAGGGGCGCGAGACGGGCGATGCGGGTGAGGTGGCCGCTGCAGCCGGTACTGCCGCGGCCCCGGAGGCCGAAGCGGCGCCGTCGCTCGACCGCGAGTTGCCGATCCTGCCCGAGATGCCGGTCGCGCGCGACGCCGCGTCGGATCAGTATCTTGCCGCGGCGACTGCCGCCGCGGCCGAAACGGTCGAGCCGGCTGTCGCCGAGGCACCGTCGGCGCCGGAGGCCACGAAGCCGCATGACGAGCAGCCCGGATTGCCGCCCGCGCAAGCGGCCGTGGCGCCGGTGAACGAGGTGGCGCCGGCTCAGGCTGCGCACGGCGCAGAACCGGCCGAAACGGCCGCTGCCAAGCCGGCCGACACGCCTGCCGCGCCTTCGGCGGCCGACGCGCAGCACGCGACGCTGATGCAGAACGCGATCAGCGCGCTGAACAGCCTCGACATGCCGTTGCCGCCGCGAACGTCGGAGGACGCACCGCTGACGCCGGACGAGCTGTCCGCGCGGGCAGGGCAGTCGGACATCGATGAAATCGCAACTAACGGTCAAGTCGAGTCGCATCCGCCGATTGGCGTGAGCCATCCGACCCCGGAACATCCGGCCGATCAGGACGACGAGTACGATTGGGATCCGGACGCGGCAACGCCCGCCGGCCACGCAGGCAGCCCGCCTCCGCTGTCGCCGCTGCCGCCGCTCGGCGGCGCGCAGTTCGGCGCGCTGAAGCTCGATTTCGATCTCGACCTCCCGTCCGCGCCGGGCGCCGCGCTGCCCGCGCTGACCGCGGACGAGCTCGCCCGCATCGCGCGCAACAAGCTCGATCTCGCGTCGGAGTACGTCGAACTGGGCGACCTGTCCGGCGCGCGGACGCTGCTGCAGGAAGTGATCGACGCGAACGACACCGCGACGCGCGACGATGCGCGCGCGTTGCTCGCGAAACTGGCGGACGAGGCGTGATGCGGATCGCACTGGGCATCCAGTACGACGGCGCGGCGTTCTGCGGCTGGCAGGCGCAGCCACACGGCAAGACCGTGCAGGACCGGCTCGAGCACGCGCTGGCCGAGTTCGCGCGGGTGCCGCTGCATACGACGGTCGCTGGCCGGACCGACACCGGCGTGCACGGGCTCGGGCAGGTCGTGCACTTCGACACCGGGCTCGAACGCGAGGTGTTCTCGTGGGTGCGCGGCACCAACGCGTTCCTTCCGCCGACCATCTCGGTGCAATGGGCGAAGCCGATGCCGGACACGTTCCACGCGCGTTTCTCGGCGTTCGAGCGCACCTATTACTACGCGCTGTACGTGCATCCCGTGCGCTCGCCGATGCTGGCCGGGCGTGCGGGCTGGATCCACACGCCGCTCGACGACGACGCGATGCGCGCCGCCGCCGCGCACCTGATCGGCGAGCACGATTTTTCGTCGTTCCGGTCGTCGGAATGCCAGTCGAAGACGCCGGTCAAACACCTGTATCAGATCGACGTGCGGCGCGCGGGGCATTTCATCCATTTCCGCTTCCGCGCGAACGCGTTCCTGCATCACATGGTGCGCAACCTGATGGGCTGCCTCGTCGCGGTCGGGCGCGGCCGCTATCCGGCCGACTGGCTCGCCGACGTGCTGGCCGGGCGCGATCGCAACCTGGCGGCGCCCACGTTCATGGCCGACGGGCTGTATCTGGCCCACGTCGGCTACCCGGCGGAATTCGCCGTCCCGCCCGCGCAGCTCGGCAGCGTGCCGTGGAGCAGCGTCTGGGCCGATCTGGACCCTCAATCATGACGGATCAAGCCGTGTCTTCCCCGCCTTCCGCCGCCGGCCTGGCGCCGCGCACGCGCATCAAGCTGTGCGGGCTGTCGCGCCCCGAGGACGTGCTGCACGCGGCGGCGCTCGGCGCCGATGCGATCGGCCTCGTGTTCTACCCGAAAAGCCCGCGCGCGGTGACCCTCGCGCAGGCGGCCGAGCTGGCGAGCCTCGCGCCGCCGTTCGTGTCGGTGGTCGGGCTGTTCGTGAACGCGACCGAAACCGAGATCGAGGCCGTCGTGCGCGACGTGCCGCTGACGATGCTGCAGTTCCACGGCGACGAGACGCCGGAGCAGTGCGACGCGCTCGGCCGCGCGGCACGCCTGCCGTGGTTGCGCGCGGTGCGCGTCGGCCCCTCGACGCAGCCGTCCGATTTGGTAGAATCGGCTCTTCATTATTCGAAAGCGCGCGGCCTCCTGTTCGACACCCTGGTGCCGGATTACGGCGGTAGCGGCAAGGTCTTCGATTGGTCTCTTATTCCCGCAGAGCTCGCGCATCGGGCCGTTTTGAGTGGTGGCTTGAGCGCGCAAAACGTCGGTGATGCGATCCGCCAGCTGCGTCCGTTTGCTGTCGATGTCTCGAGTGGCATCGAAGTGGCGGGCGCAAAGGGCGTGAAGGATCACGCCCGAATGGCGGCGTTCGTACGCGCGGTGCGCGAAGCGGACGCCCGGTGATGCAAGCGGTGCGGCCCCGAAAGCGGGGCGCCCCGACCGATCGAGAGAGACACCATGTACAACCTTCCTGACGATCGCGGCCACTTCGGCCCGTATGGCGGCGTGTTCGTCGCCGAGACGCTGATTCACGCGCTGGACGAACTGCGCGACGCGTATGAAAAATTCCGGAACGATCCCGACTTCGTCGCCGAATACGAGCGCGAACTGAAGTATTTCGTCGGCCGTCCGTCGCCGATCTACCACGCGCAGCGCTGGAGCGAGATGCTCGGCGGCGCGCAGCTTTACCTGAAGCGCGAAGACCTGAACCACACCGGCGCGCACAAGATCAACAACGTGATCGGCCAGGCGCTGCTCGCGAAGCGCATGGGCAAGAAGCGCGTGATCGCCGAAACCGGCGCGGGCCAGCACGGCGTCGCAACCGCGACGATCTGCGCCCGTTTCGGGATGGAGTGCATCGTCTACATGGGCGCCGAGGACGTGCGCCGCCAGGCCGCGAACGTCTACCGGATGAAGCTGCTCGGCGCGACGGTCGTGCCGGTCGAGTCGGGCTCGCGCACGCTGAAGGACGCGCTGAACGAAGCGATGCGCGACTGGGTCACGAACATCGAGAGCACGTTCTACATCATCGGCACGGTCGCGGGCCCGCATCCGTACCCGATGATGGTGCGCGACTTCCAGCGCGTGATCGGCGACGAGTGCAAGGTGCAGATGCCCGAACTCGCGGGCCGGCAGCCCGACGCGGTGATCGCCTGCGTCGGCGGCGGGTCGAACGCGATGGGGATCTTCTATCCGTACATCGACGATCAATCGGTGCAGCTGATCGGCGTCGAAGCGGCCGGCGACGGCCTCGACACGGGCCATCACGCGGCGTCGCTGATCGCCGGCAGCCCGGGCGTGCTGCACGGCAACCGCACGTACCTGCTGCAGGACGACGATGGCCAGATCATCGAGACGCATTCGGTATCGGCGGGCCTCGACTATCCGGGCGTCGGTCCCGAGCACGCCTGGCTCAAGGACAGCGGCCGCGCGCAGTACGTGCCGATCACCGACGACGAAGCGCTGAAGGCGTTCCACGACTGCTGCCGGATCGAGGGGATCATCCCCGCGCTCGAGTCGAGCCACGCGATCGCGTATGGCGTGAAGCTCGCGCCGACGTTGCCGAAGGACAAGATCCTGCTCGTCAACCTGTCGGGCCGCGGCGACAAGGACATGCACACGGTCGCCGAGCGATCGGGCATCGACCTCTGACCCCGACCGATGCGTGACCTGATCGAAGAGCCGGGCGGCGGCGCCGCGAGCGAGGCGGAGGCGGTTCAGCCCGCCGCCGCCGCGCCGCGCGCGCTGCCGTCCGGTATCGAGCTGCATAACCGCGATTTCCTGACCGAGGCCGCGCACCTGCCGGACGCGTCGATCGACCTGATCGTCGCCGATCCGCCGTACGGGCTCGGCAAGGACTACGGCAACGATTCGGACAAGCGTTCGGGCGACGATTTCCTCGCGTGGACGCGCGAGTGGCTCGAGCTCGCGATTCCGAAGCTGAAGCCGAGCGGGTCGATGTACATCTTCTGCACGTGGCAGTACGCGCCGGAAATCTTCAGTTTCCTGAAGACGAAGCTCACGATGGTCAACGAGATCATCTGGGACCGGCGCGTGCCGAGCATGGGCGGCACGACGCGCCGTTTCACGTCGGTGCACGACAACATCGGCTTTTTCGCGGTTTCCAAAGCGTATTACTTCGATCTCGATCCGGTCCGCATCCCGTACGACGCCGATACGAAGAAGGCCCGCTCGCGCAAGCTGTTCGAAGGCAGCAAGTGGCTGGAGATGGGCTACAACCCGAAGGACGTCTGGTCGGTCTCGCGCCTGCATCGGCAGCACGCGGAGCGCGTCGATCATCCGACCCAGAAGCCGCTGGAAATCATCGAGCGGATGGTGCTCGCGAGCTGCCCGCCGGGCGGCCGCGTGCTCGATCCGTTCATGGGCAGCGGCACGACCGCGGTGGCCTGCGCACGGCAGGGGCGCGACTTCGTCGGCTACGAGATCAACGAAAGCTATTGCGCGATCGCGCACGAGCGCGTCAGCGCGCTCGCCGCGCCGGCGTGCGCGTGAATCGCGCCGCCGCATCGCCGAACGCAACGCCATACTTTGTATGGGGCCGGAGCAAGCGCTGACGCGCCCACTCCGGATCGACACAGGAAAATTGCCATGTCCCGTATTCAGCAGACCTTCGCCGCGCTCGCCGAACAAGGCCGTAAGGGCCTGATCCCGTTCATCACGGCCGGCGACCCCGATCCCGCGAAAACCGTCGAATTCATGCACGCGCTCGCCGCCGGCGGCGCGGACGTGATCGAGCTCGGCGTGCCGTTCTCGGACCCGATGGCCGACGGCCCCGTGATCCAGCGCTCGTCGGAGCGCGCGCTCGCGCGCGGCGTCACGTTGAAGAGCGTGCTCGCCGACGTGAAGCGTTTTCGCGAGACCGACCCCAAAACCCCCGTCGTGCTGATGGGCTATGCGAACCCGATCGAACGGATGGGCGTCGACGCGTTCGCGGCCGACGCGCATGCGGCCGGTGTCGACGGCGTGCTGGTGGTCGACTATCCGCCGGAAGAGGCGGGCGTATTCGCCGAAAAGATGCGTGCCGCGCAGATCGATCCGATCTTCCTGCTGGCGCCCACGTCGACCGACGAACGTATCGCCGATGTCGGCAAGATCGCGAGCGGCTACGTGTATTACGTGTCGCTCAAGGGCGTGACCGGCGCGGGAAATCTGGATGTTTCGAGCATTGCGGGTAAAATCCCGGCCATCAAGTCGCGCGTGCCGGTTCCGGTGGGCGTCGGCTTCGGGATCCGCGACGCCGAAACGGCGCGTGCGGTGGCCGAAGTGTCGGACGCCGTCGTGATCGGCAGCCGCCTCGTGCAGCTGCTCGAGAGCGCTGCGCCGGACGCCGCCGCCGCCGCGCTGAAGACCTTCATCGCCGAGCTGCGTGCCGCCCTGGACGGCGCGGGCAAGGCGGCGCGATAAACACAACACAGGAAGCGGGCGGGCCAGTCGGCCCGGCCCGCCACGGAACAGGAAACCATACGATGAGCTGGCTCGACAAACTGTTGCCGCCGAAGATCAAGCAGACCGATCCGAAAAGCCGCAAGGGCATTCCGGAAGGCCTGTGGGTCAAGTGCCCGTCCTGCGAGGCCGTGCTGTACCGCAACGACGTGGATGCGAACCTGCACGTGTGCCCGAAGTGCGATCACCACATGCGCATCGGCGCGCGTGAACGCCTCGACGGGCTGCTCGATCCGGAAGGCCGTTATGAAATCGGTCAGGAAATCGTGCCGGTCGACACGCTGAAGTTCAAGGACAGCCGCAAGTACCCCGATCGTCTGAAGGAAGCGATGGACGAGACGGGCGAGACCGACGCGATGGTCGTGATGGGCGGGGCGATCCACACGCTGCCGGTCGTCGCGGCCTGCTTCGAGTTCTCGTTCATGGGCGGCTCGATGGGTTCGGTCGTCGGCGAGCGCTTCGCGCGCGGCGCGCAGAACGCGCTGGAGCAGCACGTGCCGTTCATCTGCTTCACGGCGTCGGGCGGCGCACGGATGCAGGAAAGCCTGCTGTCGCTGATGCAGATGGCGAAAACCACCGCGATGCTGACCAAGCTGGCCGAAGCGAAGCTGCCGTTCATCTCGGTGCTGACCGACCCGACGATGGGCGGCGTGTCGGCTAGCTTCGCGTTCCTCGGCGACGTCGTGATCGCCGAGCCCAAGGCGCTGATCGGCTTCGCCGGCCCGCGCGTGATCGAGCAGACGGTTCGCGAGAAGCTGCCGGAAGGCTTCCAGCGCGCCGAATTCCTGCTGAAGACGGGCGCGATCGACATGATCGTCGACCGTCGCAAGATGCGCGACGAAATCGCGCAGTTGCTCGCGCTGCTGCAGCGACAGCCGGCCGACGCGCTGGCTTGACCGGCGCAAGGTTGTGAACTCTGCGCGTCGCCTGGCTTCAGCGTCAGGCGGCGCGCTTCGTTTTTTGGCGTAGTGGCGGTACCGATCCAGATTTGATCCGATGAGCACTTTTCCCACTCTCGACGCGTGGCTTTCGCACCTCGAACGCGCGCACCCGGTCGGCATCGACATGGGCCTGACCCGTATCGGGCAGGTCAAGGCGGCGCTGCAGCTCGAATTCGCTTGCCCCGTCATCACCGTCGGCGGCACGAACGGCAAGGGCTCGACCTGCGCGTTCCTCGAGACGATCCTCGTGCGCGCGGGCTACAAGGTCGGCTGCCATACGTCGCCGCACCTGCTCGAATTCAACGAGCGCGCCCGCGTGAACGGGCAGAACGTCACCGACGACGAACTGCTGCCGCATTTCGAGGCCGTCGAGGCCGCGCGCACGTCGCTGCCCGTGCCCGTGTCGCTCACGTATTTCGAATTCACGACGCTCGCGATCCTGCACCTGTTCGCGTCGCGCGGGCTCGATGCGGTGATCCTCGAGGTCGGCCTCGGCGGCCGGCTCGATGCGGTCAACATCATCGATACCGATTGCGCGATCGTCACGAGCATCGACATCGACCACACCGAATACCTCGGCGACACGCGCGAGAAGATCGCGTTCGAGAAGGCCGGGATCTTCCGCGCGGGCAAGCCGGCGATCTGCGGCGATCCGGCCGCGCCGCAAACGCTGATCGACCACGCCGAGGCGATCGGCGCCGATCTGTGGCTGGTCGGCCGCGATTTCCGCTACGAGGCGCAGGCGGGCGCGGAGCGCCAGCAATGGAGCTACCTCGGCCGCGAGAAGCGCTATCCGGCGCTCGCGTATCCGGCGCTGCGCGGCGCGAATCAGCTGATCAATGCGTCGGCCGCGCTCGCCGCGCTGGAGGCGCTGCGCCCGGTGCTGCCGGTGTCCGCGCAGGACATCCGGCTCGGGCTCGCGAACGTCGAGCTGCCGGGGCGCTTCCAGGTGTTGCCCGGCAAGCCGGCGATCGTGCTCGACGTCGCGCACAACCCGCACGCAGCGGCCGTGCTCGAGCAGAACCTCGGCAACATGGGCTTCTTCCCGTACACGTATGCGGTGTTCGGCGCGATGCACGACAAGGACATCGACGGCGTGCTGCAGCACCTGAAGGGCGAGATCGACCACTGGTGCGTGACCGACCTGCCGCTGCCGCGCGCGGCCTCGGCGGAGCAGCTCGAAGCCGCACTGCGCAAGGCCGGCGTGGAGGAGGGGCCCGATTCGAGCGTGACGCGTTACGCGTCGCCGGCAGAAGCGTTTCGCGATGCACTAAAAAGAGCATCCGAGAATGATAGAATCGTGGTTTTCGGCAGTTTCCATACGGTTGCCGGCGTGCTGGCCTACCGTAAATCGCAGCAACACTGACTGACGGGCAGTTTCGGACTCAGCCATTCATGGGAATTTTCTCGTTCGGCAAAAAAGACGACGACGCGCCCTCGCGGCGCGGCGGTCGCACCGGGACCTCCCGGAACGTGCGCACGGAGCGCACCACCGAGCGCGTCGAGCGCCGCTCGCGCCGCACCGAGCGTCCGGAATCGGACGCACTGCTCCTCGATCCGACCCTTCCAGAAAAGCAACGCGCGCGCCGTCGCCTCGTCGGCGCGATCGCGCTCGTCGTGGCGGCCGTGATCGTGCTGCCGATGGTGCTCGATTCACACCCGAAGCCCGTCACGGACGACATCGCGATCGACATCCCGAACCGGCCCGCGCACCAGGCGGTCGCGCCGCGTGACGACGATGCGGCCGACGTGCAGGCAGGCGTCGCGCATGACGAACCGCCGGCATCCGACACGGCCGTTGCGGCCGCGCCGGCACCCGTACCGGCGCCCGCGCCCAAGCCGGCCGCGAAACCCGATACGACGACCACGGCGAGCGTGACGCCGCCGAAGCCCGCGCCGAAGCCGGCCGCCCCCGCGGCGAAACCGGCCGCGCCGAAGCCCGCGCCCGTCGCGAATGCCGACGCCGCGAGCCCGGACAGCGGCGACGCGTCGTCGCCGGCATCGCCGGCCGGTGCGCGCTTCGCGGTGCAGCTCGGTTCGTTCAAGGACGACGCGACGGCCCGTTCGTGGGCAACCAAATTGAAATCGGCGGGCGTGCCCGCATATGTCGAGCATCGCAAGCAGGCGGACGGCAGCACGGCTACACTGTTGCGTGCGGGCCCGTTCGCGGATCGCTCGGCGGCCTCCGCCGCGATCGCGAAGGTGCGCGAAGCCGGGTTGACGCAGTAACACGATGCTGACGGCTTTCGACTACGCTGTATTGGCGGTGATTGTGTTGTCGGCGCTGCGCGGGGCGTGGCGCGGCTTCGTATCGGAGATATTCGGGCTGATCGGCTGGATTGCGGCGGTCGTGATCGCGGGCCGCTACGTCGGGCTGGTCGTGCCGTACATTCCGGCGAACTGGCCGGGCGGCGCGCTGACGCAGTGGGTGATCGCCTTCGCGCTGCTCGTGATCGGCGTCGTGCTGGTCGCCGGTGTCGCCAACGCGCTGCTGTCGCGGATCGCGCAGGCCAGTGGCCTGGGCGGCGTCGACCGCTCGCTGGGCATGATGTTCGGGCTCGTCCGCGGCTGTGTGCTGGTGGTGCTGCTGGTCGCGGCGGCCGGGCTGACCGAACTGCCCAAACAGGATTTCTGGCGCAATGCGCTATTGCGTCCTTTCGCCGAACAGGGCGTGCACGAGCTGAAGCAGCTCCTGCCCGACGGCATGGCCCAGTACGTACGCGTGTGACGACGCGGCTGGGCAGGACGGAACCGTTTTTGTCATTCTGAAGGACATGCCATGTGCGGCATCGTAGGCGTTATCTCCCAATCCCCGGTCAATCAGCTGATCTATGACAGCCTGCTGCTGCTGCAGCATCGCGGTCAGGACGCGGCGGGCATCGCGACGGCGGACGGCAGCAATTTCCACATGTACAAGGCGAACGGCATGGTGCGCGACGTGTTCCGCACGCGCAACATGCGCAGCCTGCCCGGCACCTACGGCATCGGCCAGGTGCGCTACCCGACGGCCGGTTCGGCGTCGAGCGAGGCCGAGGCGCAGCCGTTCTACGTGAACGCGCCGTTCGGGATCATCCTCGCGCACAACGGCAACCTGACGAACTGGCAGCAGCTGAAGGACGAGATGTTCCGGATCGACCGCCGGCACATCAACACCAATTCCGACAGCGAAGTGCTGCTCAACGTGTTCGCGCACGAGCTGCAACTGTCGACCACCGGCCTCGAACTCGATCCGGCGTCGGTGTTCAAGGCGGTCTCGGGCGTGCATCGCCGCCTGGAGGGGTCGTACGCGATCGTGTCGCTGATCGCCGGCTACGGCCTGCTCGCGTTCCGCGATCCGTTCGGCATTCGTCCGCTCTGCATCGGCAAGCTCGAGACCGAGCACGGTACCGAATGGATGGTCGCGTCGGAATCGGTGGCGGTAGAAGGCATCGGTTTCGAATTCGTGCGCGACCTGGAGCCGGGCGAAGCGATCTTCATCGACAAGGCCGGTAATTTCCACAGCCAGCAGTGCGCGGAGAACCCGACGCTGAATCCGTGCATGTTCGAATACGTGTACCTCGCGCGTCCGGATTCGTGCCTCGACGGCGTGCCCGTCTACAACGTGCGCCTGCGCATGGGCGACTATCTCGCCGAGAAGATCAAGCGCGAGCTGCCGAACGTGCCGATCGACGTCGTGATGCCGATTCCCGATTCGTCGCGCCCGGCCGCGATGCAGGTCGCCGCGAAGCTCGGCGTCGAGTATCGCGAAGGCTTCTTCAAGAACCGCTACGTCGGCCGCACGTTCATCATGCCGGGGCAGGCCGTGCGCAAGAAGTCGGTGCGCCAGAAGCTCAACGCGATGAGCATCGAGTTCAAGGACAAGAACGTGCTGATCGTCGACGATTCGATCGTGCGCGGCACGACCTCGCATGAAATCGTGCAGATGGCGCGCGATGCGGGCGCGAAGTCGGTGATCTTCGCGTCGGCCGCGCCGCCCGTGAAGTTCCCGAACGTGTACGGCATCGACATGCCGACGCGCGGCGAGCTCGTCGCGCATGGCCGCACCGACGAGGAAGTCGCGAAGATGATCGGCGCCGACCACCTGATCTACCAGGACGTCGACGACCTGCGCCGCGCGGTGCGCGACATCAACCCGAAGCTCGAGCGCTTCGAGGCATCGTGCTTCGACGGCAACTACATCACCGGCGACGTGACGCCCGAGTATCTGGATGCGATCGAGCGCGCGCGTCTCGCGCCGGCGTCGCAGGCCGATCGCGATACGGCCGGCGACACCGAACGTTCGCAGATGAACCTGCAGCTGTCGGTCGAGTGACACCGGCGCACGCTTGTATCGAGGCGTGATAGGATGTGGCCTTGCGTCGATTTGATATCAGCTTGCGGACGCGGGGCACCTTCCCAAAACAGCTAAAGCGAAGGCCGGCGGCAGCCGGCCCGAGTCGATCGCTGTCGTACCGCACCGAAGCCCGCTGATGCCGACGCATAGCGGGCTTTTTGTTTTTTTTGGCCTGGTTTTGATCTGGCCTGCGCGACGCGCGCGGCCATCGGATACGGAAAACGGAACATGGACGATTCCCTCAACTTCGACACGCTTGCCGTGCGCGCAGGCACGCTGCGCAGCGACTTCAACGAGCACTCGGAAGCGCTGTTCCTCACGTCGAGCTTCTGCTTCTCGAGCGCGGCCGATGCGGCCGAGCGCTTCGCGAACTCGGAAGACTACTTCACCTATTCGCGCTTCACGAACCCGACCGTCACCATGTTCCAGGAGCGTCTCGCGGCGCTCGAGGGCGGCGAGGCGTGCATCGCGACGGCGTCGGGGATGGCCGCGATCATGTCGGTCGTGATGTCCGCGCTGCAGGCGGGCGACCACCTGGTCAGCTCGCGCAGCCTGTTCGGCTCGACGCTCGGGATGTTCTCGCAGATCTTCAGCAAGTTCGGGATCACGACGACCTTCGTCGACCCGACCGACCTGAACGCATGGCAGGAAGCCGTGCGGCCGGAAACGAAGATGTTCTTCCTCGAGACGCCGTCGAACCCGCTGACCGAACTCGCCGACATCGAGGCGATCGGCAAGATCGCGAAGGCCGCGAACGCGCTGTTCGTCGTCGACAACTGTTTCTGCAGCCCGGTGCTGCAGCAGCCGCTGAAGCTCGGCGCGGATGTCGTGATGCACTCGGCGACGAAATTCCTCGACGGGCAGGGCCGCGTGCTCGGCGGCGCGCTGGTCGGCTCGAAGGAATTCATCATGGGCAAGGTGTTCCCGTTCGTGCGCAGCGCGGGCCCGACGTTGTCGGCCTTCAACGCATGGGTGCTGCTGAAGGGAATGGAGACGCTGTCGCTGCGCGTCGAGAAGCAATCGGCGAACGCGCTGGAAATCGCGCGCTGGCTCGATTCGCATCCGGCCGTGGCGCGCGTGTTCTATCCGGGCCTCGAATCGCATCCGCAGCATGCGCTCGCGAAGCGCCAGCAGAAGGCGGGCGGCGCGATCGTGTCGTTCGAGCTGAAGGGCGACACGCCCGAGCAGCAGCGCGCGAACGCCTGGCGCGTGATCGACAGTACGAAGCTGGTGTCGATCACCGGCAACCTCGGCGACACGCGCACGACGATCACGCATCCGGCCACCACGACGCACGGCCGCATCACGCCGGAAGCGCGCGCGGCGGCCGGGATCACCGAAGGGCTGATCCGCCTGGCGGTCGGCCTCGAGCACGCAGCCGACGTTCGTGCCGATCTGGCGCGCGGCCTCGAGGGCTGAGTCGAGCGGCCGGTTTCCGGGCCGGCATGAATGACACGGGCCGCTCGAAAGAGCGGCCCGTTGTCGTTTCGGCGCACGCGACGGCGCGTGCGATTCGTTGCCCGGTTCAGCCGGCGTGCGCGGGCGGCGTGTCGCGCATCGCGTCGACCATCCATCGCAGCGTTTCGTCGAGCGGCGTGACCGGCAAGTCGCCCACCGCGCGCCGCAGCTTGTCGCGCGACCCGCTCAGGCTTTTCACCTCGTTGTGCCGCACGAAGCGCGGATCGATCGTCACGTCGATCACGTAACCGGCGATGCGCGACAGCATCGCGAGCACTTCCTTCAGCGAATACGCGCGCTCCGAGCACACGTTGAACGTCTCGCCGGCCGGTGCGGCTTCGACCAGCTTCAGATAGGCGGCCGTCACGTCGCGTACGTCGGAGAAATCGCGGCTCACGTCGAGGTTGCCGAGCGAGATCCGCGGGGCATTGCGCGCGTAGTGCGCGACGAGCTTCGGCAGCAGGTAGGCGTCGCTCTGGCCGACCCCCGTGTAGTTGAACGGCCGCGCGATCACGATCGGCAGCCGGTCGGCCCACAGCTTCGCCGCATATTCCATCGCGAGCTTGCTGACCGCGTAGTCGTTCGCCGGGGCCGGCGCGACGGTTTCGTCGAGCACGCCGGCCGTCGAGTTGCCGTAGATGTTCGCGCTGCTGGCCAGCAGCACGGCCGACGGGCGGCGGTCGAGGCCCGCGAGCGCGGCCAGCAGGTTGCGCGTGCCGGTGATGTTGACCGCGTAGGTCTGCGACGGCTCGTCCTGCGCGACGTGCGCGCGCGCGGCGAGATGCACGACCGCATCGGGACGCGCGTCGGCCGCGGCCGCGCGCATCGCATCGGCGTCGAGCAGATCGACGGGCAGCAGCGTGCAGTGCGCGAACGCCGGATCGTCGGGCCGCGGCGCGCCGGGCGCGACCGTGCCCCAGACGTCATAGCCGGCCGCCTGCAGGCGTTCGGCCATGTAGCGGCCCGTGAAGCCCGTCAGGCCCGTGACGAACGCACGGCGCGACGGGCGTCCGGTTTCAGAACGTGTCATGGTGTTGGTTCCGCGTCAAATCCGCTTCGACCATCATCTGGCAAAGTTGTTCGAGCGTCGTCTTCGGTGCCCAGCCGAGCTTGGCCTTGGCCTTGTCCGCGCAGCCGATCAGCAGGTCGACCTCGGCAGGGCGGTAGAACTTCGGATTCACTTCGACGAGCACGTTGCCGGTCGCCGCGTCGAGGCCGCGCTCCTGTTCGCCCTTGCCGGCCCATTCGATCTGGTAGCCGGCCGCCGCGAAGGCCATCCGCACGAAGTCGCGCACGGTCTCGGTGCGATTGGTCGCCAGCACGTAGGTGTCGGGCTCGTCGGCCTGCAGCATGCGCCACATTCCTTCGACGTATTCGAGCGCGAAGCCCCAGTCGCGTTTCGCATCGAGGTTGCCGAGCTCGAGGCGCGTCGCCTTGCCGAGCTTGATCTTCGCGATCGTGTCGGTGATCTTGCGCGTGACGAACTCGCGGCCGCGCAGCGGCGACTCATGGTTGAACAGGATGCCGCTGCTGCCGAACAGGCCGTACGACTCGCGGTAGTTCACGGTCATCCAGTGCGCGTACAGCTTCGCGACGCCGTACGGGCTGCGCGGATAGAACGCGGTCGTTTCGGTCTGCGGAATCGCCTGCACCTTGCCGAACATCTCCGACGTCGACGCCTGGTAGAAGCGCGTTTTCGGGCTCACGACGCGGATCGCCTCGAGCAGGTTCAGCGGGCCGATGCCGGTCACCTCGGCGGTCGTCGCCGGCTGGTCGAACGAAACGCCGACGAAGCTCTGCGCGGCGAGGTTGTACAGTTCGTCGGGCTGCGTGCGTTCGAGCAGGCGCAGGCTCGAGCCGGCGTCGGTCAGGTCGTGTTCGACGAGCGTGAGGTTCGGGTGCGTGTCGACGCCGAGCTCGGCGATGCGCCAGAAATTCACCGAGCTGGTGCGGCGGTAGGTGCCGGTGACCTCGTAGCCCTTGTCGAGCAGCAGCTTGGTCAGGTACGCACCGTCTTGGCCCGAAATCCCGGTGATGATGGCCTTCTTGCGAGTTTGGCTCATGGCGTTGTCCTGGTAGAAACGATGGATGGTGAAATTCAGGCGGTCGTGCCGGCGGCGGCCGGCAGCGCGCGGCGTGCGGGGCCGCGCGTCAGGCGCCGTTCGAAGCCGTACCAGCTCAGGGTCGCGTAAGCGAGCGTGATCGCCAGCGCGAGCGCGGCCGTGACGAAACGGTTCAGGTGCAGCGGCCAGAGCGCATACAGCACGCTCAGGTGGATCAGGTACACGGTGTAGCTGACGGTGCCGACGTAGACGAGCATCGGGTTCGTCAGCACGCGTTGTACGAGGCCGCGCCCGCGCAGCGCGATCACGACGATCGACGTGCACAGCAGCAGCGAGATGCTGTAGAGCGCCGCATTCGACAGCGGCGTGTTCGCGGCGCGAAAGCGCGGGAACGACAGGTGCAGCCAGCCGAGGATCGCGAGCGACACGAGCGCGCCGACGATCGCGAGCGGGTAGAACGGCTCCAGCGCGCGCCGGTCGCGGCGCAGCACGATCGCGAGCAAGGCGCCTGCCGCGAGCAGGTCCATTCGGAACGGCGTCAGGTAGTAGATCGGCCAGAACGAATCGAACCACGGCGTCGCGATCGCGCGCAGCACCGGCGCGGCGACGACCAGCGCGGCGGCGACCCACAGCAGCGCGCGCTCCGAGCACCACAGCACGACGAACGGCCAGAAGATGTAGAACTGCTCCTCGACCGCGAGCGACCACAGCACGTTCAGGCTGTCGTGGCCGATGCTGCCGAGCGACAGGCCGATGTTGGTCGAGAAAAATGCAAACCACGGCCAGTGCGGCAGCCAGCTCGCGCCGAACAGGAGCGTCGACACCACCAGCAGCAGCACGTACGGCGGCAGGATGCGGCGCACGCGGCGCGCATAGAAGTGGCTGAAGTACGACTGCCCGCGCGCCTTGCGATCGAGCAGGATGCCGGTGATCAGCAGGCCGCTCAGCACGAAGAACAGGTCGACGCCCATCCACAGCGGCGCTTTCAGCGCGTGCTGCAGGAACACGGCGCCCACCGCGATCGCACGCAGCCCGTCGAGCTGCACGATGCGGCCGTGTTGCGGCGGGGTCAGGTCGGCGGTTCGCGAGGTGCCCGTCATCGCGCCGCTCCTTTGCGACGCGCGGCGCGGGCCGCGGCGTGTCGCACATCCGATGCGTGAACGTAATGCATGCCTTTAAATGAAATATCGAGTCGAAATCGATTCTAGGGAAAAGAAATCGGCAAAAAAACGCGCGCCATTTATCTGACGGAAAACATTCAAATGCCGATTATTCCGGTCGCGAGATGAAAGATTGACGCCGGAGGCCCGCGGCAGGCGGTGCGGAGCGGCATTTTCTACGCGGTGGCGAGCGCAAGGCGGTCGATATTGCCGTTTTCGGATGCCGATTACTGCATGTTCCGGTTCGATATCTCCGGCAGAAACATCCCCAAATATTTCCAAATTTCTTGTGATTATTTTTGCTTGTAACCTGCATCGCGACGTTTGAAACCCATTTAGCGGCAGGGCGCGCCGGCGGTAATCCGCGGCGGCGCCGGCCGCTGTTGCATCAAGTCTGGAGAAGCGCATTGCGACGTCTGATTCTGGTAGGCATGACGGTAGGCGCGGCGCTGCTGACGAGCACCGCGCCGGCCGAAACGGTGTTGCCCGCGACGACGTCGTGGATCGGCAACACGTTCGGCTATGGCGATGGCAGCTGGACGCAAATCGACATCCGCGCGATCGCGGTGACGCCTGACGGCAAGGTGTATACGAATGCGCCGTGGGACGAGAGCGGGGCCGAGGCGAGCGTCTACCAGGACGGGAAGATGCTCGGCTTCGCCGGCGGCACGCACGGCTGGGGCAATCTCGGCGGCAATGCCATCGCGGTGAACGGCAAGTACGCGTATGTCGCGATCGGCGTCGGCAACGAGCGCGGTCACCTGCAGTCGCCCGGCATCTGGCCGGACAAGGGCAAGCAGTGGTTCGGCATCTCGCGGCGCACGATCGGCGACATGAAGCAGCCCGCACCGTTTCGCGCGTCGCCGCAGGTCGCGCCGGGCGGGCGCGCCGACGCCGGCCGCGCGCGGATGGCCGCGAGCTTCATGATGATGAACGAGGTACCGGCCCCCGCGCGCTCGGAAGTGGGCGAGGCGAAGGCGGAAGTGGGCGGCCTCGCGGCCGACGACAAGACGTTGTTCGCGACGAATCCGTCGCGCGACGTCGTGGATGTCTACGACGCCGAGACGATGCAGCAGAAGGGCACGTGGAGCGCGCACGAGCCGGGCCGCATCGCGCTCGCCGGGGACGGCACGCTGTGGCTGCTGACCGATACGCTGACCGGGCCCGCGCATCTCGTGCACGTGCGCGCCGACGGCCGCAAGCTCGACGATGCGCCCGCGCTGCCGGAAGGTACCGACGCCGTGGACGTGGCGGTCGACGCGAAAGGGCGCGTGCTCGTCGCGGACAACGGGCCGCGCCAGCAGATCCTGATTTTCTCGAAAGGCGGCAAGGGTTATGCGCAGTCCGGCACGTTCGGCGAGCGCGGCGGCATTTTCGCGGGCCCCGTGCCGGGGCGTCCCGGGCCGCAGCGCTTCAACGGGCTGACGGGCGTCGGCGTCGACCGCGCGGGCAACATCTACGTGTCGATGAACGGCATCGGGCCGCGCCACGACACGATCGGCGCCGGGCTCGGCGCGGTGCTCGAAAGCTACACGCCGGACGGCAAGCCGCGCTGGCAGGTGCAGGGGCTGCTGTTCGTCGACGGCGCGTGGCTCGACCCCGCGCGGCCGAACAGCGTGTACACGGGCAACAAGCGCTTCGAGCTCGACCTGTCGAAGCCGCCGGGCCAGGACTGGAAATACGTCGGCTTCCTGTCGAACCGCTTCAAGTATCCGGACGACCCGGTGTTTCACACCGATCAGTATCCCGGCATGCCGCTCGCGCGGCGGCTCGACGGCCGCACGTTCCTGTACCTGACCGACATGTACGCCGATCACCTGAAGATCTACCGCTTCGACGCGAAGCGCGACGGCGAGGTCGCGATTCCGTCGGGCCTGATCGCGGGCCGCGCGCGGCCGGTCGACAAGGTGCCGAACAAGCCGCCGGGCGGCGACTGGCTGTGGCGCGACGCGAACGGCAACGGCCGGCTCGACGCCGACGAATTCACGACCAACACGACGACCAAGGCGAGGGCGGGCGGCTGGGGCTGGTGGGTCGACACGAAGGGCGACATCTGGCGCACGAGCGACGTACGCGGCATTCACCGCTTCGCTTACGGCGGGCTCGACAAGGCCGGCAACCCGGTCTACTCGTACGACAAGGTCACGACCTACCCGATGCCGCAGCCGTTCACGCAGCTGCGCCGCGCGATCTACGACGCGCAGACCGACACGCTGTACGTGACCGGCTACACGGCCGATGCGCCGCCGCAGCCGGGCATCAACAAGGAAGTCGGGCGCGTGCTGGTGCGCTTCGACAAGTGGTCGACCGGCTCGCCCGTGGTGCGTTACACGGTCGCGCTGCCGTGGCAGCTCGATGCGAAACCGATCCTCGACCTGATCGGGATCACGGTCGAGGGCCGCTACATCTTCACCGTGGAGCCGGTCGGCAAGATCCACGTGTACGACAAGGACACCGGCAAGGAAGTGGGCGTGATGAGCCCGGGCGCCGAGGTCGGCAAGGCATCCGGCTGGGTCGACGTGCCGTTCGGCATCAGCGCATTCCGGCGCGAGAACGGCGAATACCTCGTGTTCGTCGAGGAAGACGCGCGCGGCAAGGTGCTCATGTATCGCTGGAAACCGTGACGGGCGGCGCGCCGTCGTCGACGTCACTCAAGGCTCAAGCATGGACAAAGGCATACTCAAGAACGTTTCGATCAACTTCATCGGGCTGATCCTGCCGACCTTCGTGTCGCTGGTGACGGTGCCCGCCTACATCCACGCGCTCGGTGTCGAGCGTTATGGCGTCGTCAGCCTCGTGTGGACGCTGATCGGCTATTTCGGGATCCTCGATCTCGGGATGAGCATGGCCGCGCAGAACCACATCTCCAAGGCGCTCGCGAGCGGCAATGCCGACGAAAGCGCGCGCGTGTTCTGGAGCGCGTTCTGGCTGAATCTCGGCACCGGCATCGTCGGCGGGCTGCTGATCTATTTCGGCGCGTTCGTCTACACCGCGTACTTCACGAAGGTGTCGGCCGCGATGCAGCACGAGGTGTATCTCGCGTTGCCGTGGCTCGCGCTCGCGATTCCGCTCGCGAACGTGTCGTGGGTGTTCGCCGGCGCGATCAACGGTGCCGAGCGGTTCGGCGTGTTCAACACGAACCAGACGATCGGCACCTTCCTGTTCCAGCTGCTGCCGCTCGGCGCCGCGTGGTGGATCGCGCCGAACCTGCAGACGGTGCTCGCGGCGGCCGTCGTCGCGCGCCTGATCGCGGCGGTGATGCTCGGCCAGGCCAGCATCAAGGTGCTCGGCATCCGGCGCATCGATCCGCCGCAGTGGGGCACCGCGAAAGGGCTGTTCAACTTCGGCGGCTGGATGCTGATCGCGAGCACGACCAGCATGATCGCCGACACGCTCGACCGCGTGATGCTCGGCGCCGGCATGGGCGCGAAGTTCGTTACCTACTACACGGTGCCGCAGAACCTCGTCACGCGCCTGAACATGCTGCCGAACGCGCTCGTGCGCACGCTGTTCCCGCGCCTGTCGGCGGTCGGCCGCGACCATGCCGACACGCTCGCGCGCCAGTCGCTCGAATTCCTGAACGGCGTGTTCACGCCGGTCGGCATCGTCGCGATCTTCGCGCTCGCGCCGTTCCTCACGCTGTGGGTCGGCGCCGATCTCGCCGCGCATTCGGCGCCGGTCGGCCGCGTGCTGGTGATCAGCGTGTGGCTCGTCGGCCAGGCGAGCGTGACGCGGATCCTGATCCAGTCGCAGGTCAATCCGGCCCGTGCGGCATTCGCCGGGCTCGTCGAGATGCCGTTCTTCGTCGGCGGCCTGTGGTTCGGCATTCATCACTTCGGGCTGATCGGCGCGGCGGTGGTCGTCGCGGCGCGCGCGCTGGTCGACTACGGCGTGCTGCTGTACCTGTCGGCGATCCGGATGCGCGCGATCGTGCTCGACATGCTCGCGCACCTCGCCTTCCTGCTGGCGAGCCTGTTCCTGGCGCAGGCATGGCCGGGGCTCGGCGAGTCGATCGGCATGTGCGCGGTCGTACTGGTGCTGAACGTCGCGTGGTCGCTCACGATGACGCCGGGGTTGCGTGCGCTCGTGCGCGACCTGTTTGTCCGTCTCAATGCGAGGAAAACCGTATGAATCGCGATCTGGCGGAACACGCCGTATTGAATCTCTCCACGGCCGATGCCGCCGTGGCCGAAGCCGGCGACGTCGCCGCCCTGCGCCGGCCCGTGCCGGCCGGGCGCGCCAGCGCGCGGCAGCCGTCGCGCGCGCTGCGCGTGGCGATCGTCCACGACTGGCTCGTCACCTATGCCGGCGCCGAGCGCGTGCTGGAGCAGATCGTCGCGTGCTTTCCCGACGCCGACCTGTTCAGCCTCGTCGATTTTCTCGACGACCGCGCGTTCGTGCGCGGCAAGCCGGTGACGACGTCCTTCATCCAGAAGCTGCCGTTCGCGCGCACCAAGTACCGCGGCTACCTGCCGCTGATGCCGCTCGCGATCGAGCAGCTCGACGTGTCCGAGTACGACCTCGTGATCTCGAGCAGCCACGCGGTCGCGAAGGGCGTGCTGACGGGGCCGGACCAGGTGCACATCAGCTACGTGCATTCGCCGATCCGCTACGCGTGGGACCTGCAGCACCAGTATCTGGAGCAGTCGAATCTCACGCATGGGCCGAAATCGCTGCTCGCGCGGATGATTCTCCACTACATCCGCAACTGGGACACGCGCACCGCGAACGCGGTGGACGGCTTCGTCGCGAATTCCGCGTTCATCGCGCGACGCATCAAGAAGGTCTACCACCGCGACGCGGCGGTGATCTTCCCGCCGGTCGACGTCGACGCGTTTTCGCTGAACGCCGACAAGGAGGATTTCTACCTGACCGCGTCGCGGATGGTGCCGTACAAGAAGATCGACCTGATCGTCGAGGCTTTCTCGCACACGCCCGAGCGCAAGCTCGTCGTGATCGGCGACGGCCCCGAGATGCAGAAGATCCGCGCGAAGGCCGGCCCGAACGTCGAGATCATGGGCTATCAGCCGTTCGCGGTGCTGCACGACCGGATGCGGCGCGCGAAGGCGTTCGTGTTCGCGGCCGAGGAGGATTTCGGGATCTCGGTCGTCGAGGCGCAGGCGTGCGGCACGCCGGTGATCGCGTACGGCAAGGGCGGCGCGCTCGAGACCGTGCTCGACCCGCAGTCGAACCCGAACCCGACCGGGCTGTTCTTCGACGAACAGACGCCGCACGCGATCGTCGCGGCCGTCGACGACTTCGAGCGCGCGCCGCAGCGCTTCACGCCGGGCGCCTGCCGCACGAACGCGGAGCGGTTCTCCGCCGATACGTTCCGGCGGCGTTTCCTCGACTACGTGGAGGCGGCGCTGCCCGGTTCGACCGCGCAGCGCGGCACGGCGATCGCACCGATGCCGGCCGCGCGCGGTCCGGCGACGCTCGTGCTCGACCAGAGCGGCGTGCTCGGCGGCGCCGAGCTGTCGCTGCTCGAGATCATGAAGCACATGCGCGCGAACGCCGACGTGCTGCTGTTCGACGACGGCCCGTTCCGCGCGGCGCTCGACGAGATCGGCGCGCGTGTCGACGTGGTCGACCAGGGCGCGCTCGCCGGCGTGCGCAAGCAGGGCGGCGTGTCGTTCGGCGCGGTGAAGCAGCTCGTGCGGCTGGTGCGCGACGTCGCGCGCCGCGCGCGCCGCGCCGAAGTGATCTATGCGAACACGCAGCGCGCGATGGTCGTCGCCGCGCTGGCCGGGCGGCTCGCGCGCAAGCCGGTCGTCTGGCATCTGCGCGACATCGTCAGCACCGACCATTTCGGCAGCAAGCAGTTGCTGGCGATCAAGTATTGCGCACGGCTGGGCGTGACGCGCGTGATCGCGAACTCCGACGCGTCCGCGCAGGCGTTCCGCACGCTGACGGGCTTCACGCCGCAGCACGTCGACGTCGTGTTCAACGGTATTTCGGCCGAGCCGTTCGACGCGCTGGAAGGCGTCAACCCGGCCGCGCTGCGCACGCGCCTCGGGTTGCCCGAGCACGCGTGGCTCGTCGGCTCGTTCAGCCGCCTCGCGCGCTGGAAAGGGCAGCACGTGCTGCTGGAGGCCGCCGCACGGCATCCCGACATGCACGTGGTGCTGGTCGGCGCGCCGCTGTTCGGCGAGGACGAATACGCGGCGCAGCTGCACGAATTCGTCGCGCAACACGGGATGGACGAGCGGGTGCATTTCCTCGGGTTCCAGCGCGACGTGGCCGCCTGCATGACGGCGGTCGACGTCGTCGCGCATACGTCCATCACGCCGGAGCCGTTCGGGCGCGTGATCGTCGAAGGGATGCTCGCGCGCCGGCCGGTCGTCGCGGCCCGCGCGGGCGGCGTCGTCGAGATCATCGAGGACGGCGACAACGGGCTGCTTTGCGAGCCGGGCGACGCAATCGCGCTGGCCAGCGCGCTGGAGACGCTGAAGCGCGACGGTGCGCTGCGCGAGCGGCTCGTCGCGAGCGGGCGCGCGACGGCGGTGCGCCGCTTCGGCACCGAGACCTATGTGGAGCGCGTCGAGAAGATCCTTGCGGATACGGCGAAGGCCGCGAAGGCGAAGAAGCGGTAGCCGTTGCCGGCGCGCGCCGGCGGGAAACGAGCCCTCACGCGGCGGTGCGCCGCGTGAGGGCTTTGCTTTTCAGCGGGCATGATGGGTCCGGCGAGCGCCGGGCCGGGCGGTTTGCGGCGCGCATGACGCGCAAGACCGGACGATCGCGTCTGGATGGCGACCATGAAGCGGGGCAGCCGCGCGGTGGAAACCGGCCGGGGACGGCATGTGCGGGCTCTGGCGCGGTCGGACGGCGGCAGGCTGCCCATCCCCGCACACCCCGGCATGCAACCGCGTGCCGGCCATGAAAACGCCCCCGCACGGCGACACGCCGCACGGGGGCGCCGATACCCGACCGACTGCGTCAGACGGCCCGTTCGGGCTCCGGCGCGACGACGCGGGCCGGGCGCGTCGGCTTGAAGCTGGCCGACCACATCATCGCCGGCCGTTCGAACAGCCGGTAGAACAGGTACGCGACGGGGATCGCGGCGGCCATGAACGCGAACGACGGCCAGATCGACAGCTGCAGCTCGGAGTGGAACAGCACCGAGCCGAGGCAGACGAACAGCGGCAGGTGGACGAGGTACAGCGAGTAGCTGAAGTCGCCGAACCAGCTCAGCACGCGCAGCGGCGGCGTCGGGCGCGGCGGGCGGGCGAGCGCGCGGTACAGGAAGCACGCGAAGCCGGCCGACCACAGCTGGAACGCGCCGTACTGGCCGAAATGGAACGCGCCGCAGCCGGCGGCCAGCAGCACGGCGGCCGCGGCGTACCACGCGCGCGACGGCACGGGGGCGGCCGCGCCGCGCGCCTGCTGCGCACGCACGTCGGCGATCCATGCGCCGATCGTCCAGGACAGCCAGTACGACGTGAAGAACTGCAGGTCGTGCCGTTCGAGCAACCACGCCGACGCGACGTTGACGAGCGCGATCGCGGCCACGACGGCCGGCATGCCGATGCGCCGGCGCAGCGCGAACAGCAGCGGGTAGATCGCGTAGAACTGCACCTCGAGCGACAGCGTCCACAGCGCGCCGTTCGACCCGTACGTGTAGCCGGCCACGCCTTGCAGCGAGAACAGGTTCACGAGGAACGCGACGATGCCGACGTCGCGGATCTTGTGGCTGACGGGCTCGATCTGCAGGCTGACCGAGTCGAGCGCGAGCGTGAACAGCAGCGCCGCGAGCAGCACCGGATAGATGCGCGCGAACCGGCGCACCCAGAAGTTCGGCGCGTCGAGCCGGTACGCGGGATTGGCCGCGAGCTTGAGCGCCGCGTTGCGGTGGATGCAGTAGCCGCTGATCACGAAGAAGATCGGCACGCCGGCGGAGCCCCACGCGAACGGGAAGGTCAGGTAGCCGGCGATCACGCCCGGGTTCAGGGCATGACCGTAAGCCTGATGGAAGCTCTGCATGCCGACCCAGACGACCTGCCGGCAGTGGAAATAGGCGACGAGCAGCGCCGCGAAGCCGCGCATCGCGTCGATCACGTGTTCCTTGTGATCGGTGACGGGCGGCGCGGCCAGAGACGATCCGCTGAAAGCTTGCATGCGATTCGATTCCTTGCGACGGATGGAGGGGAAGTTTCACTCCATCGTAATGCGCAAGAATTCGATCAATGAATAAAAAAATCTTGCCCGGAAATAACGGTTTTCCACATGATGGATTTATCCCGGTCTGAAAGCGGCTCCGCGGGCGCGTCAATTATTTACCGATTTTTTTCTGATAGTTTGAAGCTCCAGATGATTGATGCAAGGAGCGGCAAGATGGACATGCATTGGATCGCGAGCGCTGCAGTACTGCTGGTCATGGCCGTGCTGTCGGCGTACCGGGAGGCGCTGAAGAACGAACCGATTCGCCCGGGTCTCGAACGGGGCGGCGTGCCCTATATCGAGGAATTCGAATCGTAAGAATTTGTATCCGGAAAATCGGTAATTTGTTTCTGTATCGGTACTCGGTCCGGCAATATCGACCGAATGGAAGGGATTATATTTTTTTCGGAATCATTGGGCAATCGTCCATATCGATAATGAGCGGAGTGGAATTGGCAGTGCCGTCGATTCTCGATATGCCGTTCGGAACACAATCGCGCCGGGTCGCGGGTCGACGCGGCGCAGTCAACGCAATCAGGATGCGAACATGTTGAAAGTCACCAAGGCCGTGTTCCCCGTTGCCGGTCTCGGCACGCGGTTCCTCCCGGCAACGAAGGCGAGCCCGAAGGAAATGTTGCCCGTCGTCGACAAGCCGCTGATTCAGTACGCGGTCGAGGAAGCGATCAACGCCGGTATCACCGAGATGATCTTCGTGACCGGGCGCAGCAAGCGCGCGATCGAGGATCACTTCGACAAGTCGTACGAGATCGAGGCCGAACTCGAGGCGCGCGGCAAGGAAAAGCTGCTCGAACTGGTGCGCGGCATCAAGCCGAGCAACGTCAACTGCTTCTACGTGCGCCAGCCGGAAGCACTCGGTCTCGGCCATGCGGTGCTGTGCGCGGAGAAGCTCGTGCACGGCGAGCCGTTCGCGGTGATCCTCGCCGACGACCTGCTGCATGGCGAGCAGCCGGTGCTCAAGCAGCTCGTCGACGTGTTCGACCACTATCACAGCTCGGTGATCGGCGTCGAGACGATCGCGCGCGAGGACAGCCGCTCGTACGGCGTCGTCGAAGGCCGCGAATGGGAAGAGGACGTCATCAAGCTGTCGGGCATCATCGAGAAGCCGGCGCCCGAAGATGCGCCGTCGAATCTCGGCGTGGTCGGCCGCTACGTGTTCATGCCGACGATCTTCGATCATCTGCGCAAGCTCAAGCCGGGCGCCGGCGGCGAACTGCAGCTGACCGACGCGGTCCAGTCGCTGCTCGCGAACGAGCAGGTGCTCGCGTATCGCTACTTCGGCACGCGCTTCGACTGCGGCAGCAAGATCGGCTATCTCAAGGCGACCGTCGAGCTCGCGCTCCAGCATCCGGAAGTGAGCCGCGAATTCGAGGCCTACCTGCGTACCTGTTTGCCCGCGCTGGCGGCTGTCGCATAGGCCGCTGCGCGCTCCGTCGTTTCAGGTGGTGGTTGTTCCGTTGGCCCCGGCCGCTCAGGCGCCGGGGCTTTTTTGCGTCCGCACGTGCGTGCGCGGTCGTGGTGCGCGAAGGCGGTGTGTCGTACCGGATTCGGGCGTGGGGCGCGGGGGCGCGGTACCGGCGCGGTGGTGCGCCGCGGCTGAAACCGGTGCCGAAGGACTGGCTCGGGCACGTGCTTCGGCGGTTCAGCGAGCGTGACGCACATGACGTGCGCGCGTGATGGCGTCGGGCCGGCGGGTGTCGCGAGATGAAGCCGCGCCGCTCGACGAGTGCCGGGCAGCGCGAAGGCGGCGCCGTCTTTCTGTTGGCCCGGGCGCGTCTGCGTGACCTTCAGCGCGGCGACGCGCTCGGTTGCGTGGCGAAGTGCCGGGCGAGCATCGTGGCGATCGGCTTCTTGAAGTCGAGCAGCCGCTTTTCGAGATAGCGCCAGGACAGGTGCGCAAGCAGCACGGCGAAGGCGAATTGCAGCATCTCGGGCAGTGCTTCACGGACGAATGCCGGCATCGGCACGTGCGCGAAGGACGCGGGCAGCACGCCGAAGCGCGTCGGAATCAGGTTGTGGAACAGGTAGAAGCCGTAGCTGATCGTGCCGAGATAGACGAGCGGGCCCCAGTCGAGCAGCGCGACGACGGGGTGGTCGGGCTCGCTGACGAGCCACAGCATCAGCGCGCCGAGCGACGCGGACAGGCCGAGGTCCGCGAGCCCCGCGACCGCGTCGGGCAGCGTCGTGCACGCGGGCAGCACGAGGAAGAACACGACGCCGGCCGCGCCGAGCCAGCCGGGCGGCACGCGACGCACGGCGGCCGTGCCGCGATCGGCAAGCGCCATCGCGCCGACGCCGCCGAGCGCGATCAGTGCGAAATTCCACGGGGAAAACGCGTAGATCAGCACCGGCGACGCATCGGACAGGTAGAGCGCGAGATGCGCGAGCGCGCACAGCGCGACGGCCGCGATGCCGAGCGCGACGTGTCGCGCGGCCGGTACCGCGAGCAGCGCGAGCGGCGCGATCAGGTAGAACTGCTGTTCAACCGCGAGGCTCCAGAAGTGCGACGTGGAGCCGGGCCAGCCGTCCTTCACGACACCGATCCAGTAATTCGACAGGAACACCGCGTGCCACGCGAGCCCCAGGTTGACGCCGCGCTGGTAGAACAGCGCGTGCGCGATCGCGAGCGCGGCGAGCAGCAGGTA
The DNA here is from genome assembly GCF_055810675.1 of Burkholderia sp. YHN3-13. Lineage (NCBI taxonomy): Bacteria > Pseudomonadati > Pseudomonadota > Betaproteobacteria > Burkholderiales > Burkholderiaceae > Burkholderia > Burkholderia sp. YHN3-13. The sequence continues at coordinate 297,811 of NZ_JBVVNQ010000001.1, read as the reverse complement.
GTACACGGGAAAGATCCGCAGCGCGCGCTTCGCGAGGAACAGCGCGAGCGCGTGGCGGCGCGTCATGGTGCCGCGTTCGACGGCCTGGCGGTTGCGATGCAGCTCGCCGACGATCAGGAATCCGCTGATGAGGAAAAACGTCCACACACCGAGCTTGCCGACGTCGACGGCAAGGACGTGGCCCTTGTGGGACAGGAAAACGAGGATGACGGCGAGGGCTCGCAGGCCGTCGAGTCCTTTGACGTATCTGACTTCGCGCATGGAGGCATCCGGGCATTGAGCGTGCCCAGTATAGGTGCGCAAATATCGAACGTAATTCGCGTTCCGACGTATACGTGAAGGCGTTTTTTGATGCTCGAGCGTCGATGAAGTCGGTCGCGCGCAACAAAACCTGCGGGAAACCCCGCGAAAACGCATAAAAGTACTGCACGAAGCGTCAAGGCGCTTGTAGAATCCGGCGTTGAAGCGCGCGCGTTGCACGCTTCGTGTATCCAACGACCACACCTGGTAGGAGAAACATGGCGACTTCCGCAAAAAAGGTGGCCAAGAAGGCTGCCGCACCGGCGACCAAGAAAGTGGCTGCCAAAAAGGCTGCGCCCGCGAAGAAAGTAGTGGCCAAGAAGGCTGTCGCGAAGGCAGCACCGGCTGCTCCGACGCCGCTGAAGGACAAGTTCACGAAGGCATCGCTCGCAACGCACATCGCTGAGCGCGCAGCTGTCGAAGTGAAGGCGGTCAAAGCAGTGCTCGCCGCACTCGAGAACGTCGTGCTGGGCTCGGTCCACAAGAAGGGCGCAGGCGAATTCACGCTGCCGGGTCTGCTGAAGATCACGGCACAAGTCGTGCCGGCGAAGAAGAAGCGCTTCGGCAAGGATCCGTTCTCGGGCGAAGAGCGTTGGTTCCCGGCGAAGCCGGCCAGCGTGCGCGTGAAGGCACGTGCGCTGAAGAAGCTGAAGGACGCGGCAGCGTAATGCCGCGCAACGACTGCCGAATACGTGTCGGCAGCCGTTGCGGAGTCCAGCGATCCCCGTACGCGAAAGCGTGCGGGGATTTTTATTGTGCCGCGCCACCCGCGCGGCGGCGAAGCGGCGGCGCGGCGACGATGCGCGCCACGACGTGCGACGCGCGTTGCATCGCGTGCCGCCCACGCGCGATACCGAATGGCGAACTGCGAACCGCAGTGGCGCCGGACGCGGTTTCGCCGCAGCCCGGCCATGCGCCGCTCGCGCCGCGGCCGTTGCGTGTGCATCGCAACGCACGCAGTCGTGACTGAATTCATCCCGGACGAAATCGCCGGACAGGTCGGCACGGCACGCGCCGCGATCGAGCGGCATCTCGGCGCAACGCTGGCAGCCATCCACCTGTTCGGATCGGCGCTCGACGGCGGCTTGAAACCGCGCAGCGACATCGACCTGCTGGTGACGGTGGCGGCGCGACCTGACGAAACGGTGCGGCACGCGTTGATGCACGATCTGCTCGCCGTGTCGGCGCCGCCGCACGGCGCAGGCGGCCTGCGCGCACTGGAGGTCACCGTCGTCGCGCACGGCGACGTGGTGCCGTGGCGTCATCCGGCGCGGCGCGAACTGCAGTTCGGCGAATGGCTGCGCCGCGATCTCGAGGCCGGCATCGTCGAACCGCCGCTCGTCGATCACGATCTGGCGATCCTGCTGACGAAGGCGCGGCAGCACAGTGTCGCGCTGGCCGGGCCGCCCGCGGTCGCGCTGTTCGAGCCGGTGCCCGCGCGCGATTTCGCCGCCGCGCTGCTCGATACCGTTGCGCAATGGAACGCCGAGCCGGACTGGCGCGGCGACGAGTGCAACGTGGTGCTCGCACTCGCGCGTATCTGGTACAGCGCCGCGACCGGCACGATCGCTCCCAAGGACGTTGCCGCGGCATGGGTGCTGGCGCGCCTGCCGGACGCGTATCGGCCGGTGGTGGCCGCCGCGCGCGACGCCTATCTCGGGGGCGACGCAGGCGCGGCAATCCTGGCCGGCGAACCGCTCGCCGCCTTCATCGGCTACGCACGGCGGGCCGTTGAGTCGATGCTGCGGGCGTAGCGGCGGATGCCGGTCGTGCGATCGGCGATCGGTCACGCATGCGCCGCAGCCCGGCGGATGTCGTCAGCCCGCCGTGCCCGCGAAGGCGGCTTTCAACGCGGCGTCGTCGAACTTGACCATCCGCATCATCGCCGCGGCCACGCGCGCCGCCTTGACCGGGTCGCGATCGGCCATCATCGGGATGAGTGCTTCCGGAACGATCTGCCACGACACGCCATAACGGTCCCTCAGCCAGCCGCAGGCGTCGGCCGTGCCGCCGTTGTCGATCAGCGCGTTCCAGTAGCGGTCGAGTTCGGCCTGGTCGGCGCAACTGACCAGCAGCGAGATCGCGTGATTGAACGTCTCCGTGCGCGGGTGGCTCATCGCGAAGAACGGCTGGCCGAACAGTTCGAATTCGACCATCCGTGTGCCGTCGGTGCCGGGTACTGCCGTGACGCGCACGATGCGCGAATCCGGAAAGATGCCGGCGTAGAAGGCCGCTGCTTCTTCGGCTTCCGTCGAATACCAGAGGAAAGGCGTGATCTTCTGAATCGTCATGGCGTATCTCCTGTATGAATGGGGCGACGCGCGAATCGCGTGCCGCCATCGACACGACGGACGACGATTGCCGAAATCGACACGCTGCGGCACATCGCGATCGCACCGGACGAGCGGCGCCGGCGGTGCGGAGGATAGTCGCTCGGCGAACGGATGGCGACCGGTGCTCCGCAAATGGCGTTCCCGGCGCTTTGCAGCCGTCAGGCGCCGCTGCCGGCCGGTCGGCGTGCGTGGGGCTCGGGTTCCGGCCGCCGGCCCGTGCAGCGGCTGCCGGCGCGCGGGAGACGGACGAAAAAAAGCCAGCCGCGGCCGAAACCGGGGCTGGCTTTCCAGGTCGGCGTGCAAGGCGTCGGAGACGCCGTGCACGCCGGAAACGTACTTCTTAGAACTTGTGACGCAGGCCGAGCGCGACGATTTCCTGCGAGCTCTTGCCGGCGATGCCGTACGAGCCGACCGACGCTTGCGCATCGGTACCGTCGGCGTTGTGGCCGCTGGCGTGCTGGTATGCGCCAACCAGGTACACGTCGGTGCGCTTCGACAGCGAGTAGTCCGCGCCGAGCGAAACCTGATGGTACTTGGCGTCCGTCTGGCCGCTACCCTTCGTGTAGATGTAGCCGACGCCCAGCAGCAGCGGTGCCGATGCCTGGTACGTGACGAATGCGCGACCCGTGTTGTACTTCTGGTTCGTGCCGAAGCCCGAGTTCGCATCAGCCTTGTACTGCGCGTTGCTGTAGCCGAGGCCGAACGTCACCGGGCCGAATGCATACTGGCCGGCGACTTGCGCGATCCCGATCGACGATGCCGACGTGTACGCGTTGTTGATGAAGCTGCCCGAGCCGTCGAAGATCGCGTCCGACGTGCCGGCCCAGCCGGTGCGTTGGCCAACTGCATTCAGCGGCGACGAGTTGTTGGCGTGGAAGTAGCCAGCAGCCAGGCCGAGCGGGCCGTTGTTGTAGGCTGCAGCTGCCGCCCACGTCTGACCCTTGCCGGTTGCGCCGGCGACACCGCCGAGTGCGTACATCGCTTCGACCTGCAGGCCTGCCCAGACCGGCGACGTGTACTTGATCGCGTTGCTGACGCGCAGGCTGTTGTCGTTGTTGTCGACGTCGCCCGGCGTGGCGAACACGCTGCCGAAGTAGTTGTCAGCCGTGACTGCCTGAACCAGGTCGACCAGCGGGTCGTACTGGCGACCCAGCGTCAGCGTACCGTACTGGCTGCTTTCCAGGCCGACGAAAGCCTGGCGGCCGAACATGCGGCCACCCTGGCCCAGTGCACCCGATGCCGAGTTGAAGCCGTTTTCCAACTGGAAGATCGCCTTCAGGCCGCCACCGAGGTCTTCGGAACCCTTGAGGCCGAAGCGGCTGCCTTGCAGGTTGCCGCTACCCATCGACCACGAATTGTTACCTTGACCGTCGTTACCGTGAACGTACGTGATCGACGTGTCGATCACGCCGTAGAGCGTCACGCTCGACTGAGCCTGAGCAGCACCGGCAGCGCCCAGCAGGGCGAGCGAGAGGGTCGAGAGAGCAAGTTTCTTCATCGTTGAGTTTCTCCACGCAAGTGATTCATCGTTATTTGTTGCGGATTGGAGAATAGCTCAGTGCCATACACGCAAGAAAGCTTAAAAAATAAAGTGTCTCGAAAAGGTAACAGCGTGAAAAAGTCCATATATATCAAGCACATCAACGACTGTTCCTGTTTTTGAAACAGTTGACAATTGCTGCGTCGCGATTGTTTCAAAAGTTGATGCACCGGACGGCCTGGTGCCTGTTTTGCGGGGTTCCGTCATGGAAACGAGGGTGTGCAAACGTTTGCCGTTGCAGCAATGTTCGTATGGGCACGCAAGGTGCGTGGGTCCGCCGCGCAAGGGCGCGGCGGGGGCAGCGGGGTGGCGGAGGGGCGGGCGTGCGTTGTGCCGGGCGCCGTCAGTCGCCGCGCGTGAGGTCGTTGCCGGCACCGGGTTGCGGTTCTGCGGCCGCCGCCGCCGCGGCGCCGGCCGGCCGATGCGCGTTGCCGCGCGCCGCCGCGAATTCCGCGCCGAGCAGCAGCACGATCGCGGAGAAGTACAGCCACATCAGCAGGACCGCGAACGATCCGGCCGCGCCGAATGCGCTGGCCGTGCCCGCATGCGCGAGGTACAGCGCGAACAGCTTCTTGCCGCCGGAGAACAGGATCGCCGACACGATGCCGCCGACCGCGGCGTCGCGCCACGCGACGCGCGCATCGGGCAGGAACTTCATCAACGACGCGAACGCGGCCGCGAGCACCGCGATGCCGACGAAGAACTGCACGAGGTTGGTGACGACCACATACGGCGAATTGCCCAGCAGCCAGGTGCCGACGAACGTGATCGCGGTATCGAGCACGAGCGACACGATCAGCAGGAACGCGACGCCGAGCACGAGTCCGAACGAGATCAGCCGCACGCGCACGAGCCCGAGCATGCTCGACCAGCGGTTCTCGGTGGCCGGCCAGATCACGCTGAGCGCGGCGCTGAGCGACGCGAACGTGGCCGACGCGCCGATCGCGAGCGCGGCGAACGAGATCAGCGTGGCCAGCCCGCCGCGCTCGCCCGCGCGGTGCGCGTTCTGCACGATGGTCTGGATGCTGGCCGCCGCGTCGTCGCCGATCAGCTGGTGCGCCTGCTCGAATACCTGGCCGCGCGCGGCATCATCGCCGTAGAACCAGCCGGCCACCGCGATCACCATCACGAGCGTCGGCGCGAGCGAGAACGCGGAGAAAAACGCGATGCCGGCAGCCATCGCGGAGCAGCGGTCGGACGAGAAGCGCTTGAACGCGGTGAGGGCCCAGTTGGCCTGTTGCTGGGCGAGACGGGTTGCTTCGGAAGTGATCTGTCGTTTCATGACGGGTCGGTTGTGCGCGGCGCGCGGATCGTCGGGGTTCATCGGATTATTCGGTATTGATCCGAGGATTCGATCATAGTTGCCTGAACTGTCTATAATTCCTTTCAGTTTCACCCCACCCCACAATAACGCCGAGACCGCCATGCTACAAATGTCCCGGCGCCAGTTCCTGAAGGTGACGGCCACGTCGCTTGCCGGATCGAGTCTTGCCCTGATGGGCTTTTCTCCGTCCGAAGCGCTTGCCGAAGTCCGACAGTACAAGCTGGCGCGCACCGTCGAAACGCGCAACACCTGTCCTTACTGTTCAGTGGGTTGCGGCATCCTGATGTACAGCCTCGGAGACGGCGCGAAGAATGCGCAGCCGAGCATCATCCACATCGAAGGCGATCCCGACCATCCCGTCAATCGCGGCACGCTGTGCCCGAAGGGCGCCAGCCTGATCGACTTCATCCACAGCCCGAACCGCCTGACGCACCCCGAGTATCGCGCGCCCGGCTCGGACAAGTGGGAACCGATTTCGTGGAACGACGCGCTCGACCGCATCGCGAAGCTGATGAAGGCCGACCGCGACGCGAACTTCGTCGAGACGGCCGAAGACGGCTCGAAGGTCAACCGCTGGCTCACGACCGGCATGCTGGCCGCGTCGGCGGGCAGCAACGAGGTCGGCTACCTGACGCACAAGACTGTCCGCAGTCTCGGGATGCTCGCATTCGACAATCAGGCGCGTGTCTGACATGGCCCGACGGTGGCAGGTCTTGCCCCGACGTTTGGCCGTGGAGCGATGACGAACCATTGGGTCGACATCAAGAACGCGGACGTGATTCTCGTGATGGGCGGCAATGCAGCCGAGGCCCATCCGTGCGGTTTCAAGTGGGTAACCGAGGCGAAGGCGCACCGCAAGGCGCGGCTGATCGTCGTCGACCCGCGCTTTACGCGTACGGCCTCGGTGGCCGATTACTACGCGCCCATCCGCACCGGCACCGACATCGTCTTCCTGGGCGGGGTCATCAACTATCTGCTGACGAACGACAAGATCCAGCACGAGTACGTGAAGAACTACACGGACTTCTCGTTCATCGTGCGCGAGGATTTCGCGTTCAACGACGGCATCTACTCCGGTTATGACGCGGAGAAGCACGCGTACCCGGACAAATCGAGCTGGGACTACGAGCGCGGCGACGACGGCTTCGCGAAGGTCGACCCGACGCTGCAGCATCCGCGTTGCGTGTACAACCTGCTCAAGCAGCACTACGCGCGCTATACGCCGGACATGGTCCAGCAGGTCTGCGGCACGCCGAAGGAGAAATTCCTGAAGGTGTGCGAGATGCTCGCGACCACGGCCGTTCCCGGCCGCGCCGGCACGGTGCTGTACGCACTCGGCTGGACCCACCATTCGACCGGCGCGCAGATCATCCGCACCGGCGCGATGGTGCAGTTGCTGCTCGGCAACATCGGCATCGCCGGCGGCGGGATGAACGCGCTGCGCGGCCACTCGAACATCCAGGGGTTGACCGACCTCGGGCTGATGTCGAACCTGCTGCCGGGCTACATGACGCTGCCGATGCAGTCCGAGCAGGATTTCGACGGCTACATCAAGAAGCGCACGCAACTGCCGCTGCGGCCGAACCAGTTGAGCTACTGGAAGAACTACAAGGCGTTCCACGTCAGCTTCATGAAGTCGTGGTGGGGCGACGCGGCGACCGCCGAGAACAACTGGGGCTACGACTACCTGCCGAAGCTGGACAAGCAGTACGACCTGCTGCAGGTGATCGAGCTGATGAATGCCGGCAAGATGAACGGCTACATCTGCCAGGGCTTCAACCCGCTCGCGGCGGCGCCGTCGAAGGTGAAGACGGCAGCGGGCCTCGCGAAGCTGAAGTGGCTCGTGATCATGGATCCGCTCGCGACCGAGACGTCCGAGTTCTGGAAGCATCACGGCGACTACAACGACGTCGATGCGTCGAAGATCCAGACCGAGGTGTTCCGTCTGCCGACCACGTGCTTCGCGGAGGAAAACGGCTCGCTCGTGAGTTCGAGCCGCGTGCTGCAGTGGCACTGGAAGGGCGCGGAGCCGCCGGGCGACGCGAAGAGCGACCTCGAGATCATGTCGGGGCTGTTCCTGCGCATGCGCAAGCTGTACCAGAAGGACGGCGGCAAGTATCCGGACCCGATCGTGAACCTGACGTGGCCGTACGCGAACCCGGAAAGCCCGACGCCCGAAGAGCTCGCGATGGAGTTCAACGGCAAGGCGCTCGCCGACCTGCCCGACCCGAAGGATCCGGCCAAGACGCTCGTGAAGAAGGGCGAGCAGCTGGCCGCGTTCGCGCAATTGAAGGACGACGGCACGACCGCGAGCGGCTGCTGGATCTTCTGCGGCGCGTGGACGCAGGCCGGCAACCAGATGGGGCGGCGCGACAACTCCGACCCGACCGGCATCGGCCAGACGCTGAACTGGGCGTGGGCGTGGCCGGCGAACCGGCGGATCCTGTACAACCGCGCGTCGTGCGACGTCGCCGGCAAGCCGTTCGACCCGACCCGCAAGCTGATCGGCTGGAACGGCAGCGCGTGGAAGGGCGCCGACGTGCCGGACTTCAAGGCGGACGAGCCGCCCGAAAACGGGATGGGGCCGTTCATCATGAACCCGGAAGGCGTGGCGCGCTTCTTCGCCCGCGCGGGGATGAACGAAGGTCCGTTCCCCGAGCACTACGAGCCGTTCGAGACGCCGCTCGACGCGAACCCGCTGCACCCGAACAACCCGCAGGCGCTGAACAACCCGGCTGCCCGCGTGTTCGCGGACGACCGCGCGTCGTTCGGCAAGGCGGCGGAGTTCCCGCACGTGGCGACGACGTACCGGCTGACCGAGCATTTCCACTACTGGACCAAGCATGCGCGGCTGAACTCGATCATCCAGCCCGAGCAATTCGTCGAGATCGGCGAAGACCTCGCGAAGGAAGTCGGCGTCGCGCACGGCGAGCGCGTGAAGGTGTCGTCCAAGCGCGGCTACATCATCGCGGTCGCCCTCGTCACGAAGCGGATCAAGCCGCTGACGGTCGACGGCAAGAAGGTCCAGACGGTCGGCGTCCCGTTGCACTGGGGCTTCAAGGGTCTGACGAAGCCCGGCTATCTCGCCAATACCCTGACTCCGTCCGTGGGTGACGGCAACTCGTACACACCGGAATTCAAGTCGTTCCTGGTGAAGGTCGAAAAGGCGTAAGGGGAAAGAGATGGCATTGCAATCGCTGGATATCAAGCGCGTCTCGGCCACCACGACGCCACCGCCCACGGTGCGCGAACCGGTGACCGGGAGCGTCGCGAAGCTGATCGACGTATCGAAGTGCATCGGCTGCAAGGCATGCCAGACGGCGTGCATGGAATGGAACGACCTGCGTGACGAGGTCGGCACCAACGTCGGCGTGTACGACAACCCGGCCGACCTGACCGAGCATTCGTGGACGGTCATGCGGTTCTCCGAATACGAGAACCCGGCGGGCGACCTCGAGTGGCTGATCCGCAAGGACGGCTGCATGCACTGCGAGGATCCGGGCTGCCTGAAGGCGTGTCCGTCGCCGGGCGCGATCGTGCAGTACAACAACGGGATCGTCGACTTCCACGAGGAGAACTGCATCGGTTGCGGCTATTGCGTGACCGGTTGCCCGTTCAACGTTCCGCGGATCTCGAAGAAGGATCATCGCGCGTACAAGTGCACGCTCTGTTCCGACCGCGTCGCGGTCGGCCAGGAACCGGCCTGCGTGAAGACCTGCCCGACCGGCGCGATCGTGTTCGGCACCAAGGAGGACATGAAGCAGCACGCGGCCGAGCGGATCGAGGACCTGAAGGAGCGCGGCTTCGAGCATGCGGGGTTGTACGACCCGCAGGGCGTCGGCGGTACGCACGTGATGTACGTGCTGCACCACGCCGACAAACCGTCGCTGTACCACGGGCTGCCCGACAACCCGTCGATCAGCCCGATGGTGAAGCTGTGGAAGGGCATCGCGAAACCGCTCGCGGTCGCCGGCCTCGCGCTGACCGCGCTTGCCGGGTTCTTCCACTATGTCCGGGTCGGTCCGAACGAGGTGAGCGAAGAGGAAGAATCGGCCGCGCGCGACGAGGCGCGACGCATCAAGGAGGACGCGAAATGAACCACGACGACCCCAACCTGATCGTCCGCTACTCGGCGAACGAGCGCACGAACCACTGGATCACCGCGATCACGTTCGTGCTGCTCGCGCTGTCCGGGCTCGCGCTGTTCCATCCGTCGATGTTCTGGCTGACCGCGCTGTTCGGCGGCGGCCAGTGGACGCGGATCCTGCATCCGTTCGTCGGGCTCGTGATGTTCGTGTCGTTCGCGATCCTCGTCGTGCGCTTCTGGCACCACAACACGCTCGACGCGGACGATCGCCAGTGGCTGAAGCAGATCGGCGACGTGCTGACCAACCAGGAAGACAAGCTGCCGCCTGTCGGGCGCTATAACGCCGGGCAGAAGCTGCTATTCTTTACGTTGGTGGCGTGCCTGCTGCTGCTCCTGCTGTCGGGAGTCGTGATCTGGCGGCGCTACTTCTCGTTCTACTTCCCGATCGGGGTGATCCGCGCGGCCGCTGTCGTGCATGCCGTGGCGGCCTTCGTGCTGATCGCGAGCATCATCGTGCACATTTACGCAGCGTTGTGGGTGAAGGGCTCGATCGGCGCGATGGTGCGCGGCACCGTCACGCTGGGCTGGGCCCGCAAGCATCACCCGAAGTGGTTCCGTGAAAGCGTGAAATAACGCACTGGAGCGGAGCGCCTCGCCGATCGCGGCGGGCCGCTCCGCGCCTTCGCCGGAACTGCCCGAAAGCGCCGATGCGTCGGCGCTTGTTTTTTTGGAAGACATTTCTGTGACACAACGCATTCTCGAACCGACCGAGATCTCGGCACTCGATCATTCGGCCATTCCGCGCTTTCGCCTGCCGGAGCGCGCGACCGCGTTCGCGGCGCGCGCCGCGCGGCTGCGCAAGCTTGCCGACCTGAACCCGATCAGCGGCTACCTGCGGCTGATGGCCACCGTCGCCGACGCGCAGCATGCCACGCTGCAGACGCTGGACCTGCCGCTGCCGTCGAAGGAAGCGATCGCGCGTGCGCAGGAGCACTCGATGCCGCTCTTGCCGGCGCTCGACGGCGAGCGCGACGCACGCTGGCGCGCCGTGCTGTACGAACTGCTCGACCGCGTCGAAGGCGCCGGGCTCGTCAATCCGCAGCTCGCGAAACTGCTCGACCGGTTGCGCCTGATGGCGCCCGCCGAACTCGACGCGCAGGCCGACGCGATCCTCGCGCTGCGCTTCGCCGAAGTCGACCCGGCCACCGCGCCGTTCCTGATGGCCGCGCTGCAGGTGGTCTGGACGGACCTCGCGAGCCGCGTGACGCCGGCCGATGTCCCGTATCTCGACCAGCCGGGGCTGTGCCCCGTGTGCGGCACGCATCCGGTCGCGAGCGTCGTGCGGGTCGGCGGCCCGTACCAGGGCTACCGGTTCCTGCAGTGCGGGCTGTGCACGACCGAGTGGCACATGGTGCGCACGAAGTGCTCGCACTGCGATTCGACCAAGGGCATCGCGTACCACGGGATCGAGGGCGGCAGCGAAGCCGTCAAGGCCGAGTCGTGCGACGAGTGCAAGACCTATCGCAAGATCGGCTATCAGGAGAAGGACTACGAGTTCGAGCCGCTGGCGGACGATCTCGCCAGTCTCACGCTCGACCTGCTGATGAACGAGGCCGGCTATCAGCGCAGTTCGCCGAACCCGCTGCTGTGGCCGGACGTCGCGCGGGAAGCGGACTGACGGCACGGGCCGGGGGCGGCGCGCGAGCGCCGGCGCCGGCCGACTGCGAAGCATGAGACTGGAGCCACAACGACGTGACCGAACCGGGTGTGAATGAATTGAATGCGGTGCTGGCGCGCGTGCCGTCCGTCGAGCGCGTGCTGTCGTCGGCACCGTTGCAACCGCTGATCGCGGACTATGGCCGCACGCGCGTATTGAACGCCGTGCGCGCCGAACTGGAGCGTTGGCGCACCGCCGCGCAGCACGATCCGGCCGCGGCCGAGCCGCTCGACGAGCCGCGCATCGCCGCCACCCTCGCGCGCACGCTGGCCGCGCAGAGCACGGGCGCCGTGCGTGCCGTGTTCAACCTGACCGGCACCGTGCTGCACACGAATCTCGGGCGCGCGCTGTTGCCCGACGACGCGGTGCGCGCGGTGGTCGACGCGCTCACGCAGCCCGTCAACCTCGAATTCGATCTCGCCACGGGCCGCCGCGGCGATCGCGACGACCTGATCGACGCTTTGCTGTGCGAACTGACGGGTGCGGAAGCCGCGACCGTCGTCAACAACAACGCGGCGGCCGTGCTGCTGACGCTGTCGGCGCTTGCGACGAAGCGGGAAGTCGTCGTGTCGCGCGGCGAGCTGGTCGAGATCGGCGGCGCATTCCGCATTCCCGACATCATGAGCCGCGCCGGCGCGAAGCTGCGCGAGGTCGGCACGACCAATCGCACGCACCTGCGCGACTACGCGGACGCGATCGGCCCGCGCACGGCGCTGCTGATGAAGGTGCACTGCAGCAACTACGCGATCAGCGGCTTCACGAAGGAGGCGACGCTCGCCGAACTCGCGCCGCTCGCGCGCGAGCGCGGCGTGCCGGTCGCCGTCGATCTCGGCAGCGGCACGCTTGCCGACCTGTCGCAATGGGGACTGCCGCATGAGACGACCGTGCAGGAAACCGTCGCCGCCGGGGCAAACGTTGTCACGTTCAGCGGCGACAAGCTGCTCGGCGGCCCGCAGGCCGGTCTGATCGTCGGCGACCGCGCGCTGATCGCGAAGATCAAGAAGCATCCACTCAAGCGCGCGCTGCGCGTCGGCAAGCTGACGCTCGCGGCGCTCGAACCCGTGCTGCGCCTGTACCAGGCGCCCGAATTCCTGCGCGACCGGCTCACGACGCTGCGTCTGCTGACGCGGCCGCAGCGCGAGATCGCCGAAGCGGCCGAGCGCGTGCGCCCGGTATTGCAGGCCGCGCTCGGCAGCGGTTTCGACGTGGTGGTCGAGCCGATGTTCAGCCAGATCGGCAGCGGCGCGCTGCCGGTCGACCAGTTGCCGAGCGCCGGGCTCGTCGTGCGCACGGCGGACGGCAAGCGCGGCGGCCGTGCGCTCGTGCAGCTCGAGAAGCGGCTGCGCGAATGGCCGCGTCCGGTGATCGGCCGCATCGCGGACAACGCGCTGCGGCTCGACCTGCGCTGCCTCGAAGCCGCCGACGAAGCGGCGCTCGTCGCGCAATGCTCGCCGCTGGCGGGGCCCGCTGCATGATCGTCGGGACCGCGGGACACATCGACCACGGCAAGACGACGCTGGTGCGCGCGCTGACGGGCGTCGATACCGACCGCCTGAAGGAAGAGAAGGCGCGCGGGATTTCGATCGAGCTCGGTTACGCGTATACGCCGCTCGACAACGGCGACGTGCTCGGCCTGATCGACGTGCCGGGCCACGAGAAGCTGATTCATACGATGGCGGCGGGCGCGTGCGGGATCGACTTCGCGCTGCTCGTGATTGCCGCCGACGACGGCGTGATGCCGCAGACGCGCGAGCATCTCGCGATCCTGCAATTGCTCGGCGTCACGCATGGTGCCGTCGCGCTGACCAAATGCGATCGCGTCGACGGCGAGCGTGTGGCCGAGGTGCGCGACGAGATCGCCGCGTGGCTGCACGACTCGACGCTGGCCGGCGTGCCGATCTTCGAAACGCAGGCGACGGCAGCGGACGATCCGGGTGTCGCCGCGTTGAAGCGTCACCTGGCCGACGCAGCGATCGCGTGGCGCGCGCGCCGCGACGACGGGCTGTTCCGGCTCGCGGTCGACCGCGTGTTCACGCTCGCGGGGCAGGGCACGGTCGTGACGGGTACCGCGTTCGCGGGCCGCGTCGCGACGGGCGACACGCTCGCGGTCGTGCGTACCGGCGGCGCGGCGCGTGTGCGCAGCATCCATGCGCAGAACCGGCCGGTCGAGATCGGCCGCGCGGGCGAACGGTGCGCGCTGAATCTGGCCGGTGTCGACAAGGCCGACGTCGAGCGCGGCGATACCGTCGCCGATGCGCGGCTCGCCGCGACGTCGCCGCGTCTGGACGTCGAGCTGACGCTGCTCGCGGATGCAGGGCTGTCGCTCACGCACTGGGCGCCGCTGCACGTGCATCTCGGCACGCTGCACCGCGTCGCCCATGTCGCGCTGCTCGACGGCGACACGCTCGCGGCCGGCCAGCGGATGCGCGTGCAACTGGTGTTCGACGAACCGGTGTTCGCGCTGCCGGGCGACCGGTTCATCGTCCGTAATCCGCAGGCGACGCGCACCGTCGGCGGCGGCCGGGTGCTCGATCCGTTCGGGCCGGCCCGCAAGCGTCGTACGCCTGCCCGCCGCGCGTGGCTCGATGCGCTGGCGGCGTGGCTCGACGAAGGGCGTCTCGATGCGCTGCTCGCGCAGGCTCCGCTCGGCATTGCGCGCGCAACGCTCACGCATCTGACGGGCTTCGCGCCGAATGCGCTGGCGTTGCCGGAAGACGCGCGGGCGATCGGGCAGCGCGACGCCGCGTCGAACGACGGCGCGGTGATTTCGCATGCGCACTGGCGCACGCTGCAGACGCGGGCGATCGACACGCTGCGCACGTATCACGAACGCATGCCCGACGAGCAGGGGCTCGACGCCGCGCGCCTGCGGCGGATGGCCGCGCCGCTCGTCGGCGATGCGCTATGGCGCGCGCTCGTCGATGCGCTGGTGGCCGACGGCGAAGTCGCGCGCAGCGGGCCGTGGCTGCATCTGCCGTCGCATTCGGTGAGCCTGGAGCCGCGCGAGGAAGCACTCGCGCGGCAACTGTTGCCGCTGATTCAGGCGGGGCGCTTCGATCCGCCGTGGGTGCGCGACCTGGCGCGCGACACGGGCGCGGCCGAGGACGCGGTGCGCGCGTTGCTGCGCAAGCTCGCGCGGCGCGGCGACGTGCACCAGGTCGTGCGCGACCTGTTCTATCACGCGGACGTCGCGCGCGAGCTGGCGGCGCTGGTCGCGCATCTCGCGCCGTCGCGCGGCGGCGGGCTCGACGCCGCGACATTCCGTGATGCGACGGGGCTCGGCCGCAAGCGTGCGATCCAGATTCTCGAGTTCTTCGACCGGGTTGGGTATACTCGCTTCCACCGCGATCTTCACTACCTGCGGCCTGACAGCGGTTGGGTGGGTATTCAGGCGTAGGCGCTCGTTGTTCTTGGGTTCTTTTCCCACGGAAGGCATTCGTATCCGGTGGTACGGCCGGGCTTCAAACCCGGTTGGGGGTGTCAGACACTCCCGGGTCAGTTCGACTCTGGCTGCCTTCCGCCACTGCGGTTCCCCGCGATCGGCGCGCGCCGCACGGCGCATCGCGTCTTGATCCGCTCGTCTTGAATCGTCCTCGTGGGAACGTCACGCATCTAGCAGCAAGCGGTGACGGCAAGGCGGCGTACGCGTTGCTTGTCACGAACGAGGAAAATCCATCCCTGCTGTCGCGGGTCCGCAGAATTTTTCCGATTCGAATTCCGAAATAAAAGAAGGGTGAATTGCCGTGGGCCCGGCCTGTAAAGCAGGATTATCTTTCGTGGACTGAAGCGGCGCGCGTCGATAATTGAATAAGTGAAGAATATCGCAATCAAAACGCTAATGGTGATTGTGCGATTTCCAGAAACTATCAAACTGATTTTGATCCCGATTCCGATCGGACCGGTTTTGTGACACGGGTTTGCAAGCTTGGCCGGGCGCATTGTCGGACGTCGGGCGGACAGGATGCCAACGCCGTCGCGCCGTGCGTGCCGCGCTGCTCGACCCTTCAACTTTTCCGGAAAACTGTCGACAATGTAAGGCGTTGCATTCCGAAATCGAGAACTGATTATTCCGGTTGCTGTGCGTGGTTTTATTTGGCAGGATTTTCATCACGTTGCCCGGTCCTAAAAAACAAAGCGGTCGATAATTCAATTAACGTAAATGACACGTTCCGGATGAGCGACGGTTTGACGGAAAGACGACAAGAAAAGTGAAGAGGCGGCGAACAGGCGGCATCGTTCGCAATTGATGAATCAATCGCTTGCCCGGCAATGTCGATGCGTCACGCCATCGATCCGGGTGAATCCGACACGGGGCGGTCATGGCGATACTCAAGAACGATTCTTCCGGGGAAGCGTGCCTGCTGCGCGCGTATCACGTGTTCGGCCGCGATGCCGCGCGCTGCGACACGGTCATCCGGGACGCATCGGTGTCCCGGGTCCATGCCCATATCCGCTGGAGCGGCGGTCTGTGGGAACTGCACGATCACAGCAGCAACGGCACGTCGGTATCGGGCGTGCCGTTGCGCGACGGCGAGCACGCGGTGCTGCGGCCCGGCGACGTGATCCGGTTCGGCCAGGCCGGTACCGCGCCGTGGCGCGTCGATGCGCTCGACGATCCGGCCGATACGCTGTGGCCGATACGCGGCGCCGCGCCGCCGATCGTGCTTGCGTCGAGCCAGACCCTGCCTGCCCGTGCCGCGCGGCCGGTCACGATCGTCCGGTCGGCGGCCGGCGAATGGCTGTGCGACGATACGTTGCCGCCACGCACGCTCCATGACGGCGACGAAGTGTCGAGCGGCGACTGCACGTGGTGCGTGACGCTCGTGAGCCGCGGCTCGACGATGATGCTCGCCGCGCCCGCCGATCCCGCCCTGCCGGGGCATCTGCTCGAATTTTTCGTCAGCCGCAACGAAGAGCACGTGCGCATGCTGCTGCACGTGCGCGGCGGCGTGGTCGACCTCGGCGAACGGGCTCATCACTACAGCCTCGTCACGCTTGCGCGTGCCCGCTCGGCCGACATGCAGGCCGGCTACGACGCCGTGTCGCAAGGCTGGATCGACCTCGGCCGGCTGGCGCACATGCTGGGTATCGATCCGTCCCATGTCAACGTGCAGATTCACCGCGCGCGGAGCCAGTTCGCGGCGCTGCCGGGGCTCGACGCGAGCCAGCTCGTCGAGCGCCGGCGCGGCAGCGTCCGCTTCGGCGATTTTCCGTTCCGCATCATGCGCGGCGAGCATCTCGAATGCCAGTCGGTGCCGGGCGTCGCGCTGCGTATCGGCGCACTTCGTCCCGTGTCGGGCCCGGTCGTCCATTACTCGTGAACGCGGGGGAACAGGCCATGTTGCCGACCGTGTCCCGCACGCCCGAATCGCGGCAGCCCGTCGCGCCTTTCGCCGAGCTTGCCGGCAAGCGGCACTACCGGCTCGGCCCGCTGCTTGGCGAAGGCGGCAACGGCGTGGTGTTTCGCGCGACCTGCGGCGAAACGGGGCAGGCGGTCGCGATCAAGCTGATGCGCGACGATGCCGCGCGGACCGCGGCGGAACGCGCGCACCAGCGCGCGCGCTTTCGGCGCGAGACGAGCCTGTGCGAAGCGCTGCGGCACCCGAACATCGTGGCGCTGCTGGACCGGGGGGAAGCGCCGGACGGGCGGCTGTTCGCGGTATTCGAGCTGGTGCAGGGCCTGACCGTGCGCGACCGGCTCGCGGCGCAGGGGCCGCTGTCGGCCGTCGACACCGGGCGCCTGATGACGGAAGTGCTCGACGCGCTCGCGGCCGCGCATCGGCGCGGCATCGTGCATCGGGACCTGAAACCGCAGAACATCGTGATCGCGATCGCCGATGACGGGCCGCACGCGAAGCTGCTCGATTTCGGCATCGGCGCATTGCTGCCCGGCGCCGAAGACGTCGCGCGCCAGACCGCGACGCTGGCGACCGAGGTGCTCGGTTCGCCGTCGTATTGCGCGCCCGAGCAACTGCGCAACGAGCCGCCGACGCCGAGAAGCGACCTCTATGCATGGGGCCTGGTCGTGATCGAATGCCTGACGGGCAATGTCGTCATGCACGGCGCGAGCGTGGCCGACATTCTTTATCAGCAGCTCAGCCCGGTGGATGTCGCGCTCCCGCCGTCGATCGCGTCGCATCCGCTCGGCGCGGTGCTGCGGCGCGCACTGAACAAGAATCCGGAGCAGCGCGCCGCGTCGGCCGACGAACTGGCGCGGCAGTTCCGCGCGCTGAACTTCGCGGCGCTCGTCGGCCAGTTCGACGCCGGCCGTGCAGGCCGGCAGCTGCGCCCGCACCCGTTCGCGCCGCGCGGCGACACGATCGCGGCGGCCGGCGAGTACCGGCAGGTCACCACGCTGTGCTGTTGCGTGGCGATTGCCGGGGAGGGCCGGCAACGCCACGCGGGAGCCGATCATGGCGACCTGCTCGACGGCTACGAGGAGCAATGGCTGACCAAGTGCGCCGACATCGCCATCGGCTACGGCGCGCACGCGGGCGGGCGGCTCGGCGATACGCTGCTGTTCCATTTCGGCTTGCAGGGCGACATCGACCGGCCCGCCCGCCGCGCGGCGCGCGCGGCGCTCGACATGGTG
Source organism: Burkholderia sp. YHN3-13 (assembly GCF_055810675.1). Taxonomy (NCBI): domain Bacteria; kingdom Pseudomonadati; phylum Pseudomonadota; class Betaproteobacteria; order Burkholderiales; family Burkholderiaceae; genus Burkholderia; species Burkholderia sp. YHN3-13. Next base: position 279,918 of record NZ_JBVVNQ010000001.1, on the reverse strand, counting down.
CGGGTGGCCGAGCGCGCGCGGCTGCCGGTACCGGCGACGGCCGGCGGCATCGGCGGCGGCGGTGACGGCTGGCGGGTCGAAGTGGCCGCCGCGATTCACGTCGGGCAGGTGCTCGCGCATGCATCGCACATGTCGGGCGTATCGACGCCCGCCGCGGCATCGCGATTGTTGAGGCTCGCCGGACCCGGGCAGATCCTGGTCAGCGACGATGCGCGGCTCGCGCTCGATCGGCATGCCGACCATCGGCCGACCGCGTTGCGGCTGGCGCGCGCGGGCCTCCTGCCGCAGCCGGTCCATGAATTGCTCGGCGAGCGCCGCGCCGATACGCCGTTCGATTCGCTCGACACCGGTGTGCGGGTACCGATGGTCGGCCGCGCCCACGAGCTCGACGCGCTGTTGCGCCATTGGCAGGAGACGCTCGCGCGATACCGTCGCGCGATGCGCGGCGAGCCTGCGCCGCACGGCGTGCCGCGGCTCGTCGTCGGTGAAGCGGGAATCGGCAAGTCGCGCCTCGTGCACGAGCTGTGCGAGGCCGTGCGGATCCAGGGCCACGCGTTCGCGCATTGCGGGTGCCTGCCGGAACGCGAGAATCATGCGTTGTTTCCGGTCCTGCGGTTCATCGGCGCGCATTGGCATATCGACGCCGACAGTCCGGCCGGCGGCGCGCTCGACGCGATCGACACGATGATCGCGCCGCTCGAGTGCGATCATGCGGCGGCCCGCGCCGCGCTCGCCACCTGGCTGGGGCTGCCGTGCGATGCGAAGGGGTTCCTGTGGTCGAGCGTACGCGAACGGCACGCGCTGTTCGACGTCCTCGAACAGTTGATCGTGTCGCTCGGCAACGGCGCGCCGGTGCTGCTCGTCGTCGAGGACGTCCAGTGGATCGACCGCGCGACCGAGGATTTTCTCGCCTACCTGCAGCGCTCGCCGCGCGCGGCGGCGCTCGCCGTCGTCTTCACGTCGCGCCCCGAGAAGCTTGGCCGGTGGCGCGCCGCGACCGAGCGCCTGGTGCTGCGCCGCCTGCCGCGTGCCGACGCGCAGCGCCTGATGTCGGCGTACCTCGGGCAGGGCGTGCCCGATCCGGCCTGGCTCGACCCGCTTGCCCGCCGCACGGCCGGCATCCCGTTGTTCATCGAGGCCGTCGCGCGCGAGTTGACGACGAGCGGCGCGGACGGCGCGCTCGCGGGGCCGCGGGCAACGGATCCCTTTCCGCTTCCGCTGAGTCTCGGCGGCATGCTCGGTCTCGCGTTCGACCGGATCGACGATGCGCGCGACACCGCGCAGCTCGCCGCGACCATCGGGCTCGAGGTGGATGCGCAATTGCTCGCCGATGCATCGCCGCACGATCGGGCCACGCTCGACGGGCATCTGCGGCTGCTGCTCGAAGAGCGGATCGTGTACGCGCAACATCGGCGCGATCGGGTGTTCTATGCATTCCGCCACGCGTTGATCCGCGACGCGGCCTATGAATCGATGCCGCCCGCCGTGCGGCGCGGCAACCATGCGCGGGTCGGCCGCGCATTGATCGCGGAAGCCGATCGGGGCGCCGGTGCGCACACGTTCGGTGTCGCCGGGCACTTCGCGCGCGCGGGCGCCCTGGCCGACGCGATCGCGCACGGCATCGACGCGGCGCGCCGTGCGCTCGAGGGCGCGCGGTACGACGACGCGATCCGCTACGGGCAAGCCGTGTTCGAATGGCTCGGCAATGCCGACTACGCGCAACGCGAACACGACAGCGCACGCCTCCGCACGACGCTGACGCACGCGACGATGGCACGGTTCGGCTGGGCGGACCCGCAGGTGCGCGAGCATGCCGAGCTGCTGCTGCGGCAGGTGCGGACGCTCGACGACCCGGGGCTCGAGATCAGCGCGCTGTGGACCTTGTCGACCTACTACCACGTCGCGGGCGACCGTCCCACCGTGCGCGGGATCGGCTTGCGGCTCGACGCGCTCGCGACCGAGCGCGGCGATGCCGGCGTTCAGGTCGCGGCGGACGCGATGCGCGGCATGAGCCTGTGGGTCGACGGTCACTATGCGCGCGCCCGCGCCGCGTTCGAGGCGGTGCTCGCGGGCTACGACGTGCGGCGCGACGCGAACCACCGGCGCATCCTCGGGCTCGATACGCGTGCATGGACGATGGCGTCGCTCGCAAGCGTGCGCTGGTGCATGGACGACGATCCGCGGGCCGCGCTCGCGATGGCGCACGACGCGGTGTATTGCGCGACCTGCCTCGACCATTTGCCGACGCTCGGCGTCACGATGATGTACCTCGCGCGCACGTACCAGCTTGCGGGCGATCGCGATGCGGCGCTCGCGCTGTCGGACGCGATTCTGCGCCTGTCGGAGATTCACCGGCTGCGCGCGGTCGAGCACTACGCGGCGATCATTCGCGCGTGGGCGACCGGGGATCGCGCGGGTGTCGTCGAGCATCTCGACGCGCAGCGGCAATCGGGCGGGCGGCTCGGGCTGACCTACTACGCGTCGCTGCTGGCGGAACTGGATGCCGCGCGCGGCGAGTACGGCGCCGCGCTTGCCCGGATCGACGAATGCCTCGCACGGTGCGAATCGACCGGGGAGCGCTATTACGAAGCGCAACTGCTGATGAAGAAATGCGAATACTTGCGCCTGGCCGATCCGCGATGCGGCGGCGTGGCCGCGCTGGACGCGTGCCGGCGCGCAGTCGAAATTGCAACAGCGGCGGGCATGGGCCGCGTCGCCAGGCTCGCCGGAACGCTGTTGCAGTCGTTGCCGTAAGTGGTTCCATTCGTCCATCAGGAGAACAGAGAGATGAGCAAGGATCTTCGACTACCGACGTACGAGCAGTTTCTGGAATACCGCGCAACCGTCATCCGGGCGATCGCGCTGGCGTGGCATTCGCCGGCGTTTCTCGACGAACTCGAGGCCGACCCGATCGAGGCGCTGCGCGAGCATTTCGACTATCACTTTCCGTTCCGGCTCGACCTGAAGGTGCAGCCGAAATCGTCCGAGTGGACGCCGACCGTCAACGGCGACTGGACGGCCGGCCGGAGAAACAAGCTCACGCTGTACCTGCCGCCCGCGCCGGCGGACAAAGCGCAATTCGCGCAGGCGCTGGCCGCCTACAACGCGAACCACATCACCATCATGGAATGACCGCGGGGAAACCGACATGGCCAACAACAACGCGAATCCGACGCTCGAATCGATGCTGGAGTTCCAGAAGGTCTATCTGCGCGCGATCGCGCTCTCGTGGCGGGATCCGGAATTCAAGGACGAGCTGCTGGAGCGGCCGCTGGAGACGCTCGCGAAATACTTCGGTTACCAGTGTCCGTGGATCGTCGACATCGAGGTCGTCAAGACCCATGGCGATCATGGCTGGAAGCGCCATGCCAACGGCGGCGGGAGCTGGCAGCTGCCGCGCAACGTGATGACGGTCGGCATACCGGAGCAGCCGTTGAGCCTCGACGAGGAGGCCGTTGCGCTCGCGGCCTACTGCGACGCCGGGCCGAGTTACCTGTTCACCTGCTGCTGACGCGGCGCGGCCGCGCCGTGTACCGTCGCGCGGCCCCGGCGCCGCGCGACGTTCGTTTCCCCGCCGCATGGAACCCGACGATGCTCGATGACCCTTCGCGCGTGTTGCGCTTCAAGCCGCATTTGCTCGTGCTCGATGCCGGGCCCGAGACCTTGTTCGTCGTCGACGAATTCAAGCGCGTGATGCTGTCCGGCGCGATTTTCGTGCGGATCGCGGCGTGCCTGGGGGCGCGGATGACGATCGCGGAGACCGTGACGTCGCTTGCCGGTGCGTTCGGCGAATGGGACGTGCTCGCGCGTCTCGATCAACTGGTGCGTCGCGGGTACGTGCGCGCGGACCTGCCGCACGACGACGATGCGGCGCGCGGCTTCTTCGAGCGTGCGGGGCTCGACGGCGACGCGGCTTGCACGCACGTCGCGCAACTGCGTGTCGCGATCGAGCGGTTCGGTGTCGACGATACGGCGCTCGGGCGCGCGCTCGACGCAGCCGGCATCGACGTCGTGACGGAGGCCGGGCTGACCGTCGCGATCGCCGATACGCACGATCGCGACGATCTCGCCGCGTGCGCCGCCCGCGTCGCGGCGCGCGGCGGGGCGTTGCTCGTCGTGACGACGGGCGGCGTGCAGACGCTGATCGGACCGTTGCTGGCCGGCGGCGACGCGCTCGCCGACGCGCCGTGCATCGAATGCGTGCGCTACTGGATTCGCATCAACCGGCCCGTCGAAGCGCTGCTCGCGCGCCATCACGGCCGCGACGCGGCGCGTCTGCCGCCGGCGGCGTCGCGTGCGGCGGCCTTTGCCGCGGCGGCGCTCGTGGCGGCGACAGTCGAGCAGATCGCCGTCAACCCCGCGGCGTCGGCACGGGCGCAGACCCATATCGTGGCGCAGCGCATCGACACGCTGGCCGCCGAGCGTCACCGCGTGCTGAAACGTCCGCAATGCCCGTGCTGCGGCAATCCCGGGTGGATGCGCGAACAGGCGGCGCGCGCGCCGCGTCTCGCCGATCATGAACCGCTGGCGCGCTCCGACGGCGGCTACCGCATCGCCGATCCGCAGCAGGTGTTCGCGCGTCATGCCCATCTGGTCTCGCCGGTCAGCGGCGCGATCGCTTACCTGCATCCGATGCCGAAGCGGCACGCGGGCCTGCGCAAGGTCTACGCGTCGGGCTTTCTCGTGTGCCCGGCGGCCGTGCCGGGCAGCAACCGCTTCGACAGGATCTGCGCCGGCAAGGGTCGTACCGACGATCAGGCCCGCGCGAGCGCGCTGTGCGAGGCGCTCGAGCGATTCAGCAGCGTGTACCAGGGGGACGAGGCGACGCTGACGGGAAGCCTCGAAAGCCTGCTCGCCGATCCCGCATGCGACGCCGCCCCGATCCACGTGAACGCCCTTCAGCAGTTCAGCGAACGGCAATTCGACGCGCGCGACGCGATCAACGCGTTGACCCGCGATGTCCGGAAACAGGTGCCGCCGCGCTTCACGGCGCACGACGTCATCGACTGGACGCCGGCCTGGTCGCTCGTGACCGGCCGGCGCCACCTCGTGCCGCTGAGTTACTGCTATGCGGAAACGCCGGACAGCGCGCGGGCGCCGGCCGCGTGCGTGCACAACCCCAACGGCTGCGCGGCGGGCTCGAGCCTCGACGAGGCGATCCTGCAAGGCATGCTCGAATTGATCGAGCGCGATGCGGTCGCGATCTGGTGGTACAACCGGATCGCGCGGCCCGGCATCGAATTGTCGAGTTTCGATGATCCGTATTTCGACGCGCTCGTGCGCGAATACGCGACGCTCGGATGGCGTTTGTGGGCGCTCGACATCACCGCCGACCTCGGGGTGCCGACCGTGGCCGCGCTCGCGGAAAATCCGCAGGACGGGCGCTTCTCGATCGGCTTCGGCTGCCATCCGGACGGCGCCATCGCAGTGAACCGGGCGCTGACCGAAGTCAACCAGTTGCTCGATGTCGCCGCGGATGCGCCGGACCCGTGGGATCGCGGCAAGCTGGCGGACACCGGATTCCTGTATCCGGCGGCCGATTTGCCCCGCACGAGCCGCTCGACGTGGCAGCCGATCGGCGCCGCGTCGCTGCCGGCTGCGATCGCGCAGGGTGTCGGGCGCATCGCGGCGGCCGGCATGGACGTGCTCGTCGTCGACAAGACGCGACCCGACCTCGGCCTGTCCGTCGTGCAGGTGATCGCGCCGGGGCTGTGCCATTTCTGGCCGCGCTTCGGCGCGCAACGGCTCTATTCGGTTCCCGTTCGACTGGGTTGGCGGGGCCAGCCGAGCCGCGAGACGGAGTTGAACGAGGCGCTGCTGTTTCTCTGACGGGCCCGTCGCCGCGGCACGACGGTTCGCCACCGCGTCGACCGCGGCCGCGCGGCGGCCTCGGCCCGCCGGGCCGGATGCCGCCGCGCGCGGTCGCTTTCATGCCGTCGCGCTGCCCGATCGTGTCGCGACGACCGGCCGGCGTCACGCCAGCGCCTGGGCGGGCAGGCGCCGCGCGACGGCCTCGTCGGATTTCAGCGACGCGGCCAGATGCAGCGCGGTCGTCGTCATGCCGCCCAGGCCGACGATCACGAGCAGCGCGAGGAGCGAGATGCCCTCGGTCGCGGCGACCACCGCCTTGACGCCCAGGAAGCGGAACACCTGACCGGTGATCGTGTCGACGAACGCCTCCGCCGCTTCGACGCCATCCAGTTCCTCGCCGCTCTTCACGGCCCACACGATCGTCAGGGCCAGCCGCGCGCAGCCCCACAGATTCACCGTGACCTGATCCACTTCCGCGGGGATCTTGTACTTCTTGCCGGCGATCTTGAGCGCCGCGGCCCGTCCGTACCCGACGACGGTGTTCAACAGCCAGAGCAGGTTGTTGAGCCCCTTGCCGTCGTTGCACGAGAAGCCGCCCGCGTCGCTCGCGATCATCCACGGCACGCTGAAGAACGCGGAGCCGAAGCCCATGAACAGCGAGCCGGTGCCGATCGCCTCGACCTCGACCTCCTCGGTCTGCAGCGCGATCTCGATGGTGTCGAGAATGGTCGCGGCAAAGATGCAGACCGACGCCGATACGCCGAAGAAGACCGCGATGGCCGATTTCTGCTCGGCGCTGACCATCAGCGAAACCTCGGACTTCGGCGCGATTCCGCTCTGCTCGGCGAGCCACTGCGCGGTGAACGACGACTTGAAGCGGGTGACGCTCGCGGCGTCGGGGAACGGCGCTTCATGCTTCACGAGCTTGTACAGCAACGTGCCAGGGATGGCGACGACGTACGAGAACAGGTCGCGCACCTTGAAGCTCAGCGACGAGCCGGTGATCAGCTTGTAAAGCTGCGACACGAACGGGATTTCCCATTCGGTGTCGAACAGGTCCTTGACCGCGCCGATCACGTCGGCGACGAGGTCGAGAATCGTCAGGACCAGGCCCTTGGCCGCGCTCAACGCGAACTGGGTGACGGCCTCCATCACCTTGACGGTGCCGGCGAACAGCAGGTCGAGCACGCGATCGGGCGTGCGGCCGATCTGTTCGAAGTAGGCGGCGGCGTCGTGGAACGCGTTCTTGCCCTGGCCGAACTCGAAGTTGTCGGCGACTGCCTTCAGCTTTTCGCACAGGCCCTGGAGCGGATCGGCGGCGACGGCCAGCGCATCGCCACGGGACAACACGCGCGTCGATTTGTAGTTATCCGAAAAGGCGTTGAGCAGCACGTTGTGGCTGGTCGACTCGCCGATGCGCGGGTCCGGGCGATCGACGTCGTCCGCGTACTGGCCGATCCCGAGCTTCGGGTCGAGTTGCGCGAGGAACGTGTTGACGGCCTTGTCGATCTCCGTCTGCAGGTGGTCGAAACCGGCCGCCACCTGGCCTTTCACCGCCTCGACCGCCAGGAGCAGGTAGTCGAAGGTCGCGTCGAACGTATGGCGGGTCGCCTCCGCCGATCGCTTGATGTCGCCCCACGCGAAGAAGAAGGCCAGCCACTCGTACAGTTCCTTGAAGAACACCTTGAGCTTGTTCCAGATGCCCTCGACGATGTCGAACGCCTGCTGGAAGAGCTTGATGGTCTTGTCGATCAGGTACGTCACGCCGTCGATGAGGAAGTTGAAGACGACCTTGATCTCGTTGACGAGGCGCGTGACCGGATCGACGATGGTCGTCACGACGAATTCCTTCAGGCCGTCGATGATGCGGCCGACGCCGTTCTTGATCGCGTTCCAGATGTCGCCCCAGTCAATGCCGAGAAAGCCGGCATTCGCCAGGGTTTCGTCGCCGGACGACGCGAGCGCGCGGGAGCGCAACAGGTAGGCGCCGGCCTGGTCCGCGGTCAGGTCGTCGTAGTGCACGCCGGTATCGGTGAACGACACCCGCCAGTGCTGGGCGGGCACGTCTTCCGGCACGAGCGCGAACGGGTCGGCCGTGCCACGCGTCGTGTGCCGCAGCCCGACGAGCGAGCGGTTGGCGCCGAGGTAGCGCAGGCTCCGGGCCGACGCGTTGGCCGGCATGCCGAACGACATCGACTGGCGCATGATCTTCGCCACGTTCTCGGCGTTTTCGCGGGTCCGGAAATCCCCGGCCAGCAGGTAGGCGCCGGAGGCGGTCTTCGCGTTCCAGACGGCGTCGGTGTCGACCGCGTGCATCTTCTCCTGCAGCGCGCCGTTCGGCTCCACGGTGACGCCTTCGCCCGGCTGCATGAACTGCGTGCGGACGTGGTAGCTGGGGCTCGCGAGGCTGTTGGTGAAGCGCTCGATCACCACCTTGCCGCCGCCGCCCGACAGCACCGGGATCGTGTAGTCCGGGCTCGCCTGGTAGTAGAGGCCGTTGATGCGCAGCGGCACCATCGACGCGGCATCGATCTGCACCCGGGCGTTGACGGCAAGCTGGCCGGCGTCGTCCAGCACCGTGATCTCGGTGGCATGGGTCGGCACCGACGTCATCTCGCCCGTGCCCTGCAGGCGGATTTCCTCGTTGGTCCACTGGGTCGTCTTCGGGTCCTGCCAGAAGCGGTACAGCCTGCTGTCCGACGACACGGAATACGCTTCCGAGTAGCCGGCGGCGTTGCGGCCGACGGTGAATTTCGTGTTGGGCACCGGGTTGCCGAGTTCGAACAGGCTCGACCAGCTCACCTTGTTGAGCCCGCTGCTGATCTGCCGCGTATGGTAGAGCCGCTGATCCTTGCCGATCGCGAAGACCTCGAGCAGGCCGCCTGCGTTGATGACCGCCCGCAGGCCCGTGACCGGCGCCGCGTTGCTGACCAGCACCCAGTCGTCGAACTGGATGCCCGACGTGCTGTATTTCTTCTCGCGCTTTTGCCAGATGCCGAAGTCGGTATCGACGATGAAGATGTTCAGGCGCTTCTCCTGGTCGGCCACGACGGCGAGGTCGATCGCCTTCTTGTAGCCGAGCGTCGTGAAGTAGGAGAAGCGGAAGTCGCTCTGCGCGAACAGCACGGCGTTGTCCGGACCGATGGCGAATAGCGACTGCTGCACCGGATCGTTCGCGCACATCGCGATGCGCTTGACCGTGGCGTTGTCCGGGCTGCCCTGGCTCTTGCGGATCGGTACCCAGTCGGTCGACCCCCAGGTGCCGTCCGGCCGCAGATAGCTGCTGCCGACTTCGTCGTTGTCGAGCACGACGTTGACGTAGACGTTGCCGAAATTCCGGGTCGACAGCATCTGCTTGAGCGGGCGTTTCGCGCCGGCGGGCTGGCAGTCGGCCTGCGCGTAGCGGCCGTCCTGCCATCGGCTCAGCGTCAGCTTGCCGCTGGCGCCGATGCCGAGGAGATTCGGGTTGTCGTAGTCGTTGCTGCGCGCGAGACAGGGGCTGATCTGGCTCGCGGTGACGCCGAGGTCGGTTTCGGTCCAGCCGGTGTCCGACTGGTTGTCCGCGCGGATCCGGTAGACCTTCTGCGCGGTGCCGGACGAATAGATATCGAGGCGCCCGGCGGCATTGAGGAACGTCGAGATGTCGCTCGCGCCGGTGACCGGGCGGATGATCTCGTAGCTTTCCATCAGACGGGTGCTGACCTGCAGGCCCGATTTCGGATCGGGTGCGTTGCCGTAGAGCGAAGCGGACAGCGACGGTGGGACGGTATGAACGCCAGGCATGGGATCTCTCCAGTGAAAGGGTGGGCGGTGACGGCTAGGGCGTGTCGCGCGTGAGCGTGCGCGCCGTTTGCAACAGGGGCGCTGTCCAGCGCCAGCGCATGTCGGTGGACGAGCAGACCGTGGCCTGGGCGCCGGCGTGGGGGCCGAGCATCCCGGCCAGCTGCGCGGCCGCGCGCGCGAAACCGGCGACGCCGTGCCGGGCGCCGCGGCGCAGCGCATGCACGAGTTCCCACAGGTCGGGGTAAAAGGCGGTCAGCCGCGCGCGATGCGCGGGGTTCTCCGCGACGAACGCGATGGCGTCCAGCACGGTGTCGCGCGCCGCGCGGCAGGCGGCGTGGCCGGCGCCGCCCAGCGAGGTCAGCGCCGTCGCGACGTTCGCGTTCACGCATGCATCCACCGGATTGGGGGCCGCACGGCGGTCGAGCCAGGTCCGGCACGCCCCTTGCGCGATCCACGTATCGGCGGACTCCGGGCGGTAGTGCAGCCGCCACGGATGCAGCACACGCTCCAGCGCGTCGCAGGCCTCGGCCGCGGTGCGCCGTCCGAAGCGGGCAAGCAGCGTCAGCGCGAGCGCGGTATCGTCGGCATCCGCGGGCAGGTCGACGCCCAGCCAGGACGGCATCCGGCCGGGCGGATAGAAATGGAACGCGCCCGGGCAGGTGAGCGAGGCGCAGCTTTCGAGGAAGTCGAGGCCGCGGGCGATCGCGCGATCGGCCGTCCCGGCCGGCAGGCGCGCAAGCGCGTCGAGGATCAGGGCCGTGACGAAGGCGTTCTCGTCCGCGTAGCGCCGGTCGCCGACGGTCACGCGCGACGGGAACGCGCCGCCGGGCGCCTGCGCGGAGAGGAGCGCATCGAGCGCGTGGACCGGGGCGCGGCTCGCGCGGGCGGGCAACGCGGCGCTCATGACGACGTCTCGGGATGGTCCGGCGTCAGTCCGATGGCCACGGTCGCCGGCTGGTCCGATGCCACGACGATGCCGAACATCCCGTGCCGGGTCACGAAGCCGCTCGCGCCGGCCAGCGGTTCGCTGAGCGCGCGATAGAAGTGCGTGTCCCATCCGCGGGCGGCGGCCACGCGCAGCACCGTTTCGCGGATGCGGCCGTCGCCGCCGAACAGGTCGTTGGCGACCGCATACAGCGTGAACGTCGACGCGCCGTCCGGGCCGGCACCGATGCTGACGCCGAAATCGGCCGCCGGCAGCGCGGCCTCGATCGCGCTGCAGCAGGCATCCTGCAGCAGGCCGAGCACTTCGTCTGCGCGGTGCTCGAGTCGTGCCGCCGCCATCAGCAGCGGCACATCCGCGCGGAACAGCCGGCGCGTGCGGAGGTAGAGCTCGGCGCGCCGGCCCGCCGGTTGCCAGCCGGCCATGACGGGCCACGCGCCGCGCCGGACGATGCCCGACAGGTCGCCGAGATGGCGGGTGCCCCAGGCCAGCGCGTGCTCGGCGCCGCGCCCGGGCACCTCCGCATAGAGCTTGAAGCGGGGCTTGCCGTCGCCGTGCCGGCCGCCGATCCATGCGCCGTAGGCGAGCGCCGCGTTGTCCTGGAACGACGCGATCGCCGCGAGGTCCGCGGGTTCGATCGACTCGTCCGACAGGGCGGCGATCGCGGCACCCGCGCGACTCAACCGGCGCGCGGGCGGCGTGTCGGGGCCGGCGGGCTCGACGGTATAGCGCAGTTCCGGGCGGCCGAACGCGATGGAGATTTCCACCGGAAAGCCGCTGCGTCCCAGTTTGCTGTCGTTCCAGGCGGCGGGTTCCGCCGGCGAACGGTCGCGCAGCAGGTGCCGCAGCGCGGCGTCCGGCGCGGGCGCCGCGGCCTGGCGTGCGGGCGTCCCGTGCGAGGACGCCAGCGCCAGCGCTCGCTGCACTGCCGGGTGGAGTTCGGCCATGGGCATGGTGGGCGTTCGTGCGTGAAGGCCGCGCTCAGGACAGCGTCGGCGGCAGCGACAGGCGCGGGTTGTCGCTGGACGTCGGTGCCTTGTGCTGTGGCGACGTGCCGTCGGCCGGATAGTAGGTCGCCGACCATCGGAACGACGGGCCGTAGGTTCCCGATGGCGGCAGGTAGGCCCACCACGCATCGGCGCTGTTGCGGTCGAACGAGATCGTCTGTTCGTTTTCACGTGCGGCATCGCTGCCGGTCCACAGGCTCGCTTCCACGCGCACGTAGCGCTCCCAGGAGACGGACTGCGCCGATACCTGGACCGTCGCGAGCGCGATCTCCGGCCCGGCGGGCGTCAGCTCGAATGGCGATCGGGTCAGCGCGATCGGCTTCGGCCTGCCGCCGCCGTCGGGCGTTGCCGTGCCCGCGAAGCTCAGCACGACCCGCTCCGGCTCGACCGCGGCGACGCGCGTTTCCCAGGTCGGCGCGCTCGGGGTGAGGTTGATCTGCGGCAGGCCGGTCTGGAGTTGCCAGCCGGAGCCCAGTTCGAGCGTCTGGACCGACGTGAGGCGCATCGCGCTGTAGAGCGGCGGCGTGGTCAGCATGCCGGGCGCAAAGACGCGCACCAGCCGCGTGCTGAGCGGATAGGGCACCTCGAAGCGGCCCTGCGGCACGGCCTCGCCCTCGAGGTTCGTCGATCCGCTGGACAGCACATAGGTCAGGCCGGCCACCAGCGGCCGCGCACGATCGTAGTCCTGGCCGGGGCGCAGCAGGACCGACCGTTGCGCGCGGGACAACTCGGCCGTCTTGGGTTGGTTGTCGTACTGCCAGGTCAGCGTCACTTTCTCGACCACGTCGAAGTCGATGGCGTCGCTGGCCAGCAGGATGCGGCCGAAATCGTCGAGCACGATCGACCGCGCGCCGTCGCTCGCGCGGGCCGGCGCGGTCCACGCAGGCGTGCCGTCGGTATAGGTGACCGTCCAGTCGTAGACGAACCATGCCTGTTCCGGCGGCGCGAACGGCAGCGAGAGCGTCACGCTCGGGTGCGTCTTGGCGAGTTCTGCAGTCCTGACCACGCCGTCGTAGCCGGTCACGCGCAACGCGACGGCGGCCACCGCGAATGCGTTGACGTCGGCGGCGGCGATCGAGAAGCGAACGTCGGCCGGCGGCGCGGGGATGATGGCGATGCCTTGCGTGGCCACGCCCGTGCCGGATCGCCGGGTGCCGTCCGTCATCGCGTAGTCGGCGGCCCATTCGACGATGCCCGGGCCGGGCAGCGCGAAGCACCACGCATACGGCCGCTCGCGGGTGAAGGTGTGGGACTGTCCCCCGACGGCGACCTGTACCGAGGACACGGCCGTCCAGTCGAGCGCGTCGAGCAGCGCCGTGACGGAGACGGGTTCGGCGGCGCCGCCGATCGTGGCCTCGGTGCCGACGAAGGGGACCGGAGCGCGCGCGACCTGTTCGCCGGCCTCGTAATCGAGCACCGAGGCGTAGAACGCCTGTCCCGTGTCGGCCGCGGCCACGTCGATCTGCCACGTGCGCCGCGGCGTGTCGGTGTCGAGGACGAGCGTCGCTTGCTGGTAAGCGTTGCGTACCGGATCCTTGAACTCGAGCAGCAGCGTCGCCCGCCGGGGGGCGGGAGGCGATGCGGGGCCGGATTCGGTCGCCAGCTTGACGGTGTAGGTGAGCGTTGTCATGGTCGCGCGCTTGGGTCGGTCGGGAGGGCGGTCAGACCAGGTCGGTCTCGTCGGCCTTGTCGGTCTCGTCGAGGTCGCGGGTCAGGACGTCGCTTGCCGGCAGCCGTACCGAATAGACCGGCTTCGTCCCGCCCTTGGTATCGTGGGGCAGCACCAGCGTGTTGTTGTCGTAACTGCCCTGCGGCCCTTCGACGCCGCGGTTGGTCCCGGCTTCGAAGTAGGTCGTCGCGTACTGGAATTCCGTCGACGCATCGACTTCGCGCGCGAACGTGTAGTAGTAGGGCGACGGGAGGATCGTGGTGCCGTTCGACAGCGTCGTGGGCTTGAAGATGCAGGAGTCGATGTCGGTCTTGCCCGACCCCGACGCGCGGTACATCTGGACTTCGACCTGGATGTACGTCTTCCAGTCGACCAGCGACGGATCGAACGTCACCGTGAAGGGCAACTGGACCGGGAACACGTCCAGTGCGAACGACGGCGTATTGCCGTAGCGCACCTTGCGGACCGCGACGGATTTGCGCGTGTTGTTCTTGTCGCGGTAATAGACCGTGCCGTCGACCTGGACGGTCGAGGTGCTGCGCTTGACGGCCTGGTATTCCCACGTGCCGGTGTAGTAGTCCTCGATCCCCAGTTCGTGGAACTTGTGCGTCTGGCGATCCGGGCTGTCCGGCTGGTCGGTGTAGCCGGTCGTCAGCGAGACGCCGGTGATCGCCGGCAGCGCGATACTACCCCCCGGAATCGTGTCGTTCATGACGGTGACCGTGAAGTCGGCGGGGGCGATCATGCTGTAGACGGTCAGGGTCTGGCTGTTCACCACCGGGTACACCGACTGCGGCTGGTTGACGATGATGTCGCCGTTCGTCAGCACGTAGGTGACCGCATAGCTGTAGTTCGCGCCGCTCGGCTGATAGCTGTGGCTGCGGAACTGCACGGCCTGGGCGTTCTTGGTGACCTTGCGCTGATCGACGAACAGCTTGGAGCCGGCGGTCGGCAGGTACGTGAAGTCGATCAGCACGAAGTCGACGTTGTTGCCCGGTTTTTCCGATGCGAATGCGATGTTCGAGCAGATGAACTCGGCTTGCTGGTAGCCGAGGTCGGTGTTGGAAATCTGGAGCTGGTCGCTGCTGCTCTTGAATGGCGGCGACGTGAAGGCATCGCCGTCTTCGGGCTCGACCTGGTACCAGTACGTGTATTCCGATACGAATTGCTTGTTCGCGCCGAAGAAACCGTTGGATTCGTAATGCCAGGTATTGGCCGTGTCGGCGGTGAATGCGTTGGATTCCGGCTGGCCCTTGCCCGGATAGTCGATCGTCACGGTGACCTTCCTGATGCCCGCGTTCTTCAGGTCGGCCGACATCGTCACGGACACATCCAGCGTGCGGTTGTCGACCGTCTTGTCCAGCCGGCTCCAGACCGTCTTGTCGAAGGTCGGCAGGAAGCCCTGCGGCATGATCGTCCAGTCGATGACCTCGTTTTCCTGGTAGACGCGCTGGAACGAGCCGATCGAGTTGATGCTGAAATCGTCGGCCGCGCTCGCGCCGAGGCGGCGCGCGACATCGTCGGCGGCGGCCTGGACCAGCCCCTCGAGCGTCGTGAACGCCCAGTCGTGGACGCGTTGCCGGAACTCGTCCGACGGCTGGACCGACCACGCCAGGTCGACCTTGCCGGAATCGGACTTCTGCATGTATTCGCGGATCGTGGTGCGCCGTCCGGTCTCGCTGCCCCAGACGTTGCGGTCGATGTGGACGGTCTTCTGGTAGCTGGCGGCGATCGCGCAGTCGTAGGTCACGGTGGCCTTGACGGCCGGCAGCTGGCTCAGCGTCGTGGCGACATACTGGATCGACCAGGTCGACAGGCCGACGCCCGAGTCGAAGATGTCGCGAATCGCCTTGACGTCGGCGGCGGTCTTCAGGTCGATGATGAACGTCGCCGCGTTGCTGCCGAAATTGGACGGCGTGACGTTGAGCTGCGTATCGGGCGCCGTGGACGGAAGCGTCAGCGTCAGGAACGCCTGGGCGTCGTTCCACACGAACTGGCCGAATTCGATGCCCTGGCCCAGGACGTTCTTCACGGCCTGGTAGGCCTCCGGGTCGATCACGAGTTCGGTCGTAAACGTCACCGTGCCGGCCGAGCCGCTGTTCGTCCTGAACTCGGTCAGCGCGAACGCCGGAAGGGTGATGCCGTCGACGGTCTGGGTGGCGAGCTGGGGTTTCGGCACGATGTACCAGAGATTCGTGTTCGCGAAATCGCGATAGACGGTGACGCTCTTCCTGTCGTTGTCGTACTTGATGACTCGGGAGTCCTGAATATTGATCATTTCCATCTCCAGTTGAGAACGCGTGGTGTGTCATGCGAGTCCGGCGGAAATTCGCGCGCGGTGCGGCCCGAATCCCCGCCCCCGGACCGAGGGCCGGGTCGAGGTGCGGGGTTTCCGAACCGCGTTACGCCGGATATGTGCCGGTTCGAGGTCAAACGCTCACGGACCCTTCGGGCGGGCTTCCCGTATCGATGCGCCGAAGGTACAGGTGGAAATTAGGCAGTCTGGTGCGACGGTGCAATTACAGGCAATTACACTTGGCGCGATGGCGTGAGACCGATCGGTGCCGGGCGAGGAACGTGGGCCGCGGGCGGCCGCCTGGTTGGCGCCGGGAACGAACCGGAAGGGGCGCGCCGGGTGGCGCGCGGATCGTTTGTCGGCCCCCGGGCCGAACGGGGCACGATTTTCCCGGTCAAGCGGTCGCGACCGGTAAAACTTGATCGGTAAATGTCCGGACGCGCAGTGAATTATTTTCCGGCTATAGTGAAACCACTGAGGGTAGACGCGGCGCCTTTTGCCGATGCCGTTCAGGTCACGACTGTAGACGGGTGCTGTATGAAAAATAAAACCGACAAGATCACCGGACCGATCTGGGGCGTAGCAGCAGGATTGCTTCTTGCTGGGGCAGGATTGAGTCTGGGCATTCTCCCGGCGTCGCTGCGCGGCGCGGGAAGCGCAAACGACTTCATGGCGTCCGGCATCGCGATGCTCGGCATCTTTCTCGTCGTTTATTCCACGCACGAATTGCGAAGACAGCGCACGCACTGAGCGTTCGCGCGCCGCCGATCCACGAACGACGACCCGAGCGGGGCGACCGCACGCTCGCGCGCGGTGCGCTTACGCCTTGCGGATTTCGTGGTTGTAGACGAGTTCGACGATTCGCTTCGTCGGAATACTGGCGCGCAGCCCGTCGACACCGTCGATCGGAAACCACTTGCATTTCTCGATCTCGTTGCTCGCTTGCGGCGTCTGGTCCGGGCCGACTTCCGCGAAGAACACGTGATGGATCTTCGCGAGCCCGGTGAACTGCATCGAATACGTCAGGTCCTGGCCGGTCATGCCGGTTTCTTCGCACAGCTCGCGATGCGCGGCCTCGAGCGGCGTTTCCCCGCGTTTGATGGTGCCGCCGGGCAAGGCCCAGCGCGACGCCGTGCGCGCGACGAGCAGCACGCGCGCGTCGCGGTAGCAGACGATGGTCGCGCGTTCCTTGACCTGGACGGTCGTTGCCGCGGGGGCGTTGTTGGGGGCGGGGACTTGGGGCATATCGTGATTCTAACCAGCACGAATCGATCGACCAAGGTGGCCTGACCGGGTTTGACTTTTGATTGTCCTGGCCGGCGCGCCCAGGCGCCGTCGGGGCCATGCCGCGCCGGCTACCCGGCTGCGGCTCAAGCATCGGGTGCCGCGCGTGCTGCAACCGGCCAGGCCGCAAGTCATCCCGACCGGTTCCACGTCAGCGCTTCGGCAGAGCGGGCGGCCGGACGTCGCGTTCGGCGCGTCGAGGTTCGCGCGCAGCGGCGCCGCCTGTCAGGCACGCCGCGTCGCCCTGCGGCGCGTCCGGTCATTTCTTTTCCGGCAGGAACCAGTTCATCACGAGCGCGCAGATGCCGCCCGTCGCCACACCCGATTCCAGCACGTTCTTCAGCGCGTGCGGCAGGCTGTTGAGGATGTCCGGCACCTGCGACACGCCGAGGCCGAGCGCCAGCGACACCGCGATGATCAGCAGCGCGCGACGATCGAGCTGGACACCCGCGAGGATGTTGATGCCCGAGGCGGCCACCGCGCCGAACATCACCATCGCCGCGCCGCCGAGCACGGGCTCCGGCACGGCCTGCAGCACGCCGGCGACGACCGGGAACAGGCCGAGCACCACGAGCATCCCCGCGATCCAGATGCCGACGTGGCGGCTCGCGACGCCGGTGATCTGGATCACGCCGTTGTTCTGCGCGAACACCGAGCTCGGGAACGTGTTGAACACGCCGGCCAGCAGCGAGTTCGCGCCGTTGACGAGCACGCCGCCCTTGATGCGCTGCATCCACACCGGGCCTTCGACCGGCTCGCTCGAGATTTTGCTGGTGGCCGTGACGTCGCCGATCGCCTCGAGCGACGTGACGAGATAGATGATCAGCATCGGCACGAACAGCGACCACGAGAAGCCGATGCCGAAGTGCAGCGGCGTCGGCACCTGGAACAGCGCGGCCTGGTGCATGCCCGTGAAGTCGAGGCGGCCGAGGAACGCGGCCGCGAGGTAGCCGATCACGAGCGCGATGACGAGCGCGGTACTGCGTACCCAGACGACCGGCACGCGGTTCAGCAGGATGATCGTGCCGAGCACGAGCCCCGACAGCGTCAGGTTCTCCGCGCTCGCGAACGTGCCCTTGGCCATCGCGCCGTAGCCGCCGCCCATGCTGATGAGGCCGACCTTGATCAGCGTGAGGCCGATCAGCAGCACGACGATGCCGGTGACGAGCGGCGTGATCAGGCGCTTCACGAACGGCAGGATGCGCGACACGCCCATCTCGACGAACGAACCGGCGATCACGACGCCGAAGATCGCGGCCATCACGGTCTCGACCGGCGTGCCTTGCTTGACCATCAGGCTGCCGCCCGCGATCAACGGGCCGACGAAGTTGAAGCTGGTGCCCTGGACGATCAGCAGGCCGGCGCCCAGCGGGCCGAAGCGCTTGCACTGGACGAAGGTGGCGATGCCGGAAATCACCAGCGACATCGACACGATCAGGGTCGTATCGCGGCTGGGCACGCCGAGCGCTTGGCAGATCAGCAGGCCGGGCGTGACGATCGGCACGATGATCGCCAGCAGGTGTTGTAGCGCGGCGACGAACGCGACCATCGGCGCCGGCCGGTCGTTCGGGCCGTAGACGAGGTCGCGGGCCGCATCGGCGGCGTCGGCGCCGTGGGCGACGGGTTGGGCGGAGGAGGCGGGTTGCATGGCGAGCGGGCCGGACAAGGTGGAAAGTGCGGCATTTTAGCCGAAGGCCCCGCCCGCGCCGCCGGCGCGCGCTGCGCTGGTGGCGATTCGGCGGAGCGAGGAAAGGGGCTGGATCGGCGCCGGGCGGTCAGCGGGTTGGCCGCGCGTCAGCCGGCCTTGCGGGTGCCGGCGCCGCGCGCCGTCGCGCGCGGCGCCCGGGAATCCGGATACGCACGCTGGCAGACCGCGATGACCGCGTCGCGCAGACGGCGCTGCACCGGGTCGCCGTGCATGCGCGGATGCCACAGCGCGGACACGAGGATGGCCGGCAGGCGAACCGGGATCTCGAAGCTGCGCAGCCCGAGGGCATCCGTGAGCCCCGGCGAGAAGGCGTTGCCGAGACACGAGCGCGGCACGAGCGCGATCAGGTCGGTGCTGGCCGCGACGCGCATCGCGTCGGGGTAGCCGGGCACCACGACGTGCACGGGCGGGCCCGAGCCGGTTCGATCGGCCGAATCGCCGGCCGGCCCGCTGAAATCGCCGAGCTGGGCCGAGATGACGTGACGGCAGGCCGCGTAGCGCGCCGGCGTGATCCGGGCCGACGCGAACAGCGGGTGCCCGGCGCGCGCCACCGCGACGTGCCAGTCGTGAAAGAGCATGCGCGTGTGCAGTTCGGGCGCATCGTCGCCGCGCTTGCCGATTTCCAGGTCGACCGTGCCGTCGCGCAGCGCCTGCGGATCGCGGTCCGGCTTCGCTACGAAGCGGATACGCACGTGCGGGGCGATTTCGCCGAGCGCGGCGACCACCGGGCCGGACAGCATTTCCATGAACGACGCGGCCGCCCGAATGGTGAACGTCGCCGCGAGCGTCGCCATGTCGACGTCGGCCGTGGCCGGCCGCAGCACGGCGCGTGCGTCGCTCGCGAGCGCATGCACGCGATCGCGCAACGCGGCCGCGTGCGGCGTCGGCACGAGCCTGCGCCCGGCGCGGACGAGCAACGGGTCGCCGGTGGCCAGCCGCAGCCGCGTGAGCGTGCGGCTCATCGCGGACGTGCTCAGGCCAAGGCGGCGCGCGGCGCCGGTCACGCTGCTTTCCGACAGCAGCGCGTCGAGGGCGGTGACGAGGTTCAGGTCGATGTCTTCCATCCGGACAGGATACGCGCGTTGCGCGGCTGACATGGCGTTGGATGCAACGATGGATTGCATCCAGTGCGTCTGGCGCCTGCTGTAATGCCTGCCTATAGTGGGCGCATGACGCAATCCGGCAAAGGCGGACCCCATGCAATCGACCGAATCGAATCGAAACATCCCCGCGATCCTGCTCGTCGCGGCGTCGCGCGGCCTTGGGCTGGCGATGGCGGAAGCATTCCTGGACAAGGGCTGGAACGTGACGGGCACCGTGCGCGAAGGATCGGGACGCACGAAGCTGCACGACCTCGCGGGCCGGTACGACGGCCGGCTCGACATCGAGATGCTCGACATCTGCGAGCCCGCGCAACTGGCCGCGCTCCGCGAGCGCCTGTCAGGCCGGCGCTTCGACATGCTGTTCGTGAATGCCGGGACGACCAACGACCCGGGTGAAACGATTGGTGAAGTGACGACCGACGAATTCGTGCGCGTGATGATCACGAATGCGCTGGCGCCGATGCGTACGATCGAGACATTTCAGGATCTCGTGACCGACGACGGCCTGATCGGTGCGATGTCGTCGGGGCAGGGCAGTGTCGCGAACAACGTCAGCGGGATGCGAGAGGTGTATCGCGGCAGCAAGGCGGCGCTGAACCAGTTCATGCGCAGCTTCGCGGCGCGCCAGGCCGACACGCGGCGTGCGCTGGCGCTGATGGCGCCCGGATGGGTGCGCACCGAGCTCGGCGGGCCCGAGGCGCGCCTGACCATCGACGAGAGCGTGCCGAGCCTCGTCGACGTGCTGCTGGCGAAGCGGGCGCGGCCGGGGCTCGAATACCTCGACTATCTGGGGCGCACGGTGCCGTGGTAGCCGCCGTGGCGTCGGCGGGCGGAAAGGGCGGCCGGTTGCGATCCGGCTTGCGTTGAAAGCGTCGCGGAACCCGACGGTTTCAGCGCCCGGTCGCGGTACTGCGAACGCATGGCCGATTGAATACAATGCGACGACGAGCCAGTGATACGGTGCCGCGTCTTCGCGTTCGACGCATTGCGCGCGTCCCGTCACGGCAGGTTTCCGCAAACACGGAGCGCAGCATGAGCCAACCCTACCTGCAGGTCATCGCGCACTTCTTCGCGTCTCCCGGCAATGGCGGCCGCGTGGTCGAACTGCTCGCGGAACTCGCGACGGCGACGCGCGCCGAGCCGATGAATCTCGACTACGAATATTTCCGGTCGCCGGAGAATCCCGACCACATCGTGATCCTCGAGCGCTACCGCGAGGCGGACGGCCTCGACGTACATCGGGAAACGCCGCATTTCCAGCGGATCGGGATCGGTGCGATCTTTCCGTTGCTCGATCGCCGCGAAGTGTCGCGCTTCATGGTGCAGCCGGACACCGGCACGGCGACGCTACCGGGAGGCACCCGATGAATCCGTTTCAATTCCGTACCGTTCCGACGCAGATCGTCGAATTCGGCGCCGCGCGCCGGCTCGGCGCGCTGTTGCGCGAACGCTTTCCGGCGCTCGCGCGGCTGTGCGTCGTCACCGATGCGTTCCTGCATCGCAGCGGCGTGCTCGCGCCCGCGCTGGAGAGCCTCGCCGCGCACGGCTGGCAGGTGACCGTGATCGACGACGTGATCGCCGATCCGCCCGAGCACGTGGTGCTCGAAGCGACCGAGCGCGCCGTCGCGGCCGATGCCGAGATCGTGCTCGGCCTGGGCGGCGGGTCATCGATGGACGTCGCGAAGCTGATCGCGGTGCTCGCGCCGCGGCAGCAGGCGCTGGCCGACATGTACGGCGTCGACAAGGTCACGAGCGCGCGGCTGCCGCTCGTGCAGATGCCGACGACGGCCGGCACCGGCTCCGAGGTCACGGCCGTGTCGATCGTGACGGTCGGTGAGGCGCGCAAGATGGGTGTCGTATCGCCGCACCTGTTCGCGGACGTCGCGATCCTCGACGCGGAACTCACGCTCGGCCTGCCGCGTGCGGCCACCGCCGCGACCGGCATCGACGCGATGGTACATGCGATCGAGGCGTATACGTCCGCGCGGCTGAAGAATCCGGTGTCCGACATGCTGGCGACGCACGCGCTCACGCTGCTGTCGCGCAACCTGCTCGCGGCATGCGACGACGGCCGCAACCGGCACGCGCGCGAGGCGATGCTGGTCGGTGCGATGTTCGCGGGGCAGGCATTCGCGAACGCGCCGGTCGCGGCCGTGCATGCGCTGGCCTATCCGGTCGGCGGCATTTTCCACGTGCCGCACGGGCTGTCGAATGCACTGGTGTTGCCGCATGTGCTGCGCTTCAATGCGCCGGCCGCCGCGCCGCTGTACGCGGAACTCGCGGCGATCGTCGCGCCGTCGGCGACCGGCAGCGACGAAGCGCGCACGCATGCGCTGATCGCCGAGATCGACCGGCTGATCGTCGCGACGGGCATTCCGCGCACGCTGCGCGAAGTCGGCATCGGCGAGCGCGACCTGCCGCGCATGGCGTCGGATGCGATGCTGCAGACGCGCCTGCTCGTGAACAATCCGCGCGAGGTGACGGAGACCGACGCGCTGGAGATCTACCGGCAGGCGTGGTGACGCGGCGCGCGGCCGCCCGGCAGGTTCAGGCGCGCGACGCGTCGGCGCCGGCCGCCACCACGTACGCCGACGCCTGCTTCGTGCCGTCCGGCCGCGTCTGCAGGTACACGCCCTGGATCTCCGGCTCGAAGCCCGGCAGCGCGTTGATCCCGGCTTCGAGCGCCCGGAAGTAGTCGAGTGCCGGGCCGCCCCAGGCTTCGCCGGGCACCACGCAGAAGATGCCGGGCGGATAGGGCAGCGCGCCTTCGGTCGCGATCCGGCCTTCGATGCGCTCGAGCGTGACGAGCTCGACGTTGTTGCGGATCAGCTCGGCGTTCGCGGCCTGCGGCTGCATCACCTGCTTCGGAAACTGCGCGCGCCGGAACATCTGCTTCTGCAGGTGCTTCATGTCGTGGCTGCGGTAGAAGTCGTGCATGCGCTGGCACAGCTGCCGCAGGCGCATGGTGCCGTACAGCTCCGGATAGGCTTCGCACAGCGACGGAATCGCTTCGCGCAGCGGCGTGTCCTGGTCGAGATGGCGTTCGAACTGCGCGAGGTGCGCGACCAGATGCTGCAGCTTGCCGAAACTTTCCGACGGCGTGAGCAGGAACAGGATCGTGTACAGGTCGGCTTTCTCGGGCACGACGCCGTGCTCGCGCAGGTAGCGCGCGAGGATCGGCGCCGGTGCACCGAACGGCGCGTACTCGTGCGTGTCGCGATCGATGCCGGGCGTCGTCAGCAGCAGCTTGCATGGATCGACGAAGTACTGGTCGTCCGCATAACCTTCGAAGCCGTGCCACGTGTCGGACGGGTGGAAGCGGAAGAAGCGCAGGTCGTCGACGATCTGCTCGGTCGGGTAGTCGGCCCACGGGCGGCCGTCGATCTGTTGCGGAACGAACGGACGGATCTGGCGGCAGGTCTTCATCAGCAGCTTGCGCGTATCGACACCGTGTGCGACGCAGTCGCGCCACAGACGCTTGCCGGCCGGGCCCGCGTGCATCTGCGCGTTGACGTCGAGCGCCGCGAACATCGGGTAGAACGGGCTCGTCGACGCGTGGATCATGTACGCGTTGTTGAAGCGGCGGTGATCGCAGAAGCGCTTCTGGCCTTCGATGTGGCTGTCCTTCTTGTGGATTTGCGACGTTTGCGAGAAGCCGGCCTGCTGCTTGTGCACCGACTGAGTGACGAAGATGCCGGGATCGTCGGGGCCGAGCGTCAGCATCAGCGGCGAGCAGTCCTGCATCATCGGGATGAACTGCTCGTAGCCGACCCACGCCGAATCGAACAAGATGTAGTCGCACAGATGGCCGATCCGGTCGACGATCTCGCGGGCGTTGTAGATCGTGCCGTCGTAGGTGCCGAGCTGGATCACCGCCAGCCGGAACGGGCGCGGCAGGTCCGCGCGCTCGGGCGCGACGTCGCGGATCGCGTCGCGAATGCGCGCTTCGTCGAGCGCCGCGCTGTCGACGCCGCCGATGAGGCCCCACGCGTTGCGCGCGGTTTCGAGGTACACCGGCCGCGCGCCGGACAGCACCAGCGCGCCGAGGTGCACCGACTTGTGATTGTTGCGGTCGAACAGCACGAGATCGTCCGGCGCGAGCAACGCGCTCGTGACGACCTTGTTCGACGTCGACGTGCCGTTCAGCACGAACCAGGTCTTGTCCGCGTTGTAGATCCGCGCGGCATTGCGCTGCGCTTCCAGCGCCGGGCCTTCGTGGATCAGCAGGTCGCCGAGCCGGACGTCCGCGTTGCAGAGGTCCGAGCGAAAGATCGTTTCGCCGAAGAAGTCGAAGAACATCCGGCCGAGCGGATGACTGGAGAAGAACTGGCCGCCCTGGTGGCCCGGGCAGTCGAACTCCACGTAGCCGCGCTGCACGTATTCGCGCATGACCTTGAAGAACGGCGGCAGCAGGTTCTCGCTGTAGATGTCGGCGGCGGCGGAAATCTGCCGGCCGTAGTAGTGGCGGCCGCCGTGCCGGAGCTGGATCACGCCGCTCGCGCGCGGCAGCACCGACGGCGGCACTTCCTGGTCGGGCTCGACCGCGACGAAGAACGGAATCGCGAAACCGGTTCTTTCGACGGTATTCAGCACCTTTTGTGCCGAATCAATTCCGACGACGACTGCCGCGATATTCGTGAAATCGGTCTGGAATACGTCGACCTGTTCGTGCGTGGTGAGGAAGGCGCCAATCAGCGCCGGCTCGACTGCGATTTTCAACAGGCTCACGCAAACTCTCCCGTAAATGTGCGGAAGCGGGAGCCGTATTCGCACCGGCACGTCGCTCTGATCCGACATGCGCCGCAGCCGATTGAAACGCTCCCGCGAATGCCGAAGGCCGAATGCGCGCTGCGCGATGGAGCCTTGCGCGGCGCGGCACGGCCGCGATCGGGCCGTGCCCGGTGCAGCCGATCGTAGCAACAAAAGCGTGCGAATTCAATCGACCGGAATCGACAATGTCATTCAAGGATGAGAAGGATCAAATAATCGGGAATTGCCGTGCTGCATTGCACATAAAAATGATTCAATTATGAAATCCGTTTTGAAAGGCGCCGATGGTTTTACCGAATCGTCAGCTTTTCACCGAAAGGCATCTATGGCATAGTCGGCTCCGAATTGGATGGCGAATCAAACCGGAATTGCGAGCGTCTCACGCCGCGGACCGTGGCCTGCTGTTCGCGTGCTCGTGAGATGAACAACACAACAATCGAAGCATCGGAACCGCGAGGGCAACATCATGAATACTTCTGCCGGTGGCATTCGTCGGCTCGGCATGCGCGCGCTGCTGGTCGACGACGAGATCACGCAGGAAACGGCGACCGGGCGAGCGGTTCGCACGCTGAGCGCGGAGCTCGCGCAACGCGACATCGACGTGCTCACGGCGTCCTCCGCCGACGATGCGATCATGCTGATCCGTTCCGATCCGTCGATCCAGTGCGTGCTGCTCGACTGGGATCTCGGCGTGGACGGCCACGGGCCGTCCGAGGCCGTGGTCGACGCGGTCCGGCAGCGCAACGGCAACGTGCCGATCTTCCTGCTGGCCGACCGCAGCGTGGCATCGTCGGTGCCGTCCGCGGTGATGGGGCAGGTCGACGATTTCGTGTGGCTGCTCGAGGATACGGCCGACTTCATCGGCGGCCGCATCCACGCGGCGATCGAACGCTATCGCGCGAACGTGCTGCCGCCGATGTTCGGCGCGCTCGCGAAGTTCTCGCGGGTCTATGAGTATTCGTGGCATACGCCCGGCCATACGGGCGGCACGGGCTTCCTGAAATCGCCGGTCGGCCGTGCGTTCTTCGAATACTTCGGCGAATCGCTGTTCCGCTCGGACCTGTCGATCTCGGTCGGCGAACTCGGCTCGCTGCTCGATCACTCGGGCCCGATCGGCGAAAGCGAACGCTACGCGGCGCGCGTGTTCGGCGCGCATCGCACGTATCACGTGACGAACGGCTCGTCGACGTCGAACCGCATCATCCTGATGGCGAGCGTGAGCCGCGACCAGATCGCGCTGTGCGACCGCAACTGTCACAAGTCGGCGGAGCACGCGATGACGATGTCGGGCGCGATCCCGACCTACCTCGTGCCGACACGCAACCGCTACGGGATCATCGGGCCGATCGCATCCGAGCGTCTCACGCAGACGGCGATCCGCGAGGCGATCGCGTCGAACCCGCTCACGGCCGGGCTGGCCGATCGCCAGCCGAAGCACGCGATCATCACGAACTCGACGTACGACGGGCTCTGCTACAACGTCACGCGCGTGGAAGAACTGCTCGGCGCGAGCGTCGACCGGTTGCATTTCGACGAAGCCTGGTACGGTTACGCGCGTTTCAACCCGATCTACCGCGACCGCCATGCGATGCACGGCGACCCGCGCGACCATCATGCCGACCGGCCCACGGTGTTCGCGACACAGTCGACGCACAAGCTGCTGACCGCATTGTCGCAGGCGTCGTACATCCACGTGCGCGACGGCCGCAGCCCGATTCCGCATGGCCAGTTCAACGAAACATTCATGATGCACGCGTCGACGTCGCCGAACTACGCGATCATCGCGTCGAACGACGTCGCGGCGGCGATGATGGACGGCCCCGGCGGCGCGGCGCTGACGCACGAATCGATCGAGGAAGCCGTCGCGTTCCGGCAGATGATCGCGCGGATGAACAACGAATTCGGCGCGAAGGGCGACTGGTTCTTCGAATGCTGGCAGCCCGACACGGTACTCGAGGCGCGTACGGGCCGTACGCTGCCGTTCCACGACGCGCCGGCCGAGCTGCTCGCGAGCGACCCGTCATGCTGGGTGCTGCGCCCCGGTGCGCAATGGCACGGCTTCGGCAACATCGAGGACGGCTACTGCATGCTCGATCCGATCAAGGTGTCGATCGTCACGCCGGGCGTCGCACCGGCCGGCGGCCTGATGCCGGTCGGCATCCCGGCGAGCGTCGTGACCGCGTATCTCGACGCGCGCGGGATCGTCGTCGAGAAGACGACCGACTTCACGATCCTGTTCCTGTTCTCGATCGGCATCACGAAGGGCAAGTGGGGCTCGCTCGTCAGCGCGCTGTGCGATTTCAAGCGCGACTACGACGCGAACCTGCCGCTCGACATGGCGATTCCGTCGCTCGCGAAGGAGCATGGCGCGCGCTACGCGGGCATGGGGCTGAAGGACCTGGCCGACACGATGTTCGCGGCGATGGAACAGCTCGGCACGACCCGGCTGATGTCGGAAGCGTTCTCGATCCTGCCGAAGCCGGAGATGAGCCCGGTGCGCGCGTACGAGCATCTCGTGCAGGGCCGCGTCGAGCAGGTCACGCTCGACGAACTGGCCGGGCGCACCGTCGCCACCGGCGTCGTGCCGTATCCGCCGGGCATTCCGCTCTTGATGCCGGGCGAGAACGCGGGGCCGGCAGGCGGCCCGGTGCTCGGCTACCTGAAGGCGCTCGAGGCGTACGACCGGCGTTTCCCGGGTTTTGCGCACGACACGCATGGCGTGGAAGTCGAGGACGGCACGTACCGCGTGTACTGCCTGACCGCGTGAGCGCCCGAACGAACGAGCGACCGGCCGCGCGGCGGCCCCACATCGAAGGATCGACATCATGGAAAACGCAGCGCGCATGACCGACGCGGCCCCGGCGGCCGTGCAGAAGAACCGGATGAACGTCTGGCAGCTGACCATTCTCACGGCGGTCAACATGATGGGCTCCGGCATCATCCTGCTGCCGTCGAAGCTCGCGCAGGTCGGCACGATCTCGCTGCTGTCGTGGATCGTCACGGCCGGCGGCTCGCTCGCGCTGGCCTACGCGTTCGCGCGCTGCGGGATGCTGAGCCGCAAGCCGGGCGGGATGGGCGGCTACGCGGAGTACGCGTTCGGCAAGGCCGGCAACTACATGGCGAACTACACGTACGGGCTGTCGCTCGTGATCGCCAACGTCGCGATCGGCGTCACGGCGGTCGGCTACGGCACCGTGCTGTTCGATGCGACGCTGTCGCCACTGCAGACGGGCCTGTGGACGATCTTCCTGCTCGTGCTCACGACGGTCGCGAACTTCGGCGGCTCGCGCATCACCGGCCGGATCGGCTCGGTGACCGTGTGGGGCGTGATCATTCCGGTCGTCGTCGTGTCGCTGATCGGCTGGTTCTGGTTCAGCGGCGCGACCTGGGGCGCGGCATGGAACCCGGGCAACCTGCCGTTCGGGCCGGCCGTCGGCAGCTCGATCGCGGTGACGCTGTGGGCTTTCCTCGGGCTCGAATCGGCGTGCGCGAACTCGGACGCCGTCGAGAATCCGGAGCGCAACGTGCCGATCGCCGTGCTCGGCGGCACGATTGCGTCGGCGATCTTCTACATCGTGTCGACCAACGTGATCGCGGGCATCGTGCCCAACGCGATCCTCGCGAAGTCGAACGCGCCGTTCGGCATCGCCTTCGCGACGATGTTCACGCCGACCGTCGGCACGATCGTCACCGCGCTGATGGTGATCGCGTGCATCGGCTCGCTGCTCGGCTGGCAGTTCACGGTCGCGCAGGTGTTCAAGAGCTCGGCGGACGTCGGCTACTTCCTGCCGGTGTTCGCGAAGGCGACGCGCACGGGCACGCCGATCGTCGGCATGGTGATCCTGCTCGTCGCGCAGGTCGTGCTGGCGCTGATGACGATCAGCCCGGAACTGAGCAGCCAGTTCCAGAAGATCGTCGATCTCGCGGTCGTGACGAACCTCGTGCCCTACGTGATGTCGATGGCCGCGCTGATCACCATCCAGAAGGTCGCGAAGGTGCCGCCCGGCAAGGCGCTGGTGACGAACGTGATCGCGATGGTCGCCACCGCGTACAGCTTCTATGCGCTGTTCAGCTCGGGCGAGCAGGCGCTGATGCTCGGCGGCCTGTGCGTGTTCCTGGGCTGGACGCTGTTCGGTTTCGTCAGCGCGCGCTTCTACCAGATGGAGGTCGACGCGCACGTGAAGGAGCCGGGGAAGTCGCTGCAGGCGTGAGCGCGGCCGCCGGCGGCCGGTGACGGCTACCGGTGGTGCTGCGTGAGCCGCGGCGGGAGTGCCTGCTTCAGCAGGTCGACGACCGCGCGCACGCGCGGCGGCAGCGGCCGCTGCGCGTGCACGAGCACGTTGAGCGCGAAGTCGGGAACGGCGTATTGCGGCAGGAGCCGGACCAGCCGGCCGTGCGCGAGCGCGTCGGCGCACGCCGGCTGCTGGACCACGCCGATGCCGCCGCCCGCCGCGATCGTGTCGAACATCGGGCGCCAGTGGCTCGTGGTCATGACCGTCCGGATCCGCGCGTATTCGACCGCGCTGCCGTCACACTGCAGCGGCACCTGTTCGTTCGCGAACACGCCTTTCACGCGGATGAACGGGTGGTGCGCGAGATCGGCCTTCGTTTCGATCGGGCCGTGCCGGTCCAGATACGACGGCGCGGCGACGAGCTCGCGGCCGACCGCGCCGAGCGCGTACGCGACGAACCCGCCGTCGCCCAGCTGGCCGACCCGGATCGAAATATCGACGCCCTCGGTGACCGGATCGACGATTTCGTCGTTCAGCACCAGGTCGATATGCAGCTTCGGATAGGCGGTGCGAATCTGCATCAGCACACCCGGCATCACGACCTCGCCGAAGCATTGCGGCGCCGCGAGCCGGATCGTGCCGTCGAGCGCGTTTTCCGTCTTCGATACCGATGCGACCGCCATTTCGGCCGCTTCGAGCAGCGCCTTGCTGCGTTCGTAGAAGAGGCGGCCTTCCTCCGTGCAGGCGAGGGTGCGTGCACTGCGCATCAGCAGCCGCGTGCCGAGATGCTTTTCGAGTTTTTCGATGCGTTCGCTGACGGCCGGCTGGCCCATGTCGAGATCCCGCGCCGCGCCGGACATCGTGCCGCGCTCCACGACCCTGACGTAGATGCGCATCGTCGCCAACAAATCCATGAAGTCGCGCCTTTTGTCTTCCGGTTCGATTCCTGCCGATCGACGGATGGTACCAAAGCAGCGGCGGTGCGGCGGTGTGCGTGGCGCCGATAGTGACTATCGGCAAGAGGGCGGCCGGTGCCGAAGCCGCGTGCGTTCGGCGGCGTCGTGAGCGAAAATCGGCTTTCTTGCGCGCGACCGACAGGAGAGCACGACATGACGCAACCGACCGAAGCGATACGCACGCACTGCGTCGCATGGCAGATCGAGCGGACGTGGCAGGCGTGCGAATGGTGCCGGCTCGCCGAATCGCACTCGGGCATCGACCTGTCGGGTTCGGTGTCGGGCGCGGTCGACGGCACGCCGTTTCGCGTCGACTACGCGATCGCATGCGGCGCCGACTGGCTCACGCGCTCGGCCCGCGTGACACGCTGGGCCGGCACGACGCGGCAGCAGTGGGACATTGCCTGCGATGCCGGCCAATGGACGATCGACGGCGTCGAGGCGCCGGCGCTTGCCGGTGCGACCGATATCGACCTCGGTTTCAGCCCGTCGACCAATACGCTGCCGATCCGGCGGCTCGCGCTCGCCGTCGGCGAAGCGGCCGTGATCCGCACGGCGTGGCTGCGCTTTCCGGATGTCGACCTGGTGCGCGGCGAGCAGCGCTACACGCGCACGGCAGCGCGGCGCTATCGCTACGAGAGCGGCACGTATGCGGCCGATATCGCGGTCGACGACGCGGGCCTCGTCACCGACTACGACGAATGGCGCCGCATCGGCGCCACGGCCGCGCCGTGACGCGTCAGCGTGCGCTGGCGACCGACAGCTTGCCCGGAATCAGCTTCAGCGTGCTGAACGTGTCGGCGATGTTCTGCTGATACGCGACCGTCGCATCGGTGATGGGCTGCACGCCGTAGCCGGCGCGCTTGAGCGCGATTTCGAGCGTCGGCGCGTCGAGGCCGACGAGCGGCGACAGTTGCGTGGCGACCTCGGGCACGTGATCGCGGGCCCAGCGGTCGACCGCGTCGACTTCGTCGAGCAGCGTGCGCAGCACCTGCGGGTGGGCGGCCGCATACTTGCGCGCGGCGAGGTAGTACTGCGTGTTGCGCACGAGCCCGTCGCCGTTCGCGACCACGCGCGCGCCGAGCTGCCGCTCGGCGGCGGCGAAGTACGGATCCCAGATCACCCACGCATCGACACTGCGCTGCACGAACGCGGCACGTGCGTCGGCGGGCGTCAGGTAGATCGGCTGGATGTCCGCATACGTGAGGCCCGCGCGTTCGAGCGCCTTCACGAGCAGGTAGTGGACGTTCGAGCCCTTGTTGAACGCGACTTTCTTGCCGCGCAGTTGCGCGACGGTGCGAATCGGCGAATCGGGCAGCACGATGATCGCCTCGCCCTGCGGCGCGGGCGGCTCGTTGCCGATATAGACGAAATCGACGCCGCCCGCCTGCGCGAAGATCGGCGGCGTTTCGCCGACCGTGCCGACGTCGATCGCACCGGCGTTCAGTCCTTCGAGCAGTTGCGGGCCGGCCGGGAACTCGAGCCATTGCACGGCGACGCCCTGGCTCGCCAGACGCTTCTCGAGCGTGCCGCGTGCCTTGAGCACGACGAAGTTGCCGTACTTCTGGAAGCCGATGCGCAGCCGCGTGCCGGTGTCGTCGGCGAGCGCGGGCCGGGCCGCGAGCGGGCCGAGCGCGAGCCCGGCCAGACCGGCGGCCGCGCCGTGCAGCCAGCGGCGGCGGCGCGGGTTCGCCGGGGTCGTTTCAATGTCTGCGAGCGGGGTGTCGTTCATTGGGTCATCCTGCGTGCGGGTTCACGGGCCGCGCGCGAGGACGGCGCGGCCGGCGCACGGCAGGGCCGGATGCGGGCGATGCACGCAACGGGCCCGGCCCGCGCCGGATTCAGGACGATACGGCGGCACCGGCCGGTGGCCAACCAACGAATGCGTATATGCAAATCAGCGGCGCGGCGGTGTTCAATCGGTGCCGGCGGCGCTTTCCTCGATCGCGTCGACCCGGTCCGGATAGAACGCGAGGTGCCCGCGAATCGCCTCGACGGCCGGGTACGGCTGCTCGTAGGTCCAGACCGCGTTGATCGAGCGTTCGCCGCCCGCCGGAATCGAGTAGTACGCGCAGTCGCCCTTGTACGGGCAATAGGTCGCATGGTCGGTGCGTTGCAGCAGCGACAGGTCGGCGTCCTCGCGCGGCAGATAGAGCACGGCCGGGTAGCTGGCCTCGCGCAGTACCAGCGCGCGGCGCGTATCGGCGACGACCTTGCCGGCCACCTTGACCACCACGCGCCGCGCATGGGGTTCGACCGTGATCGGATGATCGGGGCCCGGCGATTTCACGGGGCGGGCGGGCGTATCGGGGCTGATCGACATCGTGGGTCCTCCATGACGCGGCGGTGCGGCGGCGCCGGGCGGATCCCGGCGCGCCGGTGCCGGCGTTAACCAGCCGATACGATGCGCTCATTCCGGAAAGTCTGCAGGGGGCCGGAAGGCGGCGGCGCGAAAGGCCGCCGGATCGCGCGCCGGCGCTCGCGTGGACGTTTTCATGCACGGGCAGCGGGATGCGTCGGCAACGATAAGCAACGCCGAATTAATTGGTAAGCGATCGGCGGGAGGCGCGCGAAGATCGGCGGTCGTCATTCGCATGACAGCCATCCTTTCTTTCCGTCACCATGAAGAACGCTTACGTTTCGTCAGCCACGCGTCGTGCGCGTGGCGTCCCGCATGCCGTTGCCGCGCTTCGCTGCATCGCCGCGTCGCTGTTGCTCGCCGGCGCCGCGACACCGGCGCTGGCCGCGCCGACCGGCAAGACGCTCGTGTACTGCACCGAAGGCAGCCCGGCCGGCTTCGATCCGGGCCAGCACACGACGAGCACCGATTTCGACGCGAGCACGTACACGATCTACAACGGGCTCGTGCAGTTCAAGCGCGGCACGCTCGATATCGAACCGTCGCTCGCGACGAGCTGGGACGTCTCGCCCGACCAGCGCACGATCACGTTCCATTTGCGGCGCGGCGTGAAATTCCAGACGACCGCATGGTTCAAGCCGACGCGGCCGTTCCAGGCCGACGATGTCGTATTCACGTTCCGCCGCATGCTCGATCCGGACGATTCGTTCCGCAAGGCCTACCCGGTCAGCTTCCCGTATTTCAGCGATCTCGGGTTCGACCATAACGTCGAGCGCATCGACAAGATCGACGACTATACGGTGCGCTTCACGCTGAAGACGCCCGATGTCGTGTTCGTGCGCAACCTCGCGATGGCGTTCGCGTCGGTGCTGTCGGCCGAATATGCGTCGCAGCTTGCCGCGCGCCATCGCGAATCCGACATCAACCAGTTCCCGGTCGGCACCGGGCCGTTCCTGCTGCGCACGTACCAGAAGGATGCGCTGATCCGCTACGACGCGAATCCCGATTACTGGAAGCCGGACGACGTGAAGCTCGCGCGCCTCGTGTTCGCGATCACGCCCGATCCGGCCGCGCGCCTGCAGAAGCTGGTGGCCGGCGAGTGCCAGGTATCGGCATTCCCGCGTCCGGCCGATCTCGAGACGGTGCGGCGCGACCCGAAGCTGACGCTGTTCTCGGGCGTGGGGTTCAACGTCGGCTTCGTCGCGTACAACACTCAGCATCCGCCGCTCGATCGCGTCGACGTGCGGCGCGCGCTCGACATCGCGATCGACAAGACGGCGATCGTGAAGACCGTGTTCAACGGCGATGCGACGATCGCGACGAACCCGATGCCGCCCGCGCAATGGTCGTACAACCCGCGCCTGAAGGACGCGCCGCGCGATCCGGCCGCCGCGAAGGCGCTGCTCGCGCAGGCCGGCTTCCCGAACGGTTTCGACCTGACGCTGTGGGCGATGCCGGTGCAGCGCCCGTACAACCCGAATGCGCAGCTGATGGCGCAGCTGATCCAGCAGGACTGGGCGAAGATCGGCGTGCGCGCGAAGATCGTCAGCTACGAGTGGGGCGAATACAACCGCCGCGCGAAGCACGACGGCCAGCACGACGCGATCCTGTACGGCTGGTCGGGCGACAACGGCGACCCGGACAACTGGCTCGGCACGCTGCTCGGCTGCGACGCGGTGCACGGCAGCAACCTCGCGAAGTGGTGCAATCAGGATTTCGAAAAGCTCGTGAGCGCGGCACGCTCGAATGCGGATGTCGCGAAACGCACGTCGCTGTACGAGCAGGCGCAGGTCGTGTTCAAGGATCAGGTACCGTTCACGCCGATCGCGACGTCGATCGTGTCGTTGCCGATCTCGCGGCGCGTCCACGGGTTGACGTTCTCGCCGCTAGGCGGGCACCGGTTCGACGGCGTGTGGCTCGATTGATCGGGAAGCGGCCGGCGCGCGCGAGCGCACCGGTGCCGGAAGCGGACGGTCGAATCCGGCGGGTCAGTTGAGTGCGACGGCCGCGGCCGTTTCGACCGGCGAGCCTTCGAGCGCGACCGACGGCCGGCCGTCGGGGCCGACCGGCACGTCGCCGGTCAGCGTCGTGCGGTAGAGCTGCCGGTCGAAGTCGAGATCGAAGATGTCGACAGGCGCCAGATGCGCGGTCGCGCGGTTGTCCCAGAACGCGATGCTGCGCGGTTCCCACTTGAAGCGGATCGTGAATTCCGGCCGCGTCACGTGTTCCCACAGCAGTTCGAGCAGCGCCTGGCTCTCGCGCGGCGTCAGCCCGACGATCGATTTCAGGAAGCTCGGGCTGACGTACAGCGCGCGCTCGCCGGTCTCCGGATGCACGCGCACGAGCGGATGCTCGGTCACGAGCGGGCGGCGTTCGACGGCCTCGTCGAACGCGCCGGTGGCGCGCGCACCGGCCGGCGGCGTGAAGCGGTGAATGCCGCGCAAGCCGTCGACGAAGCCGCGCAACGGCGCGGACAGCGTCTCGTACGCGCGGACCAGGTTCGTCCAGTGCGTGTCGCCGCCGTACGGCGGGATCGTCACGCCGCGCAGGATCGACGCCCACGGCGGATTCACGGCGGCCGTCACGTCCGTGTGCCAGCCCGTCCACGGCCGGCGCACCGGTTCGCCTTCGAAGCGGGTCGCCTTGCGATGTTTCGCGATCGAATAGACGGCAGGGTGGCCGTCGACATGCCCGAATACCGGGTGGCCGACCGTCGGGTCGCCGAACTGCGCGGAGAACGCGACGTGCTGCTCGTGCGTGAGGAATTGTTCGCGAAAGAAGATGACGCGCCATTTCAGCAGCGCGGCGCGGATCGCGGCGATCTGCGGCGTGGTCAACGGCTGGGTGAGGTCGACGCCGCGGATTTCCGCGCCGATATGGGCGGACAGCGGAATCACGTCGACCGGCTGGGCGGCGGGTTCGAGTAGGGCGCTCATGCGACGCTCCTGACGGAAGTGAACGGGGCGGAGGGCCGACATCGTTGCGCGTGCAAGTGTCGGTGCGGTGACGGGACGCTCATGATCGGATCTTCGGTGGGAAACGGTGCGGCGGCGCGCGGCGCAGGCCGCCGCCGCGGGAGACGGGCGTTACTGCAGCGTGGCGCCCGGCCCTTTCAGCACGACGCTCTGGCGGCCGTCGATGCCGACCGGCACGTCGCCGTGAACGGTCGCGCGGCGCACGACGCGGCGCGCATCGCCGTAGTCGTTGATCGCGTAGTGCTGCGTCGCACGGTTGTCCCAGATCGCGACGTCGCCTTCCTGCCAGTTCCAGCGCACGGTGTTCTCGAGACGCGTCACGTGCTCGTGGAATACCTGCAGCAGGTGCGCGGAATCCTGCGACGACAGCCCCTTGAGCCGCTGGACGAAGTGGCCGAGCACGAGCGTGCGCTCGCCGGTTTCCGGATGCACGCGCACGACCGGGTGCTCGGTTTCATAGACGGTCGACGTGAACACTTCGCGGTAGCGCTTCAGTTGCGTGTCGTCGGCATGGACATGCGTCGACGCGTAGTCGTATGCGTTGGTGTGCAGCGCCCACAGCGTGTCGGCGAGCGCGCGCAGCGGGTCGGGGAGATGCGCGTACGCGGCGGCCGTATTGGCCCAGACGGTATCGCCGCCGAACGGCGGAATCACGACCGCGCGCAGGATCGAGATCTTCGGGTACGCATCGACGAATGTCACGTCGGTGTGCCACGAATTCGCGCGTGCGCCGTGTGCCGAATCGAGTTCGAGCAGATGGGCGCTGCCGTCGACGGACGGCACGGTCGGGTGCGCGACGGTGTCGCCGAAACGGCGCGCGAACGCTTCCTGCGCCGTGTCGTCGAGATGGTGCTGGCCGCGGAAGAACAGCACCTTGTGGCGCAGCAGCGCGGCCTGGACCGCATCGAACGTCGCGTCGTCGAGCGTGGCCGACAGCCGGACGCCGGAGATTTCGGCGCCGATCCGGCCGGCGACCTGGCGAAGCTGAAGCGGAACGGCGGCCGTGCGCGGCGCGGCGTGCGAAACAGGCGAAGACGGTTGTGCGGCGTGCTGGACTTCGGACATCGTGAGTCTCCTGGAGTCGGGTCGGTCGAGTCTCCATTCAAGCAGGGACTGCGCGGAACCGGAACCGATGAATCGTCACAACCTTAGTGTTCCTGCTGCGATGAACGATATGCGCTGCCAAGCGATCCGTTCGGGTCACGCGGTTACCATGCGAGCCGCCATTCGCCGATCCGGTGCGGGCGCGGCGTGTCGACGGGCTTGCCGCCCGTGCCGTCGCGGTGCGGTGGTTCGTGTTCGTCGAAATCGGCGAGCACGGTGTCGCGCAACCGCGCGAATTCCGGCGAATCGCGCCGGCGCGGCCGCGGCAGCGCGACATCGACGATGCGTTCGATGCGGCCCGGGCGCGGCGCCATCGTGACGACGCGGTCGCCGAGATAGACGGCTTCGTCGACGTCGTGCGTGACGAGCATCATCGTGATGCGCTCCTGTTCCCAGATGCGCAGCAGTTCGTTCTGCATCCGCGCACGCGTCTGCGCGTCGAGCGCGCCGAACGGCTCGTCGAGCAGCAGCACGCGCGGGCGGTTCACGAGGCCGCGCGCGATCGCGACGCGTTGCGCCATCCCGCCCGACAACTGGTTCGGGAAGGCGCGCTCGAAGCCGTTCAGCCCGACGAGCGCGACGTGTTCCGCGACCGCGCGCCGCTTCGCGGCCGCGTCGAGCGGTGCGTTGCGCAGCGCGGCGGCAATGTTCTGCTCGACGGTCAGCCACGGGAACAGCCGGTGGTCCTGGAACACGATCCCGCGCTGCAGCGACGTGTCGCGCACGTATTCGTCGCCGGCGCGGATCTCGCCGGCATAGTCGGTGTCGAGCCCGGCAACCAGCCGCAGCAGGGTCGACTTGCCGCAGCCGCTCGCGCCGACGATCGTGACGAACTCGCCGGCGCGTACGTGCAGCGAGACGTCGTCGAGCACGGCGAGCGTCGTGCCGCGTTGTGTGTAGTGCTTGCTCACATGGAGGATGTCGAGCGAATCGGAGGCGAGCGTCGTCATGGCGGGGCGATGAGAGGGGTGACGGACAGGGGACGGAATATCAGCGCGGCAGGTCGCCGCGGCGGGCCAGCACCTTGCGCTCGATCGCCCGCGCGATCGCGTTCAGCGCCCAGCCGGTGATCCCGACGACGATGATCCCGAACAGCACGAGATCCATGCGGAACTGCTCGCTGCCGTCGATCAGCGTGTTGCCGATGCCGGCGCCCGCGACCAGCAGGTATTCGGCGCCGAGCGTCGCGAGCCACGAATAGATCAGGCCGAGATACAGGCCGGTGAAGATCGACGGCAGCGCGGCCGGCAGGATCACGTGGCGAATGAGCTGGAGCCGCGAGTAGCGCAGCGCACGGGCGACGTCGACATACGCGCGCGGCACCGCGTGAATGCCGTCGCACGTGTGCGCGGCGACGGGCAGCAGCGCGGCGAGCGACAGGAACACGACCTTGGCGACGTCGCCCAGGCCGAACCAGACGGAAATCAGCGGAATCCATGCGAACAGCGAGATCTGCTTGAACGTGTCGAAGCTCGGGCCGATCATTCGTGCGGTGACGCGCGACAGCCCGAGCGCGGCGCCGAGCAGCAGGCCGCCCGCCGCGCCGATCGCGAAGCCGCACGCTTCGCGCGCGAGCGATGCGGACAATGCGCGGCCGAGCGCGCCGCTCGTGGCCTGCACCCATGCGGTGCGCAGCACGTCGGACGGGCTAACGAGCAGCCCGCTTTTCACGAGATGCGCGGAAGCGATCGCCCACCAGAGCGCGATCGCCACGAGCGGCAGCACGATGCCGCGCCAGTCGGGCGCGTGCAGGCGGCGCACGGGCGTCGGCGTATCGTCCGGCGCGAATGCCGGGGGAGCGGGGTGCGGCACGGGTGACTCTCCTTCGATTGGGCGGGCGGGCTCAACCGCGAAACGCGGACGGCACGCCGCGGCGCAGGCGCGCCTCGAGCGCGTCGAGCAGCCGGTTGATCAGCAGGCCGACCGCGCCGACCACGACCACGGCCGCCATCACGAGATCGAGCTGGAACAGTTGGCGCCCGTACACGATCAGGTAGCCGAGCCCTTCCGACGAGGCGACGAGCTCGACGACGACGAGCGCGAGCCACGACTTCGTGAACGCGAGCCGCACGCCGGTCGCGAGCGTCGGGATCGCGGCCGGCAGCACGACATGGACGATGCGTTGGCGGCGCGTGTAGCCGAACACGCGTGCGACTTCGTCGAGCGCGGGCGGTGTCTGGCGGAAACCCTGCAACGTGCTCAGCGTGACGGGGACGAGTGCCGCATGCGCGATCAGCAGGTATTTGAGCGGCTCGCCGACGCCGACGAGCAGCAGCAGGAACGGCAACCAACCGAGCACCGGAATCTGCACGAGCGCGTTGAAGCTCGGCAATACGTAAGCTTCCAGCGTACGGGACAGCCCGAGCGCGACGCCGATCGACAAACCGAGCAGCGTGCCGGCCGCGAAGCCGACCAGCACGCGTTGCAGGCTGATCAGCGTGTGGCGCGCGAGATCGCCGCTCGTCACGAGGTCGGAGAGCGATTCGTACACGCGTTCGGGCGGCGGCAGGATTTGCGGCGCGATCCAGCCGCGCGCGCTGCCGACGGTCCACAGCACGAACAACAGTGCGGGCAGCACCCACGGGGCGAGCTGCCATGCGAGCCGCTTCACGAATGCCGCGCGGTGCGGCGGCGCGGCGAGCGCTTGAGGCTCGGATCTCAGGGCGGGAAACGCGGTGTCGCTCATCGGCGCAGGTCCGGGTCAGGAAAGCGGTTTGCCGGCGGCGTCGTAACGTGGCCAGTAGTTTTCGAGCTTCAGCGTGCGCAGCGCGTTGTCGAGATACTTCGGCTCGAACCAGCCGTCGACGTCGACCGGCTGCCGGATCAGCTTCAGGTTCAGCGCATCCTGCGCGACGGCCTTGTAGCGTGCGATGACGAACGGATCGATCAGCGGGGACAGCCGGTCCTTCAGGCGCTGGTTCGCAAAGTCGGCTTGCCACGACGTGTACGGCACGCCGCTTTTCGTCCACAGCTTGAACAGCGCATCGCGGTTCGCCTCGTCGGACGACCATTGCGCGCCTTTCACGTACGCGGTGACGACGCGCTGCACGATGTCCGGGTGCGCGCGCTCGAAATCGTCGAGCACGAGCAGGTGGGTCTGCCGCGTCAACTGCGGGCCGTCGTTCTGCGATTCGTAGATGATCTTCGCGAGCCCCGCGTCGCGCAGCTTGTACAGCTGGTAGTCGCCGACCGCCGCATCGATGCCTTTCGACGCGAGCGCGGCGAGCGAGCTGGCGGAATCGAGGTTGATCACGCGCAGGTCGCGTTCGCCGAGGCCGTTCTTCGCGAGCGCGTTGTCGGCGACGAGCTGCAGGTTGGTGCCGCGGAAGATCGACACGCGGCGCTCTTTGAGGTCCTTGATCGAACGGATCGTCGAGTCGGGCGGCACCGCGATCTTGATGCCCGAGCGCACGCTGGCCGCGAGCAGCAGGTGCGTCTTGATCCCGTTCGAGCGGGCGAGCACGGCAGGCAGGTCGCCCTGGTACGCGAAGTCGAGCGCCTTGTTGGCGATCGCCTCGTTGACGGCCGGCCCCGCGCCCTTGAAGAACAGCCACTGCACCTTGATGCCGTCGGCGGCGAATTCCTTTTCGACGAGTTGCTGCAACTGCACGGTGGCGGCGCTCGATCCGCCGAAGGTCGGCGGATCGCCGGTGCCTTGCTGGGCGACGCCGATGCGGATGGTCGTGGGCTTGTCGGCATGCGCGGCGGCAGCCGGCAACGTAATGAGGGACGCGATCAGCAGCGATCGCAGCAGGCGCAGTGGGAGCATGAATCGATCGGTCAGGAGTACGTTGGAGAGGCGGCGACACGTGTCGGTCCGTCGAATCATTCTCGATGACGGGACGGGGGCGGACAAGAAACGATTTGAACTATGCTTATCGCGGGACGATGCAGGACGAAACCATGTCGCGCATGGCACGCAGTCGTTGCGGCTGCGTGCACGACGGCGGGGAGGTCGTCCGACTCGACGGTCGTACGGAGGGGGGCACGCAAGTCCGGAAGCCGACACGCGCGCCGTGCCCGGCCGGGACATGCCGCGGCCCCGTCGAAAACCGTCAAGCAGACACGTTGCGAATCGCGATCGACGCGACGTCGACGCGCCGCGGCAGGATCGCGTCCGCCGCCGCGCGGTCGGCGACGCGCTGCAGCACGTCGATGTCGGCGCCGCTGAGGCTGCGCTGCGCGAGCGCCGCGCGGTGCGCGATGTCGGCGGCTGCGTCGGGCGGCAGGCGCGTGAGCGACGCATAGACGTTCGCATAGTCGGCCGGGTGCGCCAGCGCCCATTGGCCCGCGCGGGCCAGCCGGGCGAGCACGTCCGCGAGCGCCGCGCGTTTCGCGGCGTCGTTCAGCGTCTCGATCGGCGACGTGAGGAACGCGAGCCCCGAATTGATGCCGCTGCCGTCCCGGACGACGCGCGCGCCGCGTCGTACCGCATGCCCGTAGTACGGGTCGAAGGTCGCCCAGATGGGGATCCGTTTCGCCTCGAACGCGGCGAATGCGTCGACGGGCAGCACGAAGCGCACGTCGACGTCGCGCGGCGCAAGGCCGTGTTCGCGCAGTGCGCCATACAACTGGTATTGGGAAATGCTGCCGCGCGCCGACGACACGACGACGGTCTGCCCTTTCAGGTCGGCGACGGCGCGAACCGGCGAATCGGGCTGCACGACGATGCCGAGCGACGCCGGCGAGCCGACGCGCGTCGCGACGATCCGCAGCGACGGATCGCCGAGCGCGGCTGTCAGCACCGGCAGGTCGCCGGCCGGCGCGAGATCGATCGCGCCCGCGCGCTGGGCCTCGAACAGCGGTGCGGCGCCCTGGAAATTGGCCCAGCGGAACCGGTAGGGCGTGCCGTCGAGCACGCGCGCGGCCTCGGCCAGCGCGCGCAGGCCGCCGGCCTGGTCGCCGAGCACGAGCGTGACGCCCGACAGGTCGGCGCCGGTCGCATGGGCCGGCAGTGCGATACCGCCGGAGAGCGGGGCGGCGGCGAGCGCGGCAAGGCGCTGCAGCACGCGGCGGCGCGCTGCGGTGGAAGAGGGATTCATCGGCGGCATGTCCTGGGTGATCCGCGCTCGTGCGGCGCGGCTGCCGGGCAGGTTACGGAATCGGTTTCCGGCCGACAAATATCGAATCGTGCAATGCATATTCGCGCGGCGACTGCCGGGCCGGCCTCGACGCGTGCGGGCGCCGTTCTCAGGCGGCGTTCGAGCCGGCCGGCACGACCGTGCGCAGGAACGCGCGCACGGCCGGCGCCTTTTCGAAGCGCCGGTGCGCGAGCGCCAGCTCCGACACGATCGGCTTGCCGGCGATCGGCCGGTACACGACGCCCGGCAGCGACACGCAGCCGGCGAGCGCATCGGGAATCACCGCGACCCAGCTGTTCACGGACACACAGGCGAGCACGGCGAGCAAGCCGCCCGGCCGCGCGGCGATCAGCGGTGCGAATCGGCCGCGGCGCGCGACGTCGAGCGTGCCGCGCTC
The DNA here is from genome assembly GCF_055810675.1 of Burkholderia sp. YHN3-13. Classification (NCBI taxonomy): domain Bacteria; kingdom Pseudomonadati; phylum Pseudomonadota; class Betaproteobacteria; order Burkholderiales; family Burkholderiaceae; genus Burkholderia; species Burkholderia sp. YHN3-13. The sequence continues at coordinate 238,440 of NZ_JBVVNQ010000001.1, read as the reverse complement.
CTGTTCCGGCACCGCGAAGCGCGCGCCGGCGAGGTCGGCCGCCCGCACGGTCGACGCTTCCGCGTAGCGCGAATCGGCCGGCACGGCCGCGACGAACACGTCGCGCTGCAGCGTGACGATCCGCAGGCCGCCGGGCAACGGCAGCGGCGGGCGCACGTACGCGAGGTCGAGCCGGCCCGTGTCGAGCTGGTTCGCGACGTCGTCCATCGGCACTTCGCGCAGGTTCAGCTCGATGCGCGGGTGCGCGGCGCGGAACGCGCCGACCGTGCGCTGCAGCGTGCCCGAATAGACGGCGGACGACACGTAGCCGATCTCGATCCGGCCGAGTTCGCCGCGCTCGGCCAGCGCGGCGAGTTCGCGGCCGCGCTGCAGGTGTTCGCATGCGGCGCGTGCTTCGGCGAGATAGGCCTCGCCGGCGGCGCTCAGCGTGACCGCGCGGCGCGACCGGTGAAAGAGCCGCACGCCGAGCACGCGTTCGGCTTCCTGGATCTGCCGCGTGAGCGCGGGCGGCGCCATGTCGAGCGCTTCGGCCGCGCGGGCGAAATGCAGGTGCTGCGCGACGCTCAGGAACGCGCGCACGTGACGGAATTCGAGCCGGTCCATGATTGCAATTTTCGTCAATAAAACAGTATTTGAGTGTCAATGACAGGCAATACCGGGCAAGCCTAGCATACGGCTTGTCCATCCTGCTCCGGAGTTGCCGATGTCCCAGTCCTCACCCGCGTCGCGCGCGGCCGCGGCTGCCGCCCCGCATGCGGGCGCCCGCCTGCCGGCCGCCGCGACGCTCACGGTCGCGTCGGCGACCTGTTCGCTGATCGTGCTCGACACGAACGTCGTCGCCGTATCGCTGCCGAGCATCGCGCGCAGCTTTCATGCGAGCTTCGCCGACATCGAATGGGTCGTGAGTGCGTACATGACCGCGTTCGCCGCGTGCCTGCTGCCGGCCGGCGGGCTCGCCGACCGCTTCGGGCGCAAGCGGATGCTCTTCGCGGGGCTCGCGCTCTTTTGTCTCGCGTCGCTCGGCTGCGGCGTCGCGCCGTCGGCCGGCTGGCTGATCGCCGCGCGCGCGGTGAAGGGCGGCGGCGCCGCGCTGCTGCTGACGGCCGCGCTCGCGGTGATCGCGAACCGTTTTCCGGACGGGCGCGAACGGGCGCGTGCGTGGGCGATCTGGGGCATGTGCATGGGGATCGCGACGGCGATCGCGCCGCTCGTCGGCGGTGCGATCACGCAATGGATCGGGTGGCGCTGGGTGTTCCTGCTGAACCTGCCGGTCTGTGTGCTGCTGGCGGCCGGTGCACGCGTCGCGATCGACGAGTCGAGGGATCCGCACGCGAAACGCGTGGACGCGGCCGGCAGCCTGCTGTTCGGCGCGGCGCTCGCGTGCGCGATCGCGGCGCTGATCGGCGCGCCGGCGCACGGCTGGCTGTCGGCCGCGACGCTCGGCCGGCTCGCGCTTGCCGCTGCGCTGCTGGCGGCGTTCATCGGCGCGGAGCGCTGGCAGGCGCGGCCGATGATCGATCTCGCGCTGTTCCGCCAGCCGCGTTTCGTCGGCGCGGTGCTCGCGATGTTCGGTTATGCGGCTTGCGCGCAGGTGATGATGACGTTCCTGCCGCTGTACCTGCAGAACGCGTTCGGGATGTCGGCGATCGACGCGGGGCTCGGGATGCTGCCGTTCGCGTTGGCGATGATCGCCGGCCCGTCGCTCGGCGCGGCGCTTGCCGCACGCGTGTCGTCGGGCGGCGTGCTGGCGGGCGGGCTCGCGCTGATCGGCGCGGGCAACCTCGTCACCGCGGCGCTGACGGCCAGCGGCGACTACCGGCTCGTCGCGCTCGGCATGTTCGTGACGGGCTGCGGCGCCGGCATCATGAACGGCGACACGCAGAAGGCGATCATGGCGTGCGTCCCGGCGGACCGCACGGGCATGGCGTCGGGCATCAGCACGACGACGCGCTTCACGGCGATCGTGACGGCCGTCGGCGTGCTCGGTGCGGTGCTGACAGCGAGCACGCACGCGCGGCTCGACGCGCTGCTGAGCGCCGCGCCCGGCCTGCGTGCATTCGCCGATGCGCCGTTCATGTCGAGCCTGCTCGCCGGCGACCTGGCGCAGGCACTCGGCCGCGTGCCGCCGTCGGCCGTGGGCATACTCGCCAAGGCGGCGCCCGTCGGGTTCGCGAGCGGGTTCGCCGCTGCGCTCACCGCGAGCGGCGTGCTGGCATTCGGCGTGGCCGTCGTTGCATACAAGTTGCTTGCGCAACCGATGCGCGACGGTGCATGACGCCGCACGGGGCGCGCTGCCCGGTGCCTCGTCAGTGCTTCAGCGCATCGCGGCTGGTTTCCGCGTCGTGCAGCGCACGCGTTGCGTCGCGCAGCTTGCGCTGCTTGTCGGCGAGCTTGCGCTGCGCCTTCGCGAGCTTGCCCGCGTCATCGCGCGTTTCCGCTTGTCGCACCGCGGCTTCCGCCTCGTGCGCCTCGTCGCGTGCCTTCGCGAGATCGCGCTGCTCGTCGCGTACCTTGCGTTCGGCGCGCGCAAGCTGGCCGGCGTCCGTGCAGTTCGCACCGATCGCATCAAGCGCGGCTTGCTGGCGCATGGCCTGTTGCGTATTGCCGTGCAGTTTCGCGTAGTCGATCTGCGTCTGCAGCGCGCGGATGCGCGTTGCACAGTCCTGCGTGTCGGCCGTCGCGGGCGGGCTGGCGAGCGTTGCAAGCGCAAGCGTGATGGCGGTCAGGGGGCCTTTCATCGGGGATTCCTCGGTATGTTGCCGGCGGCAGCGCATGCGGCCGGCGGTGTGCGAGACGACGCATGGCCGTTCATCGGTCCGCATTGTGCAAGGCGGACCCGGGCGGGTAAATAGGATCAGTCTGACATGCGATCGACAGCGCGCGGCGCGGGCACCATCGATGCGACGACGTGAGGTATGCGTCAATGGCGTCAGTGCGATTTCGTCGTGAGACGCGCATGACGCGCGACACGCGCGACGAACGGCTGCCGCTCGGTACGGCAGCGCGTGGTCCGGCGTGCGCGCGGCCGTCGCGGCGGTTCGGACTCGGATGACGCGAGCGGTGCTGGCAAACCGGCGGCCGCGACCGCCGCGACCGCCGCGACCGCCGGCAGCATCGCTTCAGCCTCGAGCCATGCGTGCGTCGCCTCCGCGATCAGCCCGCGCAGCCAGCTCACGCCCTCGGCGCACGATCCCGCTTCGTTCCACGTCATCCGGTACACGATGTCCGGCGGTTCGGCCGGCAGCGCGATCGCGGCGAGCGGCAGCAGCTTCGCATAGTGCCGCGCGAGCCGGTACGTGGTCGTGAGGATCATATCGGTGCGGACGAGCGCGTGCGCGGCAAGCTCGAAGTGCGGCAGCGTGACGACGATCCGCCGTTGCAGGCCCACGCGTTCGAGCTGCCGGTCGATCGCGCCGGACGCTTCGAGCCACGACGGCGTCGGGCACAGCTGCGGCGCCGCCACGAAGTCGGCGGCCGTCATCGCGCCGCGCCGCGCGAGCGGATGCGTCGCGCGCATCAGGCACACGACGCGGTCGTCGAACAGGTCGTCCTGCCGGAAGCGCGACCGGCGTGCGGGGCGGTTGTCGATCACGACGTCGAGCTCGCCGTCGGCCAGCGCACGCTCGTCGTCGAAACCGTCGCCAAGCGGATGGAAGACGAGTTGCGCGTTCGGCGCGCGCTCGCGGAACAGCGCGACGAGCTTCGGCACGAACAGCACGTTCAGGTAGTCGGGGCAGCCGATCCGGTAGGTGCGCACCGACGTGCGTGCGTCGAACGTCGGCTGCTGGATGCGGATGAAGTCGATCACGCGCAGTGCGTTGCGCAGCGGCTCGATCAGCCGCGCTCCGAACTCGGTCGGCACCATCCCGTAGCGGCTGCGTACCAGCAGCGGATCGCCGAGCAGCGTGCGCAGGCGCTTGAGCGCGGCGCTCGTCGCCGGCTGCGACATGTTCAGGCGCACGGCCGCACGCGACACGGTGCGCTCGGTCAGCAGCACGAGCAGGATGCGCATCAGCCGCGCATCGAGCACGTCGAGCGCGCCCGTGGCGTCGGCCGCGTCGCGCGGCAGGGTGGTCGGGTCTAGCGGGTCCCGCATGCCGATCCGTCTCCCGGCGATACCGTGACCGCGCGCGACGCGACTGCCGGCCGGCGGCCTGGTGTCATTTTGCGAAGGCTCCCGGCCAGCCGACGATCCGCTTCGGGCGCGGCGGCGCGTACGTGCGGACCTTCGACGTCTTCAGCTTCAGGCGGACCAGCGACTCGGCGAGCGCGACCGCGGCCGATACGCCGTCGACGACCGGCACGCCCGTGCATTCCTCGATCTGCCGGTCGAGGCCGGCCATCCCGCCGCAACCGAGACAGATCACTTCCGCGCGGTCGTCCTGCACCGCGCGCTGCGCCTGGCCGACGATCGACTCGATCGCGCGGGCCGGGTTCTCCTCGAGTTCGAGCACCGCGAGGCCGCTGGCACGCACCGACGCGCAGCGCGCATCGAGCCCGGCCAGCTTCAGGCGATCCTCGATCAGCGGCACCGTGCGGTCGAGCGTCGTGACGACCGAGTAGCGATGGCCGAGCAGCATCGCGACGCTCGCGGCCGCTTCGGTGATGTCGACGACGGGCACCGTCAGCAGCTCCTGCAGGCCTTCGCGGCCGTGTTCGCCGTAGCCGGCCTGGATCACCGCGTCGTACGGTTCGTCGTAGCTCGACACGCGGTCCATCACGGCGATCGCCGCGAGGTAGCTCTCGAAGTTGCCTTCGATCGATTCCGCGCCGAAGCGCGGCGTGAGCCCGACGATCTCCGTGCCGGGCGATGCGACGGCCCGCGCCTGCGCGGCGATCGCGTCGGTGATCGACTCGGTCGTGTTGACGTTGACTACCAGGATTCTCATCGGTGGCTCCGTGTGCGTGTGTGTCAGTGTTGCGCGCAGTCGACCGCGATGGGTTCGCCCGAGCGCTCCTCGTATTGCCGTTTGCGATCGGCCAGCAGCCAGTACACGCTGCCCGCGATCGCCGCGCCGAGCAGCCAGGAGAACGGTGTCATCGCACTGAAGGCCGGCACGACCGCGAGCGTGATCGAGATCAGCGCGGACGGCACGAGCGCCGCGAGCGCCTTGCGGTTCACGCCGCGCGTGTAGAAGTAGGCGCCGGTCGGCGCTTCGGTGTAGAGGTCGGGCACGTTCACGCGCTGCTTGCGCACGAGCCAGTAGTCGACCGTGATGATCCCGTACAGCGGGCCGAGCAGCGCGCCGAGGCCCGACAGGAAGTAGACGATCACGATCGGGCTGTTGTACAGGTTCCATGGCAGGATCAGCACCGCGATCGTCGCGCTGATCAGGCCCGCGCGGCGGAACGACAGGCGGTGCGGCGCGAGGCTCGTGAGCACGAAGGCCGGTGCGACGAAGTTCGCCATGATGTTCACCGCGACCGTCACGATCAGGAAGGCGAGGCAGCCGAGTACCAGGAACAGCTTGTTCGGCACCGTCGCGATGATCTCCGTCGGGCTGTGGATGATGTGGCCGTTCAGCTTGAACTGCGCGCCGGCCAGCACGAAGCTGATCGTCGCGAACACGAGGATGTTGACCGGCAGGCCCCAGAAGTTGCCGACGCGCACCGTCTTCGCGCTCGGCGACGAACGGGCGAAATCGCAGAAGTTGAGCACCAGCGTGCCGTAGATCGCGAGCCACAGCGAGCCGCCCGCGAAGATTTCCGTCCACATCTTCACGCCCGTCATCGGCTTGCCGATCGACATCGCGAGATGGCCGCCCGTGCGGCTGAACATCCACGCGGCGAGCGACAGCGTCGTGACGAGGATCACCGGGCCCGCGAGCCCCTCGTACTTGCGGACCATTTCCATCCCGTACGTGAGGATGCCGATCTGCACGAGCCAGATCGCGACGAACGTGATCCAGCCGAGCGTCGACAGCCCGAGGATCGCATTCTGGTCGAACGCGGCGAGGCCGGGCCAGATCGCGGTAAGCAGCACGCGCAGCACGACGGACGCGAGATAGGTCTGGATGCCGAACCACGCGATCGCGATCACCGCGCGGATCATCGCGGGCAGCAACGCGCCGTAGATGCCGAAGCTCATCCGGCTGACCACCGGGAACGGCACGCCGGTCTTCTGGCCCATGTAGCCGGTGAGATTCATGAAGCAGTACACGAGCACCGCGCCGATCGCGAGCGACGCGAGCATCTGCCAGCCCGACAGGCCGAGCGCGAACAGCCCGATCGCGAACGAGTAGTTCGCGATGTTGTGCACGTCGTTGGTCCACAGCGCAAAGATGCTGTAGCGGCCCCACGTCCGGCCTTCGGCCCGGGTCGGCGCGAGGTCGGGATTGTGCAGCCGCGGGCTCAGCGCGGGGTCGCGCGCGGCCGGATCGGTTCGATGCGATGCGTCGTCCGCGCCGAGCACGATGCCCGGGCGGTGGGTGGCTTCCAGTTGCACGCCGTTGTCTCCTTCCATGTGCGGGGCGCGAAACCGGTGGCGTGGGTACGCCGTGCCGGCCCGGGCCGCCGTGGACGTTATGTCTCGGATTTGTTCGCGAGTATGGAAGGCGGTCGCGACGATGGGAAATTAAATATTCGGCTGGGTGTCATTTGAAAAATGAATGGAGCGCGCGCGGCCGCGGCGGCCGGGCGGCGGCACGCAAATTGCGGGTCAGCGGGTTCCATCCACATCGACATCAGCGGAGGTGTCATGCAGCGATATTCATTTCGTCACGTATCGCGAGCCGTCTTCGCCGGCATCCTGATTGCGGGCCTGGCGGCGGGCGCGGGCTGCCAGAAGAAGGGCGACAACGGCGGCGGGGCCAGTTCGGACGCCGGCGCGACGGGCGGCATGTCGGCCGCGCCGTCCACCGTGCCGTCGGGCACGCCGAGCAGCGGAGCGGCCGGCAGCAGCGGCGCGAGCCTGCCGGGCGCGGCATCCGCGCCGGGCGGCGCCAGCGGCGGCTGACGAGCGCTTGACCGGACGGGCGGCGCGCCGGCTGCGTGCGGGTGTGCCGTCCGCTTTTTTGCGTGCGGCGCCCGGCGGCGTGCGTGCGCGTGGCCGGCCGCATGAAAGATTTGCAAGGACGGTTGTAGCGCTTTCCGGACCGGCGGCGACGGCATGACGCCGGCGCTGGCGGGCCGGGCAAGGAGGTGCGATGCAGAACGCGGAATCAAACCCGACCCCGGAAAAGCAACGGGAACAGATCGAGAAGAGCCCGGTGAAGACGCCGGCGGCGGGCGACATGCCGGATGCCGCGACCCAGGCCGCGCAGGTGGCGCGGCATCCGATGACGCCGGAGGCGATCGCCGGGAAAATGCCGACCGGCCTGCCGCCGATCGACGTCGACGCGCATGCGGTCGACAGCGGCGATCCCGTGCGCCGGGCCGCCGGCCGGATCGTCACGCTCGACAACGCGAACATGGCGATGACCGACAACACGGTCGATGTCGACGGCAAGGGCATGGAGGCGCGCACCGGTGCGTCGGAACTTCAGGACAACGTGATTTACTCGAACGCGTCGCTGGACGACGCAGTCGAGACGCCGGACGAAGGGCTCGCCGGGATCGAGAGCCGGCCGTCCGGCAACCTGCCGCAGATCGCGACGCGGCCGGGCTGGCGCGTGCGCCATGTTGGCGATGTCGATGTCGAACACGGCGACGGTACGCGCGCCGAGCACGTGATCCGTCTCGAGCGCGTCGACTGATGCGCGGGGCGCGGTCGCGGCGGCCGCCGCGACCGTCGGCGGTCCTTACTGCGGACCGAGCTCCTGCGCGGACGTATCGGCGTCGTTGCCCTGCGCGACGAGCACGTGAATGTCGTTCGGCGTCACGTCGCCGACCCCGCCCGAGGGAATCGTCAGCAGCAGCCAGTCGGCATTGTTGTTGATGGTCACCGGTGCGGTCTTGAGGATCGGCGACTTGCTGCCGGCCGTCGTGACGATCACCTGGTAGCTGCCGCCGTTCAGGTAGGTCGAATCCTGCGTCGTGGCCGGCACCGCGTTCTGGTAGGCTGCGCCCGCCATCGTCGGGCTTTGCGTCGTGATGTCGGTGCCCGGCGGGACGACGTACACGTCGACGTTCTGCGCGTTCGGCGACGCGTTGAAGCTGCGCACGCGCGCCTTGTCCGACAGCAGGCCCTTGTCGTACGGATCGTCGATCACGGAGATCAGCGACGTCGTGCTCGGCAGCGCGATCGTCGTGTAGTGATGGCCGTTCGACGCGCCGAACGATTGCGCGGCGATGGTCGTCGTCGTGCCCGAGACGTCGTAGCTCGCGTTTTGCGTACCGGAGTCGATGTCGTGATAGCGCGTCACGCCCTTGTAGGCGACGCCCGCCTGGTCGATCTTCGCATTCAGGTAGTAGTCGAGATTCGGGCCGGCCGGCACCGCGTTGATGAAGCGCGCCTGCGGCTTCGAGATGCCGAGTTCGGTGCCGGCGTCGTCGCCGCCACACGCCGCAAGCACGGAAACGATTGAGCACAGGGCCGCTACCGTTCGTATTGATTTCATGTTGTCCTCTCGTTCAGGGAACCTGCTGACGATGCGGGACCGCCGCGCGAAGCGTCGCGCGGTGCGCAGCGCCGGTTGAGGGAAGGATGTCGACCGCCGGGAAGGCGGACGCGGGGATGGCGCAAGCGATGTGCCTGTGCGGGGAATCCCGCTGGATGACGGCGGGGGCGCACGCCGGTGCGGCGGCGTGCGCGGGAGGGGCGGGGGGGGCGGGGCGGGTCGCGCGGCCGGCGCGGTTGTAAAAAAGACAGCGTCGCGCGGGCGACGCGATGCGTCAGCGGTTCACGAGCCTGGCCGGATACGCGAGCGCGAGTGCGCAGCCGACCACCATGCACGCGGCGAAGCCATACAGCCCCGCGCTCTGGGAATGGAACGTGTCGCGCAGCCAGCCGATGAAGTACGTGCTGCCGAACCCGCCGAGGTTCGCGATCGAGCACGCGAATGCGATCCCGCCGGCAGCGGCGGAGCCCTTCAGGAACGTCGACGGCAGTGCCCAGACGACCGGCATCGCGGCCGCCGCGCCCGCGTTGATCAGCGAGAACAGCAGCACCGTTCCGAGCGTGCCGTGCGGCGACGAGGCTGCGACCGCCAGTGCGAAGGCCGACACCATGAACGGCACGACGATATGCCAGCGGCGTTCGCGCACACGATCGGAGCTTGCGCCGCAGTACAGCGTGGCGAGCACGGCGGCGGCATTCGGGATCACCATCAGCCAGCCGATGTGATACGCGTCTTTCACGCCGGTGTCGCGCAGGATCGTCGGCAGCCAGAAACTCACCGCGTACAGGCCGAGCAGGACGCACAGGTCGATCAGGCCGAGCGCCCACACCTTCGGATCGGAGAATGCCTTGCCGAGCGCATGGCTCTTGTTGCCGGCGGGATCGGCGTCGAGATTCGCGCGCAGCGCGCGTTTCTCGTCGGCGTTCAGCCATTGCGCGGATTCGATGTTGTTGGGCAGCCAGCGCAGCACCGCGAAGCCGAGCAGGACCGACGGCAGCGCCTCGAGCAGGAACAGCCACTGCCAGCCGCCGAGCCCGTGCACGCCGTCGAACGCGCGCATGATCCAGCCGGAGATCGGGCTGCCGATCATGCTCGACAGCGGCAGGCCGACCATGAACAGCGCGACGATCCGCGCGCGGCGCGCATCGGGATACCACTGCGTCAGGTACAGCAGCACGCCCGGCAGGAAGCCGGCCTCGGCGGCGCCGAGCAGGAAGCGCACGAGGTAGAACTGCATCGGCGTATGCACGAACATCGTTGCACCCGACAGCAGGCCCCACGTGATCATGATCCGCGCGATCCACAGCTTCGCGCCGACGCGTTGCAGCACCAGGTTGCTCGGGACTTCGAACAGGATGTAGCCGCCGAAGAACAGGCCGGCGCCGAGGCCGTACACGGTGTCGCTGAACTTCAGCGCGTCGAGCATCTGGAGTTTCGCGAGGCCGATGTTGATGCGGTCGAGATAGGCCGCGAAGTAGCACAGGCAGAAGAGGGTGATGAGGCGCAGCGTGACCTTGCGATAAAGCGGGCCGTGCAGCGCGTCGTCGGCGGAAACGGCGGCGCTCGGGTGTGCGGTAGACATGGGACTGCCCCTGTTCGAGTGTGACGGATGAATGGGTGGCTCGATCGACGCGCGCGGTGTTTTCGCTGCGCCCCGGAGTCTGTATATCACGGCAATTAAATAGCGTACACACTAGAAAATACCGAATCGAACAGGCATGAATCCGGCCGCCGGGAGGAAAGCGTTTGCGAGTGAAAAACCGCGTTTATGACGCGGTTTTTGGCGATGTTGAGTGTGCGCTTAAAAGATCGATACGGGTACGGCGGCATGCACGAAATTCGTGCGTATGCGCTCAAAAAAGCAGTGTGTGCGCGAAAGCCGGCCATCACGCGCGAGTGTGCATGCGGCAGCCGCTGCGGACGCGCGCGGCGGCCGTCGAGCGGGTGCCGTGATCGGGCGATCCGCTGCTGCCGGAGGCAGCGTCGGGAGCTGGGCGTGCCCGATGCGGCGAATCCTGATGCACCGCAATGACGCAATGCTCCGCCCGCCGATTGCACCGATTTGAGGGTGTACACTGCTTGTCTTTCATTGACACGCGGCACGGGCCTGCACGTTCATGGCTTCTTCCAAGGATTCCTACGACTTTCACGACCAGGTCGGGCACCTGCTGCGCCGCGCGTATCAGCGGCACGTGTCGATCTTTCAGGAAGCGATCCCCGATTCGGACCTCACGGCCGCGCAGTTCGTGACGCTGTGCGCGGTCAAGGAGCGGCAGGCGTGCTCGCTGAACGACATCGTCAAGGCGACCGCGATCGACCAGGCGACGATCCGTGGCGTCGTCGAGCGTCTGAAGGCGCGCGCGCTGATCGAGGTGCTGCCCGACCCGAACGACGGCCGCAAGCTGCTCGTGCGCGCGACCGCGCCCGGCCTCGCGCTGATCGACCGCACGGTGCCGTTCGCGCGGCAGGTGACGGAGCGCACGTACGGCGCGCTCAATCCGGGCGAACGTGTCGCGCTGCAGTTCCTGCTGCGCAAGATGATGGAAGAAGACGGCGACGCGTGACATGCCGGCAGCGCGGGCCCGGCTTACGTCGCGCCCGCCGCGACGGATGCGCCGGCTTCGTCGGCGCGCATCAGCCGGCCGGCTTCGCGCAACGCGGCGCGCACCGTCTCGGGTGTGAACGGCGGCGCGTGGAACCGCACGCCGGTCGCATCGAACAACGCGTTGGCAACCGCGGCGGGGCCCGGCACCGACGCCGATTCGCCGGCGCCGAGTGGCGGCTCGCCCTGCCTCGGCATCAGGACGACTTCGACGTCCGGTACTTCCGCGAACGTCAGGATCGGATAGCCGGCCCATTCGCGCGACGCGACCTTGCCGTCCGCGAACCGCACGCGCTCCTTCAGCGTACGGCTCAAGACCTGGATCACATTGCCGTGGATCTGGTGGCGCACGCCATCCGGATTGATCATCGTGCCCGTGTCCTGGCCGACCCTCACGCGTTCGATGCGGATGTCGCCCGATACGCGATCGACGCTCAGGTCGACGATCCACGCCGACCACGCCGCGCCGAATCCCGGGAAGCGGCTGTGTACGTAGCGTGCGTAGGCGATGCCGCGGCCGCGCACATGCCGCGACCCGTCGTGTTCGTGAGGCGGGCGCCGCGCGCGCGGCGTCCAGTCCGCGCGGTCGGCCACGGCCTGCAGCAGCTCGGCGGCGCGCGCGTCCTGCAGATGGCGCAGCCGGAACGCGAGCGGATCGATGCCGGTCAGCGCCGCGCATTCGTCGGCGAATGCGTCGTGCGCGAACGAGTTCGGCAGCGCCGATACGCCGCGCAGCCATGACGCGCGCACGAGCGGCGCGAGATCCTCGCAGACGAAGCGGCGATGGGGGCTCGCATACGGCGACACGGCCGTGCGGTCGCCCATTTCGAACACGCGCGGCTCGGGCGCGATCGCGCCGGTCAGCAGCGCCGCGAGCAGCGGCGCGTCGTTCGACGGATAACGTGTCGTGAAGTCGTAGCCGAGCAGGCGGCCGTCGCGTGTGACGGTGCCGGTGACCTGCATCAGCTGGGCCGTGCCTTTCGGTTCCCACAGGTGCTCGTCCGCGCGGGACAACTGCACGCGCACCGGGCGGCCGACCGCGCGCGACAGCAGCAGCGCATCGCCGCACACGTCGTCCGCGCCGTTGCGGCCGTAGCAGCCGGCCGCATCCATCCGCACGACGTCGAAATCGGCTTCGTCGCGCGCGACGAGCGTCGCGAGGTCGTGGCGCAGCGACACGGGGTTCTGCGTGCCGGACCAGACGGTGATCCGCCCGTCGCCCGGTTCGCGATAGTCGGCGAGCGCGCAGGACGGGCCGATCGAGCCGTGCATCTGGAACGGCCACGCATAGGTGCGCGACAGCGTGATCGTGTCCGGTTGCGTTCGCGCGGCATCGACGTCGCCTTCGTCGAGCAGCACGCGGCGCGCGGCCGGCGCCGCGGCGATGGCGGCGGCCGGATCGTCGAGCGGCGGCAGCGCGGGATGCGGCCGCCACGTCACGCGCAGCTGGCGCGCCGCGCGGATCGCGTGTTCCTCGCGCTCGGCGACGACGCCGACGAAATCGCCGAGCGCGACGACGGCCACGAGCCCCGGCACGTCGGCCACCGATGCACGGTCGATGTCGACGAGCGACGTGCCGACGAATGCGCCGCTGTCGTGGCCCGCGTACGGCGGCCGCACGACGCGGCCGTGCAGCATGCCCGGCACGCGCATGTCGTGCACGAACGTGAGCTCGCCGGTCGCCTTCGCGGGCAGGTCGACACGCGGCGACGACCGGCCGACGATCCGGTAATGCGCGGGGTCCTTCGTGCGCGTAGTCAGGTCGAGCGTCAGCGCGATCCGGCGCGTGGCGACGAGCGCGGCGAACGTGATCGCCTGCCCGTCGGCCGAAATCGTTCCATCGTCGACGCTCAGGCGCGCCGCATCGACACCGAATCGCCCGGCGGCAAGGGCCAGCAGCGCATGGCGCGCCTGCGCGGCCGCGCAGCGCAGCGGCGTCGCGGAAATCTGGATCGTCGCGCTCGCGATGGTCGGGCCCTGGTTCGGTGTCGCGGCCGTGTCGCCGAGCACCATCGTCACGCGCGCGGCCGGCACGTCGAGTTCCTCGGCGACGATCTGCGCGAGCGACGTGCGGATGCCGGTGCCGAGATCGACGTGGCCGTTGAACGCGAGGATGCGGCCGTCGTCGAGAATCGCGACGAAGACTTCGGGCCATGCCGGCACGTAGGACGACAGGCTGCCCGGCTGGCCGGGGGCCGGCTTGACGGGCGGCGCGGGTGGCCGGATCACGGTCAGGCAGCCGTTGCGCGCGAGCAGTTCGGAGCGGTTCACGGGGGAGGTGTCCTGTCGGGGGCGGCGCGGCCCGCGGGCGGTGGCGTCGGGGAGCGTTCGGGCGGCGGCGTGCGTGAAGCGAATCTAGGCCGCCAAAAGCGCAGCGTCAATCGCGGGCGATGCCGGTGCCGCCCGCGACCGGTCGCGACTCAGCGCGTGCGGGTCGGTGCGGCATCGATCGCCGCGATCGCGTCGTCGAGCGGCAGCACGGCTGCATATTTCTGCTGCATGTCGAACAGGTTCGCGTCGTGCGGCGCGATCGCGCGATCGCCGACGCAATCGGCGAGCACCAGCGGACGGAAGCCGTGCGACATCGCGTCGACGACGCTCGCGCGCACGCAGCCGCTCGTCACGGCACCCGCGACGAGCAGCGTCTGTACCGCGCGCTGCGCGAGCCACGGCGCCAGCTGCGTGCCGAAGAACGCCGACGGCACGGTCTTGCGCACGACGAGTTCGCCCGGCGCGGGCGTGAGTTCGGGCACGATCGCGCTGTTGGGATGATGCTCGGTCAGCGTCGCCATGCCGGGCACCTTCAGCGAGAACACGTTGTCGTCGCTGCCGTCGTCGGCATACACGATGCGGCTGTGCGCGACGGGCCAGCCGCGCGCGCGGGCCAGCGCGAGCGCATGCGTCGTGCGTGCGATCGCGGGCGCGATGTTGCCGCCGCCGAACGTCGCGGGATCGGCGAAGCCGACCACGAAATCGACGATCAGCAGGCCGATGTTGCCGTGCGGCGGCAGCGGCGTGCCGAAACCCTGCTGGCGATACACGTTCGCTTCGGCGTGACGGGAAAGATCGTTCATGGTGTCGGGTGCTCGTCGGTCAGGCGGGTTGGTCGGTCACGCGGCCGTCGCGCACGACGGTTTCGCCGTCGAGTTCGACCGTGCAGCGGCGCAGCGGGATGTCGATGTGGCAGGTGGTCGTGCGCGTGCCGCCGCCTTCGTTGTTCGGGCCGAGCGAGAACAGGAAGTTGCCTTCGAACGCGCGCGCATCCATCCCGATCGTCGCCTCGCGGTCGTACAGCCCGAGCGTCGACCAGCGCGCGCGCGGCTGCAGCCCCCAGCCGATATGCGAAATCGCATAGCCTTCGGGATCGGCGAACGTTTCCATGTAGTCGCGCAGCAGGTCGGCGTCGACGCCGCCTTCGATGCGCGTCGCATAACCGCCCTCGACCGTCAGCGCGATCGGTTCGGTCACATAGTGCTTCTGCGGCAGCAGGATGTCGCCGCGATCGATCACGATCGTGCCGCGCGCGGTGCGATCGTTCGGGTAGGTCAGCGCGAAGCCGCTCGGCCAGTGGTCCCAGCGGCCCGGCGCGTCGACGAAGCCGTATTCGGCCGTCGGCGGGAATTCGCCGAGCGGGCACACGAGCGCGGTGCCGGCCGCCGACGTCACGCGCATCTCGCGGGCGGTGGCGATGGTCTTCGCGGCGGCGAGCACGCGCGTGCGGTCGGCCGGCGTCGGCACCATCCGCACGAGCACTTCGGGCGGCTCGACCGCGAGCAGGATCTTCGTGCCCGATTTCAGGATCGCGTGCTGTTCGGGCGAGAACAGCAGCGTCATCAGGTCGAGCACGAGGTCGCTCTCGCGCAGCGCGGCGATCGCGGCCTTGTTGCCGGTCAGCGGCGTCGTGCCGAGATAGGCGAGCGGGTCGCGGCTGAATGCCTTGTCGCCGTTTACCGGCGGCAGGTCGAGCCGGTTGACGATCGCGCCCATCGATTGCGTCGCGATCAGCGCGCACGACAGCGTCTGCGGATGGGTGGCCGCGCTCGTCAGGATCGTGACGGTCTGGCCCGGTTCGAGGCGCGACAGCGTGAGCACCTGCTTCCACGCGTCGATCAGTTGGGTATCGCTGACGGGCATCGTCGGCTCCGGTTATGGCGTGAAGAAAAGGGGCGGGCGTCGGGCGGTCAGGCCGCGAGCGGCGCGCCGAGGAAGTCGCCGAACGCCGCGTAGAAGCCCGCCGCGTTGTCCCATGGAATCATGTGGCCGGCGTCGGGCACGCGCACGTGCCGCATCGACGGCGTCGCGCGCTGCAGTTCGGCGACATCGTCGTCGCGCACCACGTCGCCGCGCTCGGCCGTGATCAGCAGCGACGGCACGGCCAGCTGCGCGGCATCCGCGTGGAAATCGTCGGTATGGAATCCCTCGTACGAAGCGCGCACCGCGCGTTCGTCGCAGGTATGCAGCCATTCGGCGCGCAACTGCAGTTCGGCATCGGTCCAGGTCGGACAGAACGCGCGCATCCCGTCGGCGTCGGTGCCCGCGCGGGCCAGCGCCATCGAGTCGATGTACCACGGCAGCTTGCCCGGATAGTCGCGGCGGTTCGGGCCCGAGACGGGCGGGTCGACGAGCACGACCGATTCGAGCCCGCGGATGCCGCGCCGCGTCGCGCGCGCGGCGATCCGCGCGCCCATCGAATGGCCGACGAGGCTCGTGCGCGGCAGGCCGAGCGCGGCGACCAGCGCCGCGATGTCGTCCGCCTGTGCATCGAGGCTGTAGTCGAGCGACGGCGACGCGTCCGACAGCCCGCGGCCGCGCACGTCGAGCACGTAGGTGTCGAATGCCGCGCCGAACGTTTCGCCGACGAAGCCCCACGTGATCGCGGGGCTCGTGATGCCGGGGATCAGCACGATCGCCGGGCGCGACGCGCGCGCGCCGGCCGTGCCGCCATAGCGCAGGTAGTGCTGGCGGATGCCGTTCGCGCGGATGTTCGCGCCGTAGAGGAAGGTCGAGGACATGAAGGGACTCCGTTCGAAGGGCGCGCTCAGTACGCGCCGGACAGCAGCGCGCCGGCGCCCGGCACGACGGGTTCGAGATCGAGCTCGCGCAGCATCGCGTAGGTGGTCGCGATCGCGGCCGTGACGACCGGCTTGCCCGTCATCGCCTCGACCTTCGCGACGGCCGGCAGCGACGGCATCTGCACGCACGCGGACAGCACGATCGCATCGGCATCCTGGTACGGCAGCGTCTTCACGATGTCGGGCAGGCGCGCCGGATCGTGGCGGCCGACGTCGAGATTGTCGGGAATCTCCAGCGCGCGGTAGGCGAGCACGTCGAAGCCTTCGTGGCGGATGTAGTCGACCACGAGTTCGGTCAGCGGCAGCATGTACGGCGCGACGACGACGATGCGCTTCGCGCCGATCACCTTCAGCGCGTCGACGAGCGCACCCGCGCTCGTCAGCACGGGCGCCCGCGCGCCGTTGTCGGCCGTGTGTTTCGTGAGGCGCGCCTGCGACACGCGGTGGTAGCCGTGCCCCATCGCCATGATCGCGACGAGGCAGGCATAGCCGAGCACGTCGACGCGCGCATCGCTCAGTTCCACCGCGCAGCGGTCGGATTCGGCATCCATTGCCGCGAGTTCTTCCTTGACGACCTTCTTCATCCGCATCCGGCTCGAATGGAACGTGAAGCGCTCGGGACGGATCGTTTCGCGCAGCCGCAGCATCGCCGGGATCTCGGTTTCCATCGTCGTGTTGGAACTCGGCACGATCTGGCCGATGCGGTAGGTCTTGCTCATGACGGGGGCTCCGTGTCGGTAAGGGAGGGCGGCACGCAGGTGCGGGATCGCCGGATGTCGAGCAAAGTCTAGTGTGTACATTTGAAAATGGCAATGGATCAAAATGAGGTCACGCGTGACATGCCTGTTTTTATAGATGGATATACGAGGAATTATTGGTGTTTTCCCGTATGTGACAGAGGCGCCAAACAATCCGCTTGTCCTGAATAAATTGAGTGTGTACGCTACATAAACGCCATTCAATCCGCCCGTATCCGTGCCGTGTTCGGCGCCGGGCCCACGATCAGGAGATCCGCATGAGCAAACCCCGTATCGCAATCATCGGCGCCGGTCTCGGCGGCACGGCCGCGGCTGCGCTGCTGCAGCGCGGCGGTTACGACGTCGCGCTGTACGAGCAGGCGCCCGCTTTTTCGCGCCTCGGCGCGGGCATCCATCTCGGCCCGAACGTGATGAAGATCATGCGGCGCATCGGCTGCGAGGACGCGCTGGAGACGATGGGTTCGCATCCGGATTGCTGGTACAGCCGCGACTGGCGGACGGCCGACGTGCTGTCGCAGATCCCGCTCGGCGATTACGCGCGCAAGACGTACGGGGCGAGCTACCTGACCGTGCACCGCGGCGATTTCCATGCATTGATGACGCAGGCGGTCACGCCCGGCACGATCCGCTTCGGCAAGCGGCTCGCGGCGGTCGAGGACACCGGCGATGCGGTGCGCCTGACGTTCGCCGACGGCAGCGTCGAGACGGCCGACATCGTGATCGGTGCGGACGGCGTGAATTCGCGGATCCGCGAGCATCTGCTCGGCGCGGAACCGCCGCGCTACACGGGTTATGTCGCGCACCGCGCGGTGTTCCCGGCGTCGCTGCTCGGCAACAAGCCGTACGACATGTGCGTGAAGTGGTGGTCGGAGGATCGCCACATGATGGTCTACTACGTGACCGAGAAGCGCGACGAGTACTACTACGTGACCGGCGTGCCGCAGGCCGAGTGGCCCGAGGGCGTGTCGATGGTCGACAGCAGCCGCGACGAGATGCGCGAGGCGTTCGCGGGTTTTCACGCCGACATCCAGCACCTGATCGACGTTTCGCCGTCGATCACCAAGTGGCCGCTGCTCGAGCGCGATCCGCTGCCGTTGTGGAGCCGTGGCCGTCTCGTGCTGCTCGGCGACGCATGCCATCCGATGAAGCCGCACATGGCGCAGGGCGCGGCGATGGCCATCGAGGATGCCGCGATGCTCGCGCGCTGTCTCGACGAAGTCGGCGTCGGCGACTACGCGGGCGCGTTCGCGCTGTACGAGGCGAACCGTGCGGCACGCGCGTCGAAAGTGCAGCGCGTGTCGCACAACAATACGTGGCTGCGCACGAACGAGGATCCGTCGTGGGTATTCGGTTACGACGTGTTCGACGTGCCGCTCGTCGCGCCGTCGCGCGGCAACGTGGCGGCCGCGGCTTGACGCGTCCACGGTGCCCGTGCCGGGCCGGCGCCTGGCCGTCGCGGGAATCGAGGCGCGCAGGTACGTGCGCATTTCGGCGTGTTATATGTCAGGGGCGCGCCGGCGGGTGCCAGCCGGCGGCCGTGCCCGCCGCCGGCCGTCACGGCCGGCACGCCGCATTCCGGATCCATTCAATGTCCCATCCCGCATCTCCGTCGCGGCCGCTGGCGTTTCGCGTGAACGGCACGCCGCATACCTTCGACGAGGCCGCACCCGACGCGCCGCTGCTGCTGGTCCTGCGCAACGACTGCGCGCTCAACGGCCCGAAGTACGGCTGCGGGCTCGGGCAGTGCGGGGCGTGCACGGTGCTCGTCGACGGGCAGGCCACCCGCTCGTGCGTCGTGCCGGCCGCCGCCGCGAACGGGCGCGACGTCACGACGCTCGAAGGGCTCGGCTCGCGCGACGCGCTGCATCCGATCCAGCGCGCGTTCGTCGACGAGCAGGCCGCGCAATGCGGTTATTGCCTGAACGGGATGATCATGAGCGCGAAGGTGCTGCTCGAACGCAACCGCGCGCCCGACGACGCGGCGATCCGCGACGCGTTGCGCTTCAACCTGTGTCGCTGCGGCACGCATCTGGAGATCATCCGTGCGGTGCATCGCGCCGCACGTTATCTGCGAGACGGCGATGAAGCGTGATGCGCGCCTGCCTGCGCAGCCGGAGCGCGCGGCGGCGCCCGACACGCGCGACGCAACTGCCGCCGAGGCATCGCATGCGCACCGCGCGCGCTACGAATGGCCGATCGGCGACGCGCACGCGCGTGCATCGTTCGATATCGAAACGCAGACCGCACGCGACGGGCGGATGATGGCCTGGCGCTATCGCGCGCAGGCGGCCGGCGCGGCTGGGCACGATGCTCGCGGGGCTGAAGACGCGCGAGCGGATGCGGGCCCGGCGTCGCCGTTCGTCTACCGGCACGCGCGGACGTCGATCGAGCTGGCCGATGCCGGCGCAGCGATTCCCGGCCACGCGCACGCCTTTGCCCGCGAATCCTTCGTCGACGAACTCGCCGGCGCGTTGCGGCGCGACCCGGTCGCGCTGCGGATGCAGCATCTCGATGCCGCGCGGGATGCGGGGCCGCGCGAGACCATCCGGATGGTCAGCGAGCGCGCCGCGTGGGGCGCACCGGTCGCGGCCCGCGCGACCCCGCCGTCGACGCTCAGCGGTCGCGGCTTCGCCTTCGACGGCGAGCCCGCGGCCGAATCCGGCGACACCCGTCATGACGGCGATCCGCACTGGTCCGCCTGGGTCGTCGATCTCGATGTCGACCGTGCGACGGGCGACGTCGCGGTGCGGCGCGTCGTGGCTGGACAGGGCGTCGGCGAGCCGGGCGACGCGTCGACGGTCGGCGTGCCCGCGTGGCAGATCGAAGCGGCGATTTCGCGCGTGATGGGGACGCGGCTGACCGCGCGTCCCGCGCATGACGAAACCGGGGCCGACGCGCAGCCGGACGCGATCGCGCTCGAGCTGGCTGTATCCGACGCAGCGGCGCCCCGTGCGCACGGCGAGCTGTCCGTACACGATGCGCGGCGGATCGAACAGGCGGCCGCGCCGGCCGCGGCTGCGATCGCGAACGCGCTGTACGACGCGACGGGCGTGCGTTTTCGTGCGCCGCCGTTCGATGCCGCGCGGATTCGCGCGGCGCTTGCGCAACCGGTGCCGGTCGATGCCGCCGGCGGGTTGCATGCGGGCCCGCGCCGCGCGTCGCGCTGGCGCCGCTGGCTGGCCGGCGCAGGGGCGGGCGGTGTGGTCGGCGGGCTGCTCGGGCTGGCGTGCGCGATCCTGCCCGGGCACGCGCCGATTGCACCGATTGCGCCCGGCGGCGCGGACGGCGCGATGTGGAGCGCCGCGACCCTCGAACGTGGCCGCCAGGTTGCCCTCGCCGGCGATTGCGCGGTGTGCCACACGGCGCCCGGCGGCGCGACCAACGCTGGCGGGCTTGCGCTCGATACGCCGTTCGGCACCATTTACACGACGAACCTCACGCCCGATCCGGAAACCGGCATCGGCGCCTGGTCATATCCGGCGTTCGCCCGCGCGATGCGAGAAGGCATCTCGCGCGACGGCACGCACCTGTACCCGGCGTTCCCTTATACGGCGTTCGCGAAGCTGAGCGAGCCCGACCTGCTCGCGCTCTATGCGTACCTGATGTCGCAGCCGCCGGTGAAGCACGTACCGCCGCCGACCAAGCTGCCGTTCCCGCTCGACCGGCGGCGTCTCGTTGCCGGCTGGAACTGGCTGTATCACGACGCGCGGCTGTTTGCGCCGGACCCGGCGCGCTCGGCGATGTGGAATCGCGGCAAGTATCTGGTCGACGGCGCCGGGCACTGCGGCGCATGCCATACGCCGCGCAACGCGCTCGGTGCGGAGAAGGGCGGCCTGGCCTACCTGTCGGGCGGCGAAGCCGAGGGATGGGGCGCGCCGCCGCTCGTCGCGTCGCCGGCTTCGCCCGTGCCGTGGACCGAAGGCGCGTTGTTCGACTATCTGCGCACGGGCTTCTCGGCGCAGCACGGCGTCGCGGCCGGGCCGATGGCGCCGGTCGTCGCGGGGCTCGCGGCGCTGCCCGAGCACGACGTCTGGGCGATCGCGCACTATCTGGCGTCGCTGTCGCCGCCCGTCGATGCCGCGCTCGCCGCGGACGCGGCGACCCGCCAGATGCGCGGCGCGGAAACCGTCGCGACGCTCGGCCTCGAGAACGGCCGCCGCGCGTTCGACGCGGCGTGCGCGGTCTGTCATGCGGAATCGGGCGGCGTCGGGCATTTCGGCGTGCGTCCGCTGATGGGGCTCAACACGAGCGTCAGCCAGGCGGCGCCGGACAACCTGCTGCGCGTGCTGCACCACGGGATCGCCCAGCCGGCGACCGACCATCTCGGCTACATGCCGGGCTTCGGCGAGGCCTTCGACGACCGCCAGATGGCCGAGCTGGCCGCCTACATCCGGGCGCGCTACGCGCCGGGGCAGCCGGCGTGGCGCAATCTGGCGGAAACCTCAGCGAGGATCCGCCAGGCGGGCGTGCATTGACCGTCGCACCGATGTGAGCGGCCGGACCGGCGTGCGGGCAGGGCGAAATGACCTGTCCGACGAAAACGGTCGCTGGCGATGGCTGTAAATCTTGCCTGAATCGGCCATCGTTTAACCATTCGAAACAATGTGTTCACTGAAAGGGGCATGATCTCCGGCGATCGGGCAGGCATACTGTCGCCTATGTTGCTCAATGCACGTCGGACGGCGTGCGCTTGCCCCCCATGTCCATTCCAGTCTCTTTTCGAACCCTGCGATGGTTGACCGTCGCGGCTGCCGCATGCTTGCTCGCCGCGTGTTCGACCGCTTCCGACGTGACCGCGACGTCGAACCCGAACGTGTACACCGTGACGACGCGCACGGTCGGCGTGTCGACGACGTGGGCCGACGCCCACGAGAAGGCCGTCAACGAAGCCACCAACTACTGCACGCAGCGCGGGATGCGCGCAAGCATGAAGACGGAATCGCTGACCGGCGGCCGCCGTGTCGACGCGCGCTCCGAACTCGCGTTCGAGTGCCATCCGACCTTCGAGACGGCCTCGAACCCACGCGGCTGAACGAACGGCGGTGCCGGTCGCACCGCCGGCGCCCGGCCCGGCGCCCGCATTTCCTTCCCCGGCATGCAGACCGACCCGCGAGGCCGGACCGGTCCGTCGCGGGTCGGTGCACGTGCGGCGTCGGCCGTGCGGGTCAGGCCGGCTGCGCCTCGTACAGCTTCACGCACGCGGAGAAGTCGAGCGTGCCGAGCCCCTGCTGGCTCATCGACTGGTAAAGCTGCTGCGCGAGCGCGCCCATCCACACCGGTTGATGCGCGCTCCGCGCGGCCTCGGTCGCGAGCCCGAGGTCCTTCAGCATCAGGTTCGCCGCGAAGCCGCCCGCATAGCCGCGCGCGGCCGGCGCCGTCTCGCTCACGCCCGGATACGGGTTGTACGTGTCCGAACTCCAGCAGCGGCCGGTCGACGTGTTGATGATGCCGGCCAGCACGGCCGGATCGATGCCGAGCGCCGCACCGAGCGCCATCGCTTCCGACACGCCCATCATCGAGATCCCGAGCAGCAGGTTGTTGCAGATCTTCGCGATCTGTCCGGTACCCGTGCCGCCGCAATGCACGACGTTCTTGCCCATGTCGAGCAGCACGGGGCGGATGCGCTCGAACAGCGCACCGTCCGCGCCGACCATGAAGGTCAGCGTGCCGGCCTGCGCGCCGCCGGTGCCGCCCGATACCGGTGCGTCGGCGAGCGGGAAGCCGCGTTGCGCGGCGGCGTCGGCCACCGCGCGCACGGTGCCGGGATCGATCGTGCTGCAGTCGATCAGCGTCGCGCCGGCGCGTGCGCCGGCCAGCACGCCGTCGTCGCCGAGATAGACGGTGCGCACGTGCTGCGCGGCCGGCAGCATCGTGATCACGACGGCGCCGTGCGCCGCCGCTTCGCGCGGCGAGCCGGCCGCCGTCGCGCCCGCGCGCAGCGCGGCATCGACCGCGTGCGCGTCGAGGTCGAACACCGTCAGCGCATGGCCGGCCTTGAGCAGGTTGGCGGCCATGGGGCCGCCCATGTTGCCGAGCCCGATGAATGCGATTTCCATGTGCAGGCTCCCGGTCAACGCAGCGCGATCGTCGTGTTCACGCCGCCGGCCGTCGCGTCGTCGTCGAACCAGCGCGCGGTGACCGTCTTGGTCTGCGTGTAGAACTGCACGACCTGCTTGCCGTACGGCCCGAGATCGCCGAGCTTCGAGCCGCGCGAACCGGTGAAGCTGAAGTAGGGCACCGGCACCGGGATCGGGATGTTGATGCCGACCTGGCCGATGTCGATCTCGCTCTGGAACTTGCGCGCGGCCGCGCCGCTCTGCGTGAACAGGCCCACGCCGTTGCCCATCGGGTTGCGGTTGACGAGCGCGATCGCGTCGTCGAGCGTGTCGGCTTCGAGCACGACCACCACCGGCCCGAAGATTTCCTCCGTATAGATCGACATGTCGGTCGTCACGCCCGAGAAGATCGTCGGGCCGACGAAGTTGCCCTGCTCGTAGCCGGGCACCTTCACGTCGCGGCCGTCGAGTTCGAGCGTCGCGCCGGCCTTCACGCCTGCGTCGATCAGCGCGGTGATGCGCGCGAGCGCGGCCTTCGACACGACCGGGCCGACGTCGGTGCCCGGTTCGTGGCCCGCATTGACCTTCAGCGCCTTCGCCTTCTCGACGAGCTCGGGCAGCCAGTCGCGCGCCTTGCCGACCAGCACGACGACCGACGTCGCCATGCAGCGCTGGCCGGCCGCGCCGAAGCCCGCGCCGACGAGCGCGTTGATCGACTGCTCGCGGTGCGCATCGGGCAGCACGACCGCGTGGTTCTTCGCGCCCATCATCGACTGCACGCGCTTGCCGTGCTGGCTGCCGAGGTTGTACACGTGCGTGCCGACGCGCGTCGAGCCGACGAACGAGATCGCCTTGATGTCCGGATGCGTGCACAGGCGGTCGACCACCGTCTTGCCGCCGTGCACGACGTTCAGCACGCCTTGCGGCACGCCGGCCTCGATCGCGAGTTCGACGAGCTGCATCGTCGACAGCGGGTCCTGCTCCGACGGCTTCAGCACGAACGTGTTACCGCAGACGATCGCCATCGGGAACATCCACAGCGGGATCATCCCGGGGAAGTTGAACGGCGTGATGCCCGCGCACACGCCGATCGGCTGGCGCAGCGTATACGTGTCGACGCCGCCCGCGACGTTCTCCACGAACTCGCCCTGCTGCAGCGTGCCGATCGAGCACGCATGCTCGACGACTTCGAGGCCGCGGAAGATGTCGCCCTGCGCGTCGGGCAGCGTCTTGCCTTGCTCGGCGGTCAGCGTATGCGCGATCCGTTCGAGATTGCGGCGCACGAGATCCTGGAATTTCAGCATGATGCGCAGCCGCGCACCGATCGGCGTCGTCTTCCAGGTCTGGAACGCGCGCTGCGCGGACGCGATCGCGGCATCGACCTCGTCGAGCGTCGCGTACGGCACGCGGCCGATCGTTTCCTGCGTCGCGGGGTTGACGATGTCGCCCCATTCGGCGCTTCGCGAATCGACGAACGCGCCGTCGATCAGCAGCTTGGCGGTGGGCAGGGCGAGGGTGGTCTGGGGAACTGCGGCGTTCATGGAACTCTCCGGAAAACGGTGGGGCGATGACAAAGGGCGCCTGCTTCCGCCGCGCGTGCACGCACGGCGGAGCACAGGACGAAAGGGATTCGACTGGCGGCCGGCGGCAGGCTCAGGTGCGCGCCGGACGCATCGATGCGGTACACACGAGCGCGAATACGCCGAAGCCGACGAGGTACGCGATCACGTAGTGCGGCTGGCCGCCGCCGGCCTTGAGCAGCGACGTCGCGATCATCGGCGCGAAGCCGCCGCCGATCACGCCGGCCAGCTGCACCGACAGCGAGATGCCGCTGTAGCGGATTTCCGCCGGGAACTGCTGCGCGAACAGCAGCGATTCCGGCGCATAGAGGATCGGGAACACGACGCCGAGGCCGAGCACGATCGCCCACCACGCATACGACGTCTGCTGCGTGCCGAGCATCATGAAGAACGGCGCGGCGAACGCGCACATCAGCACGAGGCCGATCGCGAACATCCGGCGCTGGCCGATGCGGTCGCTCAGGTGGCCGCACAGCGGCATCGTGACGAGCGACAGCGCGGCGCCGGCCGTGATCGCGTGCAGCATCTCCGCCTTCGGCAGATGCAGCTGCTGCGTCGCGTAAGCCAGCGCGAACGTGACGACCATGTAGAACCACGTGTTCTCGGCGGCGCGTGCGCCGACGATCGTCAGCACTTCACGCGGATGGCGGCGCAGCGCGGCCGTCACCGGCGACTTCTCGGCCTTGCCCTGGCGCTGCATCTTCTCGAAGTCGGGCGATTCGGGCACTTTCGCGCGGATGAACCAGCCGAGGCCGACGAGCGCGATGCTCGCGAGGAACGGCACGCGCCAGCCCCACGACAGCATGTCGGCTTCCGGCAGCGCGGCGACCGCGGCCATCGCGACCGACGACAGGATCAGGCCGAGCCCGACGCCCGTCTGCGGCAGGCTGCCGAACAGCCCCTTGCGGCCCTTCGGCGCGTGTTCGACGGCCATCAGCACCGCGCCGCCCCATTCGCCGCCGACCGCCATGCCCTGCAGGAAGCGCATCGCGATCAGCAGTGCGGCGGCCCAGTAGCCGATGCGGTCGTACGACGGGATCAGCCCGATGATCATGCTCGGCACGCCCATCAGCAGCAGCGTGATCATCAGCATCGACTTGCGGCCGATGCGGTCGCCGAAGTGGCCGAACACGATGCCGCCCATCGGCCGGCCGATGAAGCCGACCGCGAACGTGCCGAATGCGGCGAGCGTGCCGACGACAGGGTCCAGCGACGGGAAGAAGATGCGGTTGAACACGAGCGCGGCGGCCGTGCCGTAGAGGAAGAAGTCGTACCACTCGATCGTCGTGCCGGCCATGCTGGCCCAGCCGGCCAGCAGGTAGTGCTTCGCGGTGCGCTCGGGCGCCGGCGTCGCGATGGTCGCATGCTCATCGAGGGTGGATCGGGTCTGCATGGTGTCTCCGGTTTTATTGCCTGCAGCTCATGGTCCGCAGGTCAGGGTCGAGTATAGTTATGCGCGGATTCATCATGTACCGATAAAGAAACCGGTTAGATGTGCATTTATGCATATCGACGGCCGGCCCCGAGACGCCAGCCCCTTTTCCCCTCGCCGATGCGACATGCCACCGAGCCGGTTTCCGGCAACCTGAACTGGGACGACCTGCGGTTCTTCCTCGAAGTCGCGCGCACGCAGCGCGCGAGCGGCGCCGCGAAGCGGCTCGGCGTCGATTACACGACCGTCGCGCGGCGCGTGCGCGCGCTCGAGGCGGCGATGGGCACGCTGCTGTTCGACAAGTCGCGCTCCGGCGGCTTCACGCTGACGGCCGAGGGGCAGCGGCTCGTCGCGTATGCGGACGCGATGGAGACGACCGTGCAGTCCGCGTGCGACCAGATCGCGAACACGGGCGAGGCGCTGTCGGGCCACGTGCGGATCGGGTCGACCGAAGGGTTCGGCTGCTTCTTCCTCGCGCCGCAGCTCGCGCAGTTTCGCGCCGAACATCCGCACGTGACGGTCGACCTGCTGCCCGTACCGCATTTCGTCAACCTGCCCAAGCGCGAGGCCGATCTCGCGATCACGCTCGAGCGGCCCGAGCGCGGGCCTTACGTGGTCACGAAGCTGTGCGACTACCGGCTGCGGCTCTATGCGACCCGCGACTACCTCGCGCACCACGCGCCGATCACGTGCACGGACGATCTCGCGCGGCACACGTTCATCAGCTACGTCGACGATCTCGCGTTCAGCAGCGAGCTGCTGTACCTGGATCGCGCGGTGCCGGGCGCGACGGCCGGGCTGCGCACGACGAGCGTGATCGCGCAGTACTTCGCGGCGCTGCAAGGCGGCGGGCTCGCGATCCTGCCGTGCTTCATGGCGGCCACGCAGCCGGCGCTCGTGCCGGTGCTGCCGGACGATGTCGTCGTCACGCGGTGTTTCTGGCTGACGTGCCGCGAGGATCTGCGCAAGCTGCGGCGCGTGACCGCGCTGTGGGATTACCTGCGCGCGGCGGCGGACGCGAATCGCGCGCTGCTGTCGGGCGAAGCGGGGACGTTGAAATTCGTCGGAGAGGCCGAATAGCGACGCGCGTGCTCGCTCGTCGAGATGGCGACGGCGGCGACGTGATCGGCATGGATGGAAAAACGGCCGGCGGTAATCGGGCCGGCTCGCGGGAGAAAGGGGAGGGCAGATGGCTTTGACGCATGCGGGCAAGGTTTTCGTGGTTTGTGTGGCCGTATTCGGCGTGGCGGCGTACTGGCTCGCCGCGCGCATGGTGCGCCGCCAGACCGGCGGCAAGCGCGGGGCTGGCGGCGCGGTCGCGTTCTGGTGGCTCGTGTGTTTTTGCCTGGTGTCGCTGTTTTTCCCGTTCGCGTACTGGATCGGCGACGAACTCCGCGAACTGGCGGTGTCGCCGAAATACGAGGCGACCGTCGTGTCCTACCAGTCCGAGTGGGACACCTGCGAGCGGCGCGACAGCAGCGGGCGCACCGAGCGCTACCGGTGCATCATGTACACGTCGATCCTGGAAGCCGTGATGCCGGATGGCAAGCGGGTCGTGCTGCCGGGCAACGTCCGCTCGGGCGGCGTGCCGGAGATCGGCGAGAAGATCGATGTCGTGTTGCCGGCCGGGGCGACGCAACTGCATGAACGCAGCGCGCGCAGTATCGGCCTGCTGGCCGGTGGGGCGTTGATGGTCGCGATCATCGGGTATTTCGTCTACCTGATCGCGGCGTACGGCGCGGGAAAGAACATCGACGGTGCGGCGCGCTTTGGCATGGCGGCGGTGATGAACGGGCTCGTGCCGCTCGGCGCGCTGCTGATGGAAATCGGGTTCCTGAGCGTGCCTTACCGCTACTGGGCGCACGGGAACCCGGAGCAATGGCCGGTGTGGGTGCTGGCGCTTTGCATGGTGTTCGCGCTGGCGCTGCTGCCGTTGCTGCTGATCTATGCGCGGACTGCATGGCGCGCGGTGGTGAAGTAACGGAGGCGGGGTGACGTCGGGTGAGCACCGTGTTCAGCGCGCGAGGGGCTTCAGGCCGGTGTGGCGGATCTGCCTGTGGATCCCGCCGACGCCGGCCCGCCGGTATGCGGCGCGCAACGCGCGGCGCCGCACGATCGCGGCGTAGGGGCGTGCCGTGCAACCGGCACTCAACCCGGGCACTCAACCCGGGCACTCGAGCCGGTCCGCGAGTTCGTTCAGGTCCCTGACGTCGAAATCCCACGCGTCGTCGGCCTGCAGGTCGGTCGTCTGGCCGGGCCCGTGCTCGGTCGGCCGCAGCACGAATGCGGTCGACAGCCCCTGCCGGCGCGCGGCCGCGAGATCGCCGTTGTGCGCCGCGACCAGGCACAGCTCGGCGGGCGCGAGGCCGAGAAGGTCGACGGTGTCGCTGTACACCTGCGGCGACGGCTTGTACGCGCGAACGACTTCCGCGCCGAGGATCGCATCCCAAGGCAGCCCCGCGCGCTTCGCGACGTCGACCATCAGCCGGATGTTGCCGTTCGACAGCGGCGCGATGATGAAGCGCCGCTTCAGCCGGTGCAGCGCCGCGACCGCGTCGGGCCACGGGTCGAGGCTGTGCCATGCGAGGTTGAGCGTGTCGATGTCCGCGTCGGGCACGCCGTCGATGCCGAAACGGTCGAGCGTGCGGACCAGGTTTTCGCGATGCAGCACGTCGAGCCGCACGTAGCGGCGGCGCCCGCTGCGGATTTCTTCCATCGACGGCGAGTATTCGGCGCGCCAGGCATCGGCGAACACGAACGGGTCGAGGGTCGGCGCGTGGCGCTCCAGGAACGCGGCGGCGCCGCGTGCGACACCGCTTCTCCAGTCGACGATCGTTCCGAAGACATCGAAAACGAGCGCCTTGATTTCGGCAGGGTTCGTCATGGTGATCCAGTGAAGGTCGTTCGATGAGGGTACCTATCGCCGGGCCGCCGGAATGCGCGACGCCGGTTCCGTCGACATTGAATCACGGATACGAAAACGCGGTCTGGCCGGCCGCGATGCTGTCCGGCAGCAGCCGGCACGGCCGACGATGCCCGAAGCGTTCGCAGACGCGCGAACCTTTCGGAAGGCTGACCGCCGGCCGCGAGCGGCATCGCGACCGAGCGTAACCCCTGATGCACACGGACGCGCGGGGCGTCCCGTATTGGTGTTAAATATATTTCGGCGCACCCTGGCTCGGTGCGCGAAAACGGGGCGCACCGGGCATCGGCGTAAACCCGGAGCGAAAACGGCACGAAGGATCGATAACGAATCGGGCGCATCAGACCCGATCGGACAGACGGCAGGATTCATCTTGAATACCGAACCGCAGAGCTCTCGTTACAGCCTCGGTCTCGCGGCGGAAGTACTCGCGTCCGAGCAAAGCGTGCTGAGGCTGATCACGCGCAATACACCGCTGCCGGAACTGTTGGTCGAGGTCTGCCGGCGCGCCGAGACTTTGCTCGGCGATGGCGCGTCATGCACGATCCTGCTGCTCGATGCCGACGGCATGCACGTGCGCGTCGGCGCCGCGCCGTCGCTGCCCGCGCAGTACAGCGCCGCGATCGACGGCGCGACGATCGGCCCCGCGGCCGGCTCGTGCGGCACGGCGATGTACGAGCGCCGGATGGTCGCCGTCGAGGACATCGAAACCGATCCGCTGTGGGCCGACTACCGTGGCGTCGCGTTGCCGCTGGGCCTGCGCGCATGCTGGTCGGTGCCGTTCGTCGACGACGCGGGTGCCGTGCTCGGCGCGTTCGCCGTCTATCACCGCCGGCCGCGGCGGCCCAGCGACGAGGAAACCGAACTGTTGCGCGACATCGGCAACAGCGTCGGCCTCGCGGTACACCAGGACCGGATCGCGCGGCAGCTCGCGCGCAGCGAGGAACATCACCGGCTCGTCGTCAACAGCCTGAACGAAGGCATCCTCGTCGTATCGCGCGACGGCATCGTGATCGCGAGCAACCCGAGCGCGAGCCGGATGCTGCGCGTGAAGGGCGATCTCGTCGGCCGCCGGCTGTCGACCCTGATCCCGCGCAAGCTGCGCGAGGACGGCACGCCGATTGCGCCGCACGACTGGCCGAGCCGGCGTGCGCTCGAGACGGCCACGCCGATGCTCGACTACACGGTCGGCTTCGGCCTCGCGGACGGCGACATCATCTGGGTGCGCGGCAACGCGGTGCCGATCGTGCGGCCGGGCGAGACGCAGGCCGATTCGGTGCTCGTGTCGTTCAACGACATCGGCCCCGTGCGCGAAGCGCAGCAGCAACTGCGCTACCTGGCGACGCGCGATGCGCTGACGGGCCTCTACAACCGCCGCTGGCTCGCCGAGCGCATGCGCGAGCTGTTCGGCGGGCACGATGCGGGCCGGCCGGCACGCGTCGCCATCCTGTTCATCGATCTCGTCGGGTTCAAGAAGGTCAACGACACGGCCGGGCACGACGCGGGCGACGCGCTGCTGCGCAGCGTCGCGGCGCGGCTCGCGGCCTGCGCGGGCGGTCGCTACGCGCTGACGCGCGTGGGCGGCGACGAGTTCGTGATCCTCGTCGACGACTGCGACGATCCCGAGCGCCTCGCGGTGCTGGCGCGAGAGGTGATCGACGCGATCGCGAAGCCGTTCGCGATCGCGAACAACGAGTACTGGCTCGGCGTGTCGATCGGGATCAGCGTCGCGCCGCGCGACGGCGACGATGCGGTCACGCTGATGCGCAACGCCGATTCGGCGATGTACGACGCGAAGCAGCGGGGCCGCAATCACTTCACGTTCTTCACCGCGCAGCTCAACCTGCGGCTGCAGCGCCGCTTCGCGGTCGAGCAGTCGCTGCGGCGCGCGCTGACGTCGGACATGCTGCGGCTCGCGTACCAGCCCGTCGTCGACGCGCGCAGCGGCCGCACGGTCGGCGCCGAAGCGCTGCTGCGCTGGACCAGCCCCGAACTCGGGCCGATGTCGCCGGCGGAATTCATCCCGGTCGCGGAAGATACGGGGCTGATCGTCGCGATCGGCCAGTGGGTGCTCGAAACGGCCTGCAGGCAGATGGCCGAGTGGCGTCGTACGATCGCGCCGGACCTGATGCTGGCCGTCAACCTGTCGCCGCGGCAGTTTCACGAAGGGCTCGTCGAGTCGGTCGGCCGCTGTCTCGCGCAAACGCGGCTCGATCCGTCCGCGCTCGAGCTCGAGATTACCGAAGGACTGCTGATGAATGACACGGATACCGTGCTGCCGATGCTCGAAGCGCTCACCGACATGAACGTGCGGATCTCGGTCGACGATTTCGGCACCGGCTATTCGTCGCTCGCTTACCTGAAGCGTTTCCCGCTGCACAACCTGAAGGTCGACCGCTCGTTCGTGTCGGGCGTGCCCGATCACCACGACTCGGTCGCGATCACGCAGGCCGTCGTCGCGATGGCGCATTCGCTCGGCATGAAGGTGACGGCGGAGGGCGTCGAGACGCAGGCGCAATCGTGGTTCCTGCAGCAAATCGGCTGCGACATGCAGCAGGGCTACCTGTTCAGCCGCCCGCTGGACCCGAACGACTACGCGCGCCGGCTCGGCGCCGCATAAACGGACGGGCGGCTCAGTCGCGTGGCACGCCGAACTCGCCGGCGCCGGGCGGCGGCGGCGACGAATCGATCTCGACGCGGTTCTTGCCTTCGTGTTTCGCGCGGTACAACGCGCGGTCGGCCGCCTCGATCAGCACGGTCGTCGGCAGGCCGGGCGTGGGCACGATGCTCGCGCCGCCGATGCTGATCGTCACGGTGTTGCCGGTCGACGAATGCGCGTGCCGCAGTTGCAGCGCCTCGACCGCGAGCCGGATCTTCTCACCGAGCAGCCGCGCGGCGCCCGGCGACGTGGCCGGCATCACCACCGCGAACTCCTCGCCGCCGAAGCGCGCGGCGAGATCGCCCGATTGCCCGAGGCAGCGCTCGATGGTCGACGCGATCTGCTTGAGCACGCTGTCGCCCGACACGTGTCCGTACGTGTCGTTGTACAGCTTGAAATTGTCGACGTCGATCATCAGCAGCGACAGCTCGCTGCGCTCGCGCGTGCCGCGGCGCCATTCGGCCGCCAGGTATTCGTCGAGATAGCGCCGGTTCGACAGCCCGGTCAGGCCGTCGGAATGCGTGAGACGCCGCAGTTCGAGATTGGCCTCGAGCAGTTGCTGCTGCGATTGCCGCAGCGCGCGATAGGCCTCGTCGCGCTGCAGCAGGTTCATGTACGAGCGCGAGTGGTAGCGGATGCGCGCGACGAGCTCGATGCGGTCGGGCAGCTTCACGAGATAGTCGTTCGCGCCGGCCGCGAACGCGGCGCTCTTGATCACGGGTTCTTCCTGCATCGACAGCACGATGATCGGCACGTCGCGTGTCGCCGCGTTCGCGCGGTACGACTTCACGAGGCTCAGCCCGTCGATGCCGGGCATCACGAGGTCCTGCAGGATCACGGTCGGCCGCGTTTCGATCGCGGTGGTCAGCGCGTCGTCCGAGCGCGGGCAGTAGTGGAAGTCGATGCCTTCCTCGTCGACGAGCGCGCGCCGGACGGCTTCCGCGACGATCGTCTGGTCGTCGACCAGCAGCACCATGGCCGGCACGTCGGCGCTCGGCGTGGTTGGGCTGCCCGGCGGGCGGGTCAGGTCGCTAGTCATGTTCGATGCGGTGTGTTGCGAGGGCAGGCATGGGTGTTGCGCGGGTTCATCGGGCTCAGATCCGGGCGAGCGCCGCCAGCTCGCCCGCGATGCGGCCGAGCGGCAGGATCGCGCGCGCCGCGCCGAGCGTCGCGGCCGCCTTCGGCATGCCGTATACCGCGCTGGTCGCCTCGTCCTGCGCGATCGTATGGTAGCCCTTCATCCGCAGCGCCTTCAGGCCGATCGCGCCGTCGCGTCCCATTCCCGTGAGCAGCACGCCGATCACGCGGCCGGACCAATGCTCGGTCAGGCTGTTGAAGAACACGTCGACCGACGGACGATACGGCGTCGCCGCCGGCTCGCGCGTGTATTCGAGCGTGCCGGCGCGGGTGATGCGCAGGTGGTCGTCGGTCGCGGCGAGCAGCGCGACGCCCGGTTGCGGGCGGTCGCCTTCGCGCGCGACGCGCACGGTGAGCGGCGTCTGGCCGTCGAGCCATTGCGCCATGCCTTCCGCGAACGCGCGGTCCACGTGCTGCACGATCACGATCGGCGCGTTGAAATCCGCCGGCAGGCCGCCGAGGATCGATGCGAGCGCGCCCGGGCCGCCGGCCGACGCACCGATCGCGATCAGCGGACCGCCGCCGGCGCGCGCGGCCGTACCGGCGAGGCGCGTGCCGTCCGGCGCGTCGAGCAGCCGGCCGATCTGATCGATCTTCGCGAGCAGGAGTGCCGTCGTGTCGCCGGCCGCGCCGGCGCCGAGCCGCGGCGTATCGACCGCGTCGAGCGCGCCGGCGCCCATCGCCTCGAACACGCGCCACGCATTCGCGCCGATGCAGCTCGTCACGATCAGGATCGCGCACGGTCGTTCGGATCGCATGATCCGCCGCGTCGCTTCGATCCCGTCGAACTTCGGCATGATCAGGTCCATCAGCACGACGTCGGGCGGCTGCGCGGCGCACAGTTCGACGGCCTGCGCGCCGTCGGTCGCGACCCACAGCACGCGGTGCTCGGGTCGTCGCGCGATCGCGCGGCGCATCGCCTCGACGGCAAGCGGGAGGTCGTTGACGATGCCGATGTTCACAAGCGGAATGCTCCGGTCGGTTCGTAGTGTTGGAGATGGGCCGGGTTCATGGAAAGCATGGCCTGTCCGGCGCCGCCGAACGGCATCGGCGGGCGGACGGCACGGAATTCTTTTCGGTTGGCGACGCCCGCATGCTGTCATGCGGCGCGAGCGGCGGCAATCGAAAAATTCGCGCATGGCGCCGTTTCAGTGTTTTTCCTCTATGACGGTGCGGTGTTTTCCGGCGACCGAGGGCGGCGGCCCGGTGCCGGCCGTGCATGTCGGGGCGACGGATCGTGCCGACGCGCCGTGCGGAAGCCGGCATGTTACCGTGCCGGCGTCGACAAAAAAGAAAGAGGAGAGCCTGATGACCGTGCCCGATACCGTACTCGTCAGCCGCGACCCGTACGCACCGATCGTCATCGAGCGGGCCGGCCGGTTGCTGTACCGGATCTTCATCGAGAGCGGACATGCGTCGTTCTGCCGCGATTTTCCGGTCGAGCCGGACGCGGTGCGCGTGCTGCGCGACGACGCCGAGCGCTACTACTTCCTGTTCGCGGCACTTCACCATCCGTACCAGCTGAGCGCGACGAACCTGTCCGACGCGGAGCGCGCGCGCTATTTCAGCACCATCCTGTTTGCCGGCCGCGACGAGGTCGAAGCCTTCATGACGGAACTGGACCGCGCCAGTCACGGCGCGCTCGCCAACCTGCTGAGGATCTTCACGCAAGCCGACTACCGGCAACTGCGCGCGGGCCGGTGGTTCGGCATGGGCGCGGGCACGCCGGCCGCGTAGCGGGCCGGATCGGCCACACCGGGCTGCCGGCCGCACGAGCCGATGCGCGGCCGCGCCGTCAATGGCTGCGCGCGTAGCCCTGGATCAGCGCGCGCATCATCCCCTCGACCGTCGCGTCGCGCAGGTCGCTTTCCTGCTCGGCTTCCTCGACGAGCGCGGCATAGGCCGTCGCGAGCGTCACGCGGTCGACTTCGTGGCGTTGCTCCATCAGCGTCACCATCCCGTCCTTCGCCAGATGAGCGGAGAACGCGCGGCTGCCGATGGTCTGGAATACGTCAATCATGGCGGCTCTCCCGTCCGTTGCCGATGCTTTCCAGTTTAGTCGGCGGCCATGGGCTCCGCCACGCGCGCCGGCCGCCCGATTCCTCCGATGAAATACCGCCGACACAGGGTGCGTGCACGGTGTTCGCCGGTTTCAACGTTTACCCGAACCTGTAATTTGTCGACTTTTTATCGATAAAGTCTCGTGTTAGATTGCGCCGTCCGAGCCCGGTCGAAACCGGGCGGGCAGCGCGTTGCCTGGGTGCCGCGCATCCGACACAAGGAGGGGAAATGCTGGTGCTGATTGGGGTGCCGATCGTGGTGATCGGTTTCGCGCTGCGCTTCAACGCGCTGCTGGTGGTCACGATCGCGGGGCTCGCGACCGGGCTGGCGGGCGGCCTGAATCTGGTCGACATCGTCAGCGCATTCGGCAAGGCGTTCACCGAAAACCGCTACATGGGGCTGATCTGGCTGACGCTGCCGGTGATCGCGCTGCTCGAGCGCAACGGGCTCAAGGAGCAGGCGCGGCAGATGATCTCGCGCGTGCAGGCGGCGACCACGGGCCGCGTGCTGATGCTGTACTTCGTGCTGCGCCAGGTCACGGCCGCGCTCGGCCTCACGTCGCTCGGCGGCCATGCGCAGATGGTGCGGCCGCTGATCGCGCCGATGGCCGAAGCCGCCGCCGTCAACCGGCACGGCGAGTTGCCCGACGCGGTGCGCCAGCAGATCCGCGCGCATGCGTCGGGCGCCGACAACGTCGCCGTGTTCTTCGGCGAGGACATCTTCATCGCGATCCAGTCGATCCTGCTGATCAAGGGCTTTCTCGAGCAGAACGGCATCGCGATCGAGCCGCTGCACCTGTCGGTATGGGCGATCCCGACCGCGATCGCCGCGCTGCTGATCCATTGCACGCGCCTCGCGCTGCTCGACCGCCGGCTGACGCGCGGCTTCGGCCTGGTGAAGCAGGAGGGCGCGCGATGATCGGCCTCGAATCGCTGTACACGCTCGCGGGGCTGATGTTCGCCGCGTTCGCGTACTTCAACCTGACGGATCGCACGAACCCGCGCCGCGTCGTCAATTTCGCGTTCTGGGCGATCTACGCGGTCACGTTCCTGCTCGGCGCGCGGCTGCCGCACTTCGTGACGGGCTGCCTCGCGATCGCGCTGGCGGTGATCGCCGGCTCCGGCAAGCTCGGGCGCGGCAAGTCCGACGAAGCCGGCGACGCGGCGGCCGCGCGGCGCGAGACGCTCGCGCGGCGTTTCGGCAACCGGCTGTTCCTGCCCGCGCTGCTGATTCCGGTCGTCACGCTGATCGGCACGTTCGCGCTGAAGCTCGTGCCGTTCGTCGAACCGAAGAGCGTGACGCTGATTTCGCTCGTGCTCGGCACGATCGTCGCGTTCGTCGTCGCGCTCGCGATGCTGCGCGATTCGCCCGTGCATGCGCTGAAGGAAGCGCGTCATACGATGGACGCGGTCGGCTGGGCCGCGATCCTGCCGCAGATGCTCGCGGCGCTCGGCGCGCTGTTCGCGGTCGCGGGCGTCGGCGGCGTGGTGTCGGGGCTCGTGAAGGACTGGGTGCCGATCGATTCGCCGTTCGCGGTGGTGGCGGCCTACACGGTCGGCATGGCGCTGTTCACAATGATCATGGGCAACGGCTTCGCCGCGTTCCCGGTGATGACGGCCGGCATCGGCCTGCCGTTGATCGTCCACCAGTTCCACGGCAACCCGGCGATCGTCGGCGCGATCGGGATGCTGAGCGGTTTCTGCGGTACGCTGATGACGCCGATGGCCGCGAACTTCAACATCGTGCCGGCGGCGCTGCTCGAACTGAAGGACAAGAACGGCGTGATCAAGGCGCAGTGGCCGACCGCCGTGCTGCTGCTCGCCGTGAACACGCTGCTGATGTATGCGTTCGCATTCCGCTTCTGATTCGATGGACGAGACCCTCATGACCGACCGACTCACCCCCGAACTCGCGTCGAAATTCGCGTCGCTCGCGCTCGCGCACCTGACCCGCGAATATCCGAACAAGCTCACGCATGCGCTCGCAGGCCCGCACGACGTGCAGGCGCCGCGCGCGCTGCACCCGATTTTCTACGGCAGCTACGACTGGCATTCGTGCGTGCACGGCTACTGGCTCGTGCTGCGCGTGCTCGAACGCTATCCGGCGTTGCCGGAGGCCGAGCGCATCGTCGCGACCGTCGATGCGCATTTCACCGACGCGAACGTCGCCGGCGAGCGCGCGTATCTCGCGCTGCCGCACAACAGCGGCTTCGAGCGGCCGTACGGCTGGGCGTGGCTGCTCGCGCTGTCGGCGCAGCTCGAGCGGCTCGCGCTGAAGGGCGCGCTGCCGCAGGCCGCGCGCTGGGCGAAGACGATCGCGCCGCTCACCGACCTGTTCGTGTCGCGCTTCGAGACCTTCCTGCCGAAGGCGACCTATCCGCTGCGCGTGGGCACGCACTTCAACACCGCGTTCGCGCTGGCGCTCACGCTCGACTTCGCGCGCGACACGCAGCGCGACGGGCTCGCGGCGCTGATCGTCGATACCGCGAAACGCTGGCACCTGAACGACGTCGCGTGCCAGGCGTGGGAGCCGTCGGGCGACGAATTCCTGTCGCCCGCGCTGATGGAGGCCGAGCTGATGCGGCGCGTGCTGCCGGCCGCCGAATTCGACGGCTGGTTCGCGCGCTTCCTGCCCGATCTCGCGCGCGGCGAGCCGGCGACGCTGTTCGAGCCGGCGACGGTCAGCGACCGCAGCGACGGCAAGATCGCGCACCTCGACGGGCTGAACCTGAGCCGCGCGTGGTGCCAGCGCGCGCTGGCCGGCGCGCTGCCGGAGGGCGATGCGCGGCGCGTGAAGCTGCTCGACGCGGCCGACCGGCATCTCGCGAGCGCGCTCGCGCACGTGGCCGGCGACTACATGGGCGAGCACTGGCTCGCGACGTTCGCATTGCTCGCGCTGGACGCGTAGCGCGCGAAACCCCCGCCGGCGGCAAGGTCTTCGGCGCGCGGCTATACTCGCCGCTCGGGCCGATTTGCGCAGCATGCGTTGCGCGAATCGGCTCTCCGCCAGTTCGCCGCCTCGCCATGGACAAGCTCATTTCCTACGTCGCCGCGATCCACGGGCTCGCGGGCCCGGTGTCGATCGCGTCGCATGTCACGTCGCACGACCGCTGGACCGACGACGACGTCGAGGTCACGCGCGACGAAACCGAATACCGCTTCGACAACGGCGCGATCGTGCGCCGCTCGGTCGAGCAGGACCGCGCGCCATCCGATCTGCTGTGCGCCGAATGCTGGATCGACTACGACGTGCTCCACCATCCCGATGCGCAACCGATCAGCCCGTCGCGGCTGACGTTCGACAACGCGTGCCGCGAAACCTTCTGGCTGCGCTACCACCTCGCGTGAACGGCTGTCCGGCCGACGCCGGCGCTTCGCGCATCGACGACGCGATCCGGATGTCGAACGGCACCGGCCATGCGCTGTCGTCGTCGGTGTGCACGAACCGCTTCGACCACATCACGCGCTTCGTCACCGAGCTGGAAGTCGGCAGCATGAACGGGCGCGACGTGCCGGGCTCGCGGCTCGAACCGACACCGTTCGGCGGCGTGAAGGATTCGGGGATCGGGTACGAGGAAGGCGTGCAGGAAGCGATGAAGCGCTTCACGAGCGTGAAGACGCATTCGCTGCCGCGGTGAGCAGGGCGGGGCAGGGCGCATCGCGCCCGCCCGCCTGCGGCGTCATTGATAGAAGTTGAGCG
The DNA here is from genome assembly GCF_055810675.1 of Burkholderia sp. YHN3-13. NCBI lineage: Bacteria > Pseudomonadati > Pseudomonadota > Betaproteobacteria > Burkholderiales > Burkholderiaceae > Burkholderia > Burkholderia sp. YHN3-13. Next base: position 199,963 of record NZ_JBVVNQ010000001.1, on the reverse strand, counting down.
TGACCATCGCCGAGCGGCCCGGCGCCCACGTCGCGTAGATCGGGTACGCGCTCGCGTAATACTTCTTGTCGAACAGGTTCTGCACGTTCAGCTGCACGTCCATCGTCTTGTTCACGCGCCACGTCGCGGCCGCGTCGAAGCGCGCATAGCCGGGCGTCCACTTCTTCACGGTCGGCGACACCGATGCATAGGTCTTGCTCATCACCGTCGCGCCCGCGCCGAGCGTCAGCTTCGGCATCACGTCGTAGCTCGTCCACAGCGTGAAGCTGTGCTTCGGCACCATCACCATCGGCAGGCCCGAGCCGCCCGGATTGCCGGGGCCCGCATCGACCGTCACCGCATTCAGGTACGTGTAGCCGCCGAACACGTGCCACTTGTCGGTCACGTTGCCGGCGAAACCCAGCTCGGCGCCGCGCACGCGCTGCTTGCCCGCGTTGATCGTGTGGCCGAGGCCGTCGCTGACCTGCGCGTTGGTCTTCTCGGTGTCGAACAGCGCGGACGTCAGCGACAGTTGCTGGTCGATCACGTCCCACTTCGCGCCGACCTCGATGTTGCGCGTGCGCTCGGGCGACAGGTTCTGGTTGTTCGCGGTGATCTGGTCGGTGCCGCCGCCGAGGCCGCCGTTCGAACCGGGCGGGTTCGACGACGTGCCGTACGACGCATACAGGCTCACGGTGCGCACCGGCTTGTACACGAGGCCGAACTGGTAGCTGAACAGGTTCGACGTGTTCGACAGGTCGGCGGCGCCGGCCTGTTTCGCGGTCAGGTCGTAGCGGTCGAAGCGCAGCCCCGCGTTGAACAGCCACTGCTCGGTCAGCTTCACCGTATCGAACAGGTACGCCGACGCGGTGGTCGTGCGCGTGTTGGTGGTCGCGCCGGGGAAACCCTTGTCGCCGTTCAGCACGATGTTGCCGGTCCACGGCATGTTCGGGTTCCAGCCGCCGGAAATCGGCGCGCAGAACGCGGGCGACGTGACGCAAATATCGCCGGTGCGCAGGTTCGTGCCCGATGCATCCGTGACGAGGTAGCCCTCGTAGCGGTTCTGCTCCTGGCTGAATTCCACGCCGGCGGTCATCGTATGCTGCATGCCGAACAGGTTGGCGCGGCCGGTGATCTCGGTCTGGTTCGCGATGCCGTTCGTCGCGTACTTGCCGCTCTTGGCCTGCATGCCGAGCCGGTCCGGATACCGGGTCGAGATCTGCGGATTCGTCGCCACGTAATCGAGCGTCGTGCGCCCGAACATCGTCGTGTTCTTCAGTTTCCAGTCGTCGTTGAGCTTGTGCTCGACGCGTACTTCGCCGGTGTCGGTCTGCCCGTAGCGGTAATCGCGCGTGTTCAGCCCGAAGAACTGCCCGCGATCGGTCGGCACCGGCGTGCCGCCCGACGCGCGGAACGGCACGCTGAAGTCCGGCATGTCGTACGCGTTCATGTGGTAGTAGCTGACCGTGACCGTGGTCGGCGTATTCAGCCCGAACACGATCGATGGCGCGACGCCCCAGCGCTTGCTGTACACGTCGTTGCGGCCGGCCTGGTTCGCGTCGTGACCCATCACGTTCAGCCGCACGGCCGTCGTGTCGTTGATCTTGCGGTTCGCGTCGACCGTCGCGCGCTTGTAGCCGTCGGTGCCGAAGCCGATGCTGCTGTTGACGAAATTGTCGTTCTTCGGCGTCTTCGTGACGATGTCGACGCTGCCGCCCACCGAGCCGCGGCCCGCATAGACCGAATCGGGGCCCTTGATCACGCTGATCTGCTCGACCGCGAACGTCTCGCGGTTCTGCAGCCCGGAGTCGCGCATCCCGTCGACGAAGATCGAGTTGCGCGATTCGAAGCCGCGGATCACCGGGCGGTCGGCCGACGGGTTCGCGGCCGCATCGCCGCCGAGGAACGTGATGCCGGGCACCGAGCGCAGCGCGTCCGCGAACGACGTGACGTTCTTTTCCTTGATCAGCTGCTCGGGGATCACCGTGACCGAGCGCGGCGTATCGAGCAGCGGCGCGGTGAACTTGTACGACGGCGAGCGCTTCACCTGCATGTCCGACAGCGCGGACGACTGGACCGCGATCGTCGGCAGCGTCGCCGGTGCATCGGCGGCCGGCGCGGGCCGGTCGGCGGCAGGGGCCGGAACGGTAGCGGGTGCGGTTGCGGCGGAAGCGAGCAGCGGTGTCAGGAAAACGGAGCAGGTCAGCGCCGACACGAGGGCACGAGGCCTCGTCTTGAACTGGGCGGGCATATCGGGAAGCAGCGGAAGGTTCGGTGATCGGGTGCGTTTTCTCGATGTGGGCCGCACGGGCCGAAACATCGGAAGACGTCAATGTAAATGCGTATGATTCGCGTTTGCGGTCGCAATTGTACGGATTGGCATCAAATATGTAAACGATCGAAGGGTTGTTGTACGTATCCGGTCAGGCTTTCGTGGGGGCGCGATCACCTTTGCGTCGCGTGCAACACCGCTTTCCATCGTCGGGACGGCGCGCGGCGGCAGCGACTCGCTACACTGCCGTACCGGTTGGACGGGCCCCGGCAATCAGGCCCCGAGCAAGGAGACAAGACACGATGGAGACCCCACGCGCAGCGGTTGTCACATACCGCGGCAACGCGATCGAGAACACGCACGTCGCCCATGTGGCGGTGGTCGATGCACGCGGCAGGCTGCTGGCCCGATTCGGCGATCCGTTCCGGATGACGCTGGCGCGGTCGGCCGCCAAGCCGGCGCAGGCGCTGTCGGTGATCGAGACGGGCGCGCCGGAGCGCTTCGGTTTCGACGATGCGGACATCGCGCTGATGTGCGCGTCGCACAGCAGCGAGGAGCGTCACATCGAACGGACGCGGGCGATGCTCGCGAAGGTGGCCGCGCACGAATCGGACCTGCGTTGCGGCGGCCATCCGCCGCTGTCCGAGGCGGTGTACCGATCGTGGATCAAGCGCGACTACACGCCGACCGGCGTGTGCAGCAACTGTTCGGGCAAGCATGTCGGGATGCTGGCGGGCGCGCGGGCGATCGGCGCGCCGATCGCCGACTACCATCTGCCCGACCATCCGATGCAGGTGCGCGTGAAGCATGGGGTGGCCGATGCATGCGGGTTGCGCGACGACGAGGTCGACTGGGGCATCGACGGGTGCAACCTGCCGACGCCGGCGTTCCCGCTGGATCGCCTCGCGCGTCTTTACGCGTCGCTGGCCGACGGTGCGGACGCGGTGGAAGCGGGCGGCGGCGCGCTCACCGATCGGGTCCGCGCGCTGGCGCGTATCCATCGTGCGATGACGGCCTATCCGGAACTCGTCGCGGGCGACGGGCGCTATTGCACGGTGCTGATGAACGCGTTCGACGGGCAGGTGGTCGGCAAGCTCGGCGCCGATGCGTGCTACGGGATCGGGGTGCGCGCCTCGGAACGCACGCGGCAGCTCGGCGCGGATGGCGCGCTCGGCATCTCGGTGAAGATCGAGGACGGCAATCTCGACGTGCTCTACATGGTCGTCAGCGAAATCCTCGAGCGGCTGCGGATCGGCACGGACGCGCAGCGCGCGCAACTGGCCGGCTTCCACCGGCCGCGGATGCTCAACACGCAGGGCGTCGAGTTCGGGCACGCCACGTTCCCGTTCGAATTGCAGGCGGTCTGAGCGCCGTCGCCGCACCGGCGTGAGGCCGGCGATCCGGGCCGCGCGCTACGCGCGTGCGCCGCGGATCTTCGCGAGTTCCCGCTCGGACAGCTCGCCGATCTGCGCGAGGTGTTCCGCGAGAAAGTCCTTCAGCACGCGCAGCTTCGCCGAGCTGCGCCGGTTCGCCAGATACGCGATGTAGATGTATTCGCCGGTCAGCCGGTTCTGCAGCCGGTAGCGCGGCAGCACGGCTTCGAGCCGGCCGCTCGCGAGCAGGTCGCGCACCAGCCAGATCTCGAACTCCGCGATGCCGAGCCCCGCGCAGGTCGCTTCGAGCAGCAACTCGGAATGATCGGTGACGAGATTGCCGGCCGGCAGCACGCTGTGCCGGGCGTTGCCGTTCACGAAATCCCAGCGCGGATCGCCTTCCGGATGCACGTAACGCAGGCAGTTGTGGTGCTTCAGGTCGTCCGGCGACGCCGGGCGGCCGCAGCGGTCGAGATAGCCGGGTGTCGCGCACAGGATGCTGTCGTTGCGCGACAGCCGGTGGACGACCAGGTTGTCCAGGTAATTCTCGCCTTCGTGAATGTCGAGATCGTAGCCGCCGGCCACGAGGTCGTTGTGGTTGTCGGTGAGCCGCACGTCGAGCTGGATGGTCGGATAGCGCGCGAGAAACGGCGCGACCAGCGGCGCGAGATGGCGGCGGCCGAACGCGACCGGCGCGGTGAGCTTCAGCGGGCCGCTCGGCTGCGCATTCAGTTCGGCGACGACGCGCAGCGTGTCGTCGAGATCGGCGATCAGCGTGACCGCGCGTTCCAGGTAGATATGGCCGGCCTCGGTGAGCGTCACGCTGTGCGTCGAACGATGCAGCAGCGCGACGCCGAGTGCGTCCTCGATCGCCGTCACCTTGCGCGCGACGGTCGACGTCGACACGTGCATCTCCTTCGCGACCGCCGAAAAACTCCCCGTTTCGACCACTCTCACGAACGCACGCATCGCGCCCAGGTGATCGATGCCGGTTTCTCTCGCGCCTTTTTTCATTCGCTTCTCGCTGTTGCGTCCCACGCAAAACCGCTTTCGATAATACAGAAGCGAGCTTGTTTTTGCAAAGGCATAGAATGCGAACCCGTCGCGTCGGGAAGCGGCGGACGACGGGCGGCACGAGACACTCAGGAGGGCACGATGACAGAAAGCAGCTTCCGCGTCGAAGCGGATCTTTTAGGTAAACGAAGTATCCCGGCTGACGCCTATTACGGTGTCCATACGCTGCGCGCGAAAGAGAATTTCGACATCACGGGCCGCACCATTGCTTCGCTGCCGTACCTCGTGCTGGCGCTCGCGGCCGTGAAGGAAGCGGCGGCCGACGCCAACTGCGAGCTCGGGCTGCTGCCGCGGCCGTATCGCGATGCGATCGCCGCCGCGTGCGTCGAGATTCGCGAAGGGCGCCTGCACGACCAGTTCGTCGTCGACGTCATCCAGGGCGGCGCCGGCACGTCGACCAACATGAATGCGAACGAGGTGATCTGCAACCGCGCGCTCGAAATCATGGGGCACGCGCGCGGGCAGTACGAATACCTGCACCCGAACGAGCACGTCAATCTCGCGCAGAGCACCAACGACGTCTATCCGACCGCGATCCGCGTCGCGACGTGCTTCGCGGTCGAGCACCTGCTCGAGGCGATGGCGCGGCTGCGCGATGCGTTCGCCGAGCGCGCCGACGCGTTCGCCGGGCTGCTGAAGCTCGGCCGCACGCAGTTGCAGGACGCGGTGCCGATGACGCTCGGCCAGGAATTCTCGACCTACGCGGTGATGCTGACGGAAGACATCGCGCGGCTGCAGGAAGCCGGCTGGCTGATTCGCGAGATCAATCTCGGTGCGACCGCGATCGGCACGGGGATCACCGCGCATCCGCAGTATGCGGAGAAGGCGCTGGCCGCGCTGCGGCGCATCACCGGGCTCGACCTGAGCACCGCGCCGAACCTGATCGAGGCGACGCAGGATTGCGGCGCGTTCGTGCAGGTGTCGGGCGTGCTCAAGCGGATCGCCGTCAAGCTGTCGAAGATCTGCAACGACCTGCGGCTGCTGTCGAGCGGCCCGCGCGCCGGCTTCGGCGAGATCAACCTGCCGCCGGTGCAGGCCGGCTCGTCGATCATGCCCGGCAAGGTGAATCCGGTGATCCCGGAAGTCGTCAACCAGGTCGCGTTCGAGGTGTTCGGCAACGACCTGACCGTGACCTTCGCGGCCGAGGCCGGACAGCTTCAGCTCAACGCGTTCGAGCCGGTGATCGCGAGCGCGCTGTTCCGCAGCTTCAGCCATCTGACGGCCGCATGCACGACGCTGGCGGAGCGCTGCGTGAGCGGGATCACCGCGAATCCCGAGCGGCTGCGCGAAACGATGGAGCGCTCGGTTGCGCTCGCTACCGCGCTGAACCCGTACATCGGCTACAAGCGTGCGACGGCCGTCGCCGCCGAAGCGCACGCCACCGGCAAATCGATCCGCGAGGTCGTGCTGGAACACGCGCTGATGACCCCCGCGCAACTCGACGAGGCGCTGCAACCCGAAGCCCTGATCCGGCCGCGCGTGCTTTGACGCCGGCCGGCGCACGGCCGTACCGAAAGCGCCCCTGATCGGGGCGCGACACACCAAGAAACAACGGAGACTCTCGATGAAACACACCAGCGAGCGCCCGGCCGATGCGGCCGGCGGCGCGGATTCCCGCCATGCCGATCCCGATGCGATGTTCGCGTCGCACGAAGCCGGCTATGCGAAGCAGTTGAAGCCGCGGCACGTGCAGATGATCGCAATGGGCGGCGCGATCGGCACGGGCCTTTTTCTCGGCGCGGGCGGGCGCCTGCAAAGCGCGGGGCCGGCGCTGGCGCTCGTGTATCTCGTGTGCGGCGTGTTCGCGTTCCTGATCATGCGCGCGCTCGGCGAGCTCGTGATGCACCGGCCGACCAGCGGCAGCTTCGTGTCGTATGCGCGCGAATTCATGGGCGAGCGCGCCTCGTTCGTCGCGGGCTGGATGTACTACCTGAACTGGGCGACGACCGGCATCGTCGACATCACCGCGGTCGCGATCTACATGAAGTACTGGGCCGTATTCACCGACGTGCCGCAATGGGTGTTCGCGCTCGGCGCGCTCGGGATCGTGTCGGTGATGAACATGATCGGCGTGAAGGTGTTCGGCGAGATGGAATTCTGGTTCTCGCTCGTCAAGGTCGGCACGCTCGCGGTGTTTCTCGCGGTCGGCGCCGTGTTCCTCGCGAGCGGCCATCCGGTCGCCGGCCAGGCGACCGGGCTTCACCTGGTCGCCGACCATGGCGGGATCTTTCCGCACGGCATCCTGCCGGCCGTGCTGATCGTGCAGGGCGTCGTGTTCGCGTACGCGAGCATCGAGCTCGTCGGCGTCGCGGCGGGCGAGACCGCCGATGCGCGCAAGGTGCTGCCGAAGGCCATCAACAGCGTGATGTGGCGCATTGCGCTGTTCTACGTCGGCTCGGTCGTGCTGCTGACGATGCTGCTGCCGTGGACCGCGTACAGCTCGCACGAAAGCCCGTTCGTCACGTTCTTCAGCAAGCTCGGCGTGCCGTACGTCGGCACGGTGATGAACGTGGTGGTGCTGACGGCTGCGCTGTCGAGCCTGAACTCCGGCCTCTATTCGACCGGGCGCGTGCTGCGCTCGCTCGCGATGGGCGGCTCGGCGCCGCGATTCGTGTCGCGGATGAACGCGCGCGGCGTGCCGTACGGCGGGATCCTGATCACGGTCGCGATCAATGCGATCGGCGTGCCGCTGAACTACATCGTCCCGGCGCAGGCGTTCGAGATCGTGCTGAACATGGCGTCGCTCGGGATCATCACGACGTGGGGTTTCATCGTGATGTGCCAGATCCTGTTCCGCCGCGCGGTCAATCGCGGCGAGATGAAGGCCGTGTCGTTCCGGATGCCCGGCGCGCCGTTCACGTCGTGGCTCACGCTCGCGTTCCTCGTCGCCGTGCTGGTGCTGATGGCGTTCGACTATCCGGGCGGCACGTGGACGATCGCGACGATTCCGGTCGTGGTGCTTGCGCTGGGGGTCGGCTGGAAGCTGACGAAGCGCGGTGCCTTGCGCGAGCAGGCGGTTGCCGCGCCCACAGCCGCGCACGTCGTTGCGGATCCCGCGCGGAACGTGTGACGGCATCCGCCGGGAACGCCGGTCCGTGCTCGGGCCGGCGTTCCCGGTGCGGTCAGTTCAACCCGGTGCGCTCGCCGACCCAGCGGCCGAAGTCGCCCGCCATTTCCGCCGTCAGTTCGTGGCCGGCCGCGTACAGCCGCGTATCGTGCGCGACGCCGAGCGCCGTGAGTTTCGCATCGGCCGTGTCGGCCCAGGCGACCGGCAGCTTGTCGTCGAAGCGGCCGTGGACGATCAACGCATGGAGCGGGCGAAGCGCATCGCGCGGCGCGATCAGCGGATCGATTTCCGGCAGGATGCGCCCGCACAGCACGGCGAACGCGCTGACGTCGTTCGGCGAAGTCAGCCCGACGCCGGCGCTCATGATGCCGCCCTGGCTGAAGCCGGCGATCACGGTCGGCAACGCGGCATCCGCGCCATCCCGCGCACGGAAGGCGCGCAACAGCGTGATCAGTTGCATACGGCTGGCGTCGGCGCGGGCCGCATCGATTTCGGGGCCATTCGGGCCGAAGCGCACCGGAAACCACGCGTGCTGATTGGGGCCGAACGTCAGCGGCCCGCGCAGGAACGCGATTTCGATGCGCGGATCGATCACGCTGGCCACGTTCAGCAGGTTGGTTTCGTTGCCGCCGACGCCGTGCAGCAGCAACAGGCGCGCGGCGGGGCGGCCGGCAGCCGGGCGCAGCCGGTACTGGAGGCCCGAATCGGGGTCGGTGGTCAGCGGCAGGACGTCGGTCATCGCGTGAGTCCGGAAAGGGGAACGATGCGACAGTCTAGAGCGGCCGGCGCGGTGAGGGAATCACCGGGATGGCGATTGATTGTTTCCTGTTGGGAATGAATCGGGCCGAGGTTCGGATTCGGCGCCACGGCGCGTCGGTCGTGCTCGAACCGGTGCCGCATGACTGGGCATGGCTGACGCCGCTGATCGGCCCGGTCGATGCGGACTTCGAGGCGGCCGCGGCAACGCAGCCGTTCGCGCAGGAGCGCACGAGTCTGGATGTGTTCGAATGAAATTCCTGCTGGATACCCACGCGGTGATTGCCGTTCTCAAAGGCGAGCCGGCCATGCTGGGCCGCCTGCGTTCGTACCAGCCGGCTGATTTCGGGATGCCGGCGATCGTCGCGCACGAACTCTATTGCGGCGCGTACAAGAGCCAGCGAGCGGCTGCGAATGTCGCGCGTGTCGAGGCGCTTCAGTTCGAGGTCGTGTCCTTCGATGTCGAGGATGCTCAGCATGCCGGCGAGATTCGTGCGCACCTGATGGCGGCCGGTACGCCGATCGGTCCATACGATGCCTTGATAGCCGGGCAGGCACGCGCCCGGCATCTGGTGCTCGTCACGCACAACGTTCGCGAATTCGAGCGGGTACCGCGACTGCAATTCGAAGACTGGTTTGCCGAGCCGTGCGAACATTGAACGGCCGATCATGCCGGTTCGACATTCACGAACCTGCGGCGCGAACGCGACTTCGATTGCAAGAGCTGCCAAAACAAACAGGCTCGTAAATAATACGCAAACGTTTTACCGGCATTCAATAAAATCGATTTTGCGGATCATGAATAAAACAATGAATATCCGCCACTTCAAAAATTCGGCAAATCATGCAGCCGTACCTGCATTGGCGGCGCGAAGTTAACGGCCAATCCGGAAAAAACTTTAGGCTTTTCCCGTCGCAATTATTCATTTCAATTTCCTCAATGAACGATTGATTTACGGTCATCGGACAGTCATACACCATCCCCGATAATTCGGCGCTCACATTCTTTCAATAGACCAAAGGGCGATCGAAGCCGGATCGCTGCGGGGAGCTGGCCTCATGACCATCCGTCATCGCATTACGCTGCTAGTCGTCCTGACGTTCTTCGCGCTGTCCGCGATCGGCATCTATGCCGTGTACCAGACACGCAAGAGCGCGTCCGAGGTGCGTCAGGTCACCCAGGGCATCGTGCCGAGCGCGCTCGCGTCGGCCGATCTCGTCGCCGACGTGAAGAACATCCAGATCGCGACGATGACGCTCGTCTACGCGCCCGACGCGAACACGGCCGCGCAGGCGCGCGACGAGCTGAAGGCGAAGCAGGCCGCGCTGCGCGCCGCACTCGACGTGCAGGCGAAATCGGCGGTCGGCCATGCGCAGGAGGGCCTCGTCGCGCAGGCGAAGGACAGCGCCGCGAACTATTTCGCGGCGATCGACGACACCGTGAAGATGAAGGCGGACGGCAAGGCCGAGATGGCGCAGGCCTACCTGTTCGCGAACGTCGCGCAGTATCGCGACGAACTCGAGAGCATCGTCGGCACGCTGCGCGTCGAGAAGAACCGCCAGAAGGACGACGCGATCAGCGCGCTGAACGGGATGCTCGCGACGACGGCGACCGCGATCGCGGGCGTCGCCGGCACGGTGATCGTGCTGCTGACCGCGCTCGGCTTCGTGCTGTATCGCCAGATCACGCGCCCGCTGATCGGGATGCAGACGGCGATGAGCGAGATCGCGACGAGCCAGGATTTCACGCGCCGCGTGCCGGTGGGCCGGATGGACGAGATCGGCCATTCGATCGTCGCGTTCAACGGGATGATCGAGAAGATCCAGGAGAACGCCGCGCAACTCAAGCAGAAGACGGCCGACATCCAGGCGATGCTGCAGAACATGCAGCAGGGGATCCTGACCGTCGTCGAAGGCGGCGTCGTGCATGCGGAATATTCGGCGTACCTCGAAACCATCTTCGAGACGAACGACATCGCCGGGCGCGACCTGATGGCGCTCGTGTTCGACGATTCGGCGATCGGCGCCGACGCGCGTTCGCAGGTCGATGCGGCCGTGCATGCGTGCCTCGGCGAGGACAGCATGAACTTCGAGTTCAACGAACACCTGCTCGTCAACGAAGTCGCGAAGCGCATGCCGGACGGCCGCGAGAAGTGGCTCGACCTGAGCTGGTCGGCGATCACCGACGAGACCGACACGGTCGTGCGGCTGATGCTGTGCGTGCGCGACGTGACCGAGATCCGCGAGTTGACCGCGCAGGCGGGCGAGCAGCAGCGCCGCCTCGAGATGATCGGCGAGATCCTGTCGATCAGCCAGGACAAGTTCCACGACTTCGTGCACAGCGCGAAGGGCTTCCTGAGCGAAAACGAGCGGATGATCCGCCAGCACGAGCGCGCCGATCATTCGATCGTCGCCGCGCTGTTCCGCAACATGCACACGATCAAGGGCAACGCGCGCACGTACAGCCTGCAGCACCTGACGAACATCGTTCACGAGGCCGAGCAGGCGTACGAATCGCTGCGCCGCGCGGACGGCGGCCCCGAGTGGAACCGCGACGCGCTGATGGACGACCTCGCGCGCGTGCGCGATGCCGTCGAACACTATGCGACGATCAACGCGGTCACGCTCGGCCGCAGCGGTGAGCCGGCGCAGGGCGGCGCCGAGTTCCTGATGGTCGAACGCGCGCACATCAGCGAAAGCCTGCGCGTGCTCGACGGCGCCGATCCGGCGAACGTGGCCGACTGGCACGCGGCACGCGATGCCGTGCGCCGCATGCTGAGCCAGCTCGGCACGCAGGGCATCGGCGACGCGCTCGGCGGCGTGATCGAGTCGCTGCCGTCGCTCGCGGCCGAACTCGGCAAGCCGGCGCCCGTCGTGCATGTCGACAGCCACGGCCAGCGCGTGCGCAGCGAGATCGCCGCGACGCTGAAGAACGTGTTCATGCACCTGCTGCGCAACGCGATCGATCACGGCATCGAATCGTCGGAGGAGCGGCGCGCGGCCGGCAAGCCGGCGTCCGGCACGATCGACATCGCGGTCGGCGTGGGCGGCGGCGAGCTGTGGTTCGTGCTCGGCGACGACGGCCGCGGCCTTGCGCTCGACCGGATCCGCGGCATCGCGCGCGAGCGCGGCTGGATCGAGGCCGGCAACGAAGCGGCGCTGTCCGACGAGGATGTCGCCGAGCTGATCTTCCGGCCGGGCTTCTCGACCGCGCAGACGGTGACCGAGGTGTCGGGGCGCGGCGTCGGCATGGACGCGGTGCGCAACTTCCTGAAGCGCGACGGCGGCAATATCGCGCTGCGCTTCACCGACGATCGCGCCGGCGCGCCGTACCGCGCGTTCGAGACGATCGTGTCGCTGCCGGCGCGCTTCGCGGCCGACGGCGCCGCGCACGACGCGCCGCACGAGCAGCGGGCGCGCATCGCGGATATCGGCGCGGCGGAGTGACGACGTGATCGTGCAGGCGTGGATGATTCAGGCGGCCGTCGCGCTGGCGGGCGGTGCGGTCGTCGCGGTGGCCGCGGCGATCGTGTTTCGCGTGATGCGCGGGCGACTCGTCGCGGCGATGGAACATGACGCGGACACGTTGCGCGGCGCGCTCGATGCGGCCGAAGCGCGTGCGCAAGCCGCGGTGTCCGCGCACGCGGCGGCAGCCGACGCCTGGGCGCAACGCGAGGCGCAGCTCGAGGAAGCGCTGGCGCGCGAGGCGTCGGTGGCCGGCGCGCAGCGTGATGCGCGGCAGGCGCTGTTTGCCGAGCGCGCGGCGCTCGCGCAGCATGCGATGAAGATCGCCGACGAAGCCGCGCGCCTGCGCGGGCTCGCCGGCACGTTCGAGCGCTGGCACGAGCAGATGATCTCGCTGACCACGCAGAACCACGACATGCGCGCGAAGAACCAGGAGCTGTCGGCGATCGTCGCGCACGTGTCGATCGTGTCGCTGAACGCGTCAATCGAGGCCGCGCGCGCGGGCTCGGCCGGACGCGGCTTCTCGATCGTCGCGAGCGAGGTGCGCGGGCTGGCCGCGCGTTCGCAGCAACTGTCGAACAGTTATCGCGACAGCCTGAACCGCAACGATCTCGTGACGGCCGCGACGTTCCAGGACATCCAGGCCGGCGGCAAGATGATCACGGCCGCGCTCGCGACCGTCGAGACGCTGGCGGGGCAGCTGCACGCGCGCATCGAAGGGGAGGCGGCGTGATCAGCGCGCAGGCCAGGGCCGGTTTCGAACGGATCTTTTTCGACGCGGCGCGCACGCGGCTCGCGTCCGGCGGCGCGTGCGACATCCGGCCGGCCGCCGGCCACGAGCACGACGAACACGACGGGCACGATCGCGTGCATGCGAGGTCGCGGTCGGCGCCGAAGGTGCCCGAGCATGTCGCGGTACTGACGATCTCGGCCCTGCATTTCCGCCTGCTGCTCGCGCTGCGCTTCAGCGACGACGACGCGACACGACGCCATTTCGCCGGCACGACGGCGGGCACGGGCAGCCAGCGGCCGCTGCCCGAAGCGTTCATGGAAGTCGCGAACCTGTGCTGCGGCGCGATCAACCAGGCGCTGACCGCGCCGTTCCCCGATCTCGGGATGTCGACGCCGTATTTGCTGAGCGGCGCGAGCATCGACTATCTGCCCGTGCTCGCACCCGATTACGTGGCCGCGTACGACCTCACGCTCGACGGCGACGTGCGGGTCGGCGCGACGCTGTGCGTGTGCGCGAACGCGCCGGTCGATTTCCAGGTGCCGGAAACGGCGGCGGTGGATACCGGCGGCGAGCTCGAACTGTTCTGACCGACCACGAGGAATCCGCGAGATGACCCAAGACCAACCCGTCAGCAAGGTGCTCGTGCTCGACGACAGCCGCGCGCACGCCGACGCGATCAAGCGCTTCTGCGACGAGCACAACCTGGTCGGCCTGACCGTGCGGCGCAGCCGGCTGCTGAAGGTGCTGCGCTCGAACATCGACCTTGGCGCGATCCTGCTGGCCGAGGATTACGGCGGCTCGCCGGCCGAGAGCGCGATCATCGCCACGCAGATCGATGCGCTGCGGCCCGAACTGCCGATCATCCTGCGCCGCGAATCGCTCGCGTCGCGCGACGGACTGCCCGATGCGCTCGCGCGCGTGGCCTGCGCGGCCTACGTCGCGGACGACATGACGCCGCTCGAGCGCGCGATCGACGAATACCTGTTCGGCCGCGATTATCCGAACGCGCTCGTGCGCGGCATCTCGGAGATCACCGAGGCGCGCATCGACAGCCTGTTCCCGGGCATGGCGATCGAGCACGAAACGCCGTGCATCGTCCGCGACCAGATCATCTTCGGCGAGGTGTTCAGCCTGGTCGCGCTCGAAAGCGCGTGGTGCCGCGGCTACATGCTGCTGCAGACGAGCGAGCAGCCGCTGCTCGACATGATCGGCGGCACGCGCGGCGAGGGTCGCGCGCCGGATTTCCGCGACGTGAACAGCGTGCTCGGCGAACTGACGAACCTCGTGTGGGGCGCGTTCAAGAACCGCTATCTCGGCGACGCCGAGGCACTGGCGCGCCATCCGGTGCAGGTGCCGCTCGTCGTCAACCACAAGCAGAAGTTCATCTCGTTCGGCGGCGACTGTCCGCAGCTTTGTTTCAAGTACCGGATGACCGATCCGCGATCGGGGCGCGCCGTCTGTCTCGACCAGCGCTTCGTGTTCAGCCTCAGCTGGTCGCCGGAGGATTTCCGCGAATCGGTGCAGGACGTCGGACCGATGGTCGAGTCGGGTGAACTCGAACTGTTTTGAAGTCAGCAACAACGAAGGAGGAATACGACATGGCAAAGATTCTGGTGGTCGACGATTCGGGCACGGTGCGCGACGAGGTCGCGGGTTTCCTGCGCAATCACGGGCTCGACGTCGCGACGGCCGTCGACGGCAAGGACGGGCTCGCGAAGCTCAAGGCGACGCCCGGCGTGCGCCTCGTGATCAGCGACGTGAACATGCCGAACATGGATGGCCTGACGATGGTCGAGAAGATCCGCGGCGAACTGGCGAACACGGCGGTCAACGTCGTGATGCTGACGACCGAAAGCAGCCCGGCGATGAAGGAGCGCGGCAAGGCGGCCGGCGTGAAGGGCTGGATCGTGAAGCCGTTCAAGGGCGACGCGGTGCTCGACGCGCTGAAGAAGCTCGCGGGCTGACGCACGGCCGGCCGCCGCGGGCCCGTGACCTTCGCGGTCAACGCTGCGGCTCGGGCCGCGCGGCCGCCGCGTTGCCTGCCGCAACCGGCGCGGGCGTTTGCCATTGCACGACGATCATCCCCGCGAAGATCAGCGCGACGCCCGCGATGCGGCCGGGCGTCGCCAGCCGCTGCGCGAGCCCCATCAGCCCGTAGTGGTCGATCAGCAGCGATGCGAGCATCTGCCCGGCGACGACGCAGACGATGAAGGTCGTCGCGCCGAGCCGCGGCGTCAGGATCAGCGCGAGCGTGATGTAGATCACGCCCGCGAGGCCGCCGAGCCACATCCACAGTGGGCGCTGCAGCGCGTCGCCGACGAGCGGTGCGTGCGCACGCGTCGCCAGCAGCACCGGCAGCACCGCGAGCAGGCTGACCGTCAGCGACGCGACGCTCGCCCACAGCGGGTGGCCGAGCGCACGCCCGAGCGCGGCGTTGCTGCCGCCCTGCAGCGGCACGAGCGCGCCGGCGACGAAAGCCGCGACGGCGAGCGGGAGCGTGGCGAAGGAAAGCGAAGTCGTCATCTTGGTCGGTCTTGAAAGGATGTCGAAAAGAGTGTCATCCATTAAGATGGTGAATGGAAATTCGTCTTTCGGATGGCTCGTATTCGTGCAATGAATAATCTGGCCCGTATCGACCTGAACCTGCTCGTCACGCTGCATGTGTTGCTGAGCGAACGTCACATCTCGCGCACGGCGCTCCGGCTGCACCGGAGCCAGCCGGCCGTGAGCCACGCGCTCGCGCGGCTGCGCGAGATCTTCGGCGATCCGCTGCTGGTGCGGCGCGCGGGCCGGCTCGAGCTGACCGCGCGCGCGAACGAACTGGTCGAGCCGCTGAACGACGTCCTCGGGCGGCTCGGCGCGCTGATCGAGCCGCCGGCGTTCGATCCGTCCGCGGCCACGCGCGTCTTTCGCATCGCGATGTCCGACTACGGTGCGCGGATCGTGCTGCCCGCGCTCGTGAAGACGTTGCGCGCCGACGCGCCGGGCATCGAGCTGATCGTGTCGCAGGGCACGCGCGAGGCGATGCGCATGCAGTTGATGGACGGCGAGGTCGATCTCGCGCTCGGCGTGCTGCCCGCATTGCAGCGCGACCTGCATGCCCAGCCGCTGTTCGTGGAGTCGTTCGCATGCGTGGCCGACGCGAGCCGCCTGCCGCGCCGCGGCGAACTCGCGCTCGACGCGTGGCTCGCGCGGCCGCACGCGCTCGTCGCGATGCGTGACGGGATGGACAACGAGGTCGATCGGGCGCTCGCGCGGCTGCGGCACGAGCGGCACATCGCGGTGATCCTGCCGTTCTGGAGTGTCGCGAACGACCTGATCGCGGGTACCGATCTCGTGCTGACGGTCGCACGCCGCAACCTCGACCGCGTGCGCGACGACGCACGCCTGCGCGTGTTCGACCCGCCGTTCCCGATCGATTCGTTCGAATTCGCGCAGCACTGGCATGAGCGCCGGCATGGCGACGCCGCACACATCTGGCTGCGGCAGACGATCGCGCGCGTCGCGAGCGGCGGGTAGCGGTGTGGCAGTGATGTGGCAGCGGCGATGGCGGGCGCAACGATTTACAGCGTACCGCGATGTCCGTATCCTGCCGGAGGCCGAGGGCGGCGTGCCTGCGCATCGCGCGCGGCATGCCCGGCGTCTGCAACAATCGGGAACGGAATCCCTTCCAATGAAAATCGGAGTCGATCAGGCCGCGCGCGTGCGCGGCGCATGCGTGACGCTGATGGCTGCGCTGGCCGGCGGATGCGCAGGCACCGGGCAGCAGGCGCCGCAGGCGGACGTCGGCAACGGTTCGTCCTACACGTGCCATCCCACACCGGTCGACGGGCAGGCGACGGCCGGAAGGGGCGTCAACGGCTGCTATTTCGTGCTGTACGATCCCGCGACGAAACAGGCGCTGCCGAACACGCGCTATGCATTCGCGCTTTATACGAGCGCCGCCCAGGACAGCCGGGAACTCGAAGTCGAAGGCGCGACCGACGCGCAGGGGCGCACGATCTACATGCGTTCCGCCGCGCCGATCGATGCGTCGCGCATGATGCTCGTCCGCATGATCGGCGATGGCCCGACAGGGCGGATTCCGGTGCTGGTCCGGCCGACCGACGGCAAGCGCATCCCGTTCGCGCCGTACAAGGTCACGGGGTGCAACGGGCCATACGAAGGCGTGACCGACGAAACGGGGCGCGGCGTGATGTACCGCTGCAAGACGCAGTCGCGGATCGACGTGTCGTTCCATCAGTCGCGTCCGTAGCGCGAGACGCATGATGTCCGCATCCGGCCGCGCCGCAACCCAGCACGTCGAGACGCTGATCGCGAAGGGCATCGTCTTTACCGTCCTGGGCACGTGCATGCTGATCGGCGCCACGCTGGGCGCGCAGTCGACGCGCGAATTCCTGCGCACGTCGGTCGTCGTGCCGGGGCGCGTCATCAAGCTGAACGCAGGCCCGCATCATCCCGAGATCGCGTTCACGACACACGCGGGTGAGCATGTCGAATACGCGCAGGGCGGCGACGTCAGCGTGCAGGACGGCGCGACGGTCGAGGTGCGCTATGCGCCGGACGCGCCGAGGATGACCGCACGGATGAATACGTTCGGCGCGATCTGGGGCGATGCGCTGACAATCGGCGGGATGGGCGCGGTTTTTTTCGTCGTTGGGGTCGGTCAGTTGTGGTCGGGCGTGCGCGCATGGCGCAGCGGGCGCCAGCGGAGGTGATCGCCCGCCGCGCGCCGAAACGTGTCGAACCCGGCAAGCAGAACATCATGGATTCCGTCATGAGGCCGCGGGCCGATCTGGTTGTCACGCACACGATTGCATGTACGGTATCGCAGTACGTCGCCTCGTTACTTCACAGGACTCTTCCAGCATGACAATTCGCTTGATGCCGTGGCTCGTCGCGATCGGCGCTGCATTTGCGGGCTTCGCCGCGCACGCGGCGGGTACGGCGCATTCGCTCGACCAGGTGCCCGGGACGTTCGATGCTCCCGAAACCCGCGCCGCGTATGCGCGCGACATGACCGGCGCGCCGGAAGGGGACGGTTTCGGTGTGCGCCTGCCGCCCGGCTTCACGAAGGAAGGGCTGGTGGCACAGCTTGTCCCGGGCCAGCCACTTGCGCGTGTCGTGCTGGTCGGCGCGAAACCGTGGCCGCAGCGCCCCGGTGCGTTCGTTGCGATCGTTTGTGCGGCACCGACCGACGAGCTTGCGCGCGAGGCGCTGCGATTTCGTGCACCCACCGAGTGTGAAGGGTTCGAGCGCCACGCCGATGCCGACGACCAGAAGGAACGGGTCTGGCTGGGCGTGTTCGAGTGCGGTCCGGACGGCGTGCCGCGCCTCGTCGCGCGTACCGAACAGCCGCTCGAGCAGGCGACCGACTGGAGCAACACGAATCTCGACAGTCCCGACTACCTTGAGCAGACGACGCGACCGGGTGATCTCGCGTTACGGCCCGAGCGGTGGTCGCGGTTCGATCTCGCGCCGTATACGCTGCGGGCGGGCGATGCGGCGTTCGGGGTGCGGGCGGGCTGGTCGATCGGTTACTCGGGCGGCGGCGCATCGTTCGAGGCGCTGTACCTGTTCCGGATCGACGGCAAGACGCTGCGCGTCGTGTTCGCGCAGCCGATGATGTTCTACCGGGATATCGCCGGCGATTGGCATCGCGACGGCACGCGCGATCACGACATCACGGAAGGCAGCAATACGCTGAGCATGCTGCCGACTTCGACGGACGGCTTCCGGGACCTGCAGTTACGCGAGCGCGGCGGCAAATGGCGCCGGACGTTTCGATGGTCTGCCGCGGATGGCGAGTATCGGCCGCGCTGACGCCCGGGCGGCCCGTTACGGGGCAGTCGCCGCGGCGGTCGCGAATTCGTCGACGACGGCTTCGATCACGGCCTGCACGCGCGCGGTCTTGTAGAGATCGGCATGGGCGACGAGCCATACGTCGAAGTGATTGCAGCGCCGCGTCATCAGACGCACCAGTTCCGGCTCGGCATCGGCGCGAAAGCACGGCAGCTCCGCAATGCCGAGCCCCGCCAGCGTCGCTTCCACCAGCATCATCGTCGACGACGTCTGGAACATCACGCGGCCGCGCGACGTCGGTTCGCCGCACAGCGCGTCCCACATCGTCGGCACGACCGGCTGCTGGTACATCACCAGGTCGTGCCCGTCGAACGCGCTGCCCGCGACCGGTTCGCCGCGCTCGGCCAGGTAGCGGCGCGAGGCATAGATCCCCGTTTCGAGATGCCCGAGCCGCCTGACGATCAGGTCCGGCGATTCCGGCCGCAACGTGCGGATCGCGAGGTCCGCTTCGCGGCGCGTGAGGTTGGCGATTTCCGCTGAAGTCACGCAGACGACGTCGATGCCGGCATGTTTGCGCCGCATGCGGGCGATGGCGGGCACCACGAAACGCTTGCCGAGCGAGTCGGTCGTGGCGATCCGCACGGATCCGGCCAGTTGCTCGTCGAGCCCCATCACGCGGCGTTCGATCGTGAGCGACGCCCGTTCCATCGTTTCGGCCGGTTCGAGCAGCGCTTCGCCGGCGGTCGTCAGCACATAGAGGGTCGGCGTGCGGAGAAACAGGCGAGCCGACAGTTCCTCCTCGAGCGCGGCGATCCGGCGTCCCACCGTCGCCTGATCGACATTCAGCTGCGCCGCGGCGCCGCGCAGCGTGCCGGTGCGCGCCAGCGCGAGGAAGAAGCGGGCGTTGTCCCAGTTCATGCGGAGCGATTGTGTCATCGGGCGGGCGGCGGCGGACGGGAACGGGTGATGCAGATCTGCATCAGGCAAATGCGAAATTATCACTTTTCCGCATCGTGTGCCGTTCCTAGACTCCCGGCATCTGCCTGGAGGTGTCATGTCCGATTGCAATCCCGTGTCCGTTTCCGTCCCCCTGGCCGCCGCGAGCCGCCCGACGGCGCGCGAGCAGCGCTTCACGCTGGCGCTCGTCGCGATCGGCATGTTCATGGCGGTCCTCGATTCGACGATCGTCAACGTGGCGCTGCCCGCGTTGCGCGCGAGCCTCGGCGCGACGGTCGCCGAACTCGCGTGGATCGTCGACGCGTATACGCTCAGCTTCGCCGCGCTGATCCTCGCGGGCGGCGCGCTGTCCGACCGGTTCGGCGCGAAGCGCGTGTATCTCGCGGGGCTGGCGCTGTTCGTCGCCGCATCGGCGGCGTGCGGCGTTGCGCCGTCCGTGGCGATCCTCGTGGCGGCGCGCTTCGTGCAGGGCATGGGTGCCGCGCTTTTCTTGCCCGCGTCGCTCGCGGTCGTGCGCGGCACCTTCGACGTGCCTGCCGAGCGGGCGCGGGCGATTGCGGTCTGGGCCGGCATCGCATCGGTTGCGGTGGCCGTGGGGCCGGTGCTGGGCGGCATCCTCGTCGACGATTTCGGCTGGCGCAGCGCGTTCCTGATCAATGTGCCGACCGGCGCGATCGCCTTTGCCGGGGCGGCAATGCTCGTGCGGGCGTCGGGCGCGCGGCATGCGCACCCGTTCGACTGGGCCGGCCAGGGTATCGGTGCGGCGGCGCTCGGCGCGCTGTGTTTCGCGGTGATCGAATTGCCGACGCGCGGCCCCGGCGCGGGGGAAGTGCGCTGCGCGCTGCTGGCCGCCGCGCTCGCGGCAGCGATGCTGGTCGTCGTCGAGCGGCGTGCGCGCCATCCGATGGTGCCGCTCGCGTGGTTTCGCAATCGCGTGTTCGTCGCGATGAACCTGATGGGCAGCCTCGTCTATGTCGGCTACTTCGGGCTGCTGTTCGTGTTGAGCCTGTACCTGCACGGGCGCTTCGGCATGAGTGCGCGGCAGACGGGGATGACGCTGTTGCCGTTCGCGCTGAGCCTGTCGCTCGGCAACCTGTTGTCGGGAAAACTGCATGGCCGTGTGCGCCCGGTCACGCTGATGGCAAGCGGCCTCGGGATGGCGGCGCTGGCCATTCCGGCGATCGCCGTCGCGCTCGCGCTGCGTGCGCCATGGCTGGTGGTCTGGGCGGCCATGGCCGCCTTCGGCACCGGCACCGCGTTGTCGGTCGCGCCGATGATCGCGACCGTGCTCGAACAGGTGCCCGCGGAGGCGGCGGGCGTCGCGTCAGGGTTCCTCAACGCGGCGCGGCAGGCCGGAAGCTTGTTCGGCGTGGCCATCGCGGGCGCCGCGACGATACTGTTGCCGGACTTGACCGACGCGCTGTGGGCGGTCGCGGCGCTTGGATGCATGGCGTATGCGACGGCCGCCCTTGCCGCACGGGCGGCCGGCATGACGAAAGGGGCGTGACTGGACGTCACACGGAATGTGGAGGACCATTTCATCGACCGGCCGCGCACGCGCGGTTGCGCCGGCCGCACGTCTGTGCCGAAACGCATCCTGCCGCCCTTCGTCGAGCGAAACACCATGGAACCCGATCAAGAGACCGCCGAGCCGATCCTGTTGCGCGATGCGCACGACGGCGTCGTCACGCTGCGGCTGAATCGCCCGCGGCAGTTCAACGCATTGTCCGAGGCAATGCTCGCGAGCCTGCATGATGCGTTCGAGGCGCTGGCGGCCGATTCGCACGTGCGTTGCGTCGTGCTGGCCGCCGAGGGCAACGCATTCTGCGCGGGCCACGACCTGCGGCAGATGCGCAGCCGGCCCGAGCTCGACTACTACCGCGCGCTGTTCGCGCAGTGCAGCCGCGTGATGCTCGCGATGCACGCGTTGCCGGTGCCGGTGATCGCACGCGTGCACGGCATCGCGACGGCGGCCGGCTGCCAGCTCGTCGCCGCGTGCGACCTCGCGATCGCGGCCGATACCGCGCGCTTCGCGGTATCGGGTATCAACGTCGGGTTGTTCTGTTCGACACCGGCCGTCGCGTTGAGCCGCAACGTCACCGCGAAGCGCGCCTTCGACATGCTCGTGACCGGGCGCTTCGTCGATGCGGCGACGGCCGCCGCGTGGGGGCTTGTCAACGAGGCCGTGCCGGAGGACGCGCTCGACGCGGCCGTCGCGCGCAAGGTCGCGGAGATCGTCGCGAAGAGCCCGGCCGCGGTGCGATACGGCAAGCAGATGTTCTATCGCCAGCGCGAGTTGCCGCTCGACGAAGCCTATGCGTATGCGGGCGACGTGATGGCGCGCAACATGATGGAAGAGGATGCCGGCGAGGGCATCGACGCGTTCCTCGAGAAGCGCGAGCCGGCGTGGCGCTCGTAGCGCGTTCCCGTTGACTCGCGCGGCGGCTCGCCGGAAAGCGAACGGGCCGCCCGAGGCGGCCCGCAATCCGGGCGGCGTGTACGTCGACGTCGGTCAGCGCCCGTAGCTTCCCGTCCGCAGGGCCGGCTGCACGGTCGATGCGCCGGGCGGCACGATCACGACCGGCACGCGGGGCGCGAGCGCGCACATCAGCTCGTAGCCGATCGTGCCGCTGGCTTCCGCGACATCGTCCACCTTCACCTGATCGCCCCACAGCTCGACGCTCGACCCGATACCCGCGTTCGGGCACGGCGTCAGGTCGACGGTCAGCATGTCCATCGACACGCGGCCGACAACACGCGTCATCACGCCGTCCACCGCGATCGGCGTGCCGGTCGGCGCGTGGCGCGGATAGCCGTCCGCGTAGCCGCATGCGACCACGCCGATCCGCATCGGCCGGTCGGCCGTGAAGCGGCGGCCGTAGCCGACGGTCTCGTCCGGCGCCAGCGTCTGCACGCCGATGATCCGGCTCGTCAGCGTCATCGCGGCCATCAGCGGCGTGTCGGCGATATGCCGCGACGCACCCGTCGGCGACGCGCCGTACAGGATCGTGCCGGGCCGCACCCAGTCGCGATGGGCGCGCGGATGCCACAGCACGGCCGCCGAATTCGACACCGAGCGTTCGCCGGGAATGCCGGCCGTCGTCGCATCGAACTGGTCGAGCTGCCAGTCGACCTGGCCTTCGTCGGCGTTCGCGAAGTGCATCATCAGCGTGATCCTGCCGATCGACGGTGCGCTCGCCGCGCGTTCCCACGCGGCGCGGAACGCGGCGGGCCGGTAGCCGAGCCGGTTCATGCCGGAGTTCATCTTGAGCTGGATGTCGATCGGCCGTTGCGGCTTCGCGGCGATCAGCAGGTCGAGCTGCGCGTCGCAATGCACGCTCACCGTCAGCCGGTGGCGATCGGCCAGTTCGACGTCGGCCGGCTCGAAGATCCCTTCGAGCAGCAGCACGGGCTTGTCCCAGCCGAGTTCGCGCACGCGCACGGCTTCGTCGAGATCGAGCAGCCCGATGCCGTCGGCGGCCGCGAGGCCCGGATAGATCCGCTCGATGCCGTGGCCGTATGCGTTGGCCTTGATCACGGCCCAGACGCGCGATTGCGCGGCCGTGCGGCGGATGAAATCGAGGTTGTGGCGGACGGCGTCAGGGCGGATATGGGCGACGATGGGACGGGGCATGGTGATGGCTCGGGTCGATGTCGTTCGGCGCGCGGCGGCGCGGAGTGAAACGGCAGGCTGGCGCCGCAACGCGCCAAGCCAGTGTCGAGCGCTATCTTATTGGTGTTCGACCAGTTTTAATTAACGTATTTGTCGGCGATTTGGTGGAAATTTTGGCGGTCATGCCGATCGGCCGCGGCCGCCCGCGGCCCGTGCGGCCGAGTCCCCCGTCTAGAAAACCGGTGCGCGAACCGGGCGGCGCAATGCTAAGCTCTCGGCGATCTTGTCATTGATCAATGTAATCATAACGGAGGAGACTTATGACGACGTCCCAGCTGTGCCTGTTCATCGTGGCGCTGTTGCCGTTCCCGATGACGTTCCTGGCCAAGGCCCGCAAGGGTTACGACAACCGCGCGCCACGCGATTACCTGGCCCGGCTCGAAGGCTGGCGCGCTCGCGCGCAGGCCGCGCATCAGAACGCATGGGAAGCGCTGGCGCTGTTCACGGCCGCGCTGGTGGTGGCGTGGCACAACGGCGCGAACGTGCATCGCGTCGACCAGCTCGCGATGGCGTTCGTCGCGATCCGCGTCGTCTATGCGTTGATGTACCTGCTGAACTGGGCGTCGCTGCGTTCGCTCGTGTGGTTCGGCGGGATGGCGTGCGTCGTCGCGCTGTTCTTCGCCGCGCCGTAAGCGGCCGGTGAGCACGGGCGCCGGCGGCGCATGCCGGCGCTACGGCGCGCCGCCCGCGCCCCGTGCGTGACTGTCGTTGGATGCGGGCACAACCTTCTTTGCGACGAACGGCGGCACCTGCGCTTCGCTGCGCAGGAATGCGATCAACGGATCGAGCAGCCGGTGGCGCGTGGACGGATGGCGGCGCAGCACGAAGCGCCACGACGCCTCGCGTGCGAGGCCCGGCACCAGCGGTACCAGGCGTCCGCTGCGCAGTTCGGGCTCGATCAGCGGCACGCGGCCGAGCGCGATGCCCGCACCGCCGACGGCCGCGCCGATCACCTGGCTGAAGCTGCTGTAACGGACGATCTTGGTTTCGAAGTCGCCCGGCAAGCCGAATTCCGACGCCCAGTTACGCCAGTCGATCTCGGGGCTGTTCTCGTGCATTTCCTGCAGCAGCCGCGAGCGGCACACGTACCCCGATGCGTACGGAAACAGTTCGGGGCTGCAGACCGGAAACACGGTTTCCCGCATCAGGACGTCGTCGTCGGCGCGCAGCCGGTGCGCGGGCACGTGCACGATCGCCAGATCGACGCCGCTGCGCGCGAAATCCGGCTCGTCGTCGAGCACGACGGCATGCAGCGGCGTGTCGGGATGAAGCGAAGAGAATTCCGCCAGACGGCGCGCGAGCCACATCGACGAAAACGGCGCGTTGGCGGAGACGGTCAGCCGTTGTGCGGTGCCGCGAATCTCCGCGCAGGCGTCGGTCAGGCGCGACAGCGCATCGCTGACGGCCGGCAGCAGGCGGGCGCCGGCCGGCGTGAGGCCGATGCCGCCTATGCCCGTGCTGCGTTCGAGCAGCCGTGCACCCAGCGCTTCCTCGAGCGAGCGGATCTGGTGGCTGACCGCGCTGGTCGACACGTTCAGCTCGACCGCCGCGCGCGCGAACCCGCCGAGGCGGACGGTCGCCTCGAAAGCACGCAGCGCGCTAAGGGGAGGAAGGTGCGACATGCCGGGTATTGTAGTTGACTCAACACCCGTTGAAAAATCATCTTTTGCCGCGCGCGGGAGGCGCGGGTAGCCTCGATCCGGTCAAGAAAAATGCAACGCGTCACTGACTGGAGGCAACATGTATTTCGACCGACGACTATGGGCCATGATGGCCGGACTGCGCTGGCGGGTGGCCGCGGCAGTCGCGCTCGGGCTCGTCGCGATGGGTGTCGGCATCCTGCGTTTCGTCTTTCTCGGCCGCGTGCTGGCGCTGGTTTTTTCCGGTGCGCCGGTACGCAGCATCGGCGAAGCCGTCGCTGCAACGGCGGCCTGCGTGCTGCTGCGCGCGTGGCTCGATCATCGCCGCACGGTGCTCGCGCAGCATACGGCCGGGCGCGTGCAGGCCACGCTGCGCGCGCGGCTGTTCGACCGGATCGCCGCGCTCGGCCCCGCGTGGTTCAGCGGCGAGCGCACGGGCGGCGTGATGCTCGCCGTCGTCGACGGCGTCGAGCAGCTGCAAACCTTCTTCGGCGTCTACCTGCCGCAACTCGTGATCGCCGCCTGCGCGCCGGTCATGATCTTCGCGGTACTCGCATGGTGGGACGTACCGACGGCCGCGATCCTGCTGGTCGCGGCGCTCGTCACGCTCGCGCTGCCGCAGCTCGTGCATCGCGCCGACAAGCGTGCGGCGCTCGCACGCTCGGCCGCGTTCAAGGCGTTCGGCGAGGAGTTTCTCGACGCGGTGCAGGGCCTGCCGACGCTGAAGGCGTTCGGGCAGAGCAGCGCGTTCGGCGCGAAGCTGGCCGCCAAGGCGCGCGCGCTGTCCGACAGCACGTTCTGGGTGCTCGCGCTCGGCCTGCTGACGCGGCTCCTCACCGATCTCGGCACGGGCCTGGGCGCGGCCGCGGCGATCGCGGTGGGCGCATGGCGCGTGCGGCACGGCGACATGAGCCTCGAAGCGCTGCTGATCGTGCTGATGGCCGGCAGCGAAATCTTCCGGCCGCTGCGCGACCTGCGTGCGGTGCTGCACCAGGGGATGATCGGCCAGTCGGCGGCGAATGCGATCCATGCGCTGCTCGACGCGGGCAGCCGGGCGCCGGCCGCCGATGCGCCGCGCGTCACGGCCCTGCGGCCGGAGATCGCGTTCGACGACGTCAGCTTCGCGTATCCGGGGCGCCGCGCGGATGCGCATGCGGCGTTGAGCTTCACGGTTCGCGAAGGCGAGACGGTCGCCATCGTCGGGCCGAGCGGCGCGGGCAAGTCGACCATCGTGCGCCTGTTGCTGCGTCAGCACGATGCGCAGGGCGGTGCGGTACGCATCGGCGGCCACGACGTGCGCACGCTCGATGCCGACCAGGTGCGCGAGATGATCGCCGTCGTCGCGCAGGATGCGACGCTGTTCGACGGCAGTGTGGCCGACAACCTGCGGCTCGGCCGCCCCGAGGCGAGCGACGCGGACATGATCGCGGCCGCGCGCGCCGCCAACGCGCACGATTTCATCTCGGCGTTGCCCGACGGCTACGCGACGCGCATCGGCGAACGCGGGCTCATGCTGTCGGGCGGCCAGCGCCAGCGCATCGCGATCGCCCGCGCGCTGCTGCGCGATGCGCCGATCCTGCTGCTCGACGAGGCGCTGTCGTCGGTCGATGCGGAGAATGAAGCGCTGATCCAGCAGGCGCTCGACCGGCTCACGCGCGGGCGGACGACGCTCGTGCTCGCGCATCGGCTGTCCAGCGTGATCGGCGCCGACCGCATCCTGGTGCTCGACCAGGGGCAGGTGGTCGATGAAGGCACGCATGCGGCGCTGATCGCGCGCGACGGCCCGTATCGCCGGCTGATGGGGCCGCAACTGGAGGCAGTCGCCGAATCCGTCGGCGCGTCGGCGGCGGCCGGTGCGACCGCGCGCGCGTCGTCGGGCCCGCAGGTGCGGCCGCTGAACGACGACGCGGCGACGATCGGCTGGGCGGACACGTTGCAGACGCTGCTGCGCTTCGTGCGGCCGTGGAAGGGCAAGGTCGTGCTGACCGTGCTGTTCGGGATCGGCCGCGTGCTCGCGTTCATCGGCGTCGGGGTGATCGGCGCGATGGTGGTCGGTGCGGTGTCGTCCGGCCGCGTGAGTGCGTCGCTCGTCGTCGCGCTGCTCGTGATCGCGCCGGTGGCGGCCGTGCTGCACTGGCTCGAATCGTGGCTCGCGCACGACATGGCGTACCGGCTGCTCGCGGAAATGCGCATCGCGCTGTTCGCGACGCTCGAACGCCTCGCGCCGGCCGGGCTGCTGCGCCGCCGTTCCGGCGATCTCGTCTCGCTCGCGACGCAGGACGTCGAGACCGTCGAGTATTTCTATGCGCACACGCTGGCGCCCGCGTTCGTCGCGGTCCTGGTGCCGGCCGGCGTGCTGGTGCTGCTCGCGTCGGTCGCATGGCCGCTTGCGCTCGTGCTGCTGCCGTTCCTGCTGTGGGCCGGGCTCGCGCCGGTGCTCGCGCGGCGCGATGTCGACCGGCTCGGCACCGGCGCGCGCGAAGCGCTCGGCCAGCTCGGCGCGCACCTGACCGAAACGATCCAGGGGCTCGCGGAGCTGACCGCGTTCCAGGCGATCGAGCGCCGGCGCGCAGCGTTCCTGGCCGAGGTCGATGCGTACCGCCTGCAGCGAGCGAAGCTGCTCGACGACCTGTCGACGCAAAGCGCCGCGCTGGAAGTCGCGAGCGGGCTCGGCGGGCTGGCCGTCGCGGCGCTCGGTGCGCTGCTGTGCGCACGCGGCTGGTTTCCGCACGAGTCGTTGCCGCTGCTGGTGCTGGTTGCGGTGGCCGCGTTCATGCCGGTGGCCGAAATCGGCCAGGTCGCGCGCCAGCTTGCCGACACGATCGCGTCGACGCGCCGCTTGCGCGCGCTGGAGAAGGAGCCCGTGACCGTGACGGACGGCACGCACGCGATGCCCGGCAATCCGGCCGTGCGTTTCGAGGCGGCGTCGTTCACGTATCCGGGCCGCGGCGTGCCCGCGATCGACCGCGTGAGCTTCGAGGTGCCGCCGGGCAGCACGGTCGCGCTGGTCGGCGCATCGGGCGCCGGCAAGTCGACGGTCGCGAGCCTGTTGCTGCGTTTCTGGGATCCGCAACAGGGCCGCGTGACGCTCGGCGGCGTCGACCTGCGCGACCTGCGGCTCGACGACCTGCGGCAGCACATCGCGCTGGTTGCGCAGGATACCTACCTGTTCAACGACACGCTCGAAGCGAACATCCGGCTCGCGGCGAACGACGCGTCGGACGCGGACGTGCGGCGCGCGATCGACCATGCGGCGCTCGGCGACTTCGTCGCGCGGCTGCCGGACGGGCTGGCGACGCGCGTCGGCGAGCGCGGCGTGCAGCTGTCGGGCGGCCAGCGCCAGCGCGTGGCGATCGCGCGTGCGTTCCTGAAGGATGCGCCGGTGCTGATCCTCGACGAAGCGACGTCCCATCTGGACACGATCAGCGAGCAGCAGATCCGCGCGGCACTGGAAGACCTGATGACGCAGCGCACGTCGATCATCATCGCGCACCGGCTGTCGACCGTACGCAATGCCGACCTGATCCTCGTGATGGAGCAGGGCAGCGTGATCGAGGCGGGACGCCACGCGGACTTGATGGCGCGGCAGGGCGCGTATGCGCGGCTCGTGTCGCATCAGGCGAGCGGGGTGGCGGCGTGATCGACGCGACACCGGCGCGTCGTCGTCCGGTATTGTCCCGCGCACCCCGCAACCTGCGTTGAGCCGCGCCGGCGGTTGCCGGCCTGGCGCGCACGGCCGGCCCCGCACGGCGCCGCCATTGTCTCCCGATGCGCCGCCATCCCGCGGCGGCGCGATCCGGCGGCGCGTCCTGCCCCGCCGTTCTCCCGTTTCCTCCGATCAATCCGGCCCGCGCGGCCCGGATTTGTCTCGATGAATTTATTCGTTGCGGACTTTTTTGTTGTCGTAGTATCGCCGTTGACAACACTTGTTGCGCTAAGGTCTAATTCGACATCGCATGTTGCGGTGCGGCTTGATGTCGTCGTTCCCGCCGGCCGGCTGGCCGGCCACATCGCTCAATCATGCGGAGAGAAACCATGAGTCGCCGTTCCTTCCTGAAAGCCGTCGCGGTTGTCGCCGCGCTCGGCGCAAGCATCGCGCACGCGGATACCAAGACGCTCGTCGTCGGGACCGATACGTCCTTCATGCCGTTCGAGTTCAAGCAGGGCGACAAGTACGTCGGCTTCGATCTCGACTTGTGGGCCGAGATCGCGAAGGACCAGGGCTGGAAATACACGATCCAGCCGATGGATTTCGCGGGCCTGATCCCGGCGCTGCAGACGCAGAACATCGACGTCGCGCTGTCCGGGATGACGATCAAGGAGGAGCGCAAGAAAGCGATCGACTTCTCCGCCCCTTACTACGACAGCGGCCTCGCGGCGATGGTGCAGGCGGGCAACACGTCGATCAAGTCGATCGACGACCTGAACGGCAAGGTGATCGCCGCGAAGACGGGCACCGCGACGATCGACTGGATCAAGGCGCACCTGAAGCCGAAGGAGGTCCG
This sequence comes from Burkholderia sp. YHN3-13, assembly GCF_055810675.1. Classification (NCBI taxonomy): domain Bacteria; kingdom Pseudomonadati; phylum Pseudomonadota; class Betaproteobacteria; order Burkholderiales; family Burkholderiaceae; genus Burkholderia; species Burkholderia sp. YHN3-13. Next base: position 170,667 of record NZ_JBVVNQ010000001.1, on the reverse strand, counting down.
TCAGTTCCCCAACATCGACCAGGCCTATCTCGCGCTCGAAGCCGGCCGCGTCGACGCGGCGATGCACGACACGCCGAACGTCCTGTTCTTCGTGAACAACGAAGGCAAGGGCAAGGTAAAGGTCGCCGGTCAGCCGGTCAGCGGCGACAAATACGGGATCGGCTTCCCGAAGGGCAGCGCGCTCGTGCCGAAGGTCAACGCGTCGCTCGTGAAGATCAAGGCCGACGGCCGCTACGCGCAGATCTACAAGAAGTGGTTCGGTGCCGAGCCGCCGAAGATGTGAGCGTGACGGCGCACCATGGCGCGGCCGGATGGCCGCGCCGGTCTTGATTCGAACGGGGAGCGACAAGTGAATTTCGATTGGTCGGCGATCTGGGCGGCGTTGCCGGACCTGATGGACGGGGTCCGGTTGACGGTGTTCATCGCATTTTTCGGGCTGGTGGGCGGCTTCATCGTCGGGATGATCGCGGGGATGTTCCGCGCATACGGACCGAAGGCGATGAACGTGCTCGCCCAGATCTATATTGAACTGATCCGCGGCACGCCGATCGTCGTGCAGGTGATGTTCCTGTACTTCGCGCTGCCGCTGCTCGCGCATATCCGCATCGACGGCCTGACGGCCGCGATCATCGCGATCACGGTGAATTCCGGCGCGTATCTCGCGGAAGTGGTGCGCGGCGCGCTGCTGTCGATTCCGAAGGGGCTGACGGAAGCGGGGCTCGCGATGGGCTTGTCGATGCCGCGCGTGCTGCTCAAGGTGGTCGGGCCGCTCGCGTTCCGGCGGCTGATTCCACCGCTCGGCAACCAGTGCATCGTGAGCCTGAAGGACACGTCGCTGTTCATCGTGATCGGCGTCGGCGAGCTGACGCGCAAGGGGCAGGAAATCATCGCGGGCAATTTCCAGGCGGTCGAGATCTGGACGGCGGTGGCGATCATCTATCTGCTGCTGACCGGCGCCATGACGCTGACGCTGCGGATCGTCGAGAAAAGGATGCGCATCTTATGAGCATGATCGAATTCCAGAACGTGTCGAAGAGCTTCGGCCACGTGCCGGTGCTGAAGCATATCGACCTGAAGATCGACGCGGGCGAGGTGGTCGTCGTGATCGGCCCGTCCGGTTCGGGCAAGTCGACGATGTTGCGCTGTATCAACGCGCTCGAGAAAATCACCGGCGGCGAGCTGCTCGTCGACGGCCAGAGCGTGCGGGGCAACGCGGCGACGATCCGCAACATCCGGCTCGAGGCCGGCATGGTGTTCCAGCAGTTCAACCTGTTTCCGCAGATGACCGCGCTCGAGAACGTGATGTTCGGGCCGATCCAGGTGCGCGGTGCATCGCGTGCCGACGCGCGCGACCAGGCGATGGCGCTGCTCGACAAGGTCGGCCTCGAATCGCGCGCGAATCATTACCCGTCGGAGTTGTCGGGCGGGCAGCAGCAGCGCGTGGCGATCGCGCGTGCGCTCGCGATCCGGCCGCGGCTGATGCTGTTCGACGAGCCGACGTCGGCGCTCGATCCGGAATTGCGCCACGAAGTGCTGAAAGTGATGCAGGATCTCGCAACCGAGGGGATGACGATGATCGTCGTCACGCACGAGATCGGCTTCGCGAAGCGGGTCGGCACGCGGCTGCTGTTCATGGATCAGGGCGGCATTGCCGAGGACGGCCATCCGGTCGACCTGATCGACCGTCCGCCGACGCCGCGCCTGAAGGAATTCCTGAAACACGTGTCCTGAACGAAACCGAGATGGCCGACATGCCGCTTTCCCTTTCTCCCGTCATCGCCGGTGCGCCGTTCGACATCGGCGTGCGCCTCGGCGAGCTTGCCCGCCCCGTATTCGACACGTACATGCGGCAGAGCAGCGCATGGCAGGCCGTGCGAGGCTGGCGCGGCCATCCGTTCGTCGATGCGCTGCGGCAGGCCGCGCTGGCCGCTTACCCCGATCTCGTCGCGGAACTGGACGGGATCGCGGCGGGCATCGGCTGGCCGGCCGAGGACGTCTTCCTGTGGAACTGCCGCGGCGAACTGATCCATCACGCGCCGGACGGCTGTACGACGCTCGCCGCGCGCGATGCCGACGGCACGCGCTGGATCGCGCACAACGAGGACGGCGATCCGTTCCTGCGCGAGCGTTGCCTGCTCGTCGACGTGCAGCCGGCCGGCAAGCCGGGTTTCGTCAGTTTCTATTACCCCGGTTCGCTGCCGGGCCATACGTTTGCCGCGAACCGCGCGGGCATCGTGCAGACGATCAACAATCTGCGCATCCGCACGCCGGCAGCCGGCGTGCCGCGCATGATCCTCGCGCGCGCGGTGCTCGACGCGACATCGCTCGACGCGGCGGCCGACGTGCTGCGCGGGCATGCGCGCGCGAGCGGCTTTCATCACACGCTCGGTGCGACCGGCGACGAACGCTTGCTGAGCATCGAGGCGAGCGTCGCGCGTTGTTCGGTCGTCGACGTCGCGCGACTGTCGGGCCATGCGAACCATCTGGTGCATCCCGGTTGCGACGCGCAAGCGCAGATCGTCACGCAATCGTCGGCCGACCGCCAGCGCCGTGTCGACACGCTGATGCCCGGCATCGACGCGGTCGACGAACGCGCATTGCGGCGCGTGCTCGGCGATCGCGCGCCGCAAGGGCTGCCGATCTACCGTGACGATCCGGCCGACCCCGACGGCGAGAATACGCTGGCAACCGCCGTGTTCGCGATTGGCTCGGCATCAATCGATTTCACCGTTCATCAACACGGCACGCGGCGCTTCGCGACGCGCATCGTGCCGTCCGGACGCGCGCCCGACGCGTCCTGATCCATGAGGCCACGCATGACGACCGTTTTCCATCGCGCTCCGCGCGCCACCTTGCCCGTTGCCGTTGCAGGCGACGGCATCGAGATCATCGATTCGACCGGCAAACGCTATATCGACGCGTGCGGCGGCGCGGCCGTGTCGTGTCTGGGCCACAGCAACCAGCGCGTGATCGACGCGATCAAGCGGCAGGCGCAGCAACTGGCGTACGCGCATACGTCGTTCTTCACGACCGACGTGGCGGAAGAACTCGCCGACCGGCTCGTCGACGCCGCGCCGGCCGGCCTCGAACACGTGTATTTCGTGTCGGGCGGATCCGAGGCGATCGAGGCCGCGCTGAAGCTCGCGCGCCAGTATTTCGTCGAGAAGGGCGAGCCGCAGCGCCGGCATTTCATCGCGCGGCGGCAGAGCTACCACGGCAACACGCTCGGCGCACTCGCGATCGGCGGCAACGCATGGCGCCGCGAGCCGTTCCTGCCGCTGCTGATCGAAGCGCATCACGTGAGCCCGTGTTATGCGTACCGCGACCGGCAATCGGGCGAAACCGACGAAGCGTACGCGCAGCGTCTGGCGGACGAGCTTGAACGGAAGATCGTCGAACTCGGCGCGGAAAACGTCGCGGCGTTCGTCGCGGAGACGGTGGTGGGCGCAACGGCCGGCGCGGTGCCGCCGGTGCGCACGTACCTGAAGAAGATGCGCGCGGTGTGCGATAAATACGGCGTGCTGCTGATCCTCGACGAGATCATGGTGGGGATGGGGCGCACCGGCTACCTGTTCGCGTGCGAAGAAGACGACGTCGCGCCCGACCTGCTGACGATCGCGAAGGGGCTCGGCGCGGGCTACCAGCCGATCGGTGCGACACTGGTGAGCGACCGCATCTACCGGACGATCGTCGACGGCTCGGGTTTCTTCCAGCACGGCCACACGTACCTCGGCCACGCGACCGCGTGCGCGGCCGCGCTCGAAGTCCAGCGCGTGATCGCCGAAGAGAAACTGCTCGACAACGTGAAGGCGCGCGGCGAGCAGTTGCGTGCATCGTTGCGCGAGCATTATGGTACGCATCCGCATGTCGGCGACGTGCGCGGCCGCGGGCTGTTCGTCGGCGTCGAGCTCGTGCGCGATCGCGACACCAAGGCGACGTTCGATCCCGCGCTGAGGCTGCATGCGGCGGTCAAGCGCGAAGCGATGCAGCGCGGGTTGATGGTGTACCCGATGGGTGGCACGATCGACGGCGTGCACGGCGATCACATCCTGGTGGCGCCGCCGTTCATCAGTACCGCGCCGCAGATCGACACGATCGTCGAGCGGCTGTCCGGCGCGATCGGCGCGGCGCTCGCGTCGGCCGGCGCGTGAATCCCGACTTCATCGAATCCCGACCATGACAGACAGACTGCCTCCTTTCGATCCCGCATCGGCCACCGACGAGCAGAAGGCCGTGCTGGCCGACATCCTCAGTGGTCCGCGCGGCAACCTGAACGGGCCGTTCCTCGGCTGGATCGCGAGCCCCGAGCTGGCCCAGCACGCGCAGAAGCTCGGCGCGTTCTGCCGCTATCGCACGGGCCTGCCGCTGCGCCTGTCGGAACTCGCGATTCTCGTGACGGCCGCGCGCTGGCGCTCGCAGGCCGAGTGGCACATCCATCATCCGATCGCGCTTGACGCCGGTGTGCCGGCGGCGACGGCCGAAGCGATCCGGCTGGGCGTCGCGCCCGCATTCGAATCGGACGACGACGCACTGATATACGCGTTCGCCAGCGAGCTGTACGACACGCGCCGCGTGAGCGATGCGACGTTCGCGCGCGCACAGGCGCGCTTCGGCCACGAGACCGTGGTGAACCTCGTCGCGCTGCTCGGTTACTACGCACTCGTCGCGATGACGCTGAACACGTTCGGTATGCGCGCAGACGGACAAACCGATTTGCCGTTTCCGGAATGAGGTGCAGTTGAACCGGCGCCCCCGAATCACGCGTCCGGCTTGAGACGCGGATGTGAAGGCGCAGGCGGTTACTGATAGTCGACCAGGACGGACATGGCGCCCATGACCGTGCCCGGCGTGACGACGGCCTCCGTCTGGACATAGCCGGCAACCATCGGAAGCGTGTAGGTGCCGCCCGTCGAGGACGAGTATGCGCCAAGCCGCAACGAGGAATCGAAGGCGGCCGGCAATCCGGATGCGTCCGTGATCTTGATGGCGATACCTTTTGCGGTCGATCCGCCACGCAGCGGCAATGCACCGGGAATGGCGGACGACGCGCCACCGATCGGCGTGAGCGTGTAACCGATGCGCGTATAGCCCGGCGGGCAATTTTCGAATCGCAGATTGAAGCTCTGCGTGGATGCGTTGTTGCCGGTCGATCCGACACCTTTGAATTGAGCGGCGGCGGCACCCGGCAGCGTGATGGACTGGGTGGGCGTGCCGCAGGTGCCGTTGACCAGCTTGACCTTGGCCGCCAGCGCGATCGCAAGACCGTCGTACGACGAACCGCAATAGGATGTGGATGTTCCGCGAGGCGACGTGCAAATATAGAAGTACGAAGGATTTCCGCCGGCCTGGCCGGCAAGGCTGCCGGGCTCAAGCGGCCGCGAATCTCGCACGAGCTGGACCTCAAGAGATGACGAGACGGTAATCGGCATGCCGGCAGATCCGTAGTCGGCCCGGGTGGCGGGTTGGCCGCCGATCAGCAGCCGCGCCGAAATGCCGGGGACGTTGGTGGCGATATCGGGGCCGGGCGCGAAGGCGCCTCCGCCGTTCGGCCATAACGAGATCGCGTAGACGTCGCACTTGGCAAGCGCGCCGCAAAGCTGATTTTTCGGAATGGCATGGCGACTCAGGACCGTTCCGGCCGCAGTGGTGCTCGGTACGTTCAGCGTCGAGCCGAATGCGGTGACCTGGGTGAGTGCCAACGCGTCATGTGTGACGAAGGCGGCCATGAGCGTCAGGACGACGGGCAGTGACGCGCGGCGGAATACACGTCTTGAACAAGCCGATATCGAGGCAGGATGAAATGGATTCGTGAGGTTCATGGGGATTTCCCGGCGAAATGTCGTCGTATGGAAGGGCAGATATGTCGAACTCCGATCAGATTTGGGATTTTCATCGAACGGGGCGGGATTTTTAATGGGACGAGTACGAAATTCAGGTTTAACCAATCGGAAAAGTGCGATGCGGTCTCCCTCACACGAACTGGTTCCTGCGTGTCAGGCATGCGCGCCCGGGGCCTGACCGCCCACGATGCCGCGCTTTGTCGGATGCCGTGCCCGCGCTCGGTGAAACCCTGTTGCGAATTCCGTCGTTCGAGGATGCGACGTTCGCATGCCGTCCGCTCGGCGGTCGACCTGAACATGACTCGCGCGGCGTGCGACAAGAGCGGTGTGCTGCCGACCGTCGACGCAATCATGTCGGGGATGGGGCGCACCGGTTGCCTGTTTGCGTGCGACGCTGAACGCGTTCGGTATGCGTGCAGACCGACAAACTGATTTGCCGTTTCCGGAATAATCGCCGGCGGCGCCTGCGTCGGGAGCACGCCGCACGCGCGCCACGATGGCCCGAAAAGCCCGTATTCTCGGGCCTTTCGGCGTTTCGGTACGGTCGATCCGGCAACGCGCCGCGTCGTGACGACGCACGCGGCACGACCTGCGCGTCAGTGCAGGAATTTTTCCCCCTACCTAGAATTTCGGCAAACAGCTTACGGGGGAAATATCGATGCGCTGGGTCCTGTTGATCGTGTTCGTTGCGTGTGTCGTGTATACGCATCGGCGCGGCAAGGTTCGGCACAGGTTGTTCAGGCAACTATCCGATCACTCGACCTTCACCGCACCGCTGAACTGCTTTTCTTACGCGTTCTCGTCGGTGCCGACCACGCCGTTTCTCGATACGGATCACTTTCCGGAGCTCGCGGTGCTACGGCGCGAATGGCGCACGTTTCGCGGCGAAGCGCTCGCGTTGCGCGACGCGAGCCGGATCAAGGCGTCCGGCGAGTACAACGACATCGGCTTCAATTCGTTCTTTCGCCACGGCTGGAAGCGTTTCTACCTGAAGTGGTACGACGCGCCGCATCCGTCCGCGCAGGCGCTGTGTCCACGCTCGGTCGAGATCCTGTCGCAGATTCCGTCGATCAAGGCGGCGATGTTCGCGCAGTTGCCGCCGGGCGGGAAACTCGGGCTGCATCGCGATCCGTACGCAGGCTCGCTGCGCTACCACCTCGGGCTCGATACGCCGAACGACGACGCGTGCCGGATCGTCGTGGACGGCGAGTCGTATGCATGGCGGGACGGGGAGGCCGTGATGTTCGACGAGACGTACCTGCACTGGGCCGAAAACCGCACCGGGCACGATCGCGTGATCCTGTTCTGCGACATCGACCGCCCGATGAGATATCGCTGGGCGCAGCGCATCAACGATGCGTTCGGGCAACTGCTGATGCGCGCGGCGGCGTCGCCGAACGAAACGGGCGATCGCACGGGCGGCCTCAATCGTACGTTCAGGTACCTGTATGCGATTCGCCGCGCTGGCAAGCGATTGAAGGCATGGAATCGCACCGTGTACTACATCGTGAAGTGGCTGCTGTTCGGCGGGATCGCGGTTGCAATTTTCTGTATCTGACGGGGACGAGCAGGCATTTTTCCGTCTGACGATAGGGCGCGCGGCATCGCATCGGCGGCCCTCGGCCGCCATCAATGCAACCAAATGTATTCATGCGGGATCAATGACCGATGGCCGCGTATGATGGCTTGTTCACGTCGAAATGATCGGTGAGCAAGCATGACGAGTACCCGCAAGACCTTGATGATCGCCGGTGCGCTCCTGGTAGCCGCGGCCGGCACTGGCTACGTGATGCTCCTGCGCGCGGACCACCGTGCGATCGAAGACGCCGGCATCGGCGATTCGGCCGCGCCGGTCGCCGCGGCACCCGCGAGCAACGATCATGCGGTGCAGGGCGCCATCGCGCCGCCGGCACCGGCTGCCGCGACGGCATCGAAACAGGTCGCGGCCGCGCCGCCTCCGTCCGCACCCACGCCTGCGCCGGCTGAAACCGCGCGGATCGACGCCGCGCCTGCGGCCGTGCCCGCGGTTCCGGTCGTCAGCGACAAGCCGCAACCGGTGACGAAGCCCGCCGCACCGCCGCCGAAAGTCAACGTGGTGACGGTGGATGCGCAGGATTCGACCCCGCCGGCGCCGGCCGTCAAACCCGCTCCATCGGCCGCATCCGCGCAGGTCGCGCAACGTGCGCCGCGCAAGCGCGACGGCCTCGAACGCCATGCAGCCGCCGCGCCGGCCGCGACGAAATCCGAAACGCCGGAGACGGCCGCGCTGGTCCGGGAATCGGCGAAGCTCGACCCGTCGTTGCCGCCGCCGCCGATGTCGTCGATGTCGGCAAGCGCCGGTTCGTCCCGCCAGGGGAATTCGTCCGGCGCGAATCCGGTCGCCGCCGCGATGACCGAGCAACTGGTCCGCGCATCGAGCAACTTCAAGTCGACGACACCCGCGCCCGCGAACGGCGATCCGACCGCAACCAAGTAGCCGCGCCAACTTCCGAATAAAAAGGACCCCGCATGCCGACCAAAGCATGCGGGGCCAAGAGAGACAATCCGGTACGCCGAAGGGCGTTATGCGGCGACCGCTTCTTCCGCTTGCGGCTGCGGCGCGGCGGCCGGCGCCACGTCCTGGCGGATCAGGTGGTCGAACGCGCCGAGCGACGCCTTCGCGCCTTCGCCCACGGCGATCACGATCTGCTTGAACGGCACCGTCGTCACGTCGCCGGCCGCGAACACGCCCGGCACCGACGTCGCACCGCGCGCATCGACGACGATCTCGCCGTGCTTCGACAGTTCGACCGTCCCTTTCAGCCATTCGGTGTTCGGCACGAGGCCGATCTGCACGAACACGCCTTCGAGATCGATGCGCCGCGTGTCGCCCGAGCGCAGATCCTTGTAGACGAGCCCGTTCAGCTTGCTGCCGTCGCCGGTCAGCTCGGTCGTCTGCGCCTGCGTGACGATCGTCACGTTCGGCAGGCTGCGCAGCTTGCGCTGCAGCACTTCGTCCGCGCGCAGTTGCGCGCCGAATTCGATCAGCGTGACTTCCTTCACGATGCCGGCCAGGTCGATCGCGGCCTCGACGCCCGAGTTGCCGCCGCCGACCACCGCGACGCGCTTGCCCTTGAACAGCGGGCCGTCGCAGTGCGGGCAGTACGCGACACCGCGGTTGCGGTACTCGCGCTCGCCCGGCACGTTGATTTCGCGCCAGCGCGCGCCGGTCGCGAGCACGATCGTCCTCGCCTTCAGCACCGCGCCGTTCGCGAGGCGGATCTGGTGCACGTCGCCCGGAATCAGCGCGTCGGCGCGCTGCACGTCCATGATGTCGACGTCGTACTGCTTCACGTGCTGCTCGAGCGCGGTCGCGAACTTCGGCCCTTCGGTTTCCTGCACCGACACGAAGTTCTCGATCGCCATCGTGTCGAGCACCTGGCCGCCGAAACGCTCGGCGACGACGCCCGTCGCGATGCCCTTGCGCGCCGAGTAGATGGCGGCTGCCGCGCCTGCCGGGCCGCCGCCGACGATCAGCGTGTCGAACACCGGCTTGTTTTCGAGCGACTTCGCCGCGCGTTCGCCGGCGCCCGTGTCGAGCTTCGCGAGGATTTCCTTCACGCTGCTGCGGCCCTGGCCGAACGACGCGCCGTTCAGGAACATCGTCGGCACGGCCATGATCTGGCGCGACTCGACTTCATCCTGGAACAGTGCGCCGTCGATCGCGACGTGGCGGATGCGCGGGTTGATCAGCGACATCACGTTCAGCGCCTGCACGACTTCCGGGCAGTTCTGGCACGACAGCGAGAAATACGTCTCGAATGCGTAATCGCCGTCGAGCGCGCGGATCTGTTCGATCACGTCGTCGTCGAGCTTGATCGGGTGGCCGCCCGTCTGCAGCAACGCGAGCACGAGCGACGTGAATTCATGGCCCATCGGGATGCCGGCGAAGCGGATGCCGGCCGGCTTGCCGGGTTCGCCGATCGAGAACGACGGCTTGCGCTCGGCGTCGTCGCGGCGTTCCGCAACGGTCACGCGATCCGTCAGCGACGCAATCTCGTTCAGCAGCGCCAGCAGTTCCTGCGATTTCGCGCTGTCGTCGAGCGAAGCGACGAGTTCGATCGGGCGCGTGATTTTTTCGAGGTACGCTTTGAGTTGGTTCTTGAGATTGGCGTCGAGCATGGCGTTTCGGATTCCGTATTGATTATGCTGGTCGGGCACGTCGTGCCGGAGGAGGGTGCGGGCCGCGTGCCGCGGCGGCCCGCCATCGCGCGCCTCGTGCGATGGCGGGCGGCGCGATCGTCAGATCTTGCCGATCAGGTCGAGCGACGGGGTCAGCGTTTCCGCGCCCGGCGTCCACTTGGCCGGGCACACTTCACCCGGGTGCGCCGCGATGTATTGCGCAGCCTGCACCTTGCGCAGCAGTTCGCCTGCGTCGCGGCCGATGCCGTTGTCGTGGATTTCGCACAGCTTGATCTCGCCTTCCGGGTTGATCACGAACGTGCCGCGCAGGGCCATTCCTTCTTCCTCGATCAGCACGTCGAAGTTGCGCGACAGCGTGAGCGTCGGGTCGCCGATCATCGGGTACTTGATCTTGGCGATCGTGTCCGACGTGTCGTGCCATGCCTTGTGCGTGAAGTGCGTGTCGGTCGACACGCCGTAGATTTCGACACCCAGCTTCTGGAATTCCGCGTAACGGTCGGCGAGGTCGCCCAGCTCGGTCGGGCAGACGAACGTGAAGTCGGCCGGGTAGAACACGACGACGGACCACTTGCCCTTGAAGTTCTCTTCCGAGACGGGCACGAAATCGCCGTTGTGGTAAGCGGTTGCCTTGAACGGCTTGATTTGGGTGTTGATGATCGGCATCTGGAGAATTCCTTGTCTTCAGTGGTGAGTGGAGTGTTGCCAGTATCCGGGTTCACCCGGAGCTTGTGAAATTGCTTGTTTCAATCCGGGGCATCGGGATTTTCTATCTGCTTCCGGCCCTTGATTGTGCGGGCCTGTGGGAGCGGCTTGTCGAGTGCGGGGCGGATGGCTGTCGAATGCGGACGAGCGCGGGCGCTGGACGAACGTCTCGCGCGATCGTGTCCGGTGCGACGGGAGGGCAAGGTGTCGCGGTAGGCGACGGCTCGGAGCGCGTAGGGAACGCGGACGTCGGGTTCGGTGGCGGGGAAGTCCTTCGTGTTGCGCGACACGAGCAGGAGCCCGTTGACTTGTGCCGATGCCCAGACAATTGCGTCGGGCAGGCGGATGCGCCGCTCCTGACGGATTGTCACGACGCGATTCGCAACGGTGTGGTCGAGCGCGATGACATCAAACGACGAGAGCCATGCGCGGATGGGCGCCTCGTCCTGTGCGGGCGTACCGGCCAGCACCTCCATCCACGAGATCGTGCTGATCGCTCGATAGTCGTAGCGGCCCAGTTCCACGCGTGCCGATTCCACGCCGCCCAAATAGTCGATCAGGATGTTGGTGTCGAAGAGCGCTTTTACCATTCCGAGCGTCGTTCCGCCGGCGCGGCACGTTCCGCTCAGATCCCCGCCATCTTCCTCAGCCACTCGGCGAGCCGCCGCGCCCCGTCCGGCATGTCCGCGTCCTCGCGCGTGCACAGGTAGTAATCGCGCCCGTCGTCGAGCGCGTGATCGAACAGCTTCACGAGCTCGCCGTTCGCCAGCTCGCGCTCGACCAGCGGCGCGCGCAGCAGCGCCGCGCCGAGATCCGCACGCGCGGCGCTCAGCGTGAGCTGCCCATCCTCGAACATCGGCCCCACCGCGTGCGACACGTGCCGCACGCCGGCACCCTGCAGCCAGTTGACCCACGTGCTGCGATCCTCGTCGTGCACGAGCGGCGCCCGGGCGAGATCGGCCGGCGTGCGGAACGGCCCGTGGCGCGTCAGGAACGACGGGCTGCACATCGGCACCATCGCGCCCGGCAGCAGCCGTTCGCAGCGGTAGCCGGGCCAGTCGCCGGTGCCGAAGCGGATCGACAGGTCCGACGCGTCGCTTCGGTAGTTGCGGTGATGGGCGTACAGCACCGTGACGTCGACGTCCGTGTTGTCGGCGAGGAACGCGTGCAGCCGCGGAATGAACCAGCCGATGCCGAGCAGCGGAATCAGGCTGACGGTGATCTGCCGCAGCGACGAGCGGTCGCGCACGAAGCGCGTCGCGCTGCGCAGCACCGAGAACGCCGCGCTGATCGAGCGGTAATAATCGCGCCCTTCGTCGGTGAGCGCGAGCAGCCGGCCTTCGCGGACCGTCAGCGGCGTCTGGATGAACGCTTCCAGCAGTTGCAGCTGATGGCTGACGGCCGACGGCGTGATGTCGAGTTCGCCCGCCGCCGCGGTGACCGACCCGAGACGCGCAAACGCTTCGAACGCGCGCACCGCGCGCAGCGGCGGATCGTGCGGTAATTGTTCGATATTTTTCATGTATCGAATTTTATCGAAAAGTCAGGGTAAGCGACAACATGAAAATATGCTTTATATACAGTCGTATACGTTAATGTTCCGGAAACGGCATAAGCATCCAACAATTGGGTATTTGGGGCTTGGGTGTTGAATATTTAATATTTTTCATGTTTTGATTCGACCTGCCGATCCTCCACACATGAAAATCGCTTTCCTCTCCGCCAGCCTCGCATTCTCAGCGGCCGCCCTGGTCGCCTCCGTTCCCGCGTTCGCGCAATCCGCACCGCAGACGATCCTGATCGGTCTCGCCGCGCCGCTGACTGGCCCGTCCGCGCGGATCGGCAAGGATCTGCAGAACGGCGCGCAACTCGCGATCGACGACGCGAACGCCAAGCATCCGACCATCGGCGGCAAGCCGGTCGTCTACAAGCTCGTCGCGGCCGACGACCAGTCCGATCCGCGCACGGCCGTCGCGGTGGCGCAGCAGCTCGTCGACCAGCACGTGATCGGCGTCGTCGGTCACTGGAACACGGGCTGCAGCGTGCCGGCGTCGCGCGTGTACCGCGACGCGGGCATCCCGCAGATCGCGCCGGCGTCCACCGGCCATCAATACACGCAGCAGGGCTACGCGACGGCGTTCCGGATCATGGGCCACGACGATGCGGGCGGCAATTTCACCGGCGCGTATGCGGTGAAGACGCTGAAGGCGAAGCGCATCGCGGTGATCGACGATCGCACGTCGTTCGGCGCGGGACTGGCCGACCAGTTCATCAAGGGCGTGCAGGCGAACGGCGGCGCGATCGTCGATCGCCAGTACGTGAACGACAAGACGACCGATTTCAGCGGCGTGCTGACCGCGATCAAGGGCAAGCACGCGGATCTCGTGTTCTTCGGCGGCCTCGATGCGCAGGCCGCGCCGATCGCCCGCCGGATGCGCCAGCTCGGCGTCAATGCGCCGCTGCTCGGCGCGGGCGGCTTCGTGAGCCAGACCTTCCTGTCGCTCGCGGGCAAGGACGGCGACGGCGTGACGGCGCTCGAACCGGGCCTGCCGCTCGACCGGATGCCGGGCGGCCAGGCGTTCGACACGCAATACCAGGCACGCTTTCATGCACCGATCGAACTGCATGCGCCGTTCGCGTACGACGCGGCGGCCACGCTGATCGCCGCCGCGCAGAAGGCCGGCACGACGCAGCCGGCGAAGCTCGTCGCGGCGGTGCGCGCCATCGACCGGCCGGGCGTGACCGGGCGTATCGCGTTCGACCCGGAAGGCAACCTGAAGGACCCGGCCTTCACGATCTACCAGGTGCGCGGCGGCAAGTGGGCCGTCGTCGACGTGCTCGGCGGTTCGCGCACCGCGGCCAAGTAAACCCCACGAGACAAAGACGATCCCCATGACCGAATCCAGCCCGACATCCGCCGCCGCACCCGAGGACACGCGCCTCGGGATCCTCGCGCGGCGCCGCATCGAAGCGGAAATCATCAAGCCGATCTACGAGATCATGAAGCGCGAGTTCGGCACCGAGCGCGCGCAGGCCGTGATCGCGGAAGCCGTGCGCGGCGCGGCCGTCGACGCGGGCCGCACGTTCGCCGCGCAGGAGCCGGACGGCACGAGCGTGAAGTCGTTCATCGCGCTGCAGGTGCTGTGGGAGAAGGACGATGCGCTCGACGTCGAGGTGCGGCGCGCGGACGACACGCATTACGACTACGACGTGCATCGCTGCCGCTACGCGGAGATGTATCACGCGATGGGGCTCGGCGAGATCGGGCACCTGCTCAGCTGCGCGCGCGACAGCTATTTCATCCAGGGTTATGCGCCGGATATCGCGCTCACGCGCACGAGCACGATCATGCAGGGCGGCAAGCGTTGCGATTTCCGCTATGCGCTGCAAGGTTCTACGGAGCACGGCGATGCATGAGAACACCGTCAACGTACCGCGCGTCGACGGCGACCGCCTGTGGGCGTCGCTCGAGCGGATGGCCCAGATCGGCGCGACGCCGAAGGGCGGCGTCTGCCGCCTCGCGCTGACCGATCTCGATCGCGAGTCGCGCGACCTGTTCGTGCAATGGGCGCGAGAGGCCGGCTGCACGGTGCGCGTCGACAAAATGGGCAACGTGTTCGCGCGCCGCCCCGGCCGGAATCCCGATGCCGCGCCGGTGATGACCGGTTCGCACGCCGATTCGCAGCCGACGGGCGGCAAGTACGACGGCATCTACGGCGTGCTCGGCGGCCTCGAGGTCGTGCGTGCGCTGAACGACGCGGGCATCGAGACCGAGCGCCCGGTCGACGTCGTGATCTGGACCAACGAGGAAGGCTCGCGCTTCGCGCCGGCGATGGTGTCGGCCGGCGTGTTTTCCGGCGTCTATACGCTCGAATACGGGCTGTCGCGTACCGACGGCACGGGCCGGACGATCGGCGACGAGCTCGAGCGGATCGGCTATGCGGGCGCGGCGCCCGTCGGCGGTTATCCGGTGCACGCGGCGTACGAACTGCATATCGAGCAGGGCGCGATTCTCGAACGGGCCGGCAAGACGATCGGCGTCGTGACGGCCGGGCAGGGGCAACGCTGGTACGAAGTGACGTTGACCGGTGTCGACGCGCACGCGGGCACGACGCCGATGGCATTCCGTCGCGATGCGCTGGTCGGCGCCGCACGGATGATCTCGTTTCTCGACGAACTCGGCCGTCGTTACGCGCCGCATGCGCGCGCGACGGTCGGGATGATCGAGGCGCGGCCGAACTCGCGCAATACGGTGCCGGGCGGCTGCTTCTTCACGGTCGAATTCCGCCATCCCGACGATGCGGTACTCGACGAACTGGACGCGGCGCTGCGCGCGGAACTCGCACGCGTGGCGGACGCGTCCGGCCTCGGCGCGCGGATCGAGCAGATCTTCACGTACCCGCCGGTTCCGTTCGCGCCGCGCTGCATCGACGCAGTGCGCGACGCGGCCGAGGCGCTCGGTCTGTCGCACATGGATATCGTGTCCGGCGCGGGCCACGACGCGTGTTATGTCGCGCGCGTCGCGCCGACCGGGATGATCTTCGTGCCGTGCGTCGACGGGCTGAGCCACAACGAGGCCGAAGCGATCACGCCCGAATGGGCGGCGGCGGGCGCCGACGTGCTGTTGCGCGCGGTGCTGCGAAGCGCGCAGGAAGCCTGAGCGTGACGCGCCCGGCCCGGCGGCAGGGTTTCGCCGGGCCGGGCAGGCGTTCGTCTGGCGTGACGCCAGCGCGCGCGTTGCGTCAGACCGACCGCGAATGCCGGTCGATGTAGCGGCGCATCACGTGGAACGCCGTATCGGTGCGGCCCGGCATCGTCGTCAACGCACCATCGGCCGCAAACCCGAGCTTTTCATAGAACCGGTACGCCGCTTCGCGTGCCGTGCACCAGACGAGCGCGGCCCCGCGTTCTTCCGCGTGCCGCACGCAGACCTGCACCAGCACGCGTCCGAATCCCATGCCGCGCACGGCAGGGTGGACGGCCATTCCGCGAAGCCGCCACGCCGGCTGCGCGGGATCGTCGTCGCGCGGTTCCTCGCAGAGCGACGCGACGGCGACGATGCCCGACCGGTCGCGCACGCCGACATGCAGCGTCGTCGGCGCATGGTCGCCGGCCAGCTCGCATGCGTTCAGGTCGCCGTTGAGCAGGATCGTCGCCCTGAGCGGGTGCGTCTGCGCGGCGTCGATCGGCGCGATGGTGAACAGCGTGTCGCGTGATGTCATCAACGTCCCCTGGATGATCCGGCTGCCCGTTACTGGCCGGCCTTGCGCTTTGCCCGGTACGCGAGATACGCGACGATCTGGTCGAGTTCCCGGTCGCTCAGCTGGTCGGGCGGAAAGGCCGGCATGCGGCGGCCCGGCCAGTCGCGTACCGACGCCGGGTCGCGGATATAGCGGCGCAGCGCGGCCGGCTGGAAGTAGTCGACCGGATTCATCGGCGTGTTCAGGTCGGGGCCGGCGTGGCTGCTGCCCGCACCGTCGAGCCGGTGGCAGGCGAGGCATTGCGTGACGAACAGCCGCTGGCCCGCGCGGGCCGGATCGTCGGCGGGCAAGGCCGGATCGACGGCCAGCGACGGCCAGCGCGCGAGCGGCGACGATTCGATCGTGACGCGCACGACCTGGTACGGCCACTGCTCGCCGCGCACCGACGACGCGTCCGGCCCGAGCCACACGAGGTAGAACGGCCCGGCGCTGACCGGCTTGCCGGGCAGCTTCGGCCACGGATGGGCCGGGTCCTCGATCGCGAGCCACGGGACGGCGCGGGCCGGGGCGTGGGGGCGCACGAGATCCAGCGGCAGTTGCGCGGCGAAGCCGTCGGCCGCGCGCGTTTCGAGCACGCCGTCGGCCGGCAGCGGCGTGTCGCCGAGCAGCGCGGCGAACGGCACCGCGCGGAACGTCATCGGCCGGCCGTACGCGATGTCGCGCGGCACGTGGATGTCCGCCGCATCGGGGCGCGCGAGCAGCGTCTGCCGGGTGAGGGGGCGGGCGGTGCCGTCGGTGTCGAGTTCGAGCGTGGACTGCGCCGACGCGCGTTGTCCGAGCAGGCAAACCGTCAGCAGCACGAGCGAAAACCACTGGCGCTTCAGCATTCGTTCTCCGGGAAAGGACGTTCCGGCGGCAGCAGGAGTCGGGCGCCGCGGGCGATGGAAGGAATCGGGCGACAGTCTATCCGCTACGCGCGGCGCTGGCGAATTCCGCTGAGGAAAGGGGCGCGCGAGGCCGGCCCGCGCTGACGACATGACCGACGGCCGGACTGTCGTCAATGACTCGAGCAACGCGCTGCGTCGTTCGGCATCGGCGTGTCGCGCCCGGGTTCGAAATCGGCTTCGTGCGTGCCCGACGGCGTCAGCGACACGAAATGCATGGCCGACCCGCGGGCCGGGAATCCGGCGATGCCGGTCGAGCCCCACGGAATCGGCGAGCGCTGCACGCCGCTCGCGGTAATCGTCGAGGCCCCGAGCGCCAGTGTCAGCAGCCGCCCGTCGCGGGTCGGCACGTACGCATGCGTGCCGGCGACGCCGATGCCGGATTCGCGCACCGATGCGGGCAGGCAGTCGAGCGTCGCCGTGCGGCGGCCGTCCGGCGCGATCAGCATCGCGATGCCGCGATCGTCGGCCGTCGTCGTGACGACGATGAAGCGGTCGATCTCCGTCACGTAGGCCGACGAGTACACGTAATACCGGATCCTGTCGTTCAGCGTCCCGAGCATGTCGAGCTTCGCCGTGACGGGATCGAACATCGCGTATTCGAGCGTCGCGTCGGTGCTGCCTTCGATGAATTTCTGCCACACGAGCAGCGCGGTGCGCGGCGAGCCCGCGATCACGGGCCACCATTCGCGGCGGTGCGGCGCGACCGCGACGTGGTTCAGCACGTGTCCGGCCGCGTCGTAGGTCTTCAGGTAGACGCCGTTGCCGGAACCGAGATTGTCGACGCCGCCGCCGTCGACCCAGTCGGCGGAATAGAACACGACGAAGCGTTCGCCGACCGTCGCGACGTGCCCCGAATGGCCGCCCGACTCGACGTCGTTCGGGTAGGGCTTGACCGGCTTCAGGTCGCGGCGGTAGATGCCGTAGCGCTGGCTGACCTCCTGCGGCGCCTTCCAGCCGTCCTCGAACGTGACGAAGATGTCGCCGCGCGCGTTTTGCGCGATCGATACCGGTTCCTGCGCCTCGGGGCGGCTGATGAACGTGTGAACGTGCAGCAGGCGCGGCTCGCCGGGGCGCCATTCGCCGACGTACACGTCGTGCGGCCAGCTGCCGCCGCGCAACGCGCCACGCGGCTCGATGCCCGAGCTGCTGAAGAACACCCAGCGCTTGCCGTCGCCGGCGTCGGCCACGCCGATGCCGTGCATGAAGCGGCGCGGGTCGCCGGTGGCCTGCGGCGACGGCGAAGCCTGGACGGTGACCGTGTGAACGACCGGCGCGGCGGCGACGGCGACCGGCGGCGCCGCGCCGATGCCGCACGCACCGCAAAGCGCGGCCGCGACGCATCGCGCGGGCGCGGGCACCGGGCGCGGGCGCCGTTTCATTCGACGGTCACCGATTTCGCGAGGTTGCGCGGCTTGTCGACGTCGGCGCCGCGCGCGCAGCCGACGTGATACGCGAGCAGTTGCAGCGGGATCACGTTGACGATCGGCGACAGCAGGTCGCCCGACTCGCGCACGCGGATCAGGTGCGTGTCGCGGTCGGCGTCGATTTCGAGCTGACTGCCCGCCAGCACGTAGAGCCGTCCGCCGCGCGCGCGCACCTCGGCCATGTTGGACTTCAGCTTCTGGAACAGGCGGTCGTCCGGCGCGATCGTGACGACGGGCATCGCGCTCGTGACGAGCGCGAGCGGGCCGTGCTTCAGCTCGCCGGCCGCATACCCTTCCGCGTGGATGTACGACACTTCCTTGAGCTTCAGCGCGCCTTCCAGCGCGATCGGGAAGTGGATGCCGCGCCCGAGGAACAACGCATTCTCGGTGCGCGCGAACTTCGCGGCCCAGCCCATGACCTGCGTTTCCAGCGCAAGCGCATGGCCGATGCGGCCGGACAGCGCGTGCAGCTGCTTCAGGTGCGTCGCGACCTGCGCCGCGTCGAGCCGGCCGCGCAATTGCGCGAGGGTGAGCGTCAGTACGAACAGCGCGACGAGCTGCGTCGTGAACGCTTTCGTCGACGCGACGCCGAGCTCGATGCCGGCCCGCGTGAGGAACCGCAGCGGCGCATTGCGCGCGATCGTGCTGGTCGCGACGTTGCAGATCGCCAGCGACAGTTCCTGGCCCATCGCGCGCGCCTGCTCGATCGCGCCGATCGTGTCGGCCGTTTCGCCCGACTGCGAGATGCCGACCACGAGCGTGCGTGGATCGGCCACCGTGTCGCGGTAGCGGAATTCGCTGGCGATCTCCACCTGCGCGGGAATGCCGGCGATGCTCTCCAGCCAGTATTTCGCGGTCAGTCCCGCGTAGTAGCTGGTGCCGCAACCGAGCAGCAGCACGCTCCTGACGCTCGACAGCCGCGCGCGCGTGCCGTCGGTCGCGTCGAACAGCGCCGGCGAGATCGTGTCGATGCCGTCGAGCGTGCTGTCGATCGCCTTCGGCTGCTCGAAGATCTCCTTCTGCATGAAGTGCTGGTACGGGCCGAGCGCGGCGTCTCCCTCGCGCGCCTTCATCTGGCACAGCGGGCGCCGGGCTTCGTGCCCGCCGGAGTCGACCACGGCGATGCGTTCCGGCGTGATCAGCGCGACGTCGCCGTCCTCCAGGTAGACGAAGCGGTCGGTCAGGTCGCCCAGCGCCGCGCAGTCCGACGCGAGGTAGTTCTGCTCGGCGCCGATGCCGATCACGAGCGGCGAGCCGGCGCGCGCGGCGACGAGGCGCTGCGGCTCGTGCGCACTGAGGACCGCGATCGCATAGGCGCCGTGCAGCCGCTTGACGGCGCGCACGACCGCGTCGAACAGGTCGTCGCGATAGACGCTGTGGATCAGGTGCGCGATCACCTCGGTGTCGGTCTGGCCGCGAAACGTGTAGCCGCGCTCCCGCAGCTCCGCGCGCAGCGCGTCGTGGTTCTCGATGATCCCGTTGTGCACGACCGCGATCGTGTCGCCGGACATGATCGGATGCGCGTTCATTTCCGACGGCGCGCCGTGCGTCGCCCAGCGCGTATGCGCGATGCAGGTCTGCGCTTCCAGGCCGAGCGTCAGCACGCGCGCCTGCAGGTCCGTCACGCGCCGCAACGTGCGTTCGCTGCGCAGGCGGCCGTCGTCCTGCACGGCGATGCCGCACGAATCGTAGCCGCGATACTCGAGCCGGCTCAACGCATTGACCAGTTGCGGCACCTGATTGTTCAGGCCGCTTGCTCCGACGATTCCGCACATGATTCACCTCGTCCAGAAGAAGTTGCCGGCCTGCCGGCGATGCATGGCAGCGCGGCGTCTGGAGCGGCGCCGCGCGGCACGGGGGCGTCCGGTGCGCGGCGGCGCGTCTCCGCTGACTTACTCGCGGGGCGGCGGCCCCGCGTGGGCTACCCATTCGATGCCGGAAATCGAACCGTTCGCGTCATGCGACGCGACGAGAATGCGCGTCGTGCGCCGCGCGCCGCGCCGGCGGGCACCGGCCAGCGCGGTGGACGGCACCGAGCGCGCCTTCGCGCTGGCCGAGCGCCGCAGCATCTTCGACACGCGCAGCCGGTGGGCGAGCGGATGCACGACGCGCCCCGCGATCAGCCACGTGACGATCGTGCCCGCGATGAGCGCGATCGAGGTCGCGTAGAACACCATTTGCTCGATCGGCATCTCGGCTTCGTTGAACGGCAGCAGGTAGCGGTACGTATAGATGCAGATCGATGCCCACACGGCTCCGACCAGCGCCGGCCGCACGAGGCGGAACCAGACGACCAGCACGGAGCCGACGACGCGGCCGCGTTCGGTGATCATTTCGCGCGGCGTGCGCAGGGAAAGGTCAATAATCGGCGCGTTTTTCATGTTGAATGCCTCGGTCGGGGCTGACCCATACGGCCCGCTTGCCGCGGCCCCGCAGCACGACGGCCGGCAGGGCGACGACGGTGGTGATCATGCTGATCAGCCAGAAAGCAACGGGATACCAGATGGTGTCCAGGAAATACATCAGGAGTTTTTCGTCATACTGACGATCGATCATGCTGCCGACGATCAGCTGCAGGATGCAGGTCGCGACCAGCAGCATCCCGTGCCAGTGCGGCACGACCGATACGTGCCAGCTCGGCGGCAGCGGGTAGACGAGGTTCAGCAGCGCGAGCAGCAGGATGAACGACATCGAATAGGCCCACGCGATGCCGATCAGGTATTCGACGAACAGCGGCCACATCATCATCTGCGTCGGCCGCGCGAGCGTGCCCGCATATTTCATCAGGACCTGGATGCCGCCTTTCGACCAGCGCAGCCGCTGCCGGTAGAGCCCCTTGAGCGTCTCGGGCATCAGGATCCAGCTCAGCGCATGCGGTTCGTACACGACGCGCCAGTCGCGGCACTGCAGTTTCCAGCTGATGTCGATGTCCTCGGTCAGCATGTCCGAGCTCCAGTAGCCGACGTCGGCGAGCGCGGTCTTGCGGAACATCGTGACGACGCCCGACACCGTGAAGATGCGGCCGTACACCTGCTGCGTGCGCTTGATCAGCCCGACGATCGACGAGAATTCGCCGACCTGCATGCGGCCGAGCAGCGACGTGCGCGTGCGGATGCGCGGGTTGCCGGTCACCGCGCCGACGCCCGGGTCGGTCAGGAAGTGCTCGAGCATCCAGCCGATCGCGTCGTGCGCGAGCAGCGAATCGCCGTCGATGCACAGCAGGTATTCGGCGTTCGACACGGCCGCCGCGGTCGTCAGCCCGACCGCCTTGCCTTCGTTGCGCGCGTGGTGGATCACGAGCAGCCGCGGGATCTCGACGGCCAGCGCGTTGAGGATCTCGCCGGTACGATCCCGGCTGCCGTCGTTGACCGCGATGATGTCGTAGTTCGGATACTGCATCCCGTTCAGGTGGCCGATCACGCTGCGCGCGTTCGCGGCTTCGTTGAAGCAGGGCACGACGATCGAGATCTTCGGGATGCCGCTCGCCGCGATCGTCCGGGTCGACAGCGTGCGGCCTTCTTCCAGCAGGAAGTAGTGCACGACGCCGCCGATCATCCACAGATACGACATGAAGAACGGGTAGTAGAAAACGAAATCCTGCAGGCGCGTGATGAGGCTGTGGGTGGTCATGGCGTCTTCGTCCCCTGCGATTGCTGCATCTGCATCAGCGCGTTGATCGAGGTGGGGTCGAGGCGCGACTTCAGCGACATCACGTCGCGCATCGCGTCGAGTTCCGGCTGGCCGTTCAGGAAGTTGTCCGGGTAGTACCCGAAATTCACGGCGCCCTCGCTGCGCAGCCGCCGCATCTGCGTGAGCAGCGTGCCGGCCGGCACGTCCTTGTGCGCGCGCCAGTCGTACGACTGCAGTTCGAACACGGTACGCTGCAGCCCGCGCTGTTTCGCGCGCACGGCCCGCACGAGCTGGTCCAGCCAGCCCTCGGGGTCCTTCGCCTGCTCCATGTACGGCATCGCCATCAGCGCGACGTAGTCGTAGGCGGCGAGGAAGTCGTCGTAGTTCTGCGCATACCACGCTTCCGATTCGGGCTTGAGCACCGGCATCGCGAAGAGGTTGCGCGCGGTCAGCACGTCGCCGACGTTCTGGTGGGCCAGCACGATCTGCTCGAGCTGCCGGGTCAGGTCGATCAGGTAGCGCGACTTCTGGCGGGTCCAGCGCTTCATCAGTTCGGGGTTCTCGCGGATCTTGCCGATATCGGCGGGCAGCCCCCACTGCGCATAGATGCGCAGCGCATGCCGGCCCGCGTCCTCGTAGTCGTCGAGCACGGCGTCGTCGCTGAACAGGATGCCGCTGAACGACGCATGCTTGCTGAGATCCTCGTAGATCTGCTGGATCATCAGCCGCGCGTCCGGATCGAACGGGCTCAGCCGGAACACGCGCGTGCCGTTCTCGCGGGCCGGCGCGCCGCCGTGGGCGCTGACGGCCTCGAGCCCGCGCTGCTTGTCGGCCGGCGGCCGGAACGCGAGCACCGGCATCCACGCGTACACCTGCACGTTGGCACGCGTATTGAGCTGCCACGCGGCGCGCGAGAACAGGTCGGCGCGCATCGGCAGGTGCCGGTTCGGGAAATACACCGATTCGGCCACGCCCGTGCCCTTCGGGTCCGCATAGGCCTGCAGGTACACCGATTTCGGCTGCATCCGGTAGATGCGCTCGATCAGCTTGCCGAGATTGGCTTCCTGCCGCGCGGGATCGGGATCGTAGACCTGGTCGAGATCGACCTGCACGATGCGCTCGGGCACGTCGACGTCGCCGCGGTTGGACGCCGGCTCGCGCATCGAGCGCTCGAACCCGCCGATGTCGACGTCGTACATCATCAGGATCCGTCTCAGCCGGTCCAGCGGCACGTCCGGCGTGTTCGGGCCGGCGTCGAGGCTGAACTGGATGTCCATGCCGAGCGACGTCGAGATCTGGCGCACGGGCTGGTTTTCCGCGCCGTACGGCCATACCATCGAGCGCGCGACGACGCCCGTGTGGTCGCGGATCTGCCGTACGCAGGTCTGCAGGTCGTTGTGCACGCGTGCCGCGAATTCGGCGTCGGTTTCATAGCGTTGCTGATCCTGCAGGTACAGGTGCGACGTGGTCGCCGGCAACTCGTTGCCTTGCGGATTCGCGATCGCGCCATGATGGAGGTTGTGGGTATGGCAGCCGAGTTCGACGAGACGGGACTGGCCGACCTGCTTCACTTCGTCCCACGACATGAAGTAGTCGCGCGGTACCTGGATCTTGTCGCTGATGCGGATCGGCGCATCCGGCGGCGCGTCGATCCACGCGGTGACGATGCCCATCACGGCCGGATACTTGAAGCGCTCGAGCAGCGGCAGCACTTTCGTGTAGTGGCTGCGGTAGCCGTCGTCGAACGTGAGCAGCACCGCGCGCGGCGGCAGCGGCGTGCCGCCGTGCCGCGACTCCTCGATCTGCTTGACCGTGATGGTGTGGTAGTTGTTGGTCTGCAGCCACGAGAAGATCGCGGTCAGCGTGCCGGTATCGACCGCGAACGGATCGACCATCGCCGACGGCGACGAAAACGACGCCATCAGGTTGTCGCGCACGTCGTGCATGCAGATCACGCGGAACGTCTTGCCGTCGGCCGGATCGGACGGCGGCAGCAGGTCGATCATCTTGGCGTTCGTCACGCCCGGGAACAACGAACAGGCGGCAAACGTGCCGAGGCATCCGCACATGAAGGTCCGTCTGGTGTGCATGAACGCTCTCCTTGCTAGAACGGCAGGTTGACCGACAGGAAGCCGGTTTCGGAGCGCTCGCGCTGGCCGTCGTACGCATGGCTGCTGACTTCGACGCCGTAGGTCAGCGTGATGTCGTGCTTGAACGTCCACGCGTGCTCGAGGCGCGCGCTCCACAGCGGACTGGTGCCGAAGCCGCGCTCGTTGTACACGCCGCCCGACACCGACACGCGTTGCTGCAGCCCCATGTCGCCCTTCTTCCACAGCGTTAGCTGGTGCATGACGGTCGCCGCGGCCGCGTAGTCGCGGCCGGGGCTGAAGTAGGGCGCGTCCTGGCGCGTGTTGCTGTCCGTGCCGAGGTTCAGCGATACGTTGACGAGCTGGTTCGCGGTCGTGTACACGCGCTGCGTGCCGGTCGCGGAAATCTCCTGGTGCAGGTTCGAATCGCTGTAGCGGCTCACGCCGTAGCTCAGCCTGATCTCGCGGCGGTCGTTCTGGCGATACACGACCTCGACGTTCGCCGAGCGGCCCCAGATGTGCGCGGCATAGGCCTTCCACGGCAGCGAGTTGTCGTTGGTGTCGAGCCCGGCGCCGACCGTCCAGTAGTCGTTCAGCGCGTACGCGATCGTCCCGCGGCCGCCGGTCCGGCCGTCCGCGCCGAACGAGCGCGTGACTTCGCCCTGCACGGTGAGCGGGCCGTGCCGGTAGTCGCCGCCGACACCGGTGCGCGTGCGGCTGACGTTGCCGCCGTCGGTTTGCGCATGACCGAAGAAGGTGTGCGAGAAGACGCGCCAGTTGTCGCCGAACGGTTGCGAATACACATAACTGTCCGACGTGAAGCTGTTGTCGGCCAGCGCGCTGTTGCCGTGCTCGAAGCTCAGGTCGGTCGTGAACACGGGGCTGCGATAGGCCTTGTAGTCGCGCTTGAAGCCGCGCACGGCGCCGCTGTCCGGGAACGTGTCGCCCAGGGTCTGGTCGACGGTCTTCGCGGTCGCGTAGTCGTCCGCCGTGAGCGACGCGCGGCCGAGGCCGGCAAGCATCTCGACGCTGTCCGGGTGATCGGTCAGCGACGCGCGATACATCGAGATCGCCTGGCGCGGGTGCGACTGGCCCGACACCGCGTCGGCGTGCGCGGCACGGATCTCCGCGTTGAACGGCACCTGCTTCTCGAGCTGTTCGAGCGCGGCGATCCCTTCGTCGGCATGGCCCGTGAAGATCAGGTATTGCGCGCGCAGCCGGTAGTAGCGCAGGTAGTCGCCTTCCTCGGGGCCGACGTTGCGCACCTCCTTGACGGGCGGCAGCGACTTGCCCATCTCGTCGAGTACCTGCTTCGCTTGCGCCGCGCGCCCCTGGTCGACGTACGACCAGAACACGCCTTCGCGCAGTTCGATCTCGCGCGTGCGCACGCCGTACTGGAAGCCGCGGGTCGCGCGGTCGGTCGGCGACGCGGACGCCTGCTTCAGCGCGCGCAGGTAGACGACGTTCGCCTTGGCCGCTTCGCTCAGGTACAGGTAGGCGTCGCCGACGGCCGCCAGCGCGTCGATCGAGATTTCCGCGCTGGACGGAATCGTCTCGAACGTCGCGACGGCCGTCTTCATGTCGCCGCGTGCCGCGTAGGCGACCGTGCGGTCGCCCGCGAGCGCCGTCCTGACCGGCGTGTATTCCGGCGTGGCCGGCATCCGCTTGTCGAGGTCGTCGGCCGCGCGCAGGGCGCTGTCGAGGCCGTCGAAGCGGTCCGAACTCGTCATCGAACGCGACTTGTCGCGTCCGCCGCGCACTTGCTGGCGAATCGACAGTTCTTCCAGTTGCGCGATGTCGACGGCGGAGAACGCATCGGGCCGGGCTTTCGCTTCGTCGAGCGCCTTGATCGCGCCGCCGCTCGCCGCGAGGCCGAACACGTCGTTGCGTACCGTCGCGGCATCGGCGGTGCGGAGATTCGGCGCCTGCGCGTTCGGTGTTTCGACGTCGGGGCCCTGGGATCGCTGGATCGGTTCGCCAGGGAGCTGGGCGCCGGGCGTCGGTGCGTTCGGCGTCTGGGACGGCGGCGGTTGCGAGCCGGGCGTCTGCGGGACGGGGGTGGGGGCGTTCGGCATCGGGGTGCCGGATGCCTGGGCGGTCAGCGTCGGCGTGGTGGCCGGTGAGGCGGTTGTGGTCGGTGCGGCCCGCGGCGGGGCGCCCGACGTGGGCGCGATCGGTGCGGCCGTATTCGCCCGAGCGGTGTCGGATGCCTGCGCAAGCTGCATCGGGGCATGCGACGTTTGCGCGTGCGGTGCCGACGTATTCGGAAACGCGGTGCCGGACGCCTGCGCAAGCCGCATCGGCGCGTGCGATGTCTGCGCGACCGAGGCCTGCGTATCGGCCGATGCCGCGCCAGGCCCCCGGTCAGCCGGCTGCGGCGCGTCCGGGTCCACCACGACCGTGGTCGGCATGGCCGGGTTCGGTGCCTGCGCGATCTGCATCGACGCATCCGATTCCTGTGCGATCGGGGTCGGCGCATGAGGGGGCAGCGTGCCCGAATCCGCGGCGATCTCCATCGACGTCACGCTCGCCTGCCGATCGGGCGCAGGCGCATCCGGCGCGGATCTGGCGATTTCTCTCGCGCCGCCCGATTCCGCGTCGCCTTCGGCGGAGAAGCAGGGGCCGGACGCGACGAGCAGCAACACCAGCGGCGCATGCAGGAGGATCCGCCGGTTGGACGGGGCGACGGTGGTGCATGGTGGTTTCCGAGGGTTGTCCACGGTGTCTCCTCACTCTGAAACGATCACATCGGTTGCACGCCCGACGACGCTCGTCGCCTGCCGTCATCCCCCTGGGCGGCGAGGCCCGGCGGCCTCCGACCGGCTCACAGGCGATTGCGGATCGCTTGTCCCAGCAACGCGCGCGATTCGCTGTTCGTCGGGTCGATCGCGAGTGCGCGGCTCGCGTTTTGCGCCACGCAGTTCCACTCGTCGATCACCGCGCACGAGCGGGCCTTTGCCAGCGCACGTGCGCCTTCAAGCGCCTCGTGCGTGACGCTCGCCGTCTGCATGCGCGCCGCGTCGGTGCCATACGGCGGCGCCTTCGGCGTGAAATCCAGGCGCTTTCGCGTGCCTGCCAGCCTCTCGGCGCGCGGTGCGCGATGTTCGGCAAGCGACCGTGCGGCGGCGCGGCCATGGGCCGGCGCGCCGTGCGTATCGGCTGCCAGTGCCGCGGGCGGTGGAGGGTAGGGCTGCCGGTGTCGGGCGGCGGTGCCGGGCCGGACCCGCGACGCGGCTGGCGGTTCGACCGCGAGCGTGACCGGCGGCGCGGTCGACACCTCGCGCGGCGTCGATGCGGACGGCGCGGGAGCCGGCCCGGGCCGCGCGAGCGGTGCGGCCTGTCGCGCAATCGTCGATGCAGGCGCGGCCGCGATCGGAGGGACGGATGCGCCGCTCGCGCGGCCGGGCGCGGCCACGATGGATTGGCGGTACTGGCCGACCGCGGCGTCGATCGCGCCGGCGATGTCGTGCGTCACGCTCGCATGGCCGGCGGTCTTGTCCCGCTCGGTATACGCGAAGAGGCTGAAGATCGCGGCGAACGCGACGAAGCTGAGCGCCGCGTTCTTTCCAGGACCCCAGGAGGGTTTCGGCGGGCGGGCGGACGAGCCGTCGGGTCGTTCTGCACGAGTCATTCGAAGCTCCTCGATTCGATGCGTTGCGGTGGATGACGCGATCGGGATGGGGTCAGGCGGCGTTCACCATCGCAACTGCGTGGTGAGCGTGCCCGTTTCGACGATCGCGAACTGGGTCGCTCCCTGATAGGTCCCTTCGACCCGGTAGCTGGCGTCCGGCACGCTGAACAGGCAGCGCGATCCCGCGGCGTTGAATTCGACGAGCACGCGGCCATGTCGCCGCAGGCGGACCTGGACGTTGGCGAGCGGTTGCCCGGTGCGGCCGGAAGCAAACGACACGCCCAGGTTGTATGGCCGGCCGTCGGGAGGAAGCGGTGCCGTCCCGTCGATGCGTGCGTCGCCGCAGATATACGAAATCACGTAGCGGCCGGCATCCGGACCGGACGCCGGCGCCTCGGCCATCGCGTTCACGCAGAGCGAGGAAAGGAAGACGCTGAGGAAAGGGCGAGCAGGCAGTCGAAACGAAGAAGACATTGCAACCTCCCGTCCGGAATCAATGGCGAGCATTTATTCCGAGTCAGATTTGGCAGCGTTCTTTTTGCGACACGCTATTGATACACGATGGCTTTTGAATCAACAACCGCGTGTGGCTGGAATGGGACGAAGGGAAATATCCTATTTAAATAGGATAACGATGGATTCGTCTGATTCGTTTAATGCTGAAGAAAGTCGATATTGCCGAATATGATTATTGCTGGTCGGTAGCGATGATCGAGCACGCATTGAGTCACGTCGGAGGTATCGACGTTCGTGCCGAAAAGTAACGACTGATAAAAGGAATTCTTGCGGCTGTGTTCGACGCGAAACAATGAAGGTCAGGATACAGGTCGTGCGTCGTGAAAAGAGGGTGCGACGTTTTTGTTATTTTGGGTTGTTGCTGGTAAATGGAAACTTTTATTTTGTTCTGTAACAGGGTATTTCCGTCCGTAAAATCGGTCTTAATATTCGGACGTAATGCCGTGCCAGTAAAAAATACGATATTGAATGCAAACGTTTGCGTTTCGCCTGATATCGATTGCAGATCGGGCACAGGGATTTCACGGGCTTCGGCGGGCTTGGCGATTGCTGGCTGGAGAAAGCGCATTCGCACCGTGAACCCGCGCGGCGCGAATGCAGGAATCAGCGGCTGCCGCCGGCGAGTCGCCGTGCGGTGCGCATCGCCGGCGCGGCGGCCTGTTCGGCATCGACCGCGCCTTCGACCGCCGCGCGCGGCCGGTTCATGATGTAGGTCCACAACTGCTCGGCCGCGAGCCCGCGCTTGCGAGCCGATCGATACAGGCGGATCTCGAGTTCGGTGATCCAGTCTCCCGAGCCCGCGCATACGAGCGTGCCGTCGGCGAGCTCCTTCGCGACGCAGCTTTCCGGCAGCCAGCCGATGCCGTGCCCGGCCACGACCATGCCTTTCAACGCCTCGGACATGTGCGTCTCGAAGCATCGGTGCACCGCATACGGCTCGGTTGCGTTCAGCAGCAGCATCTCGACGATGTTGCCGAGAAACGCCCCCGACGAATACGCGAGCAGCGGGAGCGGGGCGTCCGGCGTGCCGGGCAGCTGAAACACCGGCTTGCCGCGCGCGTCGGGCGTCGACACCGGCAGGATTCGTTCGATGCCGAGGCTGACGAACGGGAAGTGGTTCGGATCGAGCACGATCGGCAGCTGCGGATGGTGATAGCCGAGCAGCAGGTCGCATTCGCCTTCGACCAGCTGCTGCACGCCTTCCGGCACGTTGACCGCGTTGACGCGGGCGGTCACGTGGCCGACTTCGCCATGGAGCTGCTTGAGCCATTCGGGGAACAGCGTGAACACGAGCGTATGCGCGACGGCGAACCGCACGACCTGGTCGCTGGCCGCGAACTGGTCATAGCCGTTCACGAGATTGCGCGCCGCATACATGCTGCGCAGGATGTCCGCGGCAAGCCCGCGAAACATCTGGCCGGCCGGCGTCAACGCAACCGGATTGATGCTCCGGTCGACCAGCTTCGCGTCCATCCACGTTTCGAGGGCGGCGATTCGTCTGCTGAATGCCGATTGCGTCAGGTGCCGATGACGTGCGGCCCGGGAAAAGCTCTTGGTATCCGCCAGGCTCAGGAAATCTTCCAGCCACTTTGCTTCCATTTCGATCTTCGCTTTTTATAGTCGGGCGCCTGAAAGGCGACAGCATCGCTGCGCCGCGCCAGTTTTCTAGCGTACCGCGCCTCGCGGGGGCGGTCCGATGTTTTTTTTCGATCGGTGTCAGTCGAAATATGCATGAGCGTTGTCGGCGGGATTACGGCTACATAGCGTTGAGGTGCCGGACCCGGCTAACCGGATAGTTCACCGCGTCGAACGCCCGGCGTGCCGCAGACGGTACTTCCCCAGGGTCGGTTGCGCCGTGTGCGTGCCGGCCCGCCTCCCTTGCCGCGATCCGGTGCCCGGTCGCGCCATTTTTTTGTGCAGTGCAGATTGCACATTCGTGACACGCGGGGGAACTATGTTTGCAGGACGCGGCGCAGCATCGGCCGTGCGCGCTCGCGGCGCATGCGGGCGCCCGCCGCGCCGGGTGATGCACCGTTATGGTGCGCGATGCCGTGCGGGCGTGCCCGGCGCGGCGCAAAAACGGGGGGATATCGGGGGGTAGCGCAAGGCACGTTCCTTGCAAAGCATTCATTACGCCGGTCCGGCATGCGCAATGCCGGGGAAAACGATCGATGGAGAAAAGATCGATGAAGCCATTCGATGAAATGCTGCAATCCGGCGACATGGTAAGGGCGCCCTACGCGCGCCTGAAGCAATGGCTCGACACGCAGAATCCCGCGAGCCTCGCCCAGAAAGCCCACGACGCGGAAGGCGTGTTCCGCAAGACGGGCATCACGTTCGCCGTCTACGGCGACGCGGAGGCCGCCGAGCGGCTGATTCCGTTCGACATCGTCCCGCGCATCATCTCGGGCGCCGAATGGAGCCGCCTCTCGCTCGGCATCGAGCAGCGCGTGATGGCGCTGAACGCCTTCCTCGACGACATCTACCACCGCCAGGAAATCGTGCGCGCGGGCATCGTGCCCAAGCACCTGATCGCGCACAACGAGGCGTTCATCCCGGAGATGATCGACTTCCGGCCGCCCGGCAACGTGTACACGCACATCATCGGCGTCGACATCGTGCGCACCGCCGAGAACCAGTTCTACGTGCTGGAGGACAACGCGCGCACGCCCTCCGGCGTGTCCTACATGCTGGAAAACCGCGAGACCATGATGCAGCTCTTCCCGGAGCTGTTCCAGCAGGTGAAGGTGCGCCCGGTCGAAACCTACCCGCAGATGCTGCGCCAGTCGCTCGCCGCGGTGTGCCCGCCCGGCGGCAACGCCGACAACCCGACCGTCGCCGTGCTCACGCCCGGCATCCACAATTCCGCGTACTACGAACACTCGTTCCTCGCCGACCAGATGGGCGTGCACCTCGTCGAGGGCAGCGACCTGCAGGTGATCGACGGCCGCGTCGCGATGCGCACGACCGAGGGCTTCCAGCCGATCGACGTGCTGTACCGCCGCGTCGACGACGCCTTCCTCGATCCGCTCACGTTCCGCCCCGATTCGGTGCTCGGCGTGGCGGGGATCATGGACGTGTACCGCGCCGGCAACATCACGATCGCGAACGCGCCGGGCACCGGCATCGCCGACGACAAGGCAATCTACTCGTACATGCCGGAGATCGTCGAGTTCTACACGGGGCGCAAGGCGCTGCTGGAGAACGTGCCGACCTGGCGCTGCGGCGAGGCCGACAGCCTGAAGTACGTGCTCGAGCATCTCGACGAACTGGTCGTGAAGGAAGTGCACGGCTCGGGCGGCTACGGGATGCTGGTCGGCCCGTGCGCGTCGAAGGCCGAGCTCGAGGCGTTTTCCGCGAAGCTGCGCGCGCGTCCGGCGAACTACATCGCGCAGCCGACGCTCGCGCTGTCCACGACGCCGATCCTCACCGACGCCGGCCTCGCGCCGCGCCACGTCGACCTGCGGCCGTTCGTGCTGGTGTCGGACCGGATCCGCATCACGCCGGGCGGGCTCACGCGCGTGGCGCTGAAGGAGGGATCGCTGGTCGTCAACTCGAGCCAGGGCGGCGGCACCAAGGACACCTGGGTGCTGGCCGACTGAGCCGGATGCGACCGCGCGCGCCGCAGCCGGCGCGCGAACCGAACGAAGACGGAGTGGACACGAGATGCTTCTGGGACGTACTGCAAGCGGGCTCTACTGGATGTACCGCTATATCGAGCGCGCGGAGAACATCGCGCGCATCGTCGATGCCGGCTTGAGGATGGCGCTCACGCGCACGTCCGACGCGCCGGCCGAATGGTCGTCGGTGCTCGTCAGCTCGGGCGCGGACGACGGCTACCGGGAGAAATACGACGCGTATGCGGCCGATACGGTGACCGACTACCTGCTGCGCGACCGCGACAACCCGTCGAGCGTGCTGTCGTGCATCGAGGCCGCGCGCTCGAACGCGCGGATGGTGCGCACGGCGCTCACGCGCGAGGCGTGGGAAAGCGTGAACGGCGCGTGGCTCGCGCTGCGCCGCGCGCTGGCGCAGCCGGTGCCGGAGAGCGAGCTGCCGGCCGTGCTCGACGAAGTGAAGCGCGAAACCGCGCTGATCCTCGGCAGCTTCTACAGCACGATGCTGCGCAACGAGATCTTCGATTTCGCGCAGATCGGCGCATTCATCGAGCGCGCGGACAACACCGCGCGGATCATCGACGTGAAGTACCACCTGCTGCTGCCGTCGGTATCGCACGTCGGCACGATCCTCGACAACTACCAGTGGGAGACGATCCTGCGCTGCGTCGCCGCGCACCGTTCGTACCGCTGGGTGTACGACGTGCAGTACAAGCCGATGAACATCGCCGACTACCTGATCCTGAACGGCCGCATGCCGCGTTCGCTGCGTTATTGCTACGGGCGCGTCGTGTCGAGCCTGAACCTGCTTGCAAAGGATTACGGCGTGACACACCCGTGTCACGACACGGCCACGAAGATCCTGCAAATGCTGTCCGATACCTCGGTCGAGCGGATCTTCAAGAGCGGGCTGCACGAGTTCCTGACCGACTTCATCGGCCGCAACAACAGCCTTGGGCTCGAAATCGCCCAGGCTTACAACTTCGACTGAGACTTGCCATGCGACTCGCCATTCGACACATTTCGCGTTATCAGTTCGACGATCAAGCCACCCATGCGCTGCAACGGCTGCGGCTGCGCCCGCAGTCGGGCCCCGGGCAGACGGTGCGCGCGTGGCAGGTCACGATCGACGGCGTCGAGCCGTCGCTGTCTTACGCCGACGGGCTCGGCAACCGGATCGACCTCGTGCGTCACGACCGCGGCGCGAAGGCCGAGATCGTCGTCGTCGCGGCCGGCGTCGTCGAGACGCAGGACCGCGCGGGCATTCTCGGGAATCCGGAGGGCTATGCGCCGCCGTGGATCTTCGAGCGCGAGACCGCGCTCACGAAGGCGGGCGATACCGTGCGCGAACTCACGGAAGCGCTGCCGATCGAGCCGCACGGCCTCGACGCATTGCACTGGCTGATGACGGAAGTGCACGACCGCATCGCGTATGCGCCGAATCTGGCCGCCGACGTGCCCGTCGACGCGGAAACCGCGCTGCAAAGCGGCGAGGGCACGAGCCGCGACCATGCGCATGCGTTCATCGCGGCCGCGCGCGTGCTGAAGATTCCCGCGCGCTACATCTCGGGCTACGTGCTCGCCGACAGCGCGATGCAGCGCATCGCCGATGCGAAGCAGAACGCGGGCGACGTCGAGGAGGAGGAAGCGCTCGCGCTGCAGAGCGGCGAGGGCATGCAGCAGATGCTCGGCGCATCGCATGCCGCGCAATCGCAAGGGCTGCCGCAACCGGCGCTCGGCGCGCAGCCGCAGGCCGCCGCGCTGATGCAGCAGCCGGCCGGCCATGCATGGGCCGAGGCGTACGTGGAAGGGCTCGGCTGGGTCGGGTTCGATCCGTTCATGAACCGCTGCCCGGACGAGCGCTACGTGCGCATCGCGGTCGGCCTCGATTATCGCGACGCGCAGCCGGTGACGGGGCTCGGCGCGACGGCCGTCGGCGTCGAGATCAGCGTCGTGCAGTCGCCCGAGCTCGTCTGACCCCGCGCACGCTTTCGCCGAATCCGCCATGCCGGGCCGCCGCGTCGAGTGCGACGCGGCGCGCGCGGCCGGCCCAACCCGAACCGAGTTCCCATGTCCATCCACGTCGCGCTGCATCACACCACCCGCTATCGCTACGACCGGCTCGTCAACCTCGGCCCGCAGGTCGTGCGGCTGCGGCCCGCGCCGCATTGCCGGACGCCGATCCTTGCGTACTCGATGACGGTCGAGCCCGCGCAGCACTTCATCAACTGGCAGCAGGACCCGTTCTCGAACTATCTCGCGCGGCTCGTGTTTCCGGAGCGCACCGAGCACTTCGAGATCACGATCGATCTCGTCGCCGAGATGTCGGTGTACAACCCATTCGACTTCTTCCTCGAAGCGAGCGCCGAGCAATACCCGTTCAGCTATGACGATGCGCTGAAGACCGAGCTCGCGCCGTATCTCGTGTGCGATCCGCAGACGAGCGCGTCGCCGTTGTTCCGCACGTATCTCGACGGCGTCGATCGCACGCCGGCCGGCACCGTGAACTTCCTCGTCGCGCTGAACCAGCAGCTTCAGCACGACATCGGCTATCTCGTGCGGATGGAGCCCGGCGTGCAGACGCCCGAGCAGACGCTCGAGCTCGCGTCCGGCTCGTGCCGCGACAGCGCGTGGCTGCTCGTGCAGCTGTGCCGTCATCTCGGCATCGCCGCGCGTTTCGTGTCGGGCTACCTGATCCAGCTCACGCCCGACGTGAAGTCGCTCGATGGCCCGAGCGGCACGTCGGTGGACTTCACCGACCTGCATGCGTGGTGCGAGGTGTACCTCCCGGGCGCCGGCTGGATCGGCTTCGACCCGACGTCGGGCCTGCTCGCGGGCGAAGGGCATATTCCGCTCGCCTGCACGCCGCAGCCGACGAGCGCCGCGCCGGTCGAAGGGCTGATCGACGAGTGCGAGGTGTCGTTCGAGCACGAGATGACCGTGACGCGCGTGTACGAATCGCCGCGCGTGACGAAACCGTATACGGAATCGCAGTGGGACGCCGTGCTGGCGCTCGGCACGCAGGTCGACGGCGCGCTGGCGGCCGGCGACGTGCGGCTCACGCAGGGCGGCGAGCCGACCTTCGTGTCGATCGACGATCGCGACGGCGCCGAGTGGAACACCGATGCGCTTGGCCCGACCAAGCGCGGCTACGCGACCGAACTCGTGCAGCGGCTGCGCGCCGAGTACGGCGACGGCGGTTTCCTGCATTTCGGGCAGGGCAAGTGGTATCCGGGCGAGCAGCTGCCGCGCTGGGCATTGTCGATCTTCTGGCGCGCGGACGGCCAGCCCGTGTGGCACGATCCGTCGCTGTTCGCCGACGAGCGCGAGCCGTCCGCGTACACGACCGACGACGCGAAGCGCTTCATCGATGCGCTCGCCGCGCGGCTGAACCTGACCGACGAATTCATCCAGCCCGGCTACGAGGATGTCTGGTACTACCTGTGGCGCGAGCGCCGGCTGCCCGTCAACGTCGATCCGTTCGACTCGCGACTCGACGACGAGCTCGAGCGCGCGCGGCTGCGCAAGGTGTTCGACCAGCAGCTCGACAGCGTGGTCGGCTACGTGCTGCCGGTCAAGCGCACGGACGATGCACCGGGTCTCGACGGGCCGCGCTGGCAGACGGGCCCGTGGTTCTTCCGCGACGAGCGGATGTATCTCGTGCCGGGCGATTCGCCGATGGGCTATCGACTGCCGCTCGATTCGCTGCCGTGGGCCTCGCGCGCCGACCATCCGTACCTGGTCGAACGCGATCCGTTCGCGCCGCGCAGCGCGCTGCCGGACGCCGCCGCGATCCGTGCGCGCTACGCGGGCCCGGCCGACGCGCCGCGCTACCTGTCCGGCGTGCATCGCGAAGCGCCTGCGCAGACGGTCATGCAGTGGCGTGACGACGGCACGGCCGCGGGCGGGCGCGCGTCAGCGCACGATCCGCAGCGCCGGCCCGAGCGCTTCGAATCGGCCGCGTGGATCACGCGCACCGCGCTGTGCGCCGAGGTGCGCAACGGCATCCTGTACCTGTTCATGCCGCCGCTCGCCGCGCTCGAGGATTATCTCGACCTGCTCGGCGCGATCGAGCTGACCGCGCACGCGCTCGGCGTGAAGCTCGTGCTCGAAGGCTATCCGCCGCCGCGCGATGCGCGGCTGAAGCTGCTGCAGGTGACGCCCGATCCCGGCGTGATCGAGGTGAACATCCATCCGGCCGCGAGCTTCGACGAACTCGTCGACCACACGGAATTCCTGTACGACGCCGCGTGGCAGTCGCGGCTGTGCAGCGAGAAATTCATGGTCGACGGCCGTCACGTCGGCACGGGCGGCGGCAACCACTTCGTGCTCGGCGGTGCGACGCCGGCCGACAGCCCGTTCCTGCGCCGCCCGGACCTGCTCGCGAGCCTGATCGCGTACTGGCACAACCATCCGTCGCTGTCGTACCTGTTCTCGGGGCTGTTCATCGGGCCGACGAGCCAGGCACCGCGCGTCGACGAGGCGCGCAACGACCAGCTGTACGAACTCGACATCGCGTTCGCCGAGATCCAGCGCAACAAGCTGCTGTTCGGGCAGGACATGCCGCCGTGGCTCGTCGACCGCGTGCTGCGCAACCTGCTGATCGACGTGACGGGCAACACGCACCGCAGCGAGTTCTGCATCGACAAGCTGTATTCGCCCGATTCGTCGACCGGCCGGCTCGGCCTGCTCGAGCTGCGCGCGTTCGAGATGCCGCCGCACGCACGGATGAGCATCGTGCAGCAACTGTTGCTGCGCGCACTGGTCGCGCGTTTCTGGGCCGCGCCGTACACGACGCCGCTCACGCGCTGGGGCACCGCGCTGCACGACCGCTTCATGCTGCCCGAGTTTCTTCAGATGGATTTCGACGATGTGCTGGCCGAACTGCGCGAGGCCGGTTTTGCGTTCGATCCGGCGTGGTTCGCACCGCACTTCGAATTCCGCTTCCCGCTGTTCGGCCAGATCGCGGTGAACGGCATGCAGCTGTCGTTGCGCGGCGCACTGGAACCGTGGCACGTGATGGGCGAGGAGGGCGCGCCCGGCGGCACGGTCCGTTACGTCGATTCGTCGGTCGAACGGCTCGAGGTGCGCGTGACGGGGCTGAACGACAACCGGCACGTCGTGACCGTCAACGGCCGCGCGCTGCCGCTGCAGCCGACCGGCACCGTCGGCGAGTACGTCGCGGGCGTGCGCTACAAGGCGTGGTCGCCGCCGTCCGCGCTGCATCCGACCATCGGCGTGCATGCGCCGCTCACGTTCGACATCGTCGATACGTGGCTGCAGCGCTCGCTCGGCGGCTGTCGTTATCACGTCGCGCATCCGGGCGGGCGCAACTACGCGACGTTCCCGGTCAATGCATACGAAGCCGAGAGCCGCCGGCTCGCACGCTTCGTCGAGATGGGGCATACGCCGGGGCGGATGGATGTCGCGGCTGCCGCGCCGAGCCGCGAATTCCCGTTCACGCTCGACTTGCGGCGGCCGTGATCCAGTAACGACGGGGCGGATGACGATGCGCGGCTCGCGATCTCCCGGCGGCCTCGCCGGAATGCTAGGATGCGGGCAGATTGCGGCCGCGCGCCGTGGCTTGCCGCCCCGATGGCGGCGCGCGTGCGCGGCCGCACCCTGACGACGGAACGACATCGTGCCGCCCATTGATACCGACCATCTCGCCGCCCTCGACGCGATGCCCACGCTTTTCGATACCGGCGCGCAGCCGGACGCCGCCGAACTGGCCGCCGCGCTCGCGGCGCCGGCGGCCGCCGGCCGCTACGACGAACTGCGCGGCAGCGCGGCCGGCCTGATCGCGCCTGCGCTCGCGCCCGCGTGGCGCAGCTTCTTTACGTCGATCGGCAGCGACGGCGTGGCCGATCTCGATCGCCGCGCCGATGCGCTGCACCGGAGCATGCGCGAGAACGGCCTGTTCTACCAGCTGCACGAGCAGCGCGCCGGCGACGGCGCGGCCGGCCCGTGGTCGCTCGACCTGCTGCCGATGATCGTCACGCCCGACGACTGGGTCGCGATCGAGCGCGGCGTGCTGCAGCGCGTGCGGCTGCTCAACGCGACGCTGGCCGACCTGTACGGGCCGCAGACCATCCTGCAGCGCGGGCTGCTGCCGCCCGCGCTCGTCACCGGCCACCCCGGCTACCTGCGCGCGATGCGCGGCGCGCGCGTGCCGGGCGATACCTGGCTGCACGTCGTCGCGTTCGATCTCGCGCGCGGCCCGGACGGGCAGTGGCGGATCGTCGCGCAGCATACGCAGGGCGCGGCCGGGCTCGGTTACCTGCTCGAAAACCGCCTGATCGTGTCGCGGCTCTTTCCGCGCGGGTTTCGCGGGCTGCGCGTGCAGCGCCTCGCGTCCGCCTATCGCGCGCTGCTGCAGAGCATGCAGTCGCTCAGCCCGGCCCGCAAGAACTCGCGGATCGTGCTGCTGACGCCGGGGCCGCACAGCGCGACGTATTTCGAACATGCGTATCTCGCACGCTATCTCGGCCTCACGCTCGTCGAGGGCGGCGACCTGACCGCGCGCGACAACCGCGTCTTCCTGAAGACGCTGCGCGGGCTCGAACCGGTGCACGGCATCCTGCGGCGCGTCGACGACGCGTGGCTCGATCCGCTCGAATTGCGGCCCGATTCGATGCTCGGCGTGCCGGGGCTGCTGCAGGCCGTGCGCGCGGGCAACGTGCTGCTCGCGAACGCACCGGGCTCGGGTTTCCTCGAATCGCCGGCGATGCTCGGCTTCATGCCGCGCCTCGCCGAAGCGCTGCTCGGCGAAACGTTGACGCTGCCGGCCGTGCATTCGTGGTGGTGCGGCGAGGCGGCTGCCTGCGACGATGCGCTGCCGCAGCTTGCGCGCGGCATCGTGAAGGCCTCCTATCCACCCGAGGTGCAGGCCGGCGGCGCGTTCGAGCCGGTGATCGGCGCACGGCTCACGCAGGCGCAGCTGGCCGCATGGCGCGCCCGGATCCTCGCGCGGCCCGAACACTACACGGTGCAGGCCGACCTGCCGCTGTCGCAGGCGCCGACCTGGCCGCGACCCGACACGCCCGAGGGCAACGGCAGCGCACGCATCGTGCCGAAGCCGCTGCTGCTGCGCGTGTTCGCGCTCGCCGACGGCGCGCAGCGCTGGCGGCTCCTGCCCGGCGGGCTGTCGCGGGTCGGCACGCGCGACACGCTGTTCAATGCGCCGATGCCGCACGGCGGCAGCACCGTCGATACCTGGGTGATGACCGAGGGCATCGTCGATTCGACGACGCTGCTGCAAACGCACCTCGGCCCCGACGACCTCGTCGAGCGACCGCGCGCGATCGCGAGCCGTGCGGCCGAGAACCTGTTCTGGCTCGGCCGTTACACCGAACGCGCGACCAACCTGATGCGCCTCGCGCGCGCCGCGCTCGAAAGGCTGCGCGGCGAAGACGACGTCGACAGCCCCGCGCATCTGGAACTGATCGATACGTTGTGCCGCGACACGGGCCTGATCGCGGCCGACGCGCCGAATGCCGTCGACGCGCCGCGCGCGTTCCAGCACGCGCTTGCGACGTCGCTGACGCGCGGCGCCGATCGCACGTCGGGCATCGCGTCGTGCCTGTTCGGGATGCGCGGCGCCGCCGCCGCGATCCGCGAACGGCTGTCCAGCGATCAGTGGCGGTTGATCGACGACGCGACGCAACTGTTCGCGGACAGCGCCGGGCAGCCGGAGGCCGAGGAGCAGATCGGTAACGAGGCGCTGCAGCTGCTGGAGCGCCTCGGCCTGCTGCTCGGCGCGATCACCGGTGCGCAGACCGACAACATGACGCGCGACGACGGCTGGCGCCTGCTGTCGATCGGCCGGCAGATCGACCGGCTGGACTTCCTGTGCAGCGTGCTGAAGTTCGCCTTCGAGGAGGGTGTCGTGCACCGGCAGGACGGTTTCGAACTCGTGCTGGAGCTGTTCGACAGCACGATCACGTTCCGCTCGCGTTTCCAGCGCGGCTTCGACGTCGCGCCGCTGCTGTCGCTCGTCGTGCTCGACACCGACAATCCGCGTTCGCTCGGCTGGGTCGTGCAGGCGCTGCGCGGCCGGCTGACGAAGGTCGAGCGCAGCGAAGGCTATGCGCTGTCCGAGCTGGCCGAGACGATTCCGGACGTGCCCGCGTGGTCGCTGCACGAACTGTGCGAAACCGTTGACGGCGGCCGGCACGACAAGCTGCTCGATGCGCTCGACACGACCGTGAAGGCGGTCTGGGAACTGTCGAACCGCATCGGCGAACGCTACTTCAGCCACGTGCGCGAGGCGGGCAGGACGCTATGGTGACGACGAAAGGCGCGGTGAAGGCGCCGTCCGGTGCAGGCAAGACACGACCGGCAGCCGCGCCGGCCGCCATGGCGCCCGGCCGGTTGCTGCGTGTCACGCACGACACCGAATACCGTTACGCGGCGCGCGTCGAATCCGCGCAGCACCAGGCACGCCTGCAACCGCTCGTGACGCCGCGCCAGCAGGTGCTGTCGTTCTCGCTCGACATCGAGCCCGTGCCGGAATCGGTCTGCACGGAGATCGACGCGTTCGGCAACGCGCGCGCGTCGTTCGCACTGAACCAGCCGCACGACGCGCTGCTCGTGCGCAGCCGCAGCACGGTGCGCGTGACGCCGCCCGTGTGGTCGCTTGGCGCCCGCGGCGAGCCGCCGCCCGCGATCGCGCATCCCGACGCAAGGCAGGCGACCGAATGGGAAGCCGTGCGCGACCGCTTGCGGTTTCGTGCGGGGCAGCCTTACGACGCGGCGAGCGAATTCCTGTTCGCGTCACCGCACGTCGCCTGCGATCCCGAGCTCGCCGCTTATGCGGCCGCGAGCTTCACGCCGCAACGGCCGCTCGTGCAGGCCGCCTGGGACCTGATGCGGCGCGTGCACGCCGATTTCGCCTATACACCGAACAGCACCGACATCACGACGTCGGCGCTCGATGCGCTGCGGTTGCGCAAGGGCGTCTGCCAGGATTTCGCGCACGTGATGATCGGCGCGCTGCGCTCGCTCGGGCTGGCCGCGCGTTACGTCAGCGGCTACCTGCTCACGCAGCCGCCGCCCGGGCAACCGCGGCTGATCGGTGCCGATGCGTCGCATGCGTGGGTCGAGGTGTACGACCCGGCATGGCCCGAGGACAACGGCTGGCTGCAGCTCGATCCGACCAACGACCGCGCGCCGGGCGACGACTACGTGATGCTGTCGGTCGGTCGCGACTATGCGGACGTCACGCCGCTGCGCGGCGTGATCCGCGGCGGCGGTGCGGATCAGGAGCTGAAGGTCGGCGTGACGGTCGAGCCGCTCGATGCGCCGTAACGCGGGCCTCCCGTGAGGGCGGATTCCGGTTTAAGTCTTCGTTAATACTGCACGCCTAGCATGGTGATGCCGGTGGACGGTCCGGATTCCGGTCCGGCGCGCCGGCGGCACGCGCGGGTGCGTCGACGTCACGGCGCCGCGCCGTCGCGCGTCGCCATTTCCTTGCAACGGCGGCAGACCATGATCAAGCACTTCGACTACACGCTCGGCGGCGAGACGATCTCGCTCTGCGCGAGCTTCGGCGCGGGCCCGGCATTCCGCCGCGTGCTCGTGAGCCGCGCGGATTCGATGGAGACGCTGGTGGTGCTCGACGCGCGCGGCCTGTCGGGCCTGCTGAAGGTGGCGACCGAAGAACCGGAAGGGCTGCTCGACGACGCGATCCGCAAGGTCGGCGACGAGCAGCTTGTCGAGCGCGCGATCAGCGGCAGGACGATCGTCGAAGCCGCGCTTTGATCGCGGCGGCGCCTAGGCGTGCCGGCAGGCATCGCAGCACGCACTGCGATGCGTTGCACCCTATGGACTACGCGGCGAACCGGTCCGTCGCCGCGATCAACGCTTCGAGGATCCCCGGCTCGTTGTAGGCGTGCCCGGCGCCGGGCACGATCTCGAACGTCGCCTCCGGCCACGCCCTCGACAGTTCCCATGCGGTGCGTGCTGGCGTCGCGGCGTCATAGCGGCCCTGCACGATCACGCCCGGAATGCCGGCGAGGCGATGCGCGTCGCGCAGCAACTGACCTTCCTCGACGAAGCCCTCGTTCACGAAGTAGTGGTTTTCGATTCGCGCGAACGCGAGCGCGTAGTGGCCGTCCGCGAAGTGCGCGGCGAGCGCCGGGTCGGGCAGCAGCGTGATCGTGCGGCCTTCCCAGATGCTCCATGCACGAGCCGCCTCGAGTTTTGCGGCTTCGTCGTCGCCGGTCAGCCGGCGATGGTAGGCGGCCATCAGGTCACCGCGCTCGGCTTCCGGAATCGGCGCAACGAAGTCCTCCCACAGATCCGGGAACAGCCACGACGCGCCTTCCTGGTAGTACCACAGCAGTTCCGCGCGCCGCATCGTGAAGATGCCGCGCACGATCAGCGCGCTCACGCGTTCGGGGTGCGTTTCCGCGTACGCGATCGCCAGCGCGCTGCCCCAGGAACCGCCGAACACGAGCCATTGCTCGGCGCCGACCATCTCGCGCAGGCGTTCGATATCGGCGACCAGATGCCACGTCGTGTTGTTCTCGAGGCTCGCATGCGGCGTCGAGCGCCCGCAGCCGCGCTGGTCGAACAGCAGGATGTCGTAGCGCTCGGGGTCAAACAGGCGGCGATGGTCGGGGCTGCAGCCGGCGCCGGGGCCGCCGTGCAGGAACACGGCGGGCTTGCCGGCCGGGTTGCCGCAGCGCTCCCAGTAGATGCGATGGCCGTCGCCGGTGTCGAGGTGGCCGTGGGCGTAGGGTTCGATCGGTGGGTACACAGGCAGGCTCCGGATGAGGGTCGACTGGAGGCGGACGAGTGCGGGCCGGTATCCGTGCGGGGGCGGTACTTCGGATGTTGCTGCGCCGCAAAAACGTTGCGTGGGCATCGGTCCGGTCGTCGCCGGGCAAGGCTTGTCATTATGCCCATTCGCCACGCCGGGCGCCGGCTCGTTCGGACGTGTGCGGCCGCAGCTGGC
Organism: Burkholderia sp. YHN3-13; assembly: GCF_055810675.1. Taxonomy (NCBI): domain Bacteria; kingdom Pseudomonadati; phylum Pseudomonadota; class Betaproteobacteria; order Burkholderiales; family Burkholderiaceae; genus Burkholderia; species Burkholderia sp. YHN3-13. Next base: position 127,930 of record NZ_JBVVNQ010000001.1, on the reverse strand, counting down.
GGCGCGGCGATTTTTGAAGCAATTTCATTCCGATATTTTTCATACAAAATCCCGGCGGCATATCGGCATGCCAGTCGGCGCGCCGGTCATCTCCTGTTTCTAACCCGTGCCAACGGAAACCAGCCGATGAACCATCGCGTCACGCAGTTGACCGGGTTGCGCGCCGTCGCGGTCGCGATGGTGGTGGTCGGACACGCCGAACATGTGCTGCCGGGCGGCTACACGGGCTGGTATGCGCCGTTGCGGCTGATTGCCGACGGCCGGCTCGGGGTCCTGATCTTCTTCGTCCTGAGCGGTTTCCTGATCACCAACGTGCTGCGCGCCGAGTTCGCGCGCACCGGCGGCATTGCGTTGACGTCGTTCTACGTGCGTCGCGCGCTGCGGATCTGGCCGGCCTGCTACGTCTATCTCGCGGCCGTTGCGGTCGTCGCGTTCGCCGGCTGGTTCGACGTCGATCGCCGGCAGTGGCTGTATGCGGCGCTGCATCTGTGGAATTACTCGGCGTGGTTCGGGCTGACCGGCGACAACGCGCTGCATCCGGACGGCGCGTGGTATCTCGGTCATTTCTGGTCGCTCGCGCTCGAAGAGCAGTTCTACTGGTTCTGGCCGCTGCTGTTCGGGTTCGGCATGCGCCGCGCCGGCACGCGCTGGCTGGCCGCGTTGATCCTGATCGTGCCGCTGGTGCGCGCCGTCACGTATTTCGTTGCACCGGCGCTGCGCGGGCAACTCGGGATGATGCTTCACACCGGCGTCGATCCGATCCTGATCGGGTGTTATGCGTCGCTCAACCGGGAACGGCTCGAAGCGTGGATCGGCGCGTGGCGAGGCGAGGCGCGCATCGTGACGGCGATCGTCATCGTCGTGCTGCTCGGCATGCCGCTCGCCGAACACCGGCTCGGCGGCTTCTGGAACGCGACTTACGGCGTGACGCTCGAAGCCGCGTTGATCGCGATCGTGATCGTCGTGCTGAATTTCCGCGGCGAGTTCTGGTGCGCGCGCTGGCTGCGCGCGCGGCCGGTTGTGTTCATCGGCACGATCTCGTTCAGTCTGTATCTGTGGCAGCAGCCGTTCGCGAATCCCGATCTGCCGGTCGTGCATGCGTTTCCGCTCGGCATCGTGTGGGCGCTGCTGGCCGCGACGGCCAGCTACTTCCTCGTCGAGAAACCGTTCCTGCGGTTGAAGGATCGCTATACGGCACGCGAGGCGCGACGTGTGCGGGACGATGCGCTGCGGATGCCCGCGTCGGGCGACGGGATCGGGCCGAAGGTGGCGGAGTAGGCGGGCGTGGGCTGACGCGCCGTTACTTGAAGCGCTGCATCGCGGCGGGCGGATACCAGAAGTTTCGGAACATGTCGATGCCGTATGACTTGCCGTCGTAGCGGACGATCGTGCGTGCGGTGCGCTTGCCCGTCTCGGCGTATTCGTTGTCCTTGCGTTGGCTCTTCGTGATGCGTGCGGTGATCGACAGGTCTGCGAAGCCGTGGCTGGCGGTCTTTTCGACGGCGATCGTCATGTGGGCATCCTCGCTGATCGCGTCACCCATGCCGGCACCGCACGCCGCACCTTCGACGCTGACCCAGCCGTAGAGATTGGTGCCGAACACCGGGCGGATGCGGTTGCCTTCGCGCGCCCACAGCGTCAATTCTTCGCTGGCGTCCGCATCCGGACAGCTCGGCCCGCGCGCGCTGCTCGTGAACACGACGCCAAATGCGCGGACCTCGGGCGACAGGCGGTACGGCGCCGTATCGATGCGATAGCTGTTCTCGCCGATCTCGGTCGCCGCATCCTCCTGAACCACCGACTTGTCGGCCGCGACGACCTTGTCGCCCTCGACGAGCGCGACGACCTGCAGCTTGTCGCTTTCGTCCGGATTCTTGCTTTTGGGCAGCGAATCGAACGCGACGGCCGCGATCGTCGTGCCCGGCGCGTTCGGCATGACCTTGCACGCGGACGCGACGACGAGCCGGTTCGCGTCGCGCGTCGCGATGCGTGCGCTCGCGATGCCGGCCCAACGGGCGACGGCCGTGACGGCAGCGTCGCTGCAAGGTTGGCTGTCGGCGGCGTGGGCGGTGGGTACGGCGGCGAGCGCCAGCAAGGGAACGAAGTGATGGATTCTCATGGTCTCGATGAAAAAACGGGTTCTTCCAAGCTCATTCGGGTGCGCGGGGGAGAGCGTCGATTGTCAGCCATGCTCGGCCGCCCGTCGCGGTCGGCACATCGTCATTCGCGCGTCCGTTCATGCCATTCAGCCTGTCTGGGAGACTACGTTGATGCGCGGGAACGAGCCGCGGGTTCCCGCCGCAATGCTTCGGCAATATCCGCTGCTGCTTTTTGCAGCTCGGGCACATAGCGGCGAGTGGCATCCTGGAGACTGACGGCGCGTGACAGGAAGACGACATTGAGGCTGGCGATCACGCGTTCGTCCGCGCTGATCGCGACCGCCACCGCACCGATTTTCGCCTGCGCGGTCCAGTCGCCGTGATTCGATCCGAAACCGTCCTCGCGCACCCGTCGGATCAGCTTGCGCACGAGCGCATCGTTTTTCGCGAACGCCTGTTGCTCTTCACCGCCGGCACCGGAGCGCAACAGTTCCAGAATATCCTCGCGCTCCTCGTCGGGGCACATCGCGAAGTAGGCCCGGCCAGCCGCGGTCAGCAAGATAGGCAAACGCCGCCCGACCATCGAGCGATGAAACGACAGCCGGCTGAAGCGATGTGTCGTCTCGCGGATGATCATTGCGTCGCCGTCGGGTGTGGTCAGATCGGATGGCCACGCGACGCGCTGCAGGAGCTGCCCCATGATCGGCGGCGCCACGGTGGCGATGCGCTCGGTATCGGTGAAGCCCTCGCTCAAGGAACGTACGGCGAGCGTCAGGCGGAAACTGTCGTCCGACGTGCTGCGGCGCACGAATCCTTCGTCCATCAAGGTTTCGAGCAGGCGGCGCACCGTGGTGCGATGCAGGCCGGTCAGATCGGCGATCTGCTGGCTCGTTGCACGCCCGTCTTCCATCGCATTCAGCGTCCGCAGCACCTGGAGGCCGCGCGCCAGTCCGCGCACGTTCGTGTAGGTTGTCACGTAAAAATCCCATTGGAATCAATCATGTGCATTCTATGCACATTCCGGAGATTTTGTTGAGGGTGTTTTCCGCCCTCCATAAACTGCGTGCATAAGTTGAACGATCGAGCGCCAGGCGCTTCGTCGGTTCAGCACATCGGACAAGCCCAGTCAGGAGACAAGCATGCGCCCCGCCTTTGAACCGGCGGCCGGCAACGGCCGCGCTCATCCTCACGAAACGACACATCGTTCGATCGACGCCGATGTCGCCATCATCGGCGCGGGCCCGGTCGGCCTGATGATCGCGAACCTGCTCGGCCTGCAGGGCGTGCGCGTCGTCCTCGTCGAGAAGCTCGCGCAGATCATCGACTATCCGCGGGCGATCGGCCTCGACGACGAAGCGCTGCGCGTATTCCAGTCGGTCGGCCTGGTCGACGAACTGCTTCCGCACACCACGCCGAATCACTGGATGCGCTTCACGCTGAAAGGGAAGTGCTTCGCGTCGATCGAGCCGCGCACCGACGAGTTCGGCTGGCCGCGCCGCAATGCGTTCATCCAGCCGCTCGCCGATCGGATTCTGTACGGCGGTCTCGAGCGTTTCGGGAATGTATCGACGCTGCTTGGCCACAGCGTCGACAGCTTCGCGCAGGACGAGTGCGGTGTGACCATGGAGGCGACAGACGCGCACGGTGCAAAGACGACGATCCGCGCCGCATACATGGTCGGCGCGGACGGCGGCAACAGTTTCGTGCGTCGCACGCTCGACGTGCCGTTCGAAGGCCGCACGAAGCCGAATCAATGGATCGTGATCGACGTGCGCAACGACCCGATCGGCTCTCCGCATGTCTATCTGCATTGCGACGCGCGGCGTCCGTACGTGTCGGCGGCGCTGCCGCACGGGATCCGGCGCTTCGAATTCATGGTGATGCCGGGCGAGACGGAGGAGGAACTGTCGAAGCCGGAGAACATGGCGGCGTTGGTGCGCGGGGTGGTCGACGACCCCGACAAGGTCGACTACATTCGTCAGCGGGTCTATACGCACAACGCGCGGCTCGCGAGCACGTTCCGCGTCAAGCGCATCCTGCTCGCGGGAGACGCCGCGCACATCATGCCGGTGTGGCAGGGGCAGGGCTACAACAGCGGCATTCGCGACGCGAGCAATCTCGGCTGGAAGCTTGCGATGGTCGTGAAAGGCACCGCGCGCGACACGCTGCTCGATACCTACACGATGGAGCGGCGCGCCCATGCACGCTCGATGATCCACCTCTCGGAAGTCGCGGGCGATATCTTCGCGCCGACGAGCTTCGTCGGATCGAAAGTGCGTGACGCGTTCGTGCGCTGCTTCGATGTGCTGCCCGCCATGCAGCGCTATTTCGTCGAGATGCGCTTCAAGCCGATGCCGCGCTATGAAGAAGGTGTCGTGCTGCTTGCGCGCCGCGCGCGGTCCGAAGGGCTGCTCGCGCGCATGATCGCGAAGCGCGGACACGGCGCGTTCGGGCGGCTGGTCGGTCTGATGAGCGAGAAACGTGAATCGCTGATCGGGCGGATGGTGCATGGCCGCGATGCGCAGGCTGGCACCCCCGTGGGCCGCATGTTCATCCAGCCGCGCGTGCGTCGCGTGGATGGCAGCATCGTCCGGCTCGACGATGCGATCGGCAACCGCTTCGCGATCGTGGGATGGGGCTCGGACCCGACGTTCGGCCTGACGCCCGAGGCGCGCCGCATCTGGACCGCGCTCGGGGGGTGTTTCGTGATCGCCAAGCCCGACCCGCAGCTCGCGTTCCACGATGACGTGCCCGAAGACGTGATCGCCATTGGCGATGTCGATTCGCGCCTGCGCGACTGGTTCGCGCGCGTGCCGGAATCGGTCGTGCTGTTGCGGCCCGACCGCTTCGTGGCCGGCATGTGCTCGCCGCAAAGCGTATCGGGTTGCGTGTCGCAGCTTGCGCAAAGGCTGTCGCTTGCCGTGACGACGGGCGCGACGATCAACGACGCGACGTTCCCGCATGCCGCCGACCTGGTAGGGGCCTGAAATGCCGATTCATCTCGAATGCATGTCGCACACGCCGCTGCACGGCTACTTCGATCCGGCGCCGGCGGTCGTCGCGGAAGTCGAGCAGGTGCAGCGCGCGGCGCGCGAGCGGGTCGACGCGTTCGATCCGGAGTTGGTGATCGTGTTCGCGCCTGACCACTACAACGGATTTTTCTACGACGTGATGCCGCAGTTCTGCATCGGCGTGAGCGCGACGGCCATCGGCGATTTCGGCAGCGCGGCCGGCCCGTTGCCCGTCGACCGCGATGTGGCGCTCGCGCTTGCCGATGCGACGCTCGCGAGCGATATCGACGTAGCCGTGTCGTATCGCATGCAGGTCGATCACGGCTGCGCGCAGGCACTCGAGGTACTCACGGGCGGCATCGACCGCCATCCCGTGGTGCCCGTTTTCATCAACTCGGTCGCGCCGCCGATGGCGTCGTGCCGCCGCGCGCGACTGCTCGGCGATGCGATCGGCCGTACCGTCGCGCGCATGAACCGGCGCGTGTTGCTGATCGGCTCGGGCGGCATTTCGCATGAGCCGCCGGTGCCGGAAATCGCGGGCGCGGACGATATCGTCGCGGAACGGCTGATCGCTGGGCGCAACCCGTCACCGGCGTCGCGCGATGCGCGGCAATCCCGCACCGTCGCGGCGGCCAAGGCATTCGCAGCGGGCGACAGCCGCCTGCATCCGCTCAATCCCGCATGGGACCACATGTTTCTCGAATGGCTCGAACGCGGTGAACTCACCGCAGCCGATGGCCTCACGAACGAAGCGATCACGCGCGATGCAGGCAAGTCCGCGCACGAGATTCGCACGTGGGTCGCCGCATTCGGTGCACTTGCGGCGAGCGGTCCTTACGCGGCTTCGATCGATTACTACCGCGCGATTCCGGAATGGATCGCCGGCTTCGGCGCGATGCACGCGCGAGAACAGGCCCTTTCCAGGAGATAGAACCATGTCGGATGACAACAGCATGCTTTCGATGGCCGCGCGCCTGCGTGAAGCGCAGGCCTCGCGCCGGACGATCGCGCCGCTGCGCGAGACGTGTCCCGAAGGCGACGCGACACTCGCCTACGCGATCCAGCAGATCAACAACGACTTGCGCGCGGCGAACGGCGAGCGCGTCGTCGGCAGGAAGATCGGCCTGACTTCGCCCGCGGTGCAGAAGCAGCTTGGCGTCGATCAGCCCGACTTCGGCGCGTTGTTCGCGTCGATGGCGTACGGCGACAGCCAGCCGATGCCGCTCGCCTCGTTGATTCAGCCGAAGGTCGAAGCGGAGATCGCGCTCGTGCTCGAACGCGACCTGACCGCCGAAAAACACACCTACGCGGATCTGATTTCAGCGACCGCGTATGCGGTGGCCGCGATCGAGGTGGTCGACAGTCGCATCCGCGACTGGGACATCCGGTTTTTCGACACCGTCGCGGACAACGCGTCGAGCGCGCTGTTCGTGCTCGGCAGCCGCCCGGTCCTGCTGCGCGATATCGAGCTGACCGCTTGTGCAATGACGCTCACGCAGGACGGCGAAGTCCTGTCACGCGGCAATGGCGGCGCGTGCCTCGGCAATCCGCTGAATGCGGCGGCGTGGCTCGCGGACCGGATGGTTCGACTCGGCACGCCGCTGCGCGCGGGCGACATCGTGCTGACGGGCGCGCTTGGCCCGATGGTCGCGGTGAAGGCGGCCGGCACTTATACGGCGCATATCGAAGGGCTCGGCAGTGTGCGCGCCAGTTTCAGCGAATGACGGACGGAGACATTCCCATGGCAACAGAGAACACCAGGTGCAAAGCCGCGATCATCGGATCCGGCAACATCGGCACCGACCTGATGATCAAGATCATGCGCCGCAGCAGGCATCTCGAAGTCGCGGCGATGGTCGGCATCGATCCTGCCTCGGACGGCCTCGCGCGCGCCGCAAGGCTCGGGGTGGCGACGACGCATGACGGCGTGGAAGGGCTGGCGCGCCTGCCCGTGTTCGACGAGATCGACTTCGTGTTCGATGCGACGTCGGCCGGCGCGCATGTGAAGAACGACGCGTTCCTGCGCGCGCTCAAGCCCGGCATTCGCGTGATCGACCTGACGCCCGCCGCCATCGGCCCGTACTGCGTACCGGTGGTGAACCTCGACGCGCATCTCGATGCGCCGAACGTGAACATGGTCACGTGCGGCGGACAGGCGACGATTCCAATGGTCGCCGCCGTGTCGCGGGTCGCAAGGGTGCATTACGCGGAGATCGTCGCATCGATCAGCAGCAAGTCGGCAGGACCCGGCACACGCGCCAACATCGACGAGTTCACGGAGACGACGTCGAAGGCGATCGAAGCGGTCGGCCGCGCCGGCAAGGGCAAGGCGATCATCGTGCTCAACCCGGCCGAGCCTCCGCTGATGATGCGCGACACGGTCTATGTGCTGTCCGAGGCGGCAGACCGGGCGCTGATCGAAACGTCGGTTGGCGAGATGGCCGCTGCCATCCAGTCCTATGTGCCCGGCTATCGCCTGAAGCAGTCCGTGCAGTTCGACGACATCCCCTCCGACGCGCCGTTGCATATTCCCGGACTCGGCCATTTCAGCGGACTGAAGACCTCGATCTTCGTCGAAGTGGAAGGCGCGGCCCATTATCTGCCGGCCTATGCGGGCAATCTCGACATCATGACTTCCGCCGCGCTGGCAACGGCCGAACGCATGGCCGCGTCGGTTGTGAACGCCTGAAGCAGGGAGCACCCGATCATGGACAAGAAACTCTATATCTCCGACGTGACGCTGCGCGACGGCATGCACGCGATCCGTCATCAGTATTCGATTCGGAACGTGCAGGACATTGCCCGCGCGCTGGACGAGGCGAAGGTCGACAGCATCGAGGTCGCACACGGTGACGGCCTGCAGGGTTCGAGCTTCAACTACGGCTTCGGCGCGCACAGTGATCTGGAATGGATCGAGGCGGTGGCCGATGTGGTCAAGCACGCGAAAATCGCGACACTGCTGCTGCCTGGCATCGGCACGATTCACGACCTGAAGGCCGCGTACGACGCGGGCGCGCGTGTCGTCCGTGTCGCGACCCATTGCACGGAAGCGGACATTTCGAAGCAGCACATCGAGTATGCGCGCAGCCTCGGCATGGACACCGTCGGCTTTCTGATGATGAGCCACATGACCACGCCTGACCACCTCGCGATCGAGGCGAGGAAGATGGAAAGCTATGGCGCGACCTGCGTGTACGTGGTCGATTCGGGCGGCGCGATGAACATGCACGACATTCGTGCGCGCTTCAAGGCGCTCAAGGCCGTGCTTCGACCCGAGACCCACACGGGCATGCATGCCCATCACAACCTGAGCCTCGGCGTGGCCAACTCGATCGTTGCGGTCGAGGAGGGCTGCGACCGCATCGATGCGAGTCTGGCGGGCATGGGGGCGGGCGCGGGCAATGCCCCGCTCGAAGTGTTCGTCGCGGCGGCCGAGCGCCTTGGCTGGCATCACGGCACCGATCTATATCGCCTGCTCGACGCGGCCGACGATCTCGTGCGCCCGTTGCAGGACCGGCCGGTGCGCGTGGACCGCGAAACGCTCGCGCTCGGCTATGCGGGCGTGTATTCGAGCTTCCTGCGGCATGCCGAAATCGCGGCGAAGAAGTACGGCCTGAAAGCGGTCGACATTCTCGTCGAACTGGGCAAACGACGCATGGTGGGCGGTCAGGAAGACATGATCGTCGACGTTGCGCTCGATCTGAAGAAGCGCGAAGCCAGCGCCTGAACCACACACGTATGCCAGGCGCCGTGAAGAGCGCCGCATCGTTCAACCTGGAGACATCAATGAAAACGTCAACGGCTTCTCCCCCGCGCGCCGGCGGCGCCATCACCATCGGGCTGTGCCTCGCGGTTGCCCTCCTCGAGGGTCTCGACCTGCAATCCACCGGCGTCGCCGCGCCGCGCATGGCACACGAGTTCCATCTCGCCGTCGCGCAGCTCGGCTGGGCATTCGGCATCGGCGCGCTCGGCCTGTTGCCGGGTGCGGCGATTGGCGGCAGGCTCGCGGATCGCATTGGCCGCAAGCGCGTGCTGATGATGTCGGTCGCGCTGTTCGGGATATTTTCGATTGCAACGACTCAGGTGTGGGATCTGCAGAGCCTGCTCATCGCGCGTTTTCTCACGGGCCTCGGCCTGGGCGCCGCGATGCCGAACCTGATCGCGCTGTGCGCGGAAGCGGCGGCGCCCGGGCGACGCAGCACGGCGGTCGGTGCGATGTACTGCGGCATGCCGTTCGGTGCGGCGCTCGCGGCAGTGATCGGTATTGTCAGCCCGGGCGCCGAGGGCTGGCGGCACATCTTCTATGTCGGCGGGATCGGGCCGCTGCTGACCTTGCCGCTGCTGGCGATTTTCCTGAAGGAGTCGACGTACTTCGTCGCGGCAAGCCGGGGCGCGACCCGCGAGTCGAAGGACGGCATCGTGCGCGCGCTCTTCAGTGACGGGCGCGCGGCGACCACCCTCTCGCTGTGGATCAGCTATCTGGGGACGCTGATCGTGCTGTACTTCCTGATGAACTGGCTGCCATCGATGGTGCTCTCGCGCGGCCTCACGCCGGTACAGGCGAGCATCGTGCAGATGATGTTCAACATCGGCGGTGGTGTCGGCGCAATCGTGATCGCGGGGTTGATGGATCGCATTGGCAAGCGGCCGGTCGTGGTCGGCATGTACACGGGCATCGCGACTGCGTTACTGGCGCTCGCCAGCGCGACGGGCAGCGTGTCGATGGCATGGGGCGGCCTGCTGGCGGGGTTGTTTCTCGTCGGCACGCAGTCGGTGCTGTATGCGCTCGCCGGTGCAACGTATCCGACGCGCGTGCGCGGCACGGGTGTCGGCGCGGCGGTGGCCGTTGGCCGGGTGGGATCGATGGTCGGCCCGCTGATCGCCGGGCAACTGCTGGCGTTAGGCCAGAGCGGGTCGATGCTCGTGATCTCGAGCATTCCGCTCATCGTGATCGCGGCGCTCGGTGCGCTCACCGTGGTCGCGAAATCTCCGCGTGAGTCGACCAACGGCTCGCACACCCTTGGAACCGAATCGATCTGACGAAGGACATCGACATGACTGACACCGTGATTCATACCGAAGCCGCGACCAGCAAGTACATGAACGTGATGGAGGGCGGCAGGGAACTGCGTGTGCACTACAACGACACCGGCGCGGGCGGGCAAGCGCTCGTTCTGCTGCACGGCTCCGGTCCGGGCGCGAGCGGCTGGGCGAACTTCCATCGCAATGTGGACGCGTTCGCGAATGCGGGTTATCGCGTGATCCTCGTCGACTGTCCCGGCTGGGGCAAGAGCGATTCGATCGTCTGTACCGGCTCTCGCTCCGACCTCAACGCGCGCGTGCTGAAGGGCGTGCTGGATGCGCTCGGCGTCGAGCGCGCGCATCTCGTCGGCAACTCGATGGGCGGGCATAGCGCGGTGGCCTTCGCGCTGTCGTATCCCGAGCGCGTCGGCAAGCTGGTGCTGATGGGCGGCGGCACGGGCGGTCCGAGCCAGTTTGTGCCGATGCCGACCGAAGGCATCAAGCTGCTGCAAGGGTTGTATCGCGCCCCGACGCTCGAGAACCTGAAGAAGATGCTCAATGTGTTCGTCTACGACGCGAGCACGATGACCGAAGAGCTGATGCAGACGCGGCTCGATAATATGCTCGCGCGGCGCGATCATCTCGAGAATTTCGTGAAGAGTCTGGTGGCCAATCCGAAGCAGTTTCCGGACTACGGTCACCGACTGAACGAGATTCAGGCGCCGGCGCTCGTGATCTGGGGACGCGATGACCGTTTCGTGCCCATGGATGTCGGGCTGCGGCTCGTTTGGGGGATGCCGAACGCCGATCTGACCGTGTTCGGGCGCTGCGGGCACTGGGCGCAATGGGAGCACGCGGAGCGATTCAACCGGATGGTGCTGGAGTTCCTGCACCAATGACAAAGGGTTGCATCGGTGCTGGCCGTTTGGCGTCCTCGCCCTCCTTTCGACGGGAGGGGGCGGTGCTTTGGAAGCGGCCGGCGTCGTACGACCGAGATGGGTCGACGCACGACACCCGTGGAATTCCTCGAACCAGAAAAAAGGCCCTTGCGGGCCTTCGATCGACGAGAAAGGGCGGCCGTTTAACGCGTCAGCGCCGTAAACCCTTCCAGCAACCGCTCGACGTCAGCCGCCTGAATCGCGCCCATCGTCGAGATCCGGAACAGTTCCTTCGACAGCCCGCCTTGCCCCGCGTAAATCACGAAGCCGCGCACCTTCAGCCCGTCGTGCAGCGCTTCGTACGTGACGCCTTGCGGCAGCCGATACGCGCGCAGCACGACCGACGACGCGCCTTCCGGCAGCACCAGCGGCATCCCGCGCGCAGCGAGCCCGGCCTGCGCCTGATCGGCGAGCGCCTTGTAATGCGCATGGCGCGCACGCCAGCCGCCGGCTTCATCAAATTCGCGCAGCGCCTCGACGAGCGCATAGTACGCATGCACGGACGGCGTAAACGGCGTGTTCCGCTGATCCTGCAGCTTCGCGAGACGGCCGAGATCGAGATAGTAAGTACGGCTTGCAGCCTTCGCGAGCGCGCGGCGTCGCACGATCACGAACGCCGCGCCAGGCACCCCGTGCAGGCACTTGTTCGCGGTCGCGGCAACCGCATCGATGTCGCCACCGGCGAAGTCGATCGCTTCCGCGCCGAAGCTGCTGACGCCGTCGACGAGCATCTTCACGCCGCGCGCGCGGCAGACTTCCGCGATCGCGCCGAGGTCGTTCAGGCGGCCCGTCGTCGTTTCGTGATGGATCACCGCGACGTGCGTGTAGCCGCCCGCGTCGAGGCGCGCGGCAATCTGCGCGGGATTCGGGGCCTGCATCCATTCATGCTTCAGCACGTCGTGCGCGATGCCGTACTGCGTCGCGATCTGCGTGATCCGCTCGCCGTACACGCCGTTCTCGATCACGAGCAGCTTGCCGTCCTGCGGCACGAGCGCCGCGATCATGCTTTCGACGGCCGCCGTGCCCGAGCCCGTCATCAGCACGGCCGTCCATTCGGCCGGGTCGAGTTCGTACGCGGCGACGAGGCGCGCACGCGCCTCATCCTGCAGATCGAAGAATTCGCTTTCGCGGTGGCACAGATCGGGTTGCAGCAGGCTGCGGCGCACGCGCTCGGTGAGCGTGACCGGGCCGGGGTTCAGCAGCAGCATCAATGGGCTCCTTCAACGTGTGCTTCGGTCTGCGTGGCGCCGATGTGCCGCATCAGACGGGTCTTGACCTCGACCGGCGTGACGGTCGGGCGGGGCAGGCCGTCGGGCACGCCCGTGCGGATCGCGACGCGCACGAACTGGGCGCCGTCGCCCGATGCGGCCAGCGTCGCATCAAGCACGTCGAGCGTGTCGCCTTCGAGCGCCGACGCATAGCCGCATGCGGCCGCGACGCCCGCGAACGACACATGCTGCGACACGGTTGCCTGGCCGCCCGTCGATTCGTGCGCGCCGTTGTCGAGCAGCACGTGCGTGAGGTTGGCCGGGCCGTAGGTGCCGAGCGTCGCGAACACGCCCATGCGCATCAGCGCGGCGCCGTCGCCGTCGACGGCGACCACGCGCAGGTCGGGGCGCGCGAGCGCGAGGCCGAGCGCGAGCGGCGTCACGCAGCCCATCGAGCCGACCATGTACAGCTGGTTCGGGCGATCGTCGAGCGCGTAGAGTTCGCGGCCGCAGAAGCCGGTCGACGCGAGCACGACGGTCGAATCGACCGGCGTGTGCGCGATCACGCGCCGCAGCGCGTCGTGACGGGTCGGCCATGCATCGGCCGACACGGCGCGCGACGGCGATTGCGCGGCGACATGCGCGCGCGGCTTGGCGGCCGGGTTCGCCTTCAGTTCATACGGCGCGACGCTGCCTTTCTGCATCACGAGCGCGTACGGGCGGCCCGTCGCGTCCATGTGCGCGATCGCGCGGTCGAGTGCCGGGCCGACCTGTTCGGGGTCGGTCGGGAACGTCTCCCACGGAATCTCCATCGTGTCGAGCATTGCGGGCGTGATCGGGCCCATCAGCGCATGCTGCGGCTCGTCGGCGACGCCCGGCTGGCCGCGCCACGTGACGATCAGCAGCTGCGGCAGGCGGAACGTCCAGGTCAGCGACGTGAGCGGGCTCACCGCGTTGCCGAGTCCCGAGTTCTGCATCATCGCGATCCCGCGCTTGCCGCCGAGCGTCGCGCCCGCGATCAGCGCGACCGCGTCGCCTTCGTTCGCGGCCGACACGTAGTTCAGCGTCGGGTCCTGCAGCACGTAGTTGATGAACGGCGTCAGGTACGAGCAGGGCACGCCCGCGTACCAGTCGAAGCCGCGCTCGCGCGCGGCCTCGACGAACTGGGCCGCTTCGATCATTGCGCGCCCCCGTTGCCGGCGCCCGGTTCTGACAGCGGCGTCTGGCCGTGCGCGAAGTCGCCCGCGCGGCGGAAGTCCTCGAGGTCGTTGACCCCGCGCCAGTGGCCGTGCACGTACTGCACCTCGATCTTCTCGCCGGCGGCGATCAGTTCGTTGAGCAGCGACGGAATGTCGAGCGTGTCGAAATCAGGGCGCGCCTGCAGCGTCGCGAGCATCGCCTTCAGGCGCTCGACACCGGCGCCGCGCACGTTCAGCAGGCCGATCCAGCGGCCGTGCGGCGTGCCCGCGGCAACGTCGCTCGACACGCGCTGCAGGTAGGTCTTCTGGCCGAACAGGCCGCGATCGTCGGCGGCCGAGCAGAGGGCGAAGTCGCGCACGCTCTGATTGGTCTCGGTGAGCGACGAATCGACCACCACGCTGAACTCGGCCTCGCTCTCCGCGAGGTCGCGCACGATGTAGCTGCGGAACAGCAGGTCGCCGTACGAGATCACGGTGTCGCCCGTCAGGCGTTCGGCCGCGCAGGCGAGCGACGCGAGCTCGCCGGTCTGCGCGTGGCGCTCGTTGACGACGAGCTTGATGCCCGACGTATCGACCGCATCGGCGCGATAGCCGCCAACCACTGTGATGTCGTTCACGCCGTGCGTCTTGAAGCCGTCGACGAGCCAGCGCAGCAGCGGCTTGCCGGCGACCGGCAGCATGACCTTCGGCTTGTCTTCGGTCACGGCTTCGAGGCCCTTGCCGCGGCTCGCGGCGAGCACGATCGCGGCATTCGACGCGCGCGACGACGACGACAGGTAGATACGCTCGGCCGCCGAGTACTCGTCGGCGTCCTGCAGGCGGAAGATCTCGTTGACCGATGCCACGCGGTCCTCGACGTTGATCAGCGTTTCGCTTTCGTGGATCTCGCGCGCGGTCGCCTGCATCGCGGATGCCGACGCGCGGATCAGATGATTCGCCCAGATCACGGTGCTGATGCCGGCCTGGCGGAACACGTCGGTCGGCGTGCTGTAGTACTTGGTCGGCACGATCACGAGCGGCGCCTTGCCGCTCCATTCGCGCGCGAACTGCAGGATCTCGTCCGGGCGCGACAGCTTGCTGTGGATCAGGATCGCGTCGGCGCCGGCTTCCGCATACGCGTTCGCGCGGCGCAGCGCCTCGTCCATGCCCCAGCCGGCGATCAGCGCCTCGACGCGCGCGACGATCGAGAAGTCGGGATCGGTCTGCGAATCCTTGCCGGCCTTGATCTTGCCGCAGAACTCGTCGATTTCCGCGAGCGGCTGGCGCTCGCCGCCGATGAAGCTGTTCGTCTTCGGGAACTGCTTGTCCTCGATGCACACGCCCGCGATGCCGCGCTGTTCGAGCTTCTTCACGAGGCGGCGCACGTTGTTGAAGTTGCCGTAGCCGGTGTCGCCGTCGAGCAGGATCGGCAGGTCGCTCGCGTCGGCCATGAATTCGAGCACGTCGACGACCTGCGTCCAGCTCGCTTCGTTGTTGTCGCGCACGCCGAACTGCGCGGAGATCGCGAGGCCCGACGCCCAGATCCCCTTGAAGCCGGCTTCGCGGACGATGCGCGCGGACAGGCCGTTGTGCGCTTCCATCAGGAATTCGAGGTCGCTGCTGACGAGCATGCGGCGCAGGCGCGCGCTGCGCGATTCGGTGAAGTTGGGTTCGCGTGCGTTCATCGTGCGGCTCCTGCGGTCGTGCGTTGAATCAGGGGGAGGATGTCTTGGGTCGCGCGGGCGACGTCGTTCGGGAAGTCGATCTCGATCCACGGCGAGCCGGTGACGTCGGCCACGTCGAACGAATGGCCGCCTTCGAGCAGCAGGTCGCGCACGGCTTCCTCGTGCGGCAGGTTCGCGCGGCCGCTGTCGACGTAGCCCGCGACGATCGTCGCGAGGCGGCGGGCGGTGCCTTCGGTGAAGCGGAAGAAGCCGACCGATTCGCCGATCGTGTCGTAGTCGAGGTCGACCGCGAGCTGCTTGCGCAGTTCGACCGGCACGCCGTTCTTCAGGCACAGCTTGACGGGCTCGTCGCCGGCCTCGAAGTCGCGGTCGATCAGCAGGCGGTCGACCGCCTGGTCGGCATCGGCCACCAGCGCATGCAGGATGTTCTCGTCGTACAGCACGTCCGCGTCCATCAGCAGCACGTCGCCGCCGCGCGTCATCGCATCGGCGACGGTATGCACGGTCAGCACGCTGCCGAGGTCGTAGCGGTCGTTGATCACGATCTCGGCCTGGCGGCCGAGGCGCTTCAGTTCCTGCTTGACCTTCTCGTGCTGAAAGCCGAGCCCGAGCACGATCTCGTCGACGCCCGCGGCGTCGAGTACGCGCAGATGGCGCTCGAGCAGCGACACGTCGTCGAAGCGCAGCAGGCACTTCGGGAACTGCGCTTCGGGCGGTTGTTGCAGGCGCAAGCCGAGGCCTGCCGCAAGAATGATGGCTCGCATGGGTTCTCCAACCAAAAAGCCGGCGATCTGAACGATCAGTCGGCGAGCGGCTGCGGCGCACGGCGCCGCTGCCAGTTTCTTTCACTGAAATGCAGATAGAGCAGCCCGGGCAGGCCGAGCGCGAGTTCGCGCGCGCGCTTCGCGAGCGACAGCGCGAGCGCCGCGTCGGGCGGCAGTCCGACCAGCGGGGCGAGCAGCAGGTAGCCGCCTTCCTGCGCACCGAGCGAGCCGGGGATCGCGAAGGCCGCGCCGCGGATCGCCTGGCCGACGCTTTCCAGCAGCAGCGCGTCGAGCCAGCTCACCGGGTGCCCGAGGAAGTGCAGGGCGAGCCACACTTCCGCGGTGCCGACGATCCAGCCGACGAGGCTCAGCGCGAACGTCTTCGCGACCTTCGCGCGATCGCGGTACAGCGCGCCGACCGCGTCGTCGATCGCATCGGCGCGCGTGGCCAGCGACGACCAGTCGCGCGGGCCGAGCAGCTTCGACGCGAGGCGCAGGCCGCGGCCGAACAGCCCGCGCCGCTGCGCCGCGTAGAACAGCAACGCAAGCGCGCCGAGCACGCCGGTCGCGATCAGCGCGGGCGTGCGCAGGTGCGCGACCGACTCGTGCGTCGCATACAGGCTGAATGCGGCGACGCCGATCAACGCGAAGGCCATTTGGGCAAGCGCCTGCATCGTCGTGCTGACGGTCACGGCCGCCGCCGCGTCGGCCATTCGCGTGCCGCGCTGCGCGAGGTGGCGCACCATCAGCACGGGGCCGCCGATCTGCCCGGCGGGCAGCAGGCTGTTGACCGATTCGCCGACCCAGCGCGCGCGCAGCGCGTTGCCGAGATCGGCACCGGGCTGCCCGCGGCGGAACATGGCGGAGATCGCCGTCGCATCGATCACGAGCGGCACGACATGGAACGCCGCGACGAGCGCGAGACCCCAGCCGGCCGCGAGGAACGTGGACGCGACCGCGCCGATGCCCTGCCAGGCAAGGAGTGCGATGAAGAGTGCGGTCCCGAGGGACAGCAGGATGAGGCCCGCGCGCGTCATGACCCGGTCGTGCGTCGCGTCGCCAGTTGCTTGAACACCTGGCGGAAACCGAAATACGCGATCGCGTCCTTCATGTTCGAGATGAAGCGCTTCCACGGCCGCATGCCGGGGTTCGTCACGTATTCGAACGTGAGCGACACGCGCATCTCGTTCTGGCCGAGCGGCGTGATGCGGTGACGCAGCTTGTCGCCGTCGAACAGCACGATGCCGCCGTCGGCGATCTGCACCGAGCCCGGTTCGTCGGCGACGTCCGGGTTGCGCGTGTGCAGCTCGTAGTCGAGCCGGCACGACGATTCGTCGATCACGCCGATCAGCAGCGTGTAGCGACGGCCATCGTAGTACGACGTGTCGTAATGCCAGCCGATGTGGTCGCCGGGCTTCGTGTAGTAATACAGCGCGTACGCGTGCGGATCGTCGTCCGGCGACAGCATCAGCTTGTCGCCCGTGACTTTCTCGAGGAAGCCGATCAGCGCCTTCGAGCGATAGAGCTCGGCGATGTACGGCGCCTGCTCGTCGATCGTATGACGGCTCACGCTGCCGCCCTGCTTGTGGCCGGGCAGGTAATTGCGGTTCAGGCCGGCCTGCATCGCGCGGGCGGCGCTCGCGAGTTTCGCGTGCGCGTCGGCGGGCAGGAACGTGTCGAGGTACAGGAACGAGCCCTGGCGCGTGTAGTCGCCGCGCAGGCGGTCGAGGTCGAGCCGGCCGACGCGGTCGGCCACGGTGCGATCGGGGTCGGCCGCGGCCGCGCGCACGGGCGCGGGGCGTGCCGGGCTCAGCACGGAGTCGTCGCGCGTGCTAGGAGTCATTTGGAAGCCTGGATTTCGGTTGAATTCTGCGGAGCGTTGCCACGGCGGACGATGCGCCACCAGTCGATCACGACCCATGCGGCGAACAGCGGGGCGCCGATCGATGCCGCGAGCAGGAACGGCTCGACGCCGTCGACGAGCGTCACGATCGGCAGCAGGTACAGCACGTCTTCGGTTTCGAAGCCGCCTGCGAACGCCTGCTTGGTGCCGGCCTTGCCGGCGATCGATTCGATCCGCATGCGCAGGAAGAAGATCAGCGCGACGGCCGCACCGGCCACCGCGCCCAGCAGCACCGGCGACGCGGCCATCTGGCCGCCCTGGGCGACGATGCCGAGCCCCATGCTGACGAACAGCGCGACCGTGACGAGCGCATCGGCCGCGAGATCGTAAAAATGACCGATCTTGCTGGACTTGCCGCTGATGCGCGCGAGTTCGCCGTCGGTGTGGTCGACGAAGTTCGACAGCACGATCAGGAACGCGCCGGCATTGCTCCAGCCGAAGCCGCCGTGCGCAAGGCACCAGGCACCGGCGAGGCCGATCAGCAGACGAAGGGTAGTCAGGTGATTCGGGGTGACCGGCGTATCGACGAGCGGTCGGACAAGCGAGCGCGCGAGCCGCGCATCCCAGGTGCGTGGCAGGGGGGGCTCGGCGCGTGTGGCGGTTTTTCTTTGGTCCATCGGCGAAATATATACGGAATTGTAATTTGTTGCTTTTTATTCGATCAATGTCCTGACATGCGGGAGTGTTACCGCGTCTTGCACGTATCGGCCGGCCGAAGCCGGATGCGCGACAGGGCGGCCGATCGGGACGGCAGGCGGCGTCGCCGGGCCCGTCTTCCAGTGTGGTTCGCGTCACGCCGCTGTCAAGGACGGGCGGGCCTCGCGGGCCGATGCGGCGGAGATTTTCGCGCGCGGCGGCGAGCCGTGCGCAGCGCATGCGACGTTGACGTGCGTCAGGTCCGGCAAAGCATCGTCGGGCGACAATCGGCCGCGCCGCGACTTCATCGGCCATTGCCGATGTCGGGCGGCGAATTGCAATGGAAATCCGCCGATTGATGCGCGACGGTTGGCGATCGTCGTCCGGCCATTCGCTCCGATGCTTTCGCGCACCTTTCGGGTGCATCGGGAGGCGCGGATCGACTGTCACAGAACGGTCGTTCGATACCCGGCATATTCGGTAAGGATCTTTTGCATCCAGCGGACATTTCGCGGCGACGGCCTCTGCGATACTCCGGCCATGCCTGTGGTGCCGGCCGCCCCGCGCGGCCCCAAGGGCTTCATGTCGCTCAGGAGACACCCCCCGCGACGTCAACGACAGACCCCAGCGTCAGAAACCTGCCATGTCTTCATCACGCATCCTCGCTCCCGCCCTGCGTTCGCTCGTCCGCACCGCCGACGAAGCCGCCGCGCTGATCCGTCCCGGCATGACCGTCGCCATGAGCGGCTTCACCGGTTCGGGCTATCCGAAGGCCGTCCCGGCCGCGCTTGCCGCCCATATCGACGCGGCGCACGCGCGCGGCGAGGACTTCCGGATCAACGTGCTGACCGGCGCGTCGACCGCGCCCGAACTCGACGGCGCGCTCGCCCGCACCGACGGCATCTCGATGCGGCTGCCTTACCAGTCCGACCCGACGCTGCGCGACAAGATCAACGGCGGCGAAGTCGATTACCAGGACGTCCACCTGAGCCACGTCGCGCAGTACGCGTGGTTCGGGCTGTACGGCGATCTCGACGTCGCGATCGTCGAGGTCGCGGGCATCCGCGAGGACGGGCTGCTGATCCCGTCCGCGTCGATCGGCAACAACAAGACCTGGCTCGAACGCGCGAAGCACGTGATCCTCGAGGTGAATGCGCGCCAGCCGCTCGGCCTCGACGGGATGCACGACATCTATTACGGCACCGCGCTGCCGCCGCATCGCAAGCCGATTCCGCTGACGAAGAGCGACGACCGCATCGGCGAGCCGTACCTGCGCTGCCCGGCCGACAAGATCGTCGCGATCGTCGAGACCGACGCGCCCGATCGCAGCAATGCGTTCTCCGCGCCGGACGCGACGTCGAAGCAGATCGCGCTGCAACTGATCGACTTCCTGCGCCACGAAGTGAAGCGCGGCCGCCTGCCGGAAAACCTGCTGCCGCTGCAGTCGGGCGTCGGCAACATCACGAACGCGGTGCTCGCGGAGCTCAGCTCGGCCGGCTTCTCGAACCTGACGGCCTATACCGAAGTGATCCAGGACGGCATGCTCGACCTGCTCGACGACGGCACGCTGAGCTTCGCGTCGGCCACCGCGTTGTCGCTGAGCCCGGCCGCCGTGCAGCGCTTCGCCGACGAAATCGCGACGTTCCGCGAAAAGATCGTGCTGCGCCCGCAGGAGATCAGCAACCATCCGGAGCTCGTGCGCCGCCTCGGCTGCATCGCGATGAACGGGATGATCGAGGCCGACATCTACGGCAACGTGAACTCGACGCACGTGATGGGCACGAAGATCCAGAACGGTATCGGCGGCTCGGGCGACTTCGCGCGCAACGGCTATCTGTCGTGCTTCATGTCGGCGAGCACCGCGAAGGGCGGCGCGATCTCGCGGATCGTGCCGATGGCGAGCCACGTCGACCATACCGAGCACGACGTCGCGGTGGTCGTCACCGAGCAGGGCCTGGCCGACCTGCGCGGCCTGTCGCCGAAGCAGCGCGCGCGCAAGATCATCGCGACCTGCGCGCATCCCGACTACCGGCCGATGCTCGAGGACTACTTCGAGCGCGCGTCGCGCGAGAGCTTCGGCAAGCACACGCCGCACCTGCTCGCCGAGGCGCTGTCGTGGCACGAGCGCTACGTGCGGACCGGCACGATGAAGGTCTGACGCGGCGTCGGACGGGCGCATGCGCGCCCGTCAGTCCATCGCCGCGTGCGCGACGTCGACGCTCGCCGTTTTCTGCGGCGGGCGGATCAGCAGCAACAGCGGGATCATCAGCAGCGTCGCCACGAACATCAGCTTGAAGTCGTTCAGGTAAGCGATCATCGCCGCCTGCTGGTTGATCGTGCGATCGAGCAGCGCGATGTCGAGGCGGCTGCCGGCCAGCGCCTGCACGGCCGGGTCGAACGGCGTGATGTGGGTCGCGAGGTCGGCATGCGCGACCTGCGTGTTGCGCGTCATCAGCGTCTGCACGATCGAGATGCCGATACTGCTGCCGATGTTGCGCATCAGGCTGTAGGTGGCCGTGCCGTCCGCGCGCAACTCCGGCGGCAGCGTCGAGAACGACAGCGCGCTCAGCGGCACGAACACGAGCCCCAGCCCGAAGCCCTGGACCACGCCCGGCCACACGATGTCCGATTCGGACAGCACGACCGTGTACTGCATCATCTGCCACAGCGCGAGCGCGGAAATCGCGAGCCCCGCGAGCAGCAGCATCCGTGCATCCACGTATTTCAGCAGCCTGCCGACGAGCAGCATCGCGATCATCGTGCCGGCGCCGCTCGGCGCGGTGACGAGGCCCGTCGTCGCGACCGGGTAGCCCATCAGGTTCTGCAGCATCGGCGGCAGCAGGGCGCGCGTCGCGTACAACACCGCGCCGACGACGAAGATGAACAGCGTACCCGTCGCGAAGTTCGGGTCGCGCAGCAGCTCCGACTTGAAGAACGATGCCTTGCCGACGGTCGCCGTATGCACGAGGAAGAACGCGAAGCTGAGCGCCGCGACGAGCGCCTCGATGCGGATCTCGTACGAACCGAACCAGTCGAGCTGTTCGCCGCGGTCGAGCATGGCCTGGAACGCGCCGATCGCGAGCGCCAGCGTCGCGAAGCCGAACGCATCGAATTTCACGTGCGGGCGCGGCGCGCGTGCCGGCAGGAAGGTCATCACGCCGGCGAGCGCGAACGCGCCGATCGGCACGTTGATGAAGAACACCCAGCGCCAGTTGTAGCTGTCGGTGAGCCAGCCGCCGAGCGTCGGACCGAGGATCGGGCCGACCATCACGCCCATCCCCCAGATCGCCATCGCCTGGCCTTGTTTCTCGCGCGGGTTGATGTCGAGCAGGATCGACTGCGACAGCGGCACCAGCGCGGCGCCGAACACGCCCTGCAGCAGCCGCGCGCCGACGATCTGCACGAGCGTCTCGGACAGCCCGCACAGCGCCGACGCCACCGTGAAACCCGCGATCGACACGATCAGCAGCCGCTTGACGCTCAACCGGTCGGACAGCCAGCCGGTGAGCGGCGTCGCGATCGCCGCGGCGACGATGTAGGAGGTCAGCACCCACGTGATTTCGTCCTGCGACGCGGACAGCGTGCCCTGCATGTGCGGCAGCGCGACGTTCGCGATCGTGCTGTCGAGGGTCTGGATCAGCGTGGCGAGCATGATCGACAGGGTCAGCATCGGCCGGTTCAGGGCGGTCGAGGCGGGGGCGTCGGCGGCGGGGTTCAAGCGGGTGTCTCCGTCGGGCGATCGCCGTGGGCGGCGATCCGGTATGGTTCAAATTATAAGCATGCTTATTATAAAGCAACTTATCGCTTGGGCGCGAGCCGCGGCCCGCCGGCGGCTTGACCCTATAATCGGCGGATGGACAAGACTTACGAGAACCGGATCGGTTACCTGATCGCCGACGTGGCTCGCCTGAACGGACGCCTGTTCGACCGGCGCGCGAAGCGCATCGGGCTGACGCGGGCACAAAGCCGCGTGCTCGCGTACCTGACGTGGAAGGGCGAGATGAACCAGGCGCGGCTGGCCGAATGGCTCGAGATCACGCCGATCTCGCTGACGCGCCTGCTCGACCGGATGGAAAGCTACGGCTGGATCGAACGCATCGCGAACGACGACGACCGCCGCGCGTTCGTGATCCGGTTGACCGACAAGGCGCGGGAGATCTTTCCGCAGATGCTCGAAGTGGGCGATACCGTCGCCGACGACGGGCTGCGCGGCTTCACGTCCGACGAGCGCGATACGCTGGTGCGGCTGCTCGGACGCGTGCGTCACAACCTGATCGATTGCGGCGGGGAGTGACGCGGGCGCCCGTTCGGGCGCACCGGCGGCCGGCTGAGCGAGCGCTACCCGGCGCGGCTCGTGTCATGCCGGGTGTTCAACGGACCGGCGCCGCGGGCGCGAATGCCGCGACCCAGGGACCCGCCCCGTACGATGGCCGTTGCGTGGCGCGGCGGAATGCGGGGCGGTTTCATGGCGTTTCAGGCTTGCGTTCGCGTAGTCGAGTCACTATCTTGCAACTTCAAGTTCACTTGAGGTCAAGCATGAGCCGTCTGGACATTGCCGAGGTGGCGCGGCGCTCGGGATTGCCCGCGTCGACGCTGCGCTACTACGAGGAAAAAGGGTTGATCGTTCCGGTCGGCCGGCACGGGCTGCGGCGGCAATACGACGAATCGGTGCTGGAGCGTCTGGCACTGATCGCGCTTGGCCGCGAGGCCGGTTTCTCGCTCGACGACATCCTCGCGATGGTCGGCACGGACGGCCAACCCGCGATCGATCGCGCGAAGCTCGACGGCAAGGCCGACGAACTCGACCGCACGATCCGCCGTCTCGGCGCCGTGCGCGACATGCTGCGGCACGCGGCCGTGTGCCCGGCGCCGAGCCACCTCGAATGTCCGTCGTTCCGGAAGCTGCTGCGCATCGCCGCGCATCGTCATCCGGCGCGTCGCACGAAGACGGACGGTGCGTAGGCCGTGAGCGCGCGCGATGCGCGGGTGGCAGTCGCAGTCCGGCGAAAGTCGAAAACGAACACGGAAAACAACGGGGTTGCCGCGTGTCGATATTGCTCGTGCCATTGCTTGTGCTTTATGTGCTTCCGGCCGCGTATGCGGCATCGAAGGTCGGGCCGCATTACGGGTTTCTCGCGGGTTGCGCGACGATGGCGGGGGTGCTGGCGGCGCAGACCATGCTGCTGACGTGGGGCGCCGCGGCGGTGAAACGGCGGCGTGGGGCCGGCGGGCAGCCTGGGGCGACCGTGCCGGCCGAACCCGCCGATGGCCGCGAGGCCGAGCCCGAAGACGAGGCGGGCGACGCGCCCGGCGTGCAGCTTCGATACGGCGAGCATGCGCGATTCAAGCAACTGGTTCTGATTGCCGGCGCCGCGCACAGCGGCGTCGCGCGTCGTTTCTACGACAAGGCGAAGCAGGCGATCGAAGCGTTCGTGGAAGTCGAGGCGGGGCGCGACGGTTCGGGCGCGGCGATGGTGCGGGCGGCCGACCTGGCGCCGGCGGACGGCCTGTCGCCGCCGGCGGACGAAACGCTGACCGTGTTCGTGTCGGACGACGGCGCGTGGTCGGGGTTTCGCGTGGGCGACGACAGCTTCCGGTTTCGCCACGGTGCGATCACGGGGCTGCGACTCACGATGGTGATGCCGGTTCGCTGGAACGGCGACTACATGGTGACGTTCCGGTTCGACGTGCCGAAACGGGGAGCGGTCGGCGCATACGTCACGCATTCGACGTGGTTCGATCTCGGCGTGGCACATGCCGAACGCCGGTCACGCGCGCTCGTCCGTGCCTGTCGCGAGATCGCGTCCGTGCTCGACGTGGCGTTCGACGTCGACGAAACCTCGGACGACTGACTCATCCCGCGTAATACACGCGGCATTCCATCTCGCGTCCGCGCACGATGCGCTTGCCGACGAGCGAGCCGTACGTTTCGGTGAAGACGGTGCGCTGGTGCTCGCGCTGCACGGCGTCGTAGAAATAGAGCGAGACCCAGTCCGTCGGGCGGTCGGCCTCCGGCGTGCGCATCGCGGCATGCAGGCTCAGCGCGGTAAAATGCCAGCCGCCCTTGGTCATGTGCATCACCGGCGGCGGCACATAGCCGTCCGCGTTCAGGCGCCGGTGCGCGAGCGTCGGCAGCATGCCGGCGGCCGCCTTGTGGCGGTACTGACGGTCGATGTAGAGCAGCAGTTCGACGGGCGGCTCCGTGCCGGGGCCGGCATGTTGCATGTGACCCTGCCAGCGCCGGCGCCGGCTCAGCACGTCGTCGAGCGCGGTGCGGATGCCGGCCGCGCGCCGCGGGCCGACCCCCGCGATCGTTTCGAGCTGGCCGTTGCGAGCCGCGCGTTCGAGTTCCTCGAGCGTATCGATGTGCAGCAGGTCGTGGATGCGCAGCGCGAGCGCATGGCCGATGCCCGGCACGGCTTCGAACGCGGACGCGCGCTGGGCGTCGCCGCACAGCCGGTCGAGCTGGCGCCAGCGGCCCGTCACCAGCAACTCGGCGATCGCCTGCGCGACGCCCGTGCCGATTTCGGGCAGCGCGCCGAGCGCGTCGATGCCGCCGGATTCGAACACGGTGCGGATATCGCGGTCGAGCGCCTCGACCGTCTCGGCCGACGCGCGGTAGGCGGCGACCCGGTAAGGATTCGCGCCCTGGTCGGCCAGCCGCTGCGCGGCCTCGCGCAGGCAGGTCGCGATGTGGCGGTTTTCCTCGAACGTTTGGCTGGCGGTCGTCTGCATGGCGAGGGACCTGGGGAAGCGCAAACGGAATGGACGCGGCGAACGATGCGCCGGTCGGCCTTTTCCACCATTGTCGCGGCACGCGACGAAGAAAACTTGATGCACGTCAATGGCAAACGTAGCACATGCGCGAAGCGCACGGTCGTGCCGGTTGGCGTCACGACCGTGCGGCGCGGGTGCGCTTACGCTTACGCGTCGAGGAACGACTGCGCGTTCTCGGCCTCGGCTGCCGTGCGCAGCGCGGCGAGCGCCCGTTTCTCGATCTGCCGCACGCGTTCGCGCGACATGCCCGCGTCCTGCGCGATCGCGTCGTACGTATCGGGCTCGGCGCCGCCGAGGCCGAACCGCCGGCTCAGCACGTCGGCCTCGGCCGGCGTGACCGACTGGAGCAGCGACCGCACGCAGTCGCGCATGCGGGTGTCGGCCAGTCGCTCGAACGGGCTGGCCGAGGTTTGATCCTCGATCAGTTCCACGAGCCCGGTGTCCGCGTCGGGCAGCGGCGTGTCGAGCGACACCGGTTCGGCCGGCAGGGCGAGCACCGCGCGCAGTTTGTCCTCGGCCAGGCCGGTTTCGGCCGCGAGCTCGGCAGGCGTCGCCCGCCGGCCCGTGCGCTGGCGAAAGCGCAGCGCATGCCGCTGCACGCGCTGGTACTGGTCGCCGACGTGTACCGGCACGCGGATCGTGCGCGAGCGATCGGCAACGGCACGCGTGATCGCCTGACGAATCCACCAGGTCGCATAGGTCGAGAACTTGAACCCGCGCCGGTATTCGAACTTCTCGATCGCGCGCATCAGGCCGAGACAACCGTCCTGCACGAGATCGGACAGGTCGACGCCGCGGTTCATGTGCTTGCGCGCGATCGACAGCACGAGCCGCAGGTTTGCCTCGAGCATCGCGCGCGTCGCGTCGCGCACTTTCTGCTGGCCGTCGCGCAGCGCGGCCCCCAATGCCCGCCGCGCGACCGCGTCGAAGCGGGCGGCTTCGCCCGTCGCGGCGTCGTGCGGCGCGGTCGCGAGCGCGTGCACGGCGCGGCTGGCGTCGTCGATGGCCGGGGCCGCCCATGGCAGCGAACCGAGCAGGGCGGCCATGGCGTTGCGCGCGTCGCGATAGGCGTCGGAACGGAAGCCGTGCGTGTGCAACGCGTCGCGCAACGTCGAGACGGCTGCCTGCAGCACGTCGTAGCGGGCGGGTTCGGACGTGTCGCCGTCTTCGTCGTCAGCCGTGCCGGTGGCGGCGGCCGCACCCGTTGCCCGGTGACGCGCAAGCAGCGCGTCGACCGCCGCCGGATACCCCGCGATCGCGTGCAGCACCTGATGGCGCCCCGTCTCGATTTCGCGGGCGAGCACGATTTCGCCTTCGCGCGTCAGCAGCGGCACCGCCTGCATGCGCCGCATGTAGAGCGCGAGCGGATCGGTCGACGCACTCGTGCCGCGTGCGAGTTCGCCGAGCATGGCCCGGCCTTCGTCGAGCGTGTCGCGATCGACGTCGACCGGCGCCGCGGCGGCGAACGGTGCGGGCGCGGCCGGCTCGTCGAGCACGGCGATGCCGATGTCGGCAAGCGCGGCGCGCACGACGTCGAGCGCATCGGGGCTGTCGCTTTCGGGCGGCAGCGCGTCGACGAGGTCGGCGTGTGTCAGATAACCCTGTTCGCCGGCAAGCGCCAGCAACTGGATGATCGGATCGAGCGGTGTGTCCGCCCGGGAAGTGGGGCGTGGCGTAGTCATGTCGATGGCGGCGCGAGCCGCGTTCCTGTCGGGGCGGGCCGAAGCTCGCCGGTTTGCGGTGGCCGGTTGCTCGCGAACGCTCGTCCGCGCCGGTCAGCCTGACATCGTTCAAGTTGAGGGCATTTGCGCCAACTTCAACGTGGGCGCCGCGGACGAGCAGCACACCGCGTGCCCGCGCCATCCGGGCCAGGAAACAAAAAGTAACCGATCATACGCGCGGAAATCTGCAGGGGACGTAAGCTAGAGTCAGGCGCGCGCCCGGCGGCGGCGCGCGGATTCTGCCGGAGCACGAGATGAACCCGATTCCCGCCGCGAGGCCTGCCGTCATCGCGCTGGCCGCGCTGACGCTCGGCGGCTGCTACTACACGAGCCCGTACGGTTATGCGCCTTATTACGCACCGGCGCCCGCGACGGTGTCACAGCGTGAAATTCCGGTTGCGCCGGCCACGCCCGGTCCGGCCCCTTCCACGGTACCAGCCACCCCGGACTACGTCGAAGCGCCGGCGCCGGTATATGTCGCGCCGGCCTATGTGCCGGCGCCGTATCCATACTACGCCCCCGCGTATTACCCGGGCTGGTACGGGCCACCCGTCACGATCGGCTTCTGGGGCCGCTGGGGCGGCGGCGGATACTGGGGCGGGCGCGGCGGCTACTGGCATCGTCCGTGGGGCGGCGGGCATTGGGGTGGCGGCCACTGGGGCGGCGGCCATCGGCACTGATCGGCATCGGCCGGCGCGCGGCGGCACCGCGCGGGAGAGCATCATGAGAAACACGTTTGTCCGCAGCCTGTGTGTCGTCCTGGTGGGCCTGGCGGCCGCGCCGGGCATGGCCGACGCGCAGAGCAGCGCTTACACGAATTCGCCGGCCGAGCTGTTTGCCGGGCCGGCGCCCGATTATCCGGTGGTCGCGCAGATCCCGCCCGATACCGCGCTGGACGTATTCGGCTGCCTGAGCGATTACTCGTGGTGCGACGTCGCGCTGCCGGGCGTGCGCGGCTGGATCGATGCGCAGTTGCTCGAATATCCGTACCAGGGCAGCTACGTACCGTTGCTCGAATACGGCGCGATCATCGGGGTCCCGGTGACGGGATTCGCGATCGCCGCGTACTGGGATCGCTATTACCGGCACCGGCCGTGGTACCACGACCGCGATCGCTGGGCGCATCGTCCGGAGCCGCGGCTCGGCCCCGGCGGCATGCCGCCGGGACAAGGCCGTCCGCAGCCGGGCGGGCCGATGCAGGGTGCGCCGGGCGGCCCGCCGCCCGTGCACGACGCGCGGCCGTCGGCCGCACGCGGCGGCTGGAACGGCGCGATTCGCACACCGCCACCGGCAGCGCCGGCGCCTTCACCGATGCCGGGAGGCGCGGGCAACGCGCGTCCCGCCAACCCGCCGCCGGCCGTGGTGCGCCCGCAGCCCGCGCCGGGTGGCGAGGCGCGGCCGATGCCGCCGCCGGTGCGCCAGGGAGGCGGGGGCGGCGGCGGTTACGCGCGGCCTCAAGGCGGCGGAAACGGTGGCGGTAACCACGGCGGCGGAGGCGGTGGCGGCCCCGAGGAATTCCGTCATTGACGTCGCCGGCGCCGCGGATCTCCCCGTGCGCCGGACGAAAAAAAGCCGCTCCGGAGAGCGGCTTTCGATTCGGGCTTGCGGTCGGTTGCGTGGCCGGCAGCCGATCGCCGGCATGCGCCCTTTGCGTCAGTCGTCGAGCAGCGACAGGTCGCGCACGGCGCCCTTGTCGGCCGACATGACCAGTTTCGCGTACGCCTTCAGTGCGGCGGACACCTTGCGCGGACGCGGCTGCGCCGGCTTCCAGCCCTTCGCGTTCTGCTCCGCGCGGCGGCGCGCCAGTTCCTCGTCCGACACCAGCACGTTGATCGTGCGGTTCGGGATGTCGATGCGGATCTTGTCGCCGTCGCGCACGAGGCCGATCGCGCCGCCTGCTGCCGCTTCCGGCGAGCAGTGACCGATCGACAGGCCCGACGTACCGCCCGAGAAGCGGCCGTCCGTCAGCAGCGCGCAGGCCTTGCCGAGGCCCTTCGACTTGATGTAGCTGGTCGGGTAGAGCATTTCCTGCATGCCGGGGCCGCCCTTCGGGCCTTCGTAGCGCACGATCACCACGTCGCCGGCCTTGACCTTGTCGTTCAGGATGTTTTCGACTGCCTCATCCTGCGATTCGGTCACATGCGCCGTGCCTTCGAACACGAGGATGCTCTCGTCGACGCCGGCCGTCTTCACCACGCAGCCGTCGAGTGCGATGTTGCCCGTCAATACGGCGAGGCCGCCTTCCTTCGAGAACGCATGCTCGTACGAGCGGATGCAGCCTTCGGCCCGATCGAGGTCGAGGCTCGGCCAGCGCGTGTTCTGGCTGAACGCGACCTGCGTCGGGATGCCGGCCGGGCCGGCCTGGTAGAACGTGCGGACCGCTTCGTCCTGCGTGCGGACGATGTCCCACTGGTCGAGCGCGTCCTTCAGCGTCGGCGCGTGGATGGTCGGCACGTCGGTGTGCAGCTTGCCGGCGCGGTCGAGCTCGCCGAGGATCGCCATGATGCCGCCGGCGCGATGCACGTCCTCGATGTGGTACTTGTTCGTGTTCGGCGCGACCTTGCACAGCTGCGGCACGACGCGCGACAGGCGGTCGATGTCCTTCATCGTGAAGTCGATGCCGGCTTCCTGCGCGATCGCCAGCAGGTGCAGGATCGTGTTGGTCGAGCCGCCCATCGCGATGTCGAGCGTCATCGCGTTTTCGAACGCCTTGAAGCCGACCGAGCGCGGCAGCACGCGTTCGTCGTCCTGCTCGTAGTGCTGGCGCGTCAGTTCGACGATGCGGCGGCCGGCACGCTTGAACAGCTGTTCGCGATCGGCGTGCGTGGCCACCACGGTGCCGTTGCCGGGCAGCGACAGGCCGAGCGCTTCGGTCAGGCAGTTCATCGAGTTCGCGGTGAACATGCCCGAGCACGAACCGCAGGTCGGGCAGGCCGAGCGTTCGACTTCGGCGACTTCGGCGTCGGAATACGACGGATCGACCGCGATCACCATCGCGTCGACGAGGTCGAGCTTCTTCACTTCGATGGCCTTGGTGACCGGGTTCGCGAGACGCGTCTTGCCGGCTTCCATCGGGCCGCCCGACACGAAGATCACCGGAATGTTCAGGCGCATCGCGGCCATCAGCATCCCCGGGGTGATCTTGTCGCAGTTCGAGATGCACACCATTGCGTCCGCGCAGTGCGCGTTCACCATGTACTCGACCGAGTCGGCGATGATGTCGCGGCTCGGCAGCGAATACAGCATGCCGTCGTGGCCCATCGCGATGCCGTCGTCGACCGCGATCGTGTTGAATTCCTTCGCGACGCCGCCGGCGGCTTCGATCTCGCGCGCGACGAGCTGGCCGAGATCCTTCAGGTGCACGTGCCCGGGCACGAACTGCGTGAACGAGTTGACGACCGCGATGATCGGCTTCGAGAAATCGTCGTCTTTCATGCCGGTGGCGCGCCACAGCGAGCGCGCACCTGCCATGTTGCGGCCGGCGGTGGAGGTTTTGGAACGGTAAGTGGGCATTGTGGTTGCTGAAGAAAGATCGCGGGAAAAGGGTGGAGGCACGGGAATAAAGGCCTCTCGCGCGCCCGTGCGAACAACCTCTTGAGCTGCGCCCTGGGCAAACCCGTCGATTATCCCACAGCCGCCGCGGGCGTGGCGGCCATGAGCCGGCGACGGGCCGGTGCCGCGCGACGGGCGGGGCGGCGGCGTGCTGCCCGCCTGGCCGGTTCGGGAAGCGGCGCAGACGCCTGCGCGTCGACGACGAATGCGCGCCGCCCCCGTGCCCGGGCGTCAGTCGAGCAGCGTCAGGATCTCGTCGTACAGTGCCTTCGGAACCCGCACGCCGTTCGCGATGCTGCGCGCGCGGGCGTCGAAGCGCCGCTGCGACGGCAGCCGCGCACCCTGCGCGACGATCGACTCGAACATCCGTTCGCCGCGTGCGAGCCCCGCGTCGAGATCGTCGCCGAGGAACACCTTCGGGTCGAACGCGATCACGAGCTCGCCGTGGCACGGCGTCGCGCCGACGCCTTCGTCGAAATCCATCGATTCGCGGCTCGTCATGTCGCCGATCAGCGCGCCGCCGAGCAATTCGACCATCGCCGCGAGCGCCGAGCCCTTGTGGCCGCCGAAGGTGCGCATCGCGCCCTGCAGCGCGGCCTTCGGATCGGTGGTCGGCCGGCCGGCGGCGTCGATCGCCCAGTGCGACGGAATCGCCTTGCCCTGCTTGGCGTGCAGCTCGATGTCGCCGCGCGCGATCGCGCTCGTCGCGAAATCGAACACGAACGGCTCGCCGCCCGGGCGCGGCCACGCGAACGCGATCGGATTGGTGCCGAACACGGGTTCGCGGCCGCCTTCCGGTGCGACCCAGCTATGGCTCGGGTTCATCGCGATGCCGACCAGCCCTTCGGCCGCGATCGCCTCGACTTCGGGCCACAGCGCCGAGAAGTGGTAGCAGTGGTTGATCGTCATCGCGGCGATCCCGTGCTGCTTCGCCATCTCGACGAGCACCGGCAGCCCGGTTTCGAAGCTCAGCAGCGAGAAGCCGCGATGCGCGTCGACGGAGACGATCGACGACGACAGCTTGCGCAGCGTCGGCACGGCTTGCGGATCGACCTTGCCCTTTTTCAGCGAGCGCACGCAGACGAGCAGCCGGTACACGCCGTGCGAATGGCACTCGTCGCGCTGGCCTTGCGTGATCACGCTGGCGATGGCCCGCGCATGCGCGTCGGACATCCCGTGGTGCGTCAGCACGCGCAGCGCGAGCGCATGGACTTCAGCGAGCGACAGGACGACTTCGGCGGTTTGCTCAGTCATGATTCACCTCGCGCGGCGCGGGCACGCCGTCGATGCGCTGCGGCACGTGCAGCGGATTGCCGTCGCGCAGCGCGTCCGGCAGCAGCGCATCCGGCACGTCCTGGTACGACACCGGGCGCAGGAAGCGCTCGATCGCGCGTGCGCCGACGGACGTCGTGCGCGTGTCGGACGTCGCCGGGAACGGGCCGCCGTGCACCATCGCGTGGCCGACCTCGACGCCCGTGCCGAAGCCGTTGACGAGAATGCGGCCGGCCTTGCGTTCGAGCGTCGGGCGCAGCGCGGCGAACAGCGCCGCGTCGCCGTCGGCCAGGTGCGCGGCGATCGTCAATTGGCCTTCGAGCGACTTCAGCACGCGATGCAGCGTATCGGCATCCGCGCAGCGGACGATCAGCGATGCGGGACCGAACACTTCGTCGCGCAGTTCAGGGTGCGCGATGAACGCGCCGGCCGAGGTCGCGAACAGCGCCGCACGGGCCTGATGGCGGCCGCCTTCCACGCCTTCGGCCAGCAGCTCGACCGCATCGTGATGGCGTAGCGCCGCGACGCCTTGCGCATAGCTCGCATGAATGGGCGGCGTCAGCATCGTCTGTGCGGCCGCCGTGCGCACGGCATCGGCCGCCGCGGCTTCGAACGCGCGCAGCGCGGGGCCGTCGACGGCGAGCACCAGGCCGGGGTTCGTGCAGAACTGGCCGGCGCCGAGCGTGAGCGATGCGACGAATTGCGGCGCGATCGTTTCGTGGCGCGCCTCGAGCGCGGCGGGGCACAGCAGCACGGGATTGATCGAGCTCATTTCCGCATAGACCGGAATCGGCTCGGGGCGCGCGGCCGCGATATGCATCAGCGCGACGCCGCCGCGGCGCGAGCCGGTGAAGCCGACGGCCTTGATGCGCGGATCGGCGACGAGCGCCTGGCCGATCTCGCGCGATGCGTCGAACAGCAGCGAGAACACGCCGGCCGGCATCCCGCATTCGCGGGCGGCCTGCTGGATCGCGCGGCCAACGCGTTCCGACGTGCCCGGATGCGCGGAATGGGCCTTCACGATCACCGGGCAGCCGGCCGCGAGCGCCGACGCCGTATCCCCGCCGGCGACCGAGAACGCGAGCGGGAAGTTCGACGCGCCGAACACGGCGACGGGCCCCACCGCGACGTTGCGCAGCCGCAGGTCGACACGCGGCAGCGGCTTGCGCTCGGGGCGCGCCGGATCGATCCGCGCGTCGAGAAACCCGCCGTCGCGCACGAGCGACGCGAACAGCGCGAGCTGGCCGACCGTGCGGCCGCGTTCGCCTTCGACGCGCGCGCGCGGCAGCCCCGTCTCGATGACGCAACGCTCGATCAGGTCGTCGCCGAGCGCCATGATGTGGCGGCCGATCGCGTCGAGAAACGCGGCGCGGGCATCGAGCGACGTTTCGCGATAGATGTCGAACGCGTCGTCGGCGAGTGCGCAGGCCGTCTCCAGGTCGTGCAGGCTCGCGCCGCCGAAAGCCGGTTCGAGCGGTTCGCCGGTGGCGGCGGCGATCGCGTGGAGGGTGCCGTTCTGTCCGGTGACGGCGGACTGGCCGATCAGCAGTTGACCTGTGAGTTGCATGGTTTTCCTCGGAAAAAAGCAGGGGCCGGGCGTGGTGCGCCCGGCCGCGGGGGAGCATGGAAAAGGGCGCGGGCGCGTCAGTCCTCGTCGTCGTCGAGCCGCAGCTTGTCGGCACGCACGCCGGTGCGGGCGCCCCAGTAGTAGATGACGAGCGCGACGGCCGCGACGACGGCCGTGTCGTACGGATGCGCGAGGCGGCCCGTGCCGCCGAAGCCGCCGAGATACGACAGCACGATCATCGCGGCATAGAACGCGATCAGCCACGCCGACGAGCGCACTTGCTCGGCGAGGCTCAGGTGCGCGGTCGGCACCCAGCGGCGGCACGCGAGATAGATGACGAACATCGCGATCTGCAGGCCCAGCAGCCAGGACACGGTGCTCCAGCCCGACCAGTAGACGATCAGCGCGGCGATCACGAACGAAGCGGGGCCGGTGAGGCCGAATGCGCTCGCACGGAACGGCCGCGGCAGGTCGGGCGCGGTGCGGCGCAGCGCGGCGACCGAGACCGGCGCGACCGCATAGCTCAGCACGAGCGCGGCCGATACGATGTTGATCAGCGCTTCCCACGACGGAAACGGCAGCGTCCAGAAGATCGCGAGGCCGAAGGTGAGCCACAGGCCCGCACGCGGGATGCCCGACGCTTCGTCGACGCGCGTGAACACCTTGAAGAACGTGCCCGTCTTCGCCCAGCCGTAGACGACACGCGGCGTCGCGTTCATGTAGATGTTGCCGCAGCCGCTCGGCGAGATCATCGCGTCGGCGACGACCATCACCGCGAGCCAGCCGACGCCGAGCGCGAGCGCGATGTCGCGGTACGGCAGCGAGAACGCCTTGCTTACGTCGTGCCAGCCGGCGGCGAGCATCGCCGTGGGAATGCTGCCGATGAACGCGAGCTGCAGCAGCACGTAGATCAGTGTCGACAGCAGGATCGACAGGATCAGCGCGATCGGGATCGTGCGCTGCGGATTGCGCACCTCGCTCGCGACCGACACGATCGGCGTGAGCCCGAGGTACGCGAAGATGATGCCGCCGGCGGACACGGCCATCTCGATGCCCGGCATGCCGAACGGCGCGAAGCCTTGCACGGTCAGGTTCGCGGGCTTGAAGAACGTGAACAGCACGCCGATCACCGCGAGCGGCACGATGAACTTGAAGATGCTGATGATGTTGTTCGCCTTCGCGAACGTCTTCACGCTCGAATAGTTCAGGTAAAAGAAGAAGCAGAGCAGCGCGGCCTGCACGAGCCAGCCGAGCGTCGTCGGGTCGCTCGAGCCTTCGGCCGTCAGGCCCGGAAACCACGCGGCCGCGTACTGGCGCGCGGCGACGACTTCGATCGCGATCAGGCTCGAAAAGGCGATCAGCGTGATGAAGCCCATCAGGTAGCCGAGCAGCGGGCCGTGCGAGAACACCGGATAACGCACGACGCCGCCGGCGCGCGGCAGCGCGGCGCCAAGTTCGCAGTAGACGATGCCGAGCAGCAGCACCGCGAAGCCGCCGAGCAGCCACGAGAAGATGCCGGCCGGGCCTGCGATCGTCGACACGTGACTCGCGGCGAACAGCCACCCCGAACCGAAAATGGCGCCGAGACCGATGAACGTGAGATCGGTCAGCGACAGCTGTTTCTTGAATTTGCCGTGACCCGCGTCGGGGGCCGCGGAACGGGAAAGCGGGACGGACGGGTGAGCGTTGCCTTGGCCTGGCATGGGCTTGTCTCCTGGGGGGAAGGGCGGTGCCGGCGCGAGCTGCGCGCGCTCCGACGGAGCAGCGCGCACGCCGGCCGGCCGGCGTCGCCCGGTTCGAACGACCGGGGCGGGCCGCGGGCCGTTCATGTGCGGCGCGGGCGGGCGCCGGCGAAAACGGGCCCGCGGGCCAATGCCGGACCGGAGGCGGCGGCGTGCGGCCTGGGAAGCCTGCGTGCCGCCGCGGGGGCGTCGATCAGAGACCGACGTCGGGCAGTGCCGGGCGCGTGTCGAGCGCCTTCGCGACGATCGCCTTCACTTCGGCGAGCGTGTCGCCCTGCAGCGCGAGGCGCGGCGGACGCGTGATCGCGCTGCCGCGGCCGACCAGTTCTTCGCACAGCTTGATGCACTGCACGAGGTCGGGGCGGGCATCGAGGTGCAGCAGCGGCATGAACCAGCGGTACAGCGCGAGCGCTTCGTCGAAACGCTTTTGCTTCGCGAGGCGGAACAGCGTCTCGCCTTCCTTCGGGAACGCGTTCGACATGCCCGACACCCAGCCTTCGGCGCCGACCGCGATGCTCTCGACCACGACGTCGTCGAGGCCCGCGAACAGCACGAAGCGATCGCCGACCGCGTTGCGCAGGTCGATGAAGCGGCGCGTATCGCCCGACGAATCCTTGAAGCAGACGATGTTCTCGCAATCCTGCAGCGCGATCAGCACGTCGGGCGTCACGTCGTTCTTGTAGATCGGCGGGTTGTTGTAGACCATCACCGGCAGGTCGGTGCTCGTCGCGACCGCGCGGAAGTGCGCGGCGGTTTCGTGCGGCTTCGCCGAGTACACGAGCGCGGGCATCACCATCACGCCGTCGACGCCGACGCGCTGCGCTTCGCGCACCGTGTTGCGCGCGAATTCGGTGGTGAATTCGGCGATGCCGGCGATCACCGGGATCTTGCCGCCGGCCGCGTCGCGCGCGGCCTCGATCACCTGGAGCTTCTCGCTCGTCGACAGCGACGTGTTTTCGCCGACCGTGCCGCAGACCACGAGGCCCGACACGCCGTCGTTCACCAGGTTCTTGACCACGCGGTGCGTGGCGTCGATGTCGAGGGAAAAGTCCGGCTTGAACTGGGTGCTGACGGCCGGGAAAACCCCGGTCCACTGAATGGCTTTGCGGCTCACTGAAATCTCCTACGTTCGTATCGGTCGGCCGACAGGGGTGTCGGTGTGGCAACCAGTATCGCCGCGCAAACGCCCATCACGCTTGAGTCGTATCGCGGAGCAAAATGACGAAATCGGCACAGCGGCCGGCAGGGGCGCGAGGGGCGCGCCGCACTATGCCGATTTCGTCGTCGTCCTCATCGAAAAGCCACAAGCGGACGGACGCGCGACGGAGGAAGCTATGCTCCTTTCCCCACTTCGGACGGCTCATGATGAAGCGCATCCAGATCATCGATTCGCACACGGGCGGCGAACCCACTCGGCTCGTCGTGTCCGGTTTCCCGTCGCTCGGCAGCGGCACGATGGCCGAGCGCCGCGACGTGCTCGCGCGCGAGCACGACCGTTACCGCACCGCGTGCATCCTCGAGCCGCGCGGCAGCGACGTGCTGGTCGGCGCGCTGCTGTGCGAACCCGTGTCGCCGGATGCGGCGGCCGGCGTGATCTTCTTCAACAATAGCGGCTATCTCGGGATGTGCGGGCACGGCACGATCGGCGTCGTGCGCACGCTGCATCACCTGGGCCGCATCGCACCCGGCGTGCACCGGATCGAGACGCCCGTCGGCACCGTCGAGGCGACGCTGCACGACGACCTGTCGGTCAGCGTGCGCAACGTGCCCGCGTATCGCCATGCGCAGGGCGTCGCGCTCGACGTGCCGGGATATGGCCCCGTGAAGGGCGACATCGCGTGGGGCGGCAACTGGTTCTTCCTGATCAGCGACCACGGGCAGCGCGTTGCCGGCGACAACGTCGCGGCGCTCACCGCGTACGCGTCGGCCGTGCGCGAAGGGCTCGAACGCGCGGGCATCACCGGCGCGAACGGCGGCGAGATCGACCACATCGAGCTGTTCGCCGACGATCCCGAGCACGACAGCCGCAGCTTCGTGCTGTGCCCGGGCCTCGCGTACGACCGTTCGCCGTGTGGCACCGGCACCAGCGCGAAGCTCGCGTGCCTCGCGGCCGACGGCAAGCTCGCGCCGGGCGTCGTGTGGCGGCAGGCGAGCGTGATCGGCAGCGTGTTCCACGCCAGCTACGAGCAGGCCGACGGCGGCATCGTGCCGACGATTCGCGGCAGCGCGCACCTGAGCGCCGAAGCGACGCTGCTGATCGAGGAAGACGATCCGTTCGGCTGGGGCATCGGGTCGTGAGCGACACGAAGACCGACGTCGTCGTGATCGGCGCCGGCATCGTCGGCGCGGCGTGCGTGCACGAACTCGCGCAGCGCGGGCTGCGCGTGCTGGTCGTCGACGATGCGAGCGGCGGCGCGACCGGCGCGGGCATGGGCCACCTCGTCGCGATGGACGACAACGCGGCCGAGCTTGCGCTGAGCCATTACTCGATCGAACTGTGGCGGGCGTTGAGCGGCGAGATGCCCGAAGGCTGCGCGTACCGTGATTGCGGCACGCTGTGGCTCGCGGCCGATGCGCACGAGATGGATCTGGCACGCGCGAAGCAGGCGACGCTTGCCGCGCACGGCGTGGCCGGCGAGCTGATCGACGCGGCGACGCTCGCGCGACTGGAGCCGATGCTGCGCACGGGGCTCGGCGGTGCGCTGAAGGTTCCGGGCGACGCGATTCTCTACGCGCCGGTGACCGCGACCTGGCTGTTGCAGCGCGCACCGCGCATCACGTTGCGCCGCGACCGGGCCGTCGCCGTCGACGGGCCGAGCGTGACGCTCGCGAGCGGCGACACGCTGCGCGCGGAGCGTGTAGTGGTCGCGAACGGCGTTGCGGCGCGCACGCTGCTGCCCGAGTTGCCGCTGCGCCCGAAAAAGGGCCATCTGCTGATTACCGATCGCTATCCGGGCCACGTGTCGCACCAGCTCGTCGAGCTCGGTTATGCGGCAAGCGCGCATGCGAGCGACGGCACGTCGGTCGCGTTCAACGTGCAGCCGCGGCCGACCGGCCAGTTGCTGATCGGCTCGTCGCGCCAGTTCGACACCGAGGATGCGCGTGTCGAGCCGCCCGTGCTGGCGCGGATGCTGCGCCGCGCGGTGGGTTACCTGCCCGGTCTGGCCGACCTGAACGGCATCCGATCGTGGACGGGCTTCCGTTCCGCGAGCCCCGACGGCCTGCCGTTGCTCGGCGAGCACCCGGCGCGCCCGGGCGTGTGGCTCGCGGTCGGGCACGAAGGGCTCGGCGTGACGACCGCGCCGGGCAGCGCGCGGCTCGTCGCCGCGCTGATGGCCGGCGAGCGGCCGCCGATCGATGTCGAACCGTATTTGCCGGGACGTTTCCTGACGACGTCCCCCGTAGCCGGAGCGCTTTCATGATCATTCACCTGGACGGCCGCGCGCTGACGGTGGCCGACGGCGCGACCGTCGTGGCCGCCGTCGCGGCGAGCGGCGACGACACGACCCGCGTGTCGTGCACGGGCGCGGCGCGTGCGCCGTTTTGCGGGATGGGCATCTGCCAGGAATGCCGGATGACGATCGACGGCCGGCGCCGGCTGGCTTGCCAGACGCTGTGCCGCGACGGGATGCAGGTGGAGCGTACGCGATGAAACAGGAACGACTGAGCGTCGACGTCGCGATCGTCGGCGCGGGCCCGGCCGGGTTGTCGGCCGCACGGGCCGCCGCGCAAGGCGGCGCGACGGTCGCGATCGTCGACGACAATCCGCGCGCGGGCGGGCAGATCTGGCGGCAAGGGGCGGCGGCCGCGCCGGTGCCGGCCGCCGCCGAACGGCTCGCCGTGCTGCGGCAACCGAACGTCACGCATCTCGCGGCGACGCGCATCGTCGCCGAAACGCAGCCGGGCACGCTGCTGCTCGAGGACGACGAACGCGGGCTGCTGCTCGATTTCCGGACGCTGATTCTTTGCTGCGGCGCGCGTGAGCTGCTGCTGCCGTTTCCGGGCTGGACGCTGCCGGGCGTCACCGGTGCGGGCGGTTTGCAGGCGCTGATCAAGTACGGCCTCGACGTGCGCGGGCAGCGCACGGTCGTCGCAGGCAGCGGGCCGCTGCTGCTGGCGAGCGCGGCGACGGCCCGCCAGGCCGGCGCGCGCGTGTCGCACGTGCTCGAACAGGCCGCATGGGGCGACGTGGCCGGTTTCGGCGCGGGATTGTGGCGCTGGCCGTCGAAGCTCGCGCAGGCCGCGAAGCTCGTCACGGCCGTGTACCGGCCCGATGCGCACGTCGTCGAGGCGTTCGGCGACACGCGGCTCGAACGTGTACGGATCCGTCAGGGCGATCGCGCGTTCGACGTCGACTGCGACCGGCTCGCGTGCGGTTTCGGCCTCGTGCCGAATACGGTGCTGCCGAGCCATCTCGGCTGCCGGATCGAGAACGGCGCGGTGGCGGTCGATGCGCACCAGCGGACGAGCCGCGACGGCTGCTTCGCGGCCGGCGAGTGCACGGGCGTCGGCGGCAGCGAACTCGCGATGGTCGAAGGCGAGATCGCCGGGCTGGCGGCGACCGGGCAGACGGCGCAACTGGCCGCGCGCATCGCACGGCGCGCGCACTGGCAGGCTTTTGCGGATGCCGTGCGCGAGCGCTTTGCGATCCGCGAGCCGGTTCGCCGGCTCGCGCGGCCCGAGACGCTGCTGTGCCGTTGCGAGGATGTGCGTTTCGGCGCCGTCGCGCAGGCGCCCGGCTGGACGGCTGCGAAGCTGCAGTCGCGTTGCGGGATGGGGGCGTGCCAGGGCCGCGTATGCGGCGCGGCCGCGCAAGCGCTGTTCGGCTGGACGCCGCCGGTGCCGCGCACGCCGCTCGTGCCCGCGCGGGTCGGCACGCTGATGCTCGACGGCACGGCGTCCTGCGACGGCGCGTGACGCTGCGCGTCGGGGTGGCCCGGTTCGCGCCGGGCCGCCCCGATTACTCGACCTTCACTTTCTCCCATCCGCCGACTTGCGGCGCCGCACGGGCGCGCAGGCACTCGATCGTCGTTCCGTGCTTTCTGATCGTTGCGATCGACGGGTTCGATACCGGTAAAGGTGTACGGCGAGGGTGTTAGCAGGCACGCGGTAGGTGTCAATAATATATAGATTAATATAATATTGATTCTTTAATTGATGTCCTGCCTCGATGAACGACGCGCTTCCCGCCGGGCTGCCCGAGCCCGATCAGATGCGCGCCGCCGCGGAATCGGCGTGCGCGCTCCTCAAGGTGCTGTCGAATCCCGACCGGCTGCTGCTGCTGTGCGAACTGTCGCAGGGCGAGCGCTGCGTCGGCGATCTCGAAACGCGGCTGGACATCCGCCAGCCGACGCTGTCCCAGCAACTCGGCGTGTTGCGGGACAACGCGCTGGTCCGGACGCGCCGCGACGGCAAGAACATTCACTATTCGCTCGACAGCCCGGCCGCGATCGCGGTGATGGGCGTGCTGTACGAGCAGTTCTGCGGTGCGGCCGCGAAGGAGAAGCGCGATGCAGCTTGATGCGCTTCATTTCACGCCATGGCTGTCGCTGGCCGGCGGCGCGCTGATCGGGCTCGCGGCCGCGTGGCTCGTCGCGTTCAACGGCCGGATCGCCGGCATCAGCGGCATCGTCGGCGGCCTGTTGACGGCGGGTTCGGGGGAGCGCGGCTGGCGTATCGCGTTCGTCGGCGGATTGATCGTCGCGCCAGTCGTGATGCACGTCGTCGGCGCCGGGCTGACGCCGCAGGTCGACGCCGGCTGGCCCGAACTGCTGGCGGCCGGCCTGCTGGTCGGAATCGGCACGCGGTACGCGGGCGGCTGCACGAGCGGCCACGGTGTGTGCGGGATGTCGCGCGGCGCACTGCGGTCGGTGGTCGCGACGGCGACCTTCATGGCCGCGGGTTTCGCGACCGTCTTCGTGCGGCTGCACGTGCTGGGAGGCTGACATGCAGGCAGCATTCGCGTTTCTGGCCGGCCTGCTGTTCGGCGTCGGCCTCATCGTGTCGGGCATGGCCAATCCGCAGAAGGTGCTCGGTTTTCTCGACCTGGCGGGCCGCTGGGATCCGTCGCTCGCGTTCGTGATGGCCGGCGCGACGGGCGTGGCCGTGTTCGCGTTCGCGTGGGCGAAGCGCCGGACACGGTCGTGGCTCGGCCTGCCGATCCGGTTGCCGGCGCTGCGCGCGATCACCGTGCGCCTGGTCGCAGGCAGTGCGGTGTTCGGTATCGGCTGGGGGATGGCGGGGTTCTGTCCGGGGCCCGCGATCGTGTCGATCGGCTTCGGGTCGGTCAAGGGGATCGCGTTCGTCGTCGCGATGCTGGCCGGGATGGCGATGTTCGAATGGGTCGAGCGCCGCCGGAACGGCCATTGATGTGGCCGCCGCCGCATGCCGGGCAGGTTGCGGCGGTCGCAAGGCGGCATGGAGCCGAACGCGTCCTTCGGTCGGCTGCGATGATGGGGGATCTGCCAACCGCGTATCGAGGCGGGGCAGGTTCCGATATCAGGAATGCTCGCGCACGTGACGGCCACCACGCACTCGCCCGGACAGCCGGCGCAGGAGCCCGCGCCACGCCGCGCGCAAACCTCGCGGGCTCGAGGGCGCCACGACCGTCGTACTGACCGAGCCGGCCCCGCCGGCCGACAACGCCACGTGGCCGGCCGTGTCGAACGTCAGACACTCGCCTTCGTCGAGCACGCGACGGATGTATTGCGGCGCGTCGGGCAGCCACTCGAGCCCGTCGTGACGCAACGTGACCGCGAGCGCGCCGTCCAGCACGATCACCTGGCTGCCCTTGTCGAACCACGCAAAGTGGCTTTGTCCTGCGTCGAGTCGGATGTGTTGCGTCCGCATGGCGATTCCTTTTTCCCGGTTGCGCGGCCTCGCGATGGCGAAGCGATTGCGTGCAGTCAGGTTAGGGAAACGGGCGCAGGCGCGACAGATTCAGGGGACGGGAATCTGTTGCGGTGCAAGCGTCGATTTCGTA
This sequence comes from Burkholderia sp. YHN3-13, assembly GCF_055810675.1. Classification (NCBI taxonomy): domain Bacteria; kingdom Pseudomonadati; phylum Pseudomonadota; class Betaproteobacteria; order Burkholderiales; family Burkholderiaceae; genus Burkholderia; species Burkholderia sp. YHN3-13. The sequence goes on along the minus strand of NZ_JBVVNQ010000001.1, from coordinate 85,873 downwards.
CGGCTGTATCGGCGGTTTTTTCGCGGATCTGTATCTGGCGCGCGCTGGGCCGCGCGGGCACGATCGTTTGATGACGCCTTTCACCGACACCTCCCGTACGCCATTACCGCTGGGCGGCGAGCCGCTTTACGAACGGCTCGCCGAGCATTACCGGCGCATCATCGCGGCCGGCACGCTGTCGCCCGGCGACCGGATGCCGTCGGTGCGTGCGTTCATGGCGCAGCACGGCGTGAGCCTGTCGACCGCCACGCAGACGTATCGGCGGCTCGAGGATACGGGCTGGTGCGAGGCGAGGCCGCGGTCGGGCTACTTTGTGCGGCGCCGCGCGGCGGCCACGCTCGCCATGCTGCCGGAAAGCGACGGGCCGCCGTTGCGCGTCGAGCCGCCGTTCGCGGGCCTGCACGAACGCGTGTCGCGCGTGATCGATCGCGCGAACACGGTGCCCGACGCGTTGAATTTCGGCGGCGCATCTGCGCTCGCCACGTTGTATCCGGCCGAGCGCCTGCAGGCTCTGGCCATCCGGCTGCTGCGGCGCAAACCCACGTTGCTCACCGACGCGGGGCCTGTCGGCGGTTCGCCCGAATTCCGGCAGACGATGGCCAAACGCGCGCTGTCGTATGGCGTGACGGTGACGCCGGACGACGTGATGTCGACGAGCGGTGGCGTCGATGCCGTGAATCTCGCGTTGCGCGCGGTGGCGCGCCCCGGCGACACGATCGCGATCGAATCGCCGGCCTTTTTCGGTCTGATCCAGCTGCTCGAAAGCCTTGGCCTGCGTGCGCTGGAAATCCCGGCGAGCCCGACGACCGGGTTATCGATCGAGGCGCTCGAAGTGGCGCTGACCGTGTATCCGGATATTCGGGCCGTGGTCGTCGTGCCGAACCTGCAGAACCCGCTCGGTTGCGTGATGCCCGACGACCGCAAGGCCGCGCTCGTCGCGCTGTGCTCGCGCCAAGGCGTGGCCGTGATCGAGGACGAGCCGTATCGCGAGCTCGTCGAAGCGCCCTGGCCGGTCAAGCCGGTCAAGGCATGGGACCGCGACGGCACGGTGATCTACTGCCCGTCGTTCAACAAGGTGCTGGCTCCCGGGATGCGGCTCGGCTGGATGAGTGCGGGACGCTGGCATGCGCGCGTGAGGATGCTGAAGTTCGCGCATAGTCGGCACAACGCCGCGCTGTTGCAGGCCGTGGCGGCCGAATTCGTCGGCTCGGGTGCGTTCGACCGCCATCTGCATCGCTTTCGTGAGCAACTGCGTGTGCAGCGCGACGTGACGATCGACGCGATCGCACGACATTTCCCGGCCGGCACACGGATGAACCAGCCGCTGGGCGGGATGCTGCTGTGGATCGCCTTGCCGGACGGCGTGCGCTCCGAGGCGCTGTTCGATGCCGCGCTGGCGCGCGGGATCAGGATCGCGCCCGGGTCGATCTTCTCGAATTCCGACCGCTTCGACGGCTATATCCGGCTGGCCTGCACGCGCGTGTTCGATGCGGCGCACGAAGCGGCGTTCGAAACGCTCGGCCGCCTCGTCCGGGAAGCCACGGCGGCAGCATAGGCGCGGCGGCAACCGGCCGGACTGGCGAATACGCGAGCCCTCCGGCTTGCCGAGACGCCGCAGTGGCAAGCCGCCGCCATTTCATCGGCTGGCCGAATGTGTGGCGAGGTGCTGGCGGATCAGCGACAGGTAGCGATCGCCGACCGAGAAATCGCGTGCGGCGCGCGGCCGGTCGGCCTGACGCAGCGTGGCCGGCGCGCTCATGCCCAGATACCGGCACACGGCGGACGGAAAGGGCTTGCGCGTATGCCCGAGCTGGCGAGCCGCGCGCTCGACGCGGGCATCGCCGACCTGGGCGCGAAGCCATGCCAGCACTTGGCGATCGGCTTCGTTGACGATACGGACCAGATGTTCCATCTCGCACCTCACTGTTCATAAATACAGTACTGTAAATATAACCAGTGTTTGCGGTGACCGCAAGCGGGTGCGCGTGCGATTGGCCGTCCGGCTAGGGTCAACGCGCTGGCGCGGCGGTACGCGTCATCCGGGCAGCGGGCGCCTGGGCGGCCGCGACCGCCGTGTAGCGCGCGTCGGTCAGCGCGCCGAGGAACGCGACGATGTCGTCGATTTCCGCATCGGTCAGCGCGGGCGGCGTGCCGGGCCGGCGGTTCATCGGCGTCGAGTTGACGTTGATGTTGCCGCGATAGGCGGCCGGCACGTCGTCGAACGTGTTGGCGCCGTGATACCAGAGGCCGGGATCGGTCGAGCGCGTGTTGTAGAACGCGACCGCGTCGCGCAGTGTCGTGAACACGCCGTTGTGCATGAACGTCTGCTTGACCGCGACGTTGCGCAGCCCCGGCGTGCGCAGGTAGCCGCACCACTGCGTCGGCTCGGGCCAGCGCAGCCGACGGGCGGTGTCGCACAGCCCGTTGTCGAAATGGCGCGGGTCGCGGTTCGCCGGCAGCGCGCGGTTACGCGGCACCGCGATTGCGTCGTAGCCGAAATCGGTGAACAGCGAGCGTTCCGGGCGGCTCGACGTATCCGACAGCGTATGGCAGGTCATGCAGTTGCCCTTGTCCGGATTCCGGAACAGCGCGAGGCCGCGCATCTCGGCTGGCGCCAGCGGCGTGCGCGTGCGCAGGAACGCGTCGAAGCGCGACGTGAACGGCGCCATCTCGTCGCTCTGCAGATAGGCCTCGACGGCCGAACCCAGCGCGCGCACCAGTTGCCCGGGATCGCGCCGCACCGGCGCGCCGAAGCGCGCGGCGAGATCGGCCGCGAGTTCCGTCGCGTTGACCTTGCGCAGCAGCGCGGCCGGCGACCGGTTGTTCATCTCGTTCGGATCGAACAGCGGCCCGCGAATCTGCTCGGCGAGCGTATCCGCGCGGCCGTCACCGAACAGGCCGCCGAACGGCGACGGCGCGGGCGCGTCGTCGTCCTGGTAGAAGTGGCGGCGCGGCACGTAGCGCACGTAGAGCAGGGACGGCGCGTTGCGCTGGCTGAAGCGCCCGGGCCGGCTGCCTTCCGGCACGCCGGGCCCGGCGAGCGACGCGGCCGACAGCGTCGGCGCGAATGCGCGGCCCGGATCGTGGCAGCCCGCGCACGACAGGCCGCGCGGCTCGGACAGCCGCGGGTCGAAGAAGATCCGCCGGCCGAGCGCGACGAGCGTCGGGTCGGGCGCGAAGCGCGCGGCGGCCGCATCGATCTTGCCGGTCACCTGCGGCGTGCCGGTGCCGATCGTGTCGACGACGCGCGACGGCGGCGCACCCGGGAGCAGTACCGTTTCGGCCGGCGCGGCATGGGCCGCGAGCGTCAGGCCGGCGAGCACGGCGACGGAAAGCGTGCGCAGCGCCTGCCGGCCGCGCACCACGCGGCCGTTACGTCGGACGGCTTCACTCACGGCGCAATGAACCCCGTCTTGTCGCAGGCGAGCGTCGTGCCGGACTGGTCGCACGACGCGAGCAGCTTGCCCGCCGCCGAATACGCATGGAACACCCAGCCCGTCGCGGGCACCGCGCGGCGCTCCATGATCAGGAAGCCGAAGCTGTTGTTGTGCGACAGCCGCTCGATCACGGCGCCCGGTGCGGGCGTCAGGCCGGCCGGGAACGGATCGGGCAGCGCGACGTCGAGGTTGTCGCCGCCGTTGCCGGACACGATCGTCGCCGGGTGTCCGGACGAGAAGTTGATCGCCTGGAAGTCGTGCACGTGGCCGTGCAGCGCGACATGCACGCCCGGCGGATAGTACGCCTGCGCGTTGAGGCTCGACATGACCGACTGCAGGGCGAGGTTGCCCGGCGCGGGCGTGCTGCCGGCGATCGGCGCGAACGCGAGGATCGGATGATGGTTCGTGAAGATCGTCGTCGTCATGCCGGCCTTCGACGCGAGCGATGCGACCGTCTGGAACTGCTTCTGGTAAATGCCGAATTGCGCGTCGGTCGTCTTGAGCGGCGTGCGGCCGACCTTCGCGGTATCGAACACGATCACCTGCGAGCCGCCGCCGAGCGATACCGCGTAGGGTTCCGAATAGTTCGCGTTGTTGTCGTTGGCCGGATCGTCGCACGAGCGGGCCGCCGCATACGGACGCGGATCGAGGAAGCGGAACCAGCCCTGGCCCGCGCGCGCGCATTCCTCGTGGTTGCCCCGCACGACGACCCACGGCGCCTTCGCGAGCAGCGGCGCGGCCGGGCGGAACAGGTCGGCCTGCCACGTATCCCAGCCGTAGCCCCACGGGCTGTCCTTGCAGCCGGCGATGTCCGGCGGGCACGCGTTCTCGCGATAGTGGTAGTCGCCGATGTGCAGGACGAGATCGGGCGACAGCTTCGCGACGCTGGCCGCGATCGTGTTCAGCGGCCAGACCGTCGCGTCGTTGCACGCCTGCCATGCGTTGTCGGCCTTTTTCATCCGGCAGCCGGTGTCCGCGATGATCGCGATGCGCTGCGGCTGCGCTTTCGGCAGCGGCAGCGTGCGGCCTGCGACGCTCGCCGCCTGCGCGCCGGCCGGCAGCGTCGTTTCGCAGACGGAGACCGGGAAGCTCGACGGCTTCGAATCGGCCGGATCGCTGGCGGTCGGCCGCTGGGCCGGCGTTGCGGCGCCTGCGCGCAGCGCCATGCGCGACAGCTTGCCGTCGACGGTCAGTTGCGGGCACAGCGGCTCGCTGGCCGACGCGGGCGTGTAGTTCGTGATGACGCGCGCGATCGCCTGGTTCGCCTCGCCGATCTCGACCCAGGCGGCCTGGACGTTGGCCGATGCGCTGGCCGGATCGTCCGGCGTATCGATGTGATTCGAGCACGCGGCAAGCGCGGCGAGGGCAACAACGGGAGCGCAGCGCACGAGCAGGGTGCGCGTGAGGAATCGTCGCATGGGAGGCACCGTAGGAAAGCCGTCAACGATACGCAGCGCGAATGTAAGAAATGTGAAAAGCAGGATGCGGCGGCGCGCGCATACCGGCGGGCCTTGACTTCAAGCCGGCTTGAAGCAGCATAGTCCGGTTCATCATTCACGAACCAGAAGGGAGTCGACGATGGAAACCAGCCGGCCCAACGAAGCGCAGTCCGCCCTGTGGAACGGCCCGTCGGGGCGCGCGTGGGTCGACGTGCAGGAAACGATCGACCGGATGTTCGCGCCGCTCGAGACGTTGCTTGCGGATGCGGAGGCCGTGTCATCCGGCAGCAATGTGCTCGACGTCGGCTGCGGCACCGGCGCCGTCACGCTCGCGATCGCGCGGCGGCTCGGCGCGAATGCGCACTGCACGGGCATCGATATCTCGGCGTGGATGATCGACGCCGCGCGGGCGCGTGCCGAACGCAGCGGCGTGCATGCGCGATTCGTGCGCGCGGACGTGCAGACGCATGCATTCGAGCCCGCGAGCGTCGACCTGATCGTGTCGCGCCTCGGCGTGATGTTCTTCGACGACCCGGTCCGGGCGTTCGCGAACCTGCGGCAGGCGGCGCGGCCGGACGCGCGGATGCGGGTCGTCGCGTGGCGCGGTGCGGCCGACAACCCGTTCATGACGACGGCCGAGCGGGCCGCCGCGCCGCTGCTGCCGAACTTGCCCGCACGGCAGCCCGGCGCGCCGGGCCAGTTCGCGTTCGGCGACCGGCAGCGGATCGTGTCGGTGCTGGCGGACAGCGGCTGGGCCGACGTGGAGATCGAGCCGGTCGACAGAGTATGCGTGCTGCCCGCGGCCGCGCTGGACGAGTACATCGCCCGGCTGGGTCCGGTCGGCCTTGCCCTGCTGGAGGCGGACGAAGCTACCCGGCGCCGCGTGGTCGACACGGTGCGTGCCGCGTTCGAGCATTACGTGCGCGGCGCCGAGGTGCGCTTCGATGCGGCGTGCTGGCTCGTGACGGCGCGCGCGCCGTCCGCGTAGCGTGATGGCGATAAAACGGAGCAACGCGCATCGGTGCCGGCATGGCCCGCTTGCGCGGCGCCGTTCACGCCTGAGGAAACCGCGCTGCGCGGTGCGTGTCAGGGTTTCCTCGCGCGCAGCATCAGCCACGCGCAACCGCCGGCCACCAGCGCGAGGCCGAGCAGGACCGCCTCGACGCCAAGCGCGAAACCGGGCGGCATTTCACCGGTGTCGGGCACGGGCGACAGGTTGCCGCCCATTGCGACGGCGCCGCCCGTCAGCAGTGCCATGCAGACGATCCAGTAGATCTTGCCGCGTGCTGCGGCCGCGCGGATTCGCCACAGCGCGATGCAGGCGCCGCCGAGATACAGCAGCGCGAGCGTGCCGAGCGCGACGAGGTCGGCGGAGCGGCTTTGCAGGAGCGCATTCATCGCGACGCTCCGTCGGGCGTGGCCGACCGGTACGGCGAAACGATGCGAGCCGCGTGCGTGCTCATTCGGCCTCCGTCGCATGTCCCGGCGCGCGGCTCAGCAGATGCGTGCGCTTGTCGGCGGCGAGCGACACGTAGCGTTCGTACTGGCGCAGCACGTCGGCGATCACCTCGTCGCCGCGCAGGTATTCGACGTCGTAGCCGAGCCGGCCGTCCTCGAAGAACGTGACGATCCCGTACACGTGCTCGCGTGCCGCATCGGGCTCGGCCGCCTCGCGCACGAGAAACGCCGCCGCGGATTTCGCCGTCACGCGCACGCCGTACACGAAGTCGCGATGCTCGGCGGTCGGCACGGTAAGCCGCACCGCATCGTCGCTGTCGCGCTGCACGTGCGCATCGACGCCGCTCGCGCGCAATTCGGCGGCCACCTTGCGCAACGCCGGCTCGACCGTTTCCGCGACGAACTGGCGCGCTTCGGCCTCGGTCGTCTGCCGCAGGATGTGCGTCAACCGATGGCGCCAGTGCTGGCCGGTCCAGAAGCTCGTTGCCGGCGCCACGTCCTGCGAATAGTGCGCACGATCGGCCGCGAGCCCGCGCCACAGCCCGTAGCACAGCGCGAGCATGATGATCGCGACCGGCAGCGCGGCGATCAGCGTCATCGCCTGCAGCGCGCCGAGCCCGCCCGCGACGAGCAGCACCGCCGCCGTCACGCCGAGCAGCACGGCCCAGAACAGCCGCTGCCACACGGGCGAGTGTGCGTTGCCGCGGGTCGCGATCTGGTCGATCACGAAGGCGCCCGAATCGGCGGACGTGACGAAGAACACGGCGATCAGCACGATCGCGGCGATCGACAGCAGTTGCGTCAACGGCAGGAAATCGAAGAAGCGGAACAGCAGCGCGTCGACGTTGGTGGCCGTTTGCGCAAGCGCGCCGGCCGCGCCGTGCGTATCGAGCCAGATCGCGCTGTTGCCGAACACGGTCATCCACACGAGGTTGAACGCGGTCGGCACGAGCAGCACGCCGATCACGAACTGGCGGATCGTGCGGCCGCGCGAAATGCGCGCGATGAACATCCCGACGAACGGCGACCACGACACCCACCACGCCCAGTAGAGGATCGTCCAGCCGCCGAACCAGCCTTCGCGCGGCGACGCATACGCGTAAGTGCGGAACGACAGGTCGACGAGGCTCGACAGGTACTGGCCGACGTTGTCGACGAGCGCGCGGAACAGGAACAGCGTCGGGCCGGCGACGGCCACGAAGGCGAGCAGCAGGAACGCGAGCAGCAGGTTCAGTTCGGACAGCCGCCGCACACCCTTGTCGAGACCGGTCGCGGCCGACACGCCCGCGAGGATCACGACGACCGCGACGAGCCCGATGCGGAATACGTTGCTGCCGGTGTCCCAGCCGCCGACCGTATGCAGGCCCGCGCTCAGCTGCATCACGCCGTAGCCGAGCGTCGTCGCGATGCCGGCGACCGTGCCGACCAGCGCGAATGCGTCGACGGTGTGACCGATCCAGCCGTCGATGCGCTCGCGCAGCACCGGATACAGCCCCGAGCGCAGCGTCAGCGGCAAGTTGTAGCGAAAGCCGAAGTACGCGAGCACGAGCCCCATCAGCCCGTAGATCGCCCACGCGTGGAAGCCCCAGTGGAAGAACGTCATCAGCATCGCTTCGCGCGCGGCGGCGGGCGTGCCGGGATCGACGGTCGGCGGTTTCAGGAAATGCTGCATCGGCTCGCCGACGCCGAAATACATGAGGCCGATGCCCATGCCGGCCGCGAACAGCATGGCCGTCCACGATACGAAGCTGAATTCGGGTTCGGCATCGTCGGGACCGAGGCGGATGTTGCCGAAGCCGCTGGCGGCGATCAGCACGAGAAACACGAGGAAGCCGGTGACGGCGAGCACGTAGAACCAGTCGAAGCGTGCGATGACCCACTGCTGGCCGGCGGAGAACAACGCGCCGGCTTCGCTCGGGTGCAGCGCGCACACGACGAGCAGCGCGCCGATCACGGCGAGCGCGGGCAGGACGACTTGCGGCTTGAACGTCGTGCGGGGCGAGGGACGGGAATCCGGCATGGCGGGCATCCAGTTGTGGGCGCAACGAGGCGCAACGCCGCCCGGCGCGCGTGTCGCGCGTCGGACCCTGATACGGCGTGCGTCGAGTGTACCGCGGTGTCAGGACTGCAAGAAGGGGCATGCAGAAGGGATTAATCTGACGAATTGTAAGGTATCGGCGCGATCCGGCAAACCTGCGCCGTGGCGCGGCAGGCGGACGGGACGGGGAACACGGCGCGGCGGCCGGACATCGGGCGCCCGGACGGCGCATGCGGAATGCGCATCGTCCGGGGCGTCGGCAGCGCGCTGGAGGCGCTGCCGGCAGGTTCAGAACGTGACGGCGATGCCGGCCATGCCGACGAACTGGCCGTGCGTGGTCGACGGCGTGAGCTGCTGCGAATCGCCCACGATCGGCGCCGCGTCGACGATGTGGCCGGCGCCTTGCGCGCCGAGCGTCTGTCCGCTCGAATGCGTGTACGCCTGCAGCGCATAGAGCGTCGTGCGTTTCGACAGGCTGTACGACTCCTTCAGCGAGTACTGCTGGTAGCGGGCCGCGCTCGCGACGCCGTTCGCTTTCGACGCGAGCGTGTAAGCGAACGCGCCGGCCACCGAGAACGCCGGCGTGAAGCGGTACGCGGCAAGCGCGCCGTAGGTATTGAACACGGCCGTGTCGGTGAATGCCGAGCCGTTGCCGGGCAGGTATTTCACGTTCGAATAGTTGAGGCCCATCGTCAGGTCGCCGAGCGTGTAGTTGCCGGCCGCCGCGACCTGTTCGACGGCCTTCGCGGTCAGGTAGCCCTGGTTCAGCACGGACACCGCGAAGCTGCCCGACGCCGCGGTGGCCGGGTTCAGGAAGCCGGCCGACGAGCCCGAGCTGTTGATCCGGAGGTAGCCGGCCGCGATCCCGACCGGCCCGTTCGCGTAGCGCAGCGCGGCGCTGAACGTGTTGCCCTTGCCGGTCGCGCCGGCGATGCCGCCGAATGCGTACATCGCGCTCGCGGACAGCCCCGAGAAAGTCGGCGACGTATAGGTGACCGAGTTGTTCACGCGGATCGTCGTGTCGAGGCCGTCGATGTCGCCCGGATGCGCGCCCGTCGCGCCGGTCAGCCAGCTGCTCGATGCGTACGGGCCGACGAACAGGAAGTAGGGCGTGTACTGGCGGCCGGCCGTCAGCGTGCCATAGTGATCGTTGCGCAGGCCGACGAACGCCTGGCGGTTGAACAGCGTGCCGGCGGCGGCCTGCGCGCCCGTGTTCAGGTTGAAGCCGGACTGCAGGTCGAAGATCGCGTGCGTGCCGCCGCCGAGATCCTCGTCGCCGCGCAGGCCGAACTTCGACGCATACAGGTTGCCGTCGCGCATGTAGATGTTCGAATGGCCCTGCTGGTTGTTCACGTACGCGATCGAATCGTCGACGACGCCGTACAGCGTCACGCTGCTCTGCGCGTGGGCGGCGGTCGTGCCGAGCGAGGCGGCCGATAAAATCAGGATTGCATAACGGTTGACGGGTGCTTTCATTGTCGATCTCCAGGTCTCTTCATCTTTCCAACGGGGCGGGAGGCTGGGGTGCCTCCTCTGTGGCGGACGGCGGGCCGCGCGAACGGCCCGCCTGATCGGGCTTGCGTCAGTCGTCGAACGCGACGACGATGCGGCGCCATGCGCCGTCCTGCGCATCCTGCTCGACGCGCGCGCCGCGCACGGCGACGGGGCCTTGCAGCGACGCCGGCAGCAGGATCTCGACGCGCTCGGCCGGGCGGGCCGGGCGGCCGTCCCAGCGCACCGACACGCCGAGCGCGCCGGATGCCTCGCGGCCGGTTTCGATCCGCCACAGTCCGTATTCGCCGTCGCGCCAGGCTTCCGTTTCGCCGTCGTCCTCGACGCATTCGCCGGACGCGACGCCGTCCTCGATGCGTGGCGCGACGAGGAAGCCGCGCGTGTCGCCGCGCGCGCCGAAGTGCTGGGCCGCGACGTTCAGCGGCAGCACGCGGCCTTCGCGCAGCAGCATCACGGGCGTGTCGAGCGGGGCGGGCAGCGTCACGCTTGCGCCGCCGTCGAACGCCTGCGCGCTCGCGCAGCACATCCAGCGCGCGCCGGACGGCAGGTAAACCGTGCGCGCCGTCTGGCCGGGATCGACGACCGGCGCGACGAGCAGCGCGTCGCCGAGCATCATGTCGTCGCAGGCGTCGTAGCAGCGCGCATCGCCGGGGAAATCGGCGAGGGTCGGTCGCAGCACGGGCTCGTAGCGCGTCGTCGACAGCCACAGCAGGTGGTAGAGGTAGGGCAGCAGCCGGTAGCGCTGTTTGATCAGCGACGCGATCTGCGCGGTGATCTCCGGATACATCCACGGCTCGTTGACGGTGCCGTCGTCGTTCCACGAATGGACGCTGAAGCGCGGCATGAAGATGCCGAACTGCACCCAGCGCAGCAGCAGCTCGGGCGACGGCGCGGGGCCTGAGAAGCCGCCGATGTCGTGGCCGATGTTCGACACGCCCGACAGCGCGAGCCCGAGACCCATCTTCAGGTTGTAGCGCAGCGTTTCCCACGACGTGTAGTTGTCGCCGGACCAGGTCTGCACGTAGCGCTGCATGCCTGCGCCGCCGGCGCGCGACACGAGGAACGGCCGCCGCGCCGGCGCATGCGCGCGCTGCGCGTCGCGCGACGCGCGCATCATCAGCATCGTCTGCAGCACCTTCGCCTCGCGCGCCGGGAACGGCTGGCCGAAGCCGTGCGCGATCGCGTCGGGCGACCAGATCTCGTATTCGTTGTTGTCGTTCCAGGTCGATTCGATTCCATAGTCGAGCAGCGCCGAGGTGACCTGCTCGCTCCACCAGCGGTACGCATCCGGCCGCGTGAAGTCGATATAGGCGCCGACCTCGTCCCAGAACTGCACCCATGCGGGCTCGCCGGACGCCGAGCGGATCAGCAGCCCGCGCTTCGCGGCATCGTCGAACGCGGGATGGTCGCGCAGCAGGCACGGCTTGATGTTCGCGCACAGGCGGATGCCGTGGTCGCGGTAATGCTGCACGAAACCCTTCGCGTCGGGAAACTTGTCGCGATTCCAGTTGAACACGTAGCGCTTCGCGCCGATCGACGTGTAGCCCGACGACAGGTGGAACGAATCGCACAGGATGTCGTGCGTGTCGCACTGCTCGACGAACTGGTTCATCTGCTGCTGCGCGTCCGGCGCGTCGGTGTAGCTCATCGTCGAGCCCGAATAGCCGAGCCCCCATTTCGGCGTGCGCGCGGGGCGCCCGGTGAGCCACGTGAAGCGCCGCGCGGCCGCGAGCGGCGTGTCGGGCGAGGCGATGAAGTAGTAGTCGAGATCGCCGTGCTCGGCGACGAAATAGCGGTACGGGCCGTGATAGTTGTCGAGTTCGCGGCCCATGTCGAACGTGCAGTCCGACAGCGTGTCGTAGAGCAGCCCGAAGCCCTGGCACGCGTCGGGCGACCACGTGATGTAGAACGGGATGTGCTTGTACAGCGGGTCCGTATGCTTCGCGCTGTAGCCCATCGCGTCGATGTTGCGCATCTCGAAGCGCGCGCCCGTGCGGTCGAGTTCGCCCGCGCGTTCGCCGAGGCCGAAGACCTTGTCGCCGCGTTCGCGCGCGACGTAGTGATACGCGCGATCGTCCCACCAGCCGAAGTTGTACGCCTGCGTCGCACGGTCGGCGAGCGCGACGCGCCAGGCGCCGTCCGCCCCGCGCATCGACCACGTGCAATGGCCGCCTTGCCGGCGTACCGCGAGCCGGATCTGCGCGGTTTCGACCAACAGGACGTCGTCGTCCTCGGCGAGGGAAAAGGCGGGCAGCGTGAAGCCGTCGAGGTCGAGGCGGTCGCGCCCGTCGAGCGGCACGTCGTCGAGGCCCGGCGCGATCGTCCACGTGCGCGGGTTGCGCGCGGTCGCGTCGGGCAGCACGCGCACCCGCACGATGTCGTCCTCGAGCACGAAGATCTCGACGGTGGCGCCCGTTTCGGACGCGAGCAGCACGCGGTTCGCGTGCGTGGCGGCGACGCGGAACACGGGCGGATGAAGAAGCGAAGTCATGGATGCGATTCCTGGTGAGAGCGAATGTCAGGCGTGCTGCGCGAGCAGGCGTTCCTGCTTCGACTGCCCGCGGATCAGCACCGCGAGCAGCGTCACGCCGATGATGTCGAACAGGCCGAGGCACGCGAACAGCGGCGCGTAGCCGATCTTGTCGGCGAGCGCGCCGACCAGCAGCGAGAAACCGAGCCCGCCGATCCACGCGGCCATTCCCGCGAAGCCGCTCGCGGTGCCGACTTCCTCGGAATCGAACACGTCGGCCGACAGCGTGTTGACGAGCGCGGAGATCATCTGGTGCGCGAAACCGCCGACGCAGAACAGCGCGATGGCCGTGTACGGCGACGACACGAGGCCGATCATCGCGGGCCCGAGCATCAGCACCGCGCCGAGCGCGACGCCGGCGACGCGCGACCACACGAGCGGCAGCTTGAAGCGCGTCGCGAGATACGGCGACAGGTAGCCGCCCGCGATGCCGCCGGCGTCGGCCGCGAGGAACGGCATCCACGCGAAGATCGCGATCTGCGTGAGCGGCATGTGGCGCTCGGTCGCGAGGTACAGCGGAATCCAGAAGCTGAAGGTCTGCCAGGCGGGTTCGGCGAAGAAGCGCGGCAGCGCGATGGCCCAGAAGCGCCGCGCGGTGACGACGTCGCGGATACGGCGCTTCGACACGGGCGGCATCGTCGCCTGGCCGTCGCGGATCAGCGTGCGTTCCTGCGGCGAGATGCGCGGATGCTCGGCGGGCGACCGGTACTGCGTGTACCAGAGCGCGGCCCATACGAACCCGAGCGCGCCGGTGGCCATGAACGCGGCCTGCCAGCCGAACCGCATCGACAGGAACACGACGAGCGGCGGGGCGATCGCGGCGCCGAGCGACGTGCCCGCATTGAAGTAGCCGACCGCGACGGACTTCTCGCGATCGGGAAACCATTCGGCGACAGCCTTCATCCCCGACGGAATCGCGGCGGCTTCGAACAGCCCCAGGAAACCGCGCAGGATGCCGAGCGACAACCAGCCCGACGCGAAACCATGCGCGACGCCGACCACCGACCACAGCATCGCGAACAGCGCGAAGCCGAGCCGCAGCCCGATCAGGTCGACGATGAATCCGCATACCGGCTGCATGATCGTGTAGCCGATCTGGAAGGCCCCGACGATGTACGAATACTGTTGCGTCGAGATCGCAAACACCTGCTTCAGCTCGGGCGCGAGCACCGCGAGGGAATTCCGTGCGAGGTAGTTGAGGATCGTGCCGAGACACACGAGCACGATGATCCACCAGCGCAATGCCTTGACTGTTTTCACTGCTGTCTCCTGTTGGGCAGGGCGGGCATGCGACACCTGCCTTGAACCATGCGAGCCGTCCGATCAGGACGGCTCTTTCACCTTATTTGTACGATGTCCGATCATATTGGACACCGGTTTCCATCGGTTTATATCGAAATCAAGCGGTTCGAGCGAACATTTCGTGACCGTCTGACGTCTTTGTTATCTGACGACTGATCATTTTCGAGCATCCTATGTTCGAATTCGAATCCGGTCAACGTGAATTTGCATTCGAACGAACATGATCGGGGTTTTCCCGATAAGCGGACGGCAGCGGCGCACGAAGACGGCCGCGGCCGCGTGCCGAATGCCCGCGTGGCGGGGCTGTGCGACGGCTGGACGCGCGGCGCCCGTCGGATGGGGCGTGACAACCCTGATGAAAATTTATTTCTTTCCGGAATCTGGATTGTGTAAATTGATTTTCATCATCCTTGCAACGACCCTTCGCATGACGCCTCTCGTTCCGCCCGATGCCATTCACGACGAACCCGCGATCGCCGAGCGGATCGCGTCGGCGATGCCGTTGATGACGCCGATTCACCGGCGCATGGGCGAGTTCGTGCTCGCGAACCCGTTTCGCGCGGCGACGATGCGGATCGACGAGCTCGCGCAGGCCGTGAATGCGTCGATCGCGACCGCGAACCGCTTCGCGAAGGCGCTCGGTTTCGACGGCTATCCGGCGATGCGCGCGGCGCTCGTGCGCGGCTTCGAGGCGACGCTCGGGCCGGTCGAGCGGCTGCGTTCCGCGCAGGAGCAGGAGCCCGGCGTACGCGGCGCGGTATGGATCGACGCGGTATTCGACCAGGCCGTCGCGAACATCGGGAGCACGCGCGCGCAACTCGATGCGGCCGACGTCGAGGCCGCGGTCGAGGCGATCGTCGGCGCGCGGCGCGTGCTGATCCTCGGCGCCGGGTCGAGCGCGTTCCTGGCCGGGCTGATGGAGCACGGGCTGTCCGTGTGCCATGACAGCGTGCAGTCGCTCGCGCTGCTCGGCGGGCCTTCGCACGCGGCACGGCGCCTGTACACGGCCGATTCGCGCGACCTCGTGATCGCGCTCGCGTTTCCGCGCTACGTGAAGGACACGGTCGAGCTGGCCCGTCGTGCGGCGGCGCGCGGCGCGCGCGTGCTCGGCATCTCGGACGGTCCGCAATCGCCGCTGGCGCCGATCGCGTCGTTGAACCTGTACGTCAAGGCCGAACGGCGTTTCGCCGCCACGTCGGAAGCCGCCGTGCTCACGATGATCGAGGCGTTGATCGACGCGGTCGCGCTGCGTACGCACCGGTCCGCGAAATCCGCCGCCGAAATGACCGAATTCCTGCTGCCTTGGCTCGTGCAGCCGCAGGCGGCGTTGCCGGCCGTCAACCCTTCTTCCCCCGGTCCGAAAAAATCATGACTTCACCCGCGATCGTCGCGATTCACGGCGGCGCAGGCACGATCCTGCGCGAAGCGATGGATACCGACACCGAACGCCGATACCGTGGCGAACTGACCGCGATCCTGCAGGCCGCGCAGCAGGTGCTGGCCGACGGCGGCAGCGCGCTCGACGCCGTCACCGTCGCCGTGCGCATGCTCGAGGACTGCCCGCTGTTCAACGCCGGGCGCGGCGCCGTCTACACGGCCGAAGGCAAGCACGAACTCGACGCGGCGGTCATGGACGGCGCGACGCTCGGCGCCGGCGCGATCTGCTGCGCGACGCGCGTGCGCAATCCGGTGCTGGCCGCACGACGCGTGATGGAGGCGAGCGAGCACGTGCTGTTCGCCGGCGCGGGCGCCGATGCGTTCGCGGCCGCGCAGGGGCTCGAGCTTGCGGAACCCGGCTACTTCGACACCGAAGCGCGGCATGCGCAGTGGCTCAAGGCGCGTGCGACGGCCGGTGCAATGCTCGACCACGATGCGGCGACGTTCGCGTTCGGCAAGTCGCAGCCGGCCGAGCCGCTCGATCCGGACCGCAAGCACGGCACGGTCGGCGCGGTCGCGTGCGACCTGCACGGCCACATCGCGGCGGCGACGTCGACGGGCGGCATCACGAACAAGCAGCCGGGGCGGGTGGGCGATTCGCCGATCATCGGCGCGGGCTGTTATGCCGACGACGCGACTTGCGCGGTATCGTCGACGGGTACCGGCGAAATGTTCATCCGGCTCGCGACCGCGCACGACGTCGCCGCGCAGATGGCGTATCGCGGCGCGTCGCTCGCCGACGCGGCACACGACGTCGTGATGAACAAGCTGCCGCGCCTGGCTGGCCGCGGCGGGATCATCGCGGTCGATGCTCAGGGCAACGTCGCGATGCCGTTCAACACCGAAGGGATGTACCGCGGTTACGCGCGCGTCGGGGAGGCGCCGGTCGTCGGCATCTACCGCGACGATGCGGCCTGATTCCGGATCGCACGAGGAGAACCCCGCATGACTTCGAGCCGAACCCCATCCGGCCTCGTGCTGCCCGAACAGCGCGTGGTGGCCGTCGACGACCTGTCGGTCACGTTCCGCCGCGACGGCGCGACGTTCGACGCGGTGCGCAACGTGTCGTTTCACGTCGACCGCGGCGAGACGCTCGCGATCGTCGGCGAATCGGGCTCCGGCAAATCGGTCACGTCGCTCGCGCTGATGCGGCTCGTCGAGCACGGCGGCGGCGCGATCACGGGCGGCCGGATCGCGTTCCGGCGCCGCGGCGGCGCGCTCGTCGATCTGGCGCAGGCGAGCGCCGCGACGATGCGCGGCATTCGCGGCGCGGACATCGCGATGATCTTCCAGGAGCCGATGACGTCGCTGAACCCGGTGTTCACGGTCGGCGACCAGATCAGCGAGGCGATCGCGCTGCACCAGTCGAAGAGCGCGGCCGAAGCGCGCGCGGAAGCGCTGCGGCTGCTCGATCTCGTGCGCATTCCGGAAGCGCGCCGCGTGTTCGCGCGTTATCCCCACCAGCTGTCGGGCGGGATGCGGCAGCGCGTGATGATTGCGATGGCGCTGTCGTGCCGGCCCGCGCTGCTGATCGCCGACGAACCGACGACCGCGCTCGACGTGACGATCCAGGCGCAGATCCTGCAACTGGTGCGCGGGCTGCAGGACGAAATGAACATGGGCGTGATCTTCATCACGCACGACATGGGCGTGGTCGCCGAAGTGGCCGATCGCGTGCTCGTGATGTATCGCGGCGAGAAGGTCGAGGAGGGCGAGTCGGACCGCATCTTCGCGGCGCCCGCGCATCGCTACACGCGGGCGCTGCTCGCGGCCGTGCCGCGGCTCGGCTCGATGCAGGGCACCGACGCGCCCGAGAAATTCCCGTTGCTGAAGGTGGACGCGAGCACGACGGCACCGGCGCCGGCCACGGCGCCCGCCGCGAACGACGATGCGCAGCCGCCCGTCGATCGCGCCGCACCGCCGATCCTGCGCGTGCGCGATCTCGTCACGCGCTTTCCGGTGAGAAGCGGCGTGTTCGGCCGCGTGTCGCAGTACGTGCATGCGGTCGAGCGCGTGAGTTTCGAGCTGCGCGCGGGCGAGACGCTTGCGCTCGTCGGCGAATCGGGCTGCGGCAAGTCGACCACCGGCCGTTCGCTGCTGCGCCTCGTCGAATCGCAGAGCGGTTCGATCGAATTCGACGGCCGCGACATCAGCGCGATGAAGGGCGCGGACCTGCAGGCGCTGCGCCGGAACATCCAGTTCATCTTCCAGGATCCGTTCGCGTCGCTGAACCCGCGCCTGACGGTCGGCTTCTCGATCATGGAGCCGCTGCTCGTGCACGGCGTCGCGAGCGGCAGCGAGGCGCAGGCGCGCGTCGACTGGCTGCTCGACAAGGTCGGCCTGCCGCCCGAGGCCGCGCGCCGCTATCCGCACGAATTCTCGGGCGGCCAGCGCCAGCGGATCGCGATCGCGCGTGCGCTCGCGCTGAACCCGAAGGTCGTGATCGCCGACGAGTCGGTGTCGGCGCTCGACGTGTCGGTGCAGGCGCAGATCGTCAACCTGATGCTCGACCTGCAGCGCGAGCTCGGCGTCGCGTACCTGTTCATCTCGCACGACATGGCGGTGGTCGAGCGCATCAGCCATCGCGTCGCGGTGATGTATCTCGGCCAGATCGTCGAGATCGGCCCGCGCCGCGCGGTGTTCGAGGCGCCACAGCATCCGTACACGAAGAAGCTGATGAGCGCGGTGCCGGTGGCCGACCCCGCGCGCCGGCATGCGCCGCGCCAGCTCGCGGCGGACGAAATCCCGAGCCCGATCCGCGCGATCGGCGACGACCCGGTCGTCGCGCCGCTCGTCGCGGTCGGCCCCGATCATTACGTCGCGACGCATCGCGTCGGCGGCGCGTATTGAGCGCGCGGCAGGTTGCATATGGACCGCAGCTGCGCACGAGCGAGACAACGGCGTCTTTATCCCGAGCGGGTGCAGTCACGCCGCGATTTCCACCACGCGTTACCGAATCATCCACAGGAGCCCAGCAAGATGAACAAGCCGTATTCGTTCCCGATGTTCCGTCCGCGCGCGCTGTTCGCGGCGGGGGCCGGCGCGCTCGCGCTGTCGGTCGCGGTGCCCGCGTTCGCGCAGCAGAATGTCGTGGTCGCCGTGTACTCGACGTTCACGACGATGGACCCGTACGACGCGAACGATACCGTGTCGCAGGCCGTCGTCAAGTCGTTCTACGAGGGGCTGTTCGGTTTCGACCGAAACATGAAGCTCGTCAACGTCCTGGCGACCAGCTACACGGCGTCGCCGGACGCGAAGGTGTACACGGTCAAGCTGCGCGAGGGCGTGAAATTCCACGACGGCACCGACTTCAACGCGGCCGCGGTGAAGGCGAACTTCGATCGCGTGACCGACCCGGCGAACAAGCTGAAGCGTTACGGCCTGTTCCGCGTGATCGAAATGACCGAAGTGGTCGATCCGACCACGGTGCGGTTCACGTTGCGCGAGCCGTTCTCGGCGTTCATCAATACGCTCGCGCACCCGTCGGCGGTGATGATCTCGCCGGCCGCGCTGAAGAAGTGGGGGCGCGACGTGTCGCTGCATCCGGTCGGCACCGGGCCGTTCGAATTCGTCGAATGGAAGCAGACCGACGACATGAAGGTGAAGAAATTCGCCGGCTACTGGAAGAAGGGTTATCCGAAGGTCGACACCATCGACTGGAAACCGGTGGTCGACAACAACACGCGCGCCGCACTGATCAAGACGGGCGAGGCGGATTTCGCGTTCACGATTCCGTTCGAGCAGGCGAGCGACCTCAAGAGCAACCCGAAGATCGAGCTGATCGAGTCGCCGTCGATTATCCAGCGCTACATCTCGCTGAACACGCAGCAGAAGCCGTTCGACAACCCGAAGGTGCGTGAAGCGCTGAACTACGCGGTCAACAAGGAAGCGCTCGCGAAGGTCGTGTTCGCCGGCTACGCGACGCCTCAGACCGGCGTGGTGCCGATGGGCGTCGAATATGGGACGAAGCTCGGGCCCTGGCCGTACGACCCGGCGAAGGCGCGTGCGTTGCTGAAGGAAGCCGGTTATCCGGACGGATTCGAATCGACGCTCTGGTCCGCGTACAACCATTCGACGGCGCAGAAGCTGATCCAGTTCGTCCAGCAGCAGCTTGCGCAGGTCGGCGTGAAGGTGCGCGTGCAGGCACTCGAGGCCGGCGAGCGGGTCGCGAAGGTCGAGAGCGCGCAGGATCCGGCAGCCGCGCCGGTGCGGATGTACTACAGCGGCTGGTCGGCATCGACGGGCGAAGCGAACTGGGCACTGACGCCGCTGCTCGCGTCGGCATCGGCGCCGCCGAAGCTCTACAACACCGCGTACTACAAGAGCAGCGCCGTCGACGACGATCTCGCGAAGGCGCTGGAGACGACCGACCGCGCGAAGAAGGCCGCGCTTTACGCCGACGCGCAGAAGCAGGTGTGGACCGACGCGCCGTGGATTTTCCTGGTGCAGGAGAAGATCGTCTATGCGCGCAACAAGCGATTGCACGGCATGTACGTGATGCCGGACGGTTCGTTCAACTTCGACGAAATCTCGGTGAAATGACGGCGGCTTGCCCGCCACGCGGTGCCGGCGGCGCAAGCCGCCGGTGCGCTGATTCGATCGGTGCCCCATGCTGAATTTCCTCGTCAAACGCCTGTTCGGCCTGCTGCCCACGCTCGCGATCGTCGCGGTGCTGGTGTTCCTGTTCGTGCACCTGCTGCCGGGCGACCCGGCGCGGCTCGCGGCCGGCCCCGAAGCAGACGACGCGACGGTCGCGCTCGTGCGTGCCGATCTCGGGCTCGACCGGCCGCTGCCCGCGCAATTCGTGAATTTCTTCGCGAAGATCGCGCACGGCGATTTCGGCACGTCGACGCGCAGCAAGCGGCCGGTCTCGACCGAGATCGGCGAACGTTTCATGCCGACGCTGATGCTGACGCTCGTCAGCATGGTGTGGTCGACGCTGTTCGGCATGGCGATCGGGATTGCGTCGGCGGTCTGGCGCAATCGCTGGCCCGACCGTCTCGGCATGACGATCGCGGTGTCGGGTATCTCGTTTCCGGCGTTCGCGCTCGGCATGCTGCTGATGGAAGTCTTCTCGGTGAAGCTCGGCTGGCTGCCGGTCGTGCCGGACGGCTCGTGGAAGAGCTACGTGCTGCCGTCGCTGACGCTCGGCGCGGCGGTCGCGGCCGTGATGGCGCGCTTCACGCGCGCGTCGTTCGTCGAGGTGCTGAACGAGGACTTCGTGCGCACCGCGCGAGCGAAGGGTGTGCACGAGCCGATGGTCGTGCTCAAGCACTGCCTGCGCAACGCGATGATCCCGGTCGTCACGATGATGGGGCTGCAGTTCGGCTTCCTGCTCGGCGGCTCGATCGTCGTCGAGGTCGTGTTCAACTGGCCGGGCCTCGGCCGCCTGCTCGTCGATGCGGTGACGATGCGCGACTACCCGGTGATCCAGGCGATCGTGCTGCTGTTCTCGCTCGAATTCATCCTGATCAACCTGACCGTCGACGTGCTGTACGCGGTCATCAACCCGACCATCCGGTTCAAGTGAGGCGCGCATGAACGCGACTGTCCAGACCGCGGCGCCGGCCGCATCGAGCGTGATCCGCACGCCGTGGCGCGAATTCTGGCGCAAGTTCCGCAAGCAGACCGTCGCGCTCGTCGCGGGCGGCTTCGTGCTCGCGCTCGTCGTGCTGGCGTTCGTCGGCCCGCACATCGTGCCGTTCGACCCGGAGAACTATTTCGACTACGACGCGCTGAACGCGGGGCCGTCGGCCGTGCACTGGTTCGGCGTCGATTCGCTCGGCCGCGACATCTTCAGCCGGATCGTCACGGGTACCCGCATCTCGCTCGCGGCCGGCTTCTTCTCCGTTGCGCTCGGCGCGGTGATCGGCACGTTCTTCGGGCTGCTCGCCGGCTACTACGAAGGCTGGTGGGACCGCATCACGATGCGTATCGCCGACGTGCTGTTCGCGTTCCCGGGCATCCTGCTCGCGATCGGCGTGGTGGCGATCCTCGGCAACGGGATGGTCAACGTGATCTGCGCGGTCGCGATCTTCAGCATCCCGGCGTTCGCGCGGCTCGTGCGCGGCAACACGCTGATGCTCAAGCACATGACCTACGTCGAGGCCGCGCGCAGCATCGGCGCGTCGGACTGGACGATCATCGTGCGGCACATCCTGCCGGGCACCGTGTCGTCGGTCGTCGTCTACTTCACGATGCGGATCGGCACGTCGATCATCACGGCCGCGAGCCTGTCGTTCCTCGGGCTCGGCGCGCAGCCGCCGACGCCGGAGTGGGGCGCGATGCTCAACGAGGCGCGCGCGGACATGGTGACGGCGCCGCACATCGCCATTTTTCCGAGTCTCGCGATCTTCCTGACCGTCCTTGCGTTCAACCTGCTCGGCGACGGGCTGCGCGACGCGCTCGATCCGAAGCTGGAGCGCCGCTGATGCGGGTGGCGCCGATGTGGAGTGCCACGTTGCCGGCCGGGCCGCGCGGCACGATCGCCGACGTGCCGGGCGTGACGGTCGGCCATTGCACGCTCGATGCCGGGGACGTGCAGACGGGCGTGACCGTCGTGAAGCCGCATCCGGGCGACGTGTACCGCAGCAAGGTGCCGGCGGGGGCCGCCGTGATCAACGGCTTCGGCAAGAGCGTCGGGCTCGTGCAGGTCGACGAACTCGGCACGCTCGAGACGCCGATCGCGCTGACCAATACGTTCGGCGTCGGCGCGGTGGCCCAGGCGCAGATCCGTGCGGCGATCGCCGCGAATCCGCGGATCGGCCGCGACTGGTCGACCGTCAATCCGCTCGTGTTCGAGTGCAACGACGGTTACCTGAACGATATCCAGGCATTCGCGGTCACGGCCGCGCATTACGACGACGCGTGCCGCACGGCCTCCCGCGACGTCGCACGCGGTGCGGTGGGGGCCGGGCGCGGGATGTCGTGTTTCGACCTGAAGGGCGGGATCGGCTCCGCATCACGCGTGGCGTTCGCGGCTGGCCGGCCCTACACGGTCGGTGCGCTCGTGCTCGCGAATTTCGGCCGACTGCCGATGCTGACGCTCGGCGGCTTGCCGCTCGGGCACGTCGTCGCGCAACGGCGTGCGGCCGAAGCCGCGCATGCGGCGCCGCCCGAGCAGGGTTCGATCATCCTGTTGCTGGCCACCGATGCGCCGCTCGACGCGCGGCAGTTGTCGCGCCTCGCGCGCCGCGCAGGCGCGGGGCTGGCGCGTACCGGTTCCGTCTACGGGCACGGCAGCGGCGATATCGCGCTTGCATTCTCGACGGCCTGCACGATCGCGCACGACGCAACGACGATCGCGTTGCCGGCCCTCGTGGCCGATGCGGCGCTCGATCCGCTGTTCATGGCCGCGGCCGAAAGCGTCGAGCACGCGATCGCCGACGCGTTGCTGCAGGCCGTGACGGTCGCCGGGCGCGACGGGCACGTGCGGCAATCGCTGCGTGACGCAGTGCCCGATCTCGACCGCTTGTTCAACGAAAATAACGAAGGGCATCCGACCCAGTCATGAAAATTCTGATCTCGACCGACATCGAGGGCGTCGCCG
This sequence comes from Burkholderia sp. YHN3-13, assembly GCF_055810675.1. Classification (NCBI taxonomy): domain Bacteria; kingdom Pseudomonadati; phylum Pseudomonadota; class Betaproteobacteria; order Burkholderiales; family Burkholderiaceae; genus Burkholderia; species Burkholderia sp. YHN3-13. The sequence goes on along the minus strand of NZ_JBVVNQ010000001.1, from coordinate 63,171 downwards.
GCGTATTCGCCATCGAGCAGACGCGCGCGGGTAATCCGGAGTACGAACGCGCGCGCCGCTGGATGACCGCCGAGGCGAACGCGGCGATCGAAGGCGCGTTCGCGGGCGGCGCGCAGGCCGTGTGGGTCAACGATTCGCACGGCGGCTATCGCAACCTGCTGCCCGACGGGCTCGATGCGCGCGCCCGCGTCGTGCTTGGCAAGCCGCGCATGCTCGGGATGATGGCGGGCCTGGAACAGCAGCCCGACCTCGTGTTCATGATCGGCTATCACGCGAAATCGCAGACGCGCGGCGTGCTTGCGCACACGATCAACAGCTTCGCGTTCACGCAGGTGTGGCTGAACGGCGTCGAGCTCGGCGAAGCCGGGCTGTACGGCGCGCTGGCGCACGAATATGGCGCGCGCGTCGCGCTCGCCACGGGCGACGACGTGTTCGCCGGGGAAACGCAGCCGCTGTTTCCGGATGCGCGTTTCGAGACGGTCAAGACGGCCGGCGGCGCATCGAGCGGCGATACGCTCACGCCCTCCGCGTCGTGTGCGCGGATCGCGGCCGCCGCGCGCGAGACGGTCGCGCACGCGCTGTCGGCCGGGTGGCGCGCGGGTGCGCATCGGCCCGCGCCGGCTGCTTGCACGCTGCGCGTGCAGACGGCCGCGCAGGCCGACCTGTTCGGCGTGCTGCCGTCGCTCGAGCGCGTCGATGCGGTGACGCTGCGCTTCGACGGGCCGTCGGTCGAGCACGTGGTGCGCACGCTGAACAGCCTGTCGGCCATGTCGTTCATGCTGCGGTGATGCGCGCCGCCACGATGCCGCGTGCGTGCGGCCGGTCAGTCGACGACGGCGGGGCGGGCCGTCGCGGCGAGCAGGAACGCTTCCATCGCCGCGACCAGCGCGAGCGGCGTCTCGTTCATCGGATAGTGGCCCGCGTTGCGCAGCACGTCGACGGTCGCGAGCGGATAGCGCCGCAGGTAGGTGCGGGCCATCAGCGCCGCGTCGAACGCCGGATCGTGTTCGCCGATCAGCACTTTGACCGGATGCGTACCGGCGATCTCGCTGCTGAAATCCGTATCGGCCCACGCGCGGAAGTACGCGCCGAAAGCCTGCGCCGACGAACAGGCTGCCGAATACGCGGCTTTCCACTCGACCCAGGCGGCGGGCAGGCGGCCGCCGGTGCTGCGGTCGATGATGGTTCGGCGATCGGCGACGTGGTCGGCGGCGCGCTCGAATAACGCGCGTCGTGCGGTGTCGAACGGCAGGCCGCCGCACGGCACGGGCGCGATCGGCACCAGCGCGCGCACCCGGTCGGGCGCGATGGCGGCGATCTTCTCGATCGCCATGCCGCCCATCGAATGGCCGACGAGGCTGAAGGTCGGGAAACCGAGCGCGTCGGCGAGCGCGAGCGTGTCGGCGGCGATTTCGTCGATCGTATAGTCGCCGCGTGCGTCGCGCATGCGGCCGTAGCCTCGGTAGTCCATGAAGACATAACTGAAATGCTCGCGCGACAGCCACGCTTCGACGGGGTCGAATGCGCGGGCGTCGCCGAACCAGCCGTGCAGCACGAGAACAGGGTGGGGGCCGTCCCCCACGCGATGAAACGTATTCGGCATGTCCGCTCCGATGAGGTTGCAATCCGGCCGATCAGGCCGACGGGTCTTGCGGCCGGGAGGCCGCGCAACGGTGGAGCGGATCGTAGATCGATCGAAGGCGACCCGCCTTCGATATCGGGTCATTGATGATGGAATTCGGGCCGTGAGAAATACGCTGCTAGATCCCTACGAACACCTTCCGCGGAGCGTGGTCGTGACCGCCAACGACTATGCGGCCGGCACGACGTTTCCGGAGCACGCGCATGGGCGCGGGCAATTCGCGTTCGCGTCGCGCGGCACGATCAGCGTGTCGACGCCGCACGGGCGCTGGCTGGTACCGCCGCAGCGCGCGTGCTGGGTGCCGGCCGGCGTGCGGCACGAAATGACGATGACCGGGCCGGTCACGATGCTCAACACGTTCGTGTCCGCCGATGCCGCGCAGGCGGCCGGTTTGCCCGGGCAGTGCGGCGTCTATGGCGTGTCGCCGCTGCTGCGGCAACTGATCGACGACGCGATCGACCTGCCGGCCCTGTACGACGTCGACGGGCGTGCCGGCAAGCTGATGGACCTGCTGGTCGCGGAAATCGCGACGATGCCGCGCCTGTCGCTGCATGCGCCGCTGCCGTCCGATGCAAGGCTCGCGAAAGTGTGCCGGCACCTGTTCGCGTCGCCGTCGATCGCGGCCGATCTCGACCAGGTCGCGGCCGACGCGGGCGTGAGCCGGCGGACGTTCACGCGGCAGTTCCGCGCGCAGACGGGCGTGAGTTTTGCCGCGTGGCGCCAGCAGGTGTGCATGCTCGCGGCGATTGCCCGCCTGACCGACGGGCAGCCGGTGACGCGCGTCGCGCTCGATCTCGGGTATGCGAGCGCAAGCGCGTTCACGTCGGCGTTCCGCCGCATCCTCGGCGATACGCCGAGCCGGTATCTGGAGATTCGGCGCTAGCCGGCCGCAACCGCAAAAAAATACGCGCCCGCCAAATTCGGTCGGACGCGTTTAAAGGCACTCGGTCAGAAAAAAATGCGCGAACAACCCGTTGGGCCGTTTCGCGCATTACCTGTGTAATTGTTGCCTCTTCAGATTTAATCCTTGTTGCTCGTTGCAGATAACGAAGGATACGCCGCATAACGCGCAAACGATATCCCGTTGGTTCGACGATCCATGTGCGGTCGCAGCATGCGTTTCGATCACGCGTTTGAAGTCGGGGCAAGACGCCACGGCCAACAGGCATTCGCGGCCGCCACGCGCCACGATGCGACGCATCATCGAATGATGGCGACGGCGCATGAAAAACGCCGCGTGATGCGATGCCTGTCGGTATCGCGCCACGCGGCGGGCGGTTGCGTGCGACGCCGGCCTGTGCCGGCGCAAGCGTCAAACGTCGAAGAACACCGTTTCGTCAGGCCCCTGCATGCGGATGTCGAAGCGGTAGACGACCGGACGGCCCGGTTGCGCGTCGCGTTTCGCGACGAGCGTCGCGCGGCGCTCGGCCGGCACCGCGTTCAGCACGGGGTCGGTGGCGTTCGCCGCGGCTTCGTCGTCGAAGTACACGCGCGTGAACGCATGGGTGAGGATCCCGCGCATCATCACGGTCACGTTGATGTGCGGTGCCTCGTCGGCGGCGATGCGGCCCGGCTTCACCGTCTCGACGACGAAGCGTTGTTGCGCGTCGGTGCCCGTGCCGACCCGCGCGAAACCCGTGAAGCCGGAGGCCGCGATGTCGGCGCGCGAGGCCGGGTAGCGGCCCGCGCTGTCCACCTGCGTGAATTCGAGCACCGCGTCGCCGACGACGTTGCCGTCGCCGTCGAACACCTGGCCGACCAGCAGCACGTGCTCGCCTTCGGCGTGCGCCGCGGCGATCGTCGGCGTGAACAGGCTCTTCAGGTCATAGTCGTATTGCTGCGGGCACAGGCCGTACGCGAAGTACGGGCCGACCGTCTGCGAAGGGGTTTGCTTCAGCGTCGTCATGGTTCAGCGCTCCATCGGGGTGGCGTCGCGGCCGCGCAGCACGATGTCGAATTCGTAGCCGAGCGCATAGCCTTCTTCGGTGATGTCCATCGAGAAGCGCGAGATCAGGCGATCGCGCGCGGCCTCGGGCGTGCCCTGGAAGATCGGGTCGTACGCGAGCAGCGGATCGCCGGGGAAGTACATCTGCGTGACGAGACGCGAGCCGAAGTAATCGCCGAACAGCGAGAAGTGGATGTGATTCGGGCGCCACGCGTTCGGATGGTTGCCCCACGGATACGCGCCGGGCTTGATCGTCAGGAAGCGGTAGCGGCCTTCGTCGTCGGTCAGGCAGCGGCCGGCGCCGAGGAAGTTCGGGTCGAGCGGCGCGTCGTGCTGGTCGACCTTGTGCACGTAGCGGCCGGCCGCGTTCGCCTGCCACACCTCGACGAGCGTGTTGCGCACGGGCTTGCCGCCTTCATCGAGCACGCGGCCCGTGACGACCATGCGCTCACCGAGCGGCTCGCCGTTCTTCACGGCGTTCTTCGTCAGGTCGTGGTCGAGCGCGCCGAGATCCTCGGCGCCGTAGATGGGCGCGTACTGGTCGCGCAGCTTCTCTTTCAGCGGGATCAGCGGGCGGGTCGGGCCGCGCTTCACCGACGAGCGGTACTCGGGGTGGACATAGGCCGGATGCGACGGCCAGTCGCGCGGCGTGAGGATCGTGGGGGAATCCATCGGGCGTCTCCTGTTAGGTTTTTCGCAAAGTGGATGGCAAGACTTTAGCCAATCCGGAAAGTTATGCAAAATGACCTTTTTTCGTCGGACGCATAACCATTCGTTATGTTCGACACGCCCATGAAAAATCCGCCGGACAGGATGCCTGTCCGGCGGATGAAAGCGATCGGGCTTCGCGTCGTCGATGACGACCCCGTGCACGGCCCTCCAGCCAGCCCGTCGCTATTTTTTGTCGTTTGTTCTTGTCGTTATGCGGTCTCCCTGAGCGCGCCCGTTGTCAGCGGCGGGCGGGATCGAACACGATCCCGTCGAATTCGAGCGACAGCGCGTCGCTGCGCAACAGCGCGGCCGGCGTCGCGGTCCGCTCGGCACCCAGCACGTCGAATACGTATTGCGCGCAGAATCCGCGCCGCACCCGCGGGTTGAAGCGATGGCCGAGCAGTGCGTCGATGCGCTGTTCGGCCATCGCGTGCGTCTGGCGCTGAGCGTCGGCCGACGGCGCCGCGATACGGCGTGCCAGCGCGATGCGCCCGCCTTCGGTATGGGCGACGAAGCGCGACAGCGGCGTGAGCTTCGTCCACGCCAATGCAGCCGATTCGGCGATCACCGGTTCGTCGCCCGACGTATCGACGACGATGCCGAAGCGGTTGGTCCACGCACCCGCCGAAGCCGTCGTGCCTGCCGCGTCGCTCGGCGCCCTTGCCGGCACGCGGATGAATACGAGATCGCCGACATGCGCGCCGGCGGCCAGCGTGCGGACGGTCGCAAGCGGCAACGTGCGATCGGTGTCGCGTGCCTCGCGCGGGGCTGTGTCATGCGGTGGGTACGCGGCGGTTTCGGTTCGGGTGGTCATTTCGGCTTCGTCGTCGAGTGACAGGACGGAGCGGATTATGCGGACAAGTAACGATAAATGTTAATTTGCCTGTGCGAGTAGCCTAATATTCGACCTGGAGCATCATTTTTCGATACCAAAATGACCGAAACCGCCCAACTCATCGACACGCTGAAGCGCCAGTTGAAGGCGCAGGGCATGACCTACCGCGACGTCGCGCGGGTGCTCGACGTCTCCGAGACGAGCGTGAAACGGCTGTTCGCCAGCGGCCGGTTCACGCTGGAGCGTCTGGCGGAGATCGCGCAACTGCTCGGCTATACGCTGGCCGAGCTCGTGCAGGAGGCGTCGGTATCGGCGCCGCGGCTGCACGTGCTGACCGAACAGCAGGAGGCGCTGCTCGTGTCGGACGAGAAACTGCTGCTCGTGGCCGTCTGCGCGATCAACTACTGGACCGTGCAGGACATCGTGTCGGCCTATCAGGTGACGAAGGCCGAGTGCGTGAAATACCTGCTGATGCTCGACCGGATGAACGTCGTCGCGCTGCTGCCGGGCGACCGGATTCGCGTGCGCGTCGCGCGCGACTTCGACTGGCTGCCGGGCGGGCCGATCCGCCGGTACTTCCATGCGCATGCGCTCGGCGATTTTCTCGACAGCCGCTTCGACGGCGCCGGCGAGACGATGACGTTCTCGCAAGGGATGCTGACCGAGGCCGCCGCCGCGGAGCTCGAACTGGAGTTGCGCCGGCTGCGCAACAAGGCGGCCGCGCTGCATGCGGAATCGTCGTCCGCGCCGCTCGGGCAGAAGCATGGCACGGGCCTGCTGATCGCGAAGCGGATCTGGGAGCCAGCGGGGTTCCACGCGCTGCGACGCGGCACGTGATATCGCGCCGAGTGCTTGGGGCTATCCGGAAAGTTATGCAAAATGGCATTTCATCGTCATCTGCATAACCGCCCGTTATGAATAATCGTATCGCCGACGGCCGCGTCAAGTTCCGGCACCTGCAGTGTTTTCTCGCGGTCGCGCAGTTGGGCGGCGTGCAGAAGGCCGCCGAAAGCCTGTCGATCACGCAGCCGGCCGTGTCGAAGACGATCGCCGAACTGGAGGCGATCCTCGGCGTGAAGCTGTTCGAACGCGGCCGGCAGGGTGCACAGCCGACCCGCGAAGCGCGGTTGTTCATGCCGCACGCGAACGCCTGCGTGCTGGCATTGCGGCAAGGCGTCGGGCTGCTCGCGCGCGAGGGCGGGGCCGCCGCGGCGACGCTCGAAATCGGCATGCTGCCGACCGTCGCGGCCTCGCTCGCGCCCGCGCTGATGAAGGCGCTGGCCGCACGCTGGCCGCGCGTCGTCGTGCGGATCGCGACGGCCGCGAACGCCGATCTGCTCGAGCGCCTGAAATCCGGCGCGATCGAGTGCGCGATCGGGCGCCTGTCGGAGCCGGAGCGGATGATCGGGCTCGCGTTCGAGCAGTTGTACAACGAGCCGCTCGTCGCGGTGGTGCGGGCCGGGCATCCGCTGCTCGCGAGCGCGGCGCCCGCTGCCGAACTCGCACGCTATCCGGTCGTGCTGCCGCCGTTCGGCACGCTGATCCGGCAGTCGGCCGAGCAACTGCTCGGCGCATGCGGCGCACCGCCGCTGGATTCGTTCATCGAGGTGCTGTCGGTATCGGTCGCCCGCGCGCTGGCGCTCGAGAACGACGCAGTCTGGTTCGTGCCGCTCTATGCAGCCGAATACGACCTGTCGGCCGGTGCGCTGGCGCGCCTGCCGCTGCCGTCCGCGGGCACCGACGAGCCGGTCGGGCTCGTGCTGCGTACCGATGCGCAGCCGTCGCCGGTTGCGCGAACGCTGATCGACGCGGTGCGCGACATTGCGCGGTCGCGGTTCGGCGAGGCGGGCGCGCACCGCGCGCCACGTCCCGCGCGCAAGCCAGCCCGCAACGGCGATTGATCCGTCGGGCTGCACGGGCCGTGCGATGCGATCCGTTTTCCCGCGGCCGGATCGGCCATTCGGCCAGTAGCGATCCACATGGTGCTTGGCATATCGTACCGTTTTTGGTACGATCGGTGACAAGACGATGGCGAGACAGCAGATCCAGGTCACGCTCGGCGTGCGGTTCTTCCGCACGGCCCGTGGCAACGAGCCGGTGCGCGAATGGCTCAACGCGCTCGGGCAAGCGGAGCGAAGGGCGATCGGCGAGGAGATCAAGACCGTGCAGCTCGGCTGGCCGCTCGGCATGCCGCTGGTCCGGAAGATGGCGAAGGATCTGTGGGAGATCCGGGTGATGCTGCCGGGGCGGAGTGTCCGCGTGCTGTTCACGGTCTCCGGCGGCACGATGGTCCTGTTGCACGGCTTCTTCAAGCAGTCGCGGGCCACGCCGCCGGACGATCTTGCCGTCACCGTCGCGCGCCTGAAAGCGCTGGCGCACGCCACCTGAATTCCCCGGTTGCGCCGGAATGCCTCGCCCCGACGGTCGGGCAGCCGGCAACGCCCTGCACTGGAGTACGACATGACGACCACGAACAACCCGTATATCGGCAGCGATTTCGACGCCTTCCTTGAGGCGGAAGGCAATCTCGAGGCGGCCACCGCGACCGCGATCAAGCGCGTGATCGCGTGGCAGATCGGCGAGGAAATGAAGGCGCAGCACATCACGAAAACCGCGATGGCGGCGCGGATGAAAACCAGTCGCGCCGCGCTCAACCGGCTGCTCGACGAATCCGACACGAGCCTCACGCTGGCGACGCTCGCGAGCGCGGCCGCCGCACTCGGCAAGCGGCTCAGTTTCGCGCTGGTGCCGGCCTGACCGGCGTGAAGTCGTCGCGCCCGGCGTTCGGGACGGCGCCCTTCACAGGCGGCTGGCCACAAGCGGGCACGCGTCGGCCCGCTTGCCCCGGGTCATTTGCGTGACGCGGTCACCTGCAGATAAAGCAGCGCAGCGCCCGCGAGCAGCAGCGGGCACAGGAAATACCATCCGGTCGTGAGGAACAACCCGGCGACCGCGACCAGCGAAACCCACGCGCAGCGGTACGCGATCCCGCCGCGCGGCAACAACTTCAACGCGGCCGCGGCGCCAAGCCCGTACACCATCACGAAACATCCGGACGTGACGAGCACGAGCGGCTTGGGGCCGACGTCCGAGAGCGTCGTCGCGGCCAGCGCGACGGCTGCAAGCAAGGCGATCACGCCGAGGCTGCGGCGCGGCACGCCGCCGACCTGGCTGCCCTGCGCGAGCCAAGCGGGCAATGCGCCGTCGCGTCCGAGCGCCGCGCCGAGCTTGGCCGCGCCCGCGAAATACGCGTTCATCGTGCCGAGCGTGAGCAGCAGCGCGGCGGCCGCCGCCAGCACCTGCGCATGGCCGCCGATACCGCCCGCGATCAGCTCGGCGAGCGGCGCCCCTGATGCGCCGGCCGACGGCCCGAGCACCATCACGCTCGCGGCGGCGACCGACAGGTACAGGAACCCGACGACCACGACCGCGATACCGGCCGAGCGCGGCATGTCGTGCGCGGGCCGGCGGAATTCGGCCGCGAGATGCGTGATCGCTTCCCAGCCGGCGAAGCTCCATACCAGCAGCGCGGCGGCCTGGCCGACCGCGAGCCAGCCGTGCGGGGCGAACGGCTGCAGGTTCGCGGAGCGCGCATGCGGTGCGGACGCCAGCACCGCGGCGAGCAGCAGCGTGACGAGCAGCGCCGACAGCACGAGTTGCATGCGGCCCGATACGGTGACGCCGAAGGCGTTCGCGGCCGACACGGTCGCGATCAGCGCCGCGGCCGTGACGATGATCGTCGTGTGCCCGCCGCCCGTGACGGCCGCGACGTAGGCGCCGCCGAACATCGCGGCGGCCGGTGCGCCGGCCGGCACCGCGAAATAGAAGCACCAGCCGACGATGGCCGCGGCTTTCGGGCCGAATGCGCGCCGTGCGTAGGTCGAGACACCGCCGGAATCGGGATAACGTGCGCCGAGCGCGGCGAAGGTGGCCGCAAGCGGCCCCGACAGCACGACGAGCGCGGCCCATGCAAGCAGCGAGGCCGGGCCCGCGACCTCCGCGGCAAGCGCGGGCAGCGCGATCACGCCCGTGCCGAGCACGGCGCCGATATACAGCGCGGCGCCCTGGAAAATGGTCAATGAGCCCGCGTGACGAGCGGCGGGCGAATCGGCATGCGACGACATGAGCGGCAGTCTCCGGAAGGCTTGTTGTGTGCGGGTGATCGCGCGCAAAGCCCGCGCGGTCAGTCGCTCGATGCTACCGGAACGATCGCGGCAATGCGGCGTGGCGATCAGTAGTCCGTGTGACGTGCGTGTCAGCCGATGTCAGCAGTGGCGCGCGAGCCGCAGGCGCGCGTCCTCGCGCGCGGCGGGCGACAGGTCGGGCGCATAGTGGAACGTGCCCGACACGAGCGACGCGATGGGCACGCCGTCGCGGAACAGCACGCGATTGCCGGCCAGCGCCGGCACCTTGTCGCCGGGCAGCAGCGTGCCGGCGAGGTTCAGCGGGTCGGCGCCCGTCACGCACACGTATTGCCCGTCGCCCGGTTGCCGCCTGAGTTCGCGCAGGATCGGGATGGCCTCGGGCAGCGCGAACTGCTCGCCGGCGAGTCCGGCCACGAAACGTCCGCCGCGAATCTCGCCGCGCGCTTCGAGCCGTTGCAGCACGCGCACGAGTTCGCGCCAGCTCGGCAGCCAGTCGGCCTCGCGTTCGAGCAGCCGCCAGAACACGACGCCGTAACGGCGCAGCAGCGTCCAGACGATGTGTTCGAGTGCGTCGGGATCGGTCGTGGCCGGCCCGCGTTTCGGCGTGGGGCTGTCGACCGGCGGCGCGTGACGCTGCACGAGTGCCCAGCGGCCCGCGTCGTCCATCCCGCCGATCAGCGCGCCGCCGCGTCGCGTGCGCGGTGCATAGGTCGCGCCGCGCTTCACGGCCGGTTTCAGCAACGCGCGCAGGCCGGCGTAGCTGTCCGCGTTCACGAGGCCGGCCGACACGAGTTCGCCGAGCGCCTGCTCGAGCTCGACGGGCAGCATGTGCAGGTCGTCGAGCAAGGCATCGAAGAACATCGCGCCGTGCGCGGCGAGTGCCTCGCGTACTTGCGTGGCGCGTGCCGACAGCGCCGGTTGCGCATCGGGATCGCGCAGCGCTTGCCAGGCGGAAAGATGGCGGCGCGGCAGCAGCACGATCGGCGTCGTTTTCACGGGCGTGCCGGCCGCCCGTGCGGGTGCGCCGATGCGTGTCCAGACCAGCTTGCCCGAGCGGCACAGCTCGTCGAGGCCGCCGGCCATGTAGTCGGTCAGCCGCGCGGGCAGCAGCGCGTCTTCCCACGCGCTCGCCGCGGCCTCGTAGCCTTCGAGCTGTTCGACCACGGCCGCGAGTGCGTCGCGGCCCGTGCCGCGCGTGTCGGGTGTCACGTGCTGCCAGTGGAACAGGAAGCGCATGAAATCGGCGCGTTCGACCGGTTCGATCTCGCGGCGCAGCCGCTTTACCGTATAGCGATGAATGCGCGCAAGCAGATGACGTTCGCACCATTCGTCGGTCGTCGCGCCGGGCGTGAAGCGGCCGCGCATCACGTAGCCTTCGCGCTCCAGCGCAGCGAGTGCCGTCGCGATCGCCGAAGCCGGCAGGCCGAGCGGTGCGGCGATCGCGTCGAGCGCGAGCGGCCCGAAGCCCGTGAGCCGTGCACGGATCACGTCGACGAGGGCCGCATCCGCGTCCCATGGCTGTGCGCAGGCGGCCGGTACCTTGAGCACCGGCGTCGGGCGCGCATCGGGATGCAGCGCGCGCACGCACACGAGCCGCTCGACCGGTACCCACAGCACGGCGCCGCCCGGCGTAACGAGCTTCGTCGCGCGGCGGCGGTCGGCGAGCGCCGCGAGCAGGTCGGGCCAGCCTGCGTGTGCGTGCGCTTCGCCGTCGGTGATGCACGCGAGCGTGAGCAGCGCATCGTGCATTTCATCGGCGTCGCGCACGAGCGGCCAGGCTTCGTCGCGCACCGCGTCGATCGCGTCGGCGTCGAGCGCGCCGAGATCGTCGGCCGATTCGGGGTCGCTCCAGCGGCGCGACTGCACGGCCTGCGTGCGGCGCTCCTCGAGCGGCGCGTCGTCGAGGAACGCGTAGGGCTTCGCGTTCAGGATTTCGGCCGCGAGCGGCGACGGCGCGGGCAGGTCGCGCGCGACGAGCTCGATCGCGCCGCTTTCGATCCGGCGCAGCAGCGCGAGCCAGCCGTCGGTGTCCATTGCATCGTGCAGGCAGTCGTCGAGTGTCTGGTCGACGAGCGGGTGGTGCGGAATCTCGCGTTCGCCGACGATGTTCTCGAGGCACGCGACCTGATCGGGGAACACGGTCGCGAGCAAGTCCTCGCTCTTCATCCGCTGCAGTTGCGGCGCGGTGCGCCGGCCGCCGGTGAAGCGCGGGAGCGCAAGCGCGGTCGTCGCATTCCAGCGCCAGCGCACGCCGAACATCGGCGCGTCGAGCAGCGCCTGGACCAGCACGTGCTCGGCGCTGGCCGAACGCAGGTAGCGCCACACGTCGTCGAGCGCGAAGCTGTGCGCGAGCGACAGCGACAGGATGATCGCGTCGTCGGTCGCGGCGGCCTGCAGCTCGAAGTTGAAGCTTCGGCAGAAGCGCTTGCGCAGCGCGAGCCCCCAGGCGCGATTGATGCGGCTGCCGAACGGCGAGTGGATCACGAGCTGCGTGCCGCCCGATTCGTCGAAGAAACGCTCCATCACGAGCGTGTCCTGCGTGGGCAGCGCACCGAGCGCGGCGCGGGCACGGGCGAGGTAGTCGACGATCTGGCGCGCGGCGTCCGGCGACAGGCCGAGCGCGTCGACGAGCCAGCGCAAGGCGGGCGCGAGGCGGCTTTCGGCGGAGGAGAGCGCGGTGCCCGCTTCGGCTGTCGCATCGGGTTTCGCGTCGCTCGCGGCCTGGCCGGCCGCACGTTTGCGCCCACCGGCGCGGGCGCCTTCGCCGGCCAGCCGGTCGCCGTCGGCGAACAGCCCGTCGAGCCGCGCGCGCAGCCGGCCGACCGCCGCCGACAGTTCGTCGCTGCGCCCCGGCGCCTCGCCGAGCCAGAACGGAATGTTCGGCGACTGGCCTTGGGCGTCCTCGACGCGCACGCGGCCCGTTTCCACGCGAATGATCCGGTACGACTGGTTGCCGAGCTGGAACACGTCGCCGGCCAGGCTCTCGATCGCGAAATCCTCGTTGACGGTGCCGACCTGGATGCCCTGCGGTTCGAGCAGGACCGCGTAGTCGGCCATGTCGGGGATCGTGCCGCCCGACGTGGTCGCGGTCATCATCGCATTGCGGCGCCCGCGCACGGTGCCGCCGACCACGTCGCGATGCAGGTACGCGCCGCGCACGCCGCGACGGCTCGTGAAGCCTTCGGCGAGCATCTTCATCACTTCGTCGAAGCGCTCGCGTGTCAGCCTTGCGTACGGCGCGGCACGCGTGAAGCTCGCGTACAGCGCGTCTTCCTGCCACTCCGCACACGCGACTTCGGCCACGATCTGCTGCGCGAGCACGTCGAGCGGCGCTTCGGGAATCCGCAACGCGTCGAGTTCGCCGCGTTGCACGCAGTCGAGCAGTGCCGCGCATTCGACGAGCTCGTCGCGCGACAGCGGGAAGAGGCGCCCCTTCGGCACGCCGCCGACGTGGTGCCCCGAACGGCCGACGCGCTGCAGGAACGGCGCGATGCCGCGCGGCGAGCCGACCTGGCAGACGAGATCGACGTCGCCGATGTCGATGCCGAGTTCGAGCGACGCGGTCGCGACGAGCAGCTTCAGTTCGCCGCGCTTCAGGCGTTGCTCGGCATCGAAGCGGTGTTCCTTGGCCAGGCTGCCGTGATGCGCGGCGATCGCATCCTTGCCGAGCCGGTCGGCGAGATGGCGCGCCATGCGCTCGGCGGTGCGCCGTGTGTTGACGAACACGAGCGTCGTGCGATGCGCGGCGGCGAGCCCGGCGATGCGGTCGTACACCTGTTCCCACACGTCGGTGGCCATCACCGGTTCGAGCGGCACGTTCGGCAGTTCGAGCGCGAGGTCGCGCTCGCGCGTGTGGCCGGTGTCGACGATCGTACAGTCGCGCGGCGCGTCGGCCGGGCCGCCGACCAGGAAGCGCGCGACCGCGTCGATCGGCTTTTGCGTCGCCGACAGCCCGATGCGCGGCAGCGCGCGGCCGGCCAGCGCGTCGAGGCGTTCGAGCGACAGCGCGAGATGGCTGCCGCGCTTGGACGACGCGAGCGCATGGATCTCGTCGACGATCACCGAGCGCACGTTCGACAGCATTTGCCGCCCGGAGGTGGACGACAGCAGCACGTACAGCGATTCGGGCGTGGTGACGAGGATGTGCGGCGCGCGCTTGCGCAGTGCGGCACGCTCGGCCTGCGTGGTGTCGCCGGTACGCACCGCGGTGCGGATCGCCGGCACCGGCAGGCCGAGTTGCGCGAGCGATTCGGCGATGCCGGCGAGCGGCGCGTCGAGGTTCACGTGGATGTCGTTCGACAGCGCCTTCAGCGGCGACACGTAGACGACTAGCGTTGCATCGGGCAGCGTGCCGTCGTGCGCCAGCGCATCGCGCACCAGATCGTCGAGCGCGCACAGGAACGCGGTGAGCGTCTTGCCGGAGCCGGTCGGCGCGGCGACGAGCGTCGACCGGCCGGCCTTGATGTGGGGCCACGCGAGCGCCTGCGCGCCGGTCGGCGCGGCAAACGTGCGGCGGAACCACGCGGCCACGGCCGGGTGGAACACGTCGAGCGCACGGGCGGCAGGGCGGGTAGCGGTGACGTCCATCGGAGCGTTGAAATGGGGTGCGAGTGCGCGGGCGAACCGCGCATGAATCGAATCGTCAGTGTGCCAGACGTCGCGGGTGCGTGCCGGGCAGGCCTATCGACGATTCATCTTCAGATGGGGGCTCGCGGCGCGCTTTCAACGAACCGAAAGTTGCGTGCCATTCTTCGCGTCGAATGGCGACGGATTGCAACTAAACGCGATGCAGCCAGCCGAGCCAGTGTTCGAGCAGCGGCGCGCGCGACCACAGCGATTGCGCGAGCCACAGCGTGCCGCCCCAGGCGGCGGCCACGACGATCAGGTCGCAATGCCCGCTGTTCCACAGGTTGAGCGAGTGACGCCGCCAGATCCACGGCACGCCGAGCGGGTTCGGCCAGTCGGCGAGCAGGTGCATCACGCCGCCGCAGGCGAAGCCGAACAGCGGTGCGGCCCACAGCGGATGCGGATGATGAGTCAGCCCGTGCCATCCGAGCGCAAGCAGCGCGACCCAGCCGATGCCCCAGTGCGTGACGGTGCGATGCGTGATCCACAGGCGGCGCTTGCGGGTCCACCAGGCGACTTCGAGCCAGTCGGGTGCGGTGCCGCCGGCGACGCCCGCGACGAACGCGGCGAGCATGCCGGTGTGCCAGGGGCCGGTGGCGCCGGTTTGCGCGACGAGGACGGCGGCGGCGACGCCGGCCGCGAAGCCGGACGCATGATGTGCGTTGTGTGATGCCATAGGGAGCGAGACAAGCAAACGTGAAGCGGCACGTGAACGAAACAGCGATGTCGTGCGAAAGCGGGGCGCTATCTTCTCAGATCGACCCGCGCTGCGGGAGGGGCGTTTGCAGATTTTTTTGAGTGTGCCGCGTGGCAGGCGGCGAGGTTCGCAACTTTCGGTTTTGCGCGCTGCGTGACGGCGTGCATCGGGCGCGCAACGCATGCCGTTTCGACCGATTCGTTTGGCCGTCGCGGCGCCGCAATGTGACCGCGCGCACACGATCGGCATGCCGTCGTTGCATGCCGCGTGTTCGACCCTTATTGTCCCCCTATACTACGAAGCCGGCCGATCGCCGCCGGCGCGCCGGCGGTCATCGACGGATCAGGTGCCTTTCCTGCCTGAAGGAGATCCACATGGGGGACATGCAATGACTACGCTGAATCGCTTCAAATCATCCGCTGCCGTGCTTGCGACGATGGCCGGCATCGGGTTTATGCCGAACGCGCCCGCTTATGCGAAAGGGCCGCAGCCGGCGGTCCTGACGAGTTCGGCCGTTGCGGTGGCCGACAAGTACAGCGCGGATGCCGCGGAGCGGATCTTCAAGGAAGGCGGCAACGCGATCGATGCGGCGGTTGCGATCGCCTTCACGCTCGCCGTCACGTATCCGGAAGCCGGCAACATCGGCGGCGGCGGCTTCATGACGATCTACAAGGACGGCAAGCCGTACTTCATCGACTACCGCGAGCGCGCGCCGCTCGCCGCGACGAAGGACATGTACCTCGACAAGGACGGCAACGTCGTCAAGGGCATGAGCCTGTACGGTCCGCGCGCGGTCGGCGTGCCGGGCACGGTTGCCGGCATGTGGGAAGCGCAGAAGCGCTTCGGCAAGCTGAAGTGGAAGCAGGTGCTCGCGCCGGCGATCCACTATGCGCGCGACGGTTTCGTCGTCGACGAGCAACTCGCGCAGCGCGGCGTCGATGCATCGAAGGAATTCGGTGGCAAGACCAACTTCGACAAATACTTCTCCGGGCTGAAGGCCGGCGCGAACTTCAAGCAACCCGACCTCGCCGACGTGCTCACGCGCATCGCGAACGACGGCGCGGAAGGTTTCTACAAGGGCAAGACGGCCGAACTGATCGCCGCGTCGATGAAGACCGGCGACGGCAACGGGCTGATCACCACCGAGGATCTCGCGCAGTATCGTGCGGTGTGGCGCCAGCCGGTGCAGGCGAAGTGGAACGGCTACGACGTGATCACCGCGCCGCCGCCGAGCTCGGGCGGCATCGGCCTTGTGCAGTTGCTGAAGATGAAGGCCGACCTCAAGCAGGACTTCGAGGGCGTGAAGCTCAATTCGCCGCAGTACATCCACCTCGTCGCGGAAATCGAGAAACGCGTGTTCGCGGACCGTGCGCAGTATCTCGGCGATCCCGACTTCTACAAGGTGCCGATCGCGCAGCTGACCGACGACGCCTACATCGCGAAGCGGGCGGCCGAGGTCAACCCGAAGGAGCCGTCGGACACGAAGAGCGTGCAGCCGGGCCTCGGCACGACGATGCCGGAGAAGGCCGAAACGACGCACTTCTCGGTCGTCGACAAGTGGGGCAACTCGGTGTCGAACACGTACACGATCAACGGATACTTCGGCTCGGGCGTGATCGCCGACGGCACGGGCATCGTGCTGAACGACGAGATGGACGACTTCTCCGCGAAGCCGGGTGTCGCGAACATGTTCGGCGTGGTCGGCAGCGACGCGAACGCGATCGAACCGAAGAAGCGCCCGCTGTCGTCGATGTCGCCGACGATCATGACGAAGGACGGCAAGGTGTCGCTCGTGATCGGCACGCCGGGCGGCTCTCGCATCTTCACGTCGATCTTCCAGGTGATCAACAACATCTATGACTTCAAGATGCCGTTGAAGGAAGCGGTCGGCGCGATGCGCTTCCATCACCAGCTGCTGCCGCCGAACACGATCTTCTGGGAGCCGTACCACCCGATCGAAGGCGAGCTCGCGAAGCAGATCGAGGCGCGTGGCTACACGCTGAAGGGGCAGGATTTCAGCGGCGACATCCAGGTCATCAAGATCGACGGCAAGACGCCGGAAGCGATGGCCGATCCGCGCGGGCGCGGTGTGACGCGGGTTATTCGCTGACATGAAGCGATGCGTGCGTTCCGCGGCCGGTGCAGGTTGGCGGCCGCGGAACACGTTCAAGCGGTGGCCCGGATGAAGCCGGCGATCCGCTTGGCGATGGCGTCGGGCGCATCCTCGAAGCAGTAGTGCCCGACGCCCGCCAGCCGCTCGACGGGCGCGGACGGAAACAACGCGGTGAAAAGCGGCAGGAAGTGTTCCGCGCCGAGCGTCCGGTCGGCATCTCCCCAGAGCGCGAGCGCGGGTTTGCCGCGTATCGCGCGCAGTGCCGCCGCATCGGGCTCCTCGAACCGGTGCGCGCCGGCGGCAAAGCCGCGGGCCCAGCCGATCGCGCCGAGACAGTCGGCCGGTTGCGCGAACGGCGCTCCGTACGCGGCGATCCACGTGTCGGTGATGACCGCGTGGTTCTCGAACCCGTTCAGCTTCAGCGTGCTCAGGATGTTGAAGCCGAGCTGACCGAGCACCGTTTCGAGCGTATCGTCGGCCGCCGCGCGCATGATCCACTGGAACCACGGCGCCTCGCGAGCATTCGCATTCAGGCGCTCGACGAGATCGGGCTGGCCGAACGGCGTTGGTCCGTTCGCCGACACGATGCGCCGGATCCGGTCCGGATGACGTGCGGCGAGCCCCATGCCGACCGGGCCGCCGAAATCGTGCATCACGAGCGTGATGCGCTCGAGGCCGCGCGCGAGCACGAAGCGCTCGAGGTTGTCGATGTGGTCCTGCAGCCAGTAGCTGCGGTCCCGCGGCGTCGCGCTTTTGCCGAATCCCATGTGATCGGGCACGACGACGCGGTACGTCGGACGCAGCGTTGTCACCAGATGGCGGAACAGGTAACCCCACGTAGGTTCGCCATGCAGGCACAGGACGGTTTCGCCGTCGCGCGGTCCTTCGTCCACGTAGTGCATCCGGAAGCCGGATGCATCGTCGAAATGCGGGGCGAAGGGAAAGGTGCCGTCGAACGCGGCATCGGACCGGATCATCGAACGCTCCTTCGGTAGTCGAGTAGTTTGGTTTCAATATGAAACCGAATGGAAGCGTAGGACATGAGGTTTCAAGTTGCAACCAGAAGCGCGATCCGGTCGACTGCCGCCGGGTGTCGTCGTTGATGCGTGACGAAGCGTCGGAAAGCGATGATGGCGTGATTGACGAGTCAATCGGCTTGAATCTCAGGCCGATCGGAGTCGAAACCTCCGCGCCGTTCGCCGATCGCGAACAGTCGGGTTCGCCCCATTGATCTTTGGGTAGACGGGTTTTATATTGCAACCATTCATTTCAATGGAAAACGACTGCCGCTCAGCCTGCCCACAGGGAACGGCGTAACCGCACGCACCGATGAACCGACGAACCACGCACGAAGATTCCCTTTGCGGCGTTGCCCGCCCGCTCGATGCGATCGGCGACGGGTGGTCGCTGCTGATCGTGCGTGACGCGTTCGACGGGCTGAGCCGTTTCGGCGAATTCCAGAAAAACCTCGGCCTCGCGAAGAACATCCTGGCGGCTCGCCTGCGCAACCTGGTCGCGCAGGGGATCATGGACATCGTGCCGGCCGCCGACGGCGGCGCGCATCACGAGTACGTGCTGACCGAGAAGGGGCGCGGGCTGTTTCCGCTGCTGGTCGCATTGCGGCAGTGGGGTGAGGATTTCTGCTTCGAACCGGACGAGGCGCACGTGCTGCTCGTCGACCGGAAAACCGGACTGCCGGTCAGGAAGCTGGAGCTTCGTTCGCAGGACGGGTGCGTGCTCGGGCCGGAAGACACGGTCGTGCTGCCGCCGCCCGGCTGACATGCGGGATCGCCTTCCGGCTGCATGCTGGCCGCTTGAAGCGGCTTTTCGCAGGCCTCGGCGAAGCGCTTCGTCGCTCTGCGGTAGCGGCCGCGCCGCGCCGGTTTTTCCAGTCGGGGGCCGCCGCGGCATTCGCAGCGGACCCGCCGGCGAGGCACGCGCGACACCAGCGGGTTTCGAACCGCGGCAGACCGCGCATGCATCGAACCGCCGTCAGCTCCGGTCGTTCGCCGCGTTGCTTTCGAGAAAGCTGTCCACCGCGATCAGCGACTGCTCGTCGAGCGTGCCGAGCACGCTTTTCAGCTTCAGTTGCAGCTTCAGCGCATCGAGGTAACTGTCGAACAGCTTCTGCCGGATACCCGAGATGTCCCGCCGCAAGTTCAGCGTTTCGTACGTCGTGCTGTAACCGACCTGATGCGCTTTCATCGACGAATCGTACGCGAGCCGCGCGGCCTGCAGCGACTGCTGCAGCGCGCGGATGCGCTTGCCGACCGATTCGAGCGCGGACAGCGCCTCGCGATGATCGGTGCCCAGTTGCTCCTCGACCTCGCGCAGCCGGTTGCGGTATTGCTCGGTCACGTGCTCGGCTTCCACCTGCCGGTAGTACACGCTGCCGCCGGAGAAGATCGGAATCGTCACCTGCACGCCGAACGCGCTCTGATGGAAGTCGGACCGATCGGTGAGCCCGCGCAGGTTCGGGTTGAGCCCGCGCGAATACGACGCGAACAGGTCGACGGTCGGCAAGTGCTCGGCGCCGACGCGCTTGGCGGCGAGCCGCGCGACCTGTACGTCGCGATACGCCTGACGGTACGCGGGGTTGTCCTGCGGCGCGTAGTCGCCGGACGGAATGCGCGGCGACGACCCGCGCATCGCGAGCCGGGGCCAGCGCGTGAAGTCGATCGTCGAGCCGAGCAGTGTCTCGTAGCGTGCGCGCCGCGCGTCGACGTCGGTCTGCGCGAGCGCTTCGTCGGATTGGGCGAGGCTGCGGCGCGCCTCGATCTCGGCGGTGTCGCCGATCGTCTTCATCCCGAGTTGCGCCATGCGCCGCGTGTCGCTTTCGAGCCGTGCCAGCGCGCTGACCTCGTCGTCGGCCGACTGCAGTTTCTCGCGCGCGCTCAGCAGGTCGAAGCACGCGTTCGCGACGCGCAGGATCAGGTCCTGCTTCGCGACCTCGAGTTTCTGCTTCGCCGATTCCTCGTACTCGGTCGCGCGCCGCATGTCGTACAGGTAGGGCACGTTGAACAGGGCCTGCGTGATCTGGGCGGAACCGTATGCGGCATTGCTCGAGCCGCTGACGTCGATGCCGAACAGGTTTGCATGCGTACCGTAGCGCCCCCATTCGAGTTGCGCGGCGGCTTGCGGCAGCATCTGCGCGCGCGCTTCGGGGAATTTCTGGCGGGCCGCGTCGTATTCGCTGCGCGCCTGCAGATAGCGCGGATCGTGCACCGATGCGTACTGGTAGGCGGTGTCGAGGCAGAACGCGTGCGCGTTCGTGGTCGCACCGATAACCGTTACAGCGATCAGTGTCATGGTTGCAAGTCGGGGATTCCACCTAGTTGGAAATCTTGATAAGGAAATACCCGCATTCCGCGTTGCCGATCCGCCATTCGCGCGCCTCGTTTCAAACATGGTCGTCTCCGTCTCCTGCCCGTGCCGCAACGCATTGCGGCGGGATTTAAACGTTTTGAAATTGAAATTCAAAAAACATGAATGTCGCTTAGCCGTCATACATCGGAAATTGCGACTGTAAGAGTGTGTCCTCCATTGAATTCCGATGCGACCGCATGATAGCCTGATTTCGGCTGGTAATCGCGGTGATTATTAGATTAACAAGTCGCTAGGGATTAAAAGCCGTTTGTCTTTCAATGAAGGTTCTTTGCATCATCTTTATTTTTTACGAGGAGAGAATGATGAAGGTCATGACGACGGAACAGGTCAGGAATGTGCATGGCGGCGGGGCGATCAGCTCGCTGGGCAGCCTCGCCGTTGACGCCGCGCCGGTGGTGACCGCGCTCGGCCAGTTCCTGCCGAGCCTCGGCAATTACCTGCAGAACCCGAAGACGTTCAACAACACCGGCAAGTAACCGCCGTGCGCGGGGAGGCGCCCCCCGCGCGAGATGCCGCGAAACAGAAGGAAAAGAATCGATCGCCGCAGTGGCAATTAAGCGGCTCCGGAATGCATTATTTCGGAATCGGGCGATTATCAGGAGGCAGGAGTGCCGGATTATCTCCGTAATAAAGTAAACGGCCATTGAGTTTTCGATTGGCTGACGGCTGCAGGCATTCCGACAATATAAAGGCCACAACAAATGCGAGACATCACGGAAGAACAGGCCCGCCAGATTCGTGGCGGCGCGTCGCTTTACTCCAATTCGGCTGCCTATACGGTCGATCTCGTCAACCAGTCGATCGGGACCACGCTGCAGGGCCTGATGACCCAGTACCAGACCCGCGCCGTCGAACAGTTCCGGATGTCGCTCGGCTCGTCGCGCTGAGCGGCCGGTAACACCGGTCTTCCGCCGCGGCCGGCAGTGCGCCGGCTGCGCCCATGCGTATCGCGCACGACCCGCCACGGGCCCGCACGGCAAGCCCGGGCGGCGTGTCGTCGCGCCCCGGGTGCCCGACCATGCTCTTCAATACGCGCAAAGTCCGTCCGGTCCTGCAGGACGAGGTGACGGAGTGCGGCCTGGCCTGCCTCGCGATGATCGCGTCGTGGCACGGGCGCGAAACGACGTTGCGCACGCTGCGCAACCGCTATCCGGTGCGGATCGATTCCGGGCTGTCGTTCTTCGACCTGATGGAGATCTCGAACGATCTCGGGCTGCGCGCGCGCGGGTTGCAGTTCGACGCGGGAGAACTCGACGCGCTCAAGACGCCGTGCATCCTGCATTGGGGGATGAACCACTATGTCGTGCTGACGAAGGTCGGCTACGGCAGCGTGCACATCGTCGACCCCGCGCTCGGCGAGACGAAGCTGCCGCTCGCGCAGGCGCTCACGCACATCACCGGTTATGCGCTCGAACTGAATCCGGACATCGGCTTCACGCGGGCGGGTCCGACCGACCGGATCCGGTTGCGCGACTACCTCGCAGGGCTGACGGGCATCCGCAAGAGCCTCGCGATCGGCATCGCGGGCGGCGTCGCCGCGCAGCTCCTGCTGCTGCTCGGCCCGTCGTACGTGCAGCTGACGATCGACGAGGCGCTGAAGAAGACCGACGTCGACATCCTGTACCTGCTGACGATCCTGTTCGCGATCGTGTTCCTGTTCGACACGCTGTACGCGAACCTCGTCGGCAACATCAAGAGCTACCTGCGCAACATCGTGTCGCAGCAGCTGTCGGCGAACATGGTCGGCCATCTCGCGCGGCTGCCGATCGGCTATTTCCTGTTCCACAACACCGGCGATTCGATTTCGCGCGTGTCGTCGGTGTCGGAGGTCGGGCGCTTTCTCGTCGACGGGCTGGTCGGCGGGCTACTGAATATCGTCACCTGCACCCTGACGCTCGTGCTGATGTTGTACTACAGCCCGGTGCTGGCCGGCATCAGCCTCGCGGGGATGGTGCTGTTCGCGCTGAGCCGGCTCGCGATCCAGCCGCGGCTGCAGGACGCGATGTCGCAGATCCTCACGCGCGGCGCGCAAGCCGATGCGCTGCTGATCGAGAACATCCGTTCCGCGCATTCGATCAAGCTGCTGTCGGCCGAGACCGCGCGCAGCAGCCTGTGGGTCAACGCGTTCACGCAGAAGCTGCAGGCGATGCGCCAGCAGGAGCGGCTGCAACTGCTGTTCGATGCGATCTCGAAGGGGATCGTGCACGTCGAGCAACTCGTGATCGTCACGTACGGCGCGTGGCTCGTGATGCACGGACAGAGCACGATCGGCGTGATCTACGCGTTCATTCAGTACAAGAACCTGTTCGCCGACAAGTTCATCGATTCGATCCAGCTCCATGTGCGCCGCAAGGTGCTGCAGGTGCACATGGACCGCGTCGCCGACGTGCTGCAGACCGAGACCGAGGAGCCCGCGCCGGATGCGGTCGTACGACCGATCGACGGATTCGACGGTGCGCTGTCGATCCGCGCGCTGTCGTACACGCCGAAGGGCGGCAACCGTCCGATCCTGCGCGACATCGCGCTCGACGTGCCGGCCGGCGCCAAGATCGCGATCGTCGGCCGCACCGGCAGCGGCAAGACGACGCTGTTGAACCTGATCTGCGGGCTCGTGCGCCCGGACCCGGGCACGCTGTTCGTCGGCGGCGTCGATCTCGCGGAAGTGAACCTGCGGCAGTACCGCAAGCATCTCGCGGCCGTCACGCAGTCCGACCAGCTGTTTCGCGGGACGATCCGCGACAACATCACGAACTTCGCGCCGGCGCCGCGGATCGGCGCGATGTTCGACGCGGCGAAGCTCGCCTGCATCCACGACGAGATCGAGCGGCTCGACCACCGCTACGACACGCCGCTCGGCGATACGCAGAAGTTCCTGTCGGCCGGCCAGATGCAACGGCTGCTGATCGCTCGGGCGCTGTATTGCGAGCCGCGCCTGCTGATCCTCGACGAGTTTTCGTCGAACCTCGACCAGGCGACGACGCACGAGATCTGCCGCAACGTGTTGACGCTGCCGTGCACGATCGTGCTCGTCACGCACGACGCGTCGATCCTGTCGATGGTCGACCGCATCTACCAGATGCACGACGGCGTATTGACCGACGCGACCGGCGCGTGGCACGCGGCCGAGGAGGCACGGTGATGCTCGGGCGGCTCTTCCTGCTCAATCCGTTCTCGTATGCGTTCCTGCTGCGCCGCGCGGTGCGTGCGGTCGCGCTGCGTACGTCGCCCGCGTTCGGGCTGCGGCTGATGCGCTGGTGCTCGGGCGCATGCCTGCGCTGCTTTCCGCCCATTCGCGAATCGATCGAACGCGCGGTCGCCTACATGCTGAGCGCGCACCTGAACGACGATCCGCGGCGCGTGCGGGAAGTATCGGCCGCGATCGTGCGCGAGCTGTTCGAGGCCGAGTTCGCCGGACTCAAGCTGCGCACGCACAGCCTCGCGTCGATGAAGTCGATGATCGACGGGATGGCGTGCGAAGGCGACGATCAATTGCGCGCGGCGCTCGCACGCGGCGGCCCGCTGATGCTCGCGGGGCTGCACTTCGGCAACCTGATGCTGTTCGTCACGAAACTGCGCTTCATGATTCCCGACGACCGCAAGCTGATGGTGATCCTGCATCGCGACGCGCCCGGCGCGTTCTTCGACGATGCGCTGCGGCTCGTCGCCGAATACGGCGCGGGCGACGTCGAGTTCATCGACATCGAGGAGCGCGTGCATCTGCGGCGGCTGATCACGAGCCTGCGGCGCGAAGCGCCCGTGTTCCTGCTGTTTTCCGACCTGCACGGCAAGTTCGGCAAGACCAACCGCTGCCGGCTCGGCGGGCGCTGGGTGCGGATGGCCGGTGGCGGCGTGAAGCTCGCGGTCGAACAGGGGATTCCGCTGCTCGTCGCGTATGCGACGGGCGTGCCGTTCCGCGATCGCTGCGCGGTGCATTTCACCGGGCTCGCGGCCAGCCCGCTCGCGCCGATGCTCGGGGCGGACGACGACGCATCGCCGGTGCGCGCGACGCACCAGCGCATCGTCGACCGCCTCGAACAGGCGCTCGTGCGCCAGCCCGAGCAATGGCATTTCTGGGAACACTTCACGCCTTACCTGATGCCGACGCCGCTGCTCGATGCGGCCGCGCGGCGTCGCGCCTGACGAGCCTGCCCCATGCCGATCTGGAATTCCGCCCTCCAAGAACAGAAGCCGTCGCGCAAGCTCGCGCGCGGCACCACTTTCGGCACCGTGATCCACGGCGTCGTCGACGTGCCGGTGTCGATGCGGTTTTTCTGCTACCTGTCGCTGGCGATGTTCGCGATGTTCGTGACGGCGCTCGTCGAACTGAGCTACGCGAATACCGAGAGCGTGTCGGGGATGCTGACGCCGCGCTCGGGGCTGATCGGCGTCGGCGCGCCGCCGGGCTGGGCGGTGCGCGACATCTACGTCGGCAAGGACCAGCAGGTGAAGGCCGGCCAGCGGCTGATGGCGGTGACGCGCGACACGAGCTTCGTCAGCCAGGCGAACAACGTGCAGGGCATGCGTGCGGCGCTCGACCGGCAACGCGTGGAGGTGACGCAGCAGATCGACGCGGCACGGCTCGAATACCGGTCGTCGGTGCAGCAGATCAACCAGCAGATCGCCGCGCAAGGCGAGAGCCGTGGGCTGATCGACCGGCAGATCCAGGACCAGAAGCGCATCGTCGACGAGTACGGCGAACGGCGCGCACGCGTGAAGCAGCTGCTCGACGAGCAGGTCGTGACGCTCGAACAGTACAACCAGGTCAACACGCAGTACCTGCAGGCCGGGCAGGCGTACCAGGACCTGCTGCTGCGCCGCGCCGAGCTTGCGAAGAACGCGATGAAGCTGCGCGGCGACCTCGACACGATGCAGAGCAAGTACGACGGCGCGAACGCGGAACTGAAGATCAAGCAGGAGGAGCTGAACGCGAAGGAATACAACATCGACGAGAACGTGAACCAGGTGCTGTACGCGCCGGCCGACGGGCAGATCGTGCGGCTCGACGTCGTGCAGGGCGGTGTGATCGACCCGCCGGGCACGCGCGTCGTCGAGATCCTGCCCGCGCAGGCCGACGGGCTGATCGCCGAGGTCTACATTCCGTCGTCGAAGGCCGGCTTCGTGAAGAAGGGGCAGGAAGTGAAGGTTGCGTACGCAAGCTATCCGGTCGAGAAGTTCGGCACCTATCGCGGCAAGGTGCTGTCGATCTCGCCGGTCGCGTTTTCGGCGAAGGAGCTGAACCTGCCGGGCGATGCGGCCGCGCCGCAGACCTACTTCAAGACCTGGGTCGAACTCGCCGATCGAACGCCGTCCTTCGAGGGGCGGCCGCTGTCGCTGCGGGCCGGGATGATGCTGAAGGCCGACGTCGTGCTGGAGCGGCGCAGCCTGCTCGAATGGCTGTTCGAGCCGCTGTACCGGATCCGCCAGCGCCTGTTCGGCGTGCCGGCCTGAGCCGATGGCGAATCGCGACATTACCCGCCGCCGCGCGCGGCCGGGCGCCGTGCGTCCGTTGTCGCGCTGGCTCGGCGCGACGCTGTTCGCGTGCGCGGCTGCCGCGCACGGCGCGCCGCAGCCGGACGGCGATGCCGCGCCGCGCTGGCAGGCCGGTGCCGACGGGATCGGCTTCTGGCCGGGCGGCGATGCGGACGGGTTCGACGCGAGCGCGTGGGCGACCGATGCAGGGCTGGCGCACGGCGGGCGCGATGGCGCTGCGGCCGGCGTGCCGCCGCTCGACGCCGTCCCGTTGAGCGCACGCAAGATCACGCTCGGGCAGCGCACCGGTGAAGCGGGGCGCGCGTGCGCGGGAGCGCGCGACGATGGCGTCGACGGTATCGGCTTCGACGACAACGGCGCGGACGACGGCTGCGCGCCGGCCGCGCCGCGCGAGGCAACGGCGGATGACGCATCGGCTGGCGGCGTGGTCCACGCCGGCCGGATGCCGTACGAACTGCATCCGGTCGATCCGTCGCGGCTGCCCGATCTGCCGGCCGCGCAGGCGCCGCCGTTGCTCGAGCAGCTGATGGGCGACGACCGCAACATGGTCGGCCTTGGCTGGCACTTCGTCGGGACGACCGGCCGGTCGACGCCCGTGACGACGCATACCGACGCGCTCGGGCTGAACAGCTTCCAGAACGCCGGGTCGAGCCTGTCGCTCAGCAATACGAACACGCTGGCGTTCACGTTCACCCACTTTTTATCGGAGCACTGGGCGGCCGAACTCGGCGCGGGCATTCCGCCGGTGCTGACGCTGCGCGGGCACGGCAGCATCGCGCTGCCGCTCGAGCGCATCTTTGCCGGCGTCCAGGGGCGTCTTCCGCTGATCGACCTTGCGAACACGCAAAGCAATCCGCTCGCGACCACGCGCGCGTGGCTCGGGTCCGTCGTGTTCAAGTACTACCTCGGCGAGCGCGACGATCGCTTCCGGCCGTTCGCGGGCATCGGCGTCAGCTACACGCGCTTCACGAACACGAACCTGAACCCCGTGTTCCAGCGCAAGCTCGCGTCGCTCGGCGGGCTGCTCGCGGCAGGCGCGGACATCGGCAGCCTGCAGTCGCTGTTGCTCGACCCGGCGATGTTCCAGCGGATCTGGGATGCCGGCGGCGACCTGCTGCTGTCGGGGCGGACCAATGTATCGGCGAAGGTGAAGAGCGTGTGGGAGCCGGTGTTCACCGTCGGCGCGAGCTACCAGATCACGCGCCGGCTCTGGATCACGGGGATGGTCACCTATATCCCGCTGCGGACGAAGATCACGCTCGACATCAGCCAGCCGAACCGGACGCTTGCATCGAACACCTTCGATATTTCGGCCAATCCGGTGCTGGCCAGCGTGCTGCTGAACTTCCGCTTCTGACGGTCCCGGCGGCCGGTTTTCATCAATTTGACGCGCGACGCTGGGATAATGGCGAAGTTTGGCCGCGTCAATGATGGAAGGAGGCCCCATGGGCGACAAAGATACCCGCACCGAGACCGACAACCTTGCCGATTCGAGCTCGATGGAAGCGCGTCAGCGCCGCTTCGAGGAAGATCTCGTCGACGCATACGACGAAGAACTCGAAATGGAGCTCGACGACCGTCGCTTCGACGACGGCGACGACTTGCTGTTTTCGCAGGCGCGTCGCGAGGCACGCAAGCAGTATTTCCGCGAGCTGTTCCGGCTGCAGGGCGAACTCGTGAAACTGCAGGACTGGGTCGTGAGCACCGGGCACCGGCTCGTCGTCATTTTCGAAGGGCGCGACGCGGCCGGCAAAGGTGGCGTGATCAAGCGGATCACGCAGCGCCTGAATCCGCGCGTGTGCCGTGTCGCCGCGCTGCCCGCGCCGAACAACCGCGAGCGCACGCAATGGTACTTCCAGCGCTACGTCGCGCATCTGCCGGCCGGCGGCGAGATCGTGCTGTTCGACCGCAGCTGGTACAACCGCGCGGGCGTCGAGCGCGTGATGAATTTCTGTACCGACGACGAGTACGAGGAGTTCTTCCGGTCGGTGCCCGAGTTCGAGAAGATGCTCGTGCGCAGCGGCATCCAGATCGTCAAGTACTGGTTCTCGATCACCGATCACGAGCAGGAAGTGCGCTTCCAGGCGCGGATCCAGGATCCGCTGAAGCAGTGGAAGCTGAGCCCGATGGACCTCGAAAGCCGGCGCCGCTGGGAGGCTTATACGGCCGCGAAGGAGGAGATGCTGCAGCGCACGCATATTCCCGAGGCGCCGTGGTGGGTCGTGCAGGCCGTCGACAAGAAGCGCGCGCGGCTGAACTGCATCCACCATCTGCTGGGCCAGGTGCCGTATCACGAGGTGCCGCACCCGTCGATCGACCTGCCGCCGCGCGAGCATCACGAGGACTACATCCGCCGGCCGACGCCGGACGACATGATCGTGCCGGATACTTACTGACGCAGGAATGCGCCTGGCAGCGTCAGGCAAAGCGGGGAAGGCAGGTGCCTTGCCCGCGCGTCACAGGTCCGGAAACCCCGAGCGCCCCTGGGTCAGGTCGAACAATTCGGCCCTCGCATCGGCCTCGGCGGTTTCCGGCAGCTTGATCACCAGTTTCACCGTCATGCCGTACGTGCTGTCCACCAGTTCGTATCCGGCCTGTTCGATCCAGCGGCGCACGCGCGCCTCCTCTGGGTAGCCGATCTCGATCGCGAGCCGCGTCTGGCGAATGCGCTCGATGCGCTCGGCATCGAGCAGCGCCGAGGCGATCGCATCCGTATAGGCGCGCACCAGTCCGCCCGCGCCGAGCTTCACCCCGCCGTAGTAACGCACGACCGCGCCGAGCACGCCGTCGAGATCGTGATGGCGCAGCACTTCGAGAATGGGCCGGCCGGCCGTGCCCGACGGCTCGCCGTCGTCCGACATGCCCGACTGGCCGCCGGCCAGCAGCGCCCAGCACACATGGGTGGCCGTCGGATGCGCGTCGCGCAGGCGTTGCAGCGCCTGCATCGCGGCATCGCGGTCGTCGACCGGGATCGCGAGCCCGATGAAGCGGCTCTTGCGGATCTCGAGTTCCCGGATGTGTGTGGTCGCGAGCGTGTATATCATGGTCCGGGTGAGTAAAACTTTAAGTAAATCAATGGTTTTTGCAGTCGCCTGCTTGAATCCGTGTTGATTGATGTTGACCTAAATGGGCATAATTTGCCTACATGGTGCCTACATGGACGGGGCTAAATGAAGCGAGAGAATTTTACCGTGGCGCGCGTCGATGCATTTCGTTGCGACCAAAACAAGAAGCAGACGATCTACTGGGACGCGAAAGCGCCTGGGCTGGGATTGAGAGTGACGTCAACTGGTGCACGGGCATATGTGTTCGAATCCCGGCTTTTTGGGAAAACGGTTCGTTTGACGATTGGCGATCCGCGAACATGGGATCTCGCGGCTGCGCGTTCGGAAGCTGCGAGGATGAAGACGCTTGTCAATGAGGGTAAGGATCCGCGCGTGTTGAGGGCGGAGCAGCGAGTTGCCTACGAGGCACAGGAGCGCAAGAAGCGGCAGCAAGTTGTCACGATGGGCGAGGTTTGGGATCAATACGTCGGCGCCAGAAAGGCGCAATGGAGCGAGCGGACTTACCGGGACCACGTTCGCCATTCGGCAGTCGGGGGCAGGGTCAAGTTGCGCGGCAAAGGTGACACGAAGCCAGGGGTATTGGCATCTTTGCGGGCCGTGCCCATGGTCGAGCTGACGGCGCGACGCGTTTCTGTGTGGCTCGAAGCTGAGACCCAAGTTCGTCCGACAGTAGCAAGTCTCGGCTATCGAATGCTGCGCGCTTTTATTCGGTGGGCTGCGGATGAGCCCGAGTACGCTGGTCTTGTATCTTCGGATGCGTATAGGGGGCGTACAGTGCGGAAACTTGTTCCCAAGTCAAATGCTAAGCATGGCGATGTTTTACAGCGTGAGCAACTGTCGGGATGGTTTGCGGCAGTGCAGTCAATTCCGAACCGTGTTCTATCAGTCTATTTTCAGGGACTGTTAATCACTGGCGCTCGTCGGGAGGAGCTGGCCGCCCTTCGTTGGGAGGACGTCGACTTTCAGTGGAGAAGTCTGAAGATCGCGGACAAGGTGGAGAAGGTTGATGGGCGAACCATACCACTTACATCTTATCTGGCAGAGCTTCTGGGGGAGCTGAGAGAATTGGCAAACGAGAGCGATGCCAAATGCTTGAGCAGTGAAGCGGGTTCGTCGCCATGGGTATTCCGCAGCCAGAGATCCGCAACCGGTTATGTATCTGATCCAGGGTTAGCGCACCGGCTAGCGTTACGTGATGCAGGGTTGCCACATGTAACTTTGCATGGACTTCGTCGATCATTTGGTACGTTATCCGAATGGATCGATGTCCCAGTTGGTGTGGTCGCTCAAATCCAGGGGCATAAGCCGTCTGCCATCGCTGAGAAGCACTATCGCCGACGTCCGCTGGATCTTCTTCGTATGTGGCACGACAAGATCGAAGCTTGGATGTTAGAGCAAGCGGGGATCGCGTTCGAGTCGCCGGAGAAGGGCTAAGCCACGACTGCCGGTGGGGTGCCTGATGCTCTGTATCGGGTTGCGCGGTTGATCGGCATCTGCTGCGCGATTTATGGCACTTTCTATATCGCTAACTGTTCGGACCGAACCGAGTAGGGGCGCCGTTGGCGTGCGGCGATTCTGACGATCGTGGCACGTTTGCGCATGATATAGCCTGGTGTTCTTGGCGGCGAGCATTGATCAACGATGCTCGAAGCCCCATGCCCCAATAAATCGATGTAGAATCCTGTCTGCCGCTCTGTCACAGGTTGCGGCTTAAGTATCAAGACACCCAAGCGCTTCACCAATACACCCATTTGGGTTGCGGCTGCTTGCAGCCTATACACCCTACCCGCTTAGCTGTAGTGAAGCTGGCCGCTGATGGTCAGCATTGTCCGAATGCGCGTGAAATTTTTTGCGCCTCGGATGCCTCTTGTCGGGCGGACGCTCGATCGAGAGTGCCACTGCACGCCCCTATATCCCATTGTTGTCGACTAGTTGTTGCCGTTGGCCCGCTTCTTTGCCCGTTGCGGTCACTGGGGCTTTGCGTCTTCAACAGGCATCTGCGTGACATTGTCCGACACGCAGGCTGCAGGGATTTTTCGGACCTTACTCAACGTAGATTGCTGCTGTGACCAGTGATCGTTTTGAGGGGTCACAAATGACTTCGATTCATAAGCGGTGCAAGGGTGTAAGTAAAAACTTGACGTGTATCGAGCAAGGGGATTTTGATGTTCGGGCTCAGAGCACGCTGAACCACGCGCTGGTTGCAAGCGATTTTGCATCTCCACATTTTGAGCCGCGCCTGACGACAGAGCAGGTCGCTCGCGTCTTTGGAATTGAGCCGCAGACGGTGCGAAAGCGCTGGTCGCAAACGGGCTCATATTTCGGTTTAAAGCCTATCAAGCTTCCAAACCGGCGGCTCATATGGAGTGCTGACGCCGTGGCAAAATTTCTGCGCGGGGAGGCTCTGTGATGAACGGATACCAACCCACAACGCGGCCGCAGCAGCAGGTCGTGTACGCGCGAGCCTCTCGACCATCTCGGCAGCCGCGCGATTGGAGAATGTCAACAACAGGATACGGCGGGGGTCCACGCCT
Organism: Burkholderia sp. YHN3-13; assembly: GCF_055810675.1. Taxonomy (NCBI): domain Bacteria; kingdom Pseudomonadati; phylum Pseudomonadota; class Betaproteobacteria; order Burkholderiales; family Burkholderiaceae; genus Burkholderia; species Burkholderia sp. YHN3-13. Next base: position 31,981 of record NZ_JBVVNQ010000001.1, on the reverse strand, counting down.
TCGTCTAGCAGGCTCTCCACCCGCGCGACGAGCGTACGTGTCTTGCCAGTACCGGGGCCGGCCTGGAGCAGGTAGGCTGCTCCTCGATGCATCGCAGCTTGTCGCTGCGCGTCGTTCATCGGGATATCCGGCGTTTGACGGGGAGGCGTGAGGGTCAGGCTAGGCAGCAGTAATGCGTCAAGCATCTGCTGCGCCACCACATCAAACGGTGCGCCAAGCCGGGTGGCAATGGCGCTACACGTCATTCCCTGTCCCAAATGCAGTTCCCTGACTACCGGGCGCGGCAGCAAGAACTCGCGCGCAAAGACGAGCACGAGCGAGCCGAGGATGGAGACGCCGGTCGAGTGGTCTTCGAGGCTACGCCGGCGTCGCGTCGCTCTGGCAACTGGTGGTCTTCCGTCGTTGCCTGGTTCTCGGGTAGTAAGTCGGACAAGTAGTCGGCATGCGGCATCATGGTGTCTTTTACAACGGGGTTCCGGCGCGCTTGTCAGCGTGCTGGAGCATTTAGGGTGAGGAGGGCAGCCCATGGTCCCAGGGTATGTCTATGTTTTGGTCAACCCGAGTATGCCGGGCTTGATCAAGATCGGGCGAACACTACGCGACGCCCGTACGCGTGTGCGCGAACTTTCGTCCACGGGTGTGCCAACGCCGTTCCAAGTGGCCTTCGAATTGTTTGCTGAACAACATGAGGCGCTGGAAGCGAAAGTACATCTTGCGCTGACCGATTTTCGTGTCGATGCGGCGCGCGAGTTCTTTCGGTATCCGCTCGACAAAGCCATTGCATTGCTACTCGATTTGGCCGAGCCTTCCCAGAGTCCGGCAGCACAGTACGTGGCAGAAGACGTGACACAACGGCTTCGGGAAAAATATCCCGCGTACCTGCGCTCCGATATCGCCGCGGTCAGAATCGTTCAAATGCCCGGACGTGTCTGGCTGGAGATCACAACGGAGGAAGAGCGCGCCGGTTATCTTGTCGATCAGATCGTCCGGCGCACGGATCTAGCCTTCATTGCTGACACGGACGAGCCATTTTTTCGGCCGGAAGATGAAGTCCGTTTGAACTCGGAAAAGCTGGTGAGCGACTACGATACGTACTCAATCGTCATGACCACGGACCTGTTTCACGACGAGGCGTGCCGGCACATCGAGCGAGAGCATCATGCGGAGAGACGTCACCTCGCTTGCCGTTGAATGTCTGATGGCGGTGAGTCGCTTGGCCTGGTGTTGCTTTCGCGCTTCAGCTGGACGCGACTGGACAAGACTTGTCCTGAGTTTCCGATATCTTTCTGCAGGCTTGACCGAAGTAACGCGCAACTCACTTGTCCGGAGGTTCGGACGGCATGAATATTAACGGGTGACTGGATGAGTCGTATCGGATGGATCGATTTTTCTTCGACGGATCGCAAGCGCGTGCACGAAGTGCTCGCGCTGATGAAAGAACCGGGCACACTAGATGAGCTGGGCTTCGGACAACTCCGAGATGCATACGCGGACACGCTCTTTCCCGGCTTCACTACGGTTCAGACGCGCGCACGGTATTTCCTCGCCGTGCCGAAGATCATGCTGGACTGGGCGGAGTTGCCAGACGCGAAGCGCCGCCGCCGACCGCTCGACGAATATCTGAAGATCGCGGAGAACGAATTCGCCAGGACGCTCAAGACCAACTACGATGCGGCGGATCTGGAACCTGAAGGCGTGATCGGTCACACCGTGGTGGAGCAGGGCGGTGTTGCGCGACGTCCGTCCTCGACTTACTGGAACGGCCTGCGCGTGTTTGAAATCGTACGCACGAAAAGTTCGCTCGCGGAATTCTGCCGCTACTGGCGTCGCGACGGGGATGCTCAGGAAACCGTAAGCTCCGAGGAAGGCAGCGATGACGCCGGGCAACGCTTCGAGTCCGTCGTGCGTCGGCCGCCCGGATCGCGAGGCGACTGGCCGGCCGGTCTCACCTTGAAATTGGACGAGGACGAAGCGCGTTTCCTGCGCGAGCGCTTCACTACGGCGCGTGACCTTGATGACACGGTTTGCGCCCAGTTGCTTTCCAACGACCTGACGATCAGTGCGCTGAGCGACGACCACGCCAGCTTTGCCGCGTTCAGCGCATGGGCAGCCGGACAACTTTCGCTCAGCCAGACATGCCGCAACAACATCGCGGCAGCGCAGCGCTTCAGCCTCGCAGTCGAGGGCGCGCATATCGTTTTCAACCGGCTGATTGCGGAAGGCATCGACGATGACCGACTGCACGCGGTCTGCGATGAGCTCTACGCCGATTGGCGCGTAACAGTCAAACTCGCCGGTATCTTCCATTCGGGTGCGGATCTCGAGTGGCTGAGCGTCGCCGAAGCGGGCGGCACGCGTGTGAAGCGGCGGACCATCGAATTCCTCGAACGATGGAACGTGCTGAATCAGGCTGACGCGCCGAAGCAGGCCGATCTCGATGCCCTTGTCCGTACTCAGGCTGTCGACAACAAGCCCGCGCGCTCGTTGTTGATCAAACTGCCGCGCGAGCGTGCCGACTGGTACGGCATGAGTGCGCTCGACTACCGATGGCAGACCGTGCGGCGCATGTTGAACGATATCGTCGAGGTGTTGCCTTGCTGACGCTCGAAAACGATCGTCTCGACTACGGCGGTCAATTGCGCGCGCCGCCGGGCTATGCGTTGCACTCAGCTATCGCAACCACCTTCTCGCTCGATCTCGAAACGCTCGCCGCCGCTTCGCTCGCGCTCACGCTGGATCAGACGCTGGAAGAAGAGGAGGAAGGCGAACTGTCGGCTGAGCGTGTGGCGTTGCTCGAATCCATCGATCAGCTTCAGAAGCGCCTGATGGTGTTTTATCAGCGCGGCAACATCAAGGTGCCGGGCAAATTCAATCGCCTCTTTACGTTGCTCGAGCCGCTGCTCGTGCCGGTCGTGGCGCTCGAAGGCGCAAACGGTGCGTTCGCGTCGTTCCATCCTAAGGTGTGGCTGCTGCGCTTCAGCGCGCTGGATGAGGATGGTGCGGATCGCTGGCGCTTGCTGGTGTTGTCGCGCAACCTCACGTTCGATCGTAGCTGGGATCTCGCCGTGTCGATCGACGGCGAAACGGCACGAAACGGCAACGGCGATCCGCGTCTCCTCGCGTTTCTGCGCTCGCTGGCGCAGGACGCTCGCCACATTCCGGAGATCAAAGTCTGGTGCGATGCCCTCGGACACGTCGCCTGGACGGCGCCCGATCAGTTCGACCCGGCGTTCGAGGTGCTGCCGGGCTTTCACGGCGACGAGAAGACCGCTGGCGTGCCGCTGGATCTGCCGGACAAGTTCGACGATCTGCTGGTCGTGTCACCTTTCCTCGATGCCGATGGACAAAGCATGCTCGCCGAACTGGCCAGCCGCACGCGCGATGACGCGAGACGCACGCTCATCAGCCGGGGTGACACGCTCGACAAGATTGGCAGAGACGCGCTGGAAAACTGGGATTGCCTGTCGCTGTCGGAGCGCGTGGTCGACGGCGAGGAACGGCTCGAAAGCCGCGCGCCAGAGCAACAGAATCTTCACGCCAAGCTCATCGTCGCGAAGCACGGCGCGCAGGCCATCTGGCATGTTGGTTCGGCCAATATGACGAACGCCGCGTTCGGGCAGCCGGGCAAACTGGCGCCGCCCCGCAATCGCGAACTGATGCTGCGACTGACGGGCAGGAACCGCAAGATCGGTCCCGACGCCTTGCTAGAAGCATGGAAGACGTCTAACGTGTTCCATAAGCACGAGTTTCGCGAGGCTGGGCCGGCCAGCCGCGAGGAAGACAGCGCGATGCGCCGCGCCGTGCATGCACTCAGCTCCGCCGGGTGGCTGCTCCACGTGAAGGAAGATCGGAGCGAGCCGGGCCGGTTCGATCTGCGGCTCGACATGCAGCCGGACGGCGCGGCCGTACGATTGCCGGCGGGCTATGAGGCCACCGTGCGCCTGCTGTGCCGCGACGATCCGCGCGCGCTCGGCGCTCCGATGACGTGGACCGGCGTCAGCCTGACGGACATTAGCGCATTCCTGCCGGTCGAGATCGTGTCGCCGAAGGGCGTGCGCAAGCGATTCGTCGTGCAGGCGGCGTTGTCCGTCGACTTGCTCGAGCGGCGCAAGGGTGCGCTGTTCCGGGATATCGTCGGCGATGGCCGAAAGCTCCTGCGTTACCTCGAATTGATTCTGCACCTGGATCCGTCGCGCACCGACTGGTCGCGCGCCGACGGCAACGGGCAGGGCGCAGACGTGTTCGGGCTCGACGGCAAGGGCGCGCTCTACGAGCAACTCCTGCGGGCGGCCTCGCGCGCGCCGCGCCGGATGGGCCGTGCCATCGATATTTACCGGCGCATTCGCGCCGAGGTCGAGACTTTGCCGGAAGGGCTGGACGCGCTCTTCGACAGTTTTGTCGCCTACCATCGGGAACGAAACGCATGATGCATGAAGCGCAACAGCGCATCCAGGACGCGCTCGGTGACTTGAGGGACTTTCAGCGCGCAACAGTCACGCAGGCGTGCATGCGTCTCGATGGCCCGAACGGACTGCACGGCCGGCTGCTGGTCGGCGATGAAGTTGGACTTGGCAAGACGCTGGTGGCGCGCGGGGTCGTGGCTTCGCTTTTGAGCCGCCGCCTGGAAGACAATCGTGCGGCGCCACCGCTCAGAGTGGTCTATATCTGCTCGAATCAGGCGCTCGCGCACGAGAACGCGGGCAAGCTCGCAGTGTTCAGCGGCAGTGAACAGGAGCAGTGGGTCAGTTCGCTGAAATTCGGCCGTCTCGCGGAACTCGGTCTCAAGCAGGACGACCCGGAACCCGGCACGCTGATGGAATCGTGCTCGCTCACGCCAGCGACTTCGTTTTCGCTGAGCCGGGGAGGCGGGAATGCGCTGGAGCGCTACATTCTCTGGCTCGCCGTGAAGAGCGCACGCCAGATTAATGACACTGAGCAACTGGAAGAATTCTTTCGCAACGGCGTGAAGGGCGCATGGGAGTACGCCGCGTGTTATTGCGATAACCGGGAGCTTGAGCCTCAGGCGCTCGCGGAGTTCATCGGGCGCCTCAAGGAGCGGCCGAAGCTCGATGCGTCCGCGCGAACTGCGGCGAAAGCGTTGCAACTGAATCTGCATTCGTGGGCCACGCTGATCCAGGGCCTATCCGAAGCGGCGGCGGAAGATGTCAGGGCGATCAAACACGGCACGCATCTGACGACCTGCGTGCGCGGCGGCATCCGGCAGATGTTCGTCGAAGCCTGCGCGCGCAATCTGAAGGCGGATATCTTCATCCTGGATGAATTCCAGCGGTTTTCGGCACTGCTGCACGCCGGCTCCGTTACGGCGGATGCGGCTGCCGGCGAGGACGCCGTTTCGGAGGAGCAGATCATCGCGCGGCGGGTGCTCCATGAAGGCACCGGCTATGCAACGCTTCTGTTGTCGGCGACGCCGTTCAAGGCGCTGACGCATCTGGACGAAGATCAGGAAGACCAGGCGCACGAGAAGCAGCTCAACGAGTTGCTCGGCTACCTGTGCCGGGACAATAAGGACGTGCTCGGTCGTTACGCAAAGGCGCGCGATGCCCTGCTGCGGCAATTGCTGACGCTGCCGTCAGCACCGCTCGTGCCGGGCACGCTCAGCACGGCCGAGCGCGACCGCGTCGAGGATGCGCTACGTCCTTATATCTGCCGTTCTGAGCGGGGCGCAATCGAGCCGGACATCGAGAAGATCTTCGTGACAGTACGGGCGCACGAACTGGATGCACGCCCGCAAACGGCGGAGATCGATGGATTCGTCGCGCTCGACCGGCTCGCCCAGGCGCTCAAGTCGGTTAGCCGTGGTCACGCCGTGAGCGATGTCATGCAGTTCCACAAGGCCGCGCCCTGGAGCCTGTCTTTCCTGAGCGGCTATCAGCTTCGTGAGACGCTGCGCCTGCATGCCAGAGAGACGCCCGTCAAGGAGGCGCTGAAGGAAGCCGGCGCGGGCTGGATTCCGTACCAGCGCTTCCGGAACTACAGTCTGGATCTGACGCGCGAGGCGCCGAGCGGACGCTTCGCGCAAGTGTTGCGTGCGGCCGCGCCAGAGGGCGCCGAACGCTTGCTCTGGGTGCCGCCGAGCCTGTCCAACTATGCAGGCTGCGGCCCCTTCAAGGACAAGGAAGGCTTCAGCAAGACATTGCTGTTTTCCTCGCTTGTACTGGCTCCGCGTGCGCTGAGCAGCTACGTTTCGTACGAGTGCGAACGGCGTTTGCTGGCCAGGGGGCGCAGGCGTCACGATTATCTCGACAACCGCGACGCGTACAAAGGCACCTTGCTGTTCGACGGATCGAAGATCGGCCCGGCGTGGGGGCTGATTTATCCGTCCGCGCGTCTGGCGGCCGTGCCGGTATGTCATCCCGGCGCCTCGCTCGATGAAGTCAGGCAGCGCGTGTGCGACGAACTGACGGCGGATTTCCGCCTGCTGTGCGAGCGCTACGGGCACGGCGCGCAGCGTTACAGCGCGCGCTGGTACGCCCTCGCGCCGTTCCTGCTCGACATGCTTCACGATGGGGACAACGACACGCAGGCAAGCGTGACGCGCTGGGCGCGCGCATTCGAGCGATTTTCGGCGGCCAGTCAGGCGCGTAAGGCTCACGTGCCGCGCGTTCTGGAACTCCTTGCCCGCGCCGGTGGCGGACTCGGTGAGCCGCCTGACGACCTGCTCGGCTGGCTCGTGGATCTTGCCATCGCCGGGCCGGCGGTGTGTATGCGGCGCACGCTCTGGACGGTCTGGGAGACCGGCGCGGCCGACGAGTCCGACGACAAACTGCTAGCGCACGCGACGGACTGCGCATCGTCGTTCATCGACAAGATGAACCGCATGGAATCGCAGCGTGTGCTACGGGCCGTGCTGCCGGGCGCCAAGCCCTGGGTAGCCGTCTCATCGTACGCTGCGATGGGCAATTTGCAGGCCGTGTTCGACGAGTTCCTGCATCTGCTCAAATCGGTTTATCGCGGCATGGACGAGTCGGTCGGGGCGTTTCACGTGGCCATTGCGCCGGGTGCGGTGTCGCTCACGGCGCAGACCGCACTGCCGCCGCTGAAAGGCCAGGTGAAACGGCACGACGTGACGTTCCACTGCCACTATGCCGTGCCGTTCGGTAATCAAAGCAGCACAGAGGAAGAGGGCATCAAGCGGATCACCAACGTGCGTGCATCGTTCAATTCGCCGTTCTGGCCGTTCATGCTCAATTCGACGTCCATCGGTCAGGAAGGACTTGATTTTCACTGGTATTGCCGGCGCGTCGTGCATTGGAGCCTGCCTGCCAATCCGATCGATCTCGAGCAGCGTGAAGGGCGCATCAACCGCTACAAATCGCTGGTAGTGCGCCAACGTGTCGCGCAGGCTTATGGCAACGCGTTGACTTTCCCTGCGGCGTCGCAGTCACTCGACGTATGGACGCGTCTTTTCGATTTGGCAAGCAAGGATGAGCGCCGCACGGATCTCGTGCCGTACTGGTACGTCCCGCGTGGCTACGCGTGCCTAGAACGGATCGTACCGGTGGCACCGTTCAGCAGCGAAATTGACCGGCTTGATGAGATTCTGCGGATTCTCTCTCTTTATCGATTGTCGTTCGGCCAGCCGAGACAGCAGGAACTCATCGAGAACCTGCTTAGGCGGAATTACGAGGACGCCGATCTGCGAGAGATCCGCAGAGCGCTTCTAGTCGATCTAGCGCCGATCAACCATGTTCTCAAAGCGGCATGCAAAGACTGCGCAGACGCGGCTTGAGGAAACGCCCCGGGAGTTGCCATCCGGCCGTTGCAACGCCGCTCCGCCTATTCTTCTGTCACCACTCGCCTTCAAAGGTCATCCGCCCGCCGCTCCTAGAAACCGGAGTCGTCGTGGGGAGCGATTTCCACCACTGTCTGAACGCCACTTCGGGTCGTTCAGAGACGTTCGCGTCGTGCAAGAACCGCCATTCGCGGTCGCGTGCCGATCCTGACGTCGGGATGAACGCGACAGCGAGATAGGGAACCTTATCGCTACGGTACGATTGTCGGTTCAAGTTCAGGTTTGGCACACCGCGTGACCGCCACTGACGGCGCCGCGGAGGAGTTGACACCGGTCTTCGCAGCCGCGGCCAGTGACAACTTTTATTCGCAAACGGAGATAATCTAAATCTGGTTTACGGTTGTCCGGCAGGTTACTCCACCACCTTGAACAGGCGGTTCTTGTTGATCACGCCGACTTTCGTCTGTTTGCCGTCGTCGTCAGCGGCGGGCCGCAGATGCCGATCGTCGAGCGTCGGCCCCGTATAGCGGCTGCGCGGCCGGATCACCTTGCCGACGCGCAGCTGCTCGATGCAGTGTGCGAGCAGTCCGACGCTGCGCGCGATCGAGAACAGCCCGAACGCCGCATCGCGCGGCAACTGAAGCTGCACCGACAGCGTCGCCAGCGCGACATCGATGGTCGGCCGCTGGCCGGTGAGCGTCGTGACCTTGTCGACGAAGTGCGCGAGTTCCGTCGGCGGATCGAGCCGCGCAAGCAGCGCGGCCGCGCGCGGATCGCCGTCGGGGTAAAGATGATGGCCGAAACCGGGAATCGGGATCGCGGACTTCAGGTGATGATCGACGACGCGCTCGGCACCCAATCGTTGCACGTCGTCGAACACCGCACGTACGCGTCCCGACGCGTCGCCGTGCAGCGGCCCCGACAACGTCGCGAGCCCCGTCAGCAGGCAGCCCGCGAGCGACGCGCCGGTCGATGCGGTGATGCGCGCGGCGAATGCCGAACTCGTGATCTCATGATCGGCGACCAGCACCATCGCGCGGCGCAGCAGGTCTGCGCCATGGCTGTCGAGGCCCCAGCCGGCCGCGAGCCGCTGATGGGTGTGAAGCGGGCTTGCGCCGGCGTCGTCGTGCGCGCCGAACGCGCGCGACACGATCGCGACGAGCTGCCCGGCCTCGATATGCAGTGCGCTGTCGAGACGGCCGAGCGTCGAGTGCCCGTGCGCGGCCAGCGTCGCGAGCATGGTGAACGCGCATTGCCGGTCTCGCTCGCCGGGCGGTAGTGCCAACGCGGGCGGATCGAACGACACGGGCGTGGTGGCCTGCCAGAGCAGCGCGGCCGTCTCCTCGAGCGTGGCGGTGTCTGCGAGCTGAACGCTGTCGCGCCCGCGATACCACGCGCGTCCTTTCGAGAACGTGGTGATGCCGCTGTAGATGCACGGCTCGGCGCCAAAGATCGTGCTGGCCGCGAGCGCCGCTCGCTTGCGGCCGACCTGTTTCTTGCGGCACAGCGCGACCACATCCTCGGCCCGATACAGGCTCTTGCGCGGATCGTCGGGATCCTGCATCACGGCAATGCTGCCGCGGCTCGCGTACGCGTAGACGGTCTGCGCCCGCACGCCGAGCCGCCGCGCCGCTTCCGTCAGGGTGATCCAGTTCTGCATGGGGAGTCGTGATGAGGATGCGGCCGGTGCGCGGCCGCTTGCGCCGACTATAGACCGGGTTCAGTTGAATGTCATCTCGGCCGGGCGCCGCTCGAGCACCTCGACGAGGATGTCGCCGGGCGCGCGCACGAAACAGCCGCGCACGCCGGCGCGGATCCGCGTGACGGGCTGGACGATCTCCGCGCCGTTGTCGACCAGATGCGCGTAAGCCGCATCCAGATCCTCGACAAGCACGCCCAAGTGGTCGATCCCTTGCATGCGCGCGCCGTCCGGCACGATCGCCGGACATGCGTCCGGCAGCGCCGTGATGAAGAGGTTGATCGCCCCGATCCGCAGGTCGACGCGGCCGGGGCGCCGCACAATTTCGGCGTTCAGGCAGCGCGCGAACCACGCGGCGGTGGCCTCGGCATCAGCCGAGCAGAGTTGCAGGTGATCCCATTTGAATTCGATCATGGTCGTGTGCGGTACGTGCAGTGGAGCGTAAAAGGGGGCGAACCGGGTCAGAGCTCGATACGCGACAGCTTGCCGAGCAGCACCGAGTACGACAGCGTGCCGAGGAGGCAGATCGCACCCATCAGGTTCAGCGCCCAGAAAAAGTTGCCGGTGTGCTGCGTCACGTAGCCGATCATCAGCGGCGTGGTGACGGCTGCGATATTCGCGGCGAGGCTCGTGATGCTGCTGGTGAGCCCGACATAGCGTTTCGGCGCGATCTCGGACACCGCCGCCCACGACATCGAGCCGATTCCCTGTGCGAAGAACGCGACGGTCAGGATCGCGATCACCAGCGCGTTCGAGTGCACGAAGTTGACGAGCATGATCGATGCGCCGAGGAAGGTGCCGATCACGAGCGGCGCCTTGCGCGACGACGACATCGATACACCGCGCCGGATGCAGAGATCGGACAAATAACCCGCGATAAGGATCCCGAGCGTCGCGCCGATGAACGGCATCGCCTGGAAGAAACCGACCTTGATCATCGACATGTGCCGTTCCTCGACAAGGTAGGTCATGAACCAGGTCGTGAAGAACACCAGCAGCGTGTTGTTGCAGAACTTGCCGAGACAGATCGCGAGGATCTGCCGATAGCCCAGCAGGCGCAGCGCCATGCGCCAGTCGAACCGGTCGCGCGCCGTCACTACCGGCTGCCCTTCGGTGATGTACTGCAGCTCGGCCGCGTTGACGCGTGGATGGCGCGACGGATCGCGATAGAGCCGGTACCAGAAGACGCTGAACAGAATGCCGAACGCGCCGGTCGCGAAGAACACGGCGCGCCAGCCGAATGCCGACGAGATCCACAGCAATAGCCCGGTGAAGAGCGGCGTGCCGATGTACTGACCCATCACGTACACGCTCGTCGCGAAGCCGCGCTCCTGGACCGGGAACCACATCGTCACCGCGCGCGCGTTCGACGGAAACGCGGGCGCTTCGAGCGCGCCCATCGCTAGCCGAGAGCCGAGCAGCATGTGGTAGCCATGCGCGAGCCCTTGCGTCAGCGTGGCCAGCGACCAACCGACGAGCGATAGCGCATACGCGACGCGCGAGCCGAGCAGGTCGGCGAGAGCGCCAGCCGGCAGCAGCGCGATCGAGTAGGCGAGGCCGAACACGGCGAACAGCTCGCCCATCTGCACGCGGGTAAGCGCGAGATCCTTCGACAACGCCGGCGCGACGATACCGAGCGCCGAGCGATCGACGTAGTTGAGGACGGTGGCCACCAGCAGCATCGACAGCACGCCGTAGCGCACCCGCGATCGCCTGGCGGCGCCTGCGTGCGCGTCGAACTCGCGCATGACCGAAACCTGTTCTTCAGCGGTTTTCAATGTCGTCTCCTGTTTTGTGATGGTTGTGCTGGTGAACCTGTCGTGTGCGCCGGCGCGCGTCCGGTCAGCCGCGTCCGACGAAGGGCATCGCGCTTGCCATGATCGTCATGTTCAGAATGTTCGCTTCGAGCGGCAGGCTCGCCATCTGCACGATCGCGCTCGCGACATGCACGACGTCGACGCGCGGCTCGGGCGCGATGCGGCCGTCGGCCTGCAGCACGCCGCTGTCCATGCGCTCCGTGAGCGAGGTCGCGGCGTTGCCGATATCGATCTGGCCGCAGGCGATGTTGAACGGTCGACCGTCGAGGGCAAGCGAACGCGTGATGCCGAGGACCGCGTGCTTCGTGGCCGTGTACGCGATCGTGTTCGGGCGCGGCGTGTGCGCGGAGATCGAACCGTTGTTGATGATGCGGCCGCCTTGCGGCGTCTGGCGCTTCATCTGGCGCCACGCGGCGCGGGCGCACAGGAACACGCCGGTCAGGTTGGTGGCGACCACGTCGTTCCAGAACTCAAGCGAATAATCGTCGAGCGGCACGGCGCCTGCGTTGCGGCCCGCGTTGTTGAACAGCACGTCGAGGCGGCCGAAGTCATGCGCAATCCGCGTGAAGCTCGCATCGACCGATGCCTCGTCGGAAACGTCGGTCGGAATGACCGCGGCCACGCCGCCTGCCCGCTCGACGATCTCCTGCGTCGCGAGTAGTGGATCAATGCGCCGGCCGAGCAGCGCGACGCTGAAACCGGCTTGCGCGAGCGCTACCGCCGCTGCCTGTCCGATTCCGGTGCCGGCGCCCGTCACTGCCGCGATTCTTTTCTCTGCCTGCATTTTCACGCCCTCGTCTTCAGTCCGTTGAACATGCAAAAAGCATTGCGCGGCGACGATTTCGCAGCAATCTTGATTCTTTCAATCAACATCAACCGCCCCGTCCCGACGGGCTGGCGTCAGGGTTTTCCAGAGCTCGCGACTGCGCCGTTCGCGCGCCGGCACGGCATCGCGTATAGCAGAGGACATGATCGGAATCGGTCGATTATCCGGTCGCTCAATGCCGCGCGGACATGTTGATCGAACCAATCAATATTGACCTGCGCCGACTGCGCTTCGTAGGCTGTGTTCCGTTTTCCGACCCAAGGACGAGACCATGCCTGACAACAATCGCACCCGCCTGTTGGTTGCGCGACGCGTTCCCGCCGCAGTCGCCGCACGCGCAGAATCCGAATTCAACGCGTATGTAACGGACGCCGACATGGACGCGTCGTCCGTCGTCGAGTTCTGCAATCGCTACGAGACGCCGGCGGTGCTGATCGGCAAGAAATCCGGGCTGCAGGCCGAGCACATCGCAGCATTGCCACCGAGCGTGAAGATCATCGCGAACGCGAGCGCCGGGTACGACCACATGGACGTCGCCGCCGCACGCGCACGCGGAATCGCGGTCAGCAACGCCCCCGATGCGCTGACCGACTGCACGGCCGATTTCACGATGCTGCTGGTGCTGGCCGCGTGCCGGCGTGCATCGGAGTACGAGCGTATCGTGCGCGCGGGGTGGGGAAAGTCGTTCGGCATGACCGACATGCTCGGCACGCGCGTGAACGGCAAGACGCTCGGAATCGTCGGTTTCGGGCGGATCGGCCGTGCGGTCGCGCAGCGCGCGCGCGGCTTCGGGATGAAGACCGTCTATACCGACCGACGTCCCGCACCGCCCGAGATCGAGGCCGGCGCGCGCTATTGCGCGGATCTCGACACGCTGCTCCCGCAGTGCGACATCCTCACGCTGCACGTGCCCGGCGGCGGCACGCCGTTGATGACCCGCCGCGAATTCGGCTTACTGCGCGACGGTGCCGTGTTCGTGAATGCGGCACGCGGCAGTCTCGTCGACGAGGATGCGCTGTACGACGCGTTGACCTCGCATCGGCTGTTCGCCGCGGGGCTCGACGTTTACCGGAACGAACCCAACATCGATCCGCGCTTTGCCGCGCTCGACAATGTGTTTCTGTCGCCGCACATGGCGAGCGCGACCGTCGAGACGCGCGACCAGATGGGGTTTACCGCGCTCGACAACGTCGCGGCGGTGCTTGACGGGAAGGGGGCGCCGAACGCGCTGTGATGCCGGCGGGCGCGAGCGCTCGCCCATGCCGGGGTGTCCGATGACGGAACCCCCGGCTTCAACCGCGTCGTTACTTCAACACCCCCTCCGCCACCAGCACCTCATGCGCGGCCTTGAACGCGCTGAGACGATGCGGAATACCCGAATAGGCGGTCGCATGCAGCAGGGTCGTTTTTGTTACGTCCAGGGGGGTGACGACGGACGCCCTAACGTCGAGTTGCGATAGGGCTTCCGCCTTGGTCTCGCGCTGATGCGCCAAACCATGCCGCCGCTCGGGCCTGTCAGGAATTTTGTGTTTAAGGCATAACATGCTCCCAAGGAGAGTTTATGCCTCGCAAACTGAAAGCCCAGCCGGCGGCTCTGCCGGCGATTCCGGCCGAGTTGCTCGAGCAGTTCGGCAACGGTCCGATGACGGCCGAAGCCATCAACGCCGCGACGCTGGCGTGTTGATTTCCACTGAACTTTGACCCACCCCGAGACAGCGTAGTACATCTATTCCGGTGTGGATAACTCCTCACTGCCTGCTGCTTTGCTGCTCTCTTTCTGGTTGCCTTCGCCTTGGCAGGACTGGACTTGAAGCGCCAGGATTCATTGCCTGTTTCGACGATGTGGCAGTGATGGGTGACGCGGTCCCGCAGCGCCGTCGTCATCTTTGCGTCCCCGAACACGGTCACCCACTCACCGAAGCTGAGGTTGGTGGTGATCGCGACACTCGTGTGTTCATACAGCTTCGAGAGCAAGTGGAACAGCAATGCGCCACCGGTTTGGCTGAACGGCAGGTAGCCCAGTTCGTCGAGGATCACCAGGTCGACGTACATTAGCTTATGGGCGATCTCGCCTTGTTTGCCGATGGACTTCTCCTGCTCCAGTAACTTTGGACTAGTCGTGACTAAGCTCTACGCGCTTGATCTCTTTAACGATGACGAGATAACAGAACACTGTAATCAGCGCATTGGCACCTACAAAAGCCAGGGCGCCGTTAAACGAGCCACCAGACTGTGCGACGAGATACCCGATCACAATGGGGGTGACGATACCGGCAACGTTGCCAAACATGTTGAAGATCGATCCAGACAGGCCAATCGCTTCCTTGGGTGAGGTGTCTGCGACCACAGCCCATCCAAGTGCACCCAGACCCTTCCCGAAGAAGGCAAGCGACATAAGGGCAACGACGACCCAATCGGTATTGACGTAGTTGCATCCGACGATGCAGCACGACAGCAGCATGCCGCCAACGATCGGCGTCTTTCGTGCGACGGTGAGCGAGCGACCATGTCGTATAAGTGTGTCCGACAACACGCCACCGAGAACGCCGCCACCGAACCCGCAGATGGCCGGCAGGGAAGCGATGAGCCCTGCCTGGAGGATAGTCATGTGCCGGGCCTGAACGAGGTAGATCGGAAACCACGTCAGGAAGAAATAGGTAAGCACGTTAATGCAGAATTGTGCGAGATACACGCCGAGCAGCATGCGATTGCCCAGCAGTTGCCGCACAACGCCCCAGCCACCGCGATGACTGCGCGAACCGGCGTCGGCTAGTTTTCGGCCGTGAATGAGGCCACCGCCCTGGTCAATATACTCGAGCTCCGGTTTATTGACGCCCGGATGGTTCACCGGGTTTTTCATGACCTTGAGCCACGTTATTGCCAGCAGCAGTCCGGCAAAGCCCATGACGACGTAGACGTAATGCCAGCCGAAGGCGTGGGTAATCCACGCCATCAGCGGAGTAAACACGACAGCTGCGAAATATTGCGCCGAATTGAAGATAGCGGAGGCAGTACCGCGTTCCTTTGTAGGAAACCAGCTCGCTACGACCTTGGCATTTGCAGGGAACGCCGGCGCCTCAGCGGCCCCCATGACAAAGCGCAACATGAATAGCGTGGTTACCGCTGCTGCGGCGCTCCCTGCCAGGCCGATCGAGCTTTGAAGCAATGTAAAGAGAGACCAGAGGAAGATGCTCGCGGCATACACTCGGCGTGCTCCGAAGCGATCGAGCAGCCAGCCGGCTGGAATCTGACAGAGAACATAGGCCCAGCTAAATGCGGAAAAGATGTATCCCATCTTGACCGCATCGAAGCCGAACTCTCCCCGCATTGCAGATCCGGTGACCGACAAGGTCGCGCGATCTGCGTAGTTCAATGTCGTGATGACAAAAATAAGGGCCAGAATGACGTAGCGGACCTTCGTACGCTTGAGTGCGTCCGCGGGATTTGCCGTGCGGCTCATTTCCATGACGATCTTCCTCTGTTTAACGCGAGCGGGGTGCCTGTGTCGCTGTTGGGCATAACTGCGCGGCTAGCCCCGCCTGTCTCCTCGTGGCGTGCTTACTGCGCGCCGAGCTTTTTGATCAAAGCGTCGAGCTGGCTCAGTTCTTCGTCGTTGAGGTCCGTGAGCGGAGCGCGGACCGGGCCGGCATCGTGGCCAACGAGCTTTGCGCCCGCCTTGACGATGCTGACTGCGTAACCCGCACGGCGATTACGGATTGCGAGGTAAGGAAGGAAGAAGTCGTCAATCAGCTTTCCAATCGTTGCGTGATCGTCCGATGCGATTGCACGATAGAAGTCCATGGCGGTCTTCGGAATAAAGTTGAAGACGGCGGACGAGTAGACCGGAACGCCGAGGGCCTTATACGCGGCTGCATAAACTTCAGCCGTCGGCAGGCCGCCGAGATAGGAAAACCGCTCACCCAGGCGGCGACGGATCGTCACCATGTTTTCGATGTCGCCGACACCGTCCTTAAACCCGATCAGATTCGGACAGCGATCGGCGAGGCGCTCGAGCATGTCAGCGTTCAGCTTCGAATTGGCCCGGTTATAGATGATCACGCCCAGATTGGGCACTGCCTTGCACACTTCCTCGGCATGCGCTGCGATCCCGTCGAGCGAGGCCTCCGTCAGGTAATGCGGCATCAGGAGGATGCCCTGCGCGCCATTGCGCTCCGCTTCTTTCGCGTACTCGATGGCAACGCGCGTCGGACCACCCGCCCCTGCGAGGATTGGCACCTTGCCCTTGCAGACTTCGGTCGCCGTACGGACGACGGCTGTGTAGTCATCACGCGTAAGTGAGAAGAATTCGCCCGTGCCGCCCGCTACGAACAGTGCCGTTGCGCCGTAAGGCGCGAGCCAGTCGAGGCGGCTTGCGTACGTATCGGCGCGGAAATTGCCCTGTTGGTCAAAGTCCGTTACCGGGAAGGAGAGGAGGCCGTCGGAGACGATTTGCTTGAGTTCTTGCGGAGTGGTCATGATGGGGCGTTCCAAGAAATTCGGTTCGATTTCGGTTGCTGCTTATGTGTCATCGTACAACTGGGCTTTCGGCTGAGCAACTGGAAATGGCGGTTTTCAGAGATTTCCCAGGGTAAATAGGTATCCAAAAAGAGGTTGTGCGTTGTATGATGACGTAAAACTAAGCAGGGTCATTGGGCGAACCCCGCCGCTCAGAGGAAGATGCAAATGGAACAGACACCGCTTTATATTCGCGTGCACCCCAATGACAACGTCGCGATCGTTGTCAATGACGGGGGACTGGGGGAGGGAGCGACTTTCCCAGATGGTCTGGCACTTCGCGAACGGGTGCCGCAAGGCCACAAGGTCGCGCTGAAGGATTTCGCTGAGGGCGATGAGGTCGTCCGGTACAACGTTGTGATCGGGTATGCGAGCCAGGCGCTGCCCAAGGGAAGCTGGGTGAACGAGCACGTCATCCGGATTCCAACCCCTCCCGGCCTCGACGATCTTCCGATCGCGACCATCAAGGCGCCGGTTATGCCGCCTCTGGAGGGTTACACGTTCGAGGGCTACCGCAATAGCGACGGTTCGGTCGGTACACGCAACATTCTTGCGATTACTACGACTGTTCAGTGTGTTGCAGACGTCGTTCAGCACGCCGTGACCCGGATCAAGAGCGAGCTGTTGCCGAAATATCCGAACGTCGATGACGTGGTCAGCCTCGGGCACACGTATGGATGCGGGGTTGCGATTGACGCTCCCGATGCAATGGTGCCGATCCGTACAGTACGCAACATCGCGCTCAATCCGAACTTCGGCGGCGAAGTCATGATGGTGAGCCTTGGTTGCGAGAAACTGCAGCCCGAGCGTCTGATGCCTCCCGGGACGATTCCTATTGCGACTGTTACGGAAGCGGATGACGTCGCGGACGTCGGTGACCTGCCTTCGGACGTGAATGGTGACGTCGTGGTGCTGCAGGACAACGCCCATGTCGGTTTTGAATCAATGATCGAATCGATCATTCGGATGGCTGAAGGTCACCTGATCCGGCTGAATAGCCGGCGCCGGGAAACCTGTCCGGCTTCAGACCTGGTATTGGGCGTTCAGTGCGGTGGCAGCGATGCCTTTTCTGGCCTGACCGCAAACCCGGCAGTTGGTTTCGCCACCGATCTTCTCGTGCGCGCGGGTGCCACGGTCATGTTCTCGGAGGTGACCGAGGTGCGCGATGGTGTCGGTCAGCTCACAGGGCGCGCCGCTAATCCCGAAGTTGCCGCTGCGATCATTCGGGAGATGGACTGGTACGACAACTATCTGAAGCGCGGCGGAGCGGATCGTAGCGCCAACACGACGCCGGGGAACAAGAAGGGCGGGCTGTCGAACATTGTCGAAAAGGCGATGGGCTCGATCATCAAGTCCGGCAATTCGCAGATATCTGGCGTACTCGCGCCGGGCGAAAAGGTCAGGCAAAAAGGGCTGATCTACGCTGCGACACCCGCGAGCGATTTTATTTGCGGCACGTTGCAGGTGGCAGCCGGGATCAATCTGCACGTTTTCACAACAGGCCGGGGTACGCCGTATAGCCTCGCCGAGGTTCCCGTCGTCAAGGTCGCAACCCGTTCGGACCTGGCACGTCGCTGGCACGACCTGATGGACGTGAACGCAGGCACGATCGCGACCGGTACTGCAACGATCGAAGATGTGGGCTGGGAGTTGTTCAAGCTGCTGCTCGACGTCGCGAGCGGACGCAAACAGACGTGCGCTGAAAAACTGAAGCTCCATAACGCTCTGGTTCTCTTCAATCCTGCGCCGGTGACCTGATCGCCGCTCGCTGCGCTGTTGTTGGACATCGCCGGCAACGCACCGGCCGTTAAAAACCAATGAGATATGGACAGGCGACTCGCGCCTGGACCGGCTAGCCTTTCGTAGACATCTTCGAGCCATAATTTATGGCAACCGAGGAGGTCGATATGAGCGGCAAGTGGTACACGGATGAGTTCAAGATCGAAGCAGTCGAGCAAGTCACCCTGCCCCTGCCTCGTTGCCACGTACAGCATGTCATGCAGCAGCGCGTAGGGTTGCGTCAGCGTCTGGCCTCAGGGCTCGTCGTCCAACTTTTGGTCGCGTTCAGTCATTGCAGGCATGGCCGATTGACTGGTGGCGCGCGGCAACAGGCGACCGGAGAATCGTTGGAAGGCTGCCTGCTGAACGTCGTCCGGGGGCCGGCCCGGCCCCCGGGTACTTCCGCGTGAGATCCACGTGCGCGGTTCCGTGAGGATCAGCGAAGGTCGGTGATCGTGGTGTTGTAGAGTTGCCCCGCGATCAACACGTTCTGCAGGCTAATGCCGTTCACGTTCCACGCATAGATCGGACCCGGCGTGGTGGTGCTGGCCGGCCCCGTTGCGGTGGGCGAGCCGAAGTCGCAGTTCGAGATGGTTACACCGGTGATGGCGGGAATCGTCGGGGTCGGCGCCGGACCGTTGTAGTCGAACGCCACCGGGCCTTGCGCGACGATCGCCTGGAAACACGAGCCGGTCGCGCTGCCGAGCGTGACGTTGGTGGCATTCACGTTAGTGATGTTGACGTTCTGCACGAGCGCCGGGCGCGTCCGGATCGCATCGCCGGCGGGTTGGTAATCGCAATCGAATGTGATCAGGCCGCCCTGCGATGCCGACGGATTGCCCGACGCCAACGTTGCCACGCCGAGCGGCACGGTGCTGTTGATCGGGCTGCCGGCCAGCATCTTGCTGCCGTAGCCGCCGCCCGTCAGGCTCACGCCGTTCGGCAGTGTCACGCCGTTCACATAGAAGTTGCGCACGAAACCGCCGCGATTCATGTTGGTCTTGATGCGGATAGCAATGTTCAGCGAATTGGTCGCCCAGTGCTGGTTCAGCATCGTCAGGTTGCGCGCGTAAACGTTCTCGATGCCGCCGCCCATCTCGCTGCCGAGTGTGATGCCGCCGTGACCGCTGTTCATGGTGCAGTTCTGCACCACGTGGTTCCGTGCCGCGCCGTATTGCGAATCGAGATCCTTGCCCGACTTGATCGCGATGCAATCGTCACCTGTGTTGAAGATCATACCGTCGCACAGCACGTTAGTGCAGGCATCGGGATCGAAGCCGTCGTTGTTCGGGCCGATGCTGTCGGCCATCACGCCGCGAATCACCACGTTTGTGCAGTCGGTCGGATGGTGCTGCCAGAATGGCGTGTTTTGGGTGTGATAGTTCTCCATTAGGACGTCGGTGCACCCGATGAATTCAACCATGCAGGGCCGCAGGTAATGGCCCAGCCCGAAGATGCGCTGCGCTACCGGCACACCGGCCTCGGACAGCGCGGGCAGGTAGTTCTGATCCTGCTGCCACGGCGTGGCCGGATTGGTCAGCAGCGAATACAAAGCGTCCGGAATACCGGGCGCGGCCGTTTTCAGGTCGACGTTGTTCGGGTTCGTATAGGCCTGCGACGGCGTGGAGGAGCCAGCGCAACCGTAGACACCCGTGTTGCCTTTGTAGGTCCACCAGCAGGTGGCCGTGTTGCCCGAGCCGGCGAACGGCGTCATCGCCTGCCCGTTTAGGATCGAGGTGGTGCCTTCGCCGGTAAGCGCGATATGGCTGGCGTTGCGTGCGTACACTAGCGCGCCGAAGTTCAAGCAGTCGTTGGCCTGCCAGCGGCTATAGAACAGCTTGCCGTTGGCGCCGCAGTCGACGGGGCCGTCCTTGGCGTAGTCGGCCGGGTTTGGGCTGAAGAAGATCGTGCAGTTCGCACTCAGGTGAAAGTTGACGTTGCTCTGCAGCACGATCGGCCCTGCGCAGTACCAAGCGCCGGCCGGCACCACCACGCGTCCGCCGCCCGCTGCCGAGCAGGCTGCGATCGCAGCCAGGAAGGCTGGACGCGAATCCACCGCTCCAGCACCTGGGGTGGCGCCGGCGCCGGGGCTCAGCGGCGATTTGGTAGCATCTGTATACGGGCTGCTTTGCGCAACGACCGAACACGGCTGGGCGCCGTAGGCCTCAACCTGGAAATCGAGGGCAGGGAACGACGACTGCGCGATGCCATTCAGCGAGGCGATGATGTTGGTCGCCAGGCCACTCGGCCCCCAGATCGGATCCGCCGCAGGCACGCTGGCGGGGGGCGGAGTGTTGTCGGTACCACCGCAAGCGCCGAGCAGGGCGCCGCCCATCAGGGCACTGCTGTAGCCGAGGAAATGGCGTCGAGTGATCCTGGGTATGGAGGGATGCCGAACGGTGCCGTCGGGTTGTGGATCGAAGTCGTTGTCGGTCACTGCTGTCTCCGTCTTTTTCTTGTGATCTTGTCGATGAGGCGATACCGTCGCCAGGGCCGTTGTCATACGATGACACGATGATATTATCGCTGAATGCACCAACGCCCCCGTCCGTGTCTACCCTAAGAACAAGCCGTCAGATTGCGCGTTATTATTGCCTTCCATGCGGCATATGAGGTTCACCGGGGTTTAGGCGGATTTCGGTCAACCTCAAAAGGGGGAGAGGTTTCCTGTGGCACAGCTCGAAAATCGTGTATAAGAAGTACGATGTCACATATCAAAATTCGCGACCCATACGCGGGTCACCACGTAACGCACCCCGCAATCCACCCAACAATGCCAGAACGTGCGTGGCTGATGCCCGGGACGGCCCACGTGCCGTCACCGCGGCTGATGACCAAGCAGAGACAGGAACCAAGATGCGCAACATGACGGTGCGAGCCAGCCTGCTCGCGGCACTGACGATGTTTGGGGTGGTGATCGTGATTGGCGGCATCGCCGGCATCGTGTCGCTGCAAATGGCCGATGCGAACGCGCAGCGCCTGCATGAGATTTCGCGCCAAACCATCCTCGTCAACGACGCATACAAGGACAGCACCCGCACGCGTTCGGCGCTGGTGCGCGCCTATAGCGCGCTGAAAGAGCGCAACGACACGGCGGCGCGCGATTCGGCCTTGCAGAGCGCGAATCGCACTTTCGAACGCTCCGCGAGCGAAACCAGCGCATATCGCGACGCAAGTGCGTTCGACGGCATGGATTCGGAGCTCAAACGACAGCTCGTGGCGTCGTCGGACCGGCTTGCGGCCCTTATCGCGCGCGCGGCCGACGCGCTGCGCAATAACGACACTGCCGGCTACGTGACCATCAACGACCGCGATGTCACCCGCGCGGGCATGGTGTACTCGGAAAACGTCGAGAAGCTGCAGACACTCGCGAACACCCTGACCGAACAGGCGCTCAACGACGGCAACGCGCGCTACCGGTGGATCCTGGGCTTCGTGGTGGTGGGCGTCGGGCTGGCGCTTGCGCTGATGGTCGTCACGCACGTCGCGCTCACGCGCATCGTGACGCGCCCGCTCGGCGAAGCGGTGGCGGTGCTCGACCGCATCGCGTCGAACGATCTGACTGTGCGCGTGCCCGAGGCGGGCCGCAACGAAATCGGCCTGCTTTTTGCGGCCATGCGGCGGATGCGCGACGGACTCTCGCGCACCGTGAGCGGCGTGCGAGACAGCTGCGACGCGATCCACACGGCTGCATGCGAGATCGCCGCCGGCAATCTCGACCTGTCGAGCCGCACGGAGCAGCAGTCGGCGTCGCTCGAGGAAACCGCCGCGAGCATGGAGGAACTGACCTCGACGGTCAGGCAGAACGCGGCGAACGCCACCGAGGCGAGCACGCTCGCGAGCGGCACGGCGGACCTCGCGCGCCGGGGCGGTGACGTGGTCGGCCGCGTGGTCCGGACAATGCAGGATATCAGTGCAAGCGCGCTCAAGATCGCCGAGATAACGAACATGATCGACAGCATTGCGTTCCAGACCAACATTCTCGCGCTGAATGCGGCCGTCGAATCGGCGCGCGCGGGCGAACAGGGGCGTGGCTTCGCGGTCGTCGCGGGCGAGGTGCGAACGCTCGCGCAGCGCAGCGCCAGCGCGGCGCGCGAGATCAAGGAACTGATCGGCGCCTCGATGAACGAGGTGCGAAACGGCAACGCGCTCGCGGCCGAAGCGGGCGCGGCGATGGAGGAGATCGTGGGCGCCGTGCGCAACGTGGCGACCATCTTGGTGGAAATGTCGTCGGCGACGAGCGAGCAGAGCGCCGGCATACAGCAGGTGGGCGTCGCCGTGAGCCAGATGGATCAAGTCACGCAGCAGAATGCGGCGCTCGTCGAGCAGGCCGCCGCCGCCGCGGATGCGCTGGAGCATCAGGCGCAATCGATGAAGGACGCCGTGGCGGTATTCCGTCTCGGCGAAGCTTGACGGCTTTCACCAACAATAGAAAAAAGGACGAAATGAAAACGACGATGAAGTTGCGCCGCGTGGCGCTGGCGCTCTCGGGCCTGGCCGCATCTTTCGCCGTGCACGCGGCGACGTACGCCTACGTTTCGAACGCCGACAGCCAGGACATCTCGGTGTTCCGCCTCGACGCACGGGCCGGCACGCTCGCCGCGGTCGAAACCGTGCCCGTGAACGGTACCGTTATGCCGATGGCGCTCTCGCCCGACCATCGTCGTCTGTATGCGGGGCTGCGCTCCAAGCCCTACAGCGTCGTGAGTTTCGCCATCAATCCGCTCGACGGCGACCTCGTCGAACTGGGCCGTGCGCCACTCGCCGAAAGCATGGCATACCTGTCGACCGACATGACCGGCCGCTACCTGATTTCGGCGTCGTACGGCGGCAATCTGCTGGCGGTGAACCGCATCGGCGCGAACGGGGTGGCGGCCAATGTGCAGCAGACCGTCAAGACCGGGCCGATGGCGCATGCCATCCGCGTGTCGGCGGACAACCGCTATGCGTTCGCATCGGTGCTGGGCGCCGACGCGTGGTTGCGTCTCAAGTTCGACGCCAGCACCGGCACGCTCACCGAGGACGCGCAGCCCGCGTATTCCCTGCCGAAGGATTCGGGGCCGCGCCATTTCGTGTTTTCCGCTGATCATCGCTTCGTCTACCTGATCGACGAGCTCGACGGCAAGCTGCACGTGCTTGCCTTCAATCGGGCCAACGACACCATCAGGCCGGTCCAGACGATTTCGATCTTGCCGCCCGACTTCAAGGGTGACAAGCCGTGGGGAGCCGATCTGCATCTCACACCGGACAGCCGCTTCCTGTTCATCTCCGAACGAACCTCGAGCACGCTGGGCGCCTATCGCGTGAATACGGCCACGGGCAAGCTGGTGCGGATCGGCACGTACGCGACCGAAAAGCAGCCTCGCGGCTTCAACATCGATCCGTCGGGACGGTATCTGCTCGCGGTGGGGCAGCTGTCGCCGACGTTGAGCCTCTATCGCATCGACGCGAAAACGGGCGGGCTTGCCACGCTCGGCCAATATCCGGTCGGCAAGGGCGCGAACTGGGTCGAACTGGTGAACTTCGACGGATCGAATCGCTGACCGATCCAGGCTGGCTTGGCCATCGACGCAGGCGATGCCGACCCGGGTCCCGTTCACCATCGGCCCGGCGCCCGCGGTTCCATTTTTCCGCCTGTAATAGTCATAAGATGTCGTATGATGTACCTATGTATAAATCATCCCGTCTTTGAGGGGAAGAGGTCAGGATATATAGGTTGCCGCCGGATAGTGCCAGTTGTACGATGACAGACTATTGTGGGAGCCGACGTGACGCAATCGAACGACCTCGCAAAGCTGCCATTGCATCGCACTTTCTGCCGTCGGCCGCTTCCATGCCACCGACCCGCCGCACCGGGAATCTGTTCGTGAAAATCGTCACCATCGAAGTCATTCGCATCTCGCTCGCATTCGATGCGGGCCGCCGTCCCGTCGCCGCTGTTGAACCGACCGTCGCCGACACGTATAACGCCGCAGACCGCTCGCAGCGTCGCATGGAGTCGCTGCTGGTCAGGCTCACCGATGACGCAGGGCGCGTTAGCTGGGGCGAAGCATTCGGTCATCTGATCAATCCCGTCACGTTCGCCGCGCTCGAAGGCCCGGTTGGCCGTTGGTTCAAGGGCGCCGAATTCGAGCCGACGCGGCACGGGATCGCCGCATTGCGTGACGCGGCCGATCGCGCGCTGCATTCGTTCGGCCGCACCGGACCGGTGCTGTACGCATTGTCCGCGATCGACACGGCGCTGCACGACCTCGCCGCGCAGGCGGCCGGTGTGCCGCTATATCGTTGGCTCGGCGGCAATCGCGGGGAGATCGACGTGTATGCGAGCCTGGTCAGCTACGACAACGACCCCGACGAAGTCGCGCGCCACGTGCGGCGGGCGTCGGACGAAGGGTTTCGGCGCATCAAGCTGCACGAGACGCAACGTGCGGCCATCGCGGCCGCGCGTGCGGCACTGCCGGCCGGCAGCGAACTGATGGTCGACGTGAACTGCCCGTGGACGGCGAGCGACGCGCTGCGGCATGTGAGCGAGCTGGCCGACCTGCGGCTCGGCTGGATCGAGGAACCGGTGTGGCCTTGCGACGACGCGGCCGGCATCGCGCGTGTGCGCGGCGCCGGCGTGCCGATCGCGGCGGGCGAGAACGCGTCGGGCGTCGCGGGCTTTCGCGACCTGTTCGAACGCGGCGCGCTCGACGTCGCGCAGCCAAGCATCGCGAAGATCGGTGGACCGACCGGCATCGCGGAAGTGATCGCGCTTGCGGCGGAGCACGGCGTGCGGGTTGTGCCGCACTGTTTCTATTACGGAGCGGGGCTGCTGGCGACCGCGCACGTGGTCGCGACGCTACCGGACGATGTAGCGCTCGAAATTCCCTATCTCGACTGGCCCGAGCGGCTGCATGACGGGCAGCGGCCCGGGGCGCGGCTGCGCTTGCCCGATGTGCCCGGGCTTGGCTTCTTGCCGGACGAAGCAGTGCTGGCACGCAACACGATCGCGCACGCGACGATCGGTTGAACGCAGGAACGGTGCGCTCGGCGCACACACGCGAAGCCGTTGCCGGTGTGGCGGCGCAATCGGAAATCAGGAAGCCGGGCGGATGCGCAGGCACGTGCCCGGCTCGACAGGAGACAACATGAAAACGCGTTACCGCTGGTGGATCGGCGCGCTGCTGTTCGGCGCCGGCATGCTGAACTATCTCGATCGCGCGGCGCTGTCCGTCGTCGCGCCGATCATCAAGCGCGAACTCGGCATCGACGACGCGCAGATGGGCATCCTGTTCAGCAGCTTCTTCATCGGCTACTGCGTGTTTTGCTTCGTCGGCGGCTGGGCCGCGGACCGGTTCGGGCCGCGTCGCGTGTTCGCGTGCGCGGCGGGCGTGTGGTCTCTGTTCTGCGGCGCGACAGCGCTCGCCGGGTCGTTCGCGCACCTACTGATCGTGCGCGTCGCGTTCGGGATCGGCGAAGGGCCGATGGGGACGACCACCAACAAGGCGATCTCGAACTGGTTCCCGCGCCGCGAAGCGGGGCGCGCGGTCGGCTGGACCAACGCCGGGCAGCCGCTCGGTGCGGCGATCGCGGCGCCGATCGTCGGCCTGGTTGCGCTGCAGTTTGGCTGGCGCGTTTCGTTCGTCGTGATCGCCACGCTCGGCTTCGTGTGGCTGGCCGCGTGGTGGGCGTTGTTCAGCGACGATCCGGCGAGCCACTCGCGCGTGTCGCCAGAAGAGGTGCGCGAGATCGCATCCGACCGGACGGTCGGCGTCTCACTGGATGCGCATGCGGACGAGCGCGCCGCGCGTCCGCTGCTGCGCGATCTGCTGTCGCGGCCGGTGCTCGGCGTCGCGCTCGCGTTCTTCAGCTTCAACTACGTGCTCTATTTCTTCCTGTCATGGTTGCCCAGCTATCTCACCGACTACCAGCATCTAAACATCAAGCAGATGAGCGTCGTCGGGATTCTGCCCTGGCTCGGCGCGACCGTCGGTTTCGTGGCCGGCGGCACCGTGTCGGACCGCATCTACCGGCGCACCGGCGACGTGCTGTTCGCGCGCAAGATCGTGATCGTCGTCGGGCTGGCGGTGGCGGCGGCGTGCGTGCTGCTGGCGTCACGGGTGAGTTCGCTCGGCGCGGCCGTCACGTTGATCGCGATCGCAAGCCTTTTCGCGTTCATGGCACCGCAGGCTTGCTGGTCGTTGCTGCAGGAAATCGTGCCTCGCGAACGCGTCGGCTCGGCCGGCGGGTTCGTTCATCTGCTCGCGAATCTCGCAGGCATCCTGTCGCCAAGCTTGACCGGCTGGCTCGTCCAGTATGGTGGTGGGTATGCAAGTGCGTTCGTGCTTGCGGGCGCGTCGGCGCTCGCCGGTGCGGTTATCCTGACGTTCGCGGTGCGCGCGCGGGCCGTTTCGCAGATGCGCCGGGCCGCCTGATGAAGTAATCCGTTGAATTGGCTACGCTGGAGTAAGTGTGACCGTACTTGCCTCCTCCACCGGACACAACGAACATCGTCCCAAGAGAGAGGATAGCCGGTGCAGCGCATTCCCGTGGCTCGGGGCGCGCCGCGGACCGGGCGTCATCCAAGCATTCCTAGATACATCGGTGGCACTGCCGTCAGGCCAGCATGTACGCTGCGGGTAACCTCATCCGCCAAGAGTTCTGAGTGACCGGCCTCTAATGCGGCGAGAGCCATACGCGCAACCTCGTCTGGGGAAGCCTTGGGGCCGGGTACGCCCCGCGCCATGTCGGTATCCATGAAGGCGACATGCAGCGAAAGAACTTCTGTGCCTTGGACACTTAATTCCTGCCGCATCGCGTTACTCAAGGCCCAAGCGGCGGCCTTCGATGCGCTGTAACTGCCGGTAATGCCTGGCAGAGTCGCCCAACTGAGCGCGGAAATGACATTGATCATGGCACTACTGCCGGACGCCGCCAGGATCGGCGCGAACGCTTGCGCCATTCGTAACGGCCCTACGGCATTTGTCTCGAACTGCTGTCGCAGCATATCGATCGATGATGGAGAAAGCACTGCGCCGGAGCCGCCGATACCGGCGTTGTTCACCAGCAAGCTGACGTCGCCCAATTCGCGGGCGAGCGCTTCGACCTGATCGGCGCGAGTCACGTCGAGGCGTACGGGCATCACGCCAGATGCGGTGACGGTAGACGGTTCACGCGCTGCTGCATAGACCTTGGCCGCGCCAGCGGCAAGCAAGGCGCGGGTGAATGCTGCACCCAGTCCGCGATTGGCACCCGTAACGAGCGCGACAGAACCTTGGATTTTCATGAAGACTTCCTTACAGAGAGTGGGTCAGTAGTGCGATGTCAGACGCAGCATGACGTAGTGCTCGTAGTGACCGACGCCGTTTTGCACGATGGGATCTTGTGAGGTGAAAGCGGCAATGTCGTCCTCGTCCGGAATTTGGTAGAGGGAGACACCATAGCCACCAGTGTCATCAATCACAGGACCGTGTGCCACGATTACGCCTTGCGCGAACAACTCATCGAGAAAGGCGCCATGTCGCTTCATCAACTTCAACTCGTCGTCCGACATTGTCGCGAGAAAGTCGGGTCGCGGAGGAATGAACTTGCACAGGTAATATTTCATCAATATTCCTTATTGAATGTTCTGAACCATAACCGTTCTAGCTTGACGGCGCGGTTCGTTCTGCTCGCCTCCGGCGTGCTTATCCGGCGGTCCTGACGCTCTTGAGAATCGAGCTTTCGAACATCTTGGGCGCATAGCTTTGCAGGAAAAGAATCATTCCCGTCATCTTGCCAACGGGATTGCTGAACTTCGGTTCTTTCGTGCCGATGATTTTCGTGATGGTGTGCACAACCGCATCAGGCGCCTCGGCCTCATCGATACCTTTTTGTGTGGCGGCACGAACCTGTTTGCGGTAAGCGTCGTAGTCGGGGATATTGCCGCCTGTAGACGAAACCGAATTTTGTCCAAGGTTGGTTTTGAACCACACCGGCTCGACCACGCTGACTTTGATGTTGAACTGGTTCAGCTCGAAACGCAGGGCTTTGAAATAACCTTCGACCGCATGCTTCGAAGCCGAGTAATAGGACAGGTTCGGCGGGCCGATCAAGCCAACGATGGAACTGACGGTGATGATCTGGCCGCTCTTTTGCTTGCGAAAGTAGGGGAGCAAGGCGTTCGTGACCTTGACCGTTCCCCAGAAGTTCGTTTCGAACTGCTGCCGCCCGACTTCAAGCGGTGTCTCTTCAGCGATACCCGTCACCATGTAGCCCGCATTGTTGACGAGAACGTCAAGTTGCTTCGTATAGGTGAAAAGCTCATGCGTGAACGACTCGATAGAAGTGTCGTCGTCGATATCAAGGCGCAGCAACTTGAAGGGCACGTTCCGCGCGTATTTTTCCGGCTGACGACTGGTGCCGATCACGTTGAAACCGTCCTTGTGGAGTTTGTTCGCCAGCATCAAACCAAAGCCCGACGATGCCCCAGTAATCAAAATTGTCTTCTTCATCTCTCCAGCTCCCGGTATTCGAAATCGCCTATGAAGGCTTGCGAAAAATTGTTGATGTAGATGGATCCGAGTTCGTCATTGCCGGCCTCCTTCAAGAACGACTCGGCGAGGCTGGCTAGAGTGGATGGCCATGATGGCTCGGCAACGGCATGACGCGCGATTCGAGGTGCAAACCAATTCTGACGATCCTCGACGGTTGCTGCCATTCTGCCTGCCGATCGCGCCATAGACACTAGCCGATCACGCCAACAGACTCGCCGAACACGCCAATATTTACGCGGTCCCCTGTGGCGCATTTTGCTATTGTGATGACGTGATCCGCGGGATAGACTCATGCGATGAATACGAAAAGTATGTATCCTCCGAGCGGTCGGCACGGCCATCCGACGGACTATGCCATTTGGCCCGGATGGCGCTTGTTGATGCAGGATGCAGGCATTGCAGCTTCGCCGGTTTTGCGCCGTGCGCAGCTACCGGGGGATCTGTTTTCGCGTCAGAACGTTCGCCTCGATCCGACCAGTTTCTTCATGCTGTGGAAGGCCATTGAGGCCGAGGCAGCGACAATCAACGCGGACGTACCGGCAGCGCTGCAAATCGCAAAGGTGATGTCGTCGGACTGGTTCGATCCCGAGCTTTTCGCCGCGCTATGTAGTTCAAATATGGGCGGAGCACTCGACCGAATCGCGAAGTACGTCAGACTGATAGCGCCCATGATCATTCGGATCGATCGAGCGATCGAGCACACCACGGTTTCCATTGACTTCTTGGATCACACCCTGCCGCCACCCGATGTATTTCTCACTTTCAAGCTGGTCTTTTTCGTGCAACTAGCACGCTTGGCGACACGAAGTCCGGTACGCCCATTACGAGTGAGTTGGCCGTTGGCGACGGGCGAATCGAATGACAGCGCGGCCGCCTACCAAGCATATTTCGGCGTGCCAGTGACAGATGCGCCCTTAGCCACCGTTGTCTTCGCTGCTGAGGATATCGAGCGGCCATTCCTGACCGAAAACCACAAAATGTGGCAGTTCTTCGAGCCATCGCTACGTCAGAGACTAGCGGATTTGGATAGGACGGCCAGTATGGCGGACAGAGTGCGTAGCACCCTGCTGGAGACGCTCCCGGCAGGGGAGGTGTCCATGCAAGTGATCAGTCGAAAACTCGCGGTCAGCGTCCGCACGTTGCAGCGCAGGCTTCAAGATGAGGGAACCTCGTTCCAGCAAACGCTGGATACTTTGCGTGAATCGTTGGCCTATCACTATCTTCGCAACACTACGATGTCCAGCGCCGAGATCTCCTTTCTACTGGGATTCGACGATTCCAATTCCTTTGCTCGGGCGTTCCACTCATGGACTGGCAAAACGCCGCACAAGGTACGAACGGAGATTGGTGTTAGCAATAGCGAGTCGAATGCGGATACAGCCGGGGTGTAGTAGCTAAGCGCCAACTGACTCATCGGGGTTTCGATCTCTGGCGAAATTTGTGCGCGCGACGATGCGCCGGGATACATCGGCTTGCCTCGCCGAAGAAGGCGTTCGAAGCATCCGCCCGTTCATCGATGCGCACGTTGAATGACAGCTCTCTGGACCGGCGACTGTCGCTTCAGGGTCGGCTACAGCCGACCGTGTTGGGCTGCGGAAACCGGCCAGAAGCGACCAGTCGGGATGAAACAGCGGCAGGCCGCTTCGATTGATCAAACGGCCTTTCATCGTCATCTCTTCAATTGGGCTGCGCCGTCGAGAATGCGTGTGCCGCAGCCATCGTATCCAGTGCTTCGCGCAACAGGAGGATTTTGCCGTCGCGTGCCACCAGCCGCCCTGCGTACAACTGGTGATAGATTTTCCCCGTCGATGGAACGAGCGCTTCGACTTCATATTCGGCGAATACCTGCTCAGGCGTTTCGATCAGCAGCCGCACGTTTCGGAACGCAAAATCCGGCACTTTCGAGAGCAGCGAGGCGATGAAGCCTTCGATCGCTTTTGGCCCCTGTGCTCGCCCGTCAATGCCAAGCGACTTCAGATAAGGGAGTTCCAGCACGCCATCGTCGGCAAACAGTGCGCCAGCTGCGCGTGGGTCGCGAATCGATTCGAGGTAAGCGAAAAGCAGTTGTTTGGCGTTGTTCATGATCGGCTCGATAAAAGCGTGAAAGGATGCGATTCATTGCAGACGCGTCTTCAACGCAGTCGCCATCTGCTGCACGGCAGCGCGCGTCGGTGCGTCGGCAGCAAGCACGTTGAGCAGGCCGAAGTCGTGGATCGTGCCTTTGTACCGGGTCGTCGTCACGTCGTTGCCCGCCTGGTCGAGCCGATACCCATATGCCTCGCCTTCGTCGCGCAGCACGTCGAACTGCGCCGTCTGGATGAGCGCGGGCGGCAAGCCCTTCAATTCGTCGAGCGAGGCGCGCAGCGGCGACGCATAGCGTTCGTTGCGCTCGGCTTCGTCGATCGTGTAGGCATTCCAGAACCACTTCATCAAGTCGCGGCTCAGGAAGTAGCCATTGGCGAAGGCGTCATACGAGGCATTGTCGAACGCGTGGTCGGCCACCTGTCACGGGTCGGCGTAATGGAGCCGGGGATGGTCGGCGTAATGGCGCCAGTGGAACGGACGGTGAAGCGCGGGTTCGAACGGTTTCAAGATTGCGGTTTTTTGCCGTTTTTGGCAACTGTATTTTGGGGCGGATCAGGCATGGGTTTCGGGGTGCGCCGGCTGTCTCCTTCGAGCACGAGCCGGTAGGCGCCGTGGCGTAACCGATCTAGAGTTGCCGTGCCGAGGATGCGGTTGTCGGGGAACGCGGCACCCCATTCGTCGAAGTGCAGATTCGACGTGAGGATCGTCGCCGCGCGCTCGTACCGCGCGTCCACGAGATCGTGGAAGTCCTCGTCTTGTGGGGTATGCAAGGGCTTGAGCGCGAAGTCGTCAACGATCAGTAGCGGCACCTTGGCAAACTGTTGGAACCGACGTTCGTAGGTGCCGGTCGCGCGCGCGGCGTTCAGCCGCTTGAACAACTCGGTCTGCGAGATGAACAGCACGTCCCGGCCTTGACGGGCGGCGCAGTGGCCCAGCGCCTGTGCCAGATGACTCTTGCCCGTGCCCGTTTGCCCGGCGATCAGGATCGCG